>CAVZXI010000015.1:0-24683 GCA_963779235.1 Pyrinomonadaceae bacterium
CAAGAGATTGGAATTTCGGGATTTTTTCGGGGGAATAGTTTCTTGATTTTGGGGTTGAAATTCGGGGTAAATTGAGTTAGTGCGTCTGTGAAGTTACTCGGAATCATTTCACATAATCAGTAGTTTTGATTGCTTCGCTTATAATCACATCGTTTTGCTAATTAAGGATTTATGAAATTTTATTTACCATTTCATTAATACAACGTTTATTGCTTTTACAGCTAGCCTTTGCGCCGTTTTGGTTGTGGTTGCCTGAACCGAAGAAATCAAATTTGAAAATGTTCCCGTTATTGAAAAACGACAATTCTGCACTTGTCGAGGCAATGCCGCAACAAATACAGTTTGTGCCAGAACCACAGATTGAATCCAAACCTAAACAGCTTAAGCCCGTTCCCATTAACAGACACGAAAATTTTGAAGATGTAGTGTTAGCACTCAAACGACTTGCTACATTTACAGGCAAAAAGGTATTTAAGCTTTATATTTCAAAAGTCCGATATGACGAAGGCGAATATGCTTACGCACATTGGAAACAAGATAATTCAATTATTATTTTGCAATTCCCTTTTTATGGCGAGCCTTCAGAATCACAGTTATATTGGCTTAGTGGCAAAGCTCGCATTGACCTTAAAAATGTTGTGCCAACTGGAAAGTATGAAAATTTAGGTTGTTGTTTGGTCAGAAAAAGATTGGGCTGATAAAGTTTTGTCTGGTGTGAAACTGGATATAAACTGAAAATTGCATCAAGTAGCAGATCAGTTCAATTACAAATGTAATCGAATAAGTTATTGAATATAAGCGAAATAGCAACTTTTTTATCACTTAGTCTTTTTATTTTCAACTAGTGCGTAGCCGTTCCATCCCACGTCATCTCAATCGTTCCAATCAAAAAAAACTCTGAGAACCAATCATTTCCTCAGAGTTTTTCCAATTTAATTTTCGCTAAAAACTAACGAACATTTGAATTCACGGTAATACTGAAAATCTCTATTTCACAAAAATAAAATACGACATAATAGCCTGCACCACCCCAATCACAAACCCAAAAAATGCCCCGAACAATTCAATCGTTCGGCAGATGTTCTTTAGCAACAGACATCACCAGACTTTCGAGTTTTTCCGCCGGATAATGATTGATTTTTTCGCGGACAACTTCGCCGATGTTAAATTCTTGAATGGCTTGCGGAAGTTTTTCTTTGGCGGCTTCGAGAATCGTTTCGGTTAGATTGATTGCCCGTGGCATTCATTTGTTCTTCGGAAATATGGTCGGAGAGTTTGCCGATTGGCGCGGACATCAGACGCTCGATTTGTTTAGATAAAACGGAGTTGATAATATTGGCAGTTTCGTCTTGATTCAAAATATTCAGCAGACCGACGGAAAGCATTTTTTTGAGTTTTTCTTCGGATTCGGGGTGAATGGTTTGCAAAATAGCGTCAAGGCTATGCGGACGAATTTTGTGAAGTGAATCGGTCAAATAAGCCGAAATAGATTTTTGCATTTCGTCGCTTTGGAGCAAGCCAAGCACGCTTTTGGTAATTTGCGCTTTGACTCGTTCAAGTTGTTCGGGCGCAATTTGTCCGATTAAAGTTTGAATCGGACGCGAGAGAGCCGTATCAATACTTGTATCAATAAAATGAAACGCTTCTTCAGCAAAAAAGTCACCGCGCAAAGTTTCTTCGATACGTTTAGGCAGAGATTCATTGACCAAATCATCAACTTCACTCAACAAAGTATCACGCGAGACGAAAATCTTTTTGATAAACGGCAAGCCTTCGTAATATTCGTGAACCTCTTTTTTTATCAATGCCCCAATTTGATTGCGAGTCTTTTCCGCCGCCGCCAGTTCGGTTAATTGGTGGATAATCGGATCAATTTGCTCAACCGCTTTTTCTTTGACTAAGGCAATTGCGTCAGGCGTGAACATTTCGCCTAGAGTCGTGTTGCGTATTTGCTAAATCATCAACTCTGCGTGATGATAAAATCAGCAATTTTCTTTTCAAGCGATGGCTCTTTGACCGCGCTATGAATTCGAGTTTCGAGAAACTTCAAGGCCTGATTAAACTGTTCATCATCAATTACTTCCGAAACTCTTTTGGATAAAAATTCATCCACGCGACGTTCCACAAAACCGCCGATAGACTGCACCGTATCTTCACTTTTAAGAACAGTTTGAATATGTGCGCCAATTTTTAATTGCAACATCGAAATTGCATCCAAAACAGGTTCGCGCAAATTTGACGGAAGGCTTCGATTAAAGATGGATAATTTTGCGACAAAAGTTCTTGCGTGTATGAATCAACGACACTCTGAATTTTTCGGCGCAAAAAATCCTTTTCAAATAATTCTTCTAAAACAGTTTCTTTCGAAACGAGTTCTTCACCGACAGCTTTGCCAATTGCGTTTGCCATTCGGTCACGGTGGCGCGGAATCATCCCTTGCGGAAAAATCGTAATTCCCAATATTTTCACCGGATTACGCGGACGAAAAAGCATCCGCACCGCCAACCACGCCCCCGCGTAGCCGTGAACGGTGGCAAAAAGAATTAAGAGACTGACTTCGATTAAGGTTTTTAAGTTAAATTCCACTCTTTTTTATTTTTTTTGCCCGCGAAATAACGCGAAATGACACGAAAAAAATCAAATACAAAAACTTTCGCGCTTTTTGGCGTTTTTTAGCAGGCAAAATAATCTTAAAAAACTTGAAATCCTTTCGACTTCAAACAAAACTCCGAAAATTCTTTCAGCCAATCATAACTTGCGCTGTAATTTTTCCACTTCTCGTCCTCGTCACGATAAATTGTGCCGTCATCATGCGCGTCCGTGATGCTTCCATCCATAAAAATCCGTTTATTTGGCTCAAGTTTCGGCAAAATCTGATTTTGAATCTTCGTGCCAATCTCGTGTGCATCATCAATTTCAATTTTGACACCTGTCGCGGCATATTCCATTTGTCTCAGTTTGCCATCGCTCAAAATATTCAAATTTTTGACAATTTCCAGCGTCGGCTTCCAACTCCATACGTTTGCACTAAGTTCAAAGTTCTCAGAACCTAAGTCTATCAAGGTAAAACTCATTTGGTTTTCTCCATTTACGAAAAATAAACTGCTTGCAAAATGCTAAACGCGACTGGCTAGTAAGTCAATCAAGTTTTGCACGGAATAATTCTCCAAGTATAATTTTATCAGATAAATATGAACGAGAACGAATATTTCAATCGAATCAGAATCGAAAAAAAAGGTTTAACTCCCAAGGCAGAAACTCTCAAACTATTGCAAAAACAACATCTTTTGCAGATTCCGTTTGAAAATCTTGATATTCATTGGCAATCTCCGATTATTTTAGACGCAAGAAATTTTTACGAAAAAATTATTCGCGAAAAACGCGGTGGATTTTGTTATGAGTTAAACGGTTTATTTAACAAATTACTAACAGAAATGGGCTTTCAAACCAAAATAATTTCAGCGCGAGTTAGTCAAGGCGAAGGAAAATTCGGCGCAGAATACGATCATTTGGCGATTTTGGCGAAAATTGATGACGAAGAATTTCTTGTTGATGTCGGTTACGGAGATTTTACGGCTGAACCGCTGAAATTTGAGTTAAATGTTGAGCAACAAGATGATAACGGAATATTTCTAATCAAAAAATTTGATAACGAATATTTTGAAGTCGTCAAAAAAGATGCTGAAATTTGGCAAAGCGAATATATTTTCAAAGATTTGGCTAGAGATTTATCGGAATTTACCGAAATGTGCAATTTTCATCAAACCTCGCCAGAATCACATTTTACACGCGGAAAACTTTGTTCAATTATGACCGAAATCGGGCGCAAAACTTTGACTGATAAGAAGTTTATTGAAACTGAAAAAGGAGTGAAAAGTGAAATAGAGATTCTTTCAGATGCGGAATTTAATCAAATTTTAGAACGCGAATTTGGAATCAAACAAAATCCTAACAACTTTGGTTAATTCCCCCAAAAAGTCTATAATCTTCCTTCGACCTGAGACATTAGACTTGAGACCTGAGACTTTTCTATGACTACCAAAACATCAATTTCCTATTCAGATGCCGGCGTTTCGATTGATAACGCCAATTTAGCCGTGGCAAAAATCAGACAGTTTGCCAAATCAACTTTTAATGAGCGAACTTTGACCGAAATCGGCAGTTTCGGCGGAATGTTTTCGGCGGCGTTTCCAAACATGAGCGAACCAATTTTAGTTGCGTCCGCTGATGGAGTCGGCACAAAATTAAAGATTGCATTTGATACGGAAATTCACCACACAGTCGGGCAAGACCTCGTAAATCATTGTGTCAACGATATTTTAGTGCAAGGCGCACGTCCGCTTTTTTTCCTTGATTATTTTGCGACGGGCGTTGTCAAACCTGATGTGACAGCTTCCGTGGTCGAAGGAATGGCAATCGCTTGCAAAGAAAACGGTTGCGTTTTGCTCGGTGGCGAAACTGCCGAAATGCCTTCGATGTATTCGGACGGCGAATATGATTTGGCGGGATTTATCGTCGGCGTGGTGGACAAATCGAAAGTAATTGACGGCAAAAATATCACATCGGGCGATGTCGTTTTGGCTCTGCCTTCTAACGGTCTGCAGACGAATGGCTATTCTCTAGCGCGAAAACTGTTTTTTGAAGTTGGCGTGTATAAGGTTGATTCATTTGTCGAAGAACTAGGCGAAACCGTCGGCGAAGCACTTTTGAAAACTCACCAAAGTTTCCTTAAACCATTGAACAATTTACTTGATAGCGGAAAAATTAAAGGTCTCGCCCACATCACGGGTGGCGGATTGCTGGAAAATATCCCACGAATTTTGCCTGAAAATGTGACGGTTGAAATAAAACGCGGAACTTGGAACGAACTCCCAATCTTCGGCTTGATGCAAAAACTTGGGAATGTCGAGGACAAAGAAATGTTTCGCACCTTTAATATGGGCGTGGGAATGATTGTCATTTGTGCCGAAGTTGATAAAGAGTTTTTGTTGGGGAATTTGGAAGGAAGCGTTGAGATTGGGAAGGTAATTGAGGGGAATAAAGAGGTTGAGATTGTTTAGATTTTACAGAAGAGTTTATAGCAATAAGGATTTAATTTTCTGAATAATTAAAAATATTTTTGATGAAATCCACAAACAATACTGTGGCAAGCCACATTGCAAAAAAACAAATAAATAAAATATATTAAGAATCCGTTTTAGATTAGAATATAATACAAAAAATAGTTTATTTGTTATGAAAAATTCTGCTGGACTATCCGAATTTTTGAAGTTAAATAAAATGTTGATTTGTTTGACTTTAAGCATAGCTATCTTGTTTTTAATAACTTCTTGTGTATCTCAGAAAGAGAACATACACAACTCAAATTTGCAACCCAACCAAACATCAAAATCTTCATCAAATAATTCTGAAAACGATGTTCCGTTGCCGAAACCTACAACGCAAGAAGTTCAAGTTGATGTTTCGGAAGCATTAAAAGAAGCCGAAAAAAGAATTGATGGATGCTTTCAAAAATGCTCTAATGGAATGACTTATACAATGTCCGGCTCAAGAATTTACGAAATCGAAAACTTTGATTTTAATGTTATTCCAGAAAAAGACAGACCAACTTACATTGAATTAAAGAATAAAACTACTTGGGTTGGGAAAATAGTCTTTAGTTCTATGGCTACCAGAGACTATGAAATTGTAAGCGGTTGTTGGTCAAAATATAATTCTACCTTTGATAAAATGACGCTAAGTTTTTCCAAAGATGACAGTATTTGGAATTTAAAAGGACTTGAAAATTACAAAAGCCCGACTTGTAAAGATGTTGAGCCGTATGTAGCAAAGAAAAATACTTGTCCCCAATAATTTAAAAAATAAGCGAGGCTGAAATGAAAGCGAAAAAGAACATTTACATTTTTAGTTTGTTGACGGTTTTGCTATTGATTTGCAGTATTACCCAAATTACAAAAGCCCAAACTGTTCAACAGGATATTCAGAAGTATGAAGCTGAAAGGAAGAGGAACGAAGAGATAGCAAAACTGAATGCCGATGCTAAAAAGTTCATTGACCGCAAAATGGAAGAAACTTTCAAGCGTTGCTCTGATGGTTTCAGATATATACTTGTTCCTTTGCAAGTTCCCGGGGATATTAAGAGGAATGAGGATGATGTTGATTTATTAAGATTCAAGGATTTAGCCTTGACGATTATGCCGATTAGAGTTTTGGATAAACCAACTAAACTCGAAAGTGATAATAATATTGAAGTTAAGTGGACAGGAAAAGTCGAAACTACTCCTTCTGTTTCTTATAAGATGTATAACGAACAAAAAAGAGAATGGGATGCTCTTTACCAAAAATATTATAAAACTGTAATAGCTTCCGTTAGCAAGATGAAAGGAAAAGAATGGGAGTTTGAATTTAACGAAAACTTTAAGTCCGTAGATTGTGAATTAGTTAATATTTCAAGTGACAAAGTTATCGAAGCTATTTTTCCGAATCGGGCTAAAGCTGACGCAATTGTTGCATCCTTAACTAAACAATGGTTCACAAAATGCGATGATGGGTTTTGGTATCAAACGAAGGGAGTTGGAAGTATGCCATTTTCGAACGAATATTGGAATGTGAAATATTACCAAGTTAGAGGGTTAAATTGGGAACTCACACGGTTGCCTAGCGTCTATGGGCGAGGTATTGAGTTTTCAGTAAAACGTTTAGTAGACTCATCTCAAGAGTATGTGTGCAAAGTTGATGAGGCTAAGGGAATTATCACCAATAATTGTAATTGGAAGCAGATAGGCAAAGAGGATACCATTAACAGTTTAAATAGTGTCTCAGACAAATATTTTAAAGACGGAATCTTTAAAATAGGTAAATCAAATTCAGGTAACTCCTGGTATTTGTCGTTTAGGGATTACCAAGGGGAGTTTGAGAAACCAACTGAAATCACTGATGAAATACTAAGAAAACCCAATCCAAATCCTACCAAATGCGGAGAGATTCCAAAATAGATGAATCAAGAAGTTTCAACTTCTTGAAAATCAGCTTAAAATCAATCTGAGGGTTTAGTTATGGAAGTGACAATCAGTTTGCCCGAACATATTTTTGCCAATGTTGCGAATCTGGCGAGCAAAACGCATCGGAGGGTTGATGAGATTATTGCCGAGAAAATTGAACGCGATTTTTCGTTTGATATTGAAGCATTGGAAAAGCAAATCGCTGTTTGTTCCGATTCAGAAGTGAAGGAACTTGCTAATCTGCAAATGCCGGAAAAACAAGATAAACGCTTGAGTTTTCTCTTACAAAAACAAGGTGAAAAAGTTTTATCCAAACTCGAACAAAAAGAATTATGGAGTTTGATGGAATTGAATAGATTTACAACTCTGAAAAAGGCTTTTGCCTTACGAGAAATTTCACGGCGTGATTTGAATGGCAAAGATTAGTAAGGATTTAGACGCAAAAATTCGCCGACAAGCGAAAAATCGTTGCGGTTACTGCCTCAACCCGCAAGATTTAATCCCTTTCAAACTCGAAATCGAACATCTTTATCCACAAGCATTAGGTGGCAAAACGGTTGAATCAAACCTTTGGCTGGCATGTCGTGAATGCAATGCTCATAAAGCTACAAAAATCAAAGCTATTGACCGACTGACCCAAAAAACTGTCAAACTTTTTAATCCACGCCAGCAAAAATGGTACGAACATTTTGAATTTAGCCAAGATTTTTCTGAAATCATCGGCAAAACCCCTTGTGGACGTGCAACCGTGGACGCTTTGCAAATGAACAATATTTATCAAACAACGGCTCGTTTATCTTGGAGCGAAACAGGCAAATTTCCACCAAAAGACTAAAAATGTATGAAATTAGGCATTTTAATTTCTGGGCGCGGCTCAAATATGTTGGCGATTGCCGAAGCGATTGAAAACGGCACAATTCCCAATGCTGAAATTGCTGTTGTTATTTCCGACAAACAATCCGCCCAAGGCTTAATCAAAGCAAACGAAAAAGGTATTGCAACTCTCGCCATCCCGCGTCATGGGCGGACGCGTGAGGAACACGATGCGGAAATTGTCGCGGAATTAAAGAATCGTGGCGTTGAATTGGTTTGTCTCGCGGGTTATATGCGGCTTTTATCCAAAGATTTCATCCGTGCTTTTCCCAATCAAATCATCAATATTCATCCAAGTTTATTGCCAAGTTTCAAAGGCTTGGAAGCGCAGAAACAAGCCTTTGATTATGGTGTGAAGTTCACCGGATGCACCGTTCATTTTGTAGATGAAGAACTTGATCACGGCGCAATTATTGCTCAAAAAGTTGTGGAAGTGATAAATGATGACACCGCCGAAACTCTTTCTGCTCGAATTTTGGAGCAGGAACACGCCCTTTATGTTGAGGCAATTGCTAAGATTGTGCCAGGAAATTATGAGATTTTGGGAAGAAAAGTGAAATTTAGAGAAGTATTCGATAACTGATTAATTCTTATGTTTCAATCTAATTCCTTTGAATAAAATTACGTCTCAACCGCCTTCGTCTGAATTCCCCGCAAAATATTTTCCCGATCCAAACCAACTACAAAAATATCAATCTCTTTTTTGCCAAGTCGAAAAACCTTTTTGTTTATTAAATTTTGTTGAAGTAAATCTTTAAGTTCGATAAATTTTTCGGTCATCTTTCGTTCTTCTGCTTTAAACCAATCTTTAAATTTAATCAAAGGCTCAAAGAACTCGTTAAAATCTCTTTCCTCAATGTTTGTGGTGGTTTCTTTATTTAATTGGGCGAGAAGCGTTTCTTTAGTCACAGCATCCGTTTTTGTGCCCGTAAAGGGGAATATCTCAGCATCGGTTTCGCTCATAAACACCAAACCCGAAACGATTTGGGTAATCATTTCATTAAAACCCTTCGCCTTTTCCTCAATCACTACAATCTTTTCTTTAACTTTTTTAGTTTTTTTCTTCTTGGCATTCAAATTAGCTCCGAAAATCCTTGTAAATTGAAGTCTAACACAAACTATTTCACCGCCAAATCCTTGTTAAAAAAGGCTTTTACCCCTGTCAAATAAAAAATCGCTGAAACCTGTGGATTTCTCCTTGCAAAAGTGGCAAAAATTTGTTAGTCTGTGAGCCGTTTCTAATAGCTGTAAACTCTGTAAGTTATTGAAAATAAAACACTTAAAGTTTTACTTTAACTTTTAAGCACCTTTCCACAAGCCTGTGGAAAAGCCTGTGGAAAACTTTCTTACAAGAGACTCTAAAAACGTCGATAAAGATACGTTTTTGAAAGGTTTGTCACAGATTAAGTAAAATTTAACTTGCGAGTTTTGAAACAAATCACAGTTCAAAAAATGCTTAAAAGTTTATCTAAGGAATTAACAAAATTTAGTGGAGACAAAAAATGGAAACTTCGGCAGAAAAATCAAATGTTTGGAATAATATTCTCGAAATCGGTCGAAAAAAGATTAAATCGTCAAATTTTTGACTCGTGGTTTCGCCCAATTCAGTTTGAAGGATTTGATGAAGATGCAAAAGTTTTGCGCCTTCGTGCGAGCCAAAGTTAATAAGGATTGGGTGCATACTTATTATTCTGATTTACTCTCGCAAACGTTGAAAGAATTGGATATTGCCAACTATCGATTGGAATGGGAAATTGAAGAGACGAAACTGCCCGAAGATTTTTTGGACGAAGACGAAGAAGGTGAATTTTTCTTTGAGAAACAAAAACCCGCGAGCAACACCATCGGTTTCAATTTTATGGAAAATCCCTTCCACAAAATTCGTGCTAAAAATGAGAACAACCAATTTTGTTGACATCGAACCGATTGAAAATTCGCTCAATCCGAAATATAAATTCGGCAGTTTTGTTGTTGGTGCGTGTAATCAATTTGCTCACGCCGCGAGTCTCGCCGTTGCCGAAGCTCCGGGTAAAACTTACAATCCGATGTTTATTTACGGCGGAGTTGGTCTTGGCAAAACTCATCTGATGCACGCAATGGGACACGCGATTAAAGAACAAAACCGCCATTTGCGCGTGGCTTATATTTCCGCGGAAAAATTTATGAACGAATTGATTAACGCGATTCGTTACGACAAAACGCAAACTTTCCGCGACAAATATCGTTCGATTGATGTTTTGTTAATGGATGATGTGCAATTTATGGCGGGAAAAGAACGCACTCAAGAAGAATTTTTCCATACTTTTAACGCCCTCCACAATGATCAAAAACAAATCGTCATTACTTCGGATTGTCCGCCGCGTGAAATTCCGACTTTAGAAGAAAGACTGCATTCGCGGTTTGAATGGGGTTTGATTGCCGATATTGAGCCGCCCGATTTAGAAACAAAAGTTGCAATTTTGAAACGCAAAGCTGATTTGGATGGAGTGACTTTGCCGGACGACGTTGCATTTTTTATCGCCGGAAAAGTTAAAAGTAACATCCGCGAACTCGAAGGCTCGCTTGTGCGTCTGGTGGCAATTTCATCTTTGCGCGGTATTCCGATTTCAAAAATGTTGGCGCAAGACGCGATTCGCAATATTGTTGACAGCGACCAACCCGAAGGAATTACGATGGACCGAATCTCCAAACTTGTCGCGTCACATTACAAATTGTCGGTTGAAGAATTGAAATCGAAAAATAATTCGCGCCAGATTGCCGTCCCGCGACAGGTGGCAATGTATCTTTGCAAGCGTCTCACCAAACATAGTTTTCCAGAGATTGGAAAAGACTTTGGCGGCAAGCATCACACGACCGTCATGCACTCAGTTGAGAAAATTGACGGGCTAATTAAGGAAGATAGAAATTTCCACAGAGTCGTCAGCGATTTAATAGATAATCTTTGCAGTTAGTTAAAGATGGTTTAACGTGAATTAGGTGGAAGTTTTCCACAAGCAAGTTTTTAGCTAAACATCAATTAAATGTTTAGTTTCAACAATTAAAGATTGTTTTCCACTTTTCCACAGGCTGTTGAAAAATATCGCTTGTGGAAATTTGGAAAAGGTCTGGTTTGCCCTTTTTTTTCCACAGGTTTCAAGTTTTCCACAGGTTTTTCCACATCGCCTGTGGACGCACAAGTTTAATTATTACAACAATAAAGTCGCTTTTCCACTTTTCCACAGTCACTACTACTACTACTATTAAAATATATATAAATTTTAATGTATTAGTAATAGTAAAATGCAATTGAGTTTGAAGGTAAAACTTTAAGGATTATCAAAAATTGGGAAGATAGAATTATTAAGATTTTAGGTTTGTAGAAACATCAAACTAACACTAAAATAATTAGAAATTAAAAATATAGTTTCCAACCACAATAGGAGCAATTATGGAATTTGTTATCAAGCAAAGTGCTTTAAAAGAAGAACTCGGATTTGTGCAAGGTATCGTGGAAAAAAAATCTACGATTCCGGTGTTATCAAATATTTTAATCGAATCGGTTGGCGAAGGAACGATTCGGATTGTCGGAACTGACCTCGATGTCACGATTCGTTGTGAGGCGAAGGCAGACATCAAACAAGCCGGCTCGATGTGCATACAGGCACGCAAACTTTTTGATATTGTGCGCCTCTTGGAAAATCAAGATGTGCATTTTACCAAAGAAGAAAATGAATGGGTGCGAATGAGTTGCGGAAAATCGAATTTCCGACTCGCCGGGGTTTCGCGTGAACAGTTTCCCGAAGTTCCCGAATTCCGTAGCACGCCTTTAAAATTATCAGCAAAGGTTTTTAATCATTTTATCCAACACACCAGTTTTGCGATTACGCAAGAACAATCGCGGTTCACGCTTTCGGGCGCAAAGTTTATGGTCGGAGACGGAATTGTGCGGAATGGTGACAACTGACGGACATCGCCTTGCTTTTATCGAAAAACAAGAAGCGATTGACGGCACGATGGATTCATTGATTCCGAAAAAGGCTTTGGTTGAATTAACCAAGATTGCCCGTGATTCCGAAGGCGAAGTTAGTTTTGGCGAAGACCCGAATCACATTTATTTTGAAGTTGACGGACGACTTTTAATTACCCGCAAACTTGTCAGGAACATTTCCCAATTATGAAATGGTGATTCCGAAAGGCAACGATAAAACTGCAACCTTTGATGCCGAAGAAATGAAAGCCGCCATTCGCCGCGTTTCGTTGATGGCGGATGAGCGCACCCGTTCGGTAAAATTATTGATCAAATCGGGCGAAATCGAAATCAGCTCGCAAGCTGCCGAAGAAGGCGAAGCCAACGAAGTGATTGCCGCCGATTACCAAGGCGAAGAAGTTGCACTCGGCTTCAATTCAGCCTATTTACAAGATTTCCTGAACGTAGTTAGCACCAACGAATCAGAAGCCGTCCAAGAGTCTGAAAATGACGGGGAGACGGTTCGTGTCAAAGACAATCGCCTTCGTTTGGCTTTCGATTTCAAAGACAGCAATGCTCAAACTTTGATTCGCATTGAAAATGAAACAACCTACGATTACAAATATATCGTGATGCCTTTGAGAATTTAATTTTGGGAATTGATTCATTTAACCATTGATTCATTGAATCATTTGATAAAATTTCAAACAAATCAATGAATCAATGAGTCAATCACAAAATGAACCAATTAATTTATGAAGCAATGCCCCGTTTGCAAAACTACATATCCTGATGATTCGCTCCAGTTTTGTTTGGAGGATGGGACGACTTTGTTTGCCATCGCTGATGAAGAACAGACGCAAATAATTTCTGCTCCGCACAATCCGATTCGAGTCAATATTGCTCAAGACACTTCGCAAACCGTTGGTGCTCCTCAAACAAACCCGCCACAATCTCAACCTCAAACAGAAAAGAAAGGCGGAATGGGAATAATCATCGGGTTATTGGTTGCTCTATTAGCTTTGGTCGTTTTAGGAAGTGCCGGAGTAATTGGTTGGTTAATGTTGAAAGATAATGGCAAACCAGAGGTTGTTTCAAATAAAACTCCAAATTCAAACACGACTCCGGCAACTCCAAACGTTACAAATTCTCAAACTCCAGATGAAACAGCGAAAAAGATTGCAAATTTGGAAAAACAAATTCAAGAGCAGAAAAATGCCAAAAATAAAGTCCCAACTATCTCAAATACAACTCCGCCATCAACCAAAGTAACTGCCAGAGTAAATTCTCCCGGCGATGGCTTTTTAGCCTTACGGACTGAGCCAAGTGCGGAAACAGGCGATAGAATTTTGCAGATTCCACACGGCTCAACGGTGACAGTTATCGCTTGTTTGCCAAGAGCAGGAGGAAAAAAAGGGCGTTGGTGTCGGGTTGATTATAGCGGAAATGTGGGCTGGGCTTTTGATGGTTTTCTGATCTACTAAAAAGTTGTCGCAAATTTTAAAAGAAACGAAATGCCGGTGTCATTGCCGGCATCTTCTTTTGCGCTGAAACCGACAATGCCTCATAATCAAATTTTCAAAATGGAAAAATCAAACAAATTCACAACATATCTTAATTATGCTTTGAAAGGATGTCTTTTATTGCTCGCCTTGTCTGCGCCGATTTCGATTGCCGCTACCCAAACAGCTTGGGCTTTTTGTCTTTTGTGCATAATAATTCGAGCATTTTTCGTCAAACCAACTCTACGAAAAGACGGAATTGATATTGCAATTTTAACCTTTGTCGGATTAACCCTGCTTAGTTCAATTCTTTCCTACGAACCGCAGGTTTCTTTGAGAAAAATGGTTGCCGTGTCATTGGTAACGATTGTTTATCTATTTTCGGAAAATATAAAAAATCGCAAAATGCTTCATCAGGTAGTTGCAATTTTGTTGATTTCATCAGCGTTGGTAGCGATTTATGCAGTGGGAAATTTTGTGGTTGGAAGAAATTTAAAGGTCTTGAGTTTAACCGAAAACAGTCCTTTAAAAGTTGCTCAAGTGAAGGAAAACGACACGATTCAAAAAGCTAATGGCGTGAGCGTGGCTTCGCCGGATGAATTAGCGAAAATAATCGCCGAAAATGAAATTACAAAACTAAAAGTTTATCGTTACGAAGTAATTTTAGATATTGAGGTAGCGAAAAATGCTTTATTGACGGGAAATGACAGTACGGAAAAACTTGGAATTATCGAATGGTCACGCGGACGAGATGTGCGGGCGGCGGGTTTCTACGGGCATTACACAACTTTTGCCGAAGCCTTACAACTCATCGCTTCTTTAGCTTTGGGACTGTTTATTGCAAGTTACAGCGGACGATACAAATGGTTGTTATTGTTGGCTTTACTCGCTTTTTGCGGAGCGTTATTTTTGACCGTCACACGCGCTTCTTGGCTTTCGTTTATCATTTCATCGGGCGTTATCATTCTATTTGGAACAAGCCGAAAAACCATTCTAATTTGTGCGATTTTAGCTATTCCGTTAATTTTTGGCGGTTTATTTTATTTGCAGCAAAAGCGAAATGTGGGATTTATTGATACCAAAGACGGCTCAACAACTTGGCGTTTAACGGTTTGGCGCGAAGGATTAGACTTATTGACGAGCAGTCCGCGACACCTGGCGGTCGGAATCGGAATGGATTCCCTCAAAACTCATTGGCAGGAATGGCATTTGTTTGACAACGGAAATATCCCGATGGGACATATGCACTGCACCCCGCTCCAATTTGCGCTGGAGCGTGGAGTGCCAACTCTTTTGGCGTGGTTAATTTGGATATTTATTTATCTAAAATTGCTTTGGCAGACTTTACGAAGGAGAAAATTAGATTGGATTGAACGCGGAATTTTGCTTGGATCTTTAGGCGGCACAATAGGTTTTCTGACCAGCGGTTTGGTTCATTACAATTGGGGTGATTCGGAAGTAGTAATGATCTTCTATTTGATAATGGGTTTGAGTTTGGCTGTTTTACGCGGTTTGAAAGAAACCCGGGAAGAAAATCAAACGCTCACCGCTTAATTTATGACGGAAAGACTAGTACAAAATTCGTCCGAATCATTTTTTCTTAATATTATTTGGTCGTTTGGAACTCGTTTTTGGGTGATCGCCTGTCAGATATTTTTGAGTCTTTTGGTTTCTCGTTTTATGGGAGTGGAAAGTTGGGCGATTCTTGCTTCATTGACCGTTTTAATTGGAACGATTGTTCAATTTGGAGCCTTCGGATTAACTACAGCAAACACATTTTTTGTCGCGCAAGATAATAAAAATCTAAATTCGGTTGCTCACATCGCACTCATTTTCGGGCTATTAACAGGAAGTATTTTATTAGCTTTTTTGATTATTCTGGCTCAATTTAAGCCTGATTTATTTGGGAATTTGCCAAGTAAATTGGTCATCATTGCCAGCATTTCCATTCCTTTCCAACTTTTGCTTTTACTAAATCAATATGTTTTGCTCGGAATGAATCGTGTCTCACAATTTAATTTACTCGATGCAATTAGTCAGACAGTTTTAGTTTTTAATACTCTGATAGTAATTTTTTTTATCAACAAAAATTTAGATTCGATAGTGATTCTTAACTTGATCAGAACTATTTTGCTCTGCCTTTTTGGTTTATTTTTAGTTCGACGCATTCTTTCCGAAGTAAATCTGAAAGATGTTTTTCAATCAAAGTTAAAACTATTCAAAGAAATGGTGCAGTATGGAGTTAAATCCTATATTACAATTTTAATTCCATTTGTCATTATCAGGGCGGATCTTTTGCTGGTAAATCATTATCGTAATGCAACCGAAACCGGAGTGTATGCCGTAGCCTCGCAATTTTCTTTGTTATTGATGATGCTTCCTTGGGTAATTAATCCTTTGCTTTTTCCTAAAGTCGCGCAATCTCAAAATGAAAGTGCTGAATTAACTTGTCAGGTAACCCGGCAAACCACATTTTTGACTTTGATTATCAGTCTCTTTGCAATTCCTCTAAGTTTTGCCTTACCAATAATTTATGGCGAAACATTTAACAATACTTCGGACAGTTTTTTGACAAACAAAGCAGAAACAAGTTTAGTTAATTTTGCAAAAAATTCAGCTAACGGAGGTTTCTGCTTTGTTCATCAATCAAATTTTAGAAGGCTTGAAAAATATTAACAAGCCACAGTTCAAGTTTTTAGAAGTTCTTTTTCAAACTATTTTCATTTGTCCGTCGAGAATTAACTTTTCGGCTTTGGCGAGAAATTCCAACTTGAATGAACGCACCTTTCGCCGACAGTTTCAAAAAGAGCTTGATTTTGTTGGACTGAACCAAGAAATCATCGCTCAAGCAGATTGTCAAATTATGGCTTTTGCGATGGATGCCAGTTTTATTCGCAAAAGCGGGAAACAAACTTTCGGCTTGGATAAATTCTGGAACGGTTGCGCTTCGCGGGCGGAAAAAGGCTTGGAAGCCTCGATAATTTCTTTGGTCTGCGGCAAAAATCAGGCTTCATTTGCTTTGACGGTTGACCAAACTGAGCCGAATTTATCAAATCAAGCCGCAGATTCTGAGCGAAAAACACGGATTGATTTTTATGCCGGGCAGGTCGAAAAAGTAGCTTCGCAAATTCAGCAACACACTCGAATCGGGCTCTTTGACGGTTATTATGCCAAAGAAAAGTTTGTCCGCCGAATGGTTGGACAAGGATTTACGGTGATTTCCCGCTTACGTTCAGATGCCAATCTTCAATATTTGTATGAAGGCGAGCAAAAACCGCGTGGACGGCATCGGAAATATGACGGGAAAGTTGATTTTCTTGATTTAACCAAGTTTGCCGAAACGAAAGTCAAGATTGAAAACAAAGAAGTCAAACTTTACTCGAAAGTAGTCTGGTCAGTCAGTTTGAAAAGAAAAATCAAATTAGTGGTGGTCAAATATGAGAAAAAAACGGTCAATTTGTTTTCCACCGATTTGGAAATGGAAGCCAAAGAAATCTTTTGGTTGTATCGAAGTCGGTTCACGATTGAATTTCTGATTCGGGATGCCAAACAATCAGGTGGCTTGAATGATTGCCAAGCCAGAGATAATCAAGCACTTGAATTTCATTGGAACACGGCACTGACGAGTGTCAATTTAGCCAGAGGAATGACGCTTCAAGCCGAGAAACAAGGAGAAGCCAAAAAACCGTTTTCGATGAAATCAATCAAACAGCAATATTTCAATGAACAGCTGCTCAATTTATTTATTTCCAAGTTAGGTTTGGAGCAGAGTTTGATAAAATACAAAGAAACTCTGACAGAACTAAGAAATTACGCCACTATCTTCTCTTAATTCTGTCCGAAGTATTGATTTAAGGATGTAACCTTTTTAGTTTTATTACTTTTGCCGGGCGTTTATCTTTTAGGAATAGAATCGGTTATTGTGCAATATTTCAACGGCACCGGACTTCCCTATCAAATACCTATTTTCTGGGTGGTTGTTTTGCTAACAAATTTAACTCTAAATTTGTTATTCATTCCAAAATACGGAGCCTTTGCCGCCGCAATTTCTTCGAGTATTTGTTATGGATTGATTTTTATTTTGGTCACAGGGTTTTTCCGCTACAAAACCCAAAAATCATTCAAGGAAATATTTCTTGTTTCCTCACAAGAATTACAGGGATTATCAAATAAGATAAAAAAAAAGTATTTTTTCAACCAACGGGTAATTTGATTCAAGCCTCAATAAAAGCGAAAATCAAATAGCGATATGAAACAAATTTTACAAAATATGAAGTCAGGAGTTTTGACTGTAGCAGATGTTCCGTTGCCAAATGTTCAAGGCGGACAAGTTTTAGTCAGAAACGCCGTTTCTTTGATTAGTGCGGGAACTGAAAAATCGAAAATTGATTTAGGTAAAAAAAGTCTGTTGGGAAAAGCCAAAGAACGACCTGATTTGGTCAAGCAAGTTATTCAAAAGGTCAAAAACGAAGGCTTTTGGAATACTTTTACTGCGGTTCAAGCAAAGTTAAATTCTGAAAATGCTTTGGGTTACAGCTCATCGGGAATTGTTGTCGGAGTTGCAGACGATGTGACGGAGTTTCGCGTTGGCGACCGCGTGGCTTGTGCCGGTGCAGGTTATGCTTCACACGCGGAAATGATTGCAGTTCCGAAAAATTTGTGTATCCGATTGCCCGAAAACGTCAATTTTGAAGCGGGGGCATTTGGAACACTCGGCGCAATTGCTTTGCAAGGGGTTCGCGTTGCCGAGCCGACTTTGGGTGAAGCGTTTGTTGTGATTGGTTTAGGTTTATTGGGACAAATTACGGTTCAACTTCTAAAAGCAAACGGTTGCCGGGTTTTTGGTGTTGACGTTGATGAGCAAAAATTAAATCTGGCTAAAGAATTCGGGGCTGATATTTGTGCAGCTCCAAATGAAGCTAAACATTTGATCAAAGAATGGTCACGCGGACGCGGAGCAGACGGAGTTTTGATAACTGCGGCAACATCTTCAAATGATCCGATTGAATTAGCCGGAGAAGTTTCGCGTTTGAAAGGGCGGGTTGTTGTGGTCGGTTTAGTTGGAATGGACATTCCTCGTCAAATTTATTACGAACGCGAATTAACCTTGCAAATGTCAATGTCTTATGGTCCTGGTCGCTACGATGCAGAATACGAAGAACGCGGTCATGATTACCCTTTTGCGTATGTTCGCTGGACGGAAAGCCGAAATATTGAAGCATTTCTTGATTTAGTCGCGGATGGAAGCCTCAAACTCGAAAAACTAATCACACACCGCTTTCCGATAGAAGAAGGCGAAACAGCTTACAATCTCATTGAAGGCAAAGGAAAAGAGCCTTATTTGGGCATTCTTTTGCAATACGATACCGAAAAAGAACTTGCTTCCAAGATTGAAATCCAGCCTAAGCAATCAATTTCAGCGAACAAAGTCAGCGTTGGAATGATCGGCGCAGGAAGTTACGCCCGAAAATTTTTGCTGCCCAATCTCAAAGCAAACAGTGTTGAATTTAATTCAATCGCCACGGCTTCAGGTTTATCCGCGAAAGACATCGGCAGTCAATATGGTTTTGCTTCGTGCGTTTCAAATTCAGACGACGTTTTGCAAGACAAAAACACGAACTTAGTCGTCATTGCCACTCGTCACGATTCCCACGCCGATTTAGCAAGAAAAGCACTTTTAGAAGATAAACACGTTTTTGTCGAAAAACCATTAGCGATGAATGATGAAGAACTCGATTCAGTGATTGAAGCAGCAAAAAATTCCCAAGGAAAACTGATGGTCGGCTTTAATCGTCGTTTTTCGCCTTTAGCAAAAACTGCCAAAGAATTTTTTTCCAATCGCCAATCGCCACTTTCGATTTTATATCGTGTCAATGCCGGACGAATTCCGCGCGATAGTTGGATTCAAGACGAAAAACAAGGTGGGGGACGAATCATCGGCGAAGTCTGTCATTTTATTGATTTGATGCATTATTTAACCGATTCCGTCACCACTCGTGTTTATGCTGAAAGTATTGTCAGCCGCAACAATGAAGTCGTTGGCGAAGATTCGGTTTTTATAAATATGCGGTTTGCCGATGGCTCAAACGGAACAATTGCTTACCTGGCGGAAGGCGATAAATCCTTTCCCAAAGAATATTTAGAGATTTACGGCGAAGGCAAAACTTTTGTCTTGGATGATTTTCGACGCGCTTCAATGTTCAAAAGCGGAAAGGAAATGACAAAAAAAATGAGCGGACAAGATAAAGGACAAGCAGAGGAAATTCGCACAGTTTGTTCGGTTGTTTTAGGAAAGGAAGATGCACCGATAAGTTTGGAAGACTTGGTGGCGACAACTCGCGCAACTTTCCGAATCCGTGAATCAATACGAACAGGTCAGGCTTTTTCTGTTTAAAGTCTCTATCGGAAACTAAACGTAATCACGTCAAAAATAGCTGATTTTACTGTCCGGGAGAGAAGCGTTTGCCTCGTATCTTTGGACATTCAGTAAATTATGATGCTAGGATTAAACCATAAATCTAGTAAATTTAACGTGAGTTCGAGATAAGAAAAAACTCTAAAAGAAAGATATAATTAAGTTTAGCAACAAAAAATCTAGCTTTTAGGAGTTTTTTCAATGGATATTTTAACAGTTTTTTGTCAAATTGACGATTTTTGCCTTTCTTTTGAACCTAAATATAATCAATTTCAACTAACTGAAGGTCAAAAAAAACGAAATAAACCTTCAAAGATGGCGATGAGTGAGGTGATGACAATTTTGGTTTTGTTTCATCAATCAAACTTTCGGAATTTGAAAGCCTTTTATAATGAGAGGATTTGTAGTTATCATCGGCGGGATTTTCCCCACTTGTTGAGTTACAACAGATTTGTTGAATTGCAAGGCAAAGCCACGCTTTTCTTAGCTGCTTTTTTGCAAATAAAAATGGGAAAATGTTCGGGGATTTCTTTTGTAGATGGGACTAAGATTAAGGTTTGTCATAACTTACGGATTAAACAGAACAAGGTTTTCAAAAAAGTAGGGCAACCCGGACACACTTCAACAGGCTTCTTTTATGGCTTCAAAATACATTTAATAATCAATGATTGTGGCGAAATTTTAGCGTGGCAAGTGACGGCTGGAAATGTTGATGATCGAGTTCCGATGCCGAAAATGGCGAAACAATTATGGGGAAAATTGTTCGGAGATAAAGGCTATATTTCTCAAACTTTAAGCAAAGTGTTGGGAGAACACAACTTACAGTTAGTAACCAAGGTGAGAAAGAATATGAAGAATAAACTGATGCCCTTTTTTGACCGATTATTATTGAGAAAAAGAGCAATTATTGAAAGTGTGATAGACCAACTGAAGAATATTTCGCAAGTTGAACACACACGGCATCGCTCAGTTTGGAATTTTTATGGGAATTTGGTAGCGGGATTGATAGCTTATACTTTTCAACCCCTCAAACCAAACTTAAACTTGAGACAAGACTTGGTTTTGGTCTAATTCTTATCTCGAACTGACGTTAAATTTACTTTCTGGAGCCAGTATTGCCAACTGAATTACTAAATCAAGCCGAACTTCAAGCTGTTCATTATGACCGTATTGCAGAGAACTATTCTCTTCATTATGGTGATAAGTTTAGCCAGGAATACCGACATAACTTTATCAATCGCCATTTATTTGAAGGCATTGAATTAGAAGGTGTAAAAGTTTTGGAGGCAATGTGCGGCTCGGGCGAAACTACTGCGTATTTACTTGAAAAAGGCGCACAGGTAACAGGACTTGATGTTTCTGAAAAAGAAGTCGAAAAATTAAAAAAACGCTGGAAAAATGTGGATGCGGTGTGTGCCTCAATTTTTGAAACACATCTGCCTGATGAATCTTTTGATTGCATAGTAGTTGTTGGCGGCTTGCATCATTTGCATCCAAATATATCTTTGAGCATAAAAGAAATGTATCGTTTGCTCAAACCAAACGGGTATCTTTGCTTTGCCGAACCACATTCCGAATCAATTTTAGATAGAGTGCGCCGGTTTTGGTATCGGCATGATCATTTATTTACCGAGAATGAAGAAGCGATTGATATGCAAGGACTAAAAAAAGAATTTTCTGATTTGTTCCGGCAAAACAGTGAAGTTTATTCAGGCAGTTTGGGTTATCTTTTAGTCTTAAACTCAATGGTTTTTAGAATTCCGCAAAAACTTAAGCAGTTGTATGCCCCGTTTATTTTATGGCTTGAGTTTAAAATTGAAAAAATACAAGCTGCGAAAACCTCCTGTATGGTGATAGCTCAATGGCAGAAGAAATAACTAGACGGATTCTGCTAAATTCTCAGTCTGACCAAAGAAACGATTCCTGATTTTCTCTATCAAAAAACTTAAAACAACTGCTGCGAAAATTAAAAAAACGTGTTGAATCACCACTACGTATCTATACTCCGTATGGACCAGAGCATGAACGGTGATGTAATAAAGGGGGACTATCAGGAGAATAAGTAATTTTTTCCGATGCTTTTTTTCTCGCCATAAAAGGATTATTCCAGCCACAAAGATTGGCAATAGAATGGCGGTAATAAAAAGTCTTTGAAAAAGTTTAAGTGGAATATTCAAATAATACGCAAAAATATTTATTGATTCTTCGCGGTTAGCCCATGACATCGGCGGAACTCTTTCAAGCCGCACTATCATCCAAGCGCGTTGGGCAACGACACCGGCAAACCAAACAGGATTTGAAGTAACGATTTCAATAGTCGTTTTTGTCCTTTCGCGTTCACGTTCAATCCCATCTGGATTATATAAAGATAAATTGTAATCAGGACGATTATGAATTTTTGCTTCGTATTCCATTCGACCGGTATCTGTATTGGTTAATCCAAATTTTCCCTCTTTATCGTAATCGGCAATTCCTGCCAGCGAACTCCACCCGGTTCCCAAAGATACCGGGATAAACGAGTGAAAAACTAAATAGTTACGAATTGTAATAGGAGAAATTACCGCTACAAAACTCATCACAACCATTAAAGCAAATCGAAGCCGAAACTTTTTGGAAAACAAAAAAACAGAAAATACGGCAAAATAAAGAGGTATCAAAAGTCCATTCGATCTAAACCAACAAGAGATGCCTAACAATGCTCCGCAAATAATCCCGTAAAGCAAAAGTTGTTTTTCGGAAGCCTTAATAAAGAAATAAATTGCCAGCAGAATTGGCAGAATAGAAAAAGAATCTGCTAACAAAAACACCGAGTTATAAGAAATTTGTGGCGAAACTGCGACGAGCAAACCCGCGATGCTGGCTATCCTAAAATCAAAGAGTTTTATTGAAATTAGAAAAATTAGCAGAGGAGCAAGAGAACTGAAAAGTATTTGAATAATTCGTAATGCTTCGGATTCGCCAAAAATAGCGAAAACAATTGCCACAATGATTGGATAGCCGGGTGGATGCGACAAAATATCTGCATTGCTCGCTGGATTTTTTCCGCAGAAAAATATGTTTATATCTCCGCTCAATAAAGTTCTGGCTTCTTCTTTATATTCGGATACAATCAGATTTAAGGAATTGTTAATTTCGCTTTCATGGTTTTGCCAGACAATCAGACGAACACAAGTAGAAAAAACAAATAGAATTAAACAAAACAATAAAATCTTTTTGGAGAATAAATGCTTTTGTTGGGGGATTTTTTCTTCCATAAGCAAAAAACTAAGTCAAAAATGAACGATGCTAAACAATATATTTGTAAGTTAGCATAAAATCAACAGAGACTTAATAAAAGCACTGAATTATCACAAGTATCAAGGATTATTTCAAATTCTAAATTTAACCTGAGTCGCGGGTTGAAAATAAAAATAAGAAATTAGCCACAGATAAACACAGATTTTTAGGATTTTCACCGATATGTTAGAAAAAATAACTGAATTTAGCAGAAAGTTATCGAAAATAATCCGTTTTTATCAGTTTTTATCTGTGTTCATCTGTGGCAAATAGTTCTTGTTTTTCAACTAGCTACTAGAGTTAAATTTAAGACTAAAAATGTTGAAAGAAAAATCAGACAAAATTTTAATCAAGAAATTTCTGCATCCATAATTCGAGTGTCAAAAGTTGAAAAACCTGTAAATTGAAATCCTCTTTGCCCGAAAGATTTGCGTCAATCACCCGTCGGACTTCTTTCGAGCCAAAAAGCCCGCGCCGTTTGATGTTTGATTCCGACAACAAATCTTCGACCATTGGACGCAAATCACCGCGGAGCCAAGAACGAATCGGCGCACCAAAACCGGCTTTTTTGCGCCAGACGACATTGTGCGGTAAAAGTTTTTCGGTGGCTTTTTTAAAAATATATTTGCGTTTCATTCCTTTTAATTTCAGTTCGGGCGGAATTCTCGCCGCCAGATTCAGCATTTCCACATTCAAAAACGGAACTCGAACTTCTAAATTTGCCGCCATCGAAGTTTTGTCGGTATAAGCCAGATTCAAACACGGCAAAAAAGTTTTCAGATCAACATAAAGCAAACGATTCAAAGGATTTGCATCTTTAACTCGCTCAAAATAGTTTAAATGATATTGGTAGGGATTAAAGTCTTTAGTCTCTTCTCTCAAGTCTTCGGAATAGATTTTTTGTTTGGCTTCATCGGTAAAATAAGTCCCAAAACCTAAATATCTTTCCTCAAAATCCATCGCCGCGCTTTTGGTAAATTTTTTCGCGTTTCGTAAAGGCGCGGTAAATTTCCCCGGAAGTCCACCCGGCAAAAGATTCGTCACGGTTTTCATCAAAGGCGAGCGAATTATTTGCGGAATAAAATCCGAAACTCCGGCAAATTTCATCGCCAATTGGCGCGGATAACCCGCAAAAATTTCGTCTCCGCCGACTCCCGAAAGCAGAACTGTGAGAGTTTTGCGGGCGGCTTTGGAAATCAAATAACTCGAAATAATGGCGGGATCAGCGACGGGTTCGTCCATGTGATAGACGAGCATCGGCAAAAGCTCGGCAACATCGGGTTTGAGCATAATTTCGTGATAGTCCGTTTCCAAAAGTTTGCCGACCTTTCGCGCCCAAACCGTGTCATCGGGAATAATATCGTAGCGCAAATCTTCCGGTTCAAACCCGACGGTGTAGGTCGAAATTTGTTTGCCGTGACCGTGATTTTTCATCAACGCAACGATTGACGAAGAATCAATTCCGCCCGACAGAAACGCTCCCAACGGGACATCCGCAACCATTTCCATCTTGACTACACGGTCAAGCGTCGCTAAAATTTCTTCGCACCATTCCGACTCACTTTTATTATATTCGATATGGTCAAACGAAATATCCCACCATTCATTGATGGAAATTTCGCCGTTTTTCCAAGTCAAAAAATGGGCGGACGTCGCGAACGAGCTGACCT
>CAVZXI010000016.1:0-110000 GCA_963779235.1 Pyrinomonadaceae bacterium
GTGATACAGCTTAACGATCTTGCTGCGAACATCCAGGAACGGCGTCGGCAGCATCTTGCCGGTCTTTCCAGAATGCGAATTCGACCGTATTGCTCGACTACGAACATCCGATTGTCGCCAGGAGCCTGCACCATGGCGAGCGGCGTATTGATGGCCGATACGACCGGTTCCAACTTCACTTTGATTTGTGCCGAAACGGTCGCGCTGCCAAAGGTAAGCGCAGCAGCGGCGGCAAGCGACGCGGCAATCCTTGTAAATCGCACTTTTATTCTCCCCCTAGACTTGTTCTTTTCGAATTGAAGTAACAAGCAGGACTATCGGCATTTTTTTTGACGAATCTGACGCGGTCGCCGACGGCACCACGATCAGTTCCAAGGCCTCAGCCGGCGCGAAAGGCCGAATAGAGACTGCACGAATCAAGCCTGAAACGACTTGCTGTGGTTTGTAGAAAATTGTATAGATGAACTTCAGGTTTGGGAACCAGTGGTTTGTCCGGGTATCGCGCCTTGAAACAAAACCAACTCCGGGAGCGGCGCAGATTGTGTCGCGATTGACTCACAGCCTGACGATTTTGTCCGCCCTTCGCGCTAGACTAGCTGCTGGCACGAAAACATACGCCGGATTCGGATTGAAATGCCGTACCAAAGTCTGTTGCCCACCCTGGAGACAACCATGAGCAAGTCGCAAGACAATAAGAAGGAAAAGAAGAAGCCCGCTTCCAAAACCCCCCAAGAAAAAAAAGCAGGAAAAGCGGGACAAGAAGAAGTAGGCTGAGCGCTGGCCCAAAGGGCCAGCCAGAAAAAACAGGTTAGCTGACAGCTTACTGCTGGCGTCCGCGTTGCCGCACCGCTTCGCGGCGCTGTTCGATTTCCTGAGCCTTGACCGCGGCGTTTGCGGCTCGCGAGGTGGCCAGCTCCAAGGCCATCGCGTCGCCAAAAGTTCGGTCATAGCCTTCGTCGATCAGCTTCTTGTAGCCGACCAGCATCGTCGGGATCACCGACAGCATGTCTTTGGCCAGCGCGATCGCCTGCGGCAGCAGCTCGGCGGGCTCGACCACCCGATTGACCAGCCCCCAGTCGCTGGCGCGCTGCGCGCTCAAAAAGTTGCCCCGACAGGGATAACTCCTTGGCGCGGTAGACGCCGATCGCCCGGCTGAGTTTTTGTGACAGCCCCCAGCCTGGCATCACGCCGACTCGGGCGTGGGTGTCCGCAAACCGTGCCTCGGTGGACGCCAGCAGAACGTCGCAGGCCAAGGCGAGCTCAAAGCCGCCGGTAATCGCGGCGCCATTGATCGCACCGATGACGGGGCCCGAGAAGCGATTGAGCGCGGTCACCGGATCGGGCACCGCCGTGCCAAAAACGGCGGCGCTAGTGGTCTGTGCGTAAATTAATGTAACACTGGTGGTCATATGAGCGCGATGTTTTTATACTCTGAGCATGACTACACCAGACACGTTTCGGCTCAAGCGCGGCGATCGAGGCAAACTAGAGAAGTGGTTGAAGATGACGACGTTGCCGCAGGGCGAGGTTACGCGCGCCAAGATTGTTTTGGCGCTGGCCGAGGGGGTGCGTGCGGCCGAGGTTGCCCAGGCTCAGCGAGTCGCGCCCAAGACGGTTTATCGATGGATGCATCGGTACGAGCAGATGGGCTTGGACGGGCTGCGGGATATGCCACGTTCGGGCCGACCGACGGTGATCGATCAGCAGATCGTGCGGCGGGTGCTGAAGTTGACCACCGAGCGAGTGCCGCAAGAGGCGACTCATTGGAGCATTCGCTTGATGGCCGAGTACGCCCAAGTAAGCACTTGGCAGGTTCGCCAGATATGGGAGGCGGCCGATCTGAAGCCGCACCGCATCAAGACGTTCAAGATCAGCAATGACCCGAATTTTGCCGACAAAGTGGTCGATATCGTGGGGCTTTACATGAACCCACCGAGCAATGCGTTGGTGCTCTGCGTGGACGAGAAGAGTCAAATTCAAGCACTGGACCGAACACAACCGGGCTTGCCGTTGAGCCCTGGTCGAGTGGCCAGTCGCACCCACGACTACAAGCGCCATGGGACGGCCTGCCTGTTCGCGGCCTTTGACATTCTCAGCGGCCAGGTAATTGGCAAAATGGGCGAGTCGTGCAAGTCCAAAGAGTTTCTCGGCTTTATGAAGCTGGTCGTCAAGCGGGCACCCAAGGACAAAGACCTGCACATCGTGCTGGACAACCTGAGCGCCCACAAGACGCCCGAAGTGAGCGAGTGGCTCGAACGTAATCCGCGCGTGCACTTTCATTTCACACCCACCAGTTCGTCGTGGCTGAACGCGGTCGAGGGATGGTTCTCCCAACTGGAGCGCCGCTCCCTATATCGCGGCGTGTTCACCAGCGTGGCTGAATTGATCGCCAAGATCGAACAATTCATTGAGACTCACAATGAGCACCTTGCAAAGCCCTTCGTATGGACCAAGAATGCCGCCCACATTATTGCCGCTGTTGATCGCGCCAAAAAAGCGTTACCTAATTAACCGCATAGCCCACTAGGATCGGTCGCGCCGAGCTCTTTGAGGTCCAGCCCGGCGCAAAACGCCTTGCCAGCACCGGTCAGAATCAGCACCCAAATCGCAGGGTCCGCCTCCAGTTCGGTGATGGTGACGGCCAGCTGCGCGCGCAGTTGCCGCGACAAGGCGTTCATCGCGGCAGGCCGATTCAAGGTCAGCGCCGTATACCCTCGGGCGCGCGTTCCACCAGCAAAACGGAGTTGGTTCATGGCGGCGTCCTATCGCACCGCAAACGGCGACTGATACGGCCGGCCGTACGGCACGCCGGCCAGCACGGCGTGCGCCGGCTTGAGGTGGACCTTGCCCTGGCGCTTGTTGTTGCGCGTGTCGACGAACTCGACCGGGCCTTCGACCACCTCGAGCAGCGACACGTCGGCCGGCGCGCCGACCTGCAGCGTGCCGAGCTTCGGCGACGCGGTTGATGACCTTGGCCGGATTGACGGTCGCCATCGCCACCACCTGCTCGAGCGTGAAGCCCATGTTGAGGAACTTGCTCATCACCCAGGTCAGGTAGGGCATGCCGGGCGTGTTGCCGGAGAACACGTGGATGTCGGAGGAGATCGTGTCGGGCCCGGCGCCCGCCGGCGATCGCCGCCTCGGCGACCGTGTAGTCGAAGCTGCCGCCGCCGTGGCCGACGTCGAACACGACGCCGCGCTTCTTGGCGGCCAGCGCCGCCGGCAGCAGCTTGCCGTCCTGCACGATGTTGGTGAACTTGCCGGCGATGTTGGGCGCGCCCGAATAGCAGTGGGTGAGGATGTCGCCGGCGCGCAGCAGGTCGAGGATCTGGCTCATCAGCTCCGGCGTCTCGACGCCGCCGATGTGGCACATGATCTTGGCGCCGGTGCCGGCCATCTCGCAGGCCTTGATCGCGCGCTTCAGCGGCTCGAGGCCGTGCTTGGCGATCACGTTCTCGCGACATGCGCACCTTGATGCCGAGCACGATGTCGGCGTTCTCGGCCACCGCCTTGGCGGCGGCGTCGATCTGCGCGAAATCGATGTTGTAGAGCTCGGCGACCGGGAAGCCGGCGAGGCCGATGTTGGCGATGTGCACGAACGCGTAGAGGCGCGTGCGCGTCTGCGCCACGATGGCGCGGCGGAAGGCGGCGAAGTTGTTGGCGCCGGCGTCGCCCGCGGAGACCAGCGTGGTGGTGGCCTGGAACGGCACCAGCTCGTCGGCCGGAATGCCGATGGCGGAGCCGTAGGGAAAGACGTGGGCGTGCAGGTCGATCGAGGCCCGGCGTCACGAGCTTGCCGCCGGCGTTGAGCACGCGCTAGCGCCTTGTCGGCCGGAATGTCGGCCTCGACCGCCTCGATCACGCCGAAGCGGATGCCGATGTCGCGCTTGGCCCGCAGGTTCTGGCTCGGGTCGAGCACGTCGCCGCCCTTGATCACCAGGTCGAACTTGTCGTTCGGGCCCATGGCGGCTTGCCCTTGCGCATAACGAGGCAGTCCAAGTCCGCCGATCGCAGTCGCACCGATGGCGGCGGCACTGCCCAGTCCGGCGCTTTGAGCCAGAAATTTTCTACGATTGGTCATGTTGTCTCCTCTGATGACCCATCGTATTGCATGGCCACCAGGATCGCAAGCGAGCGCCACAGGCTTTACTCGCTTCGATTCCGGAAACCGGTATTACATCGTCGCCCGGCTGGTGCGGCGGCCGACTTACGCTGACCGATCGTAGTGGGCCGATTGACGCCGACTGACGCCGACTTAGGCCGCGCATGGCGCACTCTCGCCGCGGCCCAACGGCTCGCCGCGCTGCCAGGCAATGGATTAGAAATCCACCGCTGAGCAAGCCGCTGATCAAGCTCGTCATGCCGGCAAACTGGGGGTCTGCATCAGCATCGGCACCTGTGCAGCCGCGAAACCGATGACAAACTTGACGCTAAAGATCGAGAGCGTCGACAAGCATCGGCAGCACGCTGCCGCCTGTGAGACGTTTCGTCCCCCGGCTGTCGTATCGAACGTTGTCCGGGCTGATGAGCAGTCGGCCGATTGCCAGAGCACTCGCCACGCCGTGCCCCAAGCGGGCACCACAGTTGACTGCGCACCGAACGATGCGTACAACGAAACCAGCGAATAGGCGGTCATCACCAGCGGCAGCATCGTCAGCTGTCGCGCGCTGACCTGGCGCGGCTTCATCATGCGCACGCCAAGACTGACGAGCAGGGCCAGAATGCCCCAAACCCAATAAGGGGTGTGACTGAGAATTTGTTGTGCCATGTCGGGCTCCTGCTCTTAAGGGTTCTGTGAAGGAGGAATGACGATGACTGTGGGCCAACTCACGGCGCACGCCATCGCATGAGCCGAAGTATTTCGCAGCACCGCGGACGGCGACAGCGGTTTGCGACCAAGCGCCGCCGGGCGGGCGCGAACCGCGTTATTTGGCCGCCGAATCGGTGGCGACAATCCGCTTGCCCACTCGACTCGATGAGTGTGATCGTGTGGAGCAGGCTCAGTCCAGCTGGTCAGTCGAGTTGGTCAGGCCGGCTGAGTCAGGATGGCTAAGTCAGGCTGGCTGAGTCAGGCTGCCTTGCAGCGTTGGGTAGTCGGTGTAGCCGACGGCACCCGGCCCGTAGAAGGTCTTGGTGTTGGCTGGCATTCAGCGGCGCCGGTGCGCAGCCGCTCAGGCAGATCCGGATTGCCGAGGAAGGGGACGCCAAAGGCGACCGCGTCGACGTGTACCGTCGCGGATTGCTTTGGCCGCCATCGTCGGCCGGTGTAGCGGTTGTTGCCGATGTACATGCCGCGAAAAGCGCGCCGGGCGGCGTCAGAAGTCGAAGCCCTCAAGTTGCCGCTCGCCGCCGGTCTGGCCCTCGATGAAATGCAAATAAGGCGAACCGCGTTCGTCCAGCGCTTGACCAAGGCGCCGTAGGTCGCTGTGGATTCGAGTCGGGCAGGGACTGGTTGGCGTTGTTGACGGCGAGAAACGAATGCCGACGCGTCGCGCCCCCAGACCGACACGGCCGCGTCGACTGACTTCGAGCTACAACGAATGCGGTTCTCAAACCGACCCGCCAAAGGCGTCGGTGCGCTATTGCTCGAATCGCGGGTAAAACTCTCGAGCAGATAACCGTTCGCGCCGTGAATCTCCACGCCGTCAAAGCCAGCGCGTTTGCATAACTGCGCACGCATGCCGAAGCGCGGCGACCAGCCGGGGATTTCGTCGGTGCGCAGTGCGCGCGGCGTGACCCGCTCTTGTTTGCCGTTGGGTGCGTGACCGTCAGCCGCCGGGGTGATCGCCGAGGCGGCCCGGGCAGATCGCCATTGGGCTGAAAGTCGGGATGCGAGATCGCGCCGACGTGCCAGAGCTGGCGATGATCTTGCCGCCGGCCTGATGCACAGCTTCGGTGACGGCCTTCCAGCCGGCTTCTTGCGCCGGGCTATAAACACCAGGCGTGCGAACATAACCCTTGCCTTGCGGCAGCACCTGAGTGGCCTCGCTGACGATCAAGCCGGCGCTGGCGCGCTGCGCGTAGTACTGCGCATTCAAGGCGTGCGGCGCGTCGCTGTCGGGCATTGCCCGGCAGCGCGTCAAAGGCGCCATGAAGACGCGGTTCTTGCATTCGATTGCGCCGACTTTGAGCGGCGTGAACAGTTCGGGCAACAGGGCGGCGCGGGTTGACGACATAGGAGGCTTTTGGGAGTATGGGGTCAGGCATTGATGGAATCGTCGAACATAACAGAGCGGCGGCGAACTCTAAAATCAATCGTTCGGCCTGATTTCAATGAAGTGAAACTCCGATTGACCCCACAACTTAAATGACCTGCGCACAGGGCCGTGATGACCAGCAAAGCGACGATGAAAGTTCTATTGACCGGCTTCGCGCCGTTCGATAAAGATCCGATTAACAGCTCGTGGGAAGTAGCCCGTTCGCTCAACGGCGTGATCATCAAAGCCGCGCCACCGACTTTGCCGAGCGGCCGGCCTTCGACGCGCAAGCCGGCGGCATCCAAAGGAGTGGCGGTCACACAAGCGCTGGTGGTGGCCCGGCAGTTGCCCTGCGAGTTCGATCGGTCGCGTGAAGTGCTGGCGCGCTTGATCAAGCGGCTCGAACCGAACCTGGTGGTCGGGCTCGGGCAGGCGAACTCGCGCAACGACATCTCGGTCGAGCGGGTCGCGATCAACATAAACGACGCCCGGATTGCCGATAACGCCGGTGCCAAACCGATCGACACCGCGGTGATCGCCGACGCACCGGTTGGCTATTTTTCACACCTGCCAATAAAAGCGATCGTACAAGCGATGCGCCACGCCGGGATTCCGGCCTCGGTGTCGCAGACCGCCGGCACTTACGTTTCAACGGTCATTTATTCTCGGGCTCATGCACCTGCTGGCCACCCGCTATCCGGACAAGCGCGGCGGCTTCATTCACTTGCCGCCCTTGCCCGAGCAGGCCGCGCCGCTGTTCCAGGGCACGCCCAGTTTGGGCCTGGATTCGATGGCGCTGGCCGCCCGCATCGCGATTGCGACTTCGTTGAGCGTGCGCCGCGATCGCCGCATCAGCGAAGGTGCTGTAGATTAGGCAGCGATCAAAATTAGGCAGCAATCAAAAAGGGACTGGCAATTCGACCATCCCGCGATTCGTCGGGAGACAAGCATCATGAAATCTCGACTCACAATCGGCGCCGCGTTGGTTCTGTTGGCAATCGTCCTGCCCGTCGCACCCGCGTCGGCGCAGCCGTATCCGTCCAAGCCCATCAAACTGATTGTCGATGGTCCGGCCGGCGGTATCAACGACATCTGGGCGCGCCGTTACGCGCAGCGCATCAGCGAGGCGATGCAGCAGACCATCGTCGTCGAGAATCGGCCGGGTGCCTCGGGCACGATTGCGGCCGAAGCGGTGGCGAAATCAACCCCTGACGGCTACACCATGTTCTTCGGCGGCATGAACCCGCTGGTGGCGTATCCGGGCGCCGGCGGGCTGGTGCGCTACGACCCAGTGCGCGACTTTGTGCCGGTGGCGGTGTCGACGATGGGTTATCCGGCCTTCGTCGTCAACAGCGGCTTGGGGATTAAAACCCTGGCCGATCTGGTCGAGCGCGCCAAGGCCAAACCCGACGAGTTCATCTGCGGCACCTCCGGCCAGGCGTCGGTGCAGCATTTCGCCTGTGTGAAAGCCGCCGAGGCCTTAGGCGTCGAGATGCGCACGGTGCCCTACAAGGGTGGCTCGGCCGCCTTGATGGACGCGGCCGCCGGACAGATCCAGGTGTCGGTCGGTTACACCGCCGAACTCGAGCCGCATATGGCCGAACCGGCTGATCGCGCTGGCTTCGTTTGCGCCAAATCGGCTGCCGGAGTTCCCGGCCGCGCCCAGTTTTGGCGAGGCCGGGTATCCCGGGCCTCGAGCTGCCGAGTTTCGCCGGATTCTTTGTGCCGGCAGGCACACCGACCGAGATTGTCGATCGCTTTAACGCCGAAGCAGTGAAGGCGATGGCCCGGCCGGAAATGACCGAATGGGTCAAATCCACCGGCGCGTTTTACATTCCATTCAAACCGAGCGAGTTTGGCGACCTGGTGCGCCGCGAGCAGTCGAAGTGGAAAAAGATGTCGATGGAGACCGGCATCCGCGTCGAATAGTATTAGGGTCTCCAAGCTCGACCCCCCCCCGGATGTCTGATACCGAAATCCTCGCTGCCAAAACCCGTCTTCCCGGTCCGCTGACCGCATTCAAGGGCGAACGCCCTGCCGCTCCCGATTGGTTTCGCGATGCGCTGGCCAATGCGCCTGGTCGGCAATGGGTCGAGGTGCAGGGCGCAAAGATCGAGACGCTGGTCTGGGGCCCCGAGGGGGCGCCCGGTGTGCTGCTGATGCACGGCAATGGCGCGCACGCCGACTGGTGGAGTTTTATCGCGCCGTTTCTGGCCAAGGATTTTCGGGTCGCGGCGATTTCATGGTCGGGCATGGGCGGTTCGCAATGGCGCGCGGCCTATTCATCGCGCCAATATGTCGACGAGGCGTTCGCGGTCGCGCAAGCGGCGGGCCTGTTCGCCTCCAAGGTCAAGCCGGTGTTCATCGGTCATTCCTTCGGCGGCTTTCCAACCATGGCGGCCGCCGCCTTGCGCGGCGAAGCGCTGCGTTCGGTGGTGCTGATGGACACGCCGCTGTGGACGCCCGAGCTGCGCGCGGCCCGCAAGTCGCCGCGCGATCCGTGCGCGCGAGTTCAAGCCGGCGAAGGTTTATTCGAGTCTGACCGAAGCCTTGGCGCGATTTCGGCTGGTGCCCGAGCAGCCCTGCGAGCATGCGTTCATCGTCGATCACATTGCGCGCGGCGCGCTGCGTGAAGTCAAAACCGACGACGGCGCCATCGGTTACACCTGGCGCTTCGATCCCTTCCTTTGGAAACACTACAGCGGCGTTGACTCGTCGGTCGACCTGAAAGGCGCCAAGTGCCCGCTGGCGCTGGTGTGGGGCGCGCAGTCGAGCCTGATGCCGCGCGCGGTGATCGACTATATGCGCAGTCTGTCGCCGGTCGGTTCGCCCGCGATCGAGGTGCCGCAGGCCGGGCATCATCTGCTGCTCGATCAGCCGATCGCAACGGTGGCGGTGTTGCGAGCCTTGCTGTCGGGCATTTGAAGTCTGGCAAATGACCGACGCCTGGCCTGGAATGCCTCTCTAACCGAAATCACCCGGTCAGAAATCACCTGGCCGTGGCACCATCGAGCATCGCTCCGTCGGCAGCGAAGAACGGGTAAGGGCCGTCGAACTGTCCGAACACACCGGTATGTGTGACCAGGCGCGAATCGCGCCAGACATGCAGCTGATACCCAGGCGGCTCGAACATATAACTCGACGGCGCGTCGGGCGACAGCGCCAAGCTCACCTGATGCGCAGGGCTCGGACAAGTCGAGGCATGGTGTTGGCGAAGCGCGCTTGTATGCTGCGATGCAAGTGGCCGCAGATGATTCGTTCAATATTCTGATGACCGCGCAATAGTTTTTCCAGCCGATCGGCTCCCGCCAGCAGGCCCAATTCATCCATATGCGCAATGCCGGTCTGAAACGGCGGATGATGCATCGCGATGATGGTCGGGGTGTCGTGATCCAGATGCTGCTGCAACCAATCGAGTCGTTCATCGTCGAGTTCGCCGTGACCCTTGTGCGGAACGACGGTGTCAAGCGCAATCAGCGCCAGTTCCTCGAAATCGACTCGATACTGAATGAACGGCTGCGACTCGTGCAGGTGGCGATGGGTCGCAAATGCATCGCGCAGGCCTTGACGTTCGTCGTGATTGCCCGGCAGCAAATAGGTCGGTTTGCCCAGGCGTGCGACGCCGCCAGCGAGGGTCCGATATTCGTCGGCGCGGCCGAAGTCGGTCAGATCGCCGGTCAGCACATAGGCGTCCGGCGCCGGCGACATCGTGCCCAGCGAGGCAATCGCCGAATTAAAAAACTGATTGGTGTCGACCCGGCCGTAGGCCAGCGAACCCGGTGCGCGAATATGCATGTCAGTCAGCTGACAGATGATCATGTCGAGTACCTCAAAAAACGACTGGCGTCGAAAATCAGGCCGAGGCGTTGCCCGCGAGTCAGGCTGGTGTCGCTCAATTCGACCAGAACCATCTGGTCGTCATCCAGGCGGCATTGCATCTGCGTCAGATTGCCAAGAAAGCTCACCACCTGCACGGTTGCCGATACCGCGCAGCTCGAGCCGACCGCAGGCGGCGTTTGGGGCCTGACCACCCGAATATGTTCGGGACGCACCCACACTTCGCCAAACTCAGCCAGTCGAACTCGATTGACCTGACCCACAAATTCGGCCACAAAGCGGGTTGCCGGACGGGAATAAATGTCTTGGGCACTGCCGATCTGTTCGATATGCCCCTTGGACAATACCGCGATCCGGTCGCCCAAGGCCATCGCCTCGGATTGATCGTGAGTGACAAACACCGAGGTGACGCCCAAGGTGGTTAGCAGGCGCTTGAGTTCGATCCGCAAGGCGTCGCGCAGTTTGGCGTCCAGGGCGGCCAAGGGTTCATCGAGCAACAGTACCGCCGGTTCGATCGCCACTGCGCGAGCCAAGGCCACGCGCTGCTTCTGTCCGCCGGACAGTTCCTGAATATCGCGTGCTCCGAGGCCGTCGAGCTGAACCAGCTCGAGCATCTGACCCACGCGCCGATCGATCTGCGCCGGCGCATCGCCACGAATTCTCAAACCGTAGCCGATGTTTTGAGCGACGTTCATGTTCGGAAACAAGGCATAACTTTGAAACACCATGCCGACCTTGCGGCGCTCGATGGGTTTGAGGGTTACTTCTTCATCATCGAACAAAATTTGACCGTCGGCGTCGGGCGCAGCCAGGCCCGCGATCAGACGCAGCAAGGTGGTTTTGCCGCAGCCCGAGGGGCCCAACAACACCAGACACTCACCGGGGTCAACGGTCAGATCAAGCGGCTCGAGTGGCGCACGCCATTCGGAAAAGTCTTTGCGCAGCGAGTCAAACGGATTCGAGTTGCCATGGTCGTTGTCTTTAGCGGCCGCTCACCGCGTGTTCTCACGCATCGGGCGGTTTTCAGCAGCGCCCGGGCTGCCGCCGCCACGAGAGGCCAGGCTGCCGCTGCGGTTGACCACGTTGGCGCCTCGCGCCGCTAGCCACTGCATCGCAATCAGCAGCGGCATGATCATGATGAAAAACACGAAGGTGTACGCCGAGCCGATTTCAAGGCGCATCGACGCGTAGCTGTCGGCCAGGCCGACCGGCAGGGTCTTGGTCAGCGGTGTGTGCAGCATCCAGGTGATATTGAATTCCCCCATCGACAAGGTCACCACCATCAGCGCACCGGCCAGAATGCCGCCGCGCGCGTTGGGCAGGCACGACATCGAAGAATCGCTGCGCAAAAGCTCGCGCCCAGACTGGCTGCGGCTTCTTCGAGCGTCTTCAGATCGATAGCGCCATCACCGCGAGCACCGAGCGCACCATGAACGGCAAGCGTGAACAGCACATGGCCGACCAGGATGAAGAGCCAGGAGCCGCGAAAGTCGCGAAACTCGCCGTAGAGCAGGATCAAGCGCCAGCGCGGTGGCAAGACCCGGCACCGCAACCGGCAAGACCAGCAGCTCCTCGAGTGCGCGCGTGCAGCGGTTCTGGCTGCGCGCCAGAACATAGCCGGCGGCACGCCGAGGAGCAAGCGTGACCACGCAGGGTCGCCAGAGCCATGCCGATCGAAAGCGAAGATCGTATCGCTGTAAAGGGACCAGACTTCCAGCACCCAGCGCAAGGTCAGACCGCTGCGGACGCCGACGAAGAAATTCTCCGTGACGCCGGCGAGGATCGACAGCACGATCGGCACCACCAGGAACGCGCAGACGCTCACAGTGAAGGCGAGCTGGAGCGAACAGCGCAAGCGCGCATGCGTCGGTTGACTGTCTCATGCGGCGGCGGCGACGGTTGACCCGGCGAGCGAGCGCGCCGAGCGCCAGAGCCGGCCAGGTGATCAAGCCGAGCACAATCGACAGCGCCGCGGCCAGCGCAGAAGTTCGCGTAGTTGGTGAACTCGCTGTAGATGGTGATCGGCAGCACATTGATCTTGGTGGCGAGCGTAAACGCGGTGCCGAAACGCGCCCATGCTGGTGGCAAAGCAGATCGCGCCGGCCGAAATCAGCGCCGGGCTTGAGGCCCGGCATGATCACATCGCGCACCACCTGCCACGGGCGACGCGCCGAGCGAGCGCGCCGCTTCTTCGAGTGCGCCGGGTCGAGTTTTTCCGCCGCCGCCATGATGGTGAGAATCACAGCGCGGAATCGAGAAATAGAGGTAGCCGAGAAACAGTCCGGCCATCGAATAGGCGAACACCAGTTTTTCGCCGAACAGCCACTCGTCACGCTGCCGATCAAGCCCTGCCGGCCGGCCAGCAGGATCACCATGAAACCGACGACCACCCCCGGGAAACGCCAGCGGAAAGGTGAGCATGGCCAGCAGCAAACTGCTGCCCGGAAAAAACGTTCGCTTGCAGGAACATGCCGGCGATGGCCGCGAGATGACGATCGTCAGTGGCGGTAACGCTCGCCGACAGGACGACCGTGTGAGACGAGGCTGCGAAGATAGCTTCGCGTCGGTGACCACCGGCCAAGTAGGCGGCGACAGCCCATCTGGACCGCTTGCGCCCACCGCGAGCAGCCGCGCCATCGGCAGCAGCCAGAAGGCGGAAAAGACGGTCGAGCGCCGGCAGCAGCAGCGCGATGTAGCGCAAGGACGCTCGCTGCAGCGCGTTTCATCTTCGGATTCGTTAGGCTCGGGCTCAGTATGTCCATGCCCTATTCTGCACTTCCTTCAAGTACCGATCCGAGAACGCCTTCTGCACTTCGGCCATCTTGGCGTAGTCGACGGTCTTGGCGCGGGCATACTCGGTCGGCCGGCAGGAAGCGCGCTGCGGCTTCCTTCGAGATCGGCGCTGGCGCGCACCGGGCGCAGATAGGCATTCGCCCAGATCGCCTGGCCTTCGTCGGACAGGACAAAGTCGAGCACCTTCTTGCCGTTGGCGGCATTCGGGCCTTTGTTGACCAGGCTCATCACATACGGCACCACCACGGTGCCTTCGGCGGGAATCACGAACGCGACGTTGGCCTTGTCCTTGTACTTGGCGCGATAAGCGTTGAAGTCGTAGTCGAGCAGGATCGGAATCTCGCCCGACAGCACCCGCGCATAGGAGGTCTGCTTGGGCACGATCGGATCGTTCTTCTGCAATTCCGTGAAGTAGTCGATGCGCTGGGCCGAAGTTGTCGAGCGTGCCGCCCATCGCCTGGTTGACCGCGACCGCGCCAACATAGCCGACAAAGGCGCGTGGCCGGGTCGAGGTAGCCGATCAGGCCCTTGTACTCGGGCTTGAGCAGGTCCTTCCACGATTTCGGCACCGGCTTGCCCTTGAGCGCATCGACGTTGACCATGAAGCCGAGCGTGCCGGAGTGAATCGTGAACCAGTGGCCGTCGGGATCTTTCAGGCCGTCCGGGAATGTCGTCCCAGGCGGCGGGTTTGTAGGCGGTGACCACGCCTTCTTTCTTCGCCTGAATGCCGAAGGTCACGCCGAAGTAGGTGACATCGGCCACCGGGCTCGCCTTTTCGGCGACCAGCTGCGACAACGATCTGGCCGGAGTTCTTGTTGTCCGGCGGCACGGTGATGCCGGTTTTTTCCTTGATCAGCTTCAGCTGCGTGCCCCAGTCGGCCCATTCGGGCGGGCAGTTGTAGCAGATGGCGGACTGAGCCAGCGCTTCGGAGGCGGGCGCCAAAGTCACTAAAATGGCGAACACTGCCGCAGCCCAGGCCGAGGTGGTGTGGGTCAAATCCTTAAACTGCATTCCTGTCTCCTGTTTGTTGTTCGGCGATCACGGTCATGTCAGGATGCGCGATTTGTCTTGAGCGCATCACACTTTAGGCTAAGTTGCGGACATTTCAAATAGATGACCGAAAAATCCGGGCGCGAGATGCCGGGGAGGCGTAAGTTTTAATCCCCGCCAATTTAAAGAGCGGCCAGTCTTTGACGGCAGTCGCGGTTCACTGATACAGTTCGCCCCCCTTCAAAACGACCTTTGCAACCCTATTAAGGCAATACGCGGCGCAGCCCATGGCAGGTGAATTCATCATTGAAACCCGGAACTTGACCAAAGAGTTCAAGGGATTTACCGCGGTCAACGGCGTTAACTTGAAGGTTCGGCGCGGCACCATCCATGCGCTGATCGGCCCGAACGGCGCCGGCAAAACCACTTGCTTTAATCTGATCACCAAGTTCTTGATCCCGACCAGCGGCACGATCATGTTTAACGGTCAGGACATTACCGCGAAGAAGCCGGCCGATATCGCCCGTTTGGCGTAGTTCGCAGCTTTCAGATCTCGGCGACGTTTCCGCATTTGTCATTAATCGAGAATGTGCGCATCGCTTTGCAGCGCAAGCTCGGCGACTCGTTCGAGTTCTGGCGCTCCGAGACCTCGCTCGAGGCCTTGAACGCGCGTGCGCTGCAGCTGCTCGAAGAAGTCGGGCTGTCCGAGTACGCCCACATGCAGGCCGCGGATTTGCCGTACGGCCGTAAGCGCGCGCTCGAGATCGCCACCACCTTGGCGCTCGAGCCCGAGATGATGCTGCTCGACGAGCCGACCTCGGGCATGGGCCGCGAAGACATCGCGCGGATCGCTGCCCTGATCAAACGGGTGGCGGTGAATCGCACGGTGCTGATGGTCGAGCACAATCTGTCGGTGGTTGCCGACCTGTCGCGATCGGATCACGGTCCTGGCGCGCGGCGAAATTCTCGCCGAAGGCAACTACGCTGAAGTCTCGGCGAACCCCGAAGTGGTGGATGCTTATATGGGCACCGGACATGAATAACGTCGCCGTCCCGAATCAGGGTGCCGGCATGAGTAGCGCAAACCGCAGCGGTACGCCTTTGCTTAAAGTCACCGATCTGAACTCGTGGTACGGCGAAAGTCATATCTTGCACGGCATGAACTTTGAAGTTCACGGGGGTGAAGTCGTGACCTTGCTCGGGCGCAACGGCGCCGGCAAGACCACCACGATGCGCTCGGTGATGGGCATGCTCAAGCAGCGCAAGGGCTCGATTCGATACGACGGCACCGAGACGATCGCGCTGGCGTCGAATCAGATCGCCCACCTCGGCATCGCCTACTGTCCGGAGGAGCGCGGTATTTTTTCGGCGCTCAATGTGCAGGAAAACCTGGAATTGCCTCCGGTGGTCAAGCCCGGCGGGCTGTCGATCGCGGAGATTCACGAGCTGTTTCCGCGCCTCAAAGAGCGCGCCAAGAGTCAGGGCACCAAGCTGTCGGGTGGTGAGCAGCAAATGCTCGCGATCGCGCGAATTTTGCGCACCGGTGCGAAAATGCTGATGCTCGATGAACCAACCGAGGGTTTGGCGCCGGTGATCGTGCAAAAGATCGGTGAGACCATCCGCGCCTTGAAGGCTCGCGGCTTTACCGTGCTGCTGGTTGAACAGAATTTTCGCTTCGCCTCGACCGTCGCCGACCGCCACTATGTGGTCGAACACGGCAAGGTGATCGACATGATCGCGAACAATGAAATCCAGCAAAATATGAGCAAGCTTGAAACTTTGCTGGGTGTGTAAAGATGGACGAACACCTGCTGCCTATCGTTCCCCCGCCCTATGGTTAACCCTTAGTTGCAGAGCCCGACGTATCGCGGATTGCCGACCTAAACGTTAGACACGAGTGCCGAACCATTCGAGACCCGGCCAAAAATTTTCTAGTGGAGAACAAATGATGAATCGCAAACTTTCAACCATTGCCGCAGCCCTGGCGACCGCATTCGCGGCCAGGTTCGGCGGCACGGCGCAAGCCCAATCCGATGGCGTCATCAAAATCGGCGTTATGAACGATATGTCGGGGCTGTACGCCGACATCGCCGGTCCCGGTTCGGTCTGGGCCGCCAAGAAAGCGGTCGAAGACTTTGGCGCCGCCGCCAAGGGCATAAAAGTCGAAGTGCTCGGCGCTGATCACCAGAACAAGCCTGACATCGGCTCGAACGTGGCCCGTCAGTGGATCGATGTCGACAAAGTCGACGTCATCGTCGATGTGCCGACCTCGTCGGTCGCTTTGGCAATCAACCAGATCACCAAAGAAAAGAACAAAGTTTTCCTGGTCTCGGGTGCGGCGACCTCGGACTTGACCGGCAAAGCTTGCTCGCCGAACACGATTCACTGGACCTACGACACCTGGGCCCTGGCCAACGCCACCGGCAAGGCCGCGGTCAAGACCGGCGGCGACACCTGGTTCTTCCTGACGGCCGACTACGCGTTCGGCCATGCGCTCGAGCGCGACACCGAGGCGGTCGTGCTCGCCAACGGCGGCAAGGTGCTGGGCAAGGTGCGTCACCCGTTCCCGGGCCAGGACTTCTCGTCGTTCCTGTTGCAGGCCCAGGCTTCGAAAGCCAAAGTCATCGGCCTGGCCAATGCCGGCGGCGACACGATCAACTCGATCAAACAGGCGGCTGAATTCGGTATCGTCAAAGGCGGCCAGAGTTTGGCCGGTCTGCTGGTGTTCGTGACCGACATGCACTCGCTGGGTCTGCCGACCGCGCAAGGTCTGCTGCTGACCGAGTCGTTCTACTGGGACCGCACCGACGAATCGCGTGCATTCGCCAAGGACTTCGCCGCTGCCAACAAGGGCCGCATGCCGACCATGGTTCAGGCTGGCGTTTATTCGTCGGTCATGCACTACCTGAAAGCCGTGGAGGCGATGAAGGGTGACGAAACCGACGGCGCCAAAGTCGTGGCGCAGATGAAGACCATGCCGACCGACGACAAGCTGTTCGGCAAGGGTTCGATCCGCGAAGACGGCCGCAAGCTGCACGACATGTACCTGTTCGAAGTCAAGAAACCGGCTGAGTCGAAAGGCCCCTGGGATTACTACAAAGTTCGCGCCACGATTCCGGCTGCCGAAGCGTTCCGTCCGATCGCGCAAGGCGACTGCCCGTTAGTCAAGAAGTAACGCAGGCGACGGTCGGAGGGGCCTCAACCTCATGTTCGAGATGCTGGGCATCGCGCCGCAAGCCCTGTTCGGCCAGCTGCTGCTCGGGCTGATCAACGGCTCGTTCTACGCCATGCTCAGCCTGGCCTGGCGGTCATTTTCGGCATGCTGAACGTCATCAACTTCACGCACGGCGCGCAGTACATGATGGGCGCGTTCGGCGCCTGGCTGCTGCTGCATAGCTCGGCATCCGTACTGGGCGGCGCTGGTCGCTGGTGCCGATCGTCGTCGGCGCGTTCGGCATGGTGATCGAGCGGCTGATGCTGCGCATCTTACCATCTCGATCATCTCTACGGTCTGCTGCTGACCTTCGGCCTGGCGCTGATCATCGAGGGCCTGTTGCCAGCGGTTGGGCTCGTCCGGCCAGCCGTATCCCGAATCCGCATTGCCCGGCGGCACCAATCTGGGCTTCATGTTCCTGCCGACCTATCGCGCCTGGGTCGTCGTGCTTCTCGCTGGTGGTCTGCCTCGCCACCTGGTACGTGATCGAACGCACCAAGCTCGGCGCCTACCTGCGCGCCGCGACCGAGAACCCGACCTGGTGCAGGCCTTCGGCGTCAACGTGCCGCGCATGATCACGCTGACCTACGGCTTCGGCGTCGGCGCTGGCCGCGCTGGCCGGCGTGCATGGCCGCGCCGATCCATCAGGTCAGTCCGCACGATGGGCGCCGAACCTGATCATCGTCGTGTTCGCGGTGGTGGTGATCGGCGGCATGGGCTCGATCATGGGCTCGATCGTCACCGGCTTCGGGCTCGGCCTGATCGAGGGCCTGACCAAGGTGTTCTATCCGGAGGCGTCCAACACGGTGATCTTCGTCATCATGGCGATCGTGCTGCTGGTCCGGCCGGCCGGCCTGTTCGGACGCAGAAGTGAGGTCGACGCATGGCCAGCCGCACCGCCTCCGCCGCATGTCCGATCGCTGGCGCATGGCTGCATCGCGCTTCGTCGTGATGGCGGTGCTGGCGTCGCGCCGTGGTCGTCTATCCGGTGTTCCTGATGAAGGTGCTGTGCTTCGCGCTGTTCGCCTGCGCCTTCAACCTGCTGCTCGGCTATGTCGGCCTGCTGTCCTTCGGCCATGCGATGTTCTTCGGCTGGCCGGCTATGTCACGCGCACACGCGTCAAGGTCTGGGGCTGGCCGCCCGAGTTCGGCATCCTGGCCGGCACGTGCTGTCGCGGCGGCCGCTGGGCCTGGTGGTCGGCTGCTCGCGATCCGCCGCCAGGGCATCTATTTCGCGATGATCACGCTGGCCCTGGCGCAGATGGTCTATTTCTTCTGCCTGCAGGCGAAGTTCACCGGCGGCGAGGACGGCATTCAGGCGGTGCCGCGCGGCATGCTGTTCGGCCTGCATCGACACCGAACAACGATCTGACGCTTCTATTACGTGGTGCTGGCGATTTTTGCTGTTCGGCTTTCTGCTCATCTACCGCATCGATCCATTCGCCGTTCGGCCAGGTGCTGAAGGCGATCCGCGAGAACGAGCCGCGCGCGATTTCGCTCGGCTACGAGGCCGACCGCTACAAGCTGCTGGCCTTCGTGCTGTCGGCGGCCCTGGCGGGCCTGGCCGGCGCCACCAAGGCGCTGGTGTTCCAGCTCGCGTCGCTGACCGACGTGCACTGGCAGATGTCGGGCGAGGTGGTGCTGATGACGCTGGTCGGCGGCCTGGGCACGGTCTTCGGCCCGGTGGTCGGCGCTTCGATCATCATCACCATGCAGAACTACCTGGCCGGCCTCGGCGAGTGGGTGCTGGTGATCCAGGGCGTGATCTTCGTGGTTGTCGTGCATGCTGTTCCGTCGCGGCATCGTCGGCGAGTTGTCGGCGTTCTGGGCCAGGCGACGAGCGAACGCGGGCTGAGCGTTTGGCGAACGCCGGCTGAGCGCCGAGCAGGCTCGCCTGCGTCGGGATGGCCATCGGGCTAAAGCGGCAGCGCCCAGTATTGTCCGACCAGATCCCTGCCAAAGCTGTGGTGCTGTTCTTCCTTAATCAGCTCGAAACCGCGCGCCTGATAAATCCGCCGCGCCGAATCCAGGATCGAGTTGGTCCATAGGATCATTTTTCGGTAGCCAAGTTCGCGCGCGCTGCGCAGACATTCGTCGACCAGGCGGGCGCCGATGCCCAGTCCGCGCGCGTCTGATTCGACGTAGAGCAGGCGCAGTTGGGCGACATACTTGCTTTTGCGCACCAGAAACACCGAACCCACCACGCGACCCTGATGGACCGCGACCCAGCCGCGTTCGTAGTCGGGTTTGAACTGGCGAATGAACTGCGCGCCGATTTCGGCCAGCATCGCCTCGAACTCCTGATTCCAGCCGTACTCATTGGCGTACAGCAGCGACTGGCGATGGATGATCCAGCCGATGTCACCGATGCCGACCGGTCGCAGCGTCACCTCGTTGGAGTTTGATTCCTTGGTCATAAACCAGACTATACATTTGAGTCGGACAAACGATTCGCGCATACTCGTTGCTCGCGATCCAATGGCAACGAAATGTTTGCAGAGTTTCCTTAGAACGCTTTGAGGAGAAACAGGATGCCGTCCACTGCTGTGACCCAACTGGAAAAAGCCAACCGCTTTAAAGCGCTGCACGCTGGCCCCGGCGCCTTCGTGATCGGCAACCCCTGGGATGCCGGTTCGGCGCGAATTCTCGCAGGCTTGGGCTACCTAGCCTTGACCACCTCGAGTGGCGCTTCGGCGGGGGTGCTCGGCAAACGCGACGGACAGGTGACCCGCGCCGAATGTTTGGCGCAAATGCGCGAGATCGCGGGCGCCACCGACTTGCCGGTCGCCGGTGATCTAGAAAAGGGCTTTGGCGATTCGCCGCAGATGGTGGCCGAGACCATTCGTCTGGCGGCCGAAGCCGGCCTGGTTGGCGGCTCGATCGAAGACGCCAGCGGTGACAAAGCGAACGCCATTGTACGACTTGGCCACGCGGTCGATCGGGTCGCCGCCGCGGCGCAGGCGGCGCGTGCGTTGCCGTTTCCGTTCATGCTGACCGCGCGCGCCGAAAACTATCTGCGCGGCAAACCCGACCTCGACGACACCATCAAACGCTTGCAGGCCTTCGAGCAGGCCGGCGCCGATGTGCTGTTCGCGCCGGGCCTGCCCGACTTGGCCGCGGTGCGCCGGTGTGTGCGAGCGTCGGCAAGCCGGTCAACTTCATGGTCGGCATTCGCGGCAAATCGTTTACGCTGGCCGAGCTCAGGCGGCCGGGGTGCAAGCGCATCAGCCTGGCGACCTCGCTGTACCGCGCCGCGATGAGCGGCCTGGTGAACGCCGCGCGCGAGGCCAAAGAGAAGGGCACTTTTACCTATCTAGATGATTCACTGACCACCTCTGAGTTAAATGCCTTCATGAAGGAATGACCTTGGCCTCGAGCCCTTCCGTTTCCAGTCAAGCTGCGGCCAGTCAATCTGGTTCCCGTCAACTTGCCGCCCGTCAGATCTCCAGACACTTCAATCCGTTCGCGCTGCAAGATATCCGAGACCTGATTCTGCGCGGGCGCTGACGCGCGCTGAGTCATCCGTTTATGGTCTGGCGCCCGTTTGATGCGCCGCGCCAGGTCTGGACCTATGCGCAGTTTTCGCTGCGGGTGCAGCGCTTCGCCGCCGGCCTGCATGCGCGCGGCGTGCGCAGTCCGGCGAGCGCGTGCTCGTACACCTCGACAATTGCCCCGAAGCGGTGATCGCCTGGTTCGGCTGTGCCTGGGCGGGCGCGGTGGCGGTGACGACCAATGCGCGCTCGACCGCCGACGAGTTGAATTATTACGCCGAGCACAGCCGAGCGTGTGGCGGCCATCACGCAGCCGAAGTTCGCCGAGCTGGTGGCTGCGCTCTGCAAGCGCCTGCGCTGGTTGGCGGTGACCACCACCAACAACGGTGACGACGCCGGCGATGCGCGACCTCCGTCGAAAGAATCATTTGATGCGATCGACGCCGACCCGCCGGACTTCCGGCAGCGCGCTTTCGATCCGCTGGCGCCATTTGCGATTCAGTTCACCTCCGGCACCACCTCGCGGCCAAAGGGCGGTGCTGTGGACCCATGCCAATGCGCTGTGGGGCGCGCGCATCAACGCGCACGCACGAGGACCTGCGCCCGGAAGACGTGCATCTGGTCACCCTGCCGCTGTTTCACACCAACGCGCAGGCCTACTCGGTGCTGGCCATGCTTGTGGGCGGGCGCGACCGCGGTGGTGCAGCCGCGCTTTTCGGCGAGCCGCTTCTGGCCGGTGTCGCTCGAGGCACGCTGCACCTGGGCCTCGGTGGTGCCGTTTGCGTCAACGCGCGCTGATGGAGCTACGAGGTGCCTGACGCATCACTATCGGCTGTGGGGCAGCGCGCGTCAGCGCGCCGCCGACCGACGCGCATTTCAAGGTCAAGACCGATCGGCTGGTGGGGCATGACCGAGACCATTACGCACGGCATCGGTCGGCGCTGGTCCATCTGCCGAATCGCGCCGATGTCGATGGGCCGGCCGGCGCCCGAGTACGAAGTTCGCATCGAGCGATCGACGGTCGCGACGCCGCAACCGGGCGAGGCCGGCGACTTTTTGATTCGCGGCATTCGCGGTCTGTCGCTGTTCGCCGAGTACCTGGGCAATCCGAGGGCGACCGCGGAATCGTTCGACGCCGACGGCTGGTTCATCACCGGCGACTCGGTCAAGCTGGGCGAAGACGGCTGGCTGTATTTTTCGCGACCGCACCAAGGACATGCTGAAGGTCGGCGGCGAGAACGTCGCCGCCTCCGAGATCGAGCGCGTCATCATGCTGGTGCCCGGCGTGGTTGAAGTCGCGGTGGTGGCCAAGAAGCACCCGATGCTCGACGAGGTGCCAATCGCGTTCGTTCGAACCTCGCTGACCACGGCCGCCGAACAGGCCGCGTTGATTCGCGCGATCGAAGCCGATTGCGCCGCGCAGCTGGCCGACTTCAAACGGCCGCGCGAGATCAAGATTCTCGAGGACTTTCCGCGTTCGACCCTGGAGAAAATCGCCAAGGCCGAGCTGCGAAAAATGTTGACCAGTTAAGCTCGTGTCCTTGTCCGACTCACACGAGCATCAGTGAACTCATGTCTGATAGTTCGCGGGTCAAAACGCTCACCTCGTTCGGCGTCGAGCTCGGTGCCGAACGCTGCTTCACTGGCTCCGAGTTATCCAGTTTCGCTTGCGCCGGCGGTCCGCTGGAAGTCGCGTCAACGACCACCCAGGCGCCCGACTTAACCTCGGCCAGCAACGGCGCCGCGTCGGCCTGCGACCTCACCAGTTGGGCAAAGCGGTCGGCCTGGTCCGGGTGGTTGATCAAAATTGCGCCGACGACTCGTCCTTGCGCAATCAGCAGCTTTCGATAGCGATTACCGGCCGACTGCAGATCGATCAGTTCAATCTCGTCGGCGTCACCTCGTTGCAGGCGACCGAACGAGCGCAGATCAATGCCAGCGCATTTGAGCAGAGTGATCGGCGCGATCGATTGGTAGTTGGCGTCACCGCCGGTCGCATTCACCGCGGCCACTTCGGCCTGGCTGATGGCAATCGCCCACAAACCGGGCCGTTCGCCGCCGCATTCGGCAACGTCTCCGACGGCGTAGACACGTTCGAAATTGGTGCGCATCTTCGCATCGACAATAACCCCGCCGCGGGTTGTTATGCCGGCCGTCTTATAGAGTTCGAGTTCGGGTCGCGCGCCGGTGCAGCCGAGCACCGCGTCGGCCTCGATCCGTTGTCCCGATTGGGTCGACACAGCGACAATTCGACGATCCTTGCCGCGCGCAATTGAGGTGACCTGAACTGATCGGAGCACCTCGATTCCCTGGCTCTTCAGATGGCGGATCAGCATCGAACTGGCAATCGGGTCCGCCTGCCGGTCAAGCACGCCGGCTGTGTTGGAAATGACGGTGACTTGCGCGCCGAATTTGAGCAGGGCCTGCGCCGCCTCGATGCCGAGCAAACCGGCGCCGATCACAACCACCCGCGGCGCCCGGCGAGTTTGCAGAAAGGCGCGCAGCGAATTGACGTCATCGGCTTCGCGCACCATGAATGCGCCGGGGCCGTCAAAATCAATGATCGGCGGCACCCAGCCCTGGGCGCCGGAGGCAATGATCAGCCGATCCCAGGCGATCATTTCGCCGCCGGCAAGTTTGGCGCGTCGGGCCTGCGCGTCGATGGCAATGACACCTGAGTCAAGCAGCACCTCGATTCGGTTGTCGACATACCATTCGTGCGGATGCAGCTGCAGGCCGGTCAATGCGGCGGGATCGTTCAGCAGCCGCGCAATCGCCATTCGGTTGTAGGCCGCATGCGTTTCGCGCGACACAACCACAATACGGCAGTCCGAATGCCGACGACGAACCTGTTCGGCGGTGGTTATCCCGGCGACACCATTGCCAATGATCAACACGGTGCGTATCGACGGGTTGCCGATTTTCTGCGCAATGGCGGGCAGGTCGCTGGCCCCTTGGCGGGCCGGCAGCACCGAAATCCGCTGCGGGCGTACCGCTCGTGCCATGCAGGCCAGCCGCGTGCCGTCGGGACAGCCAAGACGCGCCAGCGTGCCGGCCTCGGTATCGCCAACCGCGCACAGCGAATCCGCGCCGTCGAGAATCTGGACCGGGTCGGCGCCACACATCCCCATTCGGCAGCCCGCCGCGATCGGCAGATTGCTGGCTTCAAGCGCTTCCAGCAGCGTTTGTCCGCGGGCGGCATCGACCGACATGGCCGTCGCTTGGACAGCCGCGTCAGGACGGTCGGCGACGGCGATTGTTGTCGATGGCAACGGGACCACCGGCGTGCCGCGTGCCGGCGCGACCGGGCTGTTCGACATGCGCGGCAAGCCAGCCGGCGATTTCGAATCGGCCTTGTCTGACAGCTCTCTATGGTTGGCGAGCAAGGTTTCGATCATCACCGGCATCGCGATAACTTGTCCGCTCTTGATTTGTTCGCGTTGTTTGCGCAGAAACGAGCGTTCGGTGGCGTCGGCGCGAACGAGCCAAGCGCAGCTTGCGATGGCCAAGGCGGTTCGGATGACCACCACCAGTTCGTCGGCAACCGGCAAACCGAAGCCGGCCAGCGCTTGCACAAAGGTGACCGCCGAAAACCAATAGAAGATATTGAAGGCCAGCACCGCGAAGGCGATCGGCAACGAATTGCGGAACATCGAGAAAGTCGCGTCGAGCAAATGAAAGACTGTCAGCGATACCGCGGCGAACAAAAACATTTGCGCCAACATCATGACGACACCGATCTCGGCGGCCGGCGGCACCAGAAAAGTATGCCATCCGACAAAACCCGGAAAACTGGCCGCGAAGAAGCGCCGGAAGTTACGGTACCGCCGGCTCGAGTCATATTGATCAGACAAGTGCGCCTTGTTCGGATCGACATCAAGACAGTTTTTCGCGCAACCGACACAAGGCTTGCAATGGTCGTTGGCGATTGCTATCAACGGCGCCTGCGCATAGATCCGTTGCACCGGCAGAATCGGGCAGATCGAGCTGCACCAGCCGCTCTTGCCCTTGAACCAGAGGCCGCCCACAAACGCCGCCAGCAACGCGCCCGCGATCAGCCCGGCGGTTGCCGCTCCGCTCAGGTTAAAAACCACCTTGCGCGCCGATACCAACACGAAGAACATCGACACACCCAACGGGTAAACGGCGCGACGCAGCGCCGACGGCAGTTCGCGATTGCGGGTCCAGCCGAACAATCGCGGCAATTGGTTGCTGGTCGCCAGCGGACACAGGTTTCGCCAGAGACCGGGTGTCAACATGAACACGGCTGGCAGCAGCGGCACCAAAATTCCCCAGAACAACGACAGCGCCGGTTTGGGCGCGACCAGCAGTCCGCCAATCAGGCCCAGGGTCGAGGTCAGAACCAGCAGTCGCAGCAAGGACCAAGGTGCGCTCAACTGACCCGCAAGGATTGCGGCCCCAGCGGACGTGTTCGCTTGTGTCCGGCGTGTGTCGGACTTGGAAAGTTTCGGCATCAGGACTCCTGGTTTGCGATCGACGGCAAGTCTACGGTCGCAAATCGGCTGATGTGGAATTTAATTCCATTGTGGGGGATGAGCGGTCGCCATCGACGGATGAGCGTCGAGATCACTCGACCGGCGACCCTTCGCAGGCAGAAAACCGCCTGCCGTCGCCGTGCCGCTACTGCGGTGTCAGCCCAAGTCCTCGAACCAGATCGATCCAGACCGGACCTTCCTCGGCGTACTGCTTCTTAAAAGCGTCGCGGTTGATTGCACTGTCCTCGATGTAGCTGGCCGTCAGGATTTTCTGCACCCGCTCCGATTTGCCGCCTTCGACCATCAGGCTCGACAGCCGCTGCACCATCTCTTCGGGCATGCCCTTGGGACCGACCAGACAGATGAAGCCCTGAAGCTGAAAGGCCATGGCGTTGACGCCCTGCTCAAGAAAGGTGGCGACGTCCGGGAAGCTTTGACCCGTGCGCGCCTTGGTTGGCACTGCGACCACTCGGCCGGCGCCCGTCTGCAGCACGGAGGCGGCCGCCGCAATGCTGCCGCTGGCGCCTTGAATGACGCCGACGCCGAGGTCCTGCCACATCGGCGCCTCGCCGCGGTAGTGCACGGCTTCCATCTGCAACCCGAAGTGGTTGTTAAGCTCGGCGACCGCCATGGCGCGTAGGAGCCGGCTCGCGTAGGTGCCGACCCTCACCTTGTTTTTGCGCGCGTAGTCGCGAACTCCGCGATGTTGGTGGCGCCGGCACGCCTTGGCGGCGACGAACGGCAGGTGTCCGGCCGACATGCTCGAGATCAGCGCGAAGTCCTTGTCGGCGTCGTAGGGCAGCTTCTTGTACAGCACCCGATTTTCATGATCATCGTGGTCGAGATCGTGAACATCAGCGTGTAGCCGTCGGGCGGCGACAGACTTCGACCGCCTGCGCGGCGATGGTGCCGCTGGCGCCGGCCCTGTTCTCGACCACCACCGGCTGGCCGAGCCTTCTGTGAAATGTAGTCGCCGTAGGCGCGGGCGAAGAGATCGGTGAGGCCGCCGGCCGGGATAGCCGCAAATGATCCTGATCGGCTTTGAAGGCCAGGCTTGCGCTGACGATCGGGTCGAAATGACCAAGCCGATACCCGCTGCGGCATTTGCCACCAGCCACTTGCGTCGCGTTGTTTTCATCAGTCTCCGATCCACCATAGGATTTTTCTTGGCTGTTCTTTGCGATCGTTCATCGATCCCGCTCTCTGGGCTCGCCGACCGTGCGGGCATCGTACCGTCGATCGCCTGAGCTGTCGATCGATTCATCGCGTCGCCCGCCGCCTGCAAAAATCGCCGCACCGCCGGGTCGCGTTCGAGCCCGATCGCGCGCTGTAGGCTTGTTGGCGGCAAGCCTTTCGCCGACCAGCGCCAAAAGCTCGGCGCGCGCCGCCCAGTACGGCTGATAGTCGCGCAAGCGCGCATCGTCCGGCAACCGCGTCGAGCGCCGCGAGCCCGCGCCGCGGCGCCGCGCGTCTCGCGCCAGCGCGACGGCGCGGTTGATCGCGACCACCGGCGAGCCGGTGAGCGCGAGCAGCGCGTCGTAGAGCTGCTCGATCGCCGCCCAGTCGGCGCGGCCGGTGCGGCGGCGGATCGACGTGCGCCGACTGCACCGCCGCCTCGAGCTGGTAGCGGCCCGATCGCCCCAGCGCGCTCGCGCGCAGCAGCAGCGCTTCGGCCTCGTCGATCAGCGGCCGCGTCCCACAGCGCCGGGTCCTGCTCGGCGAGCGGCACGTACTCGCCGCGTCGCGTCGCGCCGCGCGGCGCGGCGCGCCTGCGCGTGCAGCATCAGCGACGAGCAGGCCGAGCGCCTCGGGCTCCTCGGGCAGCAGCGACGCCACCAGCCGGCCGAGCCAGATGCCTTCCTCGGCGAGGTTGCGGCGGCGCGCCTCGGTGCCGGCCGGATCGGACCAGCCTTCGGCGAAGGCGGCGTAGATCGCCTCGAGCACCGCGTCGAGCCGCTCGGCGCAGCTCGGCGCGCTCGGGCACGCGAAACGGGATGCCGGCCTGCTGGATCTTGCTCTTCGCGCGCACCAGGCGCTGGCCCATCGTCGCCGGCGAGACCAGAAAGGCCGAGCGCGATGGCCGCCGCGTCGAAGCCCGAGGATCGTCTGCAGCATCAGCGGCGCGCGCATGCCGCGCGTCGATCGCCGGGTGCGCGCAGGCGAACATCAGCGCGCAGGCGCTCGTCGGGGATGCCGGCGTCGCGGTCCGTCGGTCGTGCTGCCATCTCGGCGATGAGCTGCAGGTGCTCGGCCGCGCCGTCGACGCGTGCGCCGCCGGCGCGCGGCGTCGATCAGCTTGCGCCGCGCGACCGTCAGCAGCCAGGCCTCCGGGGTTGTGCGGCATGCCGCTGCGCGGCCAGTCGACGAGCGCGGCGGCGAAGGCTTCGGCCAGCGCGTCCTCGGCGCCCGCCACGTCGCGCGTGCGCGCGGCGAGAAAGGCGACGAGCTTGCCGTAGCTTGCGCCGCGCCACCCTTCTCGGCCGCTCGGCTGGACCGCATGCGATCATCCACGTTACATCGCCCAGATCGGCCGGACCTCGACCGTGCCGTGGCTGGCGCCCGGGCAGCGCGCGCGCCCAGGACAACGCGGCGTCGAGGTCGGGCACGTCGATCATGTAGTAGCCGCCGAGCTGCTCCTTGGTCTCGGCATAGGGGCCGTTGAGCACTTGGGTCTTGCCGTCGGTCACGCCGCACGGTGGTCGCCGCTGTCGACGGGCTGCAGCCGCTCGCCGCCGACCATCACGCCGGCTTTGACCAGCGCCTCCGAGTACGCCTTGTAGGCCGACATTATCTCGCCCATGTCGGCCGGACTCACGCATTTTCAGCGGCCTCGTTACCGTAAATCAGAATCATGTATTTCATGGTTTGCTCCAAAGTTGCGACGGGCAAAATTGCGCCATCATGACAATGACGATCGAGATCGCGCTATTTCGACATAGGCCTGAGATTCGTTTGATACTCGCTCGATATTCGTGCGGCATGCATTGGGACGAACCTATTATGATCCCGGCTGAGCTCAAGCCGAGCCCGTTTCGACCATCCTAACCACACGAGGGAACCATGGCACTTTACGAACTGCGCACTTATTCGTTGTACGTCGGCAAGATGGCCGAAGGCGTCAAGCTCTATCAGGAATTTGGCTTTCCGGCGTTGCAGAAGGGCGGTTTCGACAAAAAGCTGGTCGGCTACTTCCAAAGCGATGTGGGTCAGCTTCACCAGCTTGTGCACATGTGGAAGTTCGACGACGACGCCGACCGCCGCGCCCATTGGTCGAAGCTGTTTGCCTACAAAGACTTCATCGAAGGCTTCGCGGCAAAGTTTCGGCCCTTGGTCATGACGCAGGAAGTCAAATTGCTGCTGCCCGCGCCTTGGGGGCCCCATCCGTAAGTTTGCGCGCGCCGCCCACGATCGCGTGGGCGGAAAAAATTAATCGACGTATTTCGCCGCGCGTTTTTCCAGGCCCGCCTTGACCGCCTCGACCTGATTCGGCGTGCCCATGACCAGCACCTGCTCGTCGGACTCCGCTTGCAGGATCTCCAGCGGGGTGCCGGTCTCGGCCAGCTTGAGCAGCCGCTTGTCGGCGCGAATCGCCTGCGGATTGCGGTTGGCGATCTCGCGCGCCATGGCCATCGCCTCCGAATACGGGTCGGCGCAGACGCGGGTCGCAAAGCCCATCGCCACCGCCTCGGTGCCGCTGAAGATGCGGCCGGTGTAGGTGAGTTCGCGGATCACATCGGCGCGCGCCAGGTTGCGCATCAGCAGCACGCCGGCCATGTCGGGCACCAGGCCCCATTTGATTTCCAGCACCGCCATTTTGCAGTCGGCGGTCACTAGCGAATGTCGGCGCCCAGCGCCACTTGAAAGCCGCCGCCCAAGCGCGACGCCGTGCACCGCGGCGATCACCGGCACCGGCAATCTGCCGCCAGACCATCACGGCATGCTGCGCACGGTTGGCAATGCCGTGGGTGCGCGGCCAAGCGCATTCCGTTGTTCGGCTTCGGGCCGGCCTTGCGTCGGCCATGCCTTGCAAAGCGGCCCATGTCGAGGCCGGCGCAAAACGCCCGGCCTTCGCCCGACAACACCACGGCGCGCAAGCCCGGCTCCTTGCATCAGCCGCTCGCCGGTGTCGACCAGCGCCGTGAACATCGCCTCGTCGAGCGCGTTCATCTTGTCGGGGCGCGCACAGGCGGACGTCGGCGACGCCGTCGGTCGATGGTGTAGCGGATGCGTTCGGTCATGGCGACTCCTCGGTGTGATTGACTCGGTGTGATTTTCACAGTGAAATTTAACTCGACAGATGTCCAGCGGATTGCCCTTAAGTCTAAATGACTCAGCCTCTCTATAATCGGTCCATTCTGGTCAATGAGTATCACTATGCATATGAATCTGACAAAGCTATCGGCAACCAAGCATCTGCGGCGCGCGGCGAGCGCAATCGTGTTGGCCGGCGCCGCGCTGGTGCTGACCGGCCTGACACCGGCCATCGCGCAAGGGTTCCCGAACAAGCCGCTGAAATTTGTCGTGCCGTTCCCGGCCGGCAGCGCCACCGACAACGCCGCGCGCATCGTGGCGCAAGCACTCAGCGAAGAACTCAAGCAGCCGATCGCGGTTGAGAACAAGCCCGGCGCCAACGGCATTCTGGGCGCCGAAGCGGTCAAGCAGGCTGCGGGCGACCCGTACACGATTCTGGTCACCACCAACACCACGCAGGCCGCCAATGTGAGCCTGTACAAGAAGCTGAGCTACGATCCGGTCAAGGACTTCACCCCGATCGCCAAGCTCGGCATCACCGGTTTTATCTTAATGGTGCAGCCCGACTTTCCGGCCAAGGATCTCAAGGAGTTCATCGCCCACGCCAAGGCCAATCCGAACAAGCTCAGTTATGGCCACGGCTCGGCCGGTTCATTGGTGTCGGGTGCTTTGCTGATCCAGATGGCCGGTCTGCAAGCACAGGGGGTTGCCTACAAGGGCATTCCGCCGGCGCTGACCGATCTGCTCGGCGGCACGATTCAGTTCGCGTTCGCCGATGTCGGCAATGCGGTGTCGCAGATCAAGGGCGGCAAGCTCAAGGGTCTGGGCGTGACCACTTCGAAGCGCGCCAGCCGCGCGCCCGAGGTGCCAACGATCGCCGAGGCTGGCGTGCCTGATTATGAAGTGGTTGCCTGGTTTGGTTTGATGGCGCCTGCCAATATTCCAAAGGATGCGCAGCAGACGCTCACCAAAGCGACGTTGACCGTCCTGGCCAAACCCGAGGTCAAAGAAAAGCTCGCCCTGGCCGGCATTGACATCGAACCGCAAGACAGTGAGACCTTGGCCAAGACGATTGACGCCGAGATCAAGCGCTGGGCCAAGTGGGTCAAGGACGCGAACATCACACCGGAGTAAATCGACGCCTGGCCGCTTCAGTGCCAGCAAGCCCCAGGCGTCGACTGCGCCGGCTGAGGGCGGCCTCGCTACGCCAAATACCGCCGGCTAGACTCCAGCCAAGCCGCGGCCGTCGTCCATCAGCGCGCCTTCCAAATGTTGCGTGCAGTTCATCAACCGCACCGCATACGGCGGCCGCGCATCGATGATGCTGATCGAGGTGTTGCCGAGCCGTTCGGGCGCACCGCCGCCGGCGGGCAGCGCCACATGCCGCTCGAGAATCGTGCGCACCACCAGCCCGTGTGTGACCACTGCCAGACTGCCGCCGGTAACAGCGTGTCTGGCCAGGATGTCGGAGAATGCACGCGCCACGCGTTGCACAAACGTCTCGGTCGATTCGCCGTTGGGTGGCGCATCGGGGGCAGCGATCGGATCAAACCCCAGGCTGTCGTAAGGCCGGCCGCGCAGGTCGCCGAAGTTGCGCTCCTGTAGCACATCGCTGTATTGAATCGTGAGGCCGGTCGCCGCACTGATTGGATCCGCCGTTTGCACAGCACGCTCGAGGTCACTGCAGAAAATGCCCGCGAGTCCGACCGAGCCCAAGCGTTTAGCCAGCTCTTGCGCCTGACGCAGACCGCGATCGCTCAGGGGCGTGTTCGCCGGCTGCACAACGCGCGCCGCGTTCAAGGCGGTCTCGCCGTGTCGAATCAGGTAAATGGTCATGGTTTCTCTATTGTTCCAGTTTCGGAATCAAGGCGAGCAAGTCGGTCTCACCGATGTCTTGCCCGGCTTGGAACAGCAAGGTGCTGGCTTGGCCGCGATGATGCGTCTGATGGTTAAAGTAATGAACCAGGAGACTGGCGTAGTCGCGCCGAAAGGACACGCCCTTGGTGTTAGTGTAGTCCAAGGGAACATTCAGATCGGCCGGCTTCATCTCGTCAGTCCAGGCGAGAATCGCCCAGTCGATCAGCTGTCGATGAGCGCGCAGCTCGGCCAGATCGTCGAACAGAATTTGATTCAACGCGGTGGGCGCCGGCTGCTGTCGAATGATCTCCAGCGACACCGGCGCCGACGGGTGCCTCGCGAAGCGCTTGAGCCAGATCGTGTCGGCCACCACCAAGTGATTCAAAGTGCCGATAATCGAACCGAAGAAGGCCTTGCGATCGAGCGCCAGTTCCTCCGTCGACAAATCGCTGGCGGCCGCGTAGACCTTGCCGTTCATCCACTCGTTGTAGCGGGCAAGCAGGCGAAAGTGTTCAAGTTGTGGCGTGCTGTTCATCAGTTATCGCGCCGCCCGATCGACTTGCCGCGCCCAATAATCAAAACTGGCATCGACAATACTGGCGCTGCGCATCAGCGCCTTCGCCGGACCGGCCAGATGCGCCTCGACTGGTTTCATCGTGCCGGCCGACATCGCGCGCAGTTGCATGCGCGCGGCGCGCTCCATGTAGACCGCGAGGTAGGTCGCCTCGGCCACGGTTGAGCCGGCGGTCAGCATGCCGTGGTGACTCATCATCAGCGCGTGTTTGTCTTGGCCCAGGGCGGCGGCGATGATCTCGCCCTCCGAGTCGCCGACCGGCACACCCGGCCACTGCGCCAAGTGCGCGACGTCCTCGAAGAACGGCGTCGCGTCCATGTGCGCAATCACCAAGGGTGCGCCGAGCGCCGCCAGCGCGCTGATGTAAGGCGGGTGCGTGTGCACGATGCATTGAAGATCGGGCCGGGCGCGATAAACCCACAAGTGAAAGCGTGTGGCCGGATTGGCCATGCCCTGGCCGCGCACGCACCGGTTGTCGTCATCTACCACGATGAAACCGTTGGCGGTCGCTTCCTCGAATCCTAAGCCGAGGCGCAAGGTCCAATAGCGGCCGGGTTCCTCGGTGCGTGCGGTGATCTGGCCGGCCAGGCCGGACTCGTGGCCCTGAAACGCCATGATGCGCGCCGAGTATTCGAGCGCTTGCAAGGTGTCGAACTGGCGCGATTTCAGGCCAGTGGCCATGTCGCGGATCGCGCGGTCGGCGTCGGCGTGTTGATCCGCCGCGGCCAGATTTAAAGCGCTCGAAGTGGTCGCCATGGCGGTTGGTCCGGCAATTGGGTTTCGGAGGCAGGGCACAGACCTCGATTTCAACACAAACGCTGACAATCGGCGACGCGCCCCGTACTCCTCAATGACGGTCGGCGTCGCAACGAACATAAACTGATTCTGCCCGCTGATCAAATCGGTGATTGCCTGCGGAAACTGGTTGTAGGGGACGTGCAGCGAGTCGATGCCAGTCTGCTGCTGTAGAGATAAAGATCCCCGGCGGCACGTTTCAGCTCAATGTCGGTCTTTTTACGCGTGAGCGAATTCCCTTGTCGCCGACCGCCGCCGCGATGGCAAAGACGATCATCGCTGCTTCGAAGGTGCTGGCGCAGCAATCCGTCAGCGTCAATCGACAATAAACAAAGACGCGCCGCCAGCGGTGTACGACCGATGCGGCTCGGCGCCGTCGGCCACCTGGTAGCTCATCCCCGGTTTGAGCACAAACACCCGGCCGTCCTTCAGCTCGGTGTGCAGCTCGCCCTCCAGGCACATCAAGATATGCCCCTTCTCGCACCAATGATCGGCGAGGTAGCCCGGTGTGTACTCGACGCGGCGCACGCGGATCGCGCCGAACTGCTGGGTGCGCCAAAAGGCTTTACCGGTCTCGCCCGCATGTTCGCTGCGGGGTATGGTTTCCCAGTCGGTGGTGCCGAAGGGGATGTCGTGCATGTTCATGTCGAAAACCTCGGTTGATCCGGTCCAAGCATTGTGCGCGGATCGACCCATCGGTCAAAATCCTCGCCACTGACTTCACCGAGCGCCAGCGCCGCCTCGCGCAAGCCGCTGTTGTGCTCATGCGCATGTTTGGCGATCTTGGCGGCGCGCGCGTAGCCAATGTGCGGCGTCAGGGCGGTCACGAGCATCAGCGAGCGCTGCATCGACAACAGCAGCAGCGCCTCGTTGACTTGAATGCCGCTCACGCAGTGGCGTGCGAAGCTGCGCATCGCGTCACTGAGCAGCCGAACGCTGTCGAGCGTGTCGAAGATGATCAGCGGCTTGTAGACGTTCAGCTCGAAATGCCCCTGGCTGGCCGCAAAACCGATTGCCGTGTCGTGGCCCATCACCTGGGCGCACACCATGGTCAGCGCCTCGACCTGGGTCGGGTTCACTTTGCCTGGCATGATCGAGCTGCCCGGTTCGTTCTCGGGCAGCCGCAATTCGCCGAAACCGGTGCGCGGCCCGCTGCCCATCAATCGAATGTCATTGCCGATCTTGGTCAGCGCAATCGCCAGCATTTTTAAGGCGCCATGAAACCCGACCAGAGGTTCGTGACCGGCCATGGCGGCGAACAGATTCGGCGCCACGACGAAGGGTGTTTCCAGGCGCGCGCTCAAGGCGATCGCGACCCGTTTGCCAAATTCAGGGTGCGTGTTCAGGCCGGTGCCGACGGCAGTGCCGCTGATCGCCAGCGAATAGACGGCTTGCAACGAATGCTCGAGCGCCGCTTCGCAAATCGACAATTGCGCCTCGTAGCCGCCGAACTCCTGACCGAGCGTCACCGGCGTCGCGTCTTGCAGATGGGTGCGGCCAGGCTTGATGGTTTGCGCATGAGCCAGTGCAATCGCGGCCAGCGCGGCGCGCAGCTCTTGCAAGGCGGGCGCAAGACTTGCCCAGTTTGCAGTGCGACCGCGACATGCATCGCGGTCGGAAACACATCGTTTGAAGACTGGCCGAGATTGACGTCGTCGTTCGGATGCACCAAGACCGACGCCGAACCTGCCGGTTCGTTCGCCGCGCTCAATTCATTGGAGGCCAGCCGAGCCAGCACCTCGTTGACGTTCATGTGACTCTGCGTCCCCGAGCCGGTCTGCCAGACCGACAGCGGAAACTCTTGCGCGAACTCGCCTTCGGCTACGCGAATCGCGGCGCGTTCGATCGCAAACGCCTTCGACTCATCTAGCAAGCCGAGCTCGCGGTTGACCCGCGCGGCAGCCCACTTAACCCAGGCAATCGCTTGAATCAAGGCGGCGGGCATGCGCTGCTCGCCGATCGCAAAAAACTTCAGACTGCGCGCGGTTTGTGCGCCCCAGAGCGCGTCGATCGGCACTTCGATCGGTCCGAAGCTGTCGGCTTCGGTTCGGGTGGTGGGTGGGTTCATCGGCGCCTCTTCAGTCGATAGGTCATTCCTCTGGGAGTCCGAGCAAGGCAGGCATCTCGGCTAGTCTCGAAATCACAGAATACGAAATCGAATCCGAAGTCGATACCGCGGGCGGCGCCGCATCGAAAGCCTGCAACCAAACTGCCGCAATACCGTAGCTCGCGGGACCCAGCACATCCTGCTCAAAGGTGTCACCGATCATTACAACTTCCTCACGACTCACGGTCAGCTCACGCAGCACATGGTCCCAAAACTGCGGCTGGCTCTTGCGAAAGCCTATTTCGGTGAAACAGAAGATCCGTGAGACAAAGCGCAGCAGATCGACCCGCGCCAGAGCGGCTTCAACGTCGGCGCGTTTCGAAACCGAGGCATTGGTCGCAACCGCAATCGAGCAGTGTCCGGCAATACGCGCCAGCACGGCGTGCGCGTCCGGCAGCGCCGATACTTGCGGCCAGCGCGCCATAGGCAAGTCCTGCGGTCCGCCTTGTTCGGACATCAGAGTGCCGCCCCAGTCAAAAACCACCCAGCGCAGCGCGCTCGCGGCGGGCAGCGGATGTTCGGAATCTTTACGCATGACCAACCTCGGAAAGCCAGTGAGCAAACTGCGTCGAAACAAAGGGTTCATGGTAGCCTAGCTACCGTGAAAAACACTTCAAAAACAACAACGCGACCCCCCAAGGTCGATCCGATCGCTCCCGCGCCGCGCCGCCTCGTCGTGGGCATCTCCGGCGCGTCCGGCGCAATCTACGGCGTGCGAATTCTGCAGCTGCTGCGCGATTCGGGCGTCGAAACTCACCTGGTGATTTCAAAGTCGGCCGAGGTCACGATTGCGCACGAGCTAGATCTAAGCGTGCGCGAAATCAAAGCGCTCGCAACCCATGCCTACGCGAGTCACGACATCGCCGCCGCGATTTCGTCGGGCTCGTTTCGCACGCTCGGCATGGTGGTGGCGCCGTGTTCAATCCGCAGTATGTCGGAGATCGCCACCGGTGTAACCACGAGTCTGCTGACCCGTGCCGCCGACGTGGTGCTCAAAGATCGGCGCCGTTTGGTGCTGATGGTGCGCGAGACGCCGCTGCACCTGGGTCACTTACGCACGATGACGCAGCTGGCCAAGATGGGTGCGATTGTCGCGCCGCCGGTGCCGGCGTTCTACTCGAAGCCGAAAAGCGTCGAGGCGATCGTTGACCACTCAGTGGGCCGGGTGCTCGATCTTTTCGATATTGAAGTCAATGTGTTTCAACGTTGGGGTGAGCCAACACACGATCAGGAACTGAACTCATGAAACAAGCCGTCATCTGTGAACCCTTACGCACCCCGGTCGGAAAATACGGCGGTGTTTTCAAAGACAAAGCGCCGGTCGAGCTGGCCGAGACCGTGCTGCGCGAGCTGGTCAAGCGCACCGGCGTCACCGCCGCTGATATCGACGATGTGATTTTCGGTCAGTGTTATCCGAACGGCGAAGCGCCGGCAATTGCACGCGTGGCCGCGCTTGATGCGAACCTGGGCATAACCGTGCCGGGCGTCCAGATCGACCGCCGTTGTGGCTCCGGCTTGCAGGCCGTGATCGACGCCGCGATGCGGGTGCAAACCGGTGCGGCCGATCTTGTCATCGCCGGTGGCGTCGACAGCATGAGTCAGGCCGAGCACTATGTGATGGGCGCGCGCTTTGGCGTCAAGGGCGACTCGACGCCGACCTGGTGCCGGATCGCGCGCGGCCGCATCACCTCGGGCGGACATCACCACCCGGTCGCCGGCGGCATGCTCGAGACCGCCGAAAATCTGCGCCGCGAATTTGGCATCAGCCGCCAAGCGCAAGACGAGTTGGCGCTGCGCTCGCACAGGAACGCGGTGGCCGCGCAGAAGGAAGGCCGCTACGCCGACGAAATTGTGCCGGTCGCGGTCAAGGGGCGCGGCGGCGTGCAGATGGTATCGACCGATGAGCATATTCGGGCCGACGCAACCATGGAAAACCTGGCGGCATTAAAAGCAGTGCGCTTAGGCATCGACCCCGAGTCGACCGTGACCGCCGGCAACGCCAGCGGTCAGAACGACGGCGCAGCCGCCTGCATTGTGACCACGCCGGAGAAAGCCGCGGCGCTCGGTTTGCGTCCGCTGGCCCGACTGGTGACCTGGGCCGTGTCGGGTGTAGCCCCGAGCGCATGGGCTTTGGCCCGGTGCCCGCCGTGAACAAGGTGCTGGCGCGCGCCGAATTGAGTTAAAAAACATGGACCTCATCGAACTCAACGAGGCGTTTGCCGCGCAGGTGCTGGCGTGCACAGGAGCGCTGAAATTCGAAGCGGGCGACTACGCGCGCTTGAACGTCAACGGCTCGGGCATTTCGCTGGGCCATCCGGTCGGCGCCACCGGGGTTCGGATTCTGGCCACCATGCTGCGCGAGCTGCAGCGGCGCAACGGGCGCTATGCGCTGGAGACCATGTGTATTGGCGGTGGCCAGGGGTTGGCGGCGGTGTTCGAGCGGGTCGGAGCGGGCAGCTAAGGAGCGCATGATGTCAGCGATGAACCCGACACCACAAAACGCCAAGCCTCGGCCAGTGATCTGCTCTGGCAGGCCTGGCAGAGCCGCAGCGTGATGGACAACCTGCCCGAGCAATGCCGGCCGATGACCCGCGCCGAGGGCTACGCCGTTCAATCGTTGGTGGAAGCGCGCTCCAGCCGCGCACTCTACGGCTGGAAGATCGCCGCGACCAGCGCGGCGGGTCAGCGCCACATCGGCGTCGCCGGCCCCATGGCCGGACGGCTGCTGGCCGAATGGGTTGTGCCCGCTGGCGCACAGGTCGACCTGCGCGGCAACCGGATGCGCCTGGCCGAATGCGAATTCGCCTTCACGATCGGCCGCGATCTGGCGCCGCGTGCCAGCGCCTACACCCGCGCTGAAGTGATGGCGGCGGTCAACAGCCTGCACCCGGCGATTGAGATTCCGGATTCGCGATTCACTCACGCCGACAAGGCAGGCGAAGCGCAATTGATCGCCGACTGCGCCTGTGCATCACAATTCATGCTGGGGGCCGCGACCGCCAGCAACTGGCGGGCGATGGATTTGTCGACCGTGGCTGTCACCGGCAGCTTGAGTGCCGCGGCTGGCGGCGCGCCGCAGCATCACCACGGCACCGGGCACAACGTGCTCGGTGATCCGTGCATTGCGCTGACCTGGCTGGCCAATGAGTTGTCGCAACTGGGTGTGACGCTGCGCGCCGGTCAGGTGGTCACGACTGGAACCTGCGTGACGCCGATTCCGGTGCCCGCAGGCGCCAAACTCAAGGTCGACTTCGGCGTGATTGGGGAGATATCGGCGGCGTTTTCTTAGTTGAGAACGCCGAGCCAACGAAGCGGCTCCTACGCCGCCCGCTTGATGTTGAGCACTTGAACCGAGGTGTACTCCTCCAGCCCGAGCCGGCCGATCTCGACGCCGATGCCGGAACCTTTGACGCCACCAAACGGAATCTCCGGCCCCATCGCCGGGTGCTGATTGACCCAGGCGCCGCCGGCATCGAGCTGCGCGGCCAGCGCCGCAGCGCGGTCGCTGTTGCTGCTCCAGACTGAGCCGCCCAGTCCGTATTCGGAGTCATTGGCCCAGGCCAGCGCTTGAGCTTCGTCGTCGAACGGCGTGATCGTCAGCACCGGGCCGAACACTTCCTGGCTGACCACCCGCATGGCCGGGGTGACGTTGGTCAGGATTGTGATCGGCAGGAACAAGCCCGGTCCATCGGGCACTGGGCTTTGGTAAAGCACTTTGGCGCCGGCGGCCCCGCTTCGGCGACCATGCTGCGAACCAGCTCGTACTGCATACGGTTCTGGATCGGACCAATGTCGACGCCCTCCTGAGTACCCGGGCCGATTTTCACGGTCTTCGCAAACTTGACCAACTCGTCGCAGACCGCCGCATACACGCTGCGGTGAACATACATGCGTTTGAGCGCCGCGCAGACCTGGCCGCAGTTCGAGAACTTGGCCCAGAAAAGATCAGCGGCAATTTTCGCCGGATCGACATCGTCGAGCACGATGCCGGCATCGTTGCCACCGAGCTCGAGCGTGAGCCGCTTCAGGTTGCCGGCGGCGTTCGCCATGATCCGCTTGCCGGTTGGGCCCGAGCCGGTAAAGGCTACTTTGCGGATTCCCGGGTGGGCGGTCATCCAGCCGCCCAACTCGTTACCGCCGCAGACGATATTGACCACCCCGGCGGAAAGACCTGCTGCGCCAGTTCGCCTAACCGAACGGTCGGCCACAGGCGTGTTCGGCGAGGGTTTGAGCACGAGAGTGTTGCCGGCCAGTACCGCCGGCACGATCTTGAACATTGCCAGCAGCACCGGGTAGTTCCAGGCGGTGATCGCGCCGACCACGCCCAGCGGCCGGCGGCGCACCTCGACGAACTGCTGCGGCGTGTCGCGCAACACCTCGGGCTTTAACTCGACGGCCGCATAACCGCGCGAAAAAAACAAGGCCGAGTTGATTTCGCTTTTTGCCTTGGCCAGCGGCTTGCCCTGCTCGCGGGTGATCAGCGGCGCTAGCGTTTCGGCGTCGGCCGCCACCCGTTCGATGAAATCGTTGACCAGGCGCCTGCGCTCAGCATCGGGCTTGGCGCCCCAGCTGGCGAATGCGCATTGCGCGCTCGCCACCGCTTCGTCGAGCTGCTCGCGCGTGCACTCCGGAATGCGCGCAAAAGCGGTGCCGGTGGCCGGATCGATCACGTCGAACGACGCCCATGCATCGACCTGCCGAGCTCGAGGCGACAGCAATTCAGTGACTGTTAGATTCATGATGATCTCTCCGGCGCCCTTGGTGGCTCAAACGAAGCGTCGATCGCAGACGCGGCAACGACTCAGATATGACTACGACTCAGATGCCGAAGCGATTCTTCATGCGTCCCATGTAAGCCACCAAGTTCTTCTTCGACGCGCCATAGTCCTTGGTGTCAAAGGTGAACGGGGTGTCGATGATGTGCCGCAGAATCGACAGCACCGAGGCGTCGATCGAGCGCGGCTTGTCGCCCATGAAGAACGCCTTGTCGCCGAGGTAGCCGGACAACGCGTCGATGTCGGCGCGCGCACGCCGATAGATCACGTCGCCCGGCATGCGGCCCCAGCCGCCATTCATGAACTCGTTGAGAATGCGAAACCTGAAGTCGTCGCCGAACGCGCGCAGGCCGGCCGGCACATCGTCGGTTCCGGCGATGATGCGCAGATACTTTTCCCAGTTCGCGGTTTCGCGCCAGCGCGGCTGGATCACCGTCACCCAGTAGGTGTGCTCGTCGATCATGCGAATAAACGCCGTCATCACCGCGCGGTCGGCGGCGTTGGCGCCCTCGTCGAGCGAATCGCCGTATTTACCCTTCAGATATTCGATAATGTGCGTCGAGTCGTTGACGGTGGTGCCGTCGCTGTCGGTGATGCACGGCAGTTTACCGGCCGGCGTGTCGCGATCAGACGCGTCAGATCCTGCGGCTTCATTTCGTATTTCTGACCGGTCATGGTCATGTAGTACGCCACCTTGGTGACGTAGGGGCTGATGCACGGAACGGTCCAAGCGGGAAGGTACTGATAAACGTGATCATTGTGGTGTCTCCTTCTTTCTTAGCGGCGGGGTTTGGACTACAACGGGTGAATCACCGGGCAGCTTCTCACCGTTGGCGTGACGGAACGGCCTGAGCTTGAGAGATCGAGTTCATCCATGCGCGCGATCAGTCCGCGAGCGGCCTCGGCCGGCTGGATGTAGATTAAAATCGCCCGGATAATCCTTGGTCAGATCGGTGGCCACCATGCCGGGGTGCAAGGCGAGCACCGCGATACCGCGCTTGCTCAACTCATGGTGCAGGTTCAGCGCCACCATGTCGGCGCCGGCCTTCGAGACCCGATAGGCGTAGATGCCGCCCGAACCGTTCTCGCCAGTCCATCCAACGCCGCTGGTGACAATGCCGAGCTTAAGCCTTGCGCGAGAAACGGCGCACAAGCCTCGGCCACCCGCAAGGCCCCGAGCGTGTTGATTTCGAACTGGCGGCGCATGTCGTCGTAGTCGATCTTGCCGAACTCGTCGAGACCGAGCACGCCGGCCACATGCACCAGCCAGTCGAGGCGCAGCTGCCATGCCTTTAACGAGCCGGCCAGTTCCGGACCACACCGTCCGAGGTGACATCAATGCCGCCGATGACATCGACCCCTTCGAGGTCGGCGCCGCGCCCCATACAGGCGGCAATCACCCGATCGCCGCGCGCCTGCAACAGCCGGATTCAGACGTCGCGTGCGGCACGTTTCCGTCTCGCGCTGATCGCGGTCGCGGTCGTCGCGGCAGGTACCGTCGTGCTCTCCCCGCTCCTGGGCAACGGGGTCGATGCGGGACGACGAGCGGTTCTGGGCCGTCGTCGGCCTGGCGGGACTCGGTGCTCCCGAGAGGGGGTGTGGCACGGCTGCTCCCTTGGGCGATCGCGTTGCTCGCGGGCTCGGCCCTCGTCGCGTCCGAACACGGCGATGTCGGCAACGTCGGGGTTGCTTTCTGTGCGCTGCGTTGCTGCTGCTCGTTGCCGAGTGCGCGGCGACCGCGGGGCACCTCGCACCGCTCGCTGGCATCGAGCGCAGGCTCGTGCGACGCCTCGTGGTTCGGATCATCGTCGAGACCGCTGCAGCGGGTGCGCTCGCGGCGGTCGTCCTTGCCTCAGCATCGCTGGGAATCCCTTCCGGGCTGACCACGCTCACGCTCGGGCTCGTCGCGACGGTGTTGCTCTTCCGGGGGTCGTTGCGGGTCTCGTGCGCCCCACTTGACCCCGGGTGCAGCGACATCATGAGACGGCGGGCCGGTCGGCCCGCCGCCTGACGTCACCTTGCACCGGCCGAGCGCCGCCCTACGCGGACACGGGGCCACCGCGACGGCGAGGATCGTGAGTCCGACCAGTCCGGCGACGAGCACCATGCCGGCTGAGGACGGCCCCGGCGCCGAGGGAGGCATCGCCCCATTGGAAGCCGGTCTTTGCGGGAGCTGAGAGCACCGAGCCCGCCGGCGCCTGAGTCGCCGTGGCACGGATCGCCGCGCGCTCGAATGCGTCCGGCGCCTGAGCCGACGTCGCAATCGCACCGACGCTGGTCAGCCCGCGATCGGATGCACTTGGCGAGAGCGGCTCCCGCCACGACGAGCGCTGCGAGAGTCGTGATCATCGTGAGGGTCAGGTGTCGTGTCCGCCGTACCCATCGTTTCCTCCTTCGCTCCGATCGCCCCGTGCGATCGACTGCTGCGACCACCTTGGCGGGGGTTGGTTGCGGATTGCCTAAGGGTCGGTTAAGAACGGTTGCCTGGGATCGATGACCTTTCGGATGCTGGGCCCTCTCGCGGTCGAAGTCGACGGCCGCTCGCTCGACCTCGGGGGCGCGCGTCAGCGCGCGTTGCTCGCGATCCTGCTCGTCCACCGCGGCGAAGTCGCTCCAGGTCCACGTTCTCGCGCCTCCGCAAGGCTGGGTCGGGCGACCGGCTCCTACGCGTGGGGGCGGCTACGTGCTCGAGGTTGACGTCGGCGAAGTCGACGTCGACAACTTTCGTGGAGAGGCTCGAGGGTCGGGCGCCGGGGTTCTCGCGGCCGACGACGCCCGTTTCAGGCAGCTCTAAACCTTGGAGGAGGCGCTCGCACTCTGAACGCCGCCCTCCGCTGGCCGACCTCCGCCCACCTTACGACTTCGCTCGTCGGCGCTCGGACGCCCGCCTCGAGAAGCCTGTCGTCTCCGCCGCTGGAGGAGGAGCTCGGGGACGTGCGGCTCGCCCCCGTCGGTCACGCAGAGGTCGTTGCCGAGCTCGAGCGGGCCGTCTCGACGGAATCCGCTGCGGGAGCGCAGCCGGGCGCAGCTCATGCTCGCGCTCTACCGCTGCGGACTGGCCAGGCCGAACGCACTCAGCCGTCCTATCACGGAAGCCCGCCTGTCAGTTCGTCGATGAGCTCGGTCTCGAGCCCGGGCCCGGCATCCCAGGATCTCGAGCGCGCGATCCTGAACCAGGATCCCGTCGGCTCGACCCCGTCGCACCGAGCGAGGGACACGAGCCGACACCGGGCTACGTCCGCGACACCGGACGCCGCGCCGCGGCGTCTTCGTCGGCAGAGCGCGCGAGCTCCGCCCTGCTCTACGGACGCGCTCTCCGACGCCCGCTCCGGCCGTGGCCGGCTCGCGCTGGTCGGAGGGCGAGGCCGGCATTGGCAAGAGCCGGCTCGCCGACGAGCTCGCGGCGAAGGCAGCCCAATCTCGGGATGCCCGTCATGTGGGGGAGCTGCTGGGAAGCGGGCGGCGCGCCCGCCTTCTGGCCCTGGGTCCAGGTGCTTCGGTCGTACACGTATAGGTCTGAGGCTGTCCCTTTACGTCCTTCGCGAGCAGCTTGGCCGGAGCGCGTCCGACATCGCGCACCTTCTACCCGAGCTCCGCGAGCTGTTCCCGGATATCCCTGAACCTCGCCGTACTCTACTCCGAAGGGGCGCGGTTCCGCCTGTTCGACTCGACCGCGGCTTTCCTCCGTCTGCTGTCGCCGCCGCGCATCCGCTGCTCGTTGTCCTGGACGATGTGCACGCGGCGGACGCGTCGTCCTCTCCTACTGCTCGAGCTCGTCGCGGCGGAGATCATGCAGCGCACGCGTTCCTGATCGTCGCCGCGTGCCGCTACGCCCGATCTTCGGAACCGGGCGACCCGACGGCTGCTGCGCTCGTCGAACGTCGCCCGCCGGGCGAGCATGCAATATTTCGCTGACCGGGCTGGGGGAAGCGGAGGTCGCGTCGCTTCGTCGCGCACAGCTCCCCCGTCGAGGCACCGGCGAGTCTCGTCGCCGCCATCGCAACCGAGACGGAAGGGAACCCCCTCTTCGTCGAAGAGATCGTCCGCCTCCCTCGCTGTCTGACGACCCGTCTCTCGGCGTCCCCGTTGGATCGTGACCTGGCGGCCGGCGATCTCGGGGTCGGTGCGGGAGGTGATCGGGCTGGTGGCTCTCAGAGACTGTCGTGTTTGACGCCGTGAAGCTGCTGACGCTCGCCTCGGGGGACTGGGCCGGGAGTTCCGGCTCGACGTCGTCGAGCCGGATCGGCGGACGCGGAGGCGGGCCGAGGCCTGGTCGCGCTCCTCGACGAGGCCGAGCCCGTTCGTGTCGTTACCGAGATCGTGGGATCAACCGGGGCGGATGCGCTTCGGCCATGCGCTCATCCGCGACACGCTCTACGACTGCGCTGTCGCAGGGACGCCGTCGCGAGCTCCACCGTCGGGCTGTCGAAGCGATCGTCATGGTTGCGGCGGACGTCTCGCCCCATCTGTCGGAGCTCGCCCACCACTCCTTCCAGGCCCTGCCCGCGGTCGACCCCGGACGTCGTCATCGAGACGCGCGCCGCGCCGCGGACACAGGCCTCCGAGTTGCTCGCCCACGAGGAGGCCGCACGGCTACGGAGTCGGCGCATCGAGCAACGGGGTCCGTACAAGCCCCCGGATCCGGGGCTCGAGCGCAAACTCTTGCTCCGCCTCGGCGACAGCCTCACCCGGGCCGGCGACCGGTCCGCGCCCGGGACGTGTTCCTCTTCGCGCCGCAGCAGCGCGGCGATCGACCGGGTCAGCCGAGGGACTCGGCGCGGCCGCGCTCGGCTACAGCGGCCGAATCGTCTGGTCGCGTGCAGCCGGTGATCGACTGGATCGTCGCCCTTCTCGAAGAGGCTCTCGAGGGTCGGCGACGACACGACACCGCTCCGCGCCCGCCTGCTGGCACGCCTCGCCGGTGCGCTGCGTGACGAGCGCGATCCTGCCCGTCGAGTGGCGGCAGGAGAGCTCTGCCGTCGAGATCCCGCGACGAAACGGGAGACATGGCCTGCCTCGCGTATGCACTCGCGGGGCTATGCTGCCGCGCGGCATGGGATCGGCGACGAGGACGAGAGGTGGCGATCGCGGGCGAGCTCGGCCGCACGGCCCGGCTGATTGGGGCCAAGGAACACGAGTTCGAGGCGCTGATCGCGGAGATGCTCGTGTTCGGCGAGGGGGGCGCTATGGACGAGGCCCGTGCGAGCGCCTGTCCGCGACGTCAGCGCTAGGCGAGGAGCTCCGACAGCCCTCCCAGCAGTGGTTTGCGAGCACCAATCGCGCGATGCTCGCCCTGCACGAAGGCCGGTTCGACGAGGCGGAGGCGTCGGGCGAAACCGGCCGTGATGATCGGACGATCCACCGAGCCGACGATCGCAGCACCGGTGTACGCTCTCCAGCTGCACCAGTTGCGGCGCCTCCGGGGCGATGACGACCAGGCGTACGACCTGGTCGCGAGCGTCGCCCGGGAGAACCCGGGGCGCCCCCTGCTTCGCTGCGCGCTCGCCCGGATTTGTCCAGCGGCAGCCATGCCCAAGGCGCCGCGCAGGCCATCGCCGACCACGGCGTCACACTGTGGGCCGACATGCTGGCGCGCGGACCTGCGACCCGGGGCGGTGACGGCGGCGGCCGGACGATCTGTGCGTGATGCCCTACACCTCGGGCACCACCGGCCACCCCAAGGGCTGCATGCACACGCACCGCAGCAGCCATGCAGCACGCTGGTGGGCGGTGTGCAGTGGTTTGCGCGCACGCAGGATGCGGTGTACCTCGCGTTCGACATCACCTCTTGAAAACGTGGATATTCGGAATAGGGAACGCCGCCGCCATTGCGGAAACATTCGAGAATTTTATCCTCCACCCCGCCCATTAAACCGATGTATTGAGTGAACATTGCCAGATTGTCCGCCCCTGCTCCGCGGGTCAAAAATGCTGCGTGTTCGGGAGCGAGTTTGTAGGTTTGGTCGGTTGGATTGTAATCCATACTTCGCCCCGTCACCATTGCCCCAAGCCATTCGCGGACATAGCGTTCATTCAAATTGGTCGCGTTGGCAATTTGCTCAGAGGTCGAAGGTGGAAGATTGGATAATTTATCGAAAAGTCCGGTTCGATGCCCGATGCTAATCATCAAAGAAAGCGAAGCATTATTCAACAAACCGACCATTTGATTGGCAAAGGCTTCGGCTTTGGCTGGGTCAAAAGATTTAGTTGCGTCCATAATTTCCTCTTGAATTCGCAGTAGTGGAAGAATTATTTTTGCGGAAATTCTATTCTATCACTCATTGTCAACTGTTTTGTAGAAAACTAAGGTTTGTCAGTTATCATTTATCAAAGTAATATTAAAGTTTATGTCTTTACCTTTAGTGGCGATTGTAGGTCGCCCGAATGTCGGAAAATCTACACTTTTTAATCGTTTGACGGGTTCGCGGAAATCTATCGTCGGCGATGAACCCGGCATTACCCGCGATAGAATTTACGGCGAGGTTGAATGGAAAGCCAAAAAATTTGAACTCGTGGACACGGGCGGAATTGTGCCTGATGATGAGGCGATTATTCCCGCTAATATTTTCAAACAAGCCTCATTTGCGATCGAACAAGCCCAAGCAATTATTTGGGTTTTGGACGCTCGTGCAGGCGCAATTCCGCTCGATGAAGAAATCGGAGTTTTTTTGCGAAACATTGGCAAGCCGGTTTTTATCGCCGCCAATAAATGCGAATCGCGCAAAATTGAAGAAGAAGCCGCCGAGTTTTATCAATTTGGTTTTGGCGTAATTCCGCTTTCGGCTGAACACGGAAATTCGGTTGGCGATTTACTGGACGAAGTTTTTGCCGTTTTAGAGTTTGAAGAAGAAATCGAAGAAGAGAATTCCGATGAAATAAAACTCGCCATCATTGGTCGTCCAAATGTCGGTAAATCCTCTTTGCTCAATAAAATACTGGGCGAAGAGCGTGTCATTGTTTCGCCGATTGCCGGAACAACTCGTGATGCGATTGATACCGAACTCGAAGTGAACGGGCAAAAATTTCGTTTGATTGATACGGCTGGAATTCGGCGCAAAGGCAAAACTACCGAGATGGCGGAAAAACTTTCGGTCATTATGGCGAAAAAGGCTCTGGAACGGGCCGACGTTGCAATTATGATTATTGACGCGATTGAAGGTGTAACCAATTTGGACGCAAATATCGCAGGTTATGCCGTAGAATCGGGCTGTTCGGTTATTTTAGTCGTTAATAAATGGGATGCGCTCGAAGCCAAAGAAACGAATACTATTTACGAATTTGAACGCGATTTCGCCGACATATGAAGTTTTTGGATTGGTCGCCGATGGTCACAATTTCAGCTTTATACGGTCAACGGGTTGAAAAGATTTTGCCGTTGGTCGTCAAAGCAAACGAAGCGCGAAACAAACGGATTCCAACTTCAAAACTCAATCAGTTTTTTGAAGAAAATATTTCTCAACCAAAAGGCGGAAATGCGCCTTCGCCCGTCAAAGGCGGTTTTGCACGGCTTCATATTCAATATATTACCCAAGCCGGATTGCGTCCGCCGATGTTTGTTTTATTCACTTCGGGCGGCGGACAATCCAAAGCAACATTACATTTTTCCTATCTGCGTTATGTCGAAAATCGTCTGCGCGAGGAGTTTGAGTTTTTTGCGACTCCGCTAAAATTGGTTGAACGGCATAAGACGAAAGGCAAAAGTAAAAAGTAAAAAGGTAAAAGTTAAGAAAACCATTCGCGGAAATTAGACAAAATTCGTAATCTTTTGGTATCAATATAAAGAGATGGAAAATTTACTTTTTATTCTGAGAATTCTACTGGTAGCCATTTTTGGTGTTGCGGGGTTCGCCAAACTTTATGATTTAAGCGGTTCAAAAAAAGCCGTTCAAGGTTTTGGCGTGCCGGAGAGTTTAGCCAGACCTCTTGGCGTTTTGTTGCCAATCTTGGAAATCGCAATTGCAGTTTCGCTGATTTTCGTGCAGACTTCTTGGTTTGGCGCGATTGGTGCGGCGGCTCTTTTGGCAATTTTTATTATCGGAATGACTTGGCAATGGAAGCAAGGCAATGCGCCCGATTGTCATTGCTTCGGGCAAGTTCACAGTGAACCTGTTTCGCCGAAAAGCATCATCAGAAATGTGATTTTTATCGTTCCCGCCGTTGCTTTAATTGTGATGGGAAAAGAAAATCAAGGCTTAAATTTATTTGATTCTAATTTTAACAATTCAACAGATTCCAATATGCAAATTATTATCGGTATAGCAGTTATCGGGCTTTTAGCCGCAGTGGTTTATTTTTTAAAACAAATTTCCGAACAACAAGTTCAAATTATGCGCCGCATCGAAATTCTTGAATTTACGGCGCACGACGGCACAAAAGAAGTTGAACGCGAAGACGTTGCTAATCCAACGCAAGGATTACCAATCGGAACGCCTGCGCCTGAATTTGAGTTACCCGATTTGAACGGTAAAAAAGTTGGATTGAAAGATGTCCTTAAACCTTTAAAAACGACCCTATTTTTCTTCGTTAGCCCAACCTGTAATCCGTGCGGTGCGCTTTTACCTGAAATCGAAGGCTGGCAAGAAGAGTTTAAAGAAAAAATCAATTTTGTTTTCATGAGTAGCGGAAATGCGAAAGATAACGCTGACAAACTCGGCGGTAACACCTTTAAACAGGTTCTTTTGCAAGAAGATCGGGAAGTGGCGGAAAGTTTTGGATCACAATGGACTCCGTCCGTAATTTTGATTAGCCCTGACGGCAGAATTGCGAGCCACGTTGCCGCTGGTGATTCGGCGATTCGCAAAGTCTTTGAAAAACTTCGTGAAGAAACAGACTCAGAAATGTTTTTCTACACCGATAGTGAAAAGAATGGAACTGACAAACTTGGACAATCTTTGCCTGAGTTTTCGAGTCGAAGATATTGCCGGTAAAGCCATTACTGCTAAAGATTTAATCGGTAAATCAACGCTTATTACCTATTGGAGTACGGGTTGCGGCTGGTGTAATCGAATGCTTGATGATCTCCGCGATTGGGACAAAACTAAAGGTCAAGATGAGCCGAATTTGTTGGTCGTTTCATCCGGCGATGTGGAAACGAACAAAGATATGGGTTTAGATTCAACCATTTTGCTGGACAACGATGGCGTAATTTCCAAAGAACTCGGAATGAACGGAACGCCTTCCGCCGTTTTAATCAACGAAAAGGGCAAAGTGATTTCCGAAGTTGCTGTTGGCTCAAGCCAAATTTGGGCTTTGGTTGGTCGCAAAAGAAAAACCAAAAGAAGAAACTAATGGAACCAATTAGTTGGCAAATCCTCGCCCAAGAAGGAGAAGCCAGAAGCGGAATTTTAACCACCAGGCGTTCAGTAATTGAAACGCCTGTTTTTATGCCTGTTGGAACGCAAGGCACGGTCAAAGGTGTCCGTTATGAATGGCTCGAAAACGAACTCGATGCCCGAATTATTTTAGGAAATACATATCATCTGTGGCTTCGTCCGACTCCCGAAGTCATCCGCGCTGTCGGCGGTCTGCATAAATTTTCCACTTGGAATCGCTCACTTTTAACCGATTCCGGCGGTTTCCAAGTCTTTTCGCTCACTGATTTACGAAAGTTAAATGAAGAAGGAGTTGAATTTCGTTCACATCTTGACGGAAGCAAAAAGTTTCTCTCGCCCGAAATTTCGATGGAAATTCAAGCCACGCTCGGCGCAGAAATCGTGATGGTTTTGGATGAATGTCCAAAGGGCGATGCCGGACACGCTGAAACTAAAAAGAGTCTGGAGATGACGGCTCGCTGGGCGCAACGCTCAAAAGATAAATTTAACGAATTGCAGGACGCGGGGATGGATACGGGATTTATTGAGTCGGGAGTAGAGATTCGGGAGTGGAAAGACGTTTCATTTACTCCCGAATCCCAACTCCCAACTCTCAACTCTTTATCCGGACGACAGGCATTATTTGGCATCATCCAAGGCGCAGGACATCTTGATTTACGGCGCGAAAGTTTGGAGAAAACTGTTGAAATTGGGTTTGACGGTTACGCGATTGGCGGTTTAAGCGTGGGCGAGGAAAAATCGGTAATGTATGAAGTGATTGAACATATCGCCCCGCAAATGCCGAAAGACGCGCCGAGATATTTGATGGGAGTCGGCACGCCTGAAGATTTGGTTGAAGCGGTTTATCGTGGCGTAGATATGTTTGATTGCGTGATGCCAACTCGTAACGGGCGAACTGGCGGGGCGTTCACCTCGCACGGCAAATTAAACATTCGCAACGCCAAATTTATCACTGATACTGAGCCTTTAGACTTGGAATGTCCTTGTTCGGTCTGCCGAAGATATTCGCGTAGCTATCTGCGACATCTGTATCAATCGGGCGAAATGTTGGCGGCAATCTTGATTTCTCATCATAATTTGGCTTTCTTCCTTGACACAATGAAAAAGGTTAGGCAAGCTATCAAACTTGGTAATTTCAATCAATTTCGGAAAGACTTTCTAAATAAAATTAGCGAAGGCGAAAGAGAAAATGGGCAATCGGGCGTTTGATAAACCGTTTGCAACAGTATATTATTAAACTTTTCTCTATCTGCAATAATAATAATGAATATGTTTCTTTTACTTTTTCAAGAGGGTGGTAGTCTTATCTGGACACTTTTACCTTTTGCCTTAATTTTCGGGATTTTTTATTTCCTTGTGATTATGCCACAGCGCAAACAACAGCAAGAAACTAAAAATATGATTGCCCAATTAAAAGCGGGTGATGAGGTCGTCACCAATGGCGGGATTATCGGCAAAATCAAAGAAGTCAGAGAGACGAGTTTTATTATTCAAAGCGCGGAAAAATCATTTTTAGAAGTTGGAAAAAGCGCAGTAGTTGGCAAACGTGCGGATGAAGCAAAGAAATAATTCGTAATTGATTAGGTTTTTGATTGGAACGCCGTGCATCTTGCCGGCATTGAGCGCGAGAGCGCGAACATTTCGAGTTTAATTTAAATTGACTTTTGCTTAAACTCAGCGACATCGTTATACGATGTTTGTCAGCAAGATGCTGGCGTTCCATCAGTTGAAAAATAATCAGTGACAATAATTCTATTAAAGATTAGTAGTTGAATCAGATGAAAAACAGTAGTTTGTGGATTAGAACAGCAATTATTTTAGTTATTACTTTGATTGCAATTTATATGGTTTTCGGACCGCGTGAATCTTTTACGTCAAATGATTTCACTTGGGAAGGCATTAAGAAAAATTTAGCCAACAATATCAATCTTGGTTTGGATTTGAAAGGCGGTTCGCATCTGGTGATGCGGGTTAAAACGGATGAATATTTAAAGACTTTGACTGTCAATAATAAAGATGCCGCCGTCTATGCCGCCAAAGATAGCTCAACTTCCGGTGACCGAAGGCTCAATCGATCGCTGAAAAAGAGAATTACAATTACGATAAATGTTACTGATTCAACCAAAGTGCAAGAAGTAATTGACGCAATCAAGAAAAAAGTTGATTTACGCAATTGGACGGAAAGCAAAACCGATAGTTCGATTAACTGGTCTTTACCGGTTCAAATGCAAAAGGAATTGAGCAAGCAAGCCGTTGAACAGGCGTTGAAGATTATCGAAAGCCGAATCAATAACTTTGGAGTCAAAGAGCCAACTTTACAAAAAGTCGGAGCCGAAGATTCGGGACAAATTTTGTTGCAGATGCCGGGTGTGGATGATCCCGAACGGGTTAAACAATTGATTCGGGGCGATGCCAAACTCGAACTGATGAAAGTAGTTGGAGCATCTAATCCGAGTCCGATGACGACTTATCCAACCAGAGAAGCCGCGCTAGCTTCCATCGGTGGTCAGGAAACTTCAAATCGTAAAATATTTCCTTATATGGAGCGGGACGACAACGCCGCTGATAAACCCGACCCACAAGCCAATCAACCGAAGGCTTGGGTGGTGCTGGAAAGTCCGGCAATTATTGATGGCGAGCGAACTGCGTGATGCGTCGGCGGTTTCTCGCACGGGAAGCGACAGTGATTATCAAATTTCATTTTCTTTCAAACCCGCCGGAGCGCAAGATTTTCGGCGAGTGGACGGGTAAAAATATCGACAATTATATGGCGGTTGTGTTGAATGATGAAGTGAAATAGTGCGCCTTACATCAAATGGCAAATTTTCGATTCAAGGCGAAATTGCCGGACAATTTTACCAAAACGATCTGCCGAAGATTTGGCTTTGACTTTAAATCGGGCGCACTTCCGGCACCGATTGAATATCAGGAAGAACGAACGGTCGGACCGAGTTTGGGCGCAGATTCGATTCGCGCAGGTGTGGCGGCATCGGCTCGGCGGACTTGGTTTTCGTCATTTTGTTTATGCTCATTTATTATCGCGGTGCGGGCGTTAATGCGGTGATTGCCTTGCTTTTGAATATGCTTCTGACGATGGCCGCGTGTTGATTTGGCTTGATCGACCTTGACTCTGCCGGGCATTGCCGGATTGATTTTGGGAATCGGGATGGCGGTTGACTCAAACGTGCTGATTTTTGAGCGCATCCGTGAAGAATTGCGCGCCGGAAAAGACGTCGCGAAAGCGATCGAGCTTAGGATTTGACCGCGCTTTTATCACAATTATTGACACGCATATCACGACGATTCTTTCGTCGGTTATTTTGTGGATGTATCGGTTCGGGTCGCGATTCGAGGGTTTGCCGTAACGTTCATTTTAGGGCTTGTTGATTAATTTATTCTCGGCGGTTTTTGTTTCGCGCACAATTTTTATGTGGCTTCTGAACCGAAAAGACCGAAAATGGAGAAATTAAGTATCTAGTTAGAGGTCTGAGGTCTAGTTGTTGAGTCTGAAGTCAATCAAGGATTTCCCGACTAACGACTCAAGACTCAAGACTCAAGGCTTGATAAACGAAATGTTTGAATTATTTAGGCAATATAAATGTTGATTGGATGGGCAAACGCAAGATATTTATCTGCGTCTCCATCTTTATAATGTTAGCCGGATTGATTTCGGCGATTGTGCGATGAAATGCGATGACCGAGGGAACGGATTCGTTCAATCTTGGGGTTGATTTTAAAGGCGGAACAGTCGTCACTGCCAAATTTAAAGAAAAACCTTCGGCTGATGAAATTCGACGGGCTTTACAGAATGCCGGAGTTACCGAAGTCGACGATTCAGGATTCGACTGGATAAAATGGATGAAGTTTTGATCAAAGTTCCGACTTTTGAAACTGCGGCTGAAGGTCAAACCGATACCGACAAGAACAAGCAAAGCCGGACGTTGTGTGGTAAAAAAAGCCTTAGACACTTTCGGCAAAGAAGCCGAAGGCGCCACACGACTTTGACCAAGATGCCCGAATGCGAGTTTATAAAATCAGTTGGAACAGATGCGGTTGGTCCTGTCGCCGGCGCAGCAACTCCGTAATCGAGCGGTTAGCGGCAACTATGCTCGGATTATCGGAATTTTGCTGTTCATCGCGTTTCGCTACGATTGGACGTATGCGGCAGGCGCGGTTATCGCGGTTTTCCACGATGTTTTGATAACGCTGGCGTTCTTTTCCGTTTTTCAATGGGAAGTCAATTTGACGGTGATGGCGGCACTTTTAACGCTGGTCGGATTTTCGGTGAATGACTCGATTGTTATTTTTGACCGAATTCGCGAAAATCTGACTTTTAATCGTACCAAATCGCTCTATGTACAATCACCAACGAATCAATCAATCAAACGATGTCGCGGACAATTGTTACGAACGGATTGGTTTTTCTTTCGGTTTTGGCATTGGTTCTTTTCGGCGGAGAAGTTTTGCGGGCGTTTTCGCTTGCACTTTTTGTCGGGGTTCGATTACGGGAACTTATTCGACCATTGCGATTGCCAGCCCGATTGCGATTTGGTGGCAAGGAAAACTCGGCGAGGCGAAAATGTAACATGCCTGAATTCAACTCCGAAAGCGAAAAAATCGCTTCTGCTTCGCGCCGTCGGTACGCGCCGTCCGGTTACGCGTAAAAGAGAAAGGCAGAACGGACGCACGATAATTTCGCTTCGTTCCATCATGGTTTAAGCCGAAAAGATATTTTTGAAAAGTTTTGACAACTTCAAACCTTTTAGTTTTATAGAAATAATATTACTTAAAAAATTAGAAATTTGTGATAAATGTATGACTTTTTTCTTGACTTTTGTGAAGTAAGATTTTAGACTTCAAAACGTTGCTGGTCAATTAAATAGCTTTGTATATACTTAAACCTTTTTCATTATTGAATAATAATGAATTCGGAAGGATTTCGTATGTGAAGCTGGCAAAGGTCTGTTTTACCGTACGTTTAGATGAAAAAGTTAAAATTAAGTAATGTGACCTGATTAAGATCAAATCGTTGAAAAATTATCGGCGATTAAAAGGTAGTTAGTTTATATCAATAAGGCAATCATAAAAATTCATAATCCTGAAGACCTGAATTGGCACCGGCGAATGGAGGAAAATAAAAAAGATGTTAGACCAATTAGTAGAATCGAGAAGTGGCGGGATTGGCGATGGCAGAAGAAACGGATTTCTTTTGACTACACTCGTCTTGGTTTTCGCCGTGTTTTTTGGCGCGATTTTTATAGTCTGTTTGATAAATTTACAAACGGACTAGGGGGAAATGGAGATTTGGAACTTTCAAGTCTGGTAGCACCGGTTCCGGTGGCTGAGGAAGAACCGCCACCTGCAGCCTGAAGAGAAAAACACCGAAAAAGTTAGCAAGTCGGCAAAATGCGGACGTCAGAAAAGAGATTATTCAGGATATGAATGAGTCTCCGAAGGAAATTGATAAAATTAGTAACGAAGAACTGAAATTCCGCCGCGCAGACATGATGTTAGAACCATCGTTGGTGATAGCAATGACAATGCAGATAATCCGCTCGACAGGCAAGTTATCGCGGACGCTGTTGATACTAATAACAAAGGGATTGGGACTCAAAATGCAACTCCTGCACGCGACTGACGGCGGGGATGAAGAGCCGCCACCGGTGGTCAAAACTCCGACTCCGAAACCTGTGGCAACTCCGCCACCTGTTCCGAAAATTGTTTCAGGCGGGGTAGTCAATGGTAAAGCGGTAAATTTGGTAAGACCGCCATATCCGCCTGCGGCAAAAGCAGTTCGGGCAAGCGGCGCAGTCAATGTCCAAGTGACAATTGACGAAAATGGCAATGTAATTTCGGCCAGTCGCTGTCAGCGGTCATGCTTTGCTTACGATCAGCGGCAGAATCAGCGGCTCGGGCATCGAAATTTAGTCCAACGATGCTCTCGGGACAAAAAGTTAAAGTTACAGGCGTAATTATCTATAACTTTACGGCTCAATAATTTATTGGTAGATTGCAGAGTTCAAGCAGGAATTCTGCAATCTACCAACGCAATCATTAAAAATTTTTGATTTCTTTGGAGGATAAACAATGACATTTTTAAGTAGCCTTTTAGGGGCAAATTTTCTAAGGCTTTTTCTGGTGAAAGAGCTCGACTTCACCTTTTATGGGATTATGGAAAGAATTGACGTATCCGGGATGGGCTGTAATTATTATCTTGCTTTTAATGTCAATCTACATTATCGCCATCGGTATTGAAGATGGTTGACCTATAACAAAGCAAAAACCGAATCACGTCAATATGCGCCGAAAGTGGCGCAAGCCTTGAAAAACAACAATATGGATGAAGCCATTAACATCAGCGACAGACATAAAAATTCGCATCTGGCGATGGTTGTTTCATCGGGCTTGAAAGAATTTAGCGCACATCAAGGCAATAATGATATTTCGGGCTGAAGAAATGGAAGCCTCGAAACGTGCCACCGCTCGGGCTATGGCGGTTAAAACCGCAGAATTAAAACGCGGTCTTTCAGGGCTCGCAACGGTTGGTTCGACCGCTCCATTCGTTGGTCTTTTCGGCACGGTGGTTGGTATTATCGGCGCATTCGTTGGGTTAGCCAAAACGAAGCAGGCGGTATCGGCGAAGTTGGCGGTGCTATTGCGGAAGCCTTGATTACTACGGCAGCTGGTATCGCGGTAGCTGTTCCGGCGGTTTGGTTGTTTAACTATTTTACCAATAAAGTTTCCAGTTTTGGGATTGAAATGGAAAATTCAGCTTCTGAATTGATTGACTATTTCATTAAGCAAAAGTCAAAACAACTAAAAGGCTAAGATTTGACAGCCAATAAGGAGAATTAGCTATGGGAATGGGAGGCAACAGAAATGAGGAATATAACTCCGAAATAAATGTTACTCCAATGGTTGATATTATGTTGGTGTTGTTAATCATCTTCATGGTAGTCACGCCATTGTTGCAACAAGGGGTTCCCGTAAAACTTCCTAGCGACATGAATAGTCCGACTGAAGATCTTGATATTACCAAAGAAACTTCAGTCTTGATTTCGATTCCAAATAATGATGAGTTTTATATTGGAAAAGAAAGATTTTCAAAGGAAGTGATGGGCGACAAAATCAAAAAACTTATGGAGGATAAAGTCGCTGCAAAGCGAATTGTCTATGTTAAAAGCGGAGTTGATGTCAGCTACGGCACAGTAGTTGAAGCCATCAATATTATTCGCAAACAAGACATTGATAAAATTGGTTTAGTCGCAGATAAAAAGAAAGGCGGTCAGCCGCAGGCAAAATAATAAATTAGTAGCTCTGTTTAAATGAAGGGGCGCTAAGTAGGAGATATTTTCTATGGGAATGTCAGGCGGGGGAGCTTCCAAGGAGGAAGCAGTCCCTTTTATCAACGTTACTCCTTTGATTGATGTTTTATTGGTTTTGTTAATCATCTTTATGGTTATTTCGCCATTGAAACCGACGCGTTTTGAGGCAAAAGTTCCGGCTGAACCAAAGCCTGAACTAGACGATGTTAAACCGAAACCAAACCCTTTAACCTTAGTTGTTGAAATTGACAAAACTACTGGGGCTGTCAGGTTAAACAAAGAAGAAACGGGGAATGTCAAAGAAAAGGATGGTACTGATGCTTTAACTTCAAAACTTCAAAGCATTTTCAAAGAACGAGAAAACAATTCAGTTTTTCGTCCTGGCACAAATGAGCCTGAAACAACCATCTTTATTAAAGCACCAAGATCAGTAAAGTATGGTGATGTGGTTAAGGTAATTGATGCAGCTAAGATTGCCGGAGCGCAACCAATCGGATTACAAATTGATGATTTAGCTGAATAATTCAACAGTAACAGAATTTCCCGACACTCGGAATTCTGTTACTGTTAGTAAAAATGGAGTCGAAAACATGAGAGTCTCTCAGAGTAGGGATATTTGCATTATTGGGATTACTAATTTTATCAGGGACAAGCTGTTCCTATTATAATAGGGTTATTGCCAGAAAGAATGTAGTTGACGGGGCGGAAGCATTTAAAAACCGAAAGTTTGACGATGCGGAAGCATTATTTCGGTTGGCGGTTAAACGTGCGCCTCCCGGTACTGATGAACACAAGACGGCGATGCTTTTCTTAGCCAGAACTTTACATTCACAATTTGCGGCTAACCGCCTCCTCAAAGAAAAAGCTGAGGAAGCGATTGGGGAATATATCAAGGTTTTGCAATCTGATCCGAAAGATAACAGTTCTTTCAAAGCGGTGGCAAATTTGTATGAAAGTTTAGGCAAGATGGATGAGTGGCGGAAATGGGTTACAGATCGAACTGAAAACACAAATATTCCAAATGAACAACGCGCCGAAGCCTATACTTCTTTGGCGGCGAAAGAGAATACTTGTGCCAATGAGGTTACCGAAGACCCGGCGGTGAAAAAGACCGTTACCAAAGACGGCAAATCGACTTTTACTTTTTCTAAACCGGCAAACCCCGAAGATTTGGAAAAATTGAAAGGTTGTATCCAAAAAGGAAGCGATTTAATTGCTAAAGCACTTGATCTTCAAAAAGATATAGAACAGGTGAAAAATGCCAAAAGTATCAATATTAAGCCAATGACTGATAAAGAGTTAAAGGCTCTTAACGATACTCTGAAGCCTTTTGAATCGGCAAGGTCATATCACACCAGTCTGCTGATGCAGTCAAGCCGTTTGGCAGAAATGGAAGGTAGAAACGATGATAAGGATAAATTTAAAAAAGAAGCAGATGCCGCACGAGAAACGTTTAAAGAACTCAACGAGGTGACGAAAGCCATCAAAGATGAGCAAGAAACACGAGCCAAAATTGCTGCCGGAGAAAACCTAAACGCAAATACAGCAGGAAATAAGTAAAAACATCAAAATTTACTTTATCAGAATAGCGATACTCAATTAAGATAGATTTTGAGTATCGCTTTTGTCTATTTAAAATATGGTTCGCATCGAAGATATTATTGAGAAGGTCGAACAAAATCATCCCCAATCAAATGTGGATGTAATTCGTCGTGCGTATCTATTTTCTGCTCTCAATCATAGGGGTCAAAAACGTGCTTCGGGCGAGCCGTATCTCGTTCATCCGCTGGCGGTTGCAGATATTTTAGCAGATATGCGATCTGGACGAAGTTACGGTTTCCACCGGACTCCTTCACGATGTAGTGGAAGACACTTTGGTTGATTTCGATACTTTGCGGTCGTATTTTGGCGATGAAATTACATGTTTAGTGGATGGATTGACCAAAATTGCTCAAATCAGCAATCTCTCCAAAGAAGAACAACAAGCCGAAAATGTTCGCAAAATGGTTTTGGCAATGATTACGGATGTGCGAGTGGTGTTGATAAAACTCGCGGATCGTCTTCACAATATGCGGACGATGGAATTTCTCAAGCCCGAAAAACGGGCGCGAATTTCGCAGGAAACCCTTGATATTTTTGCTCCGATTGCCCATCGTTTGGGGATGGGAAAACTCCGTAGCGAACTTGAAGATTTATCTTTTCAAAATATTTATCCCGAGGAATATGAAAAACTTTCGCTAGAAGTTGAGGCTCGCCGTCCTGAATTGGAAGCCACTTTGGAGAAAGTCACCAAAACCATCGAAGATAAATTGCGTGAAAATGACGTGCCGTTTGTGCAAGTGCAAGGACGAGTCAAACGTCTCTATTCGCTTTGGAAAAAGTTAAAAAAACGCAAACTCACCATCGAACAAGTTTATGATTTGATTGCGGCTCGGATTATAACCGGAAACGACAAAAAATATTGTTATATCGCTCTGAGCGTGATTCACGACCTCTGGACACCCGTTCCTGAGCGGTTTAAAGATTGGATTGCCATTCCGCGCGACAACTTGTATCAATCGCTTCACACTTCCGTTATTGGCGAAGGCGGACACGCTTTTGAAGTGCAGATTCGCACCGAAGAAATGCACCAAATTGCCGAAGAAGGCGTGGCGGCGCATTGGAAATATAAAGACAGCAAACTCGGCAAGCACGATGACGATGAAAGTCTGGACGGGCTTCGCAAAACGGTTGAAAAATTGCTCTTGCCATTAGTTGAAACAACCAACGAAAACAAAGATTCAGAAGATTTTATCGAATCGTTGAAACTAGACCTTTATCCAAAAGATGTTTATGCTTTTACGCCAATGGGCAAAGTTATCCAGCTCCCGCGTGGCGCAACTCCGATTGATTTTGCCTACGCGATTCACTCGCAAGTTGGAGATAATTGCACCGGCGCAAAGGTCAATGGCAGAATTGTTTCGCTTGCGGAGTGAAATAAATAATGGCGATGTGATTGAGATTTTGACCAGTCCCAATTCCAAGCCTTCGCGTGATTGGCTCAATCACGTTATCACCTCTCGCGCCCGCACGCGGATTCGTCATTGGATCTCCGAACAACAACGCACCGAATCAATCGAAATAGGACGCAAACTGCTTGAAAAAGAGGCGGAAAAATTCAAAATCGCGGCTAAAAAAATGTTTTCAAAAGGCGAGGCAGAACTTAAGCGAGTTGCCAACGAATACGGACTCGGCAGAATTGACGATCTTTTGGCTTCCATCGGTTATGGCAAAACTTTGCCTCGAAATGTGTTTGCCAAATATCTGGGGGCGGAAAAATTTGCCGAACTTGATCCTGAAAAGAAAAAAGATTCAACCATTCAATCAAGCGTCAAAGCGGTCAAAAAATTTATCGGAATGGGTGAGGATGCGATCATCGTCAAAGGCGTGGATAATTTACTGACTGGCGCGGGCGAGATGTTGCAATCCGCTCCGTGGCGAAGAAATCATCGGTTATATTTCGCTCGGACAAGGTATCGTGGTTCACAATAAAAACTGCAAAAATGTGTCGCAATTGATGATCAATAAAGAGCGAATCGTGGAAGTTGAGTGGGCAAAAGACGACCAGCAAAGTATTCAATCGGCTAAACTGTTGGCGATTACCGAAAATCGAACGGGGATGTTGGCCGGAATCACAAATGCAATTGCAGACATCAAAACAGGCATTCGTAATGCTACTGCCAACGTCTCAAATGATGAGCGAGGTTTAATCGAAGTGACGGTTGAAGTATTTGATAAAAAACATCTGGATAAAGTGATTTCGGCGATAAAAAAGGTTTCGGGCGTGATTGATGTGGAAAGAATTAATAATTCGGGCTAAGAATTTGAAGATACGCGGTCGAATAAAAAAAGGTTTAGAGTTGAAAGAGGATAAAAGTAATGAAAAAATGGGTTTTAAGCATTTTAGTTTTCTTCGCTGCCTTTGCAATAATGGCGTTTTTTGGGTTTTTCTTAGCTATCTTTTTAGCCGGACCTCATTCTGACATTCTACCTGAATATCTAAAAAGTCCAGTTTTCTTACTCATTTTGTTCGCTGTTTTGGCAGTTCCAAGTTGGCTTGGATACAAAATATTTCAAAAATTCAATCCAAACAAATTCAGTTAAAAGAGCTACCAAATATCGTTTATCAATAAATCCTGATACGAATCACGATGGCGAACTAATTCAACTTCGCCATTTTCTCTTATCAAAACTACTGCGGGAAGCTGTCGGGCATTGTATTGAAACATCTGAGCAATCGAATATGCACCGCAATTGAGCAACGCTAAAACTTCATTTGGTTCAACATTTTCGGGCAATAAACGATAATCGGGAAGTCTTCCGTGACCTTCGATGTCAAAATAGACATCCCCGCCGTCGCAAAGTGGTCCGGCAACTTTATAAGGTGTTTGGTGAGAATCGCCCGCTCTTTCTGCCGAAATCAAGTGATAATACCATTTGTAAGTTTCCATCGAGAGCAGAATGTTAAAACCTGCATCGGTCAAAAGCCAGTGGTCTTCGGATTTTTGATTTTTGATTTTTGATTTTTGATTGGAAAAAGGGCGAATCTTTTTATTTCTGACAGTAGTTAGGCAAATTCCAGCATCGGCGATGACGCTTCGACCGGGTTCGAGTAGCAAAGTTAAATTTTTCAAATCTGCGTTGTTATCTTCGGAAATTGCTTTCCAAGCGGAGTTCAATGCTTCAGCTGGTGCAAAATCGGAAGCAAAAAGTTCGGCATTTTCTGCATTCATTGAATCAGCTAAACTCTTGTCGCGTAGATAATTGACAGGAAAACCTCCGCCCAGATTCAAATGCGAAAGTTGATGTCCCGAAGTTTTTGCAACTTCTCGTAATTTTTCGACTAAAAACATTAGCGCAGTTGTGTAAGGCTCTTCATTTGGAGTTTGCGAACCAACGTGCAAATGCAAACCGCAGATGTTGATGTGTTCATCATTAGGCGACCAACGACGAAATGCTTGCAACGCATCCTCGAAAGTCATTCCAAATTTTGATGAATTCATCGCAGTTTTTAAGCCTGGGTGCGTGGCGGTTTCGATTTCGGGAACGATGCGAAGCGAAACATTGGCGCGTTTGCCAACGTGACGCGAGACTTTTTCAATCAATTCGAGTTCATAAAGCGAATCGCATTGAATCGCGTAAATTCCCCAAACGATTGCTTCTTCTAATTCCTGTTCGGTTTTGGACGTGCCGTTAAAAATAATCTGTTCAGGTTTGAAACCAATCTCGATTGCCTTAAAAAGCTCACCGCCCGAATTTACTTCCAAATCGCTTCCGGCATCTTTGACTGCACGCAAAATTGCCATATTTGAATTGGCTTTGGCGGCGTAACAAACCTTTAATTTGCAATCAATTACATCTTTGACTTGATGCAAACGGGCGATGTTGTGTTTGATTCTAGCTTCGCTAAAAACAAAGGTTGGAGTGCCAAATTTTTCGGCTAGTTCAACGGCAGAAACGCCGTCAATTGAAAGTTGATTATTTTTAACTTCGAGAAAATCTTTAATTATCCAAGTCATTTTTTATTTGCAGTTTTGGTTGATTCCTAAAACGTAATTTTCGATAAATCTAGTTGTGATAGCGGTTTCTGCACCGATAAAACTTGTCAAAGTAATGTCCGAATCAGTTATCAATTTTTGATATTCTGCCGTCAAGTTTTGAGCTATCGGCAAATATGACCAATGCCATTTTTCCTCTTTGTATCCGCTCAAACGGTTTGCCGAATAAACTTGGCAAAAGCCGAATTTGGGAGCATTTTCCGTCAGCCAAGCATATTCCCGAATGCCTCTGGCGTTTGCCCAGTAACTCGGATTCACATCATTAAAATCTAAATCAGTTCCCCAATGATGGCGCGAGGCAGACGGCATTGCGGTAAATTCCAAAATCCGCAACGCTCGTTGTTCTTTGGTCAAAAAGTCTTGTTTGGAAAATGGTTTCGGCAAAAATTCGCCCGTATCGGTATTGACGGGAGTGTGTGCCATCCATTTATTTTCCCAAAGCTGTTTTTGTTGCGAAAAAGTGCGAGTGGCGGAAACAATTCGCAAATTTATTCCGCTTTTTGCTGCTTCAATTTTCAATTTTTGAAAAGCCTCAAAAGTTTCATTTCGCAGATAATTTCCGCTGTAAATGGTAAATCGTTTATCCTTGCTCGGCTTAAATTTACCCATCAAATAATTTACGGAAATTTCTTCTTGAGCAAGGCAAACTGTTGAACATACGGCAATTATTATTAAAATCAGCAACTTCATTTCTTCAAACTCAAACCCGTTCCACGCGGATAGCCTCCAATCGTGATTGGAAGTTTGCCGTAGAAGTCTTGGTTGCCCGTAATCGCATTTGCCGTGGCTTTTTGTAAGCTAGGCATATCCCCGTAGGAAACAACGTAAGTTTTCATCATTGGATAATTAAGTAATAAATATGGATTGCCAAAACTCAAACCAATCAAGGGTTTATCCTGCGCCAGAATTTTTTGCAAAACATTTGCTCCCGACTGAGGAAGAACTCCACTATTTTTAGCCCCACTTCGCACCCTCCCGAAAAGTGTGGCAACTACCACATCAGCTTTTTCGGCTCGTTCTATTGCCCTACTTTGTTCGGCTTCGGTCGAGCGTTCATCCAGCGCGACAAAATCAAATTTGATTCCGTTTTGTCGCAAAATGCGGGTGAAAGTGTTAGCAACAAAACCAATATCGGGTCCATTTGTAACTGCCAAAACGAAGACTTTTTTATCTTTTTGAAGTGGTAAATTGTTTGCCTCATCTTTGACCAAAGTTATCGCTTTAGAACCGATTTCGTCAGCCAAATCGCGGACTTCTTTGCTAGAAACAACTTTATCAATTTGGTCAATCGGCGTAATTTTTTGTTTGAATAATCCGAGTTGATGTTTCCACGCCAACAATTTTCTGGCGGACTGATTGATTCGTTCTTCGGTCAAACGTCCGCTTTTGACTGCGCCGACAATTCCGCGAATCATTGCCTCTGGGCTGGCAGGTTTTTCGAGTAAATCCGTTCCGGCTTCGATGGCGCGAACTGCGGCTTCCTCTTGACCAATATACAAAGTCAAACCACTCATATCCATTGCGTCTGAAACAATTAAACCTTGGAAATTCATTTGGTTGCGGAGCAAATCAGTTTGCACTTTTTGGGAAAGAGTAGCCGGAATTGTCGCACTATCTTTGGGGATTTCGACACTTTCGGAATAGCTAGGCAAGACGGGATTTTTGAGAGGTTGAATTTGCTCATTATCAAATTGTGGCAAAGAAATATGGGCAATCATAATCGAGGCGACACCCGATTCGATTGCTTTCCGAAACGGCACAAGCTCAACTTTATCAAAGCGTTCCCGCGACAAGTCAATCATCGGCAAACCGCTATGCGAATCAACCGCCGTGTCGCCGTGACCGGGAAAATGTTTGGCGGTCGCAATGACATTTGCACTTTGCACGCCCTCAATCATCGCCGCGCCAAATCGTCCAACATCTTCGGGATTTTCGCCGTAGCTACGAACATTGATGACTGGGTTATTGGCGTTATTATTGACATCAACGACAGGCGAATAGACTTGATAAATTCCCATCGCTTTGGCTTCGCGTCCTGTAATTGCTCCAATTTTTCGAGCATATTCGGGATTTCCGGTTGCTCCAACCGCCATTGCCCACGGGAAAATTGTCGTGTTTTCAAACCGCATCCCAATTCCTGTTTCGGCATCAACCGAAAAAAGTAAGGGGATTTTTGCCTCAGCTTGCAAACGATTGATTAAAATGGTCGTGTCATAAACAGGCGCGCCGAAAACCACGATTCCGCCGACTTTGTTTTCGGTCACTTGGCGTTTGATGTCTTGGTAAAAATCGCTGTCAATATTGGCAAACCGCGCATTTACGCCAATGTGAATCAACGAACCGACTTTTTCTTCTAAAGTCATTTTCTTCAATTGCTTATCGGCAAATTTCAGAGACTTTTCGGACGGCTCAAATTTGTTCGGCGCGGAATTGCGAAGAGTCTGAGATGCTGGAGTAATTGAACAAAACATTGCGATAATTAGTGTAAAACTTGCAAAATATTTATTTTAATTTCGTGTAAATTCGTGTTATTTCGTGGCTAAATCTTCCTTATTTCGTAAAACCAAACTAGCCAAAGTTGCCACAATCAAAGTCGTTAAACTTCCAATGACAGGATACCAAGGAAAAGCGATTTTGGTCCCGAAATAGACATACAGCATTACTGAAATACTGGTTAGCATTGCGATTAGCGCACAAGTTTGATTGGCTTTTTTAACAAATGTTCCAACCAGAAAAACTCCTAAAATCGGACCATTTATTAAACCTGCAATCGCTAAGGCTTGACTTAATGCCGAAGCCGCCGCATCTTTAACCGCAATGCGCAACAGCGATTTGCACGATTCCGACAACGACCGTTAAAATGCTGGCAATTCTCAAAAAATGTTTGTCTGATTTATCTTTCGCAAACGGTTTATATAAATCATTAACCGCCGTTGCCGCGATTGAATTTAACGAACTCGACAAAGCCGCCGCGAAAATTGCCGCCACAACCAATCCACTAAACCAGACGGCATATGTTTGGTAATAAAATCGGGAAAAACTTTATCGCCGCCTGTGAACGGGAAAGTTGCACCAATTTTGATCCTTCAGTTCCGATTTGTGCATATTCGGGCGAATTAAACGGCTGATAAAATGCAAAAAGCAGAACGCCGATAAACAAAAATCCGATAAATTGTCCCAAAACAACTGCGCCGCGATGAAAGCAAAGCAAAACTCGCGGACGCAGGTTTATCGGTGCAAAGATAGCGTTGAACCAAATATTGATCTGTGCCGTGCGTGGACATCGTTAAAAAACAACCGCCAATCAGTCCTCCCCAAAATGTATAAGTTTTCGTAAAATCAAGCGTAAAGTCAAGAAATTGGAATTTATTAAATTGGTCTTCCAATCTCCAAAACTCTCGTCATATCCACCATCAATTTGATTCAAAATCACAACTGCCGCCGCGATCGCTCCGCCAATATAAATTCCAAGTTGGACGACTTCCACCCAAATAACGGCTTCCATTCCGCCAAAAAACGTGAAAATTATCATCACCACTCCGAGCAAAATGATCGAAACAACAATGAAAGTATTCGGATTCGCGTCCGGCACAAACGCCACATAAACCGCCGCTAAAACAATTGCCGTCAAAAATAACCGAATTCCATCGGCAATATTTCGCATTATCACAAACAAGCACATGACGCAAGCATTTTGACCTTTTCGCCGAATCTATCGCCCAAAAGTTGATAAACGGTAAAAAGTTCGCCTTTGAAATACATCGGAATAAACAGCAGGGAAATCACCACTCGCCCAAGCATATAGCCGAAAACGAGTTGGAGAAACTCAAAATTTCCGTTTTTCGCAAACGCAATTCCGGGAACGGAAATAAACGTAATGGTCGAAGTTTCCGTTGCCACAATCGAAGCTGCAATCGCCCACCACGGCACATTTCTATCGCCGACAAAATAATCTTCGTCGTTTCCTGCTTGCCCGAATAAAAGATACCAAACAGCGTGATGCCGATTAAATATCCGAAGATAATGATTAAGTCTAATGTTTGCATTATTTATTCGAGTCGAAGTTGAATGTTTTCCTCTTCGACAAAAATTTTTACTAAATTATCAAAAATTGTTTCACCTTGATTAAATTCTGCCAGTTCAATTTCTTTCTTGATAATTTCATTCCAAGATTGATGGCAATTTACTAAAGCTAGCTCAAGTTGTCTTTTTGTTTCATGATGTCCAAGTTTTTCCAGCGAAAATTTTGAGTTTTTCCAAATGACAATAGTTTCTTTTGGAGCAACACACAAAATATCTCGAAAGGCTGAAAAGTTTTTTCCAAAAGCACCGACTTCTGAAATAAAATTAGCAAAAACTATTTCTACTTCATTCCAAAATTCTTCCAAACTTGAAAAATTTGAGTCGTCAATTACATAAATCATCGGTAAGTTTTATTTGCTAAAAAATTTAACGGCATTTTCCACTACAAAATTTGTTTCAACCAAAGCATTTTTCGCCGTTTCCGCGTCCACTTTAGCACGAAACATCACGATTGCCACTCGTAAATCTTCGTTGGCATTCAACATTAAATTTTGTGCATCGCTTTCATCTAAACCAGTTTCGCTCATCAAAATCCGCAAACCTCGTTCTTTCAATTTCAAATTAGAAGCCTTAACATTCGTCATCCGATTGCCTTTGACGTAGCCGAGTCGAATCATCGAAACGGTTGAAATCATATTCAAGACCAATTTTTGCGCTGTTCCGGCTTTCATTCTGGATGAACCCGTAATTGCCTCTGCCCCGACAACGGGAACAATTGCAATTTCTGCGGTTTGCGTCAATGTCGAATCAGGCACACAAGCGATACAAGCCGTAAAACATCCCAAATCTCGCGCATATTCAACCGCGCCGATTGTGTAAGGCGTTCTCCCCGAAGCGGCAATTCCGATAACTGAATCTTTTTCGGTTAAACCTCGCATTTGCAAGTCTTTCGCGCCTGCTTCGCGGTTGTCTTCTGATGCTTCTGATGCTTTGTAAAGTGCATCGTATCCGCCCGCCATCACGCCTTGCACGAGTTCGTAGGAAACTCCAAAAGTCGGCGGAATCTCGCTCGCATCCAACACGCCCAACCGCCCGCTTGTGCCTGTCCCAACATAAAAAAGTCGTCCGCCATTTTGTAATCTTTCGACAATTTTATCAATCGCAATTGCAACTCGGGGCAAAACTTTTTCTACCGCCAATGCAACCAATTTATCTTCATTATTGATTAAACTGACAGCCTCAAGCGTGGAAACTTGGTCAATGTTGGCGGTATTCGGATTTTCTTGTTCGGTGATTGGCAACATTTAATGCGAATCAAGACTTAAAAAATCATGTAGGAGTTGCGCCTTCAGGCGCGATTTGTTTATCAATTTCCAACTTTTGTTGTCATTTCAGAGTTTAGTTGCGGCAAATGCCGATAGTTGTTTAACTATTTCACGCTTCAAAGCGTAACTCTGAACACGATTTGTTTAGTTTGGAAATAAATCCAAAGAATTTTTAGCTAAATCTATTTTTACTCTTGATTCGCATATTTAATAAAGCGTAAAAGAGTATTGAATTTGCTTTGTAACTGTGACGGGCTTTCCGTTTTTGGTCGCAGGTGTAAATTTAATCATTTTTGCTGCTTCCTTAGCTTTTTCCGTCAGTCCGTCAGGCAGCCCGCTAACAGTGGAAATTGTTCCAATAGTTCCGTTGGCTAAAAAGGTAATTCGCAAAGTTACAGTCCCTTGAACTTGATTTTTGCGAGCTTCATCAGTGTAGCTGACTCTCGGCTTGGAAAGGATTTTCAGAGCAGTAGTTCCGCCGTTATTGGTTGTAGGAGGCTTGGGTATTGTTTGTTCGGTATTGTCCCCCGTTCCTGCTCCCGAACCTGAACCATTACCTGCTCCAGAGCCTGTTCCGTTGCCTGAACCTTGACCTCTTCCTACACCTTGTCCGACACCGCTACCCGGTCCATCAGAGGCTATTTCGTATTTAGAGTTTGGGTCACCATATGGCAATTCATTGACCTCTTTCTTTTTGATTACCGTTTTGCATTTCGTGCGATAAACAACCTTGCCTTTTTCGTAACACTTTACCAATTTCCCTTTTTTTGTTCCTTGCGAAAAAGCATCAAAGTTAACGACAAATAAAAAACAAAAAGTAGTTAAAGTAAATAGTAGATGTTTCATAAGTTAAATCTCCTTCATTTCACTCCATTTTTCCCATAATATTGAAACGCCATCAAAGCCGCCGCGAATGCCGGGGATTTTTGCGTTTCGCTCATAAGTGCTTTTGGCGCAATCTCTTGAACTTTCTCCAAAAGTGGTTTGGTAATCAATTCTTCCGACTTGAAAACGCTCCCGACTTTGCCGATTGGAAAGGTACGTTTCTGCATTTTTAGTTTCGTAATAACTGCTGATGCGGCAATTCCTAATTCTCGTCCGGCTTCGGCTAAAAGTTCGATGGCAACTGTATCGCCTTCGTTTGCCGCTTGGGAAACATATTTGGCAAAACCCGCGATTCTGGCATTATCAATTTGCGAAGCATAAATTGCTACTGACAAATCTTCAAGCCTTCCGGCACGAAAATAATCAACCGCGTAATCGCTTAATTTGGTTGACATTCCACGTCCATCCGAAGATTTGGCAATGGCTTGCAAAGCGCATCTAGCGATTCCTGCGCCACCGCCTTCATCGCCCGCGAGAGGTCCCCAGCCACCTGCCGAAGCCATCTCGCCTTTGGCGTTTCTACCCATACAAACCGAACCTGTTCCGGCTATGATTACTAACCCTTCTTTGCCCTCGGTGGCGGCGTAAAGGGCAATTTCGGCATCAGTTGTGACTGCAACTTTGCGGATACGGAGAATTTCACGAAAACGATTTTTGATCAGATAACGCAAATCTTCACGCCGGACACCAGCCAGTCCGATTTGTGCTGAAACGATGTCGCCTTTGCTCCGATTAGCATCATCGGCAGCCTTTTCAATTGCTGAAATGATGTGTTTGATTGCGTTTTCTATCCCAACTCGCAAAGGATTTCCGGCACCTGCAAATCCTTCGCCAAGAATAGTTTTCTCGTCATCAATGAGAACCGCGTGCGTTTTCGTCCCGCCACCGTCCACACCTAAATATAAATTACGCGATTTTTTTTTTCGTTGCATTAAAATAAGGGAAAAGTGAAAAAGGGGAAAAGTTTTTACTTCGCGGTCATTTGGCTATTTGATTAAAATTCAAAAATACTTAAACCTACGAGGTTTCACTTCTTCACTTTTTCACCTTTTGGACGTTTGTTTTCACTAAATTACTACAAATTGCTTTTTATTTTAGCGATACTTGACATATAATTGAAACTAAAAGATTTTATCAACTCAATAACTTTTGCTGATTGGTATAAACAAAACTATTAACCATAATAAGAAACTATGGAAATAAGACAACTGAGAGCCTTTGTTGCGATTGCAGAAGCCAAAACCTTTACGGCGGGGGCAAAGCGCGTTCACGTTACCCAAGCGGCGATTTCGATGCAGATTCGGCAAATTGAAGACGAAGTAGGAATTCCGCTTTTTATCCGAACTCCGCGTCGTGTAATTCTAACTGAAGCGGGCGAAAAACTAATGGAAAGAGCGCGAAAAATCTTGCGCGAACACGATACTGCTTTGCTTGAAATTGCCGAAATTGCCGGTGCAGAACACGGGCGATTGCGTCTAGGCAGTGCTTCGGCGATGTTTGCGACCAGCCAACTTCCTTCGATTTTGCAACAACTTAAAGAGAGATTTCCGCAGGCTGAGGTGACCGTCAGTTCGGGGACAAGTGCGGCTTTGGTTGAAAAAATTACGCACGGTGATATTGATGTGGCGTTCGTTTCACTCCCCGTCGAAGCCTCGAATATTCTAACCGAATTACTTTTCAGCGATGAAATTTGTGCTATTGCACACCCTTCGCACGCCCTTGCCAAACAAAAGGTTATCAGCGTGGCAACCCTTGCCGGAGAGCAATTGATTTTGGGCGAACAAGGTGGAAACACGCGCCGACAAATTGATGATTTTTTCTCGCAAGTCGGGGTCAGACCGCACGTTGTGATGGAACTCTCGCGCCAAGAAGCCATCAATCAGATGGTCGAAAATAATATGGGGGTAGGGATTGCCGGCTCAAAGACCGTTGCCAACGAAATCCGCGAAGGACGACTCGTTTCGTGGATGATTGAGGGCGCGGAAATTAAGTGGGAACTAGGTTTAGCCAAATTACGCGGCGGATATTTTTCGCCCATTGCCCACGAATTTGCCAGACTTTGCGGCGAAAGTTTCAAAGAACGCGAAAAGGAATTCAAGGCAAAAAGATGAGTAAAATACGAATTACGAAATACGAATTACAAATTTTGACTTTTCTCTGTGTTCTCTGTGTTCTCTGTGGCAAATCATTTTCGCAAAGTTTGCCCCTCGCAAAACCTGAAACAGTCGGGATGTCGCGGGCTAAACTCAACCAAATTGAGGCTTTAGTCAATAAAGACATTGCCGATAAAAAACTTCCCGGAGCGGTTGTCATAGTTGGACGAAAAGGAAAAATCGTTTATCGCAAAGCCTTCGGAAATCGTGCGCTCGTCCCGAAAGTTGAGAAAATGACGATTGATACAATTTTTGATGTCGCCAGTTTAACCAAAGTTGTGGCGACCTCAACCAGCGTCATGGTTTTGCTTGAACGCGGTCAGATTCGGCTTAACGATACCATCGGAAAATTCATTCCTGAAATTGAAGATAAAGACGCGAAAGCTGTTACTATTCAACAACTTCTGACACACATCAGCGGTTATCAACCTGATTTTGACTTGCGCGAAAAATGGCTCGGACGCGGCGGAATGCTCAATGCGCTTTACAAAGAAAAACTCCGCAATCCGCCCGGTACTCGCTTTGTTTATTCAGACATCGGCTTTATCGTTTTGGCGGAAATTGTTCAGCGAGTTACCAAAGAAGACATCGCCGAATTTGCTGATGGAAATGTCTTTGCACCGTTGCGGATGAATACTTCCGGTTATGGACGGGTGGATAGTATAACCAACGTCCAAAATAGCGGAAACGGGGCAAACGCGGTTAGTTTATTTCGGATTGCGCCGACTGAAAATATCAAGGGACAGCAAAATTATCTCGGCTCAAAGTTTGACGGAACTGAAGCGCAAGGCAATCAAATTTTGCGCGGACAAGTTCACGATCCGACAGCTTTTCGGATGAATGGAACTGCGGGACACGCCGGACTTTTTTCGACTGCGGATGATCTGGCGCGTTATTGTCAAATGATTCTCAACGGCGGAGTTTTGGACGGAAACCGAATTCTTTCACCAGCCGCAATTGCTTTAATGACAAAGCCAAATGTAGTGACGGAAGACGGTGCGGCTCGCGGACTCGGCTTTGATATGAACTCTTCATTTTCGGCTAATCGCGGCGAATTTTATCCGCTCGGCTCATTCGGTCACACGGGTTTTACCGGAACTTCAATCTGGATTGATCCAACTTCACAAACCTTTATTGTATTCCTCTCAAACCGCGTTCACCCTGACGGAAAAGGTGATGTAGCTCCTTTGCGGGCAAGGGTTGCAACCCTTGTCACAAGCTCGATAAACGATTTAAATTCGGCAAAAATCAGACAATCTGAGACAAATTACTATTCTTCAATTACGCCCCAAATCGAGAAATTCAAGTCCCAAGTTAGACTTGCTCAATCCGCCACCCAAACTCCAAAATTCGCCATCGTTTTGAATGGCATTGATGTTTTAGAAAAGAATAACTTTAAAGAATTGAATGGTTTGCGAGTCGGGCTGGTGACGAATCATACGGGTAGAAATCGGGCAGGGAAACAGACGATTGATATTTTGAAAGAATCTCCAAACGTAAAATTAACTGCACTTTTTTCACCCGAACACGGCATTCGCGGTCAACTAGACCAAGAAAAAATTACGGATTCAGTTGACGAAAAAACAGGTTTGCCGATTTATTCGCTTTATGGCGAAACCCGCCGTCCAAAACCTGAACAATTGAAAGGATTAGATGTCCTTGTTTTCGACATTCAAGATATTGGAACTCGTTTTTATACATATATTTCCACGCTTCGCAATGTGATGGAAGAAGCCGCCAAAGCCAAAGTCAAGGTTATCGTTTTGGATCGCACGAATCCGATCAACGGAATTGATGTGGAAGGTGCAATCGCCGATGAGGATAAACTTTCGTTTATTGCCGCGCACACTTTGCCTGTTAGACACGGAATGACGGTTGGCGAAATTGCAAACATGATGAATGTTGAACGCAAGATCGGGGCAGATTTAAGCGTTATCAAGATGGAAAACTGGTCGCGGACAATGTGGTTTGACGAAACTAATCAGACTTGGGTTAATCCCTCGCCAAATATGCGCTCGCTAACCGAAGCAACACTTTACCCCGGTATCGGTCTGTTGGAAACCACAAATTTATCAGTCGGACGCGGGACTGACACACCTTTTGAGGTCATCGGCGCGCCGTGGCTCGATGGACAAAAACTCGCAAATTATCTCAACCAGCGAAATCTTGCCGGAGTTCGTTTCGTTCCTATCAAATACAAACCGAATGCCTCAGTTTTCAAAGACCAGGATTGTGGCGGCATCAACATCGTCATTACCGAGCGGGAAAAGTTTAAACCTGTTCGGATTGGAATCGAAATTGCCGTTGCCCTCCGCACTCTTTTTCCCAACGATTGGAAGGTTGATAATTACAATCGGCTGTGGGTGAATAGTGAAGTTTTTGAAATATTTAAACGTGGCGAAAGCCCTGAAAATATTGAAAAAGTTTGGGCAGACGAATTAGAGGCTTTTCGCAAACGTCGGGCATCATTTTTGCTTTACAAATAAAAGGTTTAGGTTTATAACCTTTAAATAAGCATTAAGTTTTTGTTAATTTCCACAAATAATTGAACATATCAGGTTTTCGGGCAATTTCGTTTGTTTATTGCCATAACGAAAATTTGAATATTTGTCCAAAAATCTAAATAAAACTTATGGCAAGCAATTTTAGTTTTCAAACAAAATAACAGAGGAATAAAGAAAATGAAAAGAAAAGTTTCAGCAAATTTGGCTATTGCATTGTCAGCATTTGCATTATGTTTGTGTCTGAATGTTTTTGTTTCAGCCCAAACTGTGAGCGGCACAATGCAAGGACGAATTACAGATTCAAATGGCGCAGTAGTTCCCGGAGCCATAATTACAATTACTAACCAAGAAACCGGGCAAGTTAGAACTGTGACCAGTAATGACGAAGGTTTTTATAACGCCCCGTTTTTACCGATTGGAAGTTATACGGTTGAGGCAACTCGAAACGATTTTAATAAGGTCGTTCGAGATGGTGTTCAAGTCCCATTAAATGATACTGCGGTGGTAAATTTTCGACTTGATCCGACGGTCAAAGGCGAGGTCGTCATTACCGCCGAAGCCCCGTCGATAAATACTTCAAACGCACAAATTGCAGGAAGTCTAACGAGTTCGCAAATTACCGAAAGACCAGTTGCAAATCAGGGAAACTTTCTCACTCTGGCTGAAACATTTACAGGCTATCAGGAAAATCCGACTTCGGGTCAAAATAATCCAACCGCTTCTTCAGGTTCTTCCATAAATTTTAATGGAACGGGAACTCGTGGTGCGACTTTTCAAATCAACGGGGTCAATAATGATGACTCGTCAGAAAATCAAAATCGTCAAGGTGCTTCCTTCGCCACGGTAAAAGAATTTCAGGTAATTACCAATAATTTTACGGCAGAATTTGGACGAGGTTACGGTGCAGTAGTTTTGGTTCAGACCAAATCCGGCACGAATAATTATCGCGGTGAAGCCTATTGGTATCACAATGATAGCGCATTGAACGCCAATTCTTGGGGAAATAATCTAAATGGTGTAAAAAAACCAGTTGACCGTCGTAATCAATTCGGGGGTGTCTTTGGTTTTCCTGTTTGGAAGAATAAGTTATTTGGGTTTGTTAGTCTTGACCATAGTGAAGAAACCGGTGGTGCCGGGCTTACAAAAGACATTTTTACCCCTGCTGAAAAACTTCAAGCTAATTGGTTTTTACAAACACCGGCAAACAATACCCCTGGTAATGTGGCGTTTATTCAATCTGTTTTAGCCCGATTTACTGATTTAACACCTAATGCGCCGGCTACTTCCACCGGGCGTGGGCTGGAGTTCAAACTCGTGACTTTCCTGCTAGAGATTATTCCGGCAGGTTTGATTGGAATTTGACGAAGGATGATACGGTAACAGGACGTTGGCAATATACCCGACAAATTTTTGCTGCTACTGATGTAATTATTGGTGAGCGTGCCGACCAAAATCACCACCAAAATAGCGGAGGACTAACTTGGACTCATATTTTTTCTCCTCAATTGGTCGGTGAATTTCGTTACGGATTAGGATTGCGAACAACTTTGGTTAATATTGCTGCCGGAAATGACACTCCTATTCTTCGATTCGGTGGAACTTTCGGCTCAATTATCGGTAATGCCGGAGCTTTTCCAATTCAGCGGTATCAAACAGATAATCAATTTGTTTATAATATTTCGGCTGTTTTAGGAAGTAATCACTTTCTTAAAGTTGGAACTGACATTCGCCGTCAAAAGTTGGATGATTTTGCAGATAATTTCTCGCGGGGTTTTTATACTTTTAGTGCTACTTGCAATGGGGTCAATTATGTAACTTCTTACAATGCTTTTCTAAATGGATGTGTTACTACTTATCAAGATGCATTTGGTCCTTTCTTCTTAGAAAATCGGATCAATGAGAGTAATTTTTATGCCGAAGACAATTGGAGAATATTCAGTAACTTAACTTTAAACTTAGGGGTGCGTTATGAATATGTTTCGGCTCCACAAGAAGCAGCAGGACGGATAAATTACGGATTTAGTGATGACAAAAATAACTGGGAGCCAAGAGTTGGTTTTGCTTTTACCCCATCGCTTGGGAACAATTGGCTGGTCAAAAAACTCTTTGGTAATTCCGGCGAGTTTGTAATGCGTGGTGGGTATGGAATCTATCACGGAAGACTTTTCCAATCTGTTTTTTCACAATCAGGTGCCACAGTTAGATTTAATCCGCCCAACGCCCTTTTCTATAATCAAACGGGCGCGACCACGGCGTTATTCAACCCAAATAACTTGAAAGACCCGACCAATGGTTTTGTTTTTGTCCCGGGACCGCAAACCACTCGGCATAGTGAGGCTCTAATTGATCCAGGCTTAGAAATGCCATATACCCAACAATGGAATATGACATTTGAACGACAGTTACCCTGGAAATCAGCAATCAGAGTTAGCTATACAGGTAATAGAGGAATCGGATTACTGAGATTTGCATTGGATAATTTACCTTCAATTGATCCGGTAATGGAGTGTTGGTTGCTAATCATCCAAATAATGATCCATATGATCTTTATAGTACGGCAGCTAATCGACCCGGCGGCTGACCCCGAGGGCGGTTGATGTCAGAGGACAAACTCTTACGATTGGCATCGAATGCCTAATGTGCCGGAACAGGTTTGGCCGGAATTGCAGTCAATACAACCTGTCCAATTGCTGTTCCATTAGCGGCTAATGAATATAGTTTGCGAGTTCCGCGAACAAATGAAAGAAGACCAAATGGTGCTTTTACAACCAATCTCAGACCAGTAATGGTTCATGGAGCTATTATCACGGATTACAAATCGAAGTTGACCAAACGTTTAAGCGATGGAATTAATTTCCAAGCAGCTTATACTTTTAGCAAAGCAATTGATACTACTTCGGAAGCAACAGCGGTTGGAACAGGTGATACAAATCAAACGGGTAATGGAACAAGAACTGCTAGAGGTTTATCACGTTTTCACACTCCGCATCGTTTCACTTTATTTGGAACATACCGATTGCCATTCTTTATTAAACGTGCAGATTGGATTGGACAAATCTTAGGCGGATGGCAGGCTTCGATGGTCTTTCAGAGCCTCGCATGGAACACCATTTACCGTAATCAATGGAAGCGGGGCAGATTTGAATTTTGATGGTTTTGCTGAGACTCGTCCCGTTTTACTTGATCCTAATATTTATGGACGAGCAATTGTGAGTAGGAACAGCGCACAAAATCAATTACCTAGAAGTGCTTTTCGGGCTACCAACAGTTTCAGATTTTGGCTGCTGTGTGCTTAGGTAGAAATACTTTCTTTGTGGATGGTGCGGAAACCTTCGATTTTGGGTTCACCAAAGCCTTTCCGTTGTGGTTTGAAGGACATAAATTAACTGTTCGGGCGGATATGTTTAATGCTTTCAATCATGTGCAATATGGATTTCCGAATCCTGATTTCACAAGTGCCGCTTTTGGAAGCATCACAGGAACTGCCAACTCTGCGCGGAGAATTCAGGTTTCGTTAAGATACAATTTTTAGCTTTATTTCAAATAAACTATATCGGCTCAAGTCTCGGCTTGAGCCTTTTTCTTTGTTGAAGTTTTGGGTAAAATGTTAAAATGACAAGTCGTGAGGTTATTTCGAGATTAAAACGAGAGGGTTGGCAACTTGTTCACGTCAAAGGCAGCCATCACCATTTTAAACATCCAGATAAATCTAATCGGGTTACGGTTCCACATCCCAAGAAGGATTTACCAAAAGGAACTTTAAGAAGTATTTTCCGACAAGCGGATTGGAAATGGGAGTAAAAAATATGAGATATATTGTTGTGGTGCATAAAGATGAAGATTCCGATTATGGAGTGAGTGTGCCTGATTTAGGCGGGTGTTTTTCCGCGGGCGAAAGCGTTGAAGAAGCATTAGAAAATGTTGTCGAAGCGATTGAATGCCATTTGGAAGCAATAATTATGGACGGCGAAAAAATACCCCCAACCAATTCAATTGAATTTCATCGAAAGAATCCTGAATATCAGGATGGGCTTTGGGCAATTGTTGAAGTAAAACCCGAAAACTTAAATGTAAAACTTGCCGCATGAAAATTTTGCTCAAAAATGTCACCGCGATTTTGCCCAATGAAAAACTAAACAATGCCAATATTCTGATTGATAGCGGACGAATTGCAGAGATTTCAACTGCTAATCTTAAATCGGACGAGACGATAAATCTTGACAATCAAATGCTTTACGCCGGATTTATTGATGTTCATATTCACGGCGCAGTTGGAGTTGATACGAATGCGGCAACCAAAGAGGATCTGCAAAAAGTGGCGAAATATCTCGCTTCACAAGGCACAACCGCGTGGCTTCCGACCTTTGTTCCGGATTCGCTTGAAACCTATCAAAAACGAATTTCGGCGATTGATGAGTTGATGAAAGTTCAAGTTGATTTACCCATTGCTCAAGCAGTTGGGGTGCATTACGAAGGCGTTTTTGCTAATCAACAAATGTGCGGGGCATTGCGTCCCGAATATTTTAAGACCTTTTCGGGAAATGAATTAAACGAACTTCCAAAACTCAAACAAGGCGTTCATTTCACCACTTTTGCGCCTGAGATTGAGGGCGGAATTGCTTTGACCAAAGAACTCAAAAAACAAGGTTGGGTTGCTTCAATCGGACATACCAAAGCCGATTTTGAAACGCTGGAAAAGGCTTGTGAATACGGCGCAAAACACATCACGCATTTTTACAACGCGATGACAGGCTTGCATCATCGGGAGATTGGCGTGGTCGGTTGGGCGTTTGGGCGTGATGATGTGACTTGCGACATTATTGCGGATGGAATTCACGTTCACCCGAAAATGTTGAAACTGGCGCACCAAGTTAAGACATCGGAAAAATTGATGTTGATTTCCGATGCGGTTGCGCCAACGGGATTGGGCGATGGCGAGTATGAAATTTGGGGCGAAAAAATATCGGTGGTCAATGGCAAAACCGAGAATGAGCGAGGAAGCATTGCGGGTTCGGTGATCACGATGTTGGATGCCGTCAAAACAATGTTAAGTCTTGGCATTTCAGAAGTTGAGGTTTCACGGATGGCGAGTTTGAATCCCGCGAAGTTGCTTGGAATTGAGAGGGATTTTGGCTCAATTGAAGTTGGAAAACGGGCGGATTTAGTTGTTTTGGATGAGCAAGGAAATGTCAAGTTTTCAATGATTGGCGGGAAGAGATGAAAATAATTTAGCAAAATTGCCAAGTTGCTACCGCTCCTTGTTCTGACTTCGAGTTACCAAAAACACACCTACAAAGATAAACATTGCCGAGATAATCGGGCGAAATGAAAGTTTTTCGCCCAGAAAAATAACGGCGGAAAAGAATCCGATGAGTGGTTGGAGATAAACATAAACCGCCACCGTGCTTGGCTCAACCCGCGCCAACGCCCAAGCATTCCAAAAGTATGCCAAAATCGTTGGAAACAATACCAAACAGCCAACCATCAGCCACGAAAACAGACTAATTTGTGCGAAATCAAGGTCTTGCAGAAAGTAAAGTCCAATTGGCACATTGATAATGCTCCCGAAAATAAAAAGCCACGCGATAGATTTTAATGCCCCGTATTTGCTAATTAATCTTTTTGAAACCGCAACATAAAAAGCATACGAAAAACTATTGAGCAGAATTAGCAAATCGCCCCAAATAGTGGTCGCGGAAAATCCAACATTGAAGGGATTGATTAAAACGGTGACACCAAAAGCGGCTGAAATAATTCCCAAAATCTTGCGCCAAGAAAGAAAATCATTGCCAATTAAGGTGCTGATGAGAATCGTGAAAATTGGAATCGTGACGGCGATAATTGAGGTATTTGTTGCACTTGTCAGCGAAAGTCCTTTGAAAAAGAAGAGTTGATTACAAATAATGCCAATTAGTGCAAATCCTGCGAAATATAAATAATCTTTACGATTTTCGAGTTGCAGATTGCCACGAAATCTTTGGAGAAAATAGAAGGCTAAAGCCGCCCCGCCGACTCGAAACCCGACAATTGAATAAGGCGAAAACGCCAGCAAAGCAAATTTACCAAAAACTGTTGCCGTCCCAAAAAAAAGTTGGACGGCTAAGAGGGCGATATGCGGAGTATAGGACTGCTCCTTCAAATCATTCATAAAAGGCTAGTAATTAATTCTACTTTGTCAGATTAACTTTGAAACTTGAAACTAAAGAAATTTAGCCGCGGATTTTCGCAGATTTCGCGGATAAATCGGATAAAATCGCTAAAATCCAAGAAAAAAATCAGCGTTTATCCGCGTGCATCCGCGGCTAATTTTTAATCTGACAAAGTAGAATTATTTAGGTCAAAATAATTTTCAGCTAAAGGAACGCCAGCATCTTGCTGGCAAACATCGTGAAACGGTGTATTTGTGTTTGGCTAAAATCAAGCTGAAAATTAAACTGAACATTGTTCGCGCCTTGCGCTCAATGCCGCCAAGCTGGACGGTGTTTCGATCAATGACCTAATCATTCATAAAAGGCTAATCATAACATTTGAGCCGGAGAAAGTTATTCGGCAAACTGCAAAATGTTTTCGTTAATCCAATAAAATAGGTTAAAATTGGAAAGTTTATTCCAAATCAATCACGGAGCGCATCGAAAATGCTGAAAGAAGATGTCGAAATCAAAGACTACACATTGCGAAAATTTCTCGGCAGAGGCGGGTTTGGCGAAGTCTGGCTGGCGGAAAAAAAGATTGAGATTGCCGACAAAAAAGTTTCCTTCGCGCTCAAATTTATTTCCGGCGATAATCAAAATGTTTCAGATTTTTCTAGCGTCCGGCGGGAAATAAACACCTGGATCGAAGCTAGCGGAAACAATAATGTGGTTTCGGTTTTGGACGGCTTCATTTACGAGAATTATTTTGTGATTGTCAGCGAATACGCGGATGGCGGCTCGCTCCGGCACTGGTTAAGAGCAAACGACGGAAAGTCACCAAATTTGGACAAAACGGTAGAAATAATGGGCGGAATTTTAGACGGTTTATCGCATCTTCACGCGCAAAAAATCGTCCATCGAGATTTAAAACCCGAAAATATTTTGCTCAAAGGCGAAATGCCTTGCATCGCGGATTTTGGGGTTTCAAAAATGATCGAAACCGTTTCTTTGAGCAGTTCGCAACTCGGCACAAATTCAGCCGGCTCACCGCTTTATATGTCGCCCGAATCTTTTGAAAGAATCAAACCCGCGCCACAAATTGATGTCTGGTCGGCGGGAGTGATTTTGTTTGAAATGTTGAGCGGCAAAACTCCTTACAGCGGAGACACGATTCCGGCGTTGATTTTTGAAATCGTCACCAAAGAACCTCGCCAATTGCCTGCCGGAATTCCATCGGAAATTCAAAAAGTGGTCAAAAAATCTCTGGCAAAAAATGTCATTGAACGATTTCAGACCGCCAAAGAAATGAAGGACGCTTTGATGAAAGCCCTGTATTTGCAAGATTATGTGCTGACTGTTTCGGATGAAGAATTGCAAAAAAGCAAACCATCGGGGGATATTTTGCTACAAGAAAAAACATTATCGGAAGTCAAAACCTTGCAGCAGGGTTTTACCGAATCAGGGTCAAAGAAATTTTTTAGTTGGACGTATGCGACGAAGTATGCCGCCGCCGGACTGGTTTTAATGCTTGGCGCAGTTGGTTTAGCAAGTTTTGTTTTGATAGGAAATAGAGTAGATAATTTTCAGCAAAGACCAACTATGAGCAATCAAAGTATGGACGTTGTGCCAACTCCAACTGTTGCATCCACTCCAAACGCTACGTTAAATTCAAATGCCGCAGTAGCCACTCCAAAGACAGAAAATGTAAATACGGCGAAACCCAAAGAAAGCAAAACTCCTCAGCCTGCTGAAACCTCAAAGGAAAAGCCTCTTGATACGAAAACCGAGACGGTTTTGAAAGTTACTCCAACTCCGAAAAAGGTAGTTATTTTTCCAGCCAAGCCAAGACCTCCCGCCAATACCGACAAAAAACCGACTTTGGATGACTTGCTTAAAAAAAATCAATCTCCTTCAAAATAAAGTAGGTAGGGAAGATTGCTTTTCCCTACCTACTTTTCCACATCATTACTTCTTCAGATTAAAAATGATATTTCACTACCAGTTCAACCCGACGTGATTCGTTAATCGTATTGGTGATTTTTCCGAAGTTTGCCGGATCGCCCAAATTTCTGACCGGAAGCGTGAAATTCGGATGATTGGTAAAGTTAAAAAATTCAGCCCGTAAATCAAGATATTGATTTTCAAAGGTTTGGAATTTTTTACCAATCGTGAAATCCATCTGTCCGTAATTTGGTCCCCGCATAATTCCAACCGCCGAATTACCGAAGGTTCCCAAAGCAGGCGAGGCAAAATCAGCCGCGTTTATCCATTGGTCAAGCCTTTGATTTGCCGGAACACCGCTTCCGATTCGATTCGGACGCGGAAACGCACCTGCCCGCGGGGCTTGCAGAGATGTCGAAGCTACACGAGTATCAAAAACGGTAATCGGAAAGCCACTCTTAAAGTTGATAATGGTGCTGATATTCCAGCCGCCTAAAATGGCGTTGGTCAATGAATTCCAGTTATCGCCCCACATTCTGCCTTTTCCGAATGGCAATTGATAGCTACCCGAAAGCGTGAAATTATGTTTCACATCAAAAAATGCCAAACCGTAATCAGACGGACGATTGTAGTTATTTGAGGCATATGCCCCTTGATCTCCTGCGAAAACGCCCGAACCGTAAAAACCACGATTATCGGTCATAACTTTTCCGAAAGTGTAAGAAGCTAAAAAGTCCAAACCTTTGGATAATCGTCTTCGCATACTCGCTTGCAAAGAATGATAATTACTCTTTGACCACGAATCAGTTCCGCTAATTGCTGTAACCAAAGGTAATACTGCAAATAATGGACGGCGATTTTGTGCCGGAAGCCAAGTAGTCGGATCGCCTGTGCCGGGTAATGGTTGATTCCAATCGGTCGGAGCAATCAAATGACTCGCATTATGTCCGACGTAACCGATTGAAAGAGAAGTATTTCCGTTCAATTGATATTCGGCAAACATATTCCATTGTTGGGTAAATTGCGGACGCAATTTTGGATTCCAAGCTCGAATCAAGCCCGAAGGCGTATTCCGCAAAATCAAACCGTTAAAGCCTGTCACGATTCGATTAGCACGAGCCGCATCAGCCGGATTACATGTGGTTGCGGCACAACTTGCATCGTATGGAACATCAGATTCAGCAAAATATGGAGGATTAAGCGGCAGACGAAGGTTTGCGCCCGTTCCTTCCATAAATTGAATAATTCCGTAGCCGGCTCTCAAAACAAGTTTATTATCAAAGCGACTCGGCGACCAAGCAAACCCGATTCGCGGTTCAAACGCTTTGAAAAATGGATCATACAAAGCACGGCTGTTTCCGTTTTGTCCGGCGGGTAAAATTGCTCCGGTCACAATATCAAAATTCGCTTGGCGATCATTTTTTTCAACGATTGGCGAACTATATTCCCAACGCAGTCCTAAGTTTAAAGTTAAATTTGATTTAGCTTTGTAATCATCTTGAATAAAAATTCCGATGCGGTCTTGGAGATGCGTCCACGGATCAGAATCAGGGCTACCTAAACCTTTACTGGTTAAGGTATCGAGCAAAAAGTCTGAAATTGCCGAGCCGGTAAAGGTATTTCCGTAGTTAAAAAATCCGAGCATCCCGTTGTTGCCGGGATAAAAACGGTCTTGGACATATTTTTGCCATTGACCGCCCATTTTGATTGTATGACTTCCTTTCACCCAAGTTAAATTATCAGCAAAAAGCCAAGTCATTGTTTTGTTATCTTCGGTGACGGCGAGCGTTCCGATGTCGCTCATCCCTGTTATCCGAATTGCGCTCAAACCCGGAATTGCTTGAGTTCCCGCGATTCCAAGCGTGGTATTTGCACTTGCGATGCCAGCCCAATCAAAAGCATCGACCACGAAAACTGCTCGATTAAAACCGAATCTTGCTTCATTGATAATGGTTGGCGTAATTGAACGTGTGTAATTGAAAACAAAATTTTGTGGACGACCTTTTCTTAATCCGGTTAAATCAGTCGGCAATGCGCCTTTGGTTCCGGTTTCGTCTTGAATCGCAAATGAATAGCGTGACGAAATTGAATCTTTATCGGTCGGTCTGAGGTCAATCTTGAAATCAAATTGATGTGCCTTAATTTTGTTGTCAAAAGTGGTCACATAATTGTTTGCGTTTCCGGTGCGATTGGCTACGGGATACAAACTTGGGCTGGCAAACAAGGCTTTGGCTGCCGCGCTAAATCTAGCGGTGGGAATTTGGCTTCCCGCAAAACAAGCTGCTTGATAATTTACGCCGACAACAGGAACGGCAGGAGTTGCCTGACATAAACCGGCTAATTGCGGATCGCGGATAAAGGCTGAAACTCCCGATAAATCGCCATTTCGCCAAACTGTCGGAATAACCGAACGGGTAATACCTCCACCTGTTCGTTGGTCTGCGCCTTGATAGGCGAAGAAGAAAAATGCTTTATCTTTCGCAATCGGACCGCCGAAAGTTCCGCCGAAAATATTCTGACGAAGTTTTTGTTTTGGCGCGGCAACCCGATTATTTGCCCAAAGATTGGCATCCAGCGCGTCATTGCGGAAAAATTCAAAAACGTTTCCGTGAAATTCATTCGTCCCTGATTTGATAGTTGCATTGACAACTGCTCCGGCGACGTTTCCAAATTCAGCCGAAGTGTTACTTGTTTCAACTTTGAATTCGGCAATTGCATCAACATTTGGTTTCAGACCGATACGATTATCAATCGTTTCATCCACCGAAATCCCGTCAACTAAAAACGCATTCGTTTGCTCACGATTACCATTGACATACGGTCTGCCACCGAAAGCACCCGGCGAAAGTGAGGTAAAACTATTTACCGATGGCGTGACAACTCCCGGCACGAGCAATGTCAATGATTGAAAATTTCGACCATTTAAAGGCAAACTGCTGGTTGTATTTCCTGAGATAACCGTTCCAACGTTTGCGGTTTCGGTTTGCAAAACAGGAGCAATATCCAAAACCGTAACCGTTTCGGAAACTTCACCAACTGGCATATCGAGATCAACTTTTGCAGTTTGATTAACCTCAAGCGTGATTGGCGAAGAAACTACTTTTTTGAATCCTTTTGCCTCAACCGATATGACATATTCTCCAATCGGCAAAAAGGGAATAGTATAATAGCCTGAGCCACTGGTTTGGGCGGAATAAGTTGTTTTGGTCGCTTGATTGGTAGCCACCACACGGGCATTTGGAACATTTGCATTATTTGTATCAGTAATTGTTCCGGTTAGCGTTGCCGTATAAGTTTGAGCTAAGACAATTTGTCCTAGACTAATAACAATTGAAATAGCCAAAAGTATCGGCACAAAACGCATAAGTTGACGATTCATAGATTTCTCCTATTTTTTGAATTGAAAAAGAATTTAGATAAGAAAATTTTATAGCAGATTTGTTATCCACAATCAAGTCTTTTGAATGCGATATTGATTTAACATAAATAAGGAAAGGATTCGAGCCATTTTTTTCACAATTCTAAATGGCGGGCAATTCAATATCTTCGTAAATTTCGGCAAGGGTTAAATCACATTCAAGCGCGGTTAAATTGATGACATCTTCGAGTTTGTCATATTCCGTCTGCATCCAAAACTTTTCGTTGTGTTTAAGGTAATGCACCACAAAATATGACTTTTGGGAAATGAGTAAATATTCACGAAAACTTTCGATAGATTTGTAATGTTTAAACTTCTGGTCGCGGTCAAACTTTTCGGTTGAATCGGATAAAACCTCAATAATCAACTGCGGATTTACCAAAACATCAACACCGCCAATCTTTTCATAAATGGCATCGCCATACAACGCCGAACCATCTGAATAACGATAAGGCGGAAGAGTTGGGACTTTCAAACGCATATTGGCAAGAAATGCCCGACATTTTTTGCCCCGAAGGTTTTTTTTGAGCGAACAAAACAAGTTTGATAATAATGAATCCTTTGTTTCGCTAAAACCAATTTTTGCAACTGCTTCACCCCCCAAATACTCAAAGCGTTCGTTCGATTCTTTTTCAAGCTGAAAATATTCTTCAAGCCTATATTTTTGTTTGAGTAAAGCGGTCATAGCTTGATTATAACAACATCATCGCCGGATTTTCGAGCATTTGTTTGAATGTCTGCAAGAATTTCGCTCCGGTTGCGCCGTCCACTACGCGATGATCGCACGACATCGTAACATTCATCATACTTCTAATAACAATTTCGCCGTTTCGCACAACGGCTTTTTCGGCTGCTCCGCCGACCGCAATAATCGCGGCTTCGGGTGGATTGATGATGGCGGTAAATTCTTGAATACCAAACATTCCGAGATTTGAAACCGAGAAAGTTCCGCCCGTATATTCTTCGGGTTGGAGTTTTTTCGCTTTGGCACGTCCCGCTAATTCTTTGATTTCAGCCGAAATTGCCAAAATCCCCTTTTTATTGGCGGCGCGAACAACGGGCGTAATCAAACCATCTTCAATCGCTACGGCAACACTAATATCTGCATCTTCGTAAAAACGGACGGATTTGTCTTGGAACGAAGCATTAACCCACGGATGTTTGACCAGAGCCATAGCAGAGGCTTTTACGATAATGTCATTGACCGAAACTTTTTGCTCTTCGGGAACGCTGGCATTGATTTGCTTACGCAAACTCAAGACGCTATCCATTTCTATTTCAACAGTTAGATAAAAATGCGGAACGTTTTGAGTGGAAGCAGTCAGACGCTCGGCAATCACCTGACGAATTTTTGAAGTTGATTCTTCGCGGAAAGCAGATGCGCCAAAAACTTGAGAAGTTTGAAAACTTGGCTTTGAATCTGGAATCTGGAATTTGGAATCTGAAATTGTCGCTTCAATGTCGCGTTTGATAATCCGACCATTTGGACCTGAACCGCTGACAGTTCGCAAATCAATTCCATTTTCAGTTGCCATTTTCGCCGCAATCGGGGAAACGAGCAAACGTCCGTCTTTACTGGTTGTTTTTAACTCTTTGGCTTTTGGAACTTCAACGGGTTTAGTTTCTTCAACTTTGGCTTCAGATTTGCCGTTACTGCTTACTGCTAACGGCTTACTGCCTAATTCTGCCAAAAGTGCCGAAAAATCCTCGCCCGATTTGCCCGTAATGGCAATAGTTTCGTTGAGCAAAGCAGTTTCGCCGCCTTGCTTCAAAATTTTGAGCAAAGTTCCGCCTTTCAACGCGGTTAATTCCATCGTCGCTTTGTCGGTATCAACTTCGGCAATCGTTTCGCCTTCTTCAAATGTCTCGCCTTCTGCTTTCAACCAACGGGCAATCTGTCCTTCTTCCATCGTCGGTGAAAGTTTCGGCATTAAAAATTTATCTGCCATAATATTTTAACTAATTCTTTTCGCCGCAATCATTTGCAGACGTTCTTCGCGTGTCTTTTTCGGCTCATTATAACCTTTGCTACCGAAAGACTGTAACTTTTCCAGCCATAAATCTTCTAAAAACTCCAACTCTTTTTTGATGTCGAGATTTTCCCGAAATTCAAGTTCTTCTAAAATCTCAAAAGCAAATTTATCTGCGCCAAGTTCGTTCCAATCCGCTTGAAGTTGTTTTTGATTATGAACATTTGCCTTTAATTGAAACTCAATTCGATTGAAAATTCCGTCCAGATTTTCGCTTTTTCCGATAAAAACCTTTTCATTGGTCAGATTACGAATTTGAAAAACGCCCATTGGTCGCGGAGTTTCTAAGTAATTCAGTTTTAAGGCTTTTTTATTCACAACACTCATATGGAATAATTCGTCTTGATACTCCTCGAAACTTTACTTTTTCAATTTCAACGGTTGGAGATGGCAAGGGTGGACAAGCATTTTCGGGAATTACCCAAAAATCAACAGTCAATTTTTCCCGAAAGCCACCTTGAATAATTTTGATTTTACTTTTATCAATTCTTTTAAAGTCAAAAGCCTGATTGATTCCACGAATATGAGCCACCATTTCTCCAACTTTACTTATCCTTCCGCCGTAAATGATTATGTAACCAATGCTATTTGGTGTGTTCTCAATCTCATTCCTCAGCCTGTCAATATAAAGGCTTCCCAAATCGCCGGTAATTAAGTCAGCGGATTTAATCAACATTGCTTTTGGTTTTTCTTGTCCAAATACTGATTGTAAAGCTAAAGTTACAAAAAGAACTAAAAAAAGATTTTTACAAATTGCCCTCATAAATAACAAACTTCCTTCACCGCCTTAACAATCTTCTCCACACTCGGCAATGCCACAACTTCCAAATTTCGGGCGTATGGCATCGGTGCTTCGGCGCAAGAAATTCGTTTAATCGGCGCGTCCAGATAATCAAAAGCGAGTTCCATAACTTGATGCGAAATTTCCGCGCCAACCGAGGCAAAGGCGTGTGATTCTTCGGCAATGACCAGACGATTTGTCTTTTTCACCGAATTTACAATCGTTTCAATATCAAGCGGTTTAATCGTGCGCGGGTCAACTACTTCAACCGAAACTCCTTCAGCTTCAAGCATTTCGGCGGCTTTCAATGCTTGCGGAACGGTGAAAGAACGGGCAACAATCGTGCAATCTTTTCCCTCTCGCTTCACGTCAGCTACACCGAGCGGAATCAAAAAATCTTCGTCTTCGGGAACTTCGCCTTTTAATCCATACATCGTTTCTTGTTCAAGAAAAATGACCGGATTATCATCTCGAATGGCGGATTTCAAAAGACCTTTGGCATCGGCGGCGGTTGACGGCATGACCACTTTTAAGCCGGGGAAGTTGGCGTAAAAGGCTTCAAAGGCTTGCGAATGTTGCGATGAAACTTGAAAAGCCGAGCCATTCGGACCGCGAAAAACAATCGGGACATTAAACTGTCCGCCCGACATATAAAACATTTTGGCGGCGTGATTGATGATTTGGTCAGCGGCTAAAACGCTGAAATTCCACGTCATAAACTCAATCACGGGACGCAAACCAGCCATTGCCGCACCCACGCCCAAACCGGCAAAACCGAGTTCGGTAATCGGCGAATCAATCACCCGTTTATCGCCAAACTCTTTCCAAAGTCCGCGTGTAACTTTATACGCCCCATCATATTCGGCGACTTCTTCGCCCATAATGAAGACGTTTTCATCTCTTAAAATTTCTTCGCGTAACGCCTGATTTAAGGCATCACGAATGGTTAAAATAGCCATAGATTCTTACAAGTCGTTTTCTGATAATTCTGCTAACTTCAATAAATGTCGTAAAAGTCCGATTTTTAACGATTGATTTTTATGAATCGGAATGGAAAGTCGGACATCGCTTCCAACTTTGCCGTAAATGTGATGGCTTCCTTGAACGAGAAGCAATGTCCAACCATTTTTTTCAATCAATTTGGTGAAGTCTTTTCCTGAAACAGATTTCATATTGCGATTTCCACAATCCGTTCTTTGGCAGTCAATTTAACGGGTGAAATATCAACCAACAAACAACCTTCAATCGCTTCATACAAATTTTGGAGCAATTCTTCAAAAGTTTCGCCTTGGGTGGCGCAACCCAAAATCGCCGGAACTTCCGCCCAATAACCGCCTTCTTCTGCTTCGTGAACAATTACTTTTAATTTCATAATCTCAAAATTTCTTCGCATAACGCCTGATTGAGCGCGTCGCGGATTGTCATTAAAGCCATATAATTTTAATTTCTTTCTTCTTGTTCAAGTTCAGGAAAATCACTTTCAAAACCTTCAGCAACTCTTTCTCTTGCATTGTAAAGCAATTTTTCGTAATCTTTTCTAAACATTGCCGAAGTGCTTTTATCAATTTGGGCAGAAATTTTCATCAATGTTATATATTCTGCGGGATGAACAAAGAATAATCTGTTTTTGTCTTCATAGCGCGAGAAAAACTCAAACAACACCAAGGCTTCATCTTCTGAAATCTTTAAAGTAATTTTGTTCACAATAATCTAAGCGAAAACGTCTGTAAATAATTCGCTTTCATCTGGAAAAGGACTTTCCTCCGCGAATTTCACCGCACTTTCAACTTTCTCGGCGGCTCGTGCTTCAATTTCTTCAACTGTTTTATCTGTAATAACTTTCGCTTCTTTCAGACTGTCAACAAACAAAATAATAGGATCGCGTTCTTGGTATTTTTTGACCTCTTCGGTGGTGCGATAATTGCCGGGGTCGCTCATCGAGTGTCCGCGATAACGATAAGCGCGAATTTCCAAAAGAGTCGGCGAACCGTCTTTGCGTCCGCGTTCAACGGCTCTGCCAACCGCATCCCGAACCGCCATCACATCCATTCCGTCCACAAATTCGCTGGCAATTCCATAACCTTCGCCTTTTTTCGTAATGTCGCTGATGGACATTGCTCTGGCTTGCGAAGTTCCCATTCCATAGACGTTATTTTCGCAAATATAAATGCAGGGAATTTTCCAAAGTTGCGCCATATTCAGCGATTCGTGGAAAATGCCTTGATTTAATGCGGCTTCCCCAAAAAAGCAAAGCGTTACGCCGTCTGTCCCTTTGTATTTTTGGGCAAAAGCCATTCCGGTTGCGACTCCGATTTGTCCGCCGACAATGCCGTGTCCGCCGTAAAATTGATGTTCGGCACTGAACATGTGCATTGAGCCGCCTTTGCCTTTGACCGCGCCAGTTGATTTGCCGTAGAGTTCAGCCAAAACCGCTTCGGGCGCAATTCCTTTGACGATTGCTTGAACGTGCGAACGATAACTACTGATTGCCATATCGTCGGGGCGCAAAACCGATAAAGCACCGATACCGATGGCTTCTTGTCCGATATACAAGTGGCAAAAACCGCCGATTTTGCCCATTCGATAAACTTCAGCGCATTTTTCCTCGAAACGTCTCCCCAAAACCATTTGGTAGAGCATTTCCAGAAGTTTTTCGGTGGGCGTATTTTTTATAGATTGAAGCTGGGATTTTCGCCGTTTGGCGTATTCCGCTTTGGCTTGTTCGACATCAACAAACTCAGTTGTCTCCGCAACAGTCTTTGTTTTAGCTTTACTCATTTTTGAATGTTATAAAATTGGTTGCAAAATTAAAATTTGATTATACGAAATTGTTTGTGAAATGTGCAAAATGCAAATTTCAGTTGTCAGAAAAACAAAAAATGCTAAAATCAATAAGCAAGGTTTTTCGCACAATTCAAAATTACCGCCAAACCACAAAATAAGATGAAAGTCAGTATAAAAAAAATTATTGATGGACTTTGTGAAATTCCCGAATCCGAGTTCACCTGCGACAATATTTATCAATTCCTAGCCAAAAATCCGATTGAAATTGATTCTATTACCCCGTATTTTTATTGGAGTGAAAAATTCTACACGCGGAATTTGCTTTTCAAAAACGAGCAATTTGAATTGATGGCTCTGTGTTGGGATGCAGGACAAGTTTCCCGCATCCATAATCACGCTAATCAGCGGTGTTGGATGACAGTAGTGGATGGCAAATTACGAGGACAAAATTTTTCAGTGGCTGAAATTGACGAAGAAAAAGGGTTTTGCAAATTAAAAGAAACCGATAAATTTGACCTTTCGGATTGTTTAGCCGCAAAGGTTGAACTCGAAGAGCCGATTCATCAAATCCTTAATTTAGCCGAATTTGGAATGCGTGCAGTCAGCGTTCACGTCTATTCAAAACCTTTTGACAGTTGCCTCTCCTATTGTCGGGAAACCGATACTTTTAAGGAAGTTAAACTCTGCTATACCAGCATTGACGGAAAATTATGCGAGGGAATCGCGCTTTAAACATATATGCAGTATCGAAATTTAGCGGTGATTTTTTGCCTTGGCTGTTGTTTTTCTTGTGGAAATAAAACTTCTTCAAAAAATTCAAACGTAAATTCATTGAATAATAATTTGTCGGTTAATTCAAATGTTTTACCAAATTCAAATTTGAGTAATTCGGCGACTACCCAAACAAATACCTTCTCTGATTCAAATTCCGGTGGCAACCCCGATTTTTTGAAAAAACTTGAAGAACAACAAAAAGAAAGCAAAAGATTGGCTGAGGAAAAGATGAAATCGGGTGGCACAAAAAATGAGCAGGTTGAAACAAATTCAAATTCAAACGTTCAAAACCCAACTCCAAAGAATCAGCCGCCGAAAAGCAATATTCTGTCCTCGCAACGACAAACTTTTTAATGAAATACGCTAAAAACTATCAATTTCTAATCCTAATCCTAATTATTTTTTGCTATCTTGGAGTTCGTTTTTGGAATCTGACAGATGTCTGCCTTTTTTTTGACGAGATTTTCAGTCTTCACGCTGCCAAACTCTCTTGGGGTAATCTGTTTTGGTTTGTGGCGCAAGATTTAATCCATCCGCCACTTTTCTACATTTTGCTCAAAATCTGGATTTTAATCGGTGGCGAAAGTCTCTTTTGGGTGAGACTGTTCCCGCTTATTTTTTCTATCATTGCGATCATTCCGTTTTATTTGCTCTGCAAACAATTAAAATTAGATGATTGGTCGTGCGTCTTTGCTCTGACATTTTTTGCGGTCAACGGTTGTTTGATTAAATATGCTCAAGAAATCCGTATGTATAGCGTTTTGTTATGTTTCGGACTATTTTCGATTTGGCTTTTTGTCAGATTTTGGAATGAAAACAAAGGATTATTTTGGCTGATTTTGATAAATATTTTGCTCGTTAATACGCATTATTTTGGTTGGCTAATCGTCTTTTCCCAACTAATTTCCGTCTTAATTTTACGGCGCGAAAAGTTGAAACAAACTCTTTTGATGATTGATTTAACGGGGTTGAGTTTTATTCCTTGGGTATTTCAGATTTGGCAAGCCACGCAAATAAATGCGGATTACAAACAAAATTTGGGTTGGGCAGAAAAGCCAGCCATCTCAACGCTTTACCATTTTCTCAGCGACCTTTTCGAGCCATTTTATTATCAACAAACCAATATTGACCGAGCCGAAACGATTGTCATCATTATTCCGCTGATTCTGATTTTTATCACAACTTGTATTTTATTTTTTCTAAATTGGAAAGATGAAACCGAAAAAGAGAAAATAATTTTGTTAATAATTTTTCTTAAATTACCGATTTTATTAGCTTTTTTGGCAAGTTGGATTTTGCCCGTTTCAGTCTGGGGAACTCGGCATCTGATTTTAGCTTTTCCGCTGATGATGATTTTACAAGCGATATTTTTAAGTAGAATCAGTCAAAAAGCCCTAAAAATAACCTTGATTTCAACCATTTTATTTTTTATTGGGTTTGCTTTATTGGGGCAAATTGTTTTGGGAATTAAAAAACCGGTCTGGTGCGCTTGGGAAGAATTAGCGAAAGATTTGCCAACCCAAAATGTAAAACTTTATGTCTTTGAAGATTTGATTGCGTATCACATTTGGTCAGGGTTGGGCGACAGGAAGAACGTGCAAATTACTGTTGTGAAAGGGATTGAAGGATTACAAGAAGATAAAGCCTATTTTCTACCACGCGGATTTGATGAAATAAAAATAATGGACGAGCAGGGAATTGAAGGCGAAAGATTTTTTATTGCTTTTCGTGATTCAAAGTTTAATGAACTTCATCCACCTTTGAAAAACTTAAAAGCAAAAGGTTACAAAATCGGTGAGTCGAAAGTTTTTGTCGCACAAGGAGTTCAGACGTTTTTGGTTGAAGTCAAAAAGGAAAATTAAATGTGGTTTATATGATTGGTTTAATTGTGTTAGCGATATTGATTATTATTATTTTGAGTGCAACTCCGTATCTTTTGAAAGAAGCTAAGAACTTTTTGAATTATTCACCAAAAGTTGAAGATTTTGGTCGCTTTGCATTCACCGATGAAGAATGGAACTACCTTTATCAAAAAGAATTTGTCGAAGATGAAAAAGGGAGAGAGTTTTTTGATAAATATTTCAACATTATTTCTTACGGAAATAATCTCAGAGAAACTACTCAACGGGAAATATTCTTCACCTCTCAAGAAATTTATTTAACTGACGGGGAGAAAGGAAAATCATTTACAGTCAACCGTTTAAGCTATTTCCAAAGTGGTTTTAAATTAAACTCAATAGATTTACTTCATCTTTCACCACTAAAAAAACTCAGGATTAAAATTGATGTGATTGGAGGAGATCCAGAAACTTCTGGTGGAGATTATTCAGTAGAATATCTCGTTCCAATTCCACAATCGTCTCTGGAAAGAATTGATGAAATATTGAAAATATACGGAGAGATAATTACAAATGGTTGAGGAATAAATTAGCAAATTCTTTCAATCAATTTTTCCAATAACGACTCATAAATTTCCTTGCCACGCAAATTTTCCCGCCATCTTTTCGGAATTCCATCAATTCCAAATTTCAGTCCGGCAATTCCGCCCGCAATGCAAGCGGTGGTGTCGGTATCATTTCCAAGTGAAATTGCAGCTTTCACAGTTTCTTCAAAATTCAGTCTGCCGCAAGCCCATTTTGCTGAAAAAAGCGAATCAAGCACATATCCACTTCCTTGAACTTCGTATAAATCATCAGGTCTAATTTCTAAGTCAAGTTCATTCCGTTCAATTGAGCCTTCGACAAAAATCCCTCGAATTCTCGAAACCGCATTATCCCAAGGGTTTTCAACCTCTTCTAAAATTCGTCTTGCCCACAAACAATACAAAGCGCAACAAAGTTTTGCCCGAAGATGTCCGTGCGTCACGGCGGATTGATCAAAGGCATCGGCGATTAACTCTAAATCTGTTCCCTGATGCCAAATTGCCAGCGGTAAAACACGCATCAGCGAACCATTTCCGTTATTTCGTTCATCAGAAAGTCCGGCAGTTAGCGGAGGAAAACCTTTTCGCAAATTCAAGATAGCGCGTTGGGTTTGGATACCGACATCAAAAACTTTGTCAACCGCCAAATAATCTTCCCGAAACCAAGCGACCAGTTTTTTGGCAAAATCATCCGCGTCAAATTTTCCGCATTCAAGCAGGGAAGCCAACAAACACAAGGCTTGTGCGCCATCATCGGAATATGTTCCAACCGGAACTCCGGCGTGAGCGCGACGAAATCCAGTTGGCGGTTCAAACTCAATCTCATCAAAAGGTGGAATCTGTTCCCTTGGATGAAATTCATACGGAACACCGAGCGCATCGCCAACAAGCAAGCCTACAATTCCGCCCTTTATTCTTTCAATTTTTGAGATTTCCATAAAATTTTACCGATTGCTTCCGAGTTTTTCGTGGCTCGAAACCCATTCATCAGGAATCATCGCAGTTCCTAATTTGCCATATCTTGAATCTAAGCGGTTCGCGCTCTAATCTTAACTTTTACTCAACTATTTCTACAGAGGCAGAAAATTTCAAACGAAAATTCCGCAAATCAAAGAATCTTTTGTCGTCCACCGTCTGATGAAAGTTATTCTTACCATAGTTATCAAACGGAGACAATAATAAAATCAGGCTCTGCCGGATAGTTTGGCGAAAATAAATTTTCACAATCAATAAATAAAAAGGAGATAAAAATGGCAATTCCATATACAGTTCCCGGAATAAAATCAGTACTCGCGCAAGATGGACCAATGACCTGTTGGGCGACAGTTTATACCATGATGATTGCTTGGAAAAGAAGCTACATGATGAGTATTCGTGATTCAGTTGGTCAAGTAGCTAATAAATATGCTTTGTTTTATGATGCCGGATTAAGGTCAAATCCTAATCCGCGAGGCTTACCGTCAGCCGAGTTTGGTCCATTTCTACAAGCGGCTAATATGACGCATCAACCAATGGCAAATTTAATAATTTCAGGATGGGTAGATCTATTGGAAGCTCACGGCTTATTATGGATTGGAACCCTAAATGTGGTAGGTCCCGGTGGCGGACTTCATTCGAGAATTATCGAAGGTGTTGATGGCGGTGGCGGCGTTGATAATACTTTTTCTCGATTATTGATCCCGATGGCGGAAGACAATACCGAGAGCGATTCGATGTGTTTTTAGCCAAATACGAGGGCGCAATTGCGGGTGTGACCGGCGATTATTTTCAAATTCGTCATTTCTAGTTTTTAACCTATTTACCGGATTGGGTTCCAATTTTAGATTGGCTAATGAGCCAAAACCAACTAAATTTGGAACTCAATGCAAAGAACAATTTTCCGCATAATCTTTTAAAAGCTGAACGGCTAAATTTGCAGAATCGGGAAAAATTAAGTTAGCATTTTAATCAATGCAGCAAAAGAAAGAAACAGCCCGCAAATCCACCAAAAAAAATGCGGCAACTAGCATCCAAAATCCTTCTAAACGTCTCAATCATCTGAAAATCATCGGTCTTTTGCTGACTGCTTTTGGCATCGGATTATTCATTTATTTTGTCTATTCGGTTGGAATTAACGAAATTATCGAAGGGGTTGGCAAAATCGGCTGGGTTGGTTTTGCGATAATTCTTTTTATTTATCTGCTCCGGATTTGCGTTCGTGCCTCAGCTTGGAAACTTTCGGTTTATGATCCGTATAAGTTAAGTTTTTACGACACTTTTTCCGCCGTAATTATCGGTGAGGCGGTTTCGAGTGTGATTCCGTTGGGCATTTTAGCCAGCGGAACGTCCAAAGCCGTAGCAGTCAGCAATCGCGTCCCGTTAGTAGTCGGTTTGAGTTCGGTGGCAACCGAAAATCTTTTCTACACTTTAGTTACCTCACTTTTTATTGTTTCGGGCGCAACGGCTTTTTTATTCAACTACAGCGCGGAAAGCAGTTGGATTTGGACAATTTACGCGCTGATTGGGTTTATCGTTATTTTACTCACGCTCGGAATCTTGATGATTTTGCGCCAATGGCATTGGGCGAGCGGAATTTGCGAATGGCTTTATAAAAAGGGCGTTTTGCGGAAATATCTGGAAGATGGACGCTTGCACGTCAGACTTTTTGAAAACTTAATTTACGGCTTTTATCGCCGTCATCCGAAGCGTTTTGCGCCGATTCTTTTATTTGAAGTTTTGTATCACGCTTGCGGGATTGCTGAAGTTTTATTTATTTTGAGTCGCATCAGCGAAGCCGTTCCGACCTTTTATAGTGCGTTTTTGCTTGAGTCGGTCAGCCGTGTGGTCACAATTACTTTCAAACTAATTCCTTTTGCAATCGGGGTGGACGAAGCCAGTTCGCAGTTTATCAGCGAAAATCTGGCACTTGGCATCGCGGTTGGCGTAACTATTGCCATTTTACGAAAAGGACGAATTCTATTTTGGGCGATTATCGGTATTTTGATAATTCTTTTTCGCGGTCTTACTTTGGCTGAAATTTTAAGGCGCGATGAAGGAATTAAGAATGAGATGGAAAAGAAATAAAAATTATTGATAAACCAGTAAAAAAGGTCTAAGATAGTTTCACCAGACCATTTTAAAAGGAGAACCACAAATGCAAAACAAAATGACGAAATATTTGATGTTGATCGTAATTTCATTGATAATTCCGACAACTCTATGGGCGCAAAATGATAAAAAACTATCAGAAGCGGCAAGTTTGTATGTAATTTCTGCCAAAGCGGGAGCAGTTAATTTTGTTTCAGGCAAAGTCTCCGCGGAACAAAATGGCGCGAAAAAAGGATTTTTGCAAAAAGGAGATTCGGTTGAGGTTGGAGACAAGGTTTCAACCGATTCAGAGGGCAAAGCCGAAATTTTGCTAAACCCCGGTTCATATATTCGCGTGGGCAGCGATTCCGAATTTGAGTTTATGACCACTGATTTAGAAGACTTGCAGTTAAAATTGAATCGGGGGAGCGCAATTTTTGAAGTGATTGCCGATAAAGAGTTTAAAATTTCGATCAATACTCCAAACTCAAAATTCTATCTCATCACTTCGGGAATTTTTAGAGTTGACGTTTTAGAAAATGGGGTTGGGAAAATCTCGGTTTGGAAAGGTAAAGTCCAAGTTGGCGACCTCAAAGCAACTATTGTGAAAGGCGGGAAAACAGCCACTCTCAATAGTGGACAGGTTGCGGTAGAAAAATTTGACCGTGATAATAAAGGCGAATTTGAACTTTGGAGCAAAGATCGCGCTAAAGAAATCGCCAAAATCAATGCCAAATTGCAAGAAAGAGCGATGGGCAGATCGTTGCTCAATTCGTTTAATAGCAACATTTGGAGTTCATCAAACGGATATGGTTTGTGGGTACAAGACCCGTTTAGCCGAAGTTTTTGCTTCTTGCCGTTTGGCTACGGTTGGAGTTCGCCATACGGATTTGGCTATAACCAAAGCATTTGGAGCTATACCTTGCCACCGCAAATTACATATCAAATGAATCAAAATGTGGTGATGAATAATCCAAACAATTCGCAAACCGTGATGACTCCGCCGCCCAGCGTTTTTCCTTCCGGTAATTCGCCCTCCTCGTTGGGTAATACGGGAGTGCCTAGCTCTCAGCCACCCCCAACTGCGCCGGCAAGAGAAAGAGGAGCCGAAGAGCGTAGACCGAATATCGTGGAGCGTAAAGAAAGACCAATTGATAATTAAGAGCAAAGAAAGCGGGATTAAAAGTCCCGCTTTTTAGTTTAATCCCAGAATAAATGAAACAGCGGGTTGTGGATTCTCCGGCGAAAGTTGTTTCAAATACGGCTCGGCAATTAAAAGAATTGATTGCACGCCGTTGAAAATTGTGTGGAGAATGATGCAAGGCAAAAGATTCTCGGATTTTACCCGCACCAAAGTTAAAATCAAACTCAGCAAACAAATCATCAAAATCGTTGAATAGCTCGGATAATATTGTGGAACGTGAACCAGAGCGAATAGTAAAGTTACTAATCCAACTGCTGTGGCAACGCCAAAAGTCCTTTGAAAAGCTGAGTATAAAATCCCTCGATAAATCACTTCTTCGACCAACGGAGCCGTAAAAGTAGCCATAAAAGCTATGGCAAAAACCACGGCTCTTGAGCTTTTTAAAATCCGTAAAAGTTCATTATCTTGTTCGGGAATGAAATATGAAACAATTGCGGCAAGGATGAAAAATCCGACCACAATCCCAACCAAATAAAGAATATTGAAGCCGCCCATCTTCCAGCCTAACATTTCGCGGAAAGGATGTTTTTTAACCTTAGTAACAATTAACCAAGCTACTAAAATAGTTAAAATATGCGCCGGAATAACAAAAATAATATTCACCAAAATTGCGGTTGGGTCGCCTTGGATTATTGATGCTAATTTTCCGCCATCGGACGGATTAATTCCTTTGAAGATAATATAAAAAAGAATCCCAAAAGTTGGGACAATGAAAATCAAAGCCACACTGATAAACCAAGCAAGCAAAGCAATTCCGCTATTCCAAGGCGGATTATTTGGCGATGGAAGGTTTGGTTCAACTGATAATTTATTCAATTCAATACCGAGCGATTCGTTGTAATTTTGAAGTTTTTCGTTTTGCACGTTTGAAAGTTTAACTAAATTAGAATTAAGTTCCAAGTTGTTACGTTAAGTCCTTGAATTTTGTTTCCAAAAGAGATAGGCTGTAATCCCGTGGAGCAACACGGGAAAAATCCAACACAATTAGTTATTGCAATCATTCCAGCGAGATACGCCTCGACTCGTCTGGAAGGGAAATTGTTGTTGCCTATCAACGGCAAATCTCTGATTCTGCACACTTTAGAGCAAGCTAAAAAAGCTAAAAATATCAATCGTGTCATTGTCGCAACCGATGATGAACGAATTTTGCAAGCCGTTCACGCCAACGGACACGAAGCTGTTTTGACTGCTTCAAATCATCAATCGGGAAGCGACCGAATTGCTGAAGTTGCCGAAAAACTCCCTGCTGATTCAATTATCGTCAATGTTCAAGGTGATGAACCGATGATTCCGCCACGCACAATAGAAAAAGCCGTTGAAGTTTTGCTCAATGATGCAAGCGTTGTGATGTCAACGACTTGTGAAAAGATTGAAGACTTTCGGGATGCTTTAAGTCCAGATGTCGTCAAAGTTGTGACAGATGAAAACGGATTCGCGCTCTATTTTTCGCGTTCGCCAATTCCTTTTCCGCGTGATGCTGTTAAAAAATACGGAACGCTGGAAAATGCTTTGCAAAATGAACCGAATCTAATTTCTAATTTTAGAAAACACACGGGTTTATACGTTTATCGGCGCGAATTTTTGTTGAAATATACCAAAATGGCGCAAAGTCATTTAGAGAAAATTGAGATGCTCGAACAACTTCGCGCTTTGGAAAATGGTGTTAAAATTAAAGTTGTTGAAGTTGAGGAAAGTTCGATTGGAGTTGATACGATTGAAGATTTTGAGCGAGTTCAGAAGCTAGTTGAGGGAAAATGAAAAAACTATTAAGTCTAGCGTTGTTAATAATTTGCTCCATAAATGTTTGGGCAAATGTCGCTGCGCCCTCGCAAGGTGGACAAACTTTGACCGAGCCGAGCGGAATCAAAAATATTGATATTGTTAAAGAAGATTTGAATATTGATTTCACGCAACTTGCTGATGAAAATATTCCTTGGAGCGATAGAATCGTCAATGTTGAGGCGATTTACCAAATTGATAATCCCGCCGATATTGCCAAACTCGAATTGGTTTTTGTCATTGTTAGCGACTCAAAGAATTTTCAGTTTTTCTTGGATGATAAAGAAGTTGTGTCCGAACCAATTGATAATAAAGAGTTTGCAGACAGACAGACTTGGAAAAAGCCCGACAAAACACCGTATCAAGACCATGAATTGATGTATGCGCCCTCCAACAGTAATTTGAAATCGGCAAAATTTACGCTCAATCTGACCAAAGGCAAACATACTTTGAAAGCCAAATACAAAGCCGAACCGACGGTTTACAAAAATATTGGCATCATGAAAGGCTGGCAATTTGCGTATTCGCTCGCGCCTGCGAAAGATTGGAAAAGTTTCGGCGGATTAAATTTGAGCATCAAACTTCCGCAAGATTGGAAGTTATTTTCAAACCTCAAACTTGAGCAAAATGGCGAAACTTTGACGGGCAATTTCAAAGAAATTCCAGCGGATTTTTTAGCAATTACAACGCAAGCCCCGATTCCAAACAGCTACAAAACTTGGTCAAATAATCTATCAAATTTATTTTTAGCTTGTCTTTTCGGTTTCCCGATTTTGTTGATTTTATTTGCTCTTTGGCAAGGGTATAAGTGGAAAAATAGTTGGGTTTATGGCGGAGTTGCGGGGATTGTTTGGGCATTGTTAGTTGGTATCTTTGGTTTCTTATACGAGTCATACCCCAAAAGCCTAATTCCCGAAGGACAATATGCGAGTTACGGCTATGACGGACTTTTCAACATATTTTTCTATGCTTTGCTGATTCCGATTGTTTTTGTAGTTGGGATTGGGTTGTGGGTAGTTTCGGTTTTATTGGCGGGTAAATGGAGAGCTTAAATTAACAAAAATGGCTATCCAAATGGAAAATTTTATTTATCGCCGAGCCTTTGCAGATGATATTCCGCAAATTGCCAAAGTCCACGTTAAGTCTTGGCAAAAATCATTTCGCGGAATTGCACCGCAAGAATATTTGGATAATTTGTCGGTTGAAAAACGTGAATACGCTTTTCGTGAAAGGTTTGGCAGTCAAGAATATCAAATTGTAATTGCAGAAACGGCGGAAAATAAAATTGTCGGGTTTGCTGATTTTGGCGAAGGTCGCGGCGATCAGCCCGAATTCGGAAGCGAACTTTACGCCATTTATTTACTGCGCGAATTTCAAGGAAATGGAATCGGCAGCAATTTATTTAAAATGGTAGCAAACAATTTGCGCGAAAACGGTTTTAACTCAATCTATCTGCAAGCCTTAAAAATTAGCCCATATCGCAGTTTTTATGAAAAGATGTGCGGAGAAATTATTGGAGAAAGCCTTTATAAATTAGGGGATACGGATTTTGAGACTATTTACTACGGTTGGAAAGATTTGAGAAGACTATGAGCGACTGGATAGGTTTAGCATTTTTTTTATTGTTGATTGTCGGTATTTATTTCGGCTTGAAAATGCTTGGCAATCAGCCGAAACGCACCGAACAAGAATTTGAAAATCGCGTTTCTGACGGCACCGGCTTGATGAGTGCGGGTGTCAATGCTTTGAGTGAAGCCTTAAATCCAAGTGAAGCAAAGGCGAAAGAAGTTATTGTGCAAATGAAAGAAGGGAGATTCGATAAGAAGAAACGCGAGGGGAAAATGAACGGAGATTTAGAAAATGAATGAGACAAAAAAGCCGTCATTATTCGGTATCAAAAACTCAAACCGAGATTTTTCGGATAAAGATGCTTGGGGAAAGAATCAATTTAACTCATCTTTTCCGGCGGCTTTGTCGGCATATTTGGCTCACAAAAATTTGGAAAATGTTTATCTCAAACTTAATGAAAATCTTGGAATAGTTCACGATTTTATCACCACCGAAAGTTTATTTGGTTTGCCAACTGAAAAGTTATTTTATGCGTTTGAATCGCAATTTTTACCGTTTCAGAAATATTTAATCGGCAATATTCCACGAGTTGATTTGGTGACGCAAAATCTATCTAATGGCGCGAGTTTGAAAGGTTTAGAAATAAAGTTGACGGCATTACCCGATAATTCAACTTGTCATTTAACCGAAAATAATTATGGTTGCGAAATCGTAGTTCGCCCCGACACGATTGTTTATTTAGCTTGCAGTTTATTTTCATTTTTTGAAAATCGTCGAGAAGAATTGCAAACAATTATTGGCGAAGATTTTAACCAAATTAGCGATTGGACAGAACCAAATGCAATCATTCCACATCTTGGAAAGATGATTCGCGTGATTGATGAGATTTCTTTGCAAATGCTTGATTCTCAATCGCCTTTGGTGATGCAACCAATTTGGAAAACGCAAGGGAAAACACCAAAATTAGCCGAAAACTGTTTAGATGTTTTTGTTTGGAGTGATTTAGCTTTCATTAGTTTATTTGCAAAATTAGCCAAGTTGGAGGTGCGCGACAATAAAATAACTCGTCAACTACGAACTTTGATTTGGCTTTTCAAAATGCTTGACGATTTTGCCAAAGATGGGCAAGTCCATCACGCTCGAATTATTGATACGCTTTCGTATAACACCAAGAATGACAAGGCTTTTGCGTTAAGTGGAAGAGTTACACATCAATTTATGAAAGGCGATATTTTGTCGAATCCGCGCATTACGAAAGACGAAATAAAGCATATAATTTTAGGTGGCGGACAAAATTTGCTGAGTCCAGAAAGGCGATTTGATGCGATAATTTTCAATTCACCGAATTTGTTTTAGAAGATGAACACGATAGATTTATTTGCAGGTTGCGGCGGTTTGTCGCTGGGTTTTCAAAATGCAGGTTTTGTCGTCAAAGCCGCGTTTGATAATTGGAAACCTGCGCTTGATGTTTATCGTGAAAATTTTTCGCATCCGATTTTTGATATTGATTTGTCGCAAGAATTTTGACTTGAAGATTTTACGAAGAATTTTCGCCTCAAATTATTATCGGCGGTGCGCCGTGTCAAGATTTTTCGAGCGCAGGCAAGCGTGATGAAACACTAGGGCGAGCAGATTTGACTTTAAATTTGGCGAAAATTATCGCGGAAATTCAACCCGAATATTTTGTGATGGAAAATGTTCCGCGCATTGAAAAAAGTCAGATTTTACGAGAAGCAAAAGAAGTTTTGAAAAGAAGTCGGTTACGGTTTGACAGAAAAGATTTTGGACGCGAGTTTGTGCGGAGTTCCGCAAAATAGAAAGCGATTTTTTTTAATCGGACGCTTAAATTTAGCGGATAATTTTTTAGATTTATATTTGGAGAAAAATCAATCATCACGTCCAATGACGGTTTTTGAATATTTGGGCGAAAGTTTGGACACAGAATTTTATTATCGTCATCCACGAAGCTATTTGCGACGGGGAATTTACAGCGTTCACGAACCTAGCCCAACTGTGCGAGGCGTAAATCGTCCGATTCCAAAAACTTACGTCAAGCATTTGGGCGATGCTTGCGAACCAAACGGAAAAGTCAGACCGTTGACCACGATTGAGCGAAGTTATTTACAAACTTTTCCGACAGATTTCAAGTTTTTTGGCAGTAAATCGGATTTAGAACAAATGATTGGCAATGCTGTTCCCGTCAAATTAGCGGAATTCGTAGCCAATGCAATCAAAAATTATCAGGTGGATTTAATTGAAGCCTGTGCATAATTCATAATTTAATCCTCAATCGAGCATTTTCGATGTGTTCTTTAACCTCCGCCGGATTCTTCTGGGCTTTGAAATTATTGAGCCACAGATTTGATAAGTCCAAATGCTTGCCAAAATAAATGCTCCATTTTTACCTTTCCCTTTGACTTGACATTTTTTCAAATCAAAGGCTTGGATAATTCTTTGAAAGAGCAATTCGATGGTTTCTTTGCGATAGTCATACAAGTCATTTTTCCACGACCGATTCTTTTCGGGAAGTTGATTTGGAGTCAAGACGAAACCACCTGCTTTTTCGTATTCAGGAACAAAATCTTCTTTGCCGAAAGTTGTATCACCAAGCATCACATCAGTTACTTGAAGTTGTCCTTTTCCCAGTTCTTCCAAAGCGATTTTAGCTTCGTTGTGGGCGTTTACGCCAGACCGCAAAAAGTGGAACAGGCACCGGAAAGACCAATGTTTGCAAGAGGATTCGATAGCCTTGGGCCCATCCACGATAGTTTGATTTTGACCAACTTGATTCAACATCGACATTTTCTCAACCCCGTTGGAATGAGACCTGCTTGGCGATGTTTTTTGTGCCACAGGGGACCGAGTGCTTGATACATTCGACCATCAGTAGCACTCACTTCAGAGTTGGCTTCCGAGATTGGAACTTCTCGGTAAAATCTGTTTCCCAAACCACGAAACTTGTTCTTCGGCAGTTGGCACCAGAGATTTCAAACGACGCATAATCTGAGTCCGATGTGGGGTTTGAAAACCGAAACGGGCGCGAAGTTCTCTGTCTTTTTCAAGAAAACGGCGCAATTCAGAGTCGGAAAAGTCTTGGTCACCACCGCGACAACTGCCAAAAGCAGAAAAGAGAGGGGAGAAAAATCAGGTTTTCTCCCCCGCCTGAGAACTTCTTCGGGTGGTTGATAGCCAAGTTTAATTTCTTCAATTAAACTGAACAAAGCATCAGAAGAATCGGAACTATTTTCAAAATTCATCAATCCGATTTTAATCATTTTCGCAATGATTAGCTTCTGATGCTACTAACTTGCTGATTTCAAAGAACTTAATTATGCACAGGCTTCATTTAATTAACCATAAAGTATTACAGGAAAAGCAATTAGCCTTTCATTTTTAGAAAAAAAGGCAGAAGCCTGAGCGTGAGCAAGGGCGAAAACATTTTAAGAAAGGACGAAGGACAAATGACAAAATATATTTTCGTAACAGGCGGCGTAGTTTCAAGTTTAGGCAAAGGTTTGGCGGCGAGTTCGCTTGGCTGTCTTTTGGAGGCACGCGGGGCAAAGGTGCAAATGATGAAACTTGACCCGTATATCAATGTTGATCCCGGCACGATGTCACCGTTTCAACACGGCGAGGTTTTTGTGACCGATGACGGCGCGGAAACCGATTTGGATTTGGGGCATTACGAGCGTTTTACGCACGCTAAACTCACTAAAGCCAATAATTGGACATCAGGTAGAATTTATTTGAGCGTCATCGAAAAAGAACGTCGTGGCGATTATCTGGGCAAAACTATCCAAGTCATTCCGCACATTACCGACGAAATTAAAGATGCCGTTAAAGCCGTTGCTGATAAAGATAGTCCTGATGTTTTGATTGTCGAAATTGGCGGAACAGTTGGTGACATCGAGAGTTTGCCGTTTATGGAAGCGATTCGCCAACTTGGCAACGAAGTCGGGCGTGGAAACGCGATTTATGTTCACGTTACACTCGTTCCGTATATTGCCGCTGCTGGAGAGCTTAAAACCAAACCAACTCAGCACAGCGTCCGCGAATTGCGCGAAATCGGTATTTCCGCCGATATTTTGCTCTGCCGTTCCGAAAAACCTTTGTCATTAGATTTACGCCGAAAAATTGCCGGATTTTGCAATGTTCAAGAAAATGCTGTTATTGCGGCTTTGGACGTTCCAACAATCTACGAAGTCCCACTAGCATTTCACGAACAGGGCTTAGATGACTTAATTATCAACAATTTACATCTCAGAGAAAGTTTTCCAAATGTTGATTTAAAGCGTTGGCGTGAACTTGTTTCGACCATCAAAGAGCCGAGCGAAGGCAAAGTTAAAATTGCAATTGTTGGAAAATATGTCGAGTTGGAAGATTCTTACAAATCCTTGCGCGAAGCTCTCACACACGCGGGCGTAGCCAACAATTTGCAAGTAAAAGTGCAATGGATTGAGTCCGAAAATTTGATGCAAGACGATTACGAATCGCAATTACAAGATTATGATGCAATTTTAGTACCGGGCGGATTCGGCAAACGTGGAATTTCGGGAATGATTCGGGCGATAAAATACGCACGAAAATCCGGCACGCCATATTTTGGAATTTGTCTCGGAATGCAAACCGCCTGCATCGAATTTGCGCGAAATGTTTGCGATTTGAAAGAAGCCGATTCTACCGAATTTAACGCCAAAACCGAATTTCCAATCATCTTCAAATTGCGCGATTTAGTTGATGTCGAAGAGTTTGGCGGCACAATGCGTCTCGGCGCGTGTGATTGCGAATTGAAAGAGGGAAGTCTGGTGCGGGAAATTTATCACGGCGCAGAAATGATTGCAGAACGCCATCGCCACCGTTACGAATTTAATCCTAAATTCCGCGAAATTTTAGAACAAAAAGGCTTAGTTTTCAGCGGAGTTTCGCCCGATGGAAAGTTTGTCGAAATGATTGAATTGCCGAGAGAAAAACATCCTTATTTTGTCGGTTGCCAATTTCATCCCGAATATAAATCGAAGCCTTTGAACCCGCATCCATTGTTTGTTTCATTCGTCAAAGCGGCTCACGCCAATCGTTTGGGCAGTGAAAATTTGAAGCACGATGTCATGGCTGAGAAGCAAATTCAGACTGAGGAGATTGAGTTTGACGACAGGATTGAGGCATAAGTTGAAAAAAATAATATGCAGTCTTTCAAATTGAAAATGTAATTTTAGCAAAAAGTTCAGGGCAGTTTTAAGATTTGGGCTTTGATTTTTGGAAGGGAAATATGACATTTATTCTGGCTGTTAATAGTCGTGACTCAATTTGGGTAGTTGCCGACCGCCAACTTACCTGGAATGATAGGATTGTTAAGACGGATGCCATAAAGCTAATATCTCTGAATACTAAGGATGGAATTGCCTTAATTGTCTATGCTGGGCTTGGAGCTACGGTTCAAGGGACTTAACCTTCTGATTGGATGAGTTTATTATTACGAGGAAGGAATCTTCCGTTAGAAGACCTTCTTGTAATACTCGCTCAAGCTATGCAAAAGGAACTTCCCCGTCATATTGGAAGAAATAATAATTCATCTCATCAAGTAATTGTTTCAGCTTTCATAGACAACAAGATTAAATGTTTTACTATTAATCTTATTTATAACAAAGATTCAGGAAAATATGATTTTATTACCAAACCTAACGTAATTTCTGAAACCAATTCCTATCCAGAACCATTTGTTAAAGGTGGGAGTGGAGCAGAACATCTTCCAGCAAAAAAGAGTTGGGAACCTCAATTGCTTAATAAAATCAGGTCTTATAACAAAGGACATATATCAGCTATTCATGTTGCTGATTTTTTAGCAGATATGAACTATCACGTTCATCAAAACGACAAATATGTAGGTTCACAATGCATCGTTGTTTGGCGGAATCGTGATAATGGACTTCATAAACATGGAAGTGGACACCAAGCATACATTGGAAAGGGTAGAGAAACCAATGGTCCTGGTTTTCCTGAAATTGTAGATGGACTAGATTTAAGGGCTATTACAGGTGTAATCATAACCGAATGGCTTGAGGGAACTAAGCAAGGTAAATCCCTCAAAGATCTGAATTTTGAAAAAGTTAAAGAGGAGATAGAAAAATTGCCACACAAACCGGAAGAAAAACTTCGTTAAACAAATAAGTTTGAACTCCATTTAATAAAGTCCGTTTCCCAAATTCTAAAAACTTTGAAGTTAATGGAGATTGGCAGTATGGAAAAAGAGCTAAGAAAAGCAGGTTCAGACGGATGCGATTGAGTTTGATGATTGGATTGAGATTTAGGTAAATTGAGTGTGAGATAAAATGAAAATCTTAGTTGCAACGAAGGAGATACAAGGTCAACGGGAAAATGATTTTTTCTGGACAAAAGAAAATGAAATCCTGATGGACAGTTTTGAATGTGAAAGAGATGAAGCGGAAGATGGCTCTTGTGGTTGTAGACGTTCATTGGTTGGAGTAGAAACCAAAAGAGCAACAACTACATTTAAAGTTACCGAATCTGATTTAAATAAATCTGAAATAATCAAATTATTTAGCAAAAGTTTTGAGGAAGCCTTTCCGTCAGTAAATTTGTCTCAAGAAGCAGAAGATTCAGCAAATTATATTTTGGAAATTGCCGAAAAGTTTGAAGTAGAGGAAATTTTGGAAAAACGAGGTCGCGTAATTCAAAAAAGAGAAATAAAGAAATGACTGAGATTAAATCTTTCCAAGTAGAAAACGTAACCTTTGGCGATGGACGATTGGCGTTCATTTTAGGACCTTGTGTGGTCGAATCCTACGAACACGCTTTCAAAATGGCGAGTGAAATCAAGGCGATTTGTGAAAGAGTCGGCGTTGAATTTGTCTATAAATCTTCGTTTGATAAAGCCAATCGCAGTTCGGCGGAAAGTTTTCGCGGCGGCGGAATGGATTTTGGTTTAGAGATTTTGGCGAGTATCAAAAAAGAATTAAATGTGCCGATAATTACAGACGTTCACGAACCTTATCAAGCCGAAAAAGCCGCCGAAGTCGCAGATATTTTGCAGATTCCCGCTTTCTTGTGTCGCCAAACTGATTTATTGGTTGCTTCAGCCAAGACCGGAAAAGCCGTCAATGTCAAAAAAGGTCAATTCCTCGCGCCTTGGGATGCAAAAAATATTGTCGAAAAATTAAACAGCGCGGGTTGCGAAAAAGTTTTATTGACCGAACGTGGCGCAAGTTTCGGTTACAATAATCTAGTAGTTGATTTCAAAAGTTTCCCGATAATGCGCGAGTTTGGTGTTCCGGTTGTTTTTGATGTCACGCATTCTTTGCAACTTCCCGGCGGACTTGGCAAAGCAACGGGCGGATTAGCGCAGTATATCGAAAGTTTTGCCCGTGCGGGGGTCGCGTGTGGAGTTGATGCGGTATTTATGGAAGTCCACGATAATCCGAGCATTGCGCCTTCGGATGGTCCGAATCAATTGCCATTGGAAAAATTGGAAGGATTGTTGACGAAATTAAAGGCGATTCACGAATTGTGTAAGTAATTCCAAATTTCAGATTCCAGATTCCAGATGAAGTTTTAATTTGGAATATGGAATTTGGAATCTGAAATCAAAATATATGTCATTAGTAGTTGTAGATGTAGAATCAGATGGACCAATTCCGCACAAATATTCGATGGTTTGTTTCGGAGCGGTGGTGGTTGAGCCGAGTTTGTCGAAAACTTTTTGTGGCAAAACTCATCCAATTTCGGATGAATGGGATGCGAATGCTTTGGCAATCAGCGGTTTTTCGCGTGAGGAACATCTGACTTTTGATGATCCAACCGAAGTTATGGCAAACTTTCGAGATTGGCTCAATAATAATGTAAAGGATCGTCCGATTTTTATTTCCGACAATTTAGCCTACGATTGGCAATGGATAAATTACTATTTCCATTATTTTGTCGGGAAAAATCCGTTTGGATTTAGCGGACGGCGCATTGGTGATTTATACGCAGGTTTGGAGAAAGATTTTTTTTCCGCTTCAAAGTGGAAAAAGTTTCGCAAAACTTCGCATACGCATAATCCGGTTGACGATGCTTTGGGCAACGCGGAAGCCCTTTTGAAAATCAGAGAGTTGGGCTTGAAATTTCCCTTTTAAAATATGAAAAGATTTGTAGGTATCACTTTATTAATTGTAACTTTTACTTTGTCTGTTTTGTCACAAGACACAACTCAGAGGGCTGCACCCGCTTGGCAAGTCAAAAAATACGACATCACGGCTTCCATAGCGGACCGTTTTTTAAATGCTCAAGCAACTTTGAGTTTGCAAAATGTAGGCAATGCCGTAGGCACTCGTCTAACTTTACGGATTAGCGAATTTGCCGAAGTTACATCGGTTCAATTAAATGGAGCATCTGCCACTTTTAGCAAAATCCAAAATGAACCGATTGGCGGGAGCCGAAATTTGCAGAGGATTGCAATCAATCTGCCAAGTATTCAACCGAATGCAAACTTTACCATAAATGTTGATTACAAATTAAAAGTTGAAGAAAACACCGGCTTGAACTCCATCTCACCAATCGGCTCACAATTTTTACCGCTTTCATTCTGGTATCCGACTCCAAATAGTCATTACGCTCCCAAAGGCGCAGATTTTGCGCCCTTTAGTTTAAAAGTCAGTTCCGGCGAAACCATTATTTCATCGGGAACAGGTGGCGGAACAAATTTTGAACAAAAGCTAAACGGACAGCCTTTTTTCCTGACCGGAAGTTGGGAAACTGTCGAAGCCAAAGGTGTCACGGTTTATTTGCCAAAAGGTGTGGGCGATTTTGAAAAACAACGCGCCAACGAACTTGCAAATCTGATGGCAGAATCCGCCACCTTTACCGCCAGTCTGTTAGGAACTGCTCCAAGTGTCCCTTTAAAAATCGTGGCAGTCAGACGAGGTTCGGGTTTTTCCGATAGTGGAACAATATTATTAGACTACGGAGCATTTCGCCGTCAAAAGATTGATTCCCAAACTGTGATGACGATTGCCGAATCTGTGGCAAAAATTTGGCTCGGGAATGTAAAATTAGTGAAAGGCGAAGGCTATGGCGTGATTCGGGAAGGTTTGTCGCGGTATATTGCCACCCAATTTATCGAAAAACAATTTGGCAAAGATTCGGCTGATACCGAAAGATTTCGACAATATACCGCTTACGCAACCGTTGCCCGAAGCGATTCGCCTTACAATTTAATTTCTCCGCTGGATGGCTCATATTATTCATCGGTTGCCAATAAAGGCGCGATGATTTGGCGAGTTTTAGCCAACCAAATGGGACAGGCAAATTTGTTTAATTATCTCAAAACTCAAGAATCTTTTACTTTGACAGGAGTTCGCACGACTTTTTCAAATACCTACGAAGTGCTGGATTTTCCGCTCACAAATGCGACAGACACAAATTTAATGGTCGGTTTGCCACAAGTGAATGCTGGGGTTACAAAGGTTGCCTTGCGAAACACGGGGAGCATCGCGGCAAATGTAAATGTCGTGGCGATAACCGAAAAAGGCGAAAGATTGGTTGAAAAAACTGCGGTGATGCCGAAAAGTTTTGGCGAAGTTAATT
>CAVZXI010000016.1:115000-351680 GCA_963779235.1 Pyrinomonadaceae bacterium
TGTTGGAGAAATCAGAAAAGACTCTGTCGGCATTAGTAGCGATAACGTATGTGAGAACCATACGCACCGAAAACCTAAGGTTTCCTGCGTCAAGTTAATCTGCGCAGGGTTACTCGGTTCCTAAGGCGAGGGCGAAAGCCGTAGTCGATGGAAATCCGGTTAATATTCCGGAAGTGTAACTGGTGTTGAGGGGTGACGCAATAGGGTAGATGAGACGGCTGACGGATGCCGTTGAAGTAAATAGCTCGTCGTTTAGGTAAATCCGGACGACACAAGAGTAAATAAGCGGACGAAAGTACGGAGCTTGCTCCGGAACAAGTCATTGACCCCAGTTGCCAAGAAAAACCTCGTTCAACTTAACCAATATCAGCCGTACCGCAAACCGACACAGGTAGGTGGGATGAGAATTCTAAGGTGCTTGTGAGAACCCTCGTTCAGGAACTCGGCAAAATGTACCCGTAACTTCGGGAGAAGGGTAGCCTAGTGATGAACTAGGTCGCAGTGAAATGTCTCAGGCGACTGTTTAACAAAAACACAGGTCTCCGCTAAGTTGTAAAGACGACGTATGGGGGCTGACGCCTGCCCAATGCTGGAAGGTTAAGAGGAGTGGTTAGGAGCAATCCGAAGCTGCGAATCGAAGCCCCAGTGAATGGCGGCCGTAACTATAACGGTCCTAAGGTAGCGAAATTCCTTGTCGGGTAAGTTCCGACCTGCACGAATGGCGTAACGATCTGAGAGCTGTCTTAACGAGGGGCACAGCGAACTTGTAGTACCGGTGAAGATGCCGGTTTCCCGCATCTAGACGGAAAGACCCCGTGCACCTTGACTACAACTTGATAGTGAATTCGGGCAAATAATGCGCAGAATAGGTGGGAGGCTTTGAGATCAGGCTTTTGGGCTTGGTGGAGCCACCTTTGAGATACCACCCTTTGTTTGTTTGACTTCTAACTTACTACCGTAATCCGGTAGAGGGACACTATCAGGCGGGTAGTTTGACTGGGGCGGTCGCCTCCTAAAGAGTAACGGAGGCGTTCGAAGGTTGGCTCAGGCTGTTTGGAAATCAGCCGCAGAGTGTAAACGCATAAGCCAGCTTGACTGTGAGACATACACGTCGAACAGGTACGAAAGTAGGAGTTAGTGATCCGGCGATCCCGTATGGAAGGGTCGTCGCTCAACGGATAAAAGGTACGCCGGGGATAACAGGCTGATCCTGCCCAAGAGTTCACATCGACGGCAGGGTTTGGCACCTCGATGTCGGCTCATCACATCCTGGGGCTGAAGAAGGTCCCAAGGGTTTGGCTGTTCGCCAATTAAAGTGGTACGTGAGCTGGGTTCAGAACGTCGCGAGACAGTTCGGTCCCTATCTGGTGTGGGCGCAGCAGAATTGAAGGAATCTGACCTTAGTACGAGAGGACCGGGTTGGATTGACCTCTAGTGTATGAGTTATCGTGCCAACGGTAGTGCTCAGTAGCTATGTCGAGCATGGATAAACGCTGAATGCATCTAAGCGTGAAGCCAGACCTAAGATTAGTTCTGCCAGTGAGACTCGTGGAAGACCACCACGTTGATAGGTTGGAAATGTAAGTGCAGTAATGTATTTAGTTGACCAATACTAATTGTCCCAAGGCTTGATCATAAAATTTGCTTACCAGCAAAGTTTGAATGTTTTGCGAAATTTAATTTTCTAGTTATTCAGTTATCTTTATTTGATATTTTACAGTTTTCCGGTGATTGTGTCGGCAGGGTCACACCCGTTCCCATCTCGAACACGGAAGTTAAGACTGCTTGAGCCGATGATACTGCATCCTTCGGGTGTGGGAAAGTAGGTAGTCGCCGGATTTATTTTTACAAAGAAAAGCCCGTTTAGTTATAATACTAGATGGGCTTTTGCTTTTGGCGATGTTTATTGCAGAAAAAAACTTAGAGAAATTCTTCCAAGTCATTTCGTATGGCGTGTCGGTGAGTGCTTTGCTGACTCTTTTTGCCGCCGGAAGCATCGGGATTTTCAGTATCGCCTTCTTTTTGCTAATCGTCATCGGGGCTTGGTTTTTAGAAGATTCCGGGTGGCAATTATCTGAAAAGATTGGGGTAGCCGTCATTATTTTAATTGTCCCGCTCTTTTATCTTGATTGGAAATATCAAATGAGCGGGTTTAATTCGAGAGATGCTTTTGCCGCCGGAAATCTCTCCAGACTAATCTTAATTTTAGCTTCCATCAAACTCTTGCAGAAAAAAGGTGATCGGGATTGGGTCTTAATTTATCTGATCTCGTTTTTTGAAATTCTATTAGCCGCTGGGGTTGGGGTAAGTCCGTTGTTTTTAGCTTCTTTATTGATTTATTTGTTGTTTGCTTTTAGCTCGATAATTTTGTTTGAAATTAGAAAGAGTTCTCACGCCGTTCTGGAAAAGAAAGAGAAAATTAAACTATCAGCAAATGAGACTAATAAATCTCAAATTTTCAGACTTCCAGCTACCGCATTTGTCATTTTATTACTTATTTCAATAGTTGCCGTGCCTTTGTTTTTTGCTTTTCCCAGAGTCGGCGGGGCAGGATTTGGCAGTAATCTCAATAGTTTATCCAACTTCACCGGCTTTTCGGATTCGGTTAAACTTGGCGAAATTGGCAGACTTCAGCAAAGTGACGAGGTTGTAATGCGCGTCCGGGTGGATAAAGAAGTGAGAAATTTGCGTTGGCGCGGAGTTGCGCTGGACTCTTTTAATGATCAAATTTGGAGAAAGTCGAGACCTCAATATTCAGAGCCTTTTATCAAAAATGAGCGAGACGTTTTTCAGGTTGATGTTGCCAAAGAGACGAGTCAAATAGTGACACAAACGGTTTATTTAGAGCCGATTGACACGCCGATTCTGTTTACTTTGGCGCGTCCGATTGTCTTGCGGGGAAATTTTCAAATAATCAATAAAGATGTAGAAGGCTCAATTTATGCGCCACGCGGAACTAGCGGACGGATTAGTTATGAAGTGGCTTCCGACAATTCGTTGCCGAGCGAAACCGAACTACAAAAAGATGATTTGGCATATCCGTTGACGGCAAAACGCTATCTTCAATTGCCTGATCAATTAGACCCGCGAATTACGCAATTAACCAGACAAATTATTGAAAATTCGGGCGCAAAAAATCGTTTTGAACAGGCGAAAGCCGTTGAAACCTATTTGCGAAACAATTTCAGTTATTCATTGGATATGAAAGCGGGAGGCGAAGACCCTTTAGCCGACTTTTTGTTTAATATTCGGCAAGGACATTGCGAATATTTTTCGTCGGCTTTGGCGATAATGTTGCGGACACAAGGGATTGCCACGCGGGTCGTCAACGGGTTTCAGTCAGGTGAATATAACGACACGGCGGACGTTTTCGTGGTCAGACAGAGAGACGCGCATTCGTGGGTGGAAGTTTATTTTCCAAAGGAAAAGGTCTGGATTCCTTTTGATGCCACGCCTTCAGCCGGACAGTTTGAGCAAGGAAGTTCGAGCAGTATTTCGTCTAAATTCAGCAAAATGTTGGAAGCCCTCGAAACCTATTGGATTCAATATGTGGTTGGTTATGATAATCAGGAACAGCGTTCACTCTTTCGCTCAATTCGCAACGGTTTATCCGAACTTCAGGCAAAACTTTCGGTTTGGGCAAACATTGCTGAAGCAAGTTTTACTAGATGGTGGCGACAGGTTCGTGGAGAGAATGGGGTTGGAGGAAGCCTGATCGCAATCCTCTGGGGAATCGGGTATGTTTTGGCGTTTATCAGCGGAATTCTGGTTCTGGTTTGGCTATTCAGAAAAGCTCTCCGACTAAAAATCTGGAACCAGTTTCTTTTATTCTTCAAACGCAAAAAAGAAACTACGGTGGTCGAATTCTACGAGCGGATGCAGAAGGTTTTAGCTAGAAAAGGATTGAAACGCGAATCGCATCAGACCCCGCTGGAATTTGCCTTTGCCCTGAATATGCCCGAAGCGGTGAAAATTACTGAAAAATATCACGATGTTCGTTTTGGCGAGAAAGATTTGTCGAAAAATGAAGCGCAAAAAATTGAAGATTGGTTGAAAGATTTGGAAAATAAAGAAACAAAATCCAAATAGAAAATGCCTCGTCATTTGAGCAACGAAGCATTTTCTAAAGATTAGAATTGACGATTATTTGTCATCAGTATCATCATCTTTTTTGGCATCATCTTTTTTAGGTTCGGTTGAAGTAGTTGAAGTTGGCGCACCACCTTTCACGGTGACAGTTCCCGACTTTTTATCAATTTCTTTGCCTGATTCGTCAAATAAAGCGGCTTCGACTTTATATTCTCCGGGGAGTGGCGCGGTAAAATACAAAAAGACCGGACGACTACTTTCAAAATCAATTTCTTTGTTCATAGCCTCTTCGCTTTTGCCTTTGCCTTGAACATTTTCATAAAAGACTTTAAATTTCATCTTATGTTTTCCGCTTGTATTTGAAACCATACTAACTGCGTAAATCTTCTCGCCAACATCAAAAGTTGTCGTCGGCGGAGTGGCAGTTTCGTTTTTGCCAAAATTAAAACTGCTGATATTCGCAGTTGTAAAACTACAAGCCATCGCAATAAAGACCAAAACTCCAATCGCCAGAACAGAACCGAAATGTTTTTTCATAAAATTAACCTCGTAATTAAAATATAGATTTTTTAAGACTTCGGAAAGTTTAATAAATCAGTCATTTATTAGCAAGCTAGAATAACTCAAAGTTAATCCTTTGTGATATTCTTTTAGTTTATTAAATTTATGAAAAAAGTAGGATTTGTTAGCTTGGGATGCCCGAAAAACTTAGTTGATTCCGAAGTGATGATGGGACAACTCAAGCAATCAGGATACGAAATCGTCACCGACGCACAGGAAGCCGAAACTGTCGTGGTGAACACCTGTGGTTTTATCGAATCGGCGAAGCAAGAATCAATTGACGCGATTTTAGAAGCGACCAGATTAAAGACGGAAGGAAAAGCCAAACGGGTGATTATGGCGGGCTGTTTGGTTGAAAGATACCGCGATGATTTGATGAAAGAATTGCCCGAAGTTGACGCATTTATCGGAACCAATGAACTCAATCGAATCTTGGAAATGGCGGACGAAAATATCAATCCGCGCGAGCTTCCAATGTTCCAAATCGGTAATAAATCAGCAACCTATCTTTACGATTTTGACACCCCTCGTTATCGCGCAACTGATTCATATACAGCATTTATCAAAATTGCCGAAGGTTGTGATCGTCCTTGTGCCTTTTGCTCAATTCCTGCCATGCGTGGCTCTTTTCGTTCGCGCCGATTTGGTTCAATTTTAAAAGAAGCCGAAGATTTAGCTAAACAAGGTGTGCGGGAAATTGTTTTAATCGCGCAAGATTCATCACGTTTTGGTGAGGATTTAGGCGAAGTTGATGCGCTCGCCAAACTGATTCGCGCACTTGGCGAAATTAAAGATTTGGAATGGATTCGCGTGATGTATGCTTATCCGACACATATTTCCGATGCTTTTCTCGAAGCGATTGCTGAAACTCCAAAAGCCGTCAAATATCTCGATATGCCGTTGCAACACGGTTCACGCAAGATGTTAAAAGCGATGAAACGTGGCGGAACTCGTGAAAGTTTGGAAAAACTAATCAAACGAGTGCGCGAAAAAGTTCCCGGTATTGCGATTCGGACAACTTTTATCGTAGGTTTCCCCAGCGAAACCGAAGAAGATTTTGCCGAATTGATGCTTTTCGTGCAAAACTGCGAATTTGATAACGTCGGCGTTTTCACTTATTCGGACGAAGAAGGCACGCCAGCCTTTGATATTGAGCCAAAAGTTGATGCCAAAACGATGAAATCCCGCCGCGCCCGCTTGATGAAAGAACAGGCTAAAATCAGCAAACGCAAGAATAAAGCGAAAATCGGCAAAACTTTCCCTGTAATGTTTGAAGGATTGTCGCAAGAATCCGATTTACTTTTCCAAGGTCGTCTCGAAGGTCAAGCCCAAGAAATTGACGGCTATATTTTAATCAACGATATGCCCGATAATTTTGAGCCGAAGATTGGCGAAATCTATAAAGTCCAAATTACCGAAGCACATGAATACGATTTGATAGGGGCGATTATTTAGGAATAATGAGTCAGCAAGTAAAAGAAGTAATCGAAAAAATAACAAATTTCAGCGAAGTTTTCCCCCGAGAAGAACTTCAATTTTTAATCGAACATAAAGAAGAAGTTACGCCATATCTTTTAGAATCAATCAGCAATCACAAAGAAGTTCTAAAAAGAATGCTAGAAGATGAAGACTATTTTCTTCCGATGTATTCATTTTATCTTCTCGCACAATTTCGTGAAGAAAAGGCTTATCCGTTGATTTACAACATCTTTTCGTTAGATTCAGAAGAGGTTGATGAGGCTTTTGGCGAATTTGCCGCGGGAGAGTTGGGGCAAATTTTGGCTTCGGTCTGCGGAGGCGACACAAGTTTAATCAACAAACTTATCGAAGATACGAATGTTAATGAATATGTTCGTTCAGCGGCTATTAATTCTTGGCTTTGTCTCCATTTGGCAAATCTGAAAACGCGGGATGAGGTTATTTCCTACTACAAAACCATATTTGAACTACCTTGCGAAGAAGGCGACTTCTTTCGAGCTTCATTGATTACAAGCTGTATGGATTTAAGGGCAACAGAACTATTGCCCGACATCGAAAAGAGTTTTGCTGAAAATAAAGTTGAGCTAGGAATTACCGGAGACCTCAAAATTTTCAAAAAACTTTGGGAAACTGTAGAAAAAGAGAAAGGCAGCTTTTTTGAAGAATCTGAAAAACATTATCATTTGATTAACGATACGATTTCCGAAATGGAATGGTGGGCGTGTTTTAATGAATCAAAAGCAGTCTCGATTCCATCGCTAGAAGACGACATTGATTTGAGAAAAATGGCTGAAATATTTGGCAACCGAATAGAAGATAAAGAAGATAACCTTTGGTGGGATAGTAGTCGAAGCGCAACATTCGTTCGAGAAACTCCGAAAGTTGGCAAAAATGAGCCGTGTCCATGCGGAAGCGGACGAAAATACAAAAAATGTTGTCTCAATTAGTTTTGCAGATTTGGGCAAACCTCTTTGTGCTTGTAATGAATCTCACGAATACAATTTGATTGTGACGATAGTCTGATAGCTACAAATCAAGTTTATTCAAAAAAATCTTAACAAGCAGAAAAATCTGTTTTATAATAGTTATTCGCTTTAAATAGCTACCTCGAAGAAAAGGGGATGAAGATGCTCTACAAACCAAATTTTTGTTGTCAATGCGGGGAAAAAGTTGATAGATTTGAATGGAGACTTTGGACGAGTCGGAGATTTTGCGAAAATTGTGAAAAAGATTTTCGCAATGAAGATTGGATTCCTCGCGTTGGATTATTGTTTGCCGCAATTGGCGGACTTTTCGGCTTTGGAAGTTTTTTGAAAACGCCCGAAAAGCCTTTGAACGTAACGAGTAATCAATTTTCGGTGAGCTCGCCTAATAAGGCACAGACGGTCAAAAACGAGTCGAATTTGGCGAATATTAAATCGCAAAATATCGCTCAAAATCAGCCGATTGTTTCAAATTCTACTCTTCAAGCATCATTAAATAATCAAAGTTTTGTCAATAATAATCCTCAAATTTCCAACCGCACCACCCTCAAGGATAATCTGCAAAATGCGGCAGAAGAAGCCGTCTATTTTTGTGGAGCGCAAACTAAAAAGGGAACATCTTGCACGAGAAAGGTGAAAGGTGGGGGAAGATGTTGGCAACACACGGGGCTACCCGCGATGCTTCCTAAGGAAAAACTGGCTACCAGTCAATAAAATAAACTTGTTTCGTGTAAAATAGAGTGGTAGCATTCAATAAATCCCAGCGTTTGAAAATGAAACAAATCCAATAAACTGGTCGTTTCAAGATAAGTTCTGAAAATTAAGATGAAACCTTTAGCACCAAATAGTTTAATTCAAAATCGTTATTTAGTAGTTCAGCTGATCGGCAAAGGCGGAATGGGCGATGTCTATCTGGCGGTTGACCAAAGATTAGGAAGCGCGATTGCCCTGAAACGGACGTTTTTCTCCGATGATGAAAATTTGAGAAATGCTTTTGAACGCGAGGCGAGAATGCTGGCGCGGCTCAGACATCCGGCTTTGACCAAAGTGAGCGACCATTTTACCGAAGATAATCTACAATATTTGGTGATGGAACATATTTCCGGCGATGATTTGGCGCATCGGCTGGAACAAAATAAAAAGCCGTTTCCGCTGAGTTGGGTTTTATTTTGGGCGGATCAATTACTGGACGCGCTTTCGTATTTGCATTCGCACGAACCGCCGATTATTCACCGCGACATCAAACCGCAAAATCTCAAATTAACCAACGATAATCACATCATCTTGCTGGATTTCGGATTAGCCAAAAACTCGGTCGGCGAAACTCGTCTCAGCACGACGGGAGGCGTTATTGCCTATACTCCGCATTATGCTTCGATGGAGCAAATTCGCGGAACGGGAACGACTGCCCGAAGCGATATTTACTCGCTTTCGGCGACCATGTATGAACTTCTAAGCAATAATGTGCCGCCGGATGCTTTAACCCGTGCCGATTGTGTTTTGAATGGTCAGCCTGATCCGGTTAATTCTCTTTCCGACATCAATCCCGAAGTTACGCCTGCCATTGCTGGTGTGATTATGAAAGGCTTGAGTCTCAGTTCCGAACAGCGTTTTGCGACTGCCCGCGAGATGCAGGTAGCCTTACGCGAAGTCTATTCGCAGGTGCAACAAGAGATGTCTGCCCAAACGGTTGTTTTTAATGCGGATGAGACGGGTGAAAAAGAAGGAGTTCCGACGGCTATTCAGTCTAACCCGCAAACCGAGCAAATTTCAGCCTCTGTGCCGAGCGAACCAATCGGCGAAAAAACAGAGGTGATGCCACTTGATATTGGTTTGAAAACCGCCGTCATGCCGCTTGATTTGGATTCCAACCCAAACAATCAGGCAACCGCCGAGGTCGAACTTCCACAGCCGCCGGTTAATCTGGATGCCACGCTTCCGTTTGTCGCGCCCTTAGTTTTTGACCAAACCAATCAAGAGCCGATTGGCGAAAAGACAGAGGTGATGCCGTTTGATATTCCGACCCCGGTAGGCGAAAAGACCGAAATAATGCCGTTCGATGTTTCTGCTTCAATTAGAGAGCAAACGGAATTGATGCCGCCTGAGATGCCCGTGCTGTTATCCGAAAAGACAGAGTTTATTCCGGCTGAAATTATTGATATTACACAGGATAATCTGGTGGTTGATCAATCGGAATCTTTCAATCCCGAAGCTACAGTTCCGTTTGTGGCGTATGACGGATTGGTTTCGGAAATACCGAATCAAGCCACGACAAATTTCGCTTCGGTTCAGCCGACGGATTCAAATACGGAAAGTTTTACCGCAGAGCCGGAGCCGATTTTAGTGGAAACTCCCCCTGAATCTAATACTGAGCCGAAGCAAAAAGCGGCGGCGGGCGGAAAATTGTTTTTGGTGTTAGGAATTATTTTAGCACTCGGAATTTTAGGTGTGGCGGCGACAGGAGTCGGTCTGTATGTAATGAAACCTGAGATATTTGGCTTGGCAGAACCTTCCCCGACTGCAAAACCAACGGCAGAGCCAACTGCTGTGCCAACAGGTAGCCCTTCGCCGGAGCCGACTTTGGAAGCCAATTCAAATTCAAATTCAAATTCTTCGGATTTAACAAACAGCAATTCGGGCGATACAAATACGTCCGAAACTCCTGTTGTGGCGGATAAAACGCCGCGTCCGGGAACTGCCGACCCAACTCCGACTAAGCCGGTGGTCACGCCAACCCGGGTGATACCGCAAAATACGCCAATTAAAACGCCGACTAAGCCGCCGCCAACAAAAACGCCACCGACCCCGAAGCCGACAGTCTGTAGAACCTGTCCTTTGCAATAATTTTGGAGTAAGTAAGATGATGAGAAAAGTTTATTTAGGATTAGCAACATTAGTTTTTTTATTTTCAATCAGTTTGGTAGTGCCGATTCAAAATGTTTCCGCTCAACAACCAACTAAAAAGCAATTAGCCCAAGCCAAAAAATTTTCCGATGAGGGAGACAAATTCTTTCGTCAGAAAAATTATAGATTTGCAATTGACAGATATAAAAAAGCCTCTGCCATCGTCCCGAGAATTCCGGTTCTGCATTTTAATATAGGCTCGGCACACTATTACTTAGGTGAAAATGAACCGGCGGCGGCATCGCTAACGACTGCTTTTGAACTAGGCTATTCTCCGATTGAGGTCTATAAGGTGCGGTGGTATGTCTATTACCTCACCAAAAATTTTGATGGGGCAATTGAGGATTTGGAAGCTGCGCTCAAACTTCAACCGAATGAGGTTACTTTTCTATTGGCGGCGGGCGATGTTTATCGGGAAAAGAATATGGATCGAGAAGCGGTGACGGCGTATGAAAAAGCCGCTCCGTTTGCCCCAAATAATGCAGACCTCCATTATTTTATCGCCTTTTGTTATGCCAGACTCGGCGAATTTGTTCCGCAAGGTGTAGCGGCTCTCAAAGCAATCCAGAAAAATACCCGCTATTTAGGCGAATCTTGGTATTTGGTGGGAAATTCATTTCAACGTGAGCGGAAATACGAAGAAGCGGCGGAAGCCTACGAGAAAACAGTTTCAGCCAAGCCTGAAATAGTTGATGCGTTTAATAGTTTGTCGCAAGTTTATCAAATCCTAAATCGTTATGATGATGCGATTTTGACAGCTAAAAGAGGACTTGAAACTCATCCCAATGATGGAAATCTGTACACCAATTTGAGTTGGTTTTATAGTCTCACCGATAGACATATGGACGCTATCGCGGCGGCAAAAAAAGCCGTTAGTTTTCTGCCCAATCAATCAATGGGTTATACCAATTTATGTCGGGCTTACAATGACGTAAAAGCATATGAGCAAGCGATTCAGGCTTGTAATGGGGCTTTGAAAATAAATCCTGATGATGGCGAAACAAATTATTATATTGCCAGGGCTTACGACTTTTTGAAGCAGGAAAAGACTGCCACTCCGTATTACACCAAAGCGGTCAAAGGACTGATTGATTTTACCAAAAACAATCCCGATTATGCCGATGGTTTTTACCTTTTGGGCAACGCTTATTTGGCGGTTGAACAAAAAAATAATGCGATTTCAGCCTATAAACAATGTCTTCAGTTAAGTCCAAAGTTTGTCAAAGCCATCTACAATTTGGGTTACACCTATTTTATCAATGGCGATAAGGCTTCGGCACGGATTCAATACAACGAACTAAACAAAATTGATCCTGCTTTAGCCGGCAAACTTTTGGAAGTGATTAAATAATTGGACGACTGGAGTGCCAGCGGCTCGCTTGCAAACGGTGCGAATGCGACGTAGAAGTGTTTATCTTTCGGCAACTTAAATAACAGATGGGCATTTTCGCGCTGTTTGCTCTAGTCTAAATCGCATCAGCAATTGCAAATCGCAAATCCAATGAGCCAAACTTTATTTCTCGAAACTCCTTCAAACTTTGATTTCAAGCGCACTGTTTTGAGCCACGGCTGGTGCGAACTTCGTCCGTTTGAATTTGACCAAGAAAATTGGATTTTAAGTGCAGTTTTAAAAACGAACAAACCAGTTTCCGCTCAAATCAGCGAAGCCGAAAATCAATTAAAGATTGAGGTTTTCGATAAAACTGACGAGCAATCCGAAGCCAAAATCAAACGAGATGTGGCGCATATTTTCCGCTTTGACGATGATTTGCAAGATTTTTACAAAATTATCAAGTCGGAAAAAAATCTGGCGTGGGTTGCCAAACAAAATGCCGGACGAATGTTGCGTTCGACCACAGTTTTCGAGGATTTGGTCAAGACCATTTGCACCACCAATTGCAGTTGGGCATTGACCAAAATTATGGTTACAAACCTAGTCGAAAAACTCGGCGAAGTTGCCACAGACGGTAAAAAATTATTTCCAACCGCTGAAGCAATGGCAAAAATGCCGATTGAATTTTATCGGGAAGAAATTCGGTCGGGCTATCGTGCGCCGTATTTTAAAGAGTTGGCGGAGAAAATTGCTGAAGGAAAATTGGAGGTTGAAAATTGGCTTCACACCGATCTTTCAACCAAAGATTTGAAAAAAGAGATGAAGCAGGTCAAGGGCGTAGGCGATTACGCGGCGGAAAACTTGCTCAAACTGCTCGGACGCTATGACGGATTGGCTCTCGATTCTTGGCTTCGCGGACAATTTTATAAAAAACACAACGGCGGAAATGTTTGCGATGACACACAAATTCAGCTATATTATGAGCGTTTTGGGAAATGGCGCGGACTTGTTATGTGGTGCGATATGACCGAAAAATGGATGTGATGCGATTGGAAATTTCAAATTTCACATTCCAAATTAAATCTGGAATCTGGAATCTGGAATCCAAAATCGTATAAGACGTAGCTTGCAAATGCTTTTTGCGTAATAATTTACAAGAAAATTTTTTAAACAAAAAAGTGAAAATTCTTTCGACTTTTTGAAACTTTGTTGCGTCTGAATGTGTGAGTGTGAGAGAAACACACAATATTTTGAAAATAAAAATGGAGAGAGTTATGAAAAAGAATTTTTTAAATTTATTCGGAGTTTTATCAATTGCAGTTGTAGTTTTGTTTTTGGCTGGCGTGAGCAATGCTCAACCGCGTCGGGCGAGAGGCAAAGTTTATACCAAATCTGAAGTTAAACAAATTATCAAAAATGTTGAAACCAGAGTTGACAGATTTGTTAATGATTTTGATACTTCGCTCGATAACAGCGCGTTGAATGGCACTGACCGCGAAGATTATTTAAACAAACGGGCAAAAGATTTGGAAAAAGCCACCGATGAATTGAGCCGCGAATTTGACAAACGCGATCTGTGGATTGAAAACAAAGACGAAGTTCGCAAATGTTTGAACATTGCCGATGACATCAATAAAGCAATGAAAAACCGCAAACTTGGGGCAAAAACCGAAACAAATTGGGCAAACGTCCGATACGAATTAAATACTCTGGCAAAGGTTTATAATCTTCCGACCATCAAGTAAAAGGAAAGTTGAAGCATAAATTTGAAAAGGGCAGGTCAACCAAACCTGCCTTTTTGTATTGTCTAAATGAGTTGAGCGTAAGGTTGATATTTATCAATAAATTTAGAGAGGTGTTTAGTTTTAACTCATAGAAAACAAAGCCTTTTAAGTATCCTACGATTCTTTAATCACTAAACCATCGGTTGCCACTTTCCAATCCAAAACCTCCGCATCTGCTTCCTGACGCAAGGCATTTTCGACTTCATTTTTGCGACCTTCTTCACAGAAAAAGGCGATACAACCGCCACCGCCAGCCCCGCAAACTTTGGGCGCAATCGCCCCGTTGGCTAAGGCAATGTCAATCAGATCATCCATTCTCGGCGTGGTGATATGTGGCGAAAGTCGTTTGCGGTGCGGATGCGCGGCTTTCAAAATTTCGCCGACTGCATTCCAATCCGAAGCCAAAAGTGCCGAGCGAAGTTTGATGGAAGTGTCACGAATTCCGTTAAAAATCTCGAAAATTTCTTTGTCACCGTCAATGTGTGCTTTGGTGATTTCCCAATTGTTGATGCCCGAATTACGCGGTTCGCCGGTGTAAAGCACCACAATTCTATCTTCTAAAACTTTGGTGTCAACTGCTAAACTCTCGCGTTCGATTCCATCGGGGCGAAAATGAATCGAAGCGACTGAGCCGTATTGCGCCGAATAATAATCTTGGTATCCGGCAATAACTTTGATGACTGTGGTTTCGATCCCATTGGCAATCTGAATAAATTTATCGGGCGTGTAACGATTTCCAACTAAACGATTTAGCGCACCGACACAAGCAATATTGAGGGTTGAACTGCCTGCCAAGCCCGCGCCTGCCGGAGCTTCGGCTTCGGTAATCATATTGAATCCGACTTCGGGTTTGAAAAAATAAACCAATTTTGAAAGCAATTCGAGACGCGGTTCGTCTTTCAAACTGCCGATGTTGCCGAGCGAAGTTTCAAATTTCTCTTGGCGGTCAATGGATTCGATCACGATTTTGTCGTCATTCCGAGTTTCCAGACGGCAATTTGCCAAAAGGCTGACCGCAAAATTGACGGTTGATGCGCCTTCGTGAAACAAAAAAATCGGTGGAATATCAATCGTTCCACCTGCTAAATCAACCCTCGTAGGGGCAGATGTTTCAATAATCATAACTTAAAAGTTTGGGAAGTTTGGGAAGTTCGGGAAGTTGAGGAAGTTAGGGAATAGAAGACTCATTCTTGCTTCCTCAACTTTCAAAACTTCCTCAACTTCCTTAACTTTACCCTTCATCTCTTTCTTCTCGTCTGCTTAATTCTTTTTCTACTTTTTCTTCGTGGCGATGCGGAATATGCAGACGGTCTTCAATATCGTGGATTGTTTCTTCAATTTTATGGATGGTTTCAGGGTCAGCTTGTTCAACCTTTTTAGACAGCCAAAATCTTTCGAGCAAATAGAATCCGGTGATGCCGATGACCACAATTACAAAGAGGGCAACTCCGATTTGTTGGAAATCGCCGATGATGCTGGTGATCGCCCCGCTAAAGAAAAATCCCGTTCCGGCTAAGAGTAATGCCCAAATCGAACAACTGATAAAGTCATTAAACAAAAAACGCAGAAACGGCATTTTCCCGACTCCGCTCGAAATACAAATCGCCACCCGAATCCCGTAAATATATTTAGAAAAAACAATTGCCGCCCCGCCGAATTTGTCCACCAGACGTTCAATGCGGGGCTGGGCGCGTTGATAATAGCTGTAACTACTGATGGTTTTGGCAAAAAGTCTGCCCACCCAATAGCCAAAACTGTCACCCGCTACTCCGCCGAGCATTCCTGCCAACAAAACTTTAAAAAAACTGTATTCACCGAAAAAACTGCGATGTGCTAAAACCCCTGAAATAAGCAAAGTAATATCGCCCTCGACCGTGCAGAGCGCGAAAACCGCATAAATGCCGTATTGTTCGATGATTTGATAAAAGTAATGCTGTTCCATTGTGAACGCTTAGGGCAACTACAAAAGATTAACTTTCCAAAGGCTGAGAGTCAAACAATCTGCGACAAAGAATGTCCATCAAAAACTAAAACACTCACAACTAAACCTATATTTTCGTTTTTCTGTTTTTTAAGCCAAGTCTTTGTTTGACAGTTTCTTAACGACTGAATACAATCACCGTAGTTTCCTACCCAAGAGTTGTATTAGTGATGACTGAAGTGAATCAAAAAGATAAAAAACTGGTTGGACTAGAGGTTTCGGCTTCTTATTTGCGGGCTGTTTGCTTGGATAAAGATGGCAAATTGCTTGATTCTGATGAAATTGGGATTACTGACGAAAGCGAAACAATTTCGCAAATCATCAATTTTATCAACAGTTTAAAAGCCAAGTTCGATGAGTTTGACCGAATCGGAGTTGCCGTTTCAGGACTGGTTGACCGGCGGAAAAATCGAATTGCGCTTTCGATGCAAACTCCGATTCACGTCGAAACCGATTTAGCAAACGAAATAAAATCCGCCACCGGACTTGAAGTTTTTTTAGAAAATGATGCGAATGCCGCCGCTTTTGGTGAATACTCCCAAGGCGCAGGACAAGAAAGCCGCGATATTTTTTATGTTCTTCTTGGCGATGGAGTTGGTGGAGCAATAATTTTCGATGGCAAACTTTGGCGTGGAAATGCGGGTTTTGCGGGCGAATTCGGGCATCTTGCCATCAATTCCGAAGGGATGAAAATCGAAGAAGTTGCTTCCCGCCAAGGGATTTTGCATCGCACCCGCAATCGAATTCATCAAGACAGCACTTCATCTCTTTATAGTCTCGGCGAGGAAAACATCACTATTTCCGACATTGTGCGCGAAGCCAATAATGGAGATGATTTTGCCCAAATGATGCTTGAGCGAACCGGAATATTCTTAGGTAAAGCAATTGGAAGCGTCATCAATCTGCTCAATATTGAAAAAATTATCGTCGGCGGAAAAATTATGGAAGCAGGTGAAGTAGTTTTGCATGGTATCAATGAAAGTGCGAAAGAATTTGCCTTTGTGCCGAGTTTTGAAGCTACTAATATTGTGGCAGGTGAACTTGGCGAAAATGCTATTGCTATCGGCGTGGCTTTACTCAGTTCACAGCAGAATTAATCAGTTTTATCAGTTAAACTAATTTTGTGAAAAGTTGCACAAAGAAAAAAAGTAGTGTATTTTCCTACTTTGATTTTGCGATTTTGGCAAAATTCGATAAGATAGCGTTGCAGTTCTTAAATTATAAATTTTACGAATTTATCTTAACAAAAAAGTCAAGATTTCTCGGACTTTCTAAATCTTGGCTTTTGGGCGAACTGTAATTTCGTTCAAAAAAGTCAAAAGACAAAAATTATGGCTCAGTTATTTCATCCAAGTGCAAACTACATTGCGAAAGCAAGTTTGGTAGGAGCAGTTCTTTTAGCTGGTGTGGCTGGTTTTGTTTATACCGTGGTGGCACGTTCTTCTTATTTGACCGGACGCTATATCGAACGCCAACAACCGGTGCAATTTTCGCATAAACATCACGTTGGCGATGACGGAATTGATTGTCGCTATTGTCACTACTACGGTTGAAACTAGTGCCTCTGCCGGAATGCCGCCGACTCAGACCTGTATGAATTGTCACAGTCAAATTTGGAACGACAGTCCGTATCTCGAACCGGTGCGGGCGAGTTTTCGTGAAAATAAACCGATAAAATGGGAGCGGGTTCACGATTTACCAGAATATGTTTATTTTAATCACTCGATTCACGTTGCCAAAGGTGTTGGATGTTCGAGTTGTCACGGCGATGTGGCAAATATGGCGAGTGTTTTTCAGGAAAACACTTTGCAAATGGAATGGTGCGTGGCTTGTCATAAAGATATACAACCGAATTTACGCCCCAAATCCGAGATTTTTAATACTGCTTACCAAGATAATTTGTCGGATGACGAGAAAGCAGATTTAGCTAAGAGTTACAAAATCCGTAGTAAAGAAATGATGACCAGTTGTTCGATTTGTCATCGCTAATTTTGAAAAGTTTTTAAGGGAAATAAAAAATGCCTAGCAAAGACAGTAAATCCAACTTTGCCTTATTAAGAAACCGAATTCTCTCGCAGAGCGGAAAGAATTATTGGCGTAGTGTTGAAGAATTTGTTGACGCACCTGAATTTGCCGAATTCGTTTCGCGCGAATATCCGCAACACGCCGAAGAGTGGAGTGATTCGACCAGTCGTCGCAATTTCATCAAGATTATGGGAGCCTCGCTCGCACTCGCGGGTTTGAGCGGTTGTGTCATTCAGCCAGCCGAAAAAATCGTTCCATATGTCAAACAACCTGAAGAAATCGTGCCGGGCAAGCCTTTATATTTTGCAACTGCGATGACGATTGGCGGAATCGCCACAGGTTTATTGGGACGCTCAAATGAAGGTCGCCCGACCAAAATTGAAGGGAATCCCGAACACGTTGGAAGTCTCGGGGCTACTGATGTTTTTGCCCAAGCCGAACTGCTTTCGTTATACGATCCAGACCGTTCACAAAAATGTAATGTATCGTGGCAAAGCGAAAACTTGGCAATCATTTACCGCAGAGTTTCGTGGTAAAATCGAGGAATATCGCAAAGATGGCGGAACAGGAGTTCGCTTTTTGACCGAAACCGTAACTTCTCCGACTCTGATCGCCCAATTCAAACAAATTTTAGCCGAATTGCCGAATGCAAAATGGTATCAATACGATCCTGTAAATAAAGATAATGCCAACGCCGGAGCAAAACTTGCTTTCGGCTCGGCGGTCAACACAGTTTACAAATTTGAAAAAGCAGAGCGGATTTTAACGCTTGATGCCGATATTTTTAGCGGACAAAATGTTCGCTATTTAAAAGATTTTGCGAAAGGGCGAAGCGTTGGACACGGCGGCAGAAAAGCACAAAATGAATCGGTTGTATTCGGTCGAAACAACTTTGACTTTGACAGGAGCGAAAGCTGACCATCGTTTAGGCGTCAAACCGAGCGAAATGATTGAAGTTGCCAAAGCGATTGCCAAAGTTGTCGGAGTTTCGGGAGCAAGTTCAACCTATTCAAATAAATGGGTTGATGAAATGGCGAAAGATTTAGTCGCGCAATAAAGGCAAATCGTTGGTGGTTGCGGGCGATAATCAACCGCCGGTCGTTCACGCGCTTGCTCACGCAATGAACGCCACACTCGGAAATGTTGGCAAACCGTGACTTATACCGATTCGTTTGGGCGTAAATGCCGAAGTTTCGCAAACTGAACGTTTGAAAGAACTAATCAGAGAAATTGACGCGGGTGCAGTTAAATTGTTCGACATTATCGGGCGGAAATCCGGTTTATAACACTCCGGCAGACGTTAAATTAACGCCGGAAAGAATAGAAAAAATCGCGCTTCGGGTTCATGTCGGGGCAACGGTGGATGAAACCGGCGAACTTTGTCATTGGCACGTCAACGGCAAACATTTTCTCGAAATGTGGAGCGATGCGCGAGCTTACGATGGAACGGTTTCAATTGTTCAGCCGTTAGTTAAGCCGCTTTATGACGGGAAATCCGCCCACCAAATCGTTCAACTTTTTGCCAAAGAAAATTACGAAAAGAGGGAACTCGACATAGTTAAAGATTATTGGAAAACCAATGGTTTAGCCGATGAGAAGGCTTGGCGCAAAGCCGTCCACGATGGTTTTATTGCCAATACAGCCTTGCCTGCCAAAACTGTTACTGCAAGCACCGCATTTTTAAGTCAACCTGCCACCACTCCAAGCGGAAGCGGAAAATACGAAATTACAATTTTGCCCGATCCGAGCATTTATGATGGACGTTATACAAACAATGGTTGGTTGCAAGAATTTCCGAATCCTTTGACCAAAATTACTTGGGAAAATGTGGCTTTAGTTTCACCGAAAACCGCTAAGGCGATTGGAGTTAATCAAGGCAACTGAAGGTGGTGCAGGTGGTTCGGAAGGGACAGCTTTCATCAATACCAAAGGCGGAAACCTTTTCTCGGATTTGGTTGAAAGTAAAATATCAAGACGGGAAAATTACCCAGAAAATTCCGGTCTGGATTTCACCCGGACAGCCCGATGAAGTGGTCACAATTTTCTTGGGCTACGGACGCACCAAAGCCGGACGAGTCGGAAACGGTTTAGGCTACAACGCTTACGAAGTCCGAAGTCCGATGCGATGTGGTTTGGCAAGGGCGAGTTACCCGAACAGGTGAAACAACCACAGTTGCTTCAACCCAAACACATTTCAATATGGAAGAACGCGAACACGAGATTTTCGCACTTTCGATTATGAAAATTGGGAAGAAAAATGCCGAAGCGACCAATCAGCACGATGAATACGACAAGTCAATGTTTCCGAGCGTTACGAATCACAAAGATCGCAAATGGGGAATGACATATTGACTTGAATTCTTGTGTGGGTTGTAATGCTTGTGTGTTGGCTTGTCAATCGGAAAATAATATTCCGGTGGTCGGTAAAGAACAAGTTGAGAGAAGCCGCGAAATGCACTGGATGAGAGTTGACGCATATTTTGAAGGCAGTGACCTCAATAATCCTGATGCGTTGAATTTTCAACCGATGCTTTGTCAGCAATGCGAACAAGCTCCGTGCGAATTGGTTTGTCCGGTTCACGCCACGGTTCATCAGCGCAGAAGGCTTGAACGATATGGTTTATAACCGTTGTATCGGAACACGATATTGTTCAAATAACTGTCCGTATAAAGTTCGCAGATTTAACTTTATGCTTTATCAAGATTGGAATACGCCGCAATATAAATTGATGCGAAATCCTGAAGTCTCGATTCGTCAGTCGCGGGGTGATGGAAAAATGCACTTATTGCACCCAACGCATTTCTGCCGCTCGAATCGAAGCGGAAAAAGACAGGTCGTCCGGTGCGCGATGGCGAAGTCGTGACGGCTTGCGAAGCGGCTTGTCCGACCGATGCGATTGTTTTCGGCGATTTGAATGACAAAGAAAGTCGGGTTGCCAAACTTCAAAGAAGACCAGCGTAATTACAATGTTCTGAACGAGTTTGAACACGCAACCACGCACCACTTATCTGGCAAGTTTGCGTAATCAAAATAAAAATATGCCTGATTATAAACCGCAAATTTGGGTTGACAAGAAAGCTAAAGCAGGCAAAAGCGAAGGTAAAACTGAAAGTCACTAAACATAGTTTAGAGTTCGGGGTTCAGAGTTCTGAGTAAATCAACGCCGAATAATTAAAGAAAATATGCACGACGTAAAAGAGGTACAAAAGAAAATTTATCCGCCGATGGTCGACGGGAAAGCATTCATATGCGACCGTCTCAGACGAAATCGGCGATATTACCCTGAAGAAGAAAACGCCGTTTCATTGGTTTATCGGCTTTGGGATTGCGTTTTTGATCGCTCAATTGCTTTTGATGACGGTGACTTATCTGTTTTGCCAAAGGGGTATTGGATTTGGGGTAACAATCGAGCCGGTCGGTTGGGCATTCGATATTATCAACTTTGTTTGGTGGATTGGTATCGGACACGCCGGAACGCTTATTTCCGCGATTTTGTTGCTTTTGAATCAAAAATGGCGGACCTCAATCAATCGTTTTGCCGAAGCGATGACGCTTTTTGCGGTGGCTTGCGCGGGAATGTTTCCGCTTTTACATACAGGTCGTCCGTGGTTGGCTTATTGGATGTTGCCGTATCCGAATGTGATGGGGATGTGGCAAAACTTCCGAAGTCCTTTGATGTGGGACGTTTTTGCGGTTTCAACTTACGCCACGGTTTCATTGCTTTTCTGGTATGTCGGGTTGATTCCTGATCTTGCCACTTTGCGCGACAGAGCCAAAAATCCGTATTTCAAATTCATTTACGGACTTTTGAGTTGGGGCTGGCGCGGTTCGGCACGGCATTGGCATCGTTACGAAATTGCTTATTTGATTTTGGCGGGACTTTCAACGCCGCTCGTGCTTTCGGTTCACTCCATCGTTTCTTTCGACTTCTCGGTGGCGCAACTTCCGGGTTGGCACGCGACTATTTTCCCGCCATATTTTGTGGCAGGGGCGATTTTTGCGGGATTTGCAATGGTTTTGATTCTCTGTATTCCGCTTCGTCACTGGTATAAAATGCAAGATTTTATTACCCATACCCACCTTATTTATATGGGCAAAGTGATGTTGGCGACGGGGTTAATCGTTTGTTACGGCTATTTTATGGAAGCCTTTTTCGGCTGGTATGCTGGAAGTCAATACGAAGACTTATATGATTCAAAACCGAATCTGGAATGGTCCATATTGGTGATATGTATTGGCTTCTGATTTTATGTAACGGAATGTCAATCCAACTTCTTGTGGTTCAAACGATTCAGAGAAAGTGAGGTTTGGCTCTTTTTTAATCTCGATTGTGGTCAGCGTTGGGATGTGGTTGGAGCGTTTTGTAATTATCGTGACGAGTTTGCACCGGGACTTTTTGCCATCCAGTCTGGGCGATGTATTCGCCAACGATGTTTGATTGGTCGATGTTTATCGGCACAATCGGCTTCTTCTTTACCTTGATTTATTTGTTCGTCAGATTCTTGCCGATTATCTCGATTTTTGAGGTGAGAACTTTGTTGCCAGAAGCGCACGTTGAAGGCACACGGAGACGACCACGAACACGCAGGTGTGAAGGAGCAAACGACTTAGATTTTTTAAAAAGGTTGTCCGCAATCAGGTGGTTTTTGTCCGCGAAAAGCAAGAGGGGTAACTCACCCATACCGCGCAAATCGCCAGCAAAACACTGATTGCGGACAACAAGCAGAAGTTAATCGTAAATGGTTAAGGGTAAATGGTTATTTTGATTTGTTATATCTACGAAACAATTAACAATTAACAATTAACAATTAACAAATATTATGGATAAAAAACTTTACGGTTTGATGGCAGAATTTGATTCGACTACTGAGGTCGTCAAAGCGGCTGAAAAAGTCCGCGATGCCGGTTTTACCAAAACTGATGCGTTTTCGCCATTTCCGATTCACGAAATGGACGAAGCCTTAGGCATCAAGCGAAGCATTTTGTCATTTTTGATTTTTGGTGGCGGAGTGGTTGGCTGTTTATCAGGTCTCGCTTTGGTGTATTTTACGCACAGTGAATGGTATCCGATTATGGTGGCGGGTCGTCCGAATTTTAGTTTGCCGGCCTTTATTCCGCCGTTGTATGAATTGACGATTTTACTGGCTGCGTTCACCGCAGTTTTCGGAATGTTGCTCTTAAATGGATTGCCGCAACCGTATCATCCTGTTTTCAACGTCCCGCGTTTTAATCTGGCATCACGCGAAAAGTTTTTCTTATTGATTGAAGCCGCAGACGAAAAATTTGATTACGAGGAAACCAAGAAGATTTATGGAAAGCCTAAATCCGCAGGAGGTTCACGATGTTGACGAATAAGTCGAGAGTCGAGAGTCGAGAGTCGAGAGTCGGCAAGTTAGTTTTTTACTGCTTACTGCTTACTGCCTTCTGCCTTCTGGCAACCAGTTGCCGCTATGATATGCAAGACCAACCGCGCTATAAAGTTTATAAATCAAGCGATTGGTTTGCGGATGGACGTTCTTCGCGCGAATTGCCGGAAGGGACTGTTCCGCGTGGATTTTTGCGTGAAAATAAAGCACTTTACACGGGGAAAATTGAAGTTCCAACCGGCACGGCTCAAACCAATGAAGCCGGACAGCAAATTACCTTTCCCGATTCGGTGACGGATTTTCCGATTGCAGTAACAGCCGAAACTTTGGATCGAGGCGAGCGGCAATTCAAAATTTATTGCGGAGTTTGCCACGGCAATTTCGGCAATGGCGATGGAATGATTGTGCGACGCGGATTTCCAAAACCGCCAAGTTATCACGATGACCGTTTGCGAAATGCTCCGGTCGGACATTTTTTTGATATAGCAACTAACGGTTGGGGCAAAATGAGCGGTTATGCTTCGCAAGTTTCGGTCAGTGACCGTTGGGCGATTGTTGCATATATTCGCGCCTTGCAAATTAGCCAAAATCCAAACGGAATCAAGGCGTTACCAACTACTACCGAATCAAAACCGGCGGCAACCCCGTCAACCACTCCGGCTCCAACGACCAACATTGCGCCAAAGCCGAGTAATGCAAATACGAGTTCAAACGTGAAAACTACACCAGTTAAACCAGCTAATACGGGAGGGAATAAATAATGACAAGAGAAGGTCTTTATGCTCCTGCCGAAGTTAGCCGTTGGCAATCACTTGCACTTGGCGTCGGCGCAATCGGGCTTATCGCGTGGCTTATCGGCTGTTATTTTAATTCCGAACAAGCCTTACGCGCGTGGCTTTTAGGATTCATTTTTTGGGGCGGAATCAGTATCGGTTCACTTGGAATTTTGATTTTGCAATATCTGACGGGCGGCGCGTGGGGCATCGTCATTCGGCGAATTGTCGAAGCGGGTTCGCGGACTTTTCTTTGTTGCTATTTTGTTTGCCCCGATAATGCTTGGAATTACCACGCTTTATCATTGGTCAACGGCGGTTAATGATGCAATGGTCGCAACATCGATCAATTTATCTGAATCCGACTATCGTTTGGGGTGAGAGCCATTATTTATTTCGCAATTTGGTTCGTGATGGCTTATTTGCTCAATAAATGGTCAGCTCAGCAAGATAAAACGACCAATCCTGAAGATTCGGCAAAGTTTTTGGGCAAAGCGACCGCGATTTTGCGGTCCGACGATGGTAATCTTTGCGCTGGTCGTAACTTTTGCCTCGATTGATTGGGTGATGACGCTCGACACGCATTGGTATTCAACGATTTGGGGATTGCTTTATTTAGTTGGTTGGGCGTTGAGCGCGTTTTGCTTTCATCATTGCTTTACTGGCAAATTTGATAGACAAAGAGCCGATGAATCGAATTTTAGGCAAAAAGCATTTTCACGACATCGGAAAATTGATGTTGGCGTTGGTGATGGTTTGGACATATTTTAATTTGTCGCAATATTTGATTATTTATTCGGGAAACTTGCCCGAAGAAACACCTTGGTATCTAGCTAGGATCAGCGGCGGTTGGCAATATGTCGGGCTATTATTGATTTTCTTCCATTTCGCTTTTCCGTTTATCATTTTGCTGTCGCGCGATATTAAACGAAATGCGAAATGGCTTTCCACGATTGCGGTTTTTATTTTGGTAATGAGATTGATTGATATGTTTTATCACATCGGACCGCGACCGTTTCATGGAGATACAGGACACGGAATGAGCATTTCATATCAGTTGGATGGATATTGTCGCGCCGATTGCGGTCGGCGGAATTTGGTTGGCATTTTTCTTGGAGAATTGAAAAAACGTCCATTGTTGCCGCACCAAGACCCGTTTTTTGATAACGCAATTAAACACGGACAAGGGCATTGAGATAGTGGATGAGTGATTAAGGATGAGGGATTGAAAGAAATTGAAATCTGCAATTTGGAATCTGAAATTTGAACTTGGAATAAAAATTATATGGAAGTCACGGAAAAAAAGTAGAAATTGATTTGAGCCAACCCTACGAGAAGAATGAGATAAAACTTGCGCGGGATTATCATCACCGACCGTCGCTTTATTTCTGACCTGTGTAGTTTCGTTTTGGCTGATGTGGGTTTTGCAAATTGAGATGGAAAAATCTTGGACAGCATCAGATAAAGAAAATGCTCAGTCCGATGGATTTGAAGCCGGAAGAGAAATTTCCGCCCGAACCGCGTCTGCAAACTGCGCCGGGTTTTGGGTTGATAGTCCGAAAGGACGAATCAATCTCGAATTAAAGAATCCGCAAGCCGAATGGGAAGAACTGCAAAAACTTTGGGACGGCGGAAGAGAAAGATGGGCAAAAAGTGATTGACAAAGGCAGGAAACAGCCGTTACTTTGCCGATTGCAGATGCGAAAAAGAAATTGCTCGAGCAAGGTGTCAAAGTCTGCAACAGCGGATGAAGAGGGTAAGAAAGTTTTAGAAGAAGCCGATAGCTATTATTCTTCGGCCAAGTGCGGGTAGAGGTGACTTCGGAAAAAAGGCGGTAAGATTGTTAATGTAAATGGTTAATGGTTGAAGAGGTATCTAAGATAAAGTGACGAAAAAATAGTTTATTTTCGATAGGTGAAGTTTACCATTTTCCATTTTGCAGTTTTAATTGTTTTAGTTCTTTGCAATGTGATTGAAGGTTTTGGACAAAGAGTGGAGCATTATAATTCGCCTTTGTATTCCCGATAAACCATACGATCCGGGTCGAGTCACCGAGCAACGGTTTGCCAAAAGTTTTGAAAGAGGTCGGAATCGAGCAAAAGTTGAATGAACAGATTCCGCTCGACACCGAATTCAAAGATGAGAACGGCAAAACGGTTAAAATCGGCGAATATTTCGGCAAAGCGTCCGGTCATTTTGGCGTTGGTTTATTATGAATGTCCGATGCTTTGCAGTGAAGTTTTAAATGGTTTAACCGGCTCATTAAAAGGACTTACTTTCATGCCGGAAAAGAGTTTGACGTGGTTGCAATCAGTTTTGATGCGCGTGAAAATGATAAGCCCGATTTGGCAAAGAACAAAAAAGAAAGTTATTTAAAGCGTTACGGGCGCGAGGGATCGGAAAACGGTTGGCATTTTTTGACCGGCACGCAAGATTCGATTGACAAAATAACCAAAGCAGTTGGATTCGGTTACAAATGGGACGAGCCGACAAACCAATTTGCGCACGCCGGAGCAATTATGATTCTGACTCCCGAAGGCAAAATGTCAAAATATCTTTACGGCATTGATTATGCTCCGAAAGACGTTAAGTTTGCCTTGATTGAATCATCGGAAAACAAAATCGGCAATCCGGTTGATCAATTGTTGCTTGTATTGTTATCACTACAATCCGGCGAAAGGTAAATACGGTTTAGTAGTTTTGAATGTGATGCGTCTCGGCGGGGTTTTAACCTTACTCGGAATGGGGGCAATGTTTTTAGTTTTTTGGCGACAGGAATAAGAAGAAAGATTTAGTTGAGGCTTGAATTTAGAGTTATCAACTACTTTAAAAAATTAGTTATGCAAAACAATTCTTGGATTCCATTATTTCCGGAACAGGCTTCGAGCTTCGCTTGGCAAGTTGATCTGCTATATTTTTACATCATTGCAGTTTGTATGTTTTTCAGAGTCGGTGTGGTGATCGCGGTTTTCTATTTCGCGCTAAAATATCGTGAAACCGAAAAATTTGCATCGCCTGCGGAGATTCACGGCTCAAACGTCCTTGGAAATTATTTGGTCGGTTATTCCGTTTCGTGATTGCGATGACGATTTTCGTCTTTGGCACATATGTTTTTTTCAACTTTATATCGAATGCCAGCCGATACGATGGATATTTACGTGGTCGGGAAACAATGGATGTGGAAATTCCAACACGAAACGGGACAACGTGAAATCAACGAATTACACGTTCCGGTTGGGCGCAAAATTAAACTGGTGATGACCACCGAAGATGTTTTGCACGATGTTTTATATTCCGGCGTTTCGCACAAAAGCGGATGTCGTGCCGGGCAGATACACCTATCTTTGGTTTAAAGCCACAAAACCGGGCAAATATCATCTTTATTGCGCGGAATATTGCGGCTTAAACCATTCGGGAATGGGCGGCTGGGTCTATGTGATGGAACAGCGCGATTATGATAATTGGCTGGCGGGAAATGTGACAAATCAAACTCCGGTCGAAGCCGGACAAGATTTGTTCCAAAACAAACTCGGTTGTGCTTCGTGCCATCAAGACACAAATCAAGGTCGCGGACCTTCGCTCAAAGGATTTATTCGGTAAAGATCAAAAATTGGCAAACGGGCGGAACGTCAAGGTCAATGAAGATTACATCAGCGAATCGATTTTGAATCCGCAAGCTAAAGTTGCCGAAGGTTTTCAGCCGATTATGCCGACTTTTAAAGGACAAGTCAGCGAAGAACAAATCAATCACATTGTGGCATATATCAAATCTTTAAGTAGTAATCCGACTGCCACGACAAGCAGTCCAAACACAAAGACGGCGGCAACCCCGGCGGTGACAGTTAAACCTGCGGCAAATACGAGTGTGACTAACACGGCAAAGCCTGAAACGCAAAGCAACACAAAGGCGGTAAATAAATAGGTATGGAAAAAGTAGTAGAAATTAGAGACAAATTAAAGCACCTAAATTAAATTATTTGAACAATGGTTATAGCGTTGATTCTTGGCTTTTGACGAAAGACCATAAACGCATTGCGATTATGTATTTATGAAGGTTTCATTCTTCTTTATGATGGGCGGTATTTTCGCCGCTTTGATTCGTCTCGAATTGATGACCCCCAACAGCGACCTTCTGGAATCAGCAACTTACAATCGCGTTTTTACCGCGCACGGCGTCATTATGGTTTTCCTTTTTTTGATTCCGGCGATTCCGGCGAGATTGGGTAATTTTTTGTTCCGTTGATGATTGGCGCGAAAGATTTGGCTCTCCGCGCATCAATCTTTTGAGTTGGTATTTGTATATTTGGGCAGGCGGTATTGCTCGCGCTTTATGCGATGATGCAGGGCGGAGTTGATACGGGTTGGACTTTTTACACGCCGTATTCGACCACCTTTTCAAATGGTTGGGTCATGGTGACCGGACTGGGAGTTTTTATCAACGGATTTTCTTCGATTCTGACCGGGTTAAACTTTATCGTAACGATTCACACAATGCGTGCGCCGGGGATGACTTGGTTTAGAATGCCGCTTTTCATTTGGTCGCATTACGCGACTCAGTTCGATGATGATTTTGGGAACTCCTGTGATTGCCGATTACGTTTTATGTTGGCTTTGGAACGCGTTGCAAGAATCGGAATTTTTGATCCGGCAATTGGCGGCGACCCGATTTTGTTTCCAGCATTTATTTTGGTTTTATTCGCATCCGGCAGTTTATATTATGGTTTTGCCGAGAATGGGCGTGATTATCGCGAATTGATTTCCAATTTTCGCGCAAAAGAGATTTTCGGTTATGAATTTGTCGCGTTTTTCCACCATTGCGATTGCGGTTTTCGGCTTTTTCGTTTGGGGACATCACATATTTGTTCAGCGGACAATCAATTTATGCTGGATTGGTCTTTTCAATTTTGACGATGGTTGTTTCCGTTCCTTCGGCGATTAAGGATTTCAATTGGTCGGCGACGCTTTACAAAGGTCAGATTTCATATGATACGCCGATGCTTTATGCGCTGTTATTTTATCGGTTTTTCCTCATTGGCGGATTGACCGGATTATTTCTTAGGCACGGGCGGATGGACATCCATTTGAGCGACACATATTTTATCATGGCTCATTTCCATTATGTGATGGTTGGCGGACGGTATTGGCTTATCTCGGCGGAATGCATTATTGGTGGTCGAAAATGACGGGCAAAAAGTATTCCGAATTTTGGGGCAAAATCTCGGCGATGCTCGTTTTTATCGGGTTTAACTTAACCTTTTTCCCGCAATTTATTTTAGGATATTTGGGAATGCCGCGCCGATATGCTTCGTATCCGCCGAAGAATTCCAGGTTTTGAATATTTTCTCGACCGTCGGGGCACAGTGTTTTAGCCGTTGGAATGACGTTTTGCCGGTAATTTATTTGACGTATTCAATATTTTTCGGCAAAGAGCGACGGCGAAATCAGTGGCATATGCCCGGGCTTGGAATGGCGAACAACTTCGCCACCGCCAACTGAAAATTTTTTGAAACGCCCATCGTAACTTGGGAAGCCTACGAATTCAGTGAAGAAAACGGCTTGGACATTGAGGAACAAAGAGAAGGAATTAACAAGAACGTTTAAAAGTTCATTGTCAAGAGTTAGAGTGCAAAGAGGAATAAGCAACTCAACAACTCAACGACTCAACGACGAACAAAAATTATGTCAGATACACACGCCACCATTATCATCCGCCCGGACTGCAGCATCAGTTTGACGATATGAAGCAGCAAGAAGAATCCAACATTATTGGGATGTGGATGTTTCTGGTGCAGGAAATAATGTTTTTCGGCGGAATATTCACGGCTTATTTGATTTTTCGTTCAAGGTATCCGATGGCATTTGCCGCCGGAAGTAATCATTTGGACGCATTTCTTGGTGGTTTAACACGCTCGTTTTGATTGTCAGCAGTTTGACAATGGCACTGACCGTCTATTACGCCCAAAAAGGCAACCGAAATATGCAGGTCATTATGATTATTCTGACGATGATTTTTCGGCGCGGCATTTTTGGGCGTGAAAGCGATTGAATATACTGACAAATACAATCACGGCTTGTTCCTTTTGCAAATTGGAATAAAAAGACCAAAGATACTGCTCAGAAAAAAACCGAAGATCATTCAGCTAAACCTGCAACCGAGAGCACAACAAAGGAAGTCAAACATTTCTTTTGCCTTCTGAAACCGGACGGAAGCGGCGGAAAGCGAAAGGCTGAAGAAAAACACGAATATCACAATCAGACAGGCAAGTTTCAATGGGAGCGATTGGAGGAAGCGAAAAAATTATTCTCGAAGCCCGCTCAAGAAGGAAATTATCTGACCAATGCGGAAAAAATCGGATATTTTAACCAATGGCGAATTTGATAAAGAAAAAATTCGTGGCAAGAGTGCAGATTTTCTATTGGATTTATTTTGCGATGACCGGATTTCACGCCTTGCATATGATAATCGGTCTTGGCATTATGACGTGGCTTTTGATTATGGCTTGGCGAAATACATATTCGGCAGAATATTATACGCCCGTTGAAATGTCAGGTCTTTATTGGCATTTTGTTGATATTGTCTGGATTTTTCTTTTCCCGTTGCTTTATTTTTCGGCAGACATTTTATCAGCGGAGGAGGACACTAATTAAGATGTCAGAAAATCACGACGAACACGGCGAAATCAACATATGGGAATTCCGGGATATTTAATAGTTTTTGGGATTTTGGTAGTTGGCACAATTTTAACTTATTTTGTTGCGCTAACCGATTTGGATAGCAAACTTTTTCTCCGGCGCAAACACATTGGTTGCGCTTATTATTGCTTTTTTCAAAATGACGTGCGTGGTGTTTTATTTTATGCACGTCCATTGGCAATCAGAAAATGATTTGGCTGACTGCGCTTGCCGGAAGTTTTTTTGTTTGGCGATTATGTTTGCCTTTACAATGCAAGACTATGCGACTCGTGATACAGGCATTTTTCATCGGACGGAAGCCGTAAAAACGAAATAGCGAATTTTAAAAATTCAGGACGTGGTTTGGGGTGGCGAAAATACTCTCCAAACCGCGTCTTTGGCTTATTTAAGGCAAAATGCTATCATCTAGTTTTTGTGTAGGTTTAATAATTGTGACTAAGTTTTACAGACAACAGACGTGCAATAAACGTCATCACAACCAAATGTTAAGGAAAATCCCCTTTTATTTATAGCAATTTTATTATTTTTGAGTGGTTGTAATATAGGTGTGAAGAAAGATACCACGCCTACTCTACTAAAAGTTGAGGACGCAGCAAAAGTTCAGCTTTTGACTGAAGTCAATCGTTTTGCAAAAGTCGGTTCGATGAGGGCCAAGATGGATTTAAAGTTTGAAGATAAATCATTTGCTCAAAGAGGTAGTAGCAGAAATATATAACTGTAAATGGAGAAGTGGTTGTTCAGCGTCCGGCAAACATTTTTTTAAAAGTTGAGTTATTTGGCTTTGATATTGCTCAGATGACTTCAAATGGCGAGAAATTTAGAGTGGCTATTTTGAAAGATCAAAGTGGCGGAAAATATAGAAAATTTGTCATTGGAACAAATAATTCGGACTATTCAAAATTACAAAGAGTCTTAGACGATAATTCAAGTGAGATGCTAAGAGCGTGAGTTCATTTTCAAATCTTCGTCCGCAACATTTTACTGATGCGATTTTGATTCGCCCAACCGATTCAGACGGCATTTATTTACAAAGCCAATTTTGCAGATTGAAGAAGACGAAACAAAAAAGAAAAACTCGCCATTGCGAAAAGTTATGCGCGGTTATTATCTTTTGGACGAATTGAAAAAAGAAGAGAACGGAGAATTGAAAATAGTTCGTCGATTTTGGTTTGATCGAGTCGGCGGAATCCGTCTGGCGCGTCAGCAAATTTTTGATACCAAAGGTGAGATCGAATCGGACATCATTTATGGACAAGAAGGAAATCTTGGCGCGAATGGTGAATACAACAATTTACCTTTGCGGATTCAGGTCACGCGTCCGAAAGAAAAATACACGATGAGTTTGACCTATCAATCGCCTGCGAGTGTTTCAATTGGCAAAACTTATCCGGCAACGTATTTGAATTGAAAAATACTTGGAATTTAGAAGAAGTAAATCTTGACAAAAAGTTGAAGAAGTAAACGGGAAACAGGCGACAAAAATAGTAATCAATAATGGCAAAAACAATACTGCAAACCGAAGATTTAATAAAAAACTATAAAATTGGCAAAATAGAAATTCCGGTTTTGAAGGGAGTTTCTTTTGCTATTGACGAAGGCGATTTTGTCGCGATTATGGGACCTTCGGGTTGCGGAAAATCAACTCTTTTGCATCTGCTCGGCGGATCTTTTAAGCCCGACCAGCGGCAAAATTTTGATTGACGGAGAAGATTTGGCAACAGTCAGCGATGCCAAGCGAACAGACATTCGACGCCGCAAAATCGGTTTTGTTTTTCAGCGTTTTAATCTGTTTCCGACTCTTACGGCAGACGGAAATTTGCGTCTGGCAGAAAGAATCCATACCGGAAACGGCGGAAATGCCGAGAGGCGGCGCGAAGTTTTGCAACTTTTGAAATTGGAAAATAAAATTTATAACAAACCGCTCGAACTTTCGGGCGGCGAACAACAACGGGTTGCACTGGCACGAGCCATCATCAATAGTCCGGCAATTATTTTGGCAGATGAACCGACCGGAAATCTTGATACAGAAAATTCACGAATTGTTTTGGATATGTTCAAAGAGCTAAACGAGCGTTTTAATCAGACGATTATTATGATTACGCACAACCCCGAAGCGGCTGAACATTGTCACCGAATAATCCAAATGCGTGATGGCAAAATTGTAAATTAACAGGCAGTAGCACGAGGCAGTGGCAGTGGCACTTGGCAGGGAAAATAAGTGGCAGAAGCAGTAAGTTTTAGTTGACAAACTGCTGAGATAAAATACAGTCTAGCAACTGCAACTGCAACTGCAACTGCAACTGCAACTGCAACTGCAATATGAGTTTGCTAAAAAGAATAATCAACTGGAATTACGAACGTGCCTCTTGGCAGTGGGACGTTTTGTGTGTGCTGATTATGTGTTTTATTTTCCTCACGCCGAAGGAATGGTTTGAAAAGCGAGAAAACCTTGCAACCAAAACCTCGCGTTTAATCGTCAAAGCAGACGGATTTTCCACCGAAAAAGCTGAGTTGGAGAAAAAAGTAAAAGAATTAAGCGGCAATCCCAACGCCGAAATTATCGAATTACGAGAGAAAAAAGATAAAGAAGGAAAAATTTATTACGAGATAGATATTCGGTAATTGATTCATTGATTCATTGTGAGATTGAATCATTAAAAAATGAACAAATGACTCAATGAATCAATAATTATATCGGAGTTATTTTTATGAAAAGTTATTTTAAACTAAGTATTACTGCGATTATATTGATGGTTTTGTTCAGCATTTTTGCGGTTTCAGAGACAAAAGCACAGAACCCAATCAATGAAATATTAAAACGAATGGATGAGCATCAAAAGGCTCTCAGTTCGCTTAAAGCAAGCATTACGATGGACAAATATAATGCCCAACTTGATGAACACGATATTTACGAAGGAACAGTAAATTATTTGCCTGCAAAAGGACGCGATGCGCTCGTCCGACTTGATTGGGCTTCGCCGCAACAGGAAATTCTGTTAGTGGTCAATAAACAATATCTCCTTTGCCGTCCGCGGCTAAAACAATGTATTGTCGGAAATGTTGATAGTGCAAAGAGCAAAGTGCAGGGAACGAATCCGTTGGGTTTTCTGAGTATGTCAAAGGAAGAACTGAAGGCAAATTATTCGGTTGTGTATTTAGGAAAAGAAGAGATCAAGGGTGGAATCCCAACCTGGCATTTGGAACTCAAACCCAAAACCGCACAAAGTTATAAATCAGCCGACCTTTGGGTTGACGGAAACGGAATGCCACTTCAAGCGAAAATTAACGAAAATAATAACGATTCGACTACCATTTTGCTTTACAATTTGGATAAAAATGTAACCTTAAATGCCAAGAAAGTTTTTACCTTTACACCACCAAAAGATTGGCAAAGGATTAAAGGATAAAATTCTTTAGTCAGTAAATTCAGGCAAGAGGCTCTGTTATTCAAATGCAGAGCCTTTTGTGCGAAGTCAGAACAAGAAGCGGTAGCGACTTGGCATCCGTTTGCGCGTTGGTTACTTTGCACGTTTGAAAAGATTGATCGTAAAAACTATAATCAAAAGTTCGAGTAAATCAAATCTGGAATTTGAAATCTGGAATTTGGAGTTTTCTAATTTATGCCCAAGGCAAGCAGTTTCAGTCGTTTTACCCGCGGAGTGAAGCATACCATCAAGGCTTTTGCTTCGACCAAACATCCTGTTTTAGTTCATATCGTCCCGATGCGGCGTTGTAATCTTTCCTGCACTTATTGTAATGAATACGATAAAACCAGCGATCCGGTAGCGATTGATGTGATGCTCAAACGGATTGATAAACTCGCCGAATTTGGCAGTTCGGTGATTACAATTTCGGGTGGCGAACCGATGATGCACCCCGAAATTTACGAAATTATTGCGCGAATTCGTCATCACGGAATGATTGCCGGATTGATTTCAAATGGCTATTATTTCCAACCCGAAAAGATTCTCAAATTAAACGAATCCGGGCTTGGATTATCTGCAAATTTCGATTGATAACGTCAATCCCGATGAAGTCTCGAAAAAGAGTTTGAAAGTGCTGGACGGCAAACTCAAAAACTTTGCCGAACACGCTAAATTCAAAGTCAATATCAATTCCGTAGTCGGCGGCGGCGTGGCAAATCCCGATGAAGCCTTGATTATCGCTAATCGCGCACTCGAATTAGGTTTTTCGTCAACCGTTGGCGTGATTCACGATGGCGATGGTTTGAACAAAGGTTTGACCGACCACGAAAAGAAGTTTATAAAGAAATCAAAGCAAAAGGCGCGAGAAGCTATGCGCGTTGGAATTGGTTTCAAGACAAATTGGTTGACGGCGGAGAATACGAATGGCGTTGTCGTGCAGGCGCACGTTATCTGTATATTTGCGAAGAAGGTTTGGTGCATTGGTGTTCGCAACAGCGCGGCACGCCCGGCATTTCTTTGCACGAATACACCCACAAAGATATGGAGCGCGAATATATCACCGAAAAATGGTGTGCGCCGACCTGCACGATTCAATGCGTTCACCAAGTCGGACACCTCGACGCTTGGCGCGACCCGCAAATTTCGCTCGAATGATTACAATAATAAGAATGGTAAGGGATTGAAGAAAGAGACGGTCAAACAGGTGTTGGGGGCGGAATAATTGAGGTTTAATTTAATGACAACCGAAAAGATTTTGCGGATGTCAACTCATTATAAACAAAGCGAAAAAAAATCGGCGAGTCAGGTAGAAAGGACGGATATATGTCAAACTACTTCCCGTATTTCGGAACGAGATATTGTCCAGAATGTAAACTGGAACTTCAATTTATTGAAGAAACGATAAGCCCTTTTTCATTTGAATATGGAGGAACAGTTGCCAGAGACATCTATCGTTGTAACTCTACGAGTTGTCAAGCTATGAAACACAAAGGATACTTCACTTTCACTTTTGTTGATGACCCTTCAGGTTCGCGGCATGAAGATGTATCTTATGGTCGTTACTAAATACTTTTATGCCGCGTGAACCGATTCCAAGTTGGTATTTTGTTTTAGTCGTTGTCAAAAAAGACGACCAGTTTCTACTTGTCCACGAGCGCAAACACGAGCAAAAATGGTATCTTCCGGCAGGACGGATTGAACCTCGCGAGACTTTTATCCAAGCGGCGTATCGTGAAACTTTAGAAGAAACAGGCGTTCCCATCGAAATTGACGGGATTTTAGGCATTCAACATACGCCGATTTTGGACGGAACTGCCAGAGTCCGCTTTATTTTATTCGCTCATCCCGCCGATGACACTCCGCCCAAAAGCGAGCCTGACGAAGAAAGTTTGGGCGCGGCTTGGATGACGTTGGAAGAAATGAAGGAAGTCGAATTGCGCGGGCAAGAGGTTTTACAAATCTTTCGATATGTTGCCAATGGCGGAACGGTTTATCCTTTGAGTTTGATTACTACCGAAAGCCCGATGTATTTCGGTGGAATGCCGAAGAAGAATTAGGCTAAAGTGAAGTAGCGATTTGGTTAATTGTCCAAGGTGCCCATCTCATTCGGATGTCGTTTATTGTGAAACAAAATATAACGCTTGATAAAATTGTGATAAACATCTTCGGTTCGGTGGCTCAAATGCCTTGCTCGTGCTACTGCTCTCACTTGGTCTAACAGTTTAGGTTTTTGCTGCATATTTTTGTTGCATTTGGGGGCAACATTTGGTTAAATTAAATCTTCATATAGAGTTATTATGAAGAACAGTTCCTCATAATACACAAAATTAGGCGTGTTATCACGAATTAATCGTGATAATCATAAGTTGGGTGTTTTTCTTGCCCCGATGCCGAACACAAAATAAACGTAATTCTTTTATGGTCAACATCAATTTAATTCTAAAAAGAAAAGACTCCGACAAATGGCGAAAGGCAACCGAAGCGCAGTTGCCTGTCGTGCCGCGTGTCGGCGAACACATCGCGCTTTTTGAGGGCGAGAGCAGTTCGCTTTTCAAAGTCGTCAGCATTTTGCATACAGTTCCGTTTAAAGGGCTGACCGAAGTTTTTGCTGTTTATGACGGAGAAGTGTTTGAACACGAGCAACGACATTTGCAGCAATTTGTTTCTTGAGGCGGCGGGTATCCCATTCGCAGGAAAATTGCCCGGTCCAAGTATTCTAAAGTTTCGTTGTTTGCATCAACGGGCGTTAATTCGACTTTTTCAATGCGAACGCCTGTGATACCTGCGCCGACGCGATGTTCGTGGGTTACAAGTTCGCCATTAAGTTCTCGATACGATTTTTCATAGTTAAAGTGTTGATAAATAACGCCGCACCCAACAAGTTATTAGATGTGAGGCGGAAACAGCGACTTTCTTATCACGTTGCGTGATTTCCCTTAACTTGTCGGTAGCGGTTTCGCGTCACGTCAACGCCGCCGTTAAATAATCCCATAAAAAAACTCTCATTACTTCCATTCAAACATTTTCCATAATTGCGTTATAATCTATCCAAAAATTCAGGAGATAAATTGTGAGAAAAACTTTATTTTCAATAACTTTAATCGCGTTTGTTTTATTTTCAAACGTTTTTGCCCAATCCCAAAAAGCCGATTTGATTCTAAAAAACGGCAAATTTTGGACGGATGATAACGCACTAATTTCAGCCGTGGCGATAAGCGGAAACAAAATCATTGGCGTTGGAACGGAAAAAAGTCTCAAAAAATTTATCGGCAAAGAAACAAGACAAATTGACCTTCAAGGTAAATTTGCTCTGCCCGGAATGAATGATTCGCACGTTCATTTTCTCGGCAGTTCGACGAGGCTTTTTCAGGTTGATTTGACCGATGCCAAAACTCTCGCCGAAGCGCAACAAATGATTCTTAAATTTGCAAACGAGAATCCAAACGTCCCTTGGATAACAGGCGGTGGTTGGCAATATTCGATTTTTCCGAATGCCCGTCTGCCTCTGACATCCGATATTGACGCAGTGGTCAAAGACCGTCCGGTTTATCTCCGCGCCTATGACGGTCACACAGGTTGGGCAAATTCCAAAGCTATTTCCATTGCCAAAGTGACAGATAAAACTGAATTTACAGGGTTTGGCGAAATTGTCCGTGATGCAAAAGGGAATCCGAGTGGAACTTTTAAAGAAGGCGCACAAGGTTTGATTGCCCGACACATTCCGGCGACAACCAAAGACCGCGACCTCGAAGCCCTCAAAAAAGGAATGGAACGGGCGAAATATGTTGGCATAACCAGCATTCAAAATGCACACGGCTCGTTGGGCGAAGTCGAACTTTATGACGAACTTTTGCAAAAAGGCGAACTAACTTTGCGAACCTCGTTTGCCTTTAGCGTCGGACCAAACACGAAACAAGCCGACATTGACAAAATCGTCGAAGCCTCAAAAAAATACGATTCGCCGATGCTTCGGGTAAAGGCGATAAAGATTGCAGTTGATGGAGTTATCGAATCCTACACCGCCGCGATGCTTGCACCGTATTCCAACAACCCCAACACTTCCGGCTCGCCTTCATACACGCAGGAACAGCTGAATAATGTCGTGGCAATGGCTGACAAAGCGGGTTTGCAAGTTTATATTCACGCCATCGGTGACAAAGGCGTGCGAATGGCTCTCGATTCGTTTGAAAATGCGATTAAGGTGAATGGAAAACGTGATTCGCGCTTTCGGATTGAGCATATCGAAACGATTCAAACCGTTGATATGCAACGCTTTATCAAACTCGGCGTGATTGCCTCGATGGAGCCGATTCACGCGGACCCGGGCACGATTGATGTTTGGTCAAATGCCATCGGAACTGAACGCACCAGTCGCGGATTTGCGTGGCGGGCGTTGGAAAAAGCGGGTGCAAAATTGATTTTCAGTAGCGACCATCCCGCCAGCATTTCCATCAGCCCTTGGCGCGGAGTCCATAACGCCATCAACCGCCAAACCATCGAAGGAACTCCCGAAAACGGCTGGCTTCCCGAACATCGCGTTTCACTCAAAACCACTCTGCAAGCCTATACAAATAATGGTGCTTATGCCTCGTTTGAGGAAAAAACGAAAGGCAAAATCGCGGTTGGAATGTTGGCTGATTTGGTCGTTTTGGACAAAAACCCGTTTGAAATTCCGGCAAAAGATTTATACAAATTGCAGGTTGAAAAGACAATTTTTGACGGGCGAATAATTTATCAACGCTAAAAATTAAGACTTGTTAATTGGCAAAATCTCGCTTATTATCAACGGGGTTTGGAGTTAATCAATAGTTCGCTGTTTCGTGGTTTTGGGAAAATATCTCGTTTATCAGCAACGTAAAAAATGGAGTCTTTCGACAAATTCATTGCTGCCATCGAGCAGAATAACATTTCCGAAATTGAGAAGTTAATCCTTGACGGCTTCGTTCTCAACGAAACTGATGAAAATGGCGCACCTGTTTTGTATGCGGCTATTATGCACGGCAATTTACAAATCGTCCGACTGTTGCTTGAACGCGGAGCAAATCCCAATTTTCTCGCAGAAGAACCAGCCGCTACGATTTATGACAAGAAACCGCTAAACTTAGCACAGGGATTACGATTTATAATGGACTGGGACAAATATCAACCGATTGCCAAACTGCTAGTTGAATTTGGAGCAACAGATTCTGAAGAACGAGTAGATTTTTCAGAAGAAGACCTAAAAGTGGCAGAGCAAAGGGCAAAGGAATGGCAAGCTACGAAATCATCGTAGCAAAGTTGAGTTTTGATAATAAAGACGCACCGAACAATTCAATAAACGTGAGCGCGAAACAGCTACTTTCTTTCAACGGCTTCTCTCTTTCTTTGGGCTTGCGTGAAGGCGGTTTCCGTCCACGTCATCTCAGCCGTTGTGCCACCTCGGATGTCGCTTTAGATAGTTTTTAGTATGCGCTTCAAAACTCGATTATTTATTATCATCTGGTTAGCTGGTTTGACGGGAGTTCTCTCGTTTTTATTGGTTGACTTGGATGCCCTCATAAAAATCCTTCCTATTCCGGCGGGAACAGAAATCCCGACGATTACTCTGGCATTTAAACTTTTGAGCTTGATTCAACCGGCAGTTATTTTGTCCGTTGCGGTTCTCGTCGGAGTTGCCCTTGCTTCCAAAGTCGGATTGTCGTCACCCGTTGCGGAAGCGGTGGCAAACGGTGGCGATTCGGTTTCAGCCTTCAAGCCGCAAATCATTCCGGGTATCATCGGCGGTTTGGCGGGCGGCGTTGCCGTTGTTTTAATCGCGGCGGTGTCGAAACCGTTTTTGTCGCCCGAAGTTGTTCAGCGACTCAACGAGTTCGGCAAATTTCTTCCGCTTCCGACGCGTCTGCTCTACGGCGGCATTACGGAAGAATTACTGCTGCGCTGGGGATTGATGACGTTGCTGGTGTGGGCAGCGTGGCGGCTTTTTCAAAAAGGACAGGACCGACCGAAGCCCGTTTATTTTATCGGAGCGATTGTGATTTCATCGCTGGTGTTCGCCATTGGTCATCTGCCCGTCGCTTTTATGTTGTTTCCCGAACCGACGCTTGCTTTGATATTGTTCGTTATCGTCGGCAATTCAGCTTTCGGCTTGATTGCAGGGTATCTTTATTGGAAGAAAGGGCTTGAGTCAGCGATGATTGCTCATGCGCTGACGCACGTTGTGATGTTCACGGCGAGTTACTTCGGAGCGTATTTTTAAGTTTGGCATTTGTCGCTTTGCCACTCACGGCGGCACAACTCGGTCGTTGCACGATTCGGACAAACATTTAATTATGAATAAGTTTAGAATAATCGTTTGCTTGCTTGGTTTGTTTCTGCAAGGCTGTAACGCATCACCAGACAAAGCCCAAGCCCAACAAAATAATACGCCAACAGTAGAAAAAACAGTTTCAACGGCGACTCCAACGCCGACGGCATCGCCCAATGATTCGGGGAAGACAGACGAAGTATTGATAGACAGCAATCTAGCTTTAGCCGAAGCCATTGGCAATCAAGACATCCCTGCCCAAATAAAAAAGAAACTTGATTTGGTTGAGGTGGAATATTACGCGCTTGACGGAAAACTGCATCGGGGGCAGATTGTTATTCACCAATCGCTCAAGGCAGATTTGGTTAAAATTTTTCGTCAGCTTAAAGAGGCTAAGTTCCCCATTGCCAAGATGATACCTGTCTCGCGGTATGATTTTTCGGACGATAAATCAATGGAAGACAACAACACCTCGGCGTTTAATTACAGAGTGATAGACGGAAGTAATAAATTATCCAATCACGCCCTCGGCAGAGCGATTGACATCAACCCTCTTTTTAACCCGTTCATTAAAAACGGAGAGACCAAACCAAGCACCGCCAAATATGATGCGACCGTCCCCGGAACGATAACCAAAGACAGTTCGGTAGTAAAAATTTTTAAGAAAAACGGCTGGAAATGGGGCGGGAATTGGAAGAATTTAAAAGACTATCAACATTTTGAAAAATAGGACTGGAACGCCACGCTTCTAGCTGGCATTGAGCGCGAGAGCGCGAACAATTCAAGTTTTGCCTTTAATTGACTTCCGCTACGCCGCTCCCGCGACGTTTGCCAGCAAGATGCTGGCGTTCCGTTCTTTCAATTATTTTATTTTGTCGCTACTTATCAAGACAGATTTCCTAAAACTCTCAACCTGAAATAATTTCGTCCATCACCTCGGTAAATTCCCAAAAACCTTTTTTTTCGATAATCCAACGAGCCGCAAGGATTGAGCCGGAAGCAAAACCCTCGCGTGAACGGGCGGTGTGCGTCAGTTCGATGGTGTCAGCTGTTCCGTCAAACCCGACAATATGTGTTCCCGGAATGTTTCCGGCACGAGTCGCGGAAACGCTGAAATCTTTCGTAATATGTTGGGAAACAATGTCTTTCAGTTTCAAAGCCGTCCCCGAAGGTGCATCCTTTTTGCGCGAATGATGGCGTTCTTCGATAAAAGTTTCGTATTCGGAAAATTTAGTAAAAAGTTCGGAAGCATTTGCCACGATTCGATAAAAAAGATTCACGCCGATAGCAAAATTTGCCCCGAAAACGAATGCTCCATTGTGTTTTTCGACTAAACTTTTAACAATTTCTTTTTCAGTATTCCAGCCCGTCGTGCCTTCGACCAGCGGAACTTTTGCCAGCACACACGATTCAACATTTCGCAAAACGGCTTCGGCGGACGAAAAATCTATCGCCGCATCAACGCCTTTTAATTTTTCCGCTAATTCTTGGGCGGAAAGATTTGCGTCTTTATCGTCAACAATTACGGCAACTTTATCGCCCTGTTCATTTAAAAGATTTCCGATGAGTTTGCCCATCGCTCCATATCCGATTAAAGCTATTTTCATAGTTTTGTTTCACCACATAGGGACATAGGACAGATAGGAAAACAAAGCCGAAATCTTAGTTTTAAAAATCAACTCCAATTAAAATTCATTTTTTTCACAATTTCAATCATTGATTTGTTCTTTAAATCTATGTGTCCTATGTCTCTATGTGGTTAATAACTTCCTTACCAATTCCACATAAAGCCCGACTGCTTCCAATAAATCTCTTTTTAAAACATACTCATTTTTGGTATGAGCCACCAAAATCGAGCCGGGACCGAGGAGTAGCGGCGTTCCCCAATTGGTCAGATGTGGAATGTCAGTGGTAAAACGGACTACTTTTTGCTTAAACCCATCTACTTGCAACATTTTAACCGGCAGACTGCACGATAAAACTTCGATTTCTCCGCGTCCGGCAACGGCTTTTTCGATTAAATGCAAAACGGGTTCGAGCGGTGTCACCATCCGAAGATGTAATCCCGCTTCCGCAAAAGGCGGAATGATATTTGTTCCCAAACCGCCGGAAATTAAACCGATATTGAGTGTGCCTTCGCCAAAAAATTCATCTGTCGGGAGTTGGATTTTGCGAATATCCGCCAGAATGTCGAGCAGTTTAATGATCGCCGAATCGCCCATTTCCGGATAAGCCGAATGTGCCGCTTTGCCTTTGGTTCTGACATAAATCCGCAAACTACCTTTTGAACCAATGGCTAAATCATTGTCAGTCGGTTCGCCATTGATCAAATATTCACATTTTTGGGCAAGCGGATGATTATTGGCGGCTTTCGCGCCGACAGAGGATTGTTCCTCATCAACCGTGTAAAGCAAACCGATGTCATTGATGCCTTGCCGTCTAATCTCTTCTGCTGCAAAGATTTGCGAGGCGATAATCCCTTTTGCATCACACGCCCCGCGTCCATAAATCTTTTCATTGTCTTCGGTTGGCGAAATGTGCGGCGGAACAGTGTCCAAATGCGTTGAAAGAAAAACTCTGGGCGTGTCGTTCAAATAAGCGATGACGTTGCTCTGATTTTCCGAAACGGGTTGCAGTTCGACCTTCCAACCAAGATTGATTAGATATTTACCCAAAAATAGCCCAATCGTTTCTTCTTCCCCAGAAATAGAGGTGATTTTCATTAAAGTTGTAGTTAATTCAAAAAGATTCATTTGATAAAATAATTTTAAGGCAAATTGCAGAGGCGTTACGCGCAAAGTTTTTAATAAAATTCATTCACAATCAGATTGAATAAAACTTTTGCGTCTTGCGGTTCTTGCAAAGTCAGAAATTTAACGATTTTTTTTGGCAAAATGTCCGATAAACTTTAGTTTGTCGAACCGTTTAGCCATCAACAAACTGAAGTTTGTTGGACTTCCTCGCAATTTGCACGACTTTGCAAGAGCCGTACTTTGCGTCTTTGCTTCTTCGCGTCTTTGCTTCTTCGCGTCTTTGCGTTGAAAATTCCCTAAAATGCTATACTATCACAAGAAATGCTAACTTCCGATTTATCCATCAATTACCGACGCGGGACCAAGGTTTTTCCGTATCTCATCAAAACCGATAACGCGGATTATTTGCGCGATGGACAGAATTTGATAGAAATTTTCTACGAATTCATCGGCAAAACTCGTGGCGAACTGGAACACGAATTAGAAGAATATGTCGGGACGGGAACGGATTACAAAATTTTGCGCGGATTGATAAAACTGCTGATGGACAGGTGCAAGTTTGAAACTTCAAATATCGTTATCCCTGAAGAAGTTCGACAAAAAGTCTTCCTTGAAGCGCGAAAATTTCAACCCGTTTTCCCGAATTCAGAAAAACGAAGCGAGGTTTTGGAAACGGTGGCGAAAGAACTAAACACAACCGCAACTATCATCAACGCCAATCTTTACGCCGATTTGTCTGCTCAACAACATCTGATTTCTTTTGAAACGACTACGCCAAACAATTTGCTTGACCGTTACAATCTCGCCCAAGCACAGGCGATTCTTTACAAATGCGTGGAGATGAAAATCCGCGTTTTGCCTTCGACGGCGGAAAATTATCGGGCGATTTTCGGTTGGATAAAACATTTTGGGCTAATTCATTCGATTATCGGAAATGCAACCAACGGTTACGAAATTACGCTGACCGGCGCGGCTTCGCTTTTTCATCGTTCGCAAAAATACGGAATCCAAATGTCGGTCTTTTTGCCTGCGCTCCTTCTTTGTGGAAATTGGAAAATGACTGCGGAAATCTCCAATAAATACGGCAATACTTTGTTTTACGAACTGACGAGCGAACAAACCGACCTCATTTCCAACCGCTACGATGAACCCGAATACGAAAATCCTTTGTTTGAAAAACTCAAAAAGGATTGGGGGAAATCTGCTTGTTCGTGGCAATTGGTTGAGAATAGAGAGGTTATTGATTTAGGCAAAACCGCGTTTATTCCCGATTTTACTCTAGTTTCTCCAAACGGCGAGAAAATTTATTTGGACGTTTTAGGCTTTTGGACTCCGAAAAGTTTGCAGAAACGCTTGGACGAATTTGTGGCAATCAATTTCAATAAATTCATCTTCTCCGCCTGGCAAGAACTTCGCGGAAGTCGTGAAGAGGCAACATTTACGAGTGAAAACGTTTTGTTTTTTAAGTCATCATTGAAGCCTTTTGCGCTGGAAGAATTGGCGGAAAAGCTATCAAATCAAGAATAATTCTGATAATCTCTCTTTGGAGAAAAATGTTATGAGTAAAAGTAATCTAGCCACAGTCGAAAAACTTTACACGGAAGAAGAATATCTTGCCTTTGAACGCGAAGCCTTAGACAAACACGAACTCATTGATGGCGAAATCGTGGCGATGGCAGGTGCGAGTCGTAGGCATAATTTGATTAGCACTAACACAACTATCGCATTAGGAATTCAACTACGCGGAAAACGATGTGAAATTTATGCTAACGATATGCGGGTGCGAATGAAAAAAGGTCGCTATGGCTATCCTGATGTGGTCGTGGTTTGTGGCGAACCGCAGTTTGCCGATGATGAATTTGACGTTTTGCTTAATCCGGTGGTGGTTGTGGAAGTGCTTTCAAAATCAACCCGTTTCCGTGACAAAACCGAAAAACTCGAAACCTTTCAAAAGATGGAAAGCATCCAAGAATGTCTGCTTATCGAACAAGATTTTCTCCATATCGAACATTACATCAAGCAAACTCCGATGCAATGGCTCCTCCGCATTTATGAAGACTTAAACGACACAATTACTTTAGAAGCAATCAATTGTAGCATTTCTTTGGCGGAAATCTACGCCCAGATTGAGTTTAAGGAAGAGGTTGAGGAATAGATTTCAATCAATCAAACAAACCTTTTTCTTTCCCTTTATCCTGAAATTGCCGCGCGTCCGTGCGTTTTTGTGAGATGTATTCTTCGGTCGTGTTGCGTGTCACTACTTCATACAAAACGGCTTGTTTATCACCTTTTTTGCGTAGAATTCGCCCCAAACGCTGAATATGTTCACGCGAAGAACCGCTGCCGGACAAAATTATGGCAACCGAAGCATCGGGAATGTTCACGCCTTCGTTCAAAACTTTTGAGGTAGCAAGTGCCAAAACATTTCCCGCATTAAACGCATCAAGCCAGAATTTTCGCTCTTTGACGTTGGTTTCGTGCGTGATGGCGGGGACCAGGTAATCGTTGGAAATGCGATAAACCATTTCATTTTCGGCGGTGAAAATCAAAGTTTTGTCGTGGCGGTGACGAATCAGTAAATCTTGTAGAACGTAGAGTTTAGCTTCTGTTCCGAGCGCAATTTTTTTGTAATTGCGATAGGCTTTCATCGCTCGTCTGCCGTCTTCGCTGCGTGCGCTTTGGATGAGAAATAAACGCCAGCCTTCCTGTCCGTAAGGCAAGTTCATTTTGCGCCGAAAATTGGTGTAAATTTCGCGTTCCGCTTGATACGTTTCGCGTTCACTTTCGGTTAAATCAACCTCAACCCGTTCCAGAGTATAATCCGCCAAATATTCGCCCGCAATTTGTTGCGCTTCGAGCCGATAAACAGTTTTACCAATCAACCTTTCAAGTTCGCTTTCGTCTCCGTCTGCGCGTTCAGGCGTGGCGGTTAAACCTAAGCGAAACGGAGCGATAGCGAATTCTGCCGCGTATTTGTAGCCTTCGCCCGGAAGATGATGCGCCTCATCAAAAATCATCAAGCCAAACTTATTTCCGAGCCGTTCCTGATGACGAAAAGCTGAGGCGTAAGTGGTGACGGTAATCGCCCCGATTTCATAAAAACCGCCACCGATTAAACCGATTTCGGCGTTAAAGGTTGAAAGCAAAAGGTCATACCATTGATTCATCAAATCAATCGTTGGGACAATGACCAAAGTTTGCCTCCCACACATTTCAATCGCCATCGTTGCAACGTGAGTTTTGCCCGCACCCGTCGGCAAAACAATCACTCCGCAACGCTCATATTTTCGCCAATTTTCGATGGATTCAGTTTGAAAGGGACGCGGTGTGAGTATGAATTTTTGCTTGAAATCAAAGTTTGCATATTCTTTGGCTTCATCGGTGTAAGGCGTTTTGTTGCGGATAAACTCTTTAATGATATGACGATACAAATATGCAGGCGAGCGAAACTGCCGCGTCCGATTGTCCCACACGAAAGCATTTGGAACGGAATCGGTTTCGCTTGCTCCTTCCAAAATTAATGTACCTGATTCAAACTTTATTATTAACATTTGCGTGTGATTTCAAATCCCTCACATTTTACCTTCAATTTGGTCAATTTCCTTGGCTACGGCAATATCTCTCACCGTTATTCCGCCGGCATCGTGCGTGGTGATAAAAATATCGGCGTAGCCCCAACCGAAAGTGATGTCGGGGTGATGGTCGTGAGTTTCGGCAATTTCCCCAATTTTATTGACAAAAGCCAACGATTCAGCAAAATTTGAAAACTTAAATCGTTTTAAAAGTTTGCTGTCAATCACTTTCCAATAATCCAATTCGGCTAAATGCGATAAGATTTCTTCCGCGCTAAGTTTTGTATGTTCCACTCGTTTGCTCCTCGATTTTAGGTTATAATCTGATTTTGAATTAGTATAACGATTTTTCAAAGGTTTATTCAATGAGACTTTACCAAACATTTTTAATCCTATTTTTAGCGTTTGCAATTATTTCTTGCGCTTCAACCGAAACGCCTCAGACTCCGCTCGAAACGCTCAGGACTTACACGCAAGCCATTAGAAAAAAAGACGTTGCGAAAATGAAGGCTCTTCTTTCTCAAGGCTCAATTAAAATGGCTGAAAACGAAGCGAAGGCAAATAATGTCGCAATTGATGAGATTATTTTGCGGGAAACTCTCTTTTCGCCTGACCAAAAAACACTGAAATTTCGTCACGAAAAAATTGATGGCGAATCGGCAACGATCGAAGTTGAAAACTCATTTGGCAGTTTTGACCGTATTCCATTTGTCAAAGAAAATGGGGTGTGGAAAATCGCCAAAGACAAATTTGCAGATGAATTTCAAAAACAGATTGAAGAAGAACAAAAGAAGGCTTTTGGCGATGAAACTACTCCAACTCCGCCGCCCGAATAAGTTAAATGAAGACTGTGCGTAATTCAAAGTCAATAAAAACGGGCATCGGACTGGAGCGCGAGCGTCCCCGCTGGCATTGAGCGCGGAGCGCGAACATTTCGTTGACTACTGAAAATTAAACTCAGCTACGTTGCTTATGCAACGTATGCAAGCGAGTTGCTTGCGCTCCAGTCAATATCTATTTTTTCTCCCACCGATTATTCGTTTCATCCGCGTCCATAAAAATATCGCCATCTAAAATTAAAGACTTAACTTGTTTATTGCTAACAACTTCGACAGTTGCAGCGGTTTGGTTTTTGCTCCAAATGCCAGGCGTTTGATGGATTTTTTCAGTCGTTCCGTCTTCATATTTGACGATAAAATTTACCGGAGCGACAAAACCGCCAATATTTTTTAGACTGACCGAATAACCTTTATCGTTAGGCGTGACATTTTCCAACGCTAAATCAATATAGCCGTGACTGAAAAACCAACTCTGGAAAAACCAATTCAAATCTTTGCCGGAGACATTATTGAAAGTATTAAACATATCCCACGGCAGAGGATGTTTGCCATTCCAACGGCTCATAAATTCGTGCAGACATTTTTTAAATTCAGCATCGCCCAAAAGGTCTTTCAAAGCTAAATAGGCAACTGCCGCTTTTCCGTATTGATTGTGTCCGATAGCCTCACCTGTAACTGAATCTCCGGGAGTAATAATCGGCAAATCCGAAGATGCGGATGGGTTTTTAGCCCAACCTTGAACGCGAAATTGTTTGAAAAGTTGGTTGGCATTTTCTTCGCCTAAATCCTCTTTGCCGATTAGATTTTCAAAAGCGGTCGTCCAGCCTTCATCCATAAATCCGTAGCGTTGCTCATTGATGCCCATATAAAAGGGAAACCAAGTATGCAGAATTTCGTGTTCGACCACAAATCTGGCAAAATTCGGATCGTCAAACGAACTGTCGTTGACCATCATCGGATATTCCATATCGGCAAAGCCGCGAAAAATTGTGGTTTTGCTGAATGGATAAGGAACGCCCGGGTAATTGTTTGAACACCAATCAAGAGAGTGTTTGCCATATTCAACCATCTTCTGAAAGTCTTTGGCTTCAACATTATACGCCGCTTGGACACTCGAACGGCGATTAGTCTTCTGATCAACCACCACGCTTCCGGCATCCCAAATATAATCATTGCTAACTGCTACGGCAACATCTGAAATATTATTGGCTTTCCATTTCCAAGTAACCAAGTTTTTTTGAACTGTCACAGAATTGCTTTTCAATTCAGCCAGCGAAGCGACATTGATAACTTTATCGCTGGTAAATGATTCTTTGAGTCGGGCGGCAAATTTCGGTTGCAGAACCTCGTCAATATTTTGCAAATCCCCGGTTGCCCAAACGATATAATTTTTCGGTGCGGTTACTTCCAAAAGATAGTTGTTAAAATCGTTATAAAATTCGTGACCATCGGTAAAATGTGTTCGGTCCCAACCGTCAATATCGTCAAAAACTGCCACTCGCGGATAGAAATAAGCGAGGAAAAACGAGGTTGGATCAATCATTCCCTCACGATTACTTTCTTTGGACAATTCGTAATGCCATTTGAAAGAGAGTTTGACCGATTCACCGGGGTTAAGTTTTTTGGCTAATGGAACTGATTGAAGGGTTGCTCCGCCATCTTTCCAACTCCTAACTTTGTCATTCTCTTTAAATTCATCAATGATGATACCGGTGGCAAGATAATCTTCCGAAGAAGGAAATTCGCGGGCGGCTCCCGGACGATGAATATTCATCGTCAGCCGAATAACCGGATTTTCAATTGGAAGTGGGCTATTATTTTTATAGACAATATCTTCCACTCCGTTGACTAATCGGGTTTCGGGCGCAATACTAATTTTGATATTGTAATTGGCAGTATTTTGCCAATAATTTTTGCCGGGCTTGCCATCAGGCGATCTGGTTTCTTTTTTAAAGGCATTTTGCACATTACGCGGCATATACAATTGTTGGGCAAAGACATTTACACAGACAAATAACACAAAAAGGACTAAAAATATTTTTTTCTTCATTCTTTTATCTCCGAAATTAAATTAGGTTGAAGGGGAAAGCGGCATTTTAATAGAAACGCAGGATTCGTAAAAATTGTTTCAATTTTGGAGAAAAAGAAGAGGAAAGTTTGAAAGAAACTAAATCAACAGTCAAAAAGTCGCATATAGAATATAACAAACACTTTTCTTAAATTGTTGAGTTTATTGAAGCCATCTATCAGATTTGAACTGACGACCTACTGATTACGAATCAGTTGCTCTACCAACTGAGCTAAGATGGCATTTCGTTACCGAATTTGAAAATATACGAATCAAAGGTGCATAATGTCAAGTAATAATGTAACAAATGTCAAAGAAAATCGCTAATCAACATTTTTTTGCAATCAGTCAAACGACTATTTCAAATCTCAAAACCGAATGGCAAAGGGTGATGCAAAACTATTGTGCTGATGAATTAAAAATTGATGAAACCTTCCAAATTTTAGTCAAAAAATACTCCGAAAAACATCGCGTCTATCATAATTTGAGCCATATCAATTATTTGCTTGAAGAGGCGAAAAAGATTGAGTTTGAGGATTTTGACTCGGTTTATTTTGCCATTTGGTTTCACGACGCGATTTACGAGCCGAAAAGGAGCGACAATGAAATTGAAAGCGCAAAACTTGCCGATAAATTATTGCAAGAGTTGAGTTTCCCTGAAAATAAAATCACAAACATTGAGAAAATAATTTTAGCCACGCAAAAACACAATGCCGAAAATCTTGACGCAGATGGCAAAATTTTTCTTGACCTCGATCTTTCGATTTTGGGCGCAAATCCTGAACTTTATCAAAAATACAGTCAAGCAATTCGCCAAGAATATTCACACGTTTGGAATTTTTTGTATCGAAGAGGGCGCAAGAAAATTTTGGAAAGATTTCTTCTGCGTGAAGTAATTTTCTTTTCAGACGAAATCCGTAAAAATTTTGAAAAGCAAGCCCAAATCAATTTGGCAAACGAAATTAAAGAGTTATCATAAAGCAATGAAAGAAATTAGCGTTATCGGTGGCGGATTGGCGGGAGTTGAAGCCGCTTGGCAAATTGCTGAAAAAGGTTGCAAAGTTAAACTTTACGAAATGCGCCCCGTCACCCAAACGCCTGCCCATCGCACCGATAAACTAGCGGAAATTGTCTGCTCAAATTCACTCAAAACCGATGAAGTTGGCTCTGCTCCGTATTTGCTCAAAGAAGAATTGCGGCGCGGGAAATCGCTCGTCATGGAAGCCGCGACCGCGACCAAAGTTCCTGCCGGAGCGGCACTTTCGGTTGACCGCGCTAAATTTGCCGAATACATCACCGAAAAAATCGAACAACATCCGAATATCGAAATTATCCGTAAAGAAATCACAAAAATCCCAACCGATGAAGTTTCGATTATCGCCACCGGACCACTCACATCAGATGCTCTAACTGCTGACATAATGAGTTTTACGGGCGATGATCAACTTTATTTTTATGATGCGATTGCGCCGATTGTGGCGGCAGATTCGATTGATATGGCTATCGCATTCAAAGCCGCCCGTTACGGCAAAGGCGGCGATGATTACATCAATTGTCCTTTTACAAAGTCGCAATATGACGTTTTTTACGATGCGTTAATCAATGCTAATTCAGTTCCGCTCAAACGCTTTGAAGAAACTCGTTGGTTTGAATCTTGTTTGCCAATTGAGGAGATTGCGCGGCGTGGCGAGGCGACCTTAAGATTCGGTTGTATGAAGCCGGTCGGCTTGCCTTTGCCAACCACCGGGCGAGAGGCGTTTGCCTGTGTCCAACTTCGTCAGGAAAATTTGATGGCAGATGCTTATTCGTTGGTCGGTTTTCAAAATCATCTGAGATACGGCGAACAAAAGCGGATTTTGCAGTTGATTCCGGGCTTGGAAAACTGCGAAGTTTTACAATACGGACAAATTCATCGCAATACTTATATCAATTCGCCAAAGGTTTTAGACGCAACTTTGCAAGCGCGAAAGCAGTCAAATTTATTTTTTGCAGGACAAATAACAGGAGTAGAAGGTTACGTTGAATCGGTGGCAACAGGCTGGCTCGCAGGTTTGAATGCAGTTCGTCTTGTGCGTGAACAAAGCCTTGTCACCGCACCAATTACGGGCGCAATAGGTTCACTTTGCCGATACGTTTCAAATGCCGAAACGAAGAATTTTCAGCCCGTCAATATCACGTTTGCGCTGCTCGAACCTTTGGCGGTTGAATTGCGAAAAAAATATCGCAACAAGCGCGAACGGCACGGGATTCAAGTGGAAATGGCGTTGCAAGATTGGGATAATTGGATTGAAAAGTTGAAATGATATGAATTATATCTCATGTTACGCAAAGTTCTTTTTAAATCCGTTTTAAGATTTCAAAAACCACAAGATAATGTGGTTTAGTGAAAAAATAATGTTCTGTAACTGGTTGATTTCAAAGAAACCTAGATTTTCGTAAATCTGTCAATTACTGCAATATAATATAGTTAGCGGATTTTCCAGCCTTTTCAAAATATCGTGCGTAACATGAGTTATATGAAGCCTGTGCATAATTAAGTTCTTTGAAATCAGCAAGTTAGTAGCATCAGAAGCTAATCATTGCGAAAATGATTAAAATCGGATTGATGAATTTTGAAAATAGTTCCGATTCTTCTGATGCTTTGTTCAGTTTAATTGAAGAAATTAAACTTGGCTATCAACCACCCGAAGAAGTTCTCAGGCGGGGGAGAAAACCTGATTTTTCTCCCCTCTCTTTTCTGCTTTTGGCAGTTGTCGCGGTGGTGACCAAGACTTTTTCCGACTCTGAATTGCGCCGTTTTCTTGAAAAAGACAGAGAACTTCGCGCCCGTTTGGGTTTTTCTCGAACCCCACATCGGACTCAGATTATGCGTCGTTTGAAATCTCTGGTGCCAACTGCCGAAGAACAAGTTTCGTGGTTTGGGAAACAGATTTTACGAGAAGTTCCAATCTCGGAAGCCAACTCTGAAGTGAGTGCTACTGATGGTCGAATGTATCAAGCACTCGGTCCCCTGTGGCACAAAAAACATCGCCAAGCAGGTCTCATTCCAACGGGGTTGAGAAATGTCGATGTTGAATCAAGTTGGTCAAAATCAAACTATCGTGGATGGGTCCAAGGCTATCGAATCCTCTTGCAAACATTGGTCTTTCCGGTGCCTGTTCCACTTTTTGCGGTCTGGCGTGAGAACTCCCACAACGAAGCTAAAATCGCTTTGGAAGAACTGGGAAAAGGACGACTTCAAGTAACTGATGTGATGCTTGGTGATACAACTTTCGGCAAAGAAGATTTTGTTCCTGAATACGAAAAAGCAGGTGGTTTCGTCTTGACTCCAAATCAACTTCCCGAAAAGAATCGGTCGTGGAAAAATGACTTGTATGACTATCGCAAAGAAACCATCGAATTGCTCTTTCAAAGAATTATCCAAGCCTTTGATTTGAAAAAATGTCAAGTCAAAGGGAAAGGTAAAAATGGAGCATTTATTTTGGCAAGCATTTGGACTTATCAAATCTGTTGGCTCAATAATTTCAAAGCCCAGAAGAATCCGGCGGAGGTTAAAGAACACATCGAAAATGCTCGATTGAGGATTAAATTATGAATTATGCACAGGCTTCAGTTAATAATGCCTATTAATTTGCAAGTAAGTTCGGAGGTTGAATTACCTTTTGAGTTAATAAATGACGGAAACATAAAACTTCTTTTTAGAAGATTTGAAACTACTGAAAAATCCAAATTGTTGGGTCTTAAAAATTTAGAAATTGCAGGCACGCAGTTTACATATGAAAGAGGTTTTCATCAACCATCAGACGATGATATTCAGGATGTGATTTATACAAATAATTGTTTTGAACTTGGATGCCCACAAACGGAGAGAGATAGCAATATGTCTTTTGCAAGTAGTCAAATGTTGTTGATTAGAAGAATTTGTTTATTAATATTTGCAACACGAACGGAGTGCAGCTTTTCTTTCAAAAATGATGGCGTTTTAAATGCTACTCGGAGACCGGGATTTCGATACCGTCCTTGCAGAAAGCCTTTTGAATTCAACTGTGAAAATATAGACTTGTTTTTGAAGACTTATAACGAGATTAATAAATTACAAAAAAAAGAACGATTTGAACAACTAATTTCTTTATATGAACTTGCACAAGTCTCAAGTAATCCTCAAGGCTTAAAAGGTTCTTTATTTGTAACAATATTGGAAAATTTATTTAGCACAAAAGACGAAAAAAGCGAGTTGAGTTCATTACTGAGCGGCATAGAAATTGCGGTAGCTTGGAAAACAAGAAATATTTGCCCGCGAAAAACACGAATGATACGAAAATTGGGCAAAATATTTTTCAACCCAGCTATTCACCAAAACTTTTTCGTGCTTTTGGTGTTTTCGTGGGCAAAAATTAGTCAAATAACCAAAGACTTTTCAGCAAGCAAAAACTGTGCCGCTCAGTAATGAGTTGAGTTACAGATTTCCCTTGAGAATGACGAAATATTTGAACGGTGGTTATGATACTGAATTCAAAAAAATAAAGAAATGGTATGATGCCAGAAGTGCATATTATCATACAGGAATAGACAAATTTAGTAGCGAAGATTTATTGAGCTTGGAGCAACTAACTTCAGCAATAATTTGTAAATTTCTAGAAAATCCTGAAAGTTTTGATGGCAAAAGTTTCGACAGAATATTATTAGGGTAGCAACTTTGCTTGTATTCACCCCTCTATGGTTTTTTTATTTTTACAAATCGGCGAATTATTCAAAGGCAACCTCAACTGGCGAGGCGTTTTGCATCTCGTCACATTTATCATCATGGGCTTAATTGTGATTGGATTTAGTGCATTTTTTATTCGGATAGTCATTAAATCAAGGCGGAAATAGTGGAAACTGAAATCGTGATTATCCTCGCAATTTTTGTGGTCGCCGTTTTATATTCTTCGGTTGGACACGCGGGAGCATCGGGATATTTGGCGGTCATGGCTTTGGTCAGCGTTTCGCCGGAATTGACTCGTCCGACTGCGCTGATTTTGAATATCTTTGTCGCTATCATTGCGACAGTGCAATTTTATCGGGCAGGCTTTTTTGACTGGAAAGTCTTTATTTCGTTTGCAGTTACGTCAATTCCATTTGCCTTTCTGGGCGGATTGATAACTTTGCCGACAAACTTGCATAAAATAATTCTCGGCGTAGTTTTGTTGGTCGCGGCGATTCGTTTGGCGTGGAATTTTGCAAACGAAAAGCAAATTTTTACTCCAAAACTTTGGATTGCCTTAGTTTTAGGCGCAATCATCGGATTGCTTTCGGGTTTAACGGGCGTGGGCGGTGGGATTTTTTTAACGCCTGTTTTACTTCTGACCAATTGGGCGGAAACAAAAAAAGCGGCGGGAATTTCGGCAATGTTTATTTTGGTCAACTCAATTTCGGGATTATTGGGAAGTTATTCACAGCTAAACACATTGTCTGCAACAGTTTGGTATTGGATTGGGGCGGCGATTGTCGGCGGTTTGATTGGCTTAACCGTCGGAAGTCGTTATTTTGATACAATCACTTTGCGGAGAGTTTTGTCGCTTGTTTTAATATTTGCGGGGTTGAAATTGATTTTGGTTTAAGGCAAGTTTTTAACGCAAAGGCGCAAAGTCCGCAAAGATGCAAAGTTTTTTTGATAATTTATGCCTTACTTTTGCCTTTTCTCTTTTGCGCCTTCCACACTTTGCGTCTTTGCGTTAAATTATTTTCTTAAAACAATTTTATGAAAAAACTAATTGAATGCGTTCCAAATTTTAGCGAAGGGCGCGATATGAATGTCATCAAACAAATTACGGACGAAATTGAGAAAGTTGACGGCGTTAAACTTTTGGATGTTGACCCAGGTGCGACTACCAATCGAACCGTCGTCACATTTGTCGGAACTCCTGACGAGGTAATCGAAGCGGCTTTTCAGGCAGTCAAAAAAGCTCAAGAGTTGATAGATATGCGACATCATAAAGGCGATCATCCGCGTTTTGGGGCGACTGATGTTTGCCCGCTAGTCCCGATTTCGGGAATCTCGATGGAAGAAACTGCGGAATATGCTCATAAACTTGGAAAACGCATTGGGGAAGAACTTGGAATTCCGGTTTATTTTTATGAAAATGTGGCAACTGAAGAAAAACGCAAAAACCTTGCTAATTGTCGTGAAGGCGAATACGAAGGCTTAAAGGACAAAATTTCGAGCGAAAATTGGAAACCCGATTTTGGTGCGAGTGAATTTAACGAAAGCGTGGCACGCTCAGGTGCAACTGCGGTAGGTGCGAGAGATTTTTTGATTGCCGTCAATTTTAATTTGAATACAACCTCAACCCGCCGAGCCAATGCGATTGCGTTTGATGTGCGGGAAAAAGGTCGCCCGAAACGCGAAGGCAATCCGATTACAGGCAAAATTTTATTGGATGAAAACAGCAATCAAGTGATGATTCCCGGCACTTTGAAAGGCACAAAAGCTATCGGTTGGTTTATCGAAGAATACGGAATCGCGCAGGTTTCGATGAATATTACCAACCTTTCCGAAACTCCGCTTCACGTTGCATTTGATGAGGTTTTGCAAAAAGCCACTGTTCGTGGCATTCGTGTGACAGGACTGGAAATAGTCGGATTAGTGCCGAAAAAAGCTATTATCGAAGCCGGAAAATATTATTTAACCAAACAACATCGCTCACTTGGAATTACTGAATCTGAAATCGTCAAAATTGCCATTAAATCAATGGGGTTAGATGATTTAAAGCCTTTCCCGCCACACGAAAAAATCATCGAATATGTTTTGGAAGCAGAAGATAAAAGCAAAAAACTGGTTGATATGACTTGCACCGAGTTTGCAGATGAAACGGCTTCCGAATCTCCTGCTCCGGGCGGAGGCTCAATTTCAGCTTATTTGGGGGCATTGGGCGCGGCTTTGGCAACGATGGTGGCAAATTTATCTTCACATAAAGCAGGCTGGGATGAGCGTTGGGAGGATTTTTCCGATTGGGCAGTCAAAGGGCAGAAAATTAAGGACGATTTGCTCGCGCTAGTTGATGAAGACACAAATGCTTTCAACAAAGTAATGGACGCTTTCGGCTTGCCCAAAGCAACGGATGCGGAAAAAGCCGCGAGAAGTGCCGCCATTCAAGAGGCGACAAAATTCGCCACCGAAGTTCCTTTTCGCACAATGGAACGCACTTTTGATGCTTTTGAAGTAATAAAAGCAATGGCAGAACACGGCAATCCGAATTCGGTCACGGATGCAGGCGTAGGCGCATTATGTGCGAGGTCGGCGGTTATCGGCGCATTTTTGAATGTCAAAATAAATGCAAGTGGTTTGAAAGACAAAGTTTATGCAGATGAAATTTTGGCGAAAGGGGCGGAAATTGAACGTCAAGCAATCCGATTAGAAACTGAGATTATGGAAATTGTGAATAGCAAAATCAGTTCGTAAATGAAAAAAAATCGTTGACGAAAAAAGACTAAAAGTCTAGCATTCCAACAGGAGAAAAGTTATGAACAATGATTTAGAACATTTGAAACTGCTTTCGATTTTTCATTATGTTTTGGCAGGATTTTGTATATTTCCGTTGCTTTACGGCTTATTTTATGTGGTGATGGGAGTTTTCTTCGGCGCGATGATTGCAAGTGCGCCAAAATCGGCAGACGGTCCGCCGCCTGTGCTTTTCGGCGGAATTTTCGTTGTCATCGGGCTGGTTATTTCCGTAATCTCTTTGGCAATCGGACTTTTACTTTTCAAATCAGGTCGCAATCTGTCAAACCAACAAGGCTATATGTTTTGCTTTGTAATGGCTTGTATTTCCTGTGTTTTTTTATGCCGTTTGGCACAATTTTAGGCGTTTTCACTATCGTTGTTTTGGCGCGAGATTCGGTCAAGCAACTTTTTAATGGAGTTGTTAATCAAATTGGTGTTAATCCTCCAAATTGGCAATGAAAAGAAGGCAAAAAATAAAAGAATTGAAGCTATTCGTGCAATCCGCGTTTTTATGTTTGATTTGCTCACTTTGCGTTTTCGCGCAATCAGGTCGCGTCAAACCTACTGAAACGCCTACTCCTCAGCGAGGAAAGGTTGTCTATTCTCCAACTGAAACCGGTGAGCCAACTTTGCCAAAAGTTACTCCAACCTCAACCCCGACCCCAACTCCGACCACGATTGCCAAAAAAATTGATGACGATGATATTATCAAGGTGGATTCGATTCTGGTGCCGATTCCGGTTTCGATTTTAGATGTCCAAGGTCGTGCGGTCAGCAATCTACGGCTCGAAGATTTTGAACTCCAAGTAGATGGCAAAACGGCGGAAATTAGCGAGGTTTTTCGTTCAAATACGCCTGTTCGGCTTGCCGTTTTGTTTGACAATAGTTCGAGCGTTTTGCAGGCGCGGGAATTTGAAAAAAACGCGGCAATTCGTTTTTTTAAACAGGTGATTCGTCCTGATAAAGACCAAGCCGCACTTTACAGCGTGGCAACGGCGGCGCGGCTTGAACAACCATTGACGCAAAATATTTCCCAACTCATTGCCGCCATCGAAAATTTTGCCAAACCCGAAGGCGCAACTTCGCTTTTGGATGGCATTATTCAAGCCGCAAACTATTTGCGCGATTACGAAGGTCGGCGGGTAATTGTGATTGTTTCGGATGGCGAAGACACTCTGAGCGATGCCAGTTTGGAAGATACAGTGAAAGCCCTTCAACTCGCCAATTGTCAGGTTTATGTGGTGAAAACAACCGAATTTGAAAATTTACAACGCACCGGATCACGAGTCGGAAATGCCAACATTCGTGCTTTGACCGCCGAACGCCGAATGCAGGAAATCACTCCGAAACAGGCGGAACGGTTTATTCTCCGATTGACGAAGACGAATTAAATCAAGCCTTTAGGCGAATTTCTGCCGAACTTTCCGAGCAATATATTTTGAGTTATTATCCTGAAAACACAGGCGAGCGAGGAAAATTTCGCGCCATCACCCTCAATGTCAAAAACAAAAAAGATGTGACTATCCGCACCCGACGAGGCTATTACATTCCCAAACAAATAAATCGTTGATGAAATTTAAGTTTTTTTTAATCTCTCTCATTTGTGCTAATCTGTGTTTTCAATATGCTTGAAAACATCGAAAATTTTATCTCCGAATTTGCTAAATCTTTGACGCAAGAAACTTTTGTCAAACTCACTTTGGGCAATTACAAAGGCTCAGACGAACATCTGCAAAAGATTTCTGGTGCGTCCGGTTGAAACCAAAAAGGGAGCTAAACTTTTCTTTCTCTATCGCTACGACACACGCGACACCGCAAAAAATTTCGAATTTAACGAAGGCATAAAAATTTTGCGCGAAATTTTAGGCAAAGATTTTTTCGCCGGACATCTTTTTACCACTCAAAACGACTTCCAACTCGACATTGGCAAAAAAGGAAAATCGCGCCTAAATATTGCCAAACCAACATTTACGATTAGACCAATCGCTTCGCACGACCGCGAGAAAAAGCGTTTTGTCAAAAAGAATCGTTTTATTTGCAAGCACTTGGCATCACGACCGACCGTGGTGAAATTAAAGATAAACAACAGGATAAATGGAAGCAAATCAATAAATTTGTCGAAACTTTGGCGAGGTTTTTTGAGAATTCTCTGCTTGCAGATAAAACTGAAATCAAAATCGTTGATATGGGTTGCGGAAAAGGTTATCTGACTTTTGCGACTTACGATTATTTCAAAAATATTCTTGGGGTTGAATGTCAAAGTAACCGGGGTTGATACAAAATCGCAACTTGTCGGGTTTGTGCAATGATATTGCTAAAACTTGCGAATTCAACGATTTAGAGTTCGTCAACGGTTGGATTGGCGATTATGATTTGCAAGATGCAGATATTTTGATTGCCTTGCACGCTTGCAATACCGCCACCGATGACGCGATTTTCAAAGGCATTTCAGCAGAGGCAGATTTAATCGTGGTTGCGCCCTGTTGTCATCAAGAAATTCGTCCGCAAATTGTTTCACCTGAGATGTTTAGCGGAATCCTTCGACACGGCGTAATGATGGAACGAACCGCTGAAACGATTACGGATGGATTGCGTTCTTTGCTCCTCGAAAAAAGCGGTTATTCGACTAAACTTTTTGAATTTATCGCCACCGAACACACGCCGAAAAATAATATGTTGGTCGGGACGAGATTGGAAAATAGAGATTGATATTGAAAATATTGAAACGCAAATTACTGAAATAAAAGAGTTTTACGGGATTAAAGAGCAACGATTGGAAATTTTATTGGAGTCTTAAATCTATGCAGAAAAATCTACTTTGGTTAATTTTTACCGTTTTTGTCTTTTGTGCTTTTTATTTCAATTGGCACAACCAGCTCTTTACTTACAATGCGCCGATTGATGTCGGTAAATATCTGATTTGGCTTGTGTTTATCGGATTTACGATGTACACGATTCATTGCAGTTCAAAGGAAAATTTATTCAAAACAATTAAGCGAATGTCCGAATGGTTTTGGGGTTGGCAGATTGGAATTGATTTATACATTGGACTTTTCCTTTCAGTTTTCATTATCTATTTGCACAGCGGTTCGATAATGATTGCGCTCCTTTGGCTAGTTCCTTGCATATTGTTTGGTAATTTGGCAACCCTGCTTTATTTTGCGATTCACTACAATTCAATAGTTGAAAAGTTTTTTAGCCAATAAAGTTATGATTAAACTACTCGGAATTCCGTTTGACGGAAACTCATCATTTTTAAAAGGTTGCGCCCTTGCTCCGCCCAGAATTCGTCTGATGGACACGGACGGCTCGGCAAACAGGTTTGCAGAAAACGGTTTGGAGATTATCGAAGGAGAAAATTATCTCAATTTAGGTGATTTATCGTTTGAAGATTCCAATCCAAACAAGGCTTTTGCGAAGATTTGGGAAAATGTCGCCAAACACCTTTTAAGTGATGACAAACTGATGTTTTTCGGCGGCGATCATTCCGTAACTTATCCAATTATTGATGCTTTCAGCGAAAAATATGAAGGTCTAAACATTCTCCATTTTGACGCGCATCCCGACCTTTACGACAATTTTGAAGATAATCCGTTTTCACACGCTTCGCCTTTTGCCCGAATTATGGAAACTGGCAAAATAAATTCTCTCACTCAAGTCGGGATTCGCACTCTTAATTCTCATCAGCGTCAACAGGTTGAAAAATTTGGAGTTACGGTAATTGAGATGAAAGATTTTAACTACGATTTTATTTCAGATTTACAACCGCCGCTTTATCATTTCGCTCGACATTGACGTTTTAGACCCCGCTTTTGCGCCCGGCATCTCGCATCACGAACCCGGCGGACTTTCAACCAGAGAATTGCTCAAAGTCATTCAAAACATTGATGTTTCAATAGTCGGCGCGGATATTGTCGAATACAATCCCGTCCGCGATGTGAACAATATGACGGCAATGGTCGCTTACAAATTGTTTAAGGAAATCGCGGCGAAAATGATTGAATTGAGCTAATTCGTAATCGTCAAAGTCAATGAAAATTTGCCCGAAGTAACTTTCGCTTGTCGGGTTAAAATTGACATTCAAAAGGTAATCGCCGGTTTCGGGCGCGGTAAAAGTGTAATCGTAATTCGTGTCGTATTCGGTGGCAAAATCGAAGCCGTCGCCGAGCAGACTAAAATAGTGAAACTTGCCTTTCGGCGAGGTTGAAACGATTTTGATTTTCACCTTTTGTCCTGATTTTGCGCCAAACACAAATTCATAAGTTTGACCATTGCTCAGACTATCGGTTTTAGTCAGCGAAGATTTACCTTTGGCAAAAAAGTGAAGCGGTTCGGCTCCGCTTTCTTGGGCAAAAACATTGACCGCAACAAAAAAGTTAAATGCAATAACGATAAAAAATTTAGTTTTCATAACGATAATTTAACCGAATTTTGCTAAAATTGGAATATGAAACGTCCAGAAAAAACAGAATACGCAGAATATTACGACCATTATATTTCGTTGGTTGAAGAAACTGACGTAGTTTCCGCGATGCAAACGCAGTTGGATAATTTGACTCCATTATTTTCGCAAATAGATGATGAAAAAGGGCTTTACGCCTACGCCGAAGGGAAATGGACAATCAAAGAATTGCTTGGGCATTTGATTGATGGCGAGCGAGTTTTTGCCTATCGAGCCTTTCGCTTTTCCCGCGCTGACGAAACGCCTCTGCCCGGTTTTGACCAAAATCCGTATATCGAAAACGCCAATTACAATTCGATCAAAAATTGCCGATTTATTTGAAGAATTTATCCCTTTTGAGAAAATCAAACATCTTATTTTTCCGAAATTTGAGCGAAGAAGCTTGGAGTAGAACAGGTGTCGCCAGTGACAACGAAATTACAGTTCGCGCCTTGGCTTTCATCATGGTCGGACATATTACACATCACCTTAAAATATTGAAAGAAAAGTATTTGTAATGTTTTTTTTCGCGCCTTTTCGCGTATTTCGCGGGCAAATTGGCTTAAATGAAATTTGATGTAATCATCATCGGCGGCGGGGCGGCAGGACTTTTTTGCGCGATTGAAGCAGGCAAACGCGGACGCAAAACACTCGTCATTGAGCATAATTCTGAGGTTGGACGCAAGATTTTGATTTCGGGCGGTGGGCGTTGTAATTTCACCAATCGGGAAGTTTCAGCCAATAATTTCATCTCCCAAAACCCGCATTTTTGTAAATCCGCGCTCGCTCGATACACGCCGCAAAATTTTATTGCACTCGTCAAAAGTTACAAAATTCCGTATTACGAAAAAAAACTCGGACAGCTTTTTTGTCGTGAAAGTTCGCGTCAGATTGTCGAAATGCTGTTGGCGGAATGTCAAAAAGCAAAAGTCGAGATTCGCGTAAACTGTTCGGTCACAACAGTTTCTAAAGATGAAAATTTCAAAATTGAAACCAATCAAAACGTGTTTGAAAGTGAAAGTTTGGTGATTGCAACGGGCGGAATGTCGTTCCCAAAAATTGGGGCAACTGATTTCGGATACAAAATTGCCCGTCAATTCGGGCTGAAAATAGTCGAAACTCGTCCGTCTTTAGTTCCGCTGATTTTTGCCAATCAGAATTTTAGCAAACTCGCCGGAGTTTCGATTGATTCAATTGTTAAAAGCGGAAAACGCGAATTTCGGGAAAATATTTTGTTCACGCATCGCGGGTTATCGGGTCCCGCGATTTTGCAGATTTCAAATTATTGGCAAAAAAATAAACCGCTTTCGATTGACTTTTTGCCCGAAAACAACGCGCTTGAAATTTTAGAAAACAAGCAGCAAAGCAAACAAAATCTGGACAATTTTTTAGGCAAATATCTGCCTAATCGCTTTGCCGAAAGTTTTGTAGCAAATAAATCCTCGCTCAAATCAATCAGCAAAAAAGAGCGCGAGAAAATTGCGGAGAGTCTGAATAATTGGCAAGTTTCTTTCAATGAAACCGAAGGCTATCACAAAGCCGAAGTGACTTTGGGCGGAGTTTCCACAGATGAAATCTCTTCACAAACTATGGAAAGTAAACGAGTTAAAGGTTTATTTTTCATCGGCGAAGTCATTGACGTGACGGGTTGGCTCGGCGGCTATAATTTTCAATGGGCTTGGTCTTCGGGTTTTGCTTGTGGAGAGAGTGTGTAGAAATATTATCCACGAAGTTTCACGAAGAAAACACGAAGGGGTTTTGATAACTTTATTTGTGTTTATTCTGAAAAAACTGTTTTGCTTTTTCTTTCTTCGTGCAAACTTGGTGTCCCTTCGTGGATAATTTTATCCCATCACACTCAACAAAATCACAATAAACAGAATAATTGCAATAATTACAAACGCCAGACAACCAATCTTCATCCAACTATACGGACGTTCGCCTTGCACTTCGCCGGTTCTGCCATTGACCACGATTTGAAAAACTTTGCTGTTGAACCGATATGCTCCGGCGTAAATCGGTAAAAGAAGATGTTTGAAAGTGATGTCGCCGTATTCAGTTTGGACTTGATGGACTCGTTGCTCGTCGCCCCCGATGTCGCGCTCAACATCGTCTTCAATTATGCTTTTCGGCAATTTGTTTAAACTTTTCAAAGCCTTCGTCTAAAGCGACTTGATAAGTTTGCGCTTTATGTCCTGAAAGAAAGGCAGGTTCGTAAGATTTGAGTTCGTGTAAATCCCAAGGTTCGAGTTTTTGGATGTATTTTTCGGGCAAAGATTTGGTGGCAGGGATGCAAATATCGTCAAAATGTCGGACAACTTGCCCACTTCTCGAATACCAATTTGTGTGGCGAACTTCGCGTGTTCTTTGCTGTCCATTTTCCTCGTAATATTCGGTTTCGTAATAATAATCGCCGCGTTCGCCATTGTAAAAACTGCTAGTCGAAGCATCGTAAGTCCAATACGGAATGTAAATACTGCTCAGTTTATCGGCACTTGCCATCGTTTTTAAGGCAGACGGCGCAAACCACAACGAAGCCAGCCATTGATTAAAATTTGTCACGGCAATGCGGTGGCGGAACGCTAAACGGCAAAACGCCTTCCGGCGCAATCAATGGATCGGCGGCTTTCGGTTGTGCGACAATTTTTCCACCGCAAAAACTGCATTGTGTCGCCGTTTCGGGCGGTGTAAAATTAACGATTGCCCCGCAACTGTCGCAACGAACTTGCATCGCTTCTTTTGCCATCGGTTGCAGATTTTGCATTCCGCGTTGGAGAAATTCTTCGTAATAACGCTCGTCAACTTTGCCCTCAGCGACTATTTCTTGGGCGTGAGCGCAATACGGACACGCAAGTTTGCCAAGTTTGGCATCAAAAACCATATTTGCGCCACAGTTTTGGCACAAAAAACGATTGATATTTTCTTTGTTGATTTCAGGGGATTCTTGCATAAATTTTCGTGTAATCAGTTTATCCGAAAATTAGTGAAAATGGTAAAGGATTCATTTCAAACTTTCTGATTTATTTGTTTGACTTTCAAGCAGTAACTCGCATATTTTAAGGGCTAAATATTCTTTTAAGTTTTACCAAATTATAAAATGGAGATTCCCCCGAAATGAAAAATAAATCTAAACTTCCGTTTTTGCGAACTGAAAACTTAGTAGTTAAAGAACTTCCGAGTGAATTGCTAATTTACGATTTAGACAAAAACAAAGCCTTTTGTCTGAATGAAACTGCCCGTTTGATTATGGACGAGTGCGACGGCAAAACTTCGATTGATGAAGCAATCGTCAATCTCAATCGTAAATTCAAAGCAAAAGTCAGCGAAGAAATGATTTGGATGGTCATTGAGCAATTGCAAAAAGCGGATTTCATCGAAAAAGATTATCAAATTCCGATGGAAACGACCAGAGTAACCCGCCGCAAGATTTTACAATCAGCAGCCGCGCTTGGAATTGCGCTTCCGATGATTACATCTTTAGTTGCTCCATCTGCGGTTAACGCTCAAAGCGGCTGTCTTCCGCTCGAATCAGGTTCGTGTAATCTTGAAGTTAATAATTGCTGTCCTGGTGGCACTTGCATTGACATTGGCGATGGCTTTACCACTTGCGCGGGATGTGCTGGTTTCAGTCAACCTTGTCAATCTGACGATGATTGCTGTCCCACTTTATTATGTGTTAATACTGAGAGCGGACCGACTGGTTTTCAATGTTTTACTTTGAGGGATTTTTAGGCTTTGATTGATTCTTAATTTGAATGCCATTTCCCGACTTTTTCGAGCAGTTTAAAAAAATAATAAGGAGATTGACGGATGAAAAACGAAACTAAATTACCATTTTTGCGAACTGAAAACCTAGTGGTCAAAGAACTCCCAAATGAACTGCTGATTTACGATTTAGAGAAAAACAAGGCGTTTTGTTTGAACGAAACTGCCCGTCTAATTATGGATGAGTGTGACGGCAAAACTTCGATTGGTGATGCAGTTGCATCTTTGAATCGTAAATTGAAGTCAAACCTTTCGGAAGAAATGATTTGGATGGTCGTTGAGCAATTCAAGAAGTCCAATTTTTTGAAGGGCGATTACGAAATTCCGATTGAAACTACAAAAGTTACCCGCCGCAAGATTTTGCAATCAGCCGCCACACTGGGCATTGCGCTTCCGATTGTGACCTCGTTAGTTGCGCCAACTGCGGCACACGCCCAAAGCGGTTGTCCGGGAAACGGACAGCCTTGTCAAATAAATGGTGGTGGCGAATGTTGCGAAAATTTAATTTGTATTAATACCGAATCAGGTCCAACAGGCTTTACCTGTGTCGGATGCACTCCTTTAGGTCAGCCTTGCACAGTTGGCGGAACTCCTTGTTGTCAAGGATTTTGTTTCGAGGATGGGAATTTCTCTGTATGTCTTGGGACGTAACTGTTTAGCACCGACATAATGTGGTTTTGAAAATTGCCATAAACAGTTACCTTGAAACCGACTGATTCTAAATTTGAATGCCATTTCCCGACTTTTTTGAGCAGTTTGGTATCTATTCCGCTTACGAATTTCTGTCGGCGGAATTTTGTGAGCAGTTGTGTTTTGAGATGAAAAAGGCAACTGCCACCGCCGGAACAGTTTGGAATTCGGGCGTTGGCGACAATGTTAAAGAAGAAGTCAAAAAACGCAAAGAATATATCGGATTATCCCAAAAGACCGAATCCCAAATCAGAGAAAAATTACTCCAATTGATGCCCAAAATGGCTGAACATTTTGAGGTTGAGTTAAAAGATGTTCAGCCACTCAAATTTACGCGATATGATGAAGGTGATTTTTATCGAATGCACCTCGACATCTCGCCTCACGCCGATGCGCCCGCCATCATCAACGACCGCCAAGTTTCCATCATTATTTTTGTCAACCAAGAAGGCGAAGACCTCGAAGAAGGCGATTATGTCGGCGGAAATCTGACTTTTTACGGATTGCTCAATGATCGTCAGTGGCAAAACGTCGGGCTTCCGCTCGAAAGCGAAACCGGTCTGCTGATTGCTTTTCGCCCCGATATGCCGCACGAAGTAACAACCGTCACCGAAGGCACACGATTCACCATCACCACTTGGTTTGTTTGAATTACGATTTATGATTTACGATTCACGATTTACGATTCACGATTCACGATTCACGATTTACGATTTACAACTATTCCGTCTTTCGTAATTGATAATTCGTAATTCGTAATTGATAATATGGCTCAATCAAATTTCAATGTTAAATAAATTTCGAGATAAATTTCTGCTTGAAATCGTGGTGTTCATATCGGGCGCATTGGTGATGATTTATGAAATTATCGGCTCGCGGATACTTGCGCCGTATATCGGGACTTCGACCTACATTTGGACGAGTCTGATTGGCGTGATTTTGGGTAGTTTGAGCCTCGGCTATTGGCTCGGCGGGAGAATGGCTGATCGCCAACCGAATTTACGAATTTTAGCGGCAGTAATGTTTTTCGGTGGAGCGATTATTTCCGCTACAATTCTGTTGCAAAATTTCGTGCTTTCGATGATTGCGCTGTCGCCGATTTGGATTGAATTCAAATCAATTATCGCCCCCTTGATTTTGTTTGCTCCGGCGAGTGTTTTGTTTGGATTCGTCACGCCATACGCCGATTCGTCTGAAAATGCAAAGTGTTGAAAATGCAGGAAAAACCGTCGGCAGACTTTACGCACTTTCAACGGTTGGCAGTATTTTTGGAACTTTTTTAGCCGGATTTGTTCTCTTGCCGTTTGTCGGAAGCATTCGCACGATGTATTTGCTGGCAGGATTGATGTTTGCCATTTCGCTGATGCTCGCTCCATTCAAACAAGTCGTCAATAATATTTTTCTGCTTTTGATGTTACCCACCGCGATAATTTTCAACGAAGTCTATGCTTACACACTTTTTACTAGCTACGAAATGAGGGATTTCGACACGCAATACAGCCGTTTGCGTGTCTTTAAATCGAAGGAAAAAGAGACGGAAAAACCAATGCGGGTTTTACTTTCAGACCCCGATTCTACCCAATCCGCAATGTATCTTGAGAGCGATGAATTAGCTCTAAACTATACCAAATATTACCATTTACTCAGACATTTCAAACCCAATTTTCAAACAACTTTGATGATTGGCGGCGCAGCTTATTCATTTCCGAAAGATTATTTGCGACTCTATCCCGATAAAAAAATTGATGTCGTAGAAATTGATCCGCAAATGACCGAAACGGCGCGGACGTTTTTTAAACTCCAAGACCATCCAAATTTGCAAATATTTCACGCCGACGGACGGGTTTTTCTCAATCAAAATAAAGCCAAATATGACGCGATTTTAATTGATGCTTTCACCTCGATTTATTCAGTTCCGTTTCAATTAACCACGCTCGAAGCGGTGCAGTTGATGGAGAAAAGTTTGAGCGATGACGGTGTAATTATTGTCAATTTGATTTCGGCATTTGAGGGCGAAGGAGCAAAGTTTTTGCAAGCGGAGGTAAAAACGTATCAAGAAGTTTTTCCGAATGTTTATCTCTTCAAAGCCAAAGCTGGAAAGGCTGATAATTTCGCGCAGAATGCAATTATTATCGCTACCAAATCGAATAAAATCAGTTTTGAGTCAACCGATGAAACTATTTCAAATTTACTCAAAAATCGTTACGAAAAACCTTTAGATTTAAGCGTTCCAAGTTTAACCGATGACCTTGCGCCGGTCGAATATTACAACTCTTTGGCGCAAAGATGGGCTGAGAAATAAGGCTGTGATATAATGCCTTTGAGGTGAAATATGGGCGTAATTGTAATCGAAACACCACAAAATATCAGGCTAAATTATTCGATTCAAGACATTGATGCGGTAAAGTCGTTAATTAAAGATTTAGACGATTTGGCTTTGCGATTAAAAAAGAATAAAACCGCAAAAAATCCGGCAATCGAAATGCCCAAAAGCAAATTAACCCTCGAAGATTTTAACGATGTTCTCGGAATGTGGGCAGATAGAAAAGAAACAGGCGAAGAAATTTCTGTCAGCATCAGAGAAGCAAATCGCAGACAAAAATGATTGAATATTTGATTGATAATAATGTGCTTTCTCAAATTTTGAAAGGTTTTGCGCCCATTCTACCTCCGTTTCCATCTCACACCGTCTTTGGTGTCTTCGAGGATAATTCCTTTTTCCACCAATAAATCGCGGATCTCATCGGAACGGGCGAAGTTTCGATTTCGACGCGCTTCTTGGCGTTCTTCAATCAAATTTTCGATTTTTGCGTCAAGCATTTCGACCTCAATTTTGCCGAAAATTCCCAGCACCGAATCGAATTTTTCAATTGCCTCTAAAACGGCTTTTTGATCATCTGATAACAGTTCGTCTTTAGCTAAAATGGTGTTGATTTCACGGACTAAATTGTGAATCGCCGCGAGTGCTACCGAGGTATTCAAATCGTCATCCATTGCCGTTTCAAATTCGCTCAAAGCCTTGTCAATCAACGCTTTCGCTTCCGCGTTTGAGCCATTTTCGGTGTTAGCTTCCAAGACCAATCGGCGAAATTGTTGCAATCTTTCAATGGTTGTTTCCGCCCCTTGCAAACCTTCAAAAGTGAAATTAAGTTGTTTGCCGTAGGGAACTGAGAGCAACAAATATCGAATCGCCAACGGATTAAATCCGCGCCCGATGATGTCTCGCAAAGTGAAATCATTGCCGAGTGATTTTGACATCTTTTCGCTGTCAACTTTCAAAAACTCTCCGTGTAACCAAGTTTTGGCAAAAAGTTTGCCAGTTGCGCCTTCGGATTGGGCGATTTCGTTTTCGTGATGCGGAAACTGCAAATCAATTCCGCCGGCGTGAATGTCAAAAGTTTCACCCAAATATTTCATCGCCATAGCCGAACATTCGATATGCCAACCGGGACGACCTCGACCAAACGGGGCATCCCAGCCTGTCGGATCATCATCGTCAACTAATTTCCAAAGCGCAAAATCTCGTGCATCTTCTTTTTCGTATTTATCGGTGTCAATCCGTTCCGAACCGCCGACAATATTGCCTTCAAACTTAATTTTCGAGAGTTTGCCGTATTCAGGAAAAGCCGAGATTCTGAAATATATTGAGCCATCCGATTCGTAAGCCTTGCCGTTGTCGAGCAGCGTCTGAATGATTTCAATCATTTCTGCGATATGTTCGGTGGCGCGTGGAGCAACGTCCGGGCGATTATTTCCGATGCAATCCATATCTTCCCAAAACGCCACGATAAAGGGCGCGGTCATCTCGTCAATCGTAATATTTTGCTTGGCGGCTTCGTTAATAATGCGGTCGTCAACGTCCGTTAAATTCATAACGTGCGTCAAATTATAGCCTTTGAAACGCAGATAACGAGCCAAAATGTCGCCAAATGTAAAAGTGCGAAAGTTTCCGATATGAGCGAAATTCCAGACGGTCGGACCGCAGATATAAAGTTTTACTTCGTTGTCGTTTAGTGGTTGAAAAATTTCGGTTTGTCCCGATAATGTGTTGTAAAATTTAAGCATAAATTCACCAGATGAATGTTCACAAAAAAATATAATAACTCAAAACGCTTTGAATTTGGACTCAGCCAAGTTTAAAACGATTAAAGCGCGAATTTTACGGCAAATTATTTACAACAGAATTCTTTCGGCGCGATGCCGAGAATGGTGAGAAAATGCTTGGTCGGATTTTTTGAAACAAAAACCATAGAGATTTTATAGCACGATTTTCTTTGAAAAAGCAATATTTTTCTAAGTTGTGATTTTTAATTCGGCAATAGAATTGAACAAAATTTCGTTTGAAACGTAAAAATATTGTTAAATTTGCAATATTCGCAGTTTATTATTACAAAAGAGTCATAGTTTGCGATAAAATCCTAATTTCGATATTTGTTTGAGAGGTAAAAAATGTTCAAGAAATTTTATTTGTTATCATTATTCGTCATAGTCACCTTTGCTTTTCTGCTAAACGGCTGTAAAACTGCAACTTTAGATGGAACTGAAACTCCTTCTTCGCAATCAAAACCGATTTCACAACCGCCATCGCCGATTTTAACTGACGGCACGCGGGTTTCTTATGCCGACATTGTTGACCGCGTTGCTCCGGCAGTAGTCAAAGTCACGGTTGAGGTCAAAGCCAAACCAAATCAACGAACTAATTCATTGGAAGATTTTTTCAAAGGAGTGCCGCCACAAGCCCCGCAAAATGAGCAACGTCCACAGATCGAACGCGGGTTTGGTTCGGGCGTGATTGTCAGCCCCGAAGGAACAATTTTAACCAATAATCACGTTATTGACGGCGCAACTAAAATAAAAATTGAACTTAACGATAAACGGGTTTTTGATGCAAAAGTAATTGGCACAGACCAATTGACCGATTTAGCCGTTTTAAAAATAGACTCCAAAGACCTGCCATCGTTGAATTTAGGCGATTCTGACAGAGTTCGCGTTGGCGACATCATTTTAGCGATTGGAAATCCTTTGGGAATTGGGCAAACCGTGACCGCCGGAATTATTTCCGCCAAAGGTCGTCGAACGGGTTTGAGCGATGGAAGTTTTGAAGATTTTTTGCAGATTGATGCGCCCATCAATCGCGGCAATTCCGGCGGCGCATTGGTCAGTTTAAACGGCGAATTGATTGGCATCAATTCGCAAATTTTGAGTCCTTCGGGTGGCAATATCGGCATCGGTTTTTCGATTCCTTCAAATATGTCAAAATCCGTGATGGAACAACTTTTGAAGGATGGAAAAGTGCGACGCGGACAACTTGGAGTTGGGATTCAAACTATCACCGAAGAACTGGCTAAATCGCTGGATTTGAAAGAAACCAAAGGAGTTATCGTTGGTTCGGTGAAACCCGGAAGTTCTTCGGAAAAAGCCGGAGTCAAACGCGGAGATGTCATCACCGCCATCAATGGCGAAAAGGTGGAAGACGGAAATTCGCTCCGTAATAAAGTTGCCCAAACCGCCCCCGGAACTGAAATTTCATTGACCGTTCTCCGCGACGGAAAGGAATTAGAACTAAAAGCCACGCTTGACGAATTCAATCCCGAAACCGCTAAAAAAGAAGGCTCAGAGGGCAACAAAGAATTTGGCAATTCGTCAAATCAGAACGGCAAACTTGGACTTGATTTACAACCGCTGACGGCTGAAATGGCAAAACGTCTTGAACTTCCTGCCGACAGCAAAGGTTTGGTCGTCACAGATGTTGATCCCGAAGGTCCAGCGGCGGCTGAAGGAATCATCAAAGGTGATGTCATTTTGGAAATAAATCGTCAAGCGGTTGAAAGTTTTGCAGATGTCCAGTCCGCTCTTGAAAAAGCGGGCGACAAACCTTCTCTGCTTTTGATTGCACGGCGCGGACAAACCGTCTATGTGACGGTTGAGCCGAAAAAATAGTTATAAAAAAATGACTTTTTGAGGATGGACGTTTTTTTTCGTTCATCCTTTTTATTGAGTTTATTCTTTTCAAATTCTTAGTTTTGTGATAAAAACACAACACTATGATTAACAAAATATTTCTAGCTCTTTTGATCGTGGCGATTTTAGTCACAGGCGCATTCGTTTTTGCTTCTAATAATTGGCTTTATAGTATCGGAAAGCCCGAAGATGCAGTGGCAAATTATGAATTCTACAGCAGTCTGGGATGGAAGTTTTTGTGGATTTCCTCTTTAGTTTTAGTAGTGATAGCCAATGTTATTTTATGGACTGAAAGAAAATCATGGGCTTTATGGGCAACTTTTGGTTATTTTGCGGTCTTTATTTTATTGAATACTTGGTGGTTGAGCGAAAATCTTTCGGCGTTTAAAAAACAAAACTTGTTAGCCGAAAGCGGCTATCTTTTCAATGGCATAGTTGGAGCAATACTTTGTATTGTGGTCGGAATCGGAATATTTTTTAATCAATTTATCGTCCTTCGCTTACGAGACAAAATGTTTGACAAACCAACGGAACAAACGGAAATAGTTGCAACCGAAGAAGTTGAGGAAAAACCTGCTGAAGAACCAACTTCGGAATAAAACAAAAAGGCTTTCCGAGTTTTTTAACTTAGAAAGCCTCTATTTTTGGTCGGGACGACAGGATTTGAACTTGCGACCTCTTCCACCCCAAGGAAGCGCGCTACCAGGCTGCGCCACGTCCCGTTAAATTAAATTCAAGATTAGAAATCATTTCGACAATTGTCAAATGCGATAAAAAAATTCTAAGCCAAATTCCACTCTGACTTAGAACTCATTTCGTTATAAATCTTTTAATCTCAATACTTTCTCAATCGAAACTTTTCGTCATCAGATTTACTTTTTCTGACCATTTCGCTTAATTCAAGTAATTGTGAAGCAAGTGATTTTAAGGCTTCGCGTCTTTCCGAATTCATTGGCAAATTAACTTCTTTTTCTTCTGCAAAATCGCCGATTTCGTCAAAATCTTCAACATATTTCGGCTCATCTTCAAAATCTTCTTCGGTTGGCTGAATGGTCGGAACAGGTTGCAAAATTGTTTCACGCTGAATCGGTTCGGGATGAACAATTTTCAAACGGCTTGCCTCGCGCAATTCAATTTGAAGTTTTTTCTTCGCACCCGCGATGGTAAAAAGTTCATCATACAGAAGTTCTTTGATTCGCAGAGCGATTTCTACATCACGACGACGATAAGTCCTTTGTCCAGAACGATTTTTCTGTGGCGATAACATCGAAAATTCAGTTTCCCAATACCGCAAAACGTGCGCTTGCACGCCAACCAAATCGCAAACTTCGCCAATTTTGAAAAAGATTTTTTCAGGAATTACAGTTGCCGGATAACCCATAAAAGCCTCACTGAGAGAAAATTTAATACATTTTTCCAAGCCAATTCTAATCCGAACAGCAAATCCTGTCAATACAATTATTTAACTGGCAATATTTACCAATTCGCTTTAAGGCTCAATTTTCGCTAATCTAGTGCTGTGAAAGAGTTTGAATTTATCAACCAAATTAAGCAAAAATTTGACCTCAAAAAAATTGGTGATGATTGTGCTGTTTTGCCCAAAAATGAAACTCACGAGATGTTGATTACATCTGATTTAATTGTTGAAGACATTGATTTTAGACGCAGTTGGATGATTCCCGAATTTCTCGGACATAAGGCTCTCGCAGTTTCACTTTCAGACATTGCGGCGATGGGCGGAAAACCGCTTTATTCGATGCTCTCAATCGGAATTCCCGAAGATATTTGGCAAACAAATTTTGTTGATGAATTTTACGAAGGATATTTCAAATTAGCCAAATGTTTTGGAGTTGAATTGGTTGGCGGAGACGTTTCCAAAACTCCAGATAAAATTGTGATTGATTCAACAGTTATCGGCGAAGCTGAACGAAGTAAAGCAGTTATGCGGACAGGTGCAAAAGTTGGCGATTTAATTTTCGTGACTGGCGAACTCGGTGGTGCGAGTGCAGGTTTGAAACTTTTGGAAGAAAAAATTGACGGATTTGATGAAATTAAATTGCTTCAATTAAAACCGAACCCGCGAATTGCAGAAGGTCAATTTTTATCGAAATTTGCAACCTCAATGATTGATATTTCTGACGGACTTTCATCTGATTTGATGCACATTTGTGAATCAAGCCAAGTTGGAGCAAGAATTTACGCTGAAAAAATCCCGCATCTGAAATCTGAAATTTTGAATTTGGAATTTACTCTAAATGGTGGAGAGGATTTTGAGTTACTTTTTACAACTAATCCGGAAAATATTTTTGATAAAAATTTCAGCTCATTTTTCTGCATCGGAGAAGTAACTGCAAATGTTGGAATAATTGAACTTATCACGATCGAAAAATCTACGATTTTACAGCCGAAAGGATTCCAACATTTTTAAGTTTTGAAAAAAATTGCAAAAAAGTCTTGACAGGTCGTTCTTCTCGTGTTAGTTTTTGAAACTGCTTCGACAAGTTTCGGAGCAAAATTTTAGGAGATTAAAAAAGTGATTCAGAATTGGATACATAAAAATTTAAGACAAAACGGCTCACCTGCGATTTGTGAAACGCGGGTTCAAAGTAGCCTGATGATGTCGGATTTGTGTGTCAGTTTTGAAAAACCGAGTTATAACCCCAATTTTGGGTTATTAGCAACACTCGCCGGCGGCACAGATCGACGCGAGCAAGAGATTTAGAAAAGCGGGAGCGATTGTTCTCGCTCCCAAACAATTAAAAACAAAAGAGTTTTACCGTTTAGGAGCGATTACGCAAGTTTCTCGAAAGAGACTTAAAAGTAGTCGCTCCTTTTTGTTTTTATGATATTTGACAATTGAATAACGATTTTTAAAGACGGAAAGCAGAACGCACAGCAAAGATTAGTTTCTTAAAGAACTTTGGCGAGTTGGAAAGAAACTAATCTTGGAATCATCCGAAGGCACAACTGTGTCTAAGTGTGTCTGCACGCCTGCTTTTCCGTCTAATTTTTAACATATTTCTGCGTTGAACGCCATTTGGAAGGCAAGCTGTCTGTAAAACAGTTACTCGAAAGAGTGTTGGAGGTTCAAATCCTTCTCAACGCATTATGTAAGCGAAACTCAAAAGGCTGAGTGCTAGTCTTCCAAACTAGATGTTGCGGGTTCGATTCCCGTCGCTTACTTACGAAATTTGTTCATTGGTTCATTGAATCATTTGTCCATTGTCTTTTTCTTTCAATGGGTCAATCAAAAAATGAATAAATGAATAAATTCCTTTAGGAGCGTAGGCTAATTGGCAAACTGTCGGTCTCCAAAACCGAATTTCTCAGTTCAAATCTGAGCGTTCCTGTTTCTTCAAAGGATGAAATATGAATTATGAAGGATGAATTTAAGATCGGTTTCATCCTTCACACTTTCTTTGGGAGGTTAGCCTAATTGGTAAGGCAGTAGTCTTGAAAACTACCGAGCATTTGTCTCTTGCGAGTTCGAGTCCCGCACCTTCCGCTATTTTGATTTTGGATTTTGGATTTTGGATTTAATTTTGCATTTTACATTTTACATTTTACATTTTTACGCAAGTATAGCCAAGCGGATAAGGCGACAGTCTGCAAAACTGTTCAGCGTGGGTTCGATTCCCACTACTTGCTTTTTTAATTTAGCATTTACCATTTACCATTTAACAGGTCGACCAATTTTGATAAATGTTGAATGATAAATGTTAAATGTAAGTGGCTTCGTAGCTCAATGGAATTAGAGTGTCTGTCTTCGGAACAGAAAGTTGCAGGTTCGAGTCCTGCCGAAGCCATTTCGATATAAAAATTAAGATTCAAAATTCAAGATTTAACATCAGACAAATTTGAATCTTAAATCTCAAATTTTGAATCTTACATGGGGGCGTAGCTCAATCGGAATTAGAGCATTTCGCTGCGAACGAAACAGGTTGAAGGTTCGAGTCCTTCCGTTCCCATTTCTCCAAAAGCCGAAAGATAAACTAGCTTACCTCAGTCCCTCACTTTTATTTCGGGGTCGTCTAATGGCAGGACGGCTGACTTTGAATCAGTAAATATAGGTTCGACTCCTTTCCCCGAAGTTTTTATAAGGGTGTTCCACAGATGGCAAAATGGGCATGCCTTGGGAGCATGTGTTCGTGGGTTCAAATCCCACCACCCTTATTTCTTGATTATTTCTTTCTTTTGATTGTCTATACTATAATGACTAGAATATTTTCCAAATCTTATGAGCATAGCAAAAAAAGAATTACAAAAAATCGTAAACAAGTCAAAATCTAAAACAGATGTTTGTAAAGAAATCTGGGGTTACATCAATGGTAGGAATAATAAAAGATTGAATGAACTACTCGAAAAATATCAAATTGATATAAGCCATTTTGATGGGGGAGCAGAAAAACACCGCAAATATAAAATTTTAAAGAAGATTTGCCCTGTTTGTTCAAATGAGTTTGAAACCACAAATTATAAAAAAGAAAAACAAACTTGTTCTCATAGTTGTGCCAATAGTCATTTCAGAAGTGGAATCAATCACCCAAATTGGAAAGAATCAGCCTATCGTTCAACTTGTTTCAAATATCACAAAAAAGAATGTGTTATTTGTGGTGAATTTAGAATTGTTGATGTTCATCATCTTGACGGAAATAAAAGTAATAATTTACCCGAAAATTTAATTCCTTTGTGTAGAACTCATCACGCTTACTGGCACAGCAGATATAGAAGTTTAATCAAATCTCAAATTCTTGAGTATGTTGAAAACTTCAAACTGAAAATAAAATGAAAGATTGTTAAGCGGGCGTAGCCAAACGGCAAAGGCACTCGTCTTAGAAACGAGTTATTGCGAGTTCGACTCTCGCCGCCTGTATTTTAAGAATTGATTCATTTATTGATTGAATCATCGAATCATTTTTTCAATGAACCGATGAACAAATCTTTCAATGATTCAATTTTATTGGGGTGATGATGTTAATTGGCAGCATGGAAGTCCTGCAAACTTCTCGTAAGGGTTCAAATCCCTTTCATTCCATATATTTACGCTCGTGTGTGCAATTGGAAGACATCCAAAGCTAAGAACTTTGGTTTCTGCAAGTTCGAATCTTGCCACGAGTATTTTTTACTTGCGTAGCTCAATTGGCAGAGGCGTTGGTTTCAAACACCAAAAGTTGTGAGTTCGAATCTCACCGCAAGTATTCTGCTCGCGTGGCGAAACGGCAAACGCAGTAGATTTAAAACCTGTTTATTGTAGGTTCGACTCCTACCGCGAGTATTTTTGAGGACGTATGCAAATGGAAAAAGCGACCAGCCCTTCAAGTTGGTTTGTGCGGGTTCGAGTCCCGTCGTCCTTGCTATTTATCGGGCGAATGCTGAAATGACTACATTCACTGCTAATGAAACCGTGTCATTTCTTTTTCTTGTCGCCCAAATATCCTTGGAAACGTGGCGAAATGGTAGCCGCAAACGCATTGCTAAGCATAGGGAAATTCCCTTAGAGTTCAAGTCCTCCGTTTCCGCTTTTGAAAAATGAATAACAATTGAAATTTATTTTTAATTTCCGTTTAACTATGACTTTTAAATTTTATGTGGTTTGTAGCTTAATCGGCAAAGCACCGCACTGTGAATGCGGCAAATGTGGGTTCAAATCCCATCATTCCACCTTTTTCAAATTCAAGATTTGAGATGTTCAAGACAATTTGAAAACCTTAAAATTTGAATCTTTGGGGATGTAGCATAGAGGCTAATGCGCTCGACTGTCTATCGAGTTATCGCGGGTTCGAGTCCCGTCATTCCCGTTTTAAGGACATTTAGCTGACATGGCGTAGCGTCGAGTCTGAAGAGCTGAAGAAGTTGGTTCGATTCCAACAATGTCCATTATGAAAAATAAACTTTTTATCAACGATTACGGATGACATTTACCTAAATTTCAACAAACCAAATAACTTTGGGCGTGTAACCATAAATGGATTTTGGAACTGTCTTCTAAACAGTATTGATGTGGGTTCGAGTCCCGCCACGCCCTTAAATTATGCGATGTTTTTGGTTTTTGACCATAAAACATAATTCTCAATCACATATTTCCAAGGCACAATGAGAATCAAAAAAGGCGCAGCGATAAAAATATTTGCCATTTCTTCAGATGGCGAACCTGTTAATTCGTTTGCTCGCCATAAAGGATATGCAACTACAATGAGCCAGAGTGTTTTATAAAAAATCATAAACAACACAATCGGCAACCATTTAAGCGGCTTGAATAATCCGAAAACTGAAAGTGTTCCATAAGCCGCCCAAACGCAAATCGCAATTGCCCGAAATCGTTTCAAGCGAACCTTCGTTAGTGAAAATCATTTTCCAAGCATCAACACTCATAAATGCCAGCATTAGAAAATACAGCACCCCCGAAAAGGTAGATGTTTATTGGGCGAACACCTTCATATTTCTCATAATTAGGCGAAAAGAATATATTGGATAATTGACATATTGTCTAAATTTTACGAGAGCAAACCTATTAAAGTTCATTTTTTATTAAACGCTGATTAGCTCAATTTGGTAGAGCGACTGTCCTACAAACAGATGGTTAAAGGTTCAAATCCTTTATCGGCGATATTTTGCGGTGTAACTCAATCGGCAGAGTGCGGGTCTCATAAGCCTGAAGTTAGCGGTTCAAATCCACTCGCCGCAATTCAAGATTTAAGATTCAAAATTTAAGATTAAGGAACTCTTTCCATCTTAAATCTTAAATCATAAATCTTAAATTTTCCTGGCGGAGTAGCTTAATTGGAATTAGAGCGTCTGTCTTGTAAACAGAACGATGTGAGTTCAACTCTCACCTTCGCCTTTTTCGATTTAGGGTTTGTGATTGGGATTTCGGAATTTTGCCAACGACCAATCCGCAATCCGCAATCCCAAATCCGCAATCAAATCGGGGTATAGTTTAATGGCAAAACAATCGGCTTATACCCGATATTAGCGGCAGATTACCGCAAGATTACAGGTTCGAGTCCTGTTGCCCCGAATAATTTTAAGCGGGAATGGAGCAAAGTTGGCTCGGCGGGTTCATATTCCGCAAATCGGAAGGTTAAATTCCTTCTCCCGCAACCAAATTTTATCCTCCAAAGATAAAAAAATCCTACCAAAACAAACGCGAAAGAGAAAATTGTTGAGAGCAAAAGAATGCGTCAAATTCCTATCTTTTGTTTGCAACAAACACACTTGTCTTTTGTTCGATGAAGCAATTTTGCTTTCGCGTTTTCCTACCATTTTGATTGGGAATTGGTTTGTATTGAAAAGTTTTATGTTTTATTGGCTCGTAGCTAATTGGGAAGCAACCGACTGTTAATCGGTGATATGCAAGTTCGAATCTTGTCGAGTCAGTTATTTAGATGACGGATTTTTCATCTCTCAATTCTTCAATTCCTTCTGCACAGGTCGGTAGCTAAGTCTGGTTTAAGGCAGCGGACTTTTAATCCGTTAATCGTGGGTTCAAATCCCACCCGACCTATTTTTACAGAACTATTTCATTTTGTTTCGGTCTTTTAATTCTTTCCAAATTAAAAAGAGCATCAGGGCAATAATTGGCGGGCTGATGAAAAATAGAATAAACATAATTTGGAACAAATAAGCAAGCGGGTTAGCGGCATTCATTCCTAACAGGCTGAGACTGACGGCAACGCTTCCCAAAGCAAATATGGCGAATGCCTTGATGATTTTTTCTTTAATATTCATATTTTCTACCTCTGATTGACGATGATAACACAAGATTTTCATAAATAACTAAAAATTTTGGCGAATGCAGGTTGGGAATACATTGGTTACAATTGGTTCGACTCCAATCTTTGCCCCTGATAACTTTTAATGGACAAAGAGTCATCGGCAAAGGCAAAAGTGCCAAAACTGATGTCGAAAAAATTCTCGCCAATCCTTGTCGCCAAAATTGCTTTTTACTTTTGAAAACAGATTTCTCCGGCAACGGGAGAAACAATAATGACTTGATTTTTATCAACTGTTTTAAATTTTGGTGAGGTAGCTTCTTTATAGCTATGACCAATTACAAAAATTATGATGGATGAAATAAAACAGACCATAAAGATTATTATTGAATCAAACACAACAAAAGCCGGAACTGCCCCAATTACTAAAACCAAACCTAATGCTCCACCAACAATTTCGGCTATTTTTCCGTTCTTAAATTTACTCCAACAGCCATCACAAAATGGCGCAGTAATATGATGAGTAACCTTAAAAATTGCAACCAGAATCAAATAAAGTAGCGGTGCAATTGCAGCTCCGTAAATTGATGGGGGAATGTAGTTTTTTTTGAAGGTCTGCAATTTAAGATTGTTTTTTTGACCACATTTGATGCAATCCATTGGCTGATTTTGCTTTGGTGTTGTTTCAAATTGATTGCCGTTAAAAACGGGCGGCGGCGGCGGATTTTGATACGATTGTAGATTTGAGGTTGTATTTTGATAAATTCTTTGATTTGTGATTGGAGTAAGTTCATTCAGATTTTGATTGCATCTTTTGCATTGGATAGCTGTCGAAAAATTAACTAATCCACATTGAGAACATTTATAGGAGTTACGCAGTTGGAAGAGATCCGTAAAGTGGATTCGACAAATATCCACGAACTGCCTCTCGAATAATTCCAGTTTTCGCCTCCAACCAACTCATTTTTTCTTGATAACAATTACTTTCAAGTCGTAAAAATGCCCGAATGCACAATCCAATGTGATTCAGCACCGGGCGTTGCCGTCGGCACTGGGCGCGTTCAATCAAACATTGTTGCTTCAAACCGCGATGATACATTTCAATCCGCCACGCTGCGAGTGCAAATTTCTCGCGTTCCGCTTCCGTCATTTGTTTAAGGCTCGTTGCCCAGTATTCCGATGTGCCGTCTGTGACACGAACCCGAAATACTTTAATTTCTCCAAATCCTTTGAGCCAACAAGTCGTTCCCTCTCCGCCACAGAGCCCGGCATTAGAAATGGCTTGCAGTTTGCTCTCCCCAACTCGAATTTGGCGATTATCTTTGAGTCTAGTCAAAAAGTGCCAGCCCAAAGAACGAACCAATTTGAGATTTTCAATCGAAGCATACCAACTGTCAAAACAGACCAATTCCGGGTTAAACCCACGTTCAAAGGCTTCCAACAGCATTTCGGCAAAGTGGTCATTTTTAGTTTTGCCATCGCGGTCTTTGTCAAAAACTCGATAATCAATTGGCACACAACGAATCCCATCCGTCCAGAGCAAAGTAATCAAATTTATTCCCTTAACTACTTCTTTCTGTTTGCCCGACCAGTGCAGATAAACCAAAGCGTTAAACTGCGAATAGGGTTTTTCCAAAGTCGAATCATCAAGAATCAAAACCCCACGATTCAAATCAATCTGCGTTTTGGCTTCCATCCAGAGCAGTGCCGGGTCGGGTTCAAGCCGCAACAGGAGCCGACTAAAAGCATCGTGCGCCGGAGCGTTTTTGCTCTCTGGCTGACACAATGAGGCTTCGGTTGCTGTGACAATGCGTGGCGTGGCGATAATAAAGTTAATGTAATCTTCGTCCCTAACTTTTGGCGAATTCATTCTTTATTTGTATCAAATATCTTTCAACTGCGTAACTCCTAATTTAATTGAAGACATATTTTTTTGATTAGGAAATTAGGAAGAAGATTTAAGAGGCTAACCTCTTTATTTAGATTACCTTAATCTCACTTTTCTTTGCAATATTTTTTTGGCGAATGCCGTTGGGATTACATTGGCTTAGAAAGTTCGATTCTTTCCCGCCTGATTTTTATTTGACAGGCGGAAATCTCAATAATTTTGTCGCCAAATTTCACGCAACGTAGCTTAGTTGGCAAAGCACACGACCGATAATCGTGGGAGCGAAAGTTCGATTCTTTCCGTTGCGACTCTTTGGGATTTGCGATTTTAGATTTGCAATTTGCGATTGAAAACAATCCAAAATCACCAATCCAAAATCAATTTGACGAATGCCCGATGGAATTACATGAAAGTTCAAATCTTTTCTTCCCGACTTTTTTTAACGGGAAGTAGCCTAATTGGTAAGGCAATTTCATCAAAATTTGTCGTCAAATTTCAATCAGAGGCGAATGCCGTAAGTCATTACACTCCAACACCAAAACCAGTCGGAGTAGCTTAAATGAGCAAAGCGTCAGCGAAAGTTGAAGATGTTGGTTCGAGTCCAACCTCGTTATCACTTCAAAAACTTTGTCGCCTTTTTGCAATCATAATTTTGCGATGAATGCAGTTGGAACTACATGGTCAATAACCCGTTTGTCGTTGGTTCAAATCCGACCAAATCGAAAGATTTGTAGTTCAGTCCGGTAGAACAACGTAAAAGTTTCAGCGATTCTTGTCATCGCAATCAAAATAACGGCGAATGCTGAGTTTGACTACATCTTTGAAATGAAAAATGTCAATCTTCAATTACTTGTCGCCGTTTGCAATTATTTTCGGACGAATGCGGAAATGACTACATTCCAAACCAACAATCGGACGTAGCTTAAGGAGTAAAGCATCGGCGAAAGTCGAAGAAGCAGGTTCGAGTCCTGCCAAAACTGTGCGTCATTTCAAAAAACTTGTCGTCCAACTTTATTACAAAAGAAGGTGATTTTTATGGGTATGTTCGATACGCTAAAATGTGAATATCCTTTGCCTGATAAAACGGTGCAAAAGGATTCGTTTCAGACCAAAAGTCTTGATTGTCTGTTGGATAATTATACAATTTCCAAACGCGGAAAACTGATTCTCCACCGACAAAGACACTATGAAAAAACTGTAAAAAAGATTTATCTTGATTTTCACGGCGACCTACGATTTTACACTTCGACAGGTTCAAATGAAGAAAATAATTACGAATGGTTTGAATACATAGCCCGTTTCACCGAAGGTAATTTGCAATGGATAAAACGGGTTGAATTTGAAAAATAAAGGAGCAAAACGATGCCTTTTCAAAAATTAAATATTAGTGGGGCGAAAGCCGATGTTTTGTCTTGGGTGAATCACGAGATGACGCTCGAAGAACAAAATATGCTTCGCAATGTTTCGCGGCTACCTTGTCTTTTCAAGCACGTCGCCTTGATGCCGGACGCACATCTTGGCAAAGGTTCGATGGTCGGCTCGGTTATTGCAACCAAAGATGCGGTCATTCCGGCAACGGTAGGCGTTGATATTGGTTGTGGGATGATGGCAGTAAAAACACCTTTCAAAAGTGGAATTCTTGATCGTAAATTGAAAGAATTGCGTGAAAAAATTGAAGAAACTATTCCGGTCGGATTCGGTTGGTATAAAGAATCGGTTGACGAGGCTTCGCGTTGGAAAGGTTGGGATTCGTTCAAAGAACTGCACAAAGGCGTGCAAGAACTTTCGGCGAAATCTATGAAACAACTTGGAACTCTAGGTGGGGGTAAGTTGCCCCGTATCGCAGTGATGCGATAATGAAAATTCGTCCAAATCGGTGAAAGGCTGAGATGCAAAACACCGAGGGAAGCAGTAATATGCCCCGTAGAGAACAGAGGGACTTGGACATCTTGAAACAAAACGCAAGATGAAGGTATGTTCCGAACTGCATCGAATATGAAGATGCAGAACCAAGCAGAAATGTCTTGGTCGGTTGCAAACTTTTATTGAATGGAAATAAATCTCAAAAATCCTTTTTACGCTTATTTGTTTGGCTTGATTCAAACCGATGGTCATTTGTATCAAAACACTCGTAATCGTGGACGTTTGAGCATCGAGTTAAATGAGCGGGATGAAGTAATTTTATTGGAAATTCAAAAACTTCTACCGTTTTATTCTTCGATTCGCAAACGCACACGGACGACAAATTTTGGAACAAACACATTCGTTAGTTTGAATGTCAGCGACAAACAATTCCGAGATATTTTGGAAGCGTGGGGATTACCTTCGGGCAAAAAATCAAAAATCATCAAACCACCTTTGGAAAAATTTTCAAAAGTAGATTATTTCAGAGGGTTGATTGATGGTGATGGTTCTTTGGGCTTGACGGCAAACGGTTTTCCATTTTTATCATTGATTACGGCTAGTCCTTTAATTGTTGAAAAATATCTGAAATTTATTCAACAAATTACAGGCAAAGCCAAAACTTCTAAACCAAATGTGAGGGACAAAGTTTCAAACATTGCAGTTTATAAAGAAGATGCTCAACTCGTAGTCAAAAAACTTTACTACGAAAATTGTTTGGCAATTCCGAGAAAACTTGCAAAGGCAAACGAAGTTTTGGCGTGGAAACGTCCGTTGACAATGAAGAAAATCGAAAACAGAAAGCGTTGGACAATCGAAGAAGATTTATTTATTCAACAAAATTTGATAGAAAATTCAATGAAAGTTTTAAACAGAAGCCAAAATAGTATTGAAATGCGACTTTGGCGACTGCGGCAATTAGTAACAAATTGAACCACTTTATAGAAGTCTGTATTGATACCGAAGACAATGTTTGGCTGATGCTACATTCCGGTTCGCGTAATATCGGGAAGGAATTGGCGGAACGTCATATTGCAACTGCAAAATCGCTTCATCGTTTGAACGAATTGCCTGCGCCTGACCTTGCGTATTTTATTCAAGGCACGCCGGAATTCACAAACTATTGGAACGATTTGGCTTGGGCGCAAGGTTATGCGATGAAAAATCGTGAAGTTATGATGAATCGTCTGTTGAAGGTTTTTAACAAAATGTTCAATAAAGCAAAGGCGTTTCGTCCTGAAATTGCGGTAAATTGTCATCATAATTACGTTGCTCTCGAACAACATTACGGCGAAAATGTTTTCATTACCCGCAAAGGTGCGATTAACGCGGAAGAAGGTCGTTTCGGCATCATTCCGGGTTCGATGGGAGCAAAATCGTTTATTATCAAAGGTTTAGGAAATCCTGAAAGTCTATAATTCGTGTTCGCACGGCGCAGGGCGTAAAATGTCCCGCACCAAAGCGAAACAAAAATACACGAAAGAAGACTTGGCACTCCAAACCAAAGGCATCGAATGTCGCAAAGACGCGGGCGTAATTGACGAAATCCCGTCAGCGTATAAAGACATCGAAAAAGTAATGCGTAACCAATCCGATTTAGTCGAAGTTGTGGCTGAAATCAAACAGGTTATTTGCGTGAAAGGGTAAAATGGGATTGCTATGAATTAGAGATGAAAAAACAATTTTTGATAGCCATAATTGATTTAGAAATTCTATAATTTGAAGGAGAAAGAAATGTGAAGAATATAAGATTGATAAAATTAGAGAATATGGTGGAAAAACTCAAGAATATAGTGGAATCTTTAAAGGAAATGCAAAATTGTTGCGTTTGACTTCATAGTGACGTATATGACTTTACTAAAAATTTACAAAAAAGATCTTGACATCACTTAATACAGTTTGTGGAGATAGAACCTTGTCAGACTATAATATTGGTTATTATCAATAGATGGGATTTTGGCTACCGTTACGAAAATTACCACCAATTTTGTGAGATACATGAATGCCATAAAGTTTAACGATCCAGATGTTGAAGTTTCAATATTAAAAGAAGAGAGCTAATGAGCTAACACAACAAGGTTTAGAAGCTCAAATTCAAGGGGTCAAGTTTGAGAACAATCTGTAAATATTTTCGTTTACATAAAAATTATCAGCTAAGGTTCGTTGATAACGAATCTGTCGAGAGTAAACAAATAACGTCAAGTGAATGGAATTCAAATTTCTTGAAAAGTCATTAAAGAATTCAGGATTGAAATCACTCATTCAAAAAATTGCTTAACAACGTGTTGACATTGCCGATGATGAAACGCATTTTATTTGTGAGAAGGACATGATGAGTGGTTTAGTCTCGACTAATGAAGTAAAAATTGACGAGATGATTTGTATCGAAGTTGATATGATTTCTGCTAAATATGAGGTTAAATGTGAAAGATAATATCCAATCACTTAAATAAGCTGATTTTCACGCATCGTTGGTCTAGCTGGCTAAGACCTCGGCTTGCCAGGTCGAGAACAGCGGTTCAAATCCGCTACGATGCTTTCTTGAGGGATGAAGGATAAGGGATGAGTTTCTAGAAATAAAATAGTGAATATGTTAAATTTTACGTGAGGTAAGATTATGTCTAAGAAAAATGGAAATAAGCCGGAAGAAAAAATCCCGACAGGAAAAGAACTTTTGGCAATGTATCCAACCCCGAAAAAATTAACCAAACAGGAGAAAGAGTTGCAAGAATCGTTTGAAAAAGCAATGGACGCACTCGACAGGAGGATAAAAGAACATGGCTACCCGCCCGATTTTCGACACTAACGTCGTCATCAAATACAGGCATCTGTTAAAGCCTTTTCTGCGGATAGCTTACTTTCCTTCAATCGTCTTTTTTGAATTGGTTTCAACTTCAATCAATCAAGACGAGCTAAAACTCTATTCAGAATGGCATCGAAAATTTGTCAAAGAGAACCGTGTTCTAACCCCAACGGAAAACGATTGGTGGGAAACCGCCAAAGCCATCCGCCGAATGTATATCAACAAAGTCGCTCCGCAAACAAAACTTGTAACTTTGAAAACAGATGCCCTCATCGCCAGACTTTCCGTCAAAAAAGAAGGGTCTTTTATCGTCACCAATGATGTTGACGACTTTCAACTTATTAAACGCGAAATGCCGGATTTACGGGTTATTTCGGATGATGAATTTTTCTCCTAAAATCAAGCATTTAATAATTTTACGCATCGTTGGTCTAGTTGGCTAAGACCTCGGCTTGCCAGGTCGGGAACAGCAGTTCAAATCTGCTACGATGCTTTTAAATCAATTACAAATTATCAATTACGAATTACGAGTTTAGAAAATTAAAGACATTCGACTTTCGTAATTTGTAATTTACTTCTCGCAGACGGAAACACGATTCCAGCCCGGTTCTTGGCTTGTCTCGTGAGCCGTGCTGTCTGCTGGGCGGAGCGAATTCGATGCAAAATAATTCGCTCTACTTTTTAGGGATGAGGGATGAAATGTCGCCTAAATCCAATCAAAAATCAAAAATCAAAAATCAAAAATCCCAACTTAAAATCTTGATTAACAAAGATTTTACACAACTATATGTTGCGTAATTTACCCAAACTGTATTAAATTTACAACAAAAGGAGGTGTTCTGCTTGATTACAGGACGAGTTTTACTATTGAATTTTAGTTACGAACCGCTCGGAACTGTGGGAGTGGCTCGTGCAATGTGTATGAGTTTTCGCGGCAGCGTATTTGTCGAAGAATACGATGGCGAAAATGTCATTCATTCACCCAAACAAGTCTGGCAAGTGCCAAGCGTTCTGCGTCTGAAACGCTACGTCAATGTGCGTCGCAAACGCCGTGAAACTGCGATGAAACGTGCGCGAATCTATATTCGTGACCGTTATCGTTGCCAATATTGTGGCGAACACAGACACGCCTCGGAATTGACGCTCGACCACATTTTGCCAAAGGCTCAAGGTGGCGAATCAACTCCGCAAAACTTGGTAACGGCTTGCGTAAAATGCAATCAACGTAAAGGAAATCGCACACCTGACCAAGCGAGAATGCCGCTTTTGACATCACAAAATCTACTTAACTTGGGCTTAGACCGCGTTTTGCTTTGCCACTACGCCGAAAGCAAACCTGAATGGAAGAAATATCTGTTTATGGACGAGTATGAGGTTGAGGAAGAAGTGCAAATTGCTGCTTAATTGAAAATGGATAGTTGATAATTGATAATTTTTTGTCATTATCCATTTTCAATTTTCCATTATCAATTAACCAATGAATTTTTATCAACAAGCGTGGCTCTACGATTTAGTTCACGCCAAACCCGCCGACAGCGAAAATATCACCTTTTATGAACGGGCGATTGATTTTTACGGTCAACCCGTCCTCGAACTCGCTAGTGGAACGGGTAATTTTCTCGTCACGCTGACCGAAAAAGGTTACGACATCACCGGAACTGAGAAATTTGCCGATCCCCTCACTATTTCTCGTGAAAAAGCCGAATCACGAAAGGTTGAAACCAATCTTTACAATCTTGATATGCGTAATTTCGAGTTAAATCAGAAGTTTAATTTGATTTTTATTGCCGGAAACGGTTTGCAGCATTTGAAAACAATCGAAGAAGTTGCCTCGTGTTTTGCCTCGGTCAAACGACATTTAACTCCAAATGGCAGATTTATTGTCGAAGTTTTTAATCCGTCAGTTCGAACTTCTCAGCCGAGATCCGAGCAGACGTTATTTGGTTGGCGAATATCGAACCGATGATGGTTGGATTGTGATTGAAGCAAATGTTCGTTACGATTCTGCCAAGCAAATTAACCAGATTGATTGGCATTACAAAAACCAATATTGGAAAGAAGAACAAACCGTTTCGTTCACGATGCGCCAATTTTTTCCGCAGGAATTGGACGCGCTTTTTGCTTACAACGGCTTCAAAATTGAACATAAATTTGGCAATTTTGATGAATCATCTTTTACTGCAAAATCTCCGAAACAAATCATAGTTGCTCATCTTTAAAAGAGAAATTTTACCGCAAAGGACGCTAAGGTTTCGCAAAGTGACGCAAAGATTTTTAACATTACTTTGCGTTCTTCGCGTTACCTTTGCGCTCTTTGCGGTTTAGATCGCCCTCAAAATCGTTATTCAATTGTTACAAAATTTTCCGAAAGGAATGCAAATAAATTGTCCAAATAGGAGGAAATTATGGCAAACAAAACTCTATTTCAAACCGTTAAAGGTTTATTCACTCCGCCTGCAAATACTGTAAACGAAGCGGGTGGAACAGCTTATAAATTTTCACCAAAACACGCACTGGCACAATACGCGGCGACGGGTTGTTTCTCAAATACTTTTTACGCAGATGCGAGCGAGCAACTTGAAAAAGTTCTGGAATTAACGAAAGAACTTGACGCTGAATTCGTTGCAAAAGTTGCGGTTTATTCGCGTGAAAAAGGCTTTATGAAAGATATGCCTGCGCTACTTGTGGCGGTTCTTTCGACCAAAGATAAAGCGTTGTTTGAAAAAGTTTTCCCGCGTGTGATTGACAACGGAAAAATGCTGCGAAACTTCGTGCAAATTATGCGAAGCGGCGCGGTTGGACGAAAATCGCTCGGTTCATTGCCGAAAAGATCTGGTGCGTGAATGGTTTGAAAACGCGCAAGGCTGAAACTATTTTCAAACAATCTATCGGGCAATCTCCATCGTTTCGCGGACATTTTGAAAATGGTTCACCCGAACCCGAAAGATGCTGAAAAAGAAGCACTTTACGGCTAGTTTATCGGTCGTGAAATTGACGCCGACAAACTTCCTGAAATCGTCAGAGCATTTGAAAAATTCAAAAGCGGCGATGCTTTGGAAGTTCCGAACAATTCCGTTTCCAAATGTTGACGGCATTGCCGATTTCAACGAAAGAATGGATTGCAATTGCGCGAAATGCCGGCGTGGCAAATGACGCGGATGAATTTGAACACATTCCAACGTCACGGAGTTTTCCAAGACGTCCGAAATGGTCGAAACTGATTGCCAATCGTTTGCGTGACCGTGAAGCGATCAAACGGGCGAAAGTCTTTCCTTATCAATTACTTATCGGCTTATCGGTGGCTTCAAGCAATGCGGAAATTCCGCGTCAAATTACCGAAGCATTGCAAGATGCGATGGAAATTGCGACTGAAAATGTGCCGCAAATTGAAGGTAAAATTTACGTTTTGCCTGACGTTTCGGGTTCGATGAGTTCGGCAGTTACGGGTTATCGCAAAGGCGCGACAACTTCGGTTCGTTGCATTGACGTTGCGGGTTTGGTCGCTTCGGCGATTTTGCGTAAAAATCCGATGGCTGAAGTTTTGCCGTTTGAAAATGATGTGGTCAAACTCGCGCTGAATCCGCGTGATTCGGTGATGACCAACGCCCAAAAACTCGCAGCAATCGGCGGCGGCGGAACAAATTGCTCTGCTCCGTTGGCACAATTGAACAAAGCCAAAGCCAAAGGCGATTTGGTCATCTACGTTTCCGACAACGAATCGTGGATCGACAACAAAAGCACTTGGAACAGCGGCACGGAAACAATGAACCAATGGAACGAGTTCAAATCTCGTAACAGAGAACGCGAAACTCGTCTGCATTGACATCCAACCTTACGCCCACACGCAAGCCCAAGAACGCGCCGACATCTTAAACATCGGCGGATTCTCGACCAAGTTTTTAATTTGATTACAGAATTTGCGGGCGGAAGAATGAACGGCGGAACATTGGGTTGGTGTGATTGAAAAGGTTGAGCTTTAGGATAAAATGGGTAAGAATATATCTTGCCCATTTTGAAATACATATATCCCAATTATGCAAAAAAGAAAAACTCAAGAACAAAAAGTGAATAATCAATTTAATGATTTAGTCAGAAATGCTTTAGATTTTTTGAAAAAATCTATAGATGAAATTGAAGTTAGTCCCAAACACTCCATTATAGATTTTTATACTGCTGTTGAATTACTTATTAAAGCACGTTTGTTAAAAGAACATTGGTCATTAATTATAAAAAAGATTGAAACTGCTGATTTTAACAAATTCTTAAACGGTGATTTTCAATCCGTATCTTTAGATGATGCAAAAGAAAGGTTAAAAAAAATTGTTGGTGAAGATATAGGTAATGACGCTTATCAGCAATTTGATAAAGTTAGAAAACACAGAAATCAGTTAGTCCATTTTCACAATAAAACCTCTAATCTGAAAGAAATTGTTGCAGGGGATGTCTTGAAAGGGTTACATTTACTGAATGTTTTGTTAAACGAAAAATGGCAACCACATTTTAAAAACTTTAAATTGGATTTATTTAGGATTTCTGAAAAGGCACACAAATTAAGGGATTATTTAAAAGTTAAGTTTGATATTTTAGAGCCAGAAATAGATAAAGAAAAATCTGATGGCGCAAATTATCAAATATGTGCTTCATGTGGATTCCACTCTTTAAGAAAGACTGAACTTCACAAAAACATTTTTACTTTTAATTGTAAAGTGTGTGTCTTACAGGAAACCTTGATTCAAATTGAATGCCCGGATTGCAGTAATAAGGTAAATATTACTGAGGGTTCTGGATTTTGTTCCAAATGTGAAAAAGAATTTGAAATAGAAGAAATTTTGGAATTATTTGAACCAGAAACACCTTTTAATAAAGAAAGTCTCGCTAAAAATGAAGCTGAAAGTAGGAACAGAGCATTTTGTGATGAATGTGGTTGGCTTGTTGGAAAAGCAACAGTTTTCCCGATTGATAAAGATTTTCAAAAATGGTTGTGCATAAATTGTGATAAATCATTTGAACATGTAACAGAATGTCCTCACTGTGCTTCTTTAGAGGCTGGGATACAAGATTTGAGTTTAGGTTGCACAAATTGCCAATAATTCTTATGAACGAAATAACTTACATCGAAAACTTCATTCCAAATTCTCTCAACCTTTTCAACGATTTTCTCCGCAATATTGATTGGGACGACCGAATGAATACATCAGATATTTTGCTGATTTTGCAATAGTTTGTGTTACAATTTTTGATTATGGAAAACCAACTTTTACAACGAATTACCATCAATCCGAAAATTTGCCACGGAAAACCGACCATTCGTAATAAACGCTATCCGGTGGAAAATATGTTGGAATTGATGGCTTCGGGGATGACCAACGAGGAGATTTTGGCGGATTACGAAGACCTTGAAAAAGAAGACTTGTTCGCGTGTCTCTTGTTTGCGGCAAAACTTGCTAATGTCGGCTCAATCACCGAACTGGTCACAATATGAAGTTTATTGTTGATGCACATTTACCCAAAATTTTGGCGTATTTGTTGCGCGAAAAAGGGTTTGACGTGGTTCACACCAGCGAATTACCCAACGGCAACGACACCACCGATGCCGAAATAAATCAACTTTCAATCGCCGAAACAAGAATCGTAATTTCCAAAGATGCTGATTTTTATGATAGCTTTACCGCCAAAAAAGAACCATACAAATTGCTCCACATTAAAACAGGAAATATCAAAAACTCACAATTGCTCGAATTATTTGATAAAAATCTGGAGTTGATTATTAAAGAATTGGACGATAGTTCAGTTGTCCAAATTAGTCAAAACTATATCATCAAAATTCAGTAATTTAACTGTTAAATCAATAAACGCAATAACTTACATCGAAAACTTCATTCCAAATTCTCTCAACCTTTTCAACGATTTTCTCCGCAATATCGCTTGGGATAAAAAAATGAAAGCCTTCCGGTTTTGGATTGGTGGTTTTGAATTTCATTCCGACCAAACTGGCATTTTGGCAGAAAATACAGGCATTGCGACTAGCTCTTTGGGCGAAACGCGGACGTTGAGATTTAGAAAAATTGATAATCAGTCGGAAATAGTCAAAATTTTGCTTTTGCGCCGCTTGACAACAAATATCCAATCACATAGAATCTATCGTTTCGGACTTGTATCGTCTGATAGACAATGCGTAGAGCGTTTGTAAAAACGTGAACAGATATTGTGGCGTAAATTGAAATTATTCAAGGCATTTGAGCTAACTTTTAGCCCAGTCACGCCACAGCAAAGTTAAGGCTAAAATTCAGGGAAGGTCGAACAAAATCTACGCGCTCAAGTTTTAAACAAACTTTTAGACAATCCCAAACAATTTATTCAAACACAAGGTAGCCGCTTGTGCTTACTGCCGAATTTATTTCGGTAAGAGTCAGGTTCGGGGTTTTTATTGCTTTAAATTAGGAAATTATGCCAACAATTAACCAATTAGTTCGCAAAGGTCGTCAAAGAGTTAAATACAAAACGGCGAGTCCTGCTTTGCAGGCAAATCCGCAAAAACGTGGAGTTTGCACCCGTGTTTATACGCAAACACCAAAAAAACCAAACTCGGCGTTGCGTAAAGTTGCTCGTGTTCGCCTGACCAATCAAATTGAGGTGACGAGCTACATTCCGGGGATCGGACACAATTTGCAAGAACACTCAATCGTTTTGATTCGCGGTGGTCGGGTCAAGGATTTACCGGGTGTTCGGTATCACATTATTCGTGGAACGCTTGATTCATCCGGCGTTGCCAATCGTAACCAAGCCCGGTCGAAATACGGTGCTAAACGTCCAAAAGCGGCGAAGTAATTTAATCATTGTTTCATTTAGTCATTGAATCATTCCTTTTTATAATCATTCCTTTTTATAAATGAATCAATGGACAAATAAGCAATGAATCAATAAGAAAATGCCAAGAAGAAGAGTTGCAGCAAAAAGAGACATCATCCCTGACCCGATTTACAACAGTATTTTGGTAACCAAGTTTATCAATGGCGTGATGTTGCAAGGTAAAAAGAGCGTTGCCGAAAAAGTATTTTACGGCGCGATGGAAAAAATCGGCGAGAAGACGGGTGATGAGCCTTTGAAAGTTTTCAAAAAAGCCGTTGACAATGTTAAGCCAACGCTGGAAGTGAAATCGAGACGAATCGGGGGCGCAACTTATCAAGTTCCGCTTGAAGTCAACCAAGACCGTCGTCACACTTTAGCGATTCGCTGGATTGTCACCAATGCCCGCAAACGTAACGAAAAAACGATGGAAGAAAGGTTGGTCGGCGAATTGCTTGATGCAATCAATAATCGCGGTAGCGCGGTGAAAAAGAAAGACGATGTTCACCGGATGGCGGAGGCAAACAAGGCGTTTGCACATTATAGGTTTTAATTTAGACCTTTGACCTGTGACCTTCGACCTTTGAAAGAAGTTAGTTCAAAGATCAAAGTTCAAAAATCAAAGATCAAAAGTTATGTCAAAGATTAGTTTAGACAAATTTAGAAACATTGGGATTATGGCTCATATTGACGCGGGTAAAACCACGACGACTGAGCGTGTCCTTTTCTATACAGGTAGATCGCATAAAATTGGCGAAGTTCACGAAGGCACTGCTATCATGGATCATATGGCGCAGGAGCAAGAACGCGGAATTACAATCACCTCTGCCGCAACTACTTGTTTTTGGAAGCGCAACGGTGTCGAACATCGAATTAACATTATTGATACGCCGGGACACGTTGATTTTACGATGGAAGTCGAACGTAGTTTGCGTGTGCTTGACGGTGCAGTTTGTGTGTTTGATGGAGTTGCCGGAGTTGAACCCCAATCCGAAACAGTTTGGAGACAAGCTGATAAATACGGCGTTCCCCGCATTTGTTTTATCAATAAATTAGACCGTTCGGGCGCATCATTTGACCGTTCATTTCAATCAATTCTAACTCGATTAGGCGCAAATGCGGTGGCTATCCAGATTCCAATCGGATTAGAAGAGCATCTCCAAGGAGTCGTTGATTTAATTCAAATGAAAGGTCTCATTTGGAAGAATGAAGACAAAGGCGCAGAATATTCAACTGTTGAAATTCCGGCTGATTTAGTTGATGCCGCGAATGAAGCCCGCGAAAAACTTTTAGAAGGATTATCGGATATTGATGATGATATTGCGATGAAATTCCTCGAAGGCGAAGAAATTTCCGAAGATGAAATCCGCGCTGCGCTTCGCAAAGGAACGCTTGCTTCGAAAATTGTTCCGGTCGTGACAGGTTCAGCTTTCAAAAATAAAGGTGTTCAAACTTTGCTTGATGCAGTGGTTGATTATTTACCGAGTCCGCTTGATATTCCTGCCGTTGAAGGGGTTAATCCTGATACGGATGAAGTTGAAAGTCGTCCGCCGGATCCAAAAGCTCCATTTGCAGGTTTGGTTTTCAAACTCGCAGTTGATAAATATCTTGGACAACTTTCCTACGTTCGCATTTATAGTGGAACGGTTAAAGCCGGTTCTTACGTCTATAATCCGATTAAAGATTCAAAGGAAAGAGTTGGTCGTCTTTTCCTGATGCACGCCAATAAACAAGAAGATATTGATGAAGCGAGTGCCGGAGAAATTGTGGCTATCGGCGGGATGAAAAACGTCACAACCGGCGAAACCGTTTGCGATGAGAATAAACAAATCATTCTCGAATCAATGGAATTTCCTGATCCTGTGGTCCGGGTTGCAGTTGAACCGAAAACTCGTGCTGACCAAGATAAAATGGGACTTGCGCTCAATAAATTAGCCCAAGAAGATCCAAGTTTCCGAGTTAATACCGACCACGAAACAGGTCAAACCATTATTGCCGGAATGGGCGAACTTCATTTGGAAATTATTGTTGACCGAATGAAACGCGAATTTAGCGTCGAAGCAAACGTTGGAAAACCACAAGTTGCTTATCGTGAAACAATTACAGTTTCAGCTCCGGGTAAAGAAATTTTCAAGAAACAATCGGGTGGACGTGGACAATTTGCTCACGTTGAACTCCAAATCGAACCGGCTCCGGGCGAAGGCTTTGTCTTTGTTGATAAAATTACGGGCGGAACGATTCCGCGTCAATTTATCAAACCAACGATGGAAGGGATGAAAGATGCGATGCGTCGTGGATACCTTGCCGGATACGAGTTGGTGGACATCAAAGCGACTTTGGTTTTTGGTTCATTTCACGAAGTTGACTCGGATGAGCGTTCATTCCACATCGCTGGAAGTTTGGCTTTTCAAGATGCAGTTAAAAAAGCAAAAGCTGTTTTGCTGGAGCCGATTATGCGGATTGAAGTGGTCACACCGGAAGAATATATGGGCGCAGTCAATGGCGATTTAAACCGTCGTCGCGGACAAATTGAAGGGATGAATCCGCGTCCGGGTGGCGTTCAAGTGGTGACAGCCTTTGTTCCGCTTTCGGAAATGTTTGGATACACAACTGATTTACGTTCTGCAACTCAAGGACGCGCAACATCAAGTATGCACTTTGAACGCTATGACCAAGCCCCACGAAATGTAGCGGAAGAGGTTATTGCCAAAGTAAAAGGAGCAGTTAGCTAAGGACAATAGTGATTTTAGATTTGATGAGGATTTAGAAAAATTATGAGCAAAGAGAAATTCGATAGAAGCAAACCACACGTCAATATAGGGACGATAGGACACGTTGACCACGGGAAAACGACGTTGACGGCAGCGATTACGAAAGTGATGAGCAAGCATAATCCGAAGATGGTTTTTCGGTCATTTGATTCGATTGACAATGCGCCGGAAGAAAAAGCTCGTGGGATTACGATTGCTACTGCCCACGTTGAGTATGAAACTGCGAATCGTCACTATGCCCACGTTGATTGTCCGGGACACGCTGATTACGTTAAGAATATGATTACCGGAGCGGCACAGATGGACGGCGCGATTTTAGTTGTCGCTGCGACCGATGGACCGATGCCACAGACTCGTGAACATATTCTCCTTGCGCGTCAGGTTGGAGTTCCATCCATCGTGGTCTTTATGAACAAAGTGGATATGGTGGATGACGAAGAATTGCTCGAATTGGTAGAACTGGAAATCAGGGAATTGTTGTCAATCTATGAATTCCCTGGAGATGACATTCCGGTCATTCGGGGATCAGCCTTGAAAGCCTTGGAAGGTGATCCTGAATGGGAAAAGACAGTTGATGAATTGATGGCAGCGGTGGATAGTTTTATTCCAACTCCAGCCCGCGAAACGGACAAACCGTTTTTGATGCCGGTGGAAGATATATTCACGATTCAAGGACGTGGAACGGTAGCGACTGGAAGAATCGAGCGAGGAATCATCAAAATCAATGAGCCGGTCGAAATTGTGGGAATCAAAGACACGCAGAATTCGGTTTGCACGGGAGTTGAGATGTTCAAGAAACTTCTGGACGAAGGACGAGCGGGAGACAATGTGGGATTACTTTTAAGGGGAGTAGATCGGAAAGCGATTGAAAGAGGACAAGTAATTGCGAAACCGGGAACGATTAAACCGCATAAGAAATTCAAAGCCGAAGCATATGTTTTGACGAAAGAAGAGGGTGGACGACACACTCCATTTTTCACGGGATACCGACCGCAGTTTTATTTTAGAACGACAGATGTGACAGGAGTTGCTAATTTGCCACAAGGAGTGGAAATGGTGATGCCGGGAGACAATATAGCGATGGACATTGAGTTAATCAATTCGATTGCGATGGAAAAAGGATTAAGATTTGCTATTCGAGAGGGTGGCAGAACAGTTGGAGCCGGAACGGTTTCGGATATTATTGAATAACTTTTAGTGTGCAGTTATCGGTGGGCGGTGAACAGAAAACCGACCACCGACTACTGACTACTGACCACTAACGAATATGTTAAACGAAAAAATACGCATTAAACTGAAAGCATACGATCATCGCGTTTTGGATCAATCCACCCAAGAGATTGTTGAAACTGCGAAAAGAACGGGAGCGAGAGTCGCAGGACCGATTCCACTTCCGACCATTAAAAATAAATGGACGGTTCTGCGTTCGCCGCACGTTGATAAAAAATCGCGCGAACAGTTTGAAATCAGAACCCACAAGCGTTTGATGGATATTCTTGACCCAACTGCTGAAACAGTAGATGCGTTGATGAAATTGGATTTACCCGCCGGTGTTGATGTAGAAATCAAGGCATTCGGTAAAAGCTAGAAAAAATTGATTCATTTAATCATTGGTTCATTTTGTCATTTTATTTAGACAAATGAATCAATGAACGAATGAACAAATGAATCATTATGATAAACGGTATCATTGGTAGAAAAGTTGGAATGACACAAATCTTTGCGGAGGACGGCACGGTGACACCCGTAACCGTTGTAAAGGCAGGACCTTGTGTTGTTGTGCAAACTAAAAGCGCAAAAGGAAAGGACGGTTATAATGCAGTTCAACTTGGATTAGTTGAGGAAAACGCCGTCAAATTAAAGAATGTTACCAAACCGATGCGCGGACATTTTGAAAAGACCGGAAGCGGAATTCCACCGACTCGCGTGTTGAAAGAAATCAGACTCGAATCGGAAGCCGAGGCAAATGTCGGCGATCAAATTAAAGCTGATATTTTCAATGACGGCGACAAGATTGAAGTGATTGGAAAATCCAAAGGTCGCGGATTCGCAGGAACGATTAAACGTCACAAATTCCATCGTGGTCCTGAATCACACGGTTCGATGTCGGTTCGTGCGCCGGGTTCAATCGGTCAATCGGCATATCCGTCGCGGGTTATCAAAGGAACTCGTTCGTCAGGACATATGGGCGATGGACGGGTGACGGTAAAAGGTTTGACTGTGGCGAAAGTTGATGCTGAAAACAACATCATTATGATTCGCGGAGCAGTTCCGGGACCAAACGGAAGTTTGGTTGTAGTTAAGAAATTGAGATAAGCAAGTCGTGAGTCGTGAGTCGTGAGTCGTGAGTCAAAAGAGATTGACTTAAGACTTAAGACTTAAGACTTAAGACTCAATGGAGAGAATTATGCCTACCGTTGAGGTTCGCAATTTAAAGAATAAGAAAGTTGGCGAAGTAGAACTTTCAGATGCCGTGTTTGGCGTAGAACTCAATGAATCATTGATTCACACCGCCGTCACGAATTATCTGGCAAATCGCCGACAGGGAACATCTGCCACCAAAACTCGTGGTAATGTTTCGGGTTCAGGTCGAAAACTTTGGAAGCAAAAAGGGACTGGACGGGCGCGGATCGCCTCGATTCGTTCGCCTTTGTGGAAAGGTGGTGGAACCGTCCACGGACCTCAGCCCCGCGATTGGTCATATCAAATTCCGCGCCGGATGCGTCGTGGCGCACTTCGCTCGGCACTTTCCGAAAGATTGCGCGAAGGAAATTTGATTGTGATTGATGATTTTAAAGTTGGCGATAAAACCAGAGAATTTGTCGGCACGATGACAACACTTGGTTTATTTGAAAACAAAACTCAAACCAAAACCTTGATTGTTGATTCATTGGACAACGCCAATTTGATTCGTTCATCAGCAAATGTGCAAAAGGTTAAAGTTACAAATTCAAACGGCTTAAACATTTACGATTTGCTCTGGCACGAAAAATTGTTAGTCACCAAATCGGCAGTTGAAGAATTAACCAATCTTTTATTTCCGGCAAGAGAATTGAGAAAATCTAAACGGGAGGTGGCTGAATAATGAGTTTGAATTTATGGGATGTTTTAAAATCGCCCGTTGTCACGGAAAAATCAGTGCTTTTGAAAGAAGCCACCAGCGAAGAAGGCGAAGGACAAGTTTTGACGTTTCGAGTTGACCGAAAATCGAAAAAAGAAGAAATTCGTGCTGCCGTGGAAGAGATTTTCAATGTCAAAGTTGCAAAGATTCATACGATAAATTACAAAGGCAAGACGAAACGTCGCGGACGCACCGAAGGTCGCCGTCCTAATTGGAAAAAGGCTTACGTTACTTTGAAAAAAGGCGAGCCGACTGTTGATTACGCTGAAGCAATTTAGCAGTGAATGGTGGCTAGTGGTCAGTTGTCAGATTTGAAACAACTGACCACCGAACACTGACCACCGACTACTAAAATTATGGGAATTAAAAAGTTAAAACCTACATCACCGGCGCGACGTTATCAAACGTATTTGACGCGGGATGAATTGACTCCGAAGGCAAAACCCGAAAAATCTTTGCTGGAGCCAAAAACGAGAATTTCAGGACGCAATAACGATGGACGGATTACGGTTCGTCGGCGTGGTGGCGGTCACAAGCGTCATTATCGAATCATTGATTTTAAACGAGATAAAATCGGCGTTCCGGGGAAAGTTACACAAATCGAATACGATCCGAATCGTTCATCGCACATCGCTTTGATTACTTATCTTGATGGTGAAAAACGCTACATCATTGCGCCGGTTGGGTTAGAAGTCGGGAAAATGGTAATGAGCGGAATTGATGCAGATATTCTGCCGGGAAATGCTTTGCCGATTAAAAATATTCCGCTTGGAACGCAGATTCACAATATCGAACTCCGTGCCGGAAAAGGCGGACAAATGGCTCGTTCAGCCGGTGCATTTGCCCAACTCGTAGCCAAAGACGGCGATTTTGCTCAATTGAGAATGCCGTCAGGCGAAGTTCGACGAGTCCCGATGACTTGTATGGCAACCGTTGGACAGGTCGGAAATGTTGAAAATGAAAATGTTAGCTTGGGTAAAGCCGGACGTTCACGTTGGAAAGGTTTGCGCCCGAAAGTTCGCGGAGTTGCGATGAATCCGGTGGATCACCCGCATGGTGGCGGTGAAGGTAAAACTTCAGGTGGTCGTCATCCGGTCACGCCTTGGGGACAACCGACTCGCGGTTATAAAACTCGTAACAACAAGCGCACCGATAAAATGATTGTGCGCGACCGTAGGAAATAATTCCACATTTCAAATTCCATATTTCAAATTTGGAATCTGAAATCTGAAATCTGAAATTGATATTATGCCACGTTCATTAAAAAAAGGACCTTTTATTGATTTAAGCGTCCAAAAAGTTATGCGGAAAATTGCCGAAGGCGGAAACAAACCGTTGGCAATTAAAACTTGGTCGCGTCGTTCGACGATTTCGCCCGATATGGTTGGTTTAACCTTCGGCGTTCATAATGGCAAACGACATATTCCGGTTTATGTAACGGAAAATATGGTCGGACACAAACTTGGAGAATTTTCTCCAACCCGCACCTACAAAGGTCATCCGGGAACCAAAGCGGAGAAAATGGCTAAAAGGAAGTAATTTCAAATTTCAGATTTCAAATTCCAAATTTAATTTGGAATCTGGAATCTGGAATCTGGAATCCAAAATGGAATTATGGAAGCGATAGCAAAAACAAAAAATTTGAAAGGTTCGCCGAGAAAAGCACGACTCGTGATTGACTTGATTCGCGGACGCAATGTTTCGCAAGCCTTGGCGATTCTGAAATTTACCGATAAACGGGCGGCTGAACCGATTGAAAAAACTTTGCGCTCGGCAATTGCCAACGCTACTTATCAAGCGGAACAACAAAATATTGCAATTGATCCCGATGATTTATTCGTCAAGTCCTGTTTTGTAGATATGGGACCGCACAAAAATCGTCGTCGGATGCGCCCCGCCCCACAAGGTCGTGCTTATAAAGAACAACGTCATTATTGCCATATCACAGTTTTGGTTTCGAGCGAAAAACCTGAAGAAAAGGTCAAATTAAAGCCGAAAAAACAAGTAAAAGCAGAAGCAACAGTCGAAGCAAAACCAAAGAAAACAGCCGCTAAAAAAGATGGCGGAGAAACCAAAGCCAAAGCACCAGCCAAGAAAAAAGCTGAGAAAGTAGAAGAAGTTGCGGAGGGAACAGAATAATTTATGGGACAAAAAGTTCATCCATATGGCTTCCGAGTCGGATACAACAAAGATTGGCATTCACATTGGTTTGCCAAAAAAGAATTTGCCGAATATTTGGCGGAAGATATGCAGTTGAAGCGCGATTTGAAAAAGCGTTTCGCCGGAGCAGGAGTTTCGCATATTGACATTGAACGAGCCGCAAATCGTTTGAAAATAATCATTTACACTTCACGCCCCGGAATTATCATCGGACGCAAAGGGAGTGAAATTGAAAAACTAAAAGAAGATTTGTCCAAAAAAACCGGACGCGAAGTGATTGTTTCGATTCAAGAAATTACCAAACCTGAGTTGAACGCCCAACTTCAAGCCGAAAAAATCGCTCAACAACTCGAAAAACGGATTGCTTTTCGACGAGCGATGCGAAAAATTATGGAAGAATCGCAACGATTTGGCGCAATGGGAATCAAAGTGATGATTGCCGGACGCTTAAACGGAGCGGAAATTGCCAGAACGGAATGGTCTTTGGAAGGACGCTTGCCGCTTCATACCTTGAGAGCCGATGTTGATTACGGATTTGCCGAAGCCTTAACGACATTTGGAATCATCGGGGTCAAAGTTTGGATTTATCGGGGCGAAATTCTTGACCCGAATGCTTCGATGGCACGCGGAACGACTTCCGATCCAATCAATGAAGTAAAGGGCGAAAGAGGCGGACGTAACGACAGAAGACCTCCGCGTCAGCGTCGAGACAGAAACGACAGATAAATTTTTTAATTTCAAATTTCAAATTTCAAATTCCACGTCAAATCTGGAATCTGGAATCTGGAATCTGGAATCTGGATTCGAGGATTTTTTAATATGTTAATGCCGAAAAAGGTCAAGCACCGCAGAGTGATGAAAGGTCGGATGAGAGGTGTAGCTTCTCGTGGTGACAAATTAAACTTCGGTGACTTTGCATTAAAAGCGTTGGAAGCAGGTTGGATTACCGACCGTCAGATTGAAGCGGCTCGGATTTCGATGACTCGCCATATCAAACGTGGCGGAAAAGTTTGGATTCGGATGTTTCCCGATAAGCCGATTACGAAAAAACCGGCGGAAACTCGGATGGGAAGTGGAAAAGGTGCGCCGGATCATTGGGTGGCAGTTGTCAAACCCGGTCGCGTTTTGTATGAAATTCAAGGTGTTAGCGAAGAATTGGCACGCGAAGCGATGCGTCTCGCCGCCCAAAAACTTCCGATTAAAGTTAAATTTATAACCCGCGCCGATATGGAAGGAGGCATTGTTTAAGATGAAAACCAAAGAACAATTAGACCAACTTCGGGATATGTCGCTAGACGAATTGCGTGAGCAAGCCGATAGTTTGAAGGAATCACTCTTTCGCTTGAAGTTTCGCAAAACATTGGGCGTAGGAGAATCAGTCAGCAATATTAAACGCGAAAAAAAGACTCTGGCGAGAGTAAATACTTTGATTCGCAATATGGAATTAGAGGCTCAAGCCAAATAGGTTTGTAATTCCAAATTCCAAATTTCAAATTCCAAATTAAATCTGGAATCTGGAATCTGGAATCTGGAATCTGGAATAAAGAAATGGCAAGAAAGAAGAAAGACGAAGAAACAGTAGTTGAAGAAACTCAAGCGGAAGCAACCGTTGAAACTATCGAAGAAACTGTTGAGGCTAAAGCTGAAGAAACAGTTGAAGAAGTAGTTGTTGCCGAAGAGAAGCCGAAAAAAGCCAAGAAGACTGAAGTTGTTGAAACAAAGGTTGAAACGACTGAATCGAAAGGCGATGCTTCTCGCGGAAACCGCGCTCAAAGAGTCGGCGTAGTCACTTCCGACAAAATGACGAAAACGGTGGTCGTCCGCGTTGATCGCTTGATTAAACATCCGAAATATCGTCGTTATGTGCGCCGTAAAAAACAATTTATGGCTCACGATGAATTAGGAGCAGGAATTGGCGACAAAGTAAAAATTGTTGAAACCAGACCGCTTTCAGCCCGCAAACGCTGGCGGGTAGTTGAAATTGTGCAAAAAGCAGCAAAGTAAGTTTGACAGTTGAGGAAGTTCAGAAAGTTTAGGAAGTTAAAATATAGTTCCTTCCCAAACTTCCCAAACTTCCCAAACTTCCCAAACTATTGAACGGAGTGAACAAGTTATGATTCAGATGCAGACCTCGTTAGTGGTCGCAGACAATTCAGGTGCAAAACGAGTTGAAATGATTAACTCAATTGGTGGTTCAACCGGCAAAACGGCAACTATTGGTGACAAAATTAAAGTTACCGTCAAGGAAGCCACACCGGACGGCACTGCCAAAAAAGGTAAAGTTTATAATGCAGTCGTGGTCAGAACTCGGAAGGAAATTCGTCGTAAAGACGGAACTTATATCCGTTTCGATGAAAATGCGGCGGTTTTGATTAAAGATGATGGGACCCCGGTTGGGACTCGCGTTTTTGGTCCGGTTGCTCGTGAACTGCGTGATAAAAATTTTATGAAAATCGTTTCCCTTGCGCCGGAGGTCATTTAAGTAAATGAAAACTGTAAAAAAAGGAACAATCAGAGCCGGAATTAAGAAAGGCGACACCGTTGTTTTCATTGCCGGTAGGGAATACAACCGCTACGACACCAACGGAAAACGTAATCCGTATCGTGGACAGGTCATTCAAGTTGACCCACGTAATGGAAAAGTCAAAGTGGAAGGGGCGATGATTATGAAAAAGCATCGTAAACCCGTTCCGCAAATGAGTATTGAAGGCGGAATCATCGAAAAAGAAGCGTGGGTGGACATTTCAAATGTTGCTTTGCTTGATCCTGAATCGGGCAAACCAACTCGGGTTCGATACGAAATCAAAGATGGTAAAAAGGTTAGGGTCGCAGTCAAAAGCGGAAAAGTAATCGGTGAAACCGTAAAAGCTGAGAAAAAAGCTAAAAAGACGGAAGAAAAAACAGAAGAATAGTTTAGTTTGAGGTTTGGAAACGATAGAAAATTCAAATTTCAAATTTCAAATTCCATATTGGTTTTCAATCTGGAATCTGGAATATAGAATTTTAAACCGAGACCCAATCAGCAAAGAGGAACTCAAACAATGGCAAGATTAAAAGAAAAATATCGTAAAGAAATTGCTCCGGCAATCGCAAAAGAATTCGGCATTGAAAATCCGATGGCGATTCCCAAAGTTAGCAAGATTGTTGTAAATATGGGAATGGGAGAAGCGATCAGTAACTCCAAAATCCTTGACGCGGCAGTCGAAGAATTGAAATCAATTACTGGACAAAAACCGGTTATTACCAAAGCCAAGAAATCAATCGCCCAGTTCAAACTCCGTCAAGGAATGAACATTGGCACGATGGTTACGCTTCGCGGCGACCGGATGTATGAATTTCTTGATCGCCTGATTTCAGTGGCTCTGCCACGGGTGCGTGACTTCCGAGGCGTTTCTGGCAAAGCCTTTGACGGACGCGGAAATTATACGCTTGGAGTTCGTGAGCAATTGATTTTTCCTGAAATTGATTTCAACAAGGTTGATAAAACTCGCGGGATGAACATTTCAATTGTCACCACTGCAAACAATGACGAACAGGCTCGTGCGCTTCTAAAAGCACTCGGAATGCCTTTTAGACAATAATTCCACATTCCACATTCCAAGTTCCAAATTAAATCTGGAATCTGAAATCTGGAATCTGAAATCTAAAATTATATATGGCAAAAATCAGCAAAGTCGTTAAAAACGAACAACGTCAGCGGATGGTAGCAAAATATGCGACCCGACGGATGGAGTTGAAAAAAATCATCAACCAACCGAATTCATCGATTGAAGAAGTTGATGCCGCAATCGTTAAATTGCAAAAATTACCGCGTAACGCGAGCAAATCAAGAGTTCGCAATCGCTGTTCGCAAACAGGTCGTCCGCGTGGTTTTTTGCGAAAGTTTGGGATTTCCCGCGTTTCGTTGAGAGAATTGGCATTGAAAGGTCAAATCCCGGGCGTGGTTAAATCAAGTTGGTAAAAGGTTTTTAGTATTCAGCAGTCAGTTTTTAAACTGAAACCTGAAATATATTTGGAGTAAAACGAATGACAGATCCAATCGCCGATATGCTGACGCGAATTCGTAATGCGATTACCGCAAAACATACGCGTGTTGACGTACCGGGTTCAAAGTTAAAAGCAGAAATTGCACGAATTCTGAAAGAAGAAGGTTATATCAATAATTTTGTAACCAAAGGAGAAGGCGTAAAATATTCGATACGAATTTTCTTGCGCTACGATGCCAAAGGAACATCTTCGATTACCCATCTGGAGAGAGTTTCCAGTCCGGGCAGACGAGTTTATGTCGGCGCAACCGAGATTCCAAAAGTTCTCGGTGGTTACGGAGTAAATATTGTTTCCACCTCAAAAGGTTTGATGAGTGGAAAAAAAGCCCGCCAAGAAAATATGGGCGGTGAGATTTTGGCACAAATCTACTAAAGGATGAGGGATGAGGGATGAGGGATGAATTTAAAGCCTGAATACTTAAACCTCAATTTTGAAAAAACTAAAGCTGATGAAGGCTGACGGTAAGAGAGATGATTTTTTCATCCCTCATCCCTCATCCCTCATCCCTAAAATATTATGTCTCGTGTTGGAAAAAAACCGATAACCATACCATCGGGCGTAGAAGTTAAAATTAACGAAGCTGAATTGGAAATAAAAGGACCCAAAGGAACTTTGAAAACTCCGATTCCAACTGGTGTTGCGTTTAAAATTGAAGAAGGTTCGCTGATTGCAGAGCGTGATAATGATAAAAACGCCGCCTTTCACGGACTAGGGAGAGCTTTGGCAAACAATGCAATTGTCGGGGTGACGGAAGGTTTTAAGAAACAAATGGATGTCGTTGGAGTTGGCTATAAAGCTGACGTGCAGGACAAAAGGATTGTTTTTGCGCTCGGTTATTCGCATCCGATTGACTTTCCTTTGCCGGATGGCATCGAAGCCTCGGCGGAGAGAGTTCAGACCAAGACAACGATCAATCAATATCAGTTGACTTTGACCTTGAGCGGAATTGATAAACAAAAACTCGGACAAGTCTGCGCCGAGCTCCACCGCTTGCGTAAGCCGGATGCTTACAAAGGCAAGGGCGTTCGTTATGCGGATCGGACTTATAAATTGAAACCCGGAAAGACGGGTAAATAATTTCAAATTTCAAATTCCAAGTTGGTTTTTCAATCTGGAATCTGGAATCTGGAATCTGGAATTAAAGTTATGGCAAACAAAAGCAGAGCAGATATTCGTCGGGCTGTTCACAGCCGAATTCGCAAGAAAGTTCACGGCACAGCGGAGAGTCCGCGTCTGGCGATTTTTCGCAGCGTCAATCATATTTATGCACAAGTAATTGATGATGAGAGCGGAAAAACTTTGGCGAGTGCTTCGACCACAGAATCAAGTTTGAAAGGCAAATCGGGTGGAAACATCGAAGCCGCAACCACCATCGGTAAAACAATTGCCGAACGTGCTTTGGCGGCAGGCGTGTCAAATGTAGTTTATGATCGTGGCGGTTATGTCTTTCACGGTCGGGTCAAGGCATTGATTGAAGCAACCCGCGAAGCCGGATTGAACAAAGCAAAAGAAGAAAGTAATGAAAACTAATAAACAACGCATTTCAGCAAATACTTTGATTTTGAAAGACCAATTGATTTCGATTAACCGTGTCACCAAAGTTGTGAAGGGCGGTAAAAATATGTCGTTCGCCGCCTTGGTGGTGGTAGGCGATGAAGCCGGTCACGTTGGATTTGGCACGGGAAAAGCTCGTGAAGTTCCGACCGCGATTAAGAAAGCGATTGAAGCGGCGAAAAAGAATCTGATTCGCGTTCCTTTAATTGAAGGCACTTTGCCACATCCGATGATTGGTCGTTACGGGGCAGGTCGCGTTCTTTTAAAACCGGCGGCGGAAGGAACAGGCGTTATCGCGGGCGGTGCAGTTCGGGCAGTTTTGCAAGCACTAGGCGTGCATAATATCCGCACCAAAGTTTTGGGTTCAAACAATCCGCACAATGTCGTTCGCGCAACTTTTGACGGTTTAGTTAAAATGAAAGATCCGATTGAAGTAGCACGTCTGCGCGGCAAACAAGTGGAAGAACTGTTGTAATTTCAAATTTCAAATTTCAAATTCCAAATTAAATCTGGAATCTGGAATCTGGAATCTGGAATCTGGAATCAAAAAAATGGCAAAGAAAAAAGAAGAAACACAAAGCGAGAAAATCAAGATTCAATATTATCGAAGTTCGATTGGCTACGCTCAAAAGCAAAAGGATATAGTTAGAAGTTTGGGAATTACCAAACTTAATCAAACTGTGGAAAAGCCTGACAACGCCGCTATGCGTGGAGTCGTGGCTAAAATCCCGCATCTTTTGAGAATCGTTGAGTAAAGAAGTAGTAATCGGTAATTAGTAATTAGTAATTGGTTTTGCGATTAAGTAAATTGATTCAACCATTTATCAGCTACCAATTACCTTTTACCTTTTAGAAGGAAAGTAAAAATGGCACTAGGATTAAACAATTTGCGTCCTGCAAAAGGAAGCACACATAAAAAGAAAAGAGTCGGACGCGGACCGGGTTCGGGTTTGGGCAAAACCGCCGGACGTGGAAACAAAGGACAAAAATCACGTTCGGGTTATTCTAGCAAATCCGGCTTTGAAGGCGGACAAATGCCGCTCCAACGCCGTTTGCCAAAACGCGGTTTTACCAATATTTTCAAAACCAAATGGCTCGAAATCAGTTTGGCAAAAATTGAAGCTAATTTTAAAGCGGGTGACGAAGTGACCCCTGAAATTTTGCACGAACGTGGTCTGATTAAAAAAGCCAAACACGATTTAGTGATTTTAGGCAATGGTGAGGTCACTAAAGCCTTAAAGATTTCCGCGCATCGTTTCACCAAAAACGCCAAAGATAAAATCGAAAAAGCCGGTGGAACAGCTGAGGCGATTGTGAAATTCGCTCAAAGTGAGTAATCTAAAAGACGTTTAGCTAATGAATTCGTTCATTGAATCGGGATTAAAACCGAAGCTAGACGTTATCTTTTCGTTTTTTGAGGAATAATATGGAAAAGTTTTTTGCCGCCGTTCAAAATATGTTCAAAGTTCCCGAGTTGAGAAGTCGGATACTTTTCACTTTGGGAATGATTATTGTCTATCGCTTTGGCGCACATGTTACTGCACCCGGAGTTAATAAAGTTCGGCTTGAGCAAGTTTGGGGCGACATCAGCGGAACCCTGTTGGGGGTTTTAGACCTTTTTTCAGGTGGAAACTTTCGCACCATTTCAGTTTTTGCGCTTGGCGTAACGCCTTATATTACGGCTTCGATTATTATCCAATTGATGACCGTTCTTTATTTGCCATTGAAAAAAGTGCAGGAAGAGGGCGAAGTTGGACGACAAAAGATTAACCAATGGACTCGCTATTTAACCGTTGCTTTGTGTTCGATTCAGACATTTTTCGTGGCTACTTGGTTACAGCGAAATGCTGTTATTGGCGATGGTTGGTGGGCGACTATTTTAGTAGTGGTGACACTGACCACCGGCACGGTTTTCGTGATGTGGTTGGGTGAACAAATTACCGAACGCGGTATCGGAAACGGGATTTCGTTATTGATTTTTGTGGGTATCGTAATTGGTTTGCCGAGTGGGGTTAAGCAAATTTCCGATAGAATCGGCAAAGGTGATCCTACACAAACGCTGGGAGTTGTTTTTCTGGTCATTGTAATGGTTGCGTTAATCGCGCTCATTGTTTATGTCGAATCGGCGAGGCGGCACATTGCTATTTCTTATGCCAGTCGGCGAATGGGGAATCAGGTTTATAAAGGTCAGGAAACCACGCTTCCGCTCAAAGTTAATATGGGCGGGGTGATTCCGGTGATCTTTGCTTCATCGGTTTTGGCAATGCCGCAGACTCTTTTTTCAGCGTTTCCGGCGGACCCCAATGCCCCTGATTCGTGGTGGACAAAAGTGTTTGAGTTCTTCGGGAAATTTCACGGCGGCGATCCCTATTACGAATTATTTTTCCTAGGGATGATTGTTCTTTTCACCTTTTTCTATATCACCATTCAATTTAATACGGATGATGTAGCTGATAATTTGAGAAAATCAGGCGGTTTTGTGCCGGGCGTTCGTCCGGGGTCGCAAACGGCTGAATATTTGAATTATATTTTGACTCGTTTAACCACGGTTGGTGCATTATATTTGGCGTTTGTAGCGTTTGTTCCACAACTTCTTTTGAGTGGTTTCAATGTGGCTCGTCTGCCTTTTATCGGAACTACCTTGTACAACTTTGTTGACGCAACCCCCGGTCTTAGTTGGATTCCAACCGGACTTGGCTATCAATTCTTTTTCGGCGGAACTTCGCTTTTGATTTTGGTCGGGGTGGCAATGGACACGATTGCTCAAATCGAAGCCCAATTGGTGATGAGAAACTACGAAGGTTTCTTAGGCTCAGGTTCGCGTTTGCGAGGCAGAAGGAGCTAATTCAGTTGGCAGTAACAGGAGGCAGAAGCAGTAAGTTGAATATTTATTGACCGCCAACTGTTACTGCCAACTGTTGCTGTCAGATATGTCAAAGATTATTGTTTTAATTGGTGCGCCGGGAGCGGGAAAAGGGACTCAAGCGCGGATGTTACAAGAGCGCAAAGGAATTCCGCAGATTTCGACCGGAGATATTTTCCGCGAGATGAAAAAAGCGGATACGCCCTTAGCACGAGAAGTTCAAGAGATTATGGCAACGGGGAAACTAATCTCCGACGAGTTGACTTATCAAATTGTCAAAGACCGAACTTCGCGTGATGATTGCCGAGAAACTTATATTTTAGACGGCTATCCGCGCACTGCAGTTCAAGCCGAGCAACTCGAAGAATTAGCCACCGAACAAGGCAAAACTATTCAAGCCATTGAGGTTGATATTCCGCGTGAAGAATTGATGAAACGCTTGACTGGTCGTCGTTCTTGTTCAGTTTGCGGAGAAATTTACAATATCTATTCCAAACCGCCAAAGGTTGAAGGTTTTTGCGATTTTCATCCCGAAACAAGTTTGACTCATCGGGCTGATGACAATAAAGAAAGCGTTTCTACTCGGCTCTCAACTTACGATGAATTGACTGAACCTTTGCTGGCGTATTACAAGAAATCGGGACGTTTGCAAAAAATTGATGGTGACAGAGAAGTCGAAGAAATTTACGCAGAATTGGAAAAATTAGTCTAGTGATAGATTCAAGGGTAAAAAGTTTTTTCAGCAGACTAAGCCGAGTTTTATTTGGGAAACGAATGATAATTGCCAAATCAAGAAAAGATTTAGACAAAATGCGCGAAGTCGGCGAACTGATTGCCGAAGTCCGCGAAGTCTTGCGCGGAATGATTGAACCCGGTATTTCAACGCTTGAACTCAACGCAGTGGCAGAAAAAATGATTCGGGACGCAGGAGCGATTCCGACCTTTATTGGCTACAAACCGCACGGGATGGTGCCGTTTCCTTTTGCCATTTGCGCCTCGGTCAATGAGGCGGTGGTGCATGGTTTTTCAAATAAGACACCGCTCAAAGAAGGCGATATTGTTTCGCTTGATATGGCGGCAACTTATAACGGTTTTGTCGGTGACACGGCTTTTACTGCGCCGGTTGGAAAGATTGTTGAGGATGTTGCCCAATTGCTAAAAGTGACGGAAGAATGCTTGTATGCGGGCATCGAACAATGTCATCCGAATAAAAAAGTCGGGGATATTGGACACGCAGTTCAGTCACACGCCGAGAAATTTGGCTACGGAATTGTGCGGGATTACACCGGACACGGAATCGGACGCAATATGCACGAAGCTCCGCAAATTCCGAATTACGGCAGAGCCGGAACCCGCGAAAAAATTAGGATGGGTTATTGTTTGGCGATTGAGCCGATGATAAATATGGGAACTCAGGAAACCAAAACGCTCGAAGATAAATGGACGGTGGTGACTAAAGACGGAAAACCGAGTGCACATTTTGAACATACAATTGCCGTTTTAGAAGGTGGACCCGAAATTTTAACCTTGACCAAAGAGCAAAAAGCCCAAGTAAATCAAGGCAAAAGCATAAGACACGCGGCTTAACTTGAAAAAATCGGCAAAAAAAGATAACATTTACGGTTTGTCCAACTAAACGGAAGTTGGCTCTTGAGACTATGTCAAAAGAAGAAGCGATAGAGGTGACGGCAACTGTGCTTGAAACATTGCCGAACGCGATGTTTAAAGTCGAATTAGAAGACAATCAACATCAAGTTTTAGCACATATTTCAGGCAAGATGCGAAAGAATTTTATTCGGATTCTGCCGGGCGACAGAGTTTTAGTCGAACTTTCGCCATACGATTTAGGTCGTGGGCGAATCACATATCGCTATAAATAAAGCGAGGGATTTTAAAGATGAAAGTGCGTCCTTCAGTAAAGAAGATTTGCGATAAATGCAAGGTTATACATCGAAAAGGCATTGTGCGGGTGATTTGCGAAAATCCGAAACACAAACAACGTCAGGGATAATTTATTCCAGATTTCAAATTTCAGATTCCACATTATGAAGAAACAATTTGGAATCTGAAATTTGGAATCTGAAATTTTAGGAGAAATATGGCTCGTGTAGCAGGGGTAGATTTACCACCACAAAAAAGGGCGCAGATTGGTTTAACCTATATCTATGGCATCGGAAAAGCGCGTGCCACTGCGGTTCTGGAACAAGCTCAAGTTGATATAAATACTAAAATCAAGAATTTGAGCGAAGAAGAATTGATTAAGATCCGTTCAATTATTGACGAACAAGGCGAGGTTGAAGGGGATTTACGCAAACAAGTTCAACTAAATGTCAAACGGTTGATGGATATTGGTTGCTATCGAGGATTGCGTCATCGTCGCGGATTGCCCGTGCGTGGTCAGCGAACCAGCACCAATGCCCGCACTCGTAAAGGTCCGCGTAAAGCTGCTGTGGCGAAGAAAAAAGCACCGGGCAAGAAATAATTAAATTCCATATTTCAGATTCCAGATTTCAAATTGAAAGAATAATCTGGAATTTGGAATTTGGAGTTTGGAACTAATTTTATGGCAAAGCAACAAGCAAAAACAAAAAAGACTTTTCGTAAGAAAGAGAAAAAGAATATTCCGATTGGGATTGCGTTTATCGCGGCTTCTTTCAATAATACGTTGGTTTCAATCACCGATACCCAAGGAAATTTGATTGCCCAATGTTCATCGGGAGCGAAAGGTTTTCGCGGCTCTCGAAAAGGAACTCCTTTTGCGGCTCAACAAGCAGCTCAGGAAGTAGCTCGGAAAGCGGTTGAAGCGGGAATGAGAGAATGTGAGGTTCGCGTCAAAGGACCGGGTGGCGGTCGTGAATCGGCGATTCGGGCAATCAATAATGCCGGAATCAGAGTCACCGCAATTCGTGACACCACGCCGATTCCGCACAATGGATGTCGTCCGCCAAAACGCAGAAGAGTGTGAGGATGTGGGATTTTGGAATTCGGATTGCGGCTTCCAAGTTGAAAAATTAATTATCGAAAGGAAGAAGGGATTTGTAGAAAATCCTGTAAACTTTTCCGAAATGTTTAGAGTTACGCATTTATGCGTGAGAAACCGCCAGCGAAGCGCAACGGTTTCACGGCTAAAGCCATAACTCTGAACCTTCGGAAGCGGAAAAAACAAAAAAATTATGGCTAGATATAGAGGTGCGGTGTGCAGATTATGTCGCCGCGAAGGTGCAAAATTATTTCTCAAGGGCGACCGTTGTTTCAAAACATCGTGTCCGATTGAAAAACGCGGAACACAACCGCCTGGAATGCACGGGGCAAATGCCAGACGCAAAGCCTTGGCTGGCTATGGACTCCAACTTCGGGAAAAACAAAAGGTCAAGCGTATTTATTTCGTGCTTGAAAAACAATTCCGCAATTATTTCGAGAAAGCGTCCCGCCAAAAAGGTATTACCGGCGAAAACCTGCTTTTTATGCTCGAACGTCGTTTGGATAATGTCGTTTTTCGGGCAGGTTTTTCGACTTCTCGTCGTCAATCTCGACAACTCGTTAATCATGGTCACGTTTTAGTGAACGACAAGAAAGTTGACATTCCATCATTTCAAGTGAAGGTTGGCGATGTCGTCACTATCAAAGACAAGACTACAAAAAATGTTCACGTTGAAGGTGCTTGGCAGACTTCCGGCGGTCGCGTTCGTCCAAATTGGATTTCAGCCGGACTCGCCGATTTGAGCGTTTCCGTCACCGCTTTGCCAAAACGCGAAGATGTTGACGCAAATATTAACGAACAACTGATTGTTGAACTTTACAGTAAATAGTAATTAGTTTGGGAAGTTTAGAAAGTTTAGGAAGAAATAAGAACTTCCTAAACTTTCGCAACTTCCCAAACTTCCTAAACTTAAAAAAGATTATGACTACAAACATCCTTTGGACAGATTTTCAAATGCCGAGTCGCTTACAGGTCGAATCTGAAACTTTGACCGAGCACTACGGAAAATTCTTTGCCCAACCTTTTGAGCGTGGTTTCGGAACGACCATCGGAAATTCCTTGAGACGCGCCCTTTTGTCATCGGTGGAAGGTGCGGCAATCACAGCAGTCAAAATTGAAGGGGTTGAACACGAGTTTTCGTCCATCAAAGGCGTGGTCGAAGATGCAACCGATGTCATTTTAAACCTTAAACAAATTCCGTTTAAACTGCACAATGTAGGTCCAAAAACTCTGACCATCAGTAAAAAAGGTGCCGGAGAAGTGACCAGTGCGGATATTGAAGCCGATGGAGATGTCGAAATTCTCGACCAAGAAATTCACATTGCGACCATCAGCGCGGGCGGCGACATCAATATCGAAATGCGTCTGAAAAGCGGCAGAGGCTATGTTTCAGCCGAATTAAATAATGATGAAGACCTTTCGCTGGGCTATATTCCGATTGATTCGGTTCATACTCCAATCCGAAAAGTAAATTATCAGGTTGAAGCAACTCGACAAGGTTCAAATACCGAATTTGACAAACTTTCGATTGAAGTTTGGACGGATGGTTCGGTCAAACCCGAAGATTCGATTGGTCTGGCGGCGAAAATTGTCAAAGACCATATGAGCATTTTCATCAATTTTGAAGAAGAAGAAGATGAATACAAATATGAAGATATTGCGCGTCCGCCGCTTCTTCGCAACGATTTACTGGATCGTTCGGTAGATGAATTGGAACTTTCGGTTCGCTCATATAACTGTTTGAAAAATGCTGATATTCGTTCGATTCGGGATTTGATTAAACGAAGCGAAAGAGATATGTTGCACACCAAAAATTTTGGTAAAAAATCATTGACCGAAATCAAAGATATGCTCCACGGAATGGGCTTAGATTTTGGAATGGATTTTGACGAACAGGGAAATCCGATCCCGGGTTCGGGCGGACGTGATTTAATAGATTAAGGCAGAGGGATGAAGGATGAATAAAAACGATTGAGTTTATTTCATCCCTCGTCCCTCATCCTTCATCCTTGTTTTAACAATATGAGACACTTAAAAGCACATCGTAAATTAGGCAGAACCACCGAGCATCGAATGTCAATGCTCCGAAATTTGGCAACATCATTAATAAATTCGCCAAATGATTACATTGTCACGACAGTTCCTAAAGCTAAAGAACTTCGTCCATTTGTAGAAAAAGTAATTACAATTGCCCGTAAAGCAAACAATGGCGGTGATAATGTTCATCTGCGCCGATTGGCTTCAAAAGCTTTCCACGCCGGAAATACCACCTACAAAGCTGAAATGAGTAAATTTCGCGGTAAAAAAGGCGAGCCAAAAGAGAGACCTGAGCGAACGGCGGGAGTTAAAGCTGTCAAGCGTCTTTTTGATGAACTCGGAGTGCGTTACAAAGACCGTGAAGGCGGTTATACCCGCATCATCAAACTTGGTCGTCGGAAAGGCGATAATGCAGAAATGGCAGTCATCGAATTGGTTGATAATGTTCGTGAATTAGCGGCAAAGGGATAGCATCAGGAGCAGTCAGCAACGGCACTCGGCAGTTATTGAATCAAGATTGACAAACGAATAACTGCAACTGCCAAGTGCTACTGCCTACTGAAAAAGAGGTGCAAGAGATGAGCGAACCGGCAACAGCAATTAAAAAAGAAGTCGTAAAAAAAACGGCAAAAAAAGGTGCAACCAGCATTAGCGAAGCCTCTTTAAATATGGCTGAACTGCGGGAACTTGCCGAATTGGTTGATTCACACGGCTTTACGGATTTTGAGTTTGAAAACGAAAAGATTCGAGTTCGTTTGAGCAAACAAACGACTGCGCCACAAATTGTCCAAGCTGTTCAACCTGTTGCGACCCAAACAGTTGCACCTGTGGCAACCCCAAAAATTGAAACCCCGCATCCGGGCGCAAAGGCTGAAAACGAAGCCTCAGCAGACGAAGATTTATTCAAAATTACATCGCCCATTGTCGGCACATTTTATTCTGCACCTTCGCCTGATAAGCCTGCGTATGTTTCAGTAGGCGACCAAGTTTCGGAAAGCACAGTCGTTTGCATTATTGAAGCCATGAAATTGATGAACGAAATTCAAGCGGAAACAACGGGCGAAGTTGCAAAGATTTATGTTGAAAACGGTCAACCCGTTGAATATGGTCAACCGCTTTTCGGGATTAGGAAATAAATGAAATTTTTTTACCGCAGAGACGCGGAGACGCAGAGAAGAAAAGCAATTATTTTTTCTTTAAAAAAAACTTCGCGTCTTTGCGTCTCTGCGGTTTAATTTTGTTAAATGAAGCGCGAAATCAAGAAAATTTTGATTGCCAATCGAGGCGAAATTGCTTGCCGGATTATCTGGACGTGCAAGGAAATGGGTATTAAAACCGTTGCCGTTCATTCCGAAGCCGACCGTGATGCGCTTCACGTTCGCTTTGCCGATGAAGCCGTTTGCATCGGTCCTGCGTCATCAGCCCAAAGTTATTTGAATATTCCGGCGATTATTTCGGCGGCTGAAATTACCAATGCCGATGCGATTCACCCGGGTTATGGTTTTTTAGCCGAATCTGAAACTTTTGCAAAGGTTTGTGAAGATTGCAATATCAAATTTATTGGACCTAGACCAAATGTCATTGGATTGATGGGCGACAAGGTTGAGGCTCGCCGAACGATGATTGCATCAGGCGTTCCAATTTTACCCGGCAGTCCCGACCCGATTGAAAACCCTGAAGAAGCGATTGCATTGGTCAAAGAAATTGGGTTTCCGGTGATTATAAAAGCGGCAGCAGGTGGTGGCGGACGCGGAATGCGAATTGTCCGCAAGGAAGAAGACCTTGCATCAAATCTCGAACTCGCCCAGACCGAAGCCCTGGCAGCGTTCAAAAACGGAACAGTTTATATTGAAAGATACATCGAGCGTCCGCGTCATATCGAAATTCAAGTTTTGGCGGATGAGTACGGAAACGTGGTGCATTTGGGCGAACGGGAATGCTCGATTCAACGCCGTCACCAAAAACTTTTAGAAGAAGCCCCATCCCCAGCGATTACCAAAGAGCAACGCGAAAAGATGGGCGCAGTTGCCGTAAAAGCCTGTCAAGAAATAGGTTATTCGAGTGCCGGAACATTTGAATTTTTGTTGGACGAAGATGGTTCTTTCTATTTTATGGAAATGAATACTCGCGTTCAGGTCGAGCATCCGGTCACGGAAATGGTAACGGTGATTGATATTGTTCGTCAACAAATTCGTATCGCGCAGGGCGAAGAACTTGGTTTTACCCAAGATGACGTGCAGATTTTTGGACATTCAATCGAATGTCGAATCAATGCCGAAGACCCCGAAAAATTTACTCCGAGTCCGGGTAAAATTACGGCTCTAAATCTGCCGGGCGGTCCCGGAGTGCGAATTGATACCGCGGTTTATCCAAATTATGTGGTGCCGCCGTATTATGATTCGATGATTGCGAAATTAATTGTTCACGCCCGCACCCGCGAGATTGCGATTGCGCGAATGCGACGGGCTTTAGAAGCGATGGTGGTCGAGGGGATTAAGACTACAATTCCGCTTCATATCAGGATTATGAACGATGAAAAATTTCAAAAGGGAGATTTTTCAACTAAGTTTATGGAAGAGTTTCAACAATGAATAGTTGATAATGGATAATGGATAATGGATAATGGATAATGAATAAAACGACTTTGATTATCAACTATCAATTATTCGTTAAAGAAAAAATTTTCGCGGTTTCGACTGCGTAAAAGGAGAGACTAACTTAAATATTTATGGCAACAGCTAAAGAAACAAAAGAGCAATTAGTTACAGATTACCAATTGCATCAAAACGATACGGGTTCTTCGCAAGTTCAAATTGCGTTGTTGACGCAACGTATCACCGAATTAACTGAACATTTCAGAACACATAAAAAAGACAATAATTCTCGACGAGGTTTGCTCAAGTTAGTCTCGCAACGTAGAAAACATCTTGATTATTTGAAGAAAACCGATATTGGACAATATCACGAAATGGTCAAGAGACTTGGTTTAAGAAGATAAACTAAATATTGAATGACATCTTCGAGTCATCTCAAAAGTGTTTCCTTCGTAAGATTTGTCAGTAGTTGCTGAACGTGACAGCGTAAAGCTATTGGCAAAAGGAAACAGTCGTTAAAGTAAAAAATTAAACGACGGCAGGAGCTATCACGGCGAGGCTTCCTGCCGTTTTTGCATTGAAAAATAAATAAATGGAGAAAAAATGCCACAGAAAAAATACTTAAAAGAATCTATAAAATTAGGCGATGGCGAATTGACGATTGAAACCGGCAAAGTCGCCAAGCAAGCAGATGGAGCAGTCGTTGTAACATTCGGGGAAACGATGCTCTTAGTGACCGCAGTCAGCGCACACACCCACGGGAAGGATTAGATTTTTTCCCGCTCACGGTCGAATATCGTGAAGCAACTTACGCCGCCGGACGCATCCCCGGAAATTACTTTCGGCGCGAAGGCAAGCCGAATGAAAAAGAAACTCTCACCTGTCGTTTGATAGACCGCCCGGTTCGACCACTTTTTCCCGAAGGCTACAAATACGAAACTCAAATTATTGGCACTGTAATCTCAGCTGATAACCAAAATGATCCCGATGTGCTGGCGATTACAGGCGCATCGTGCGCTTTGTATTTGAGCGACATTCCGTTTTTAAATCCGATTGCCGCAGTTCGGGTCGGGATTGTGGATGAAAAATATGTCATCAATCCAAGCTATGATGATCGCCGAAATTCAACCTTAAATTTAGTCGTTGCCGGAACTGAAGAAGCGATTGTAATGGTTGAGGCTGAAGCGAAAGAAGTGGCGGAAAACGTCATGGTAGAGGCGATGATGTTGGCGCACAAAGAGATTAAACGGCTCTGTTTGTGGCAACGCGAACTCGGCAAAGCCCTCGAAATTACCAAACGCGAGTATGTTGCCCCGCAACTCGATGAAAAATTAGTCAAGGAAATTGAGAAAAATTTTGGCAAAAAATTAAGCGAAACTCTCGACACTACTGGCAAAGATAAATTAACTGCATATGCCGCGATTGATGCGCTCAAGAAAGAAGTGGTTGAAAGCTATCCCGAAGATGATGCGGAAAAACGCTCGATGGCAGGAAAAGTTTTCGGCTCATTGAAAGAAAAGATTTTCCGCGAAGATATGCTTGGCAAACGTCGTCGTCCCGATGGTCGTAAGTTTTCGGAAATTCGTCCGATTTCGTGCGAAGTTGGTTGGTTGCCGCGGGTTCACGGTTCATCACTTTTCACTCGTGGCGAAACCCAAGCCATTGTTACCAGCACTTTGGGGACGAAAATGGACGAACAATTTACCGATGATTTGGAAAAAGGCGAAGTCAAAAAACGCTTTTTGCTCCATTACAATTTTCCGCCGTATTCGGTTGGCGAAGTTGGACGGATTGGTTTCACCAGTCGTCGCGAAATCGGTCACGGCAATTTAGCCCGTCGCGCTCTGGAAGCCATTTTACCGACTGAAGCCGAATTTCCCTACACGATTCGCATCGTTTCGGACATTACCGAATCAAACGGTTCAAGCTCAATGGCATCGGTTTGCGGAGGTTGTTTGAGTTTGATGGATGCCGGCGTGCCGATTAAGAAACCGGTAGCGGGCGTTGCGATGGGATTAGTGATGGAAGGCAAGCAGTATGCGATTTTGAGCGATATTGCCGGAGCGGAAGACCATTATGGCGATATGGATTTCAAAGTTACCGGAACGGCTGACGGAATCACTGCGTTGCAAATGGACATCAAAGTCGGCGGAATTAACGCCATGATTTTGTCCGAAGCTCTCGAACAAGCGAAAAAAGGTCGTCTCCATATTCTCGGCATTATGGAAAAAGCGATTGCGACTCCGCGCGAAGAACTTTCTAAATACGCCCCGCGAATTATTACCATCAAGGTTCATCCTGATAAAATTCGTGAAATAATCGGACCAGGCGGAAAAATGATTCGCTCGATTACCGAAGAAACGGGTGCGAAAATTGACATTTCTGATGATGGAACTGTCAATATAGCCACCCACGATGGCGAAGCCGCACAAAAAGCAGTTGACCGCATTAGAGCAATTACTGCCGAAGCTGAAATAGGCGAAACCTATCTCGGAACAGTTTCACGAATTGTAGATTTTGGCGCATTTGTTGAAATTTTACCGGGGTTGGACGGACTTTTGCATATTTCGGAAATTTCCGACCGACGCATCAAAGATGTCCGTGACGAACTCAAAGAAGGTCAACAAGTGATGGTCAAATGTATCGGCAAAGAGGGAAATAAGGTCAAACTTTCCCGCAAAGCCGTGCTGAAAGAAGAACAGTCGAAAGCGGCTGAAAACTAAATTTGGTAATTCATAAGTGGCGGGTAAGTTTTCATAATTACTCGCCATTTTTCCGCCTAATTTCTTACCAAATTTCTCCTCAATTTCCACTCTAAAAGTGTTTAACTTGTTTTAATTCTAACCTTAACTGAAAATTGTTTAACATTTTTCTGGAAGACATTTTTATTAAACATTTATATTTGATGTAACGACAACCCCAAAATGGTATTCAGACGGGGAAAAAGGTAGAAATATCGTTGAAATAGTGAAAATTTAGGTGCAAAAGATACAAAATTTTGCTAGTATTTTCACATATTTGCCCCAACTGAATAAAATACGCAAGTTCTTGTGCCAAACTTGTGGTCGTATATTTTTTAGCAAAAATAAGTTTTTGTTAAATTTGGAAATTTAGCAAGAAAATTAAGTTTTTGTCGGGTAATAGAAAGATGAAAAATACAAAACTTAGAATTGTTCTCTCAGCGTTTAGTTTATTTGCCATTTTTATGACGGCAACGGTAGCCAAAGCAGCACCGATCCGTTTCAATCAGGTGACTCAAGTGGTAAATGCTAAACCGAATGGGGCAAAGACCGGTGGTTTTACGCAATTGCGTTTGGCAGATGACGATGTGGTGGTCAGCGTGACCAAAACCGTTGATGATCCGCCGACCACGCAAGATGATCGGGTGATTACTGAAACCAAAATTGAAGTAGTTCAATCTGAGGCTTGTGATTGTCCGGTTGAGCCAAAAGAACCCGGTTTTCCGAAATGGGCATTGTTAGGATTGGCGGCGATTCCGATTGTCATTATCTTGATAAATCGTAAGAATACGCCGACTCCAACGCCAACTACGCCGACTCCAACGCCGAGTACGCCAACTCCAACGCCGAGTACGCCAACTCCAACTCCAACGCCGAATACGCCAACGCCGACTCCAACGCCTGAGCCGGTACCTGAACCAATGACGATTTTACTTTTTGGCACGGGTTTGGCAGGAATTGGACTTGCGGCACGCCGAAGATTGCGTCGTAAAGAGCAGATGGAAAATACGATAATTTCAGAAGAAGAAATTTAATAAGGATTTTAGAAGATTTGGGAGAGAGAAAATATTTCTGCTCCAAATAGTTGAGGTAAAAATGATGCGAAAGATTGGCTACAATTTACTGTTTATGGTTGGGCTGATGATGAGTTTGGGAATGTTTTCAGCGGTTTCCGCCAATACTTTTTCGGTTGTATCAACTGACTGAAAAAGACGAACTCACCAAAATACCCAAAAATATGTCAATGTTGTCAGTTCAAACCGATGAGCAGATGACCGTTTATTTAGACGGGGTTGAGGTTGGCAAAACTCAAGGAAATCAAGTTCGTTTTGAGTATGTCGTGACCCCCGGCAACCACGAAGTAAAGATTCTTAATGCTGATGGAAAAGAATTCAGCAGAACTTATACTTTTACGAAAAAAGTAAGAAACTGTATCTGTTTGAAAACGAATAAGATTGTGACAAATAGACCTTGCCCGTATAACATTTCGGTCAGCGGAAATGATCGGGTTAAAGAAGGCGACTTGGTTACTTTTTTTGCACAGAATACGCCGCCAGCCGGAGTTGTGGGGGCTGCCGCACTCAGCTATATTTGGAAAGTTACGCCTGAAAGCGCACGCATCACGAGTGGTTTAGGGACTTCTTCGATCACGATTGATACAACCGGCTTAGGTAAGCAAACTATTCGAGCCGAAGTTGAGGTGACAGATGGATATTTTGACGCTCAATGCCGTCAAAGAATTCCGGCTACGACCTACGTTGAAGCCACCTAAAGAAGAAATACCGCCACCGTATGAAGAGTTTGATATGCTTGTTTTCAAGGCATTTGATGATGTTAAATTCAGACTTGATAACTATGCGATTGGACTGCAAGGTAGGACAAATGGCTCAGGTTATATGATTATTTATCAGGGAACTGAGAAAAGAGCCCCTGATGCTGACAAGATGGCAAAACGAACGCTGGATTATTTGGTGAAAGTTCGCGGGATTGACCCAAGCAGATTAACCCTGATTCAAGGCGGACAAAGACTCCAAACCACGATTGCTCTCTACTTTGTCTATCCTAATGGAACAATTCCCGTTCCAAGCCCAAGATAAAGGTGGGAAAATCAATAAATTGAAATTGGACGGCTTCGGTCGTCCTTTTTTCATTTGGTAAATCGTTTTGAGTAATTGTTAATTGTTAATTGTTAATTGTAAAATATTTCATTCTTGCTCTTGACTCTCGACTCAAGACTTTAGACTATTTTTATATGAATATTGAAACAATCGTATCACTTTCAAAACGCAGAGGTTTTGTTTTTCCCGCCTCAGACATTTACGGCGGACTAGGCTCAAGTTGGGATTACGGCTCGCTCGGCGTAGAACTTGCAAATAATATCAAACGAAGCTGGTGGCGGTGGCTCGTCCACGAACGCGATGACATCGAGGGTTTAGATTCTTCAATTATTCAAAACCGTCTGGTTTGGAAATATAGCGGACACGAAACGACTTTCAGCGATCCGTTGGTTGATTGCCGAACTTGCAAAGGCAGATTTCGGGAAGACAAATTGCAAGATGTGACTTGCCCGAAAGATGCAAATTCGTGCGCCGGAAGTGGAAAAGAATGTGATTTGACCGAAGCCAAACAGTTTAATTTGATGTTCAAAACAACAGTTGGAGCAACCTCCGCCGATGATGATTATTTGGCAACCGCCTATCTTCGTCCCGAAACAGCGCAGGGAATTTTTATCAATTTTAAAAACGTGTTGGACACTTCGCGTCGAAAATTGCCGTTCGGCATCGCGCAAATCGGCAAAGCCTTTCGCAACGAAGTCACGCCCGGCAATTTTATTTTCCGCACCCGCGAATTTGAGCAGATGGAGATGGAATATTTTTGCAAGCCGGAAGACGCACCGCGCATTCATCAGGAATTTATTGACGGGTTTCAGGAATGGTTTAATTCACTTGGAATTTCCTCAGAAAATCTCAAACTTTACGAGCAAAACGCGAAAGAATTGGCGCATTACGCGGTTCGCACAGTTGATATTTTGTATCGCTTTTTCCCTGAACGCGAAGACGAAGATGCACAGTTTGACGAACTGATGGGCATTGCCAATCGAACTGATTTTGATTTAAAAACACATTCCAAGAAACCCGAAGACGCAGAAGGGAAACGACTTAACCAAGATTCAACCGAAGACCTTTCGTATTTTGATCCGACTACCAACGAACGTTTTTATCCGTATGTGATCGAGCCTGCAGTTGGCGTGAATCGCACACTTTTGGCGGTTTTGATGGATGCTTATTCGGAAAAAATGAACGACAAAGGCGAAGTTCGCGTGATTTTGAAACTCAAATATGAACTCGCACCAATCAAGGTTGCAGTTTTGCCATTGGCGAAAAATAAACCCGAAATCGTGGCGATGGCGAAACAACTCAAAAAGGATTTGTTGCCCGCGATGCGAACCGTTTACGATGATACAGGCGGCATCGGCAAACTCTACGCCCGCCAAGATGAAATCGGCACGCCTTTTTGCGTCACGGTTGACCACGAATCACTCGAAGACAACGCCGTCACTGTCCGCGATAGAGATACTTGGGAACAGGAACGGGTGAAGGTGGCGAATTTGAAAGAATATTTGCAAAAGCGTTTGGGATAATAAATCGCCAAACTGACCAAACAAAGCATCAAATTTGATAAAATACTATGGCAACACTTTTACAAGAACTGATTGAAATTACAACTATTTTGAATGATAACGGTCTCGAATATGCGGTGTGTGGAGGTTTAGCCTTAACAATCCACGGGTTTCCGCGAGCAACCTTTGATATTGACGTTTTAATAAAATCCGAATCATTAGAAAAGGCTTACGAATTAGCTGCCCAAAAAGGTTATGACATCAAAGGACTTGATATGTCTTTCAAAGATAGAGCAGTTGAGATTCGCAGAGTTTCAAAAATTGACGATGACGGCGAAGTATTGTCGCTTGATTTATTGCTTGTCACTCCGCAGGTTGATGATGTTTGGGATACAAGAGAAAAATTGGTTTGGGAAAATCAAGATTTATGGATTGTTTCACGCGAGGGGCTGATAAAAATGAAGCAACTTGCGGGCAGAGCAAAAGATTTAATTGATATTGACAGGATACAAAATGAAGAAAATTGAAATGTCGGATAAGGCAATAACCAGACGACTGAAACAAACCGATCAACTGCGGGAACTTTCGCTCTCGTTAATGAAGGCTAAAAGATTGCACGACGAAAAGTTAGGCAAAACTGATAAACCAAACGAATCTCCAAAAACTGTAAAACTATGAAAATCCGCAAATTACATCTCAAAAATATCGGCGTTTTCGATGATGAAGAAATCGAATTCAAAGAATGTCCGGCGAAGGATAAAGCCGAAATTCATATTTTGACGGGGGAAAATGGGACGGGGAAAACTACAATACTAAAAGCAATTACCTCTTTATTTGGGAAAGGATTTTGGGATGAAGGAAAAGTTTCAAATCTTATAAAAAGATTACGTTTAGTTCCGTTGTCGGAACAAACAGTAAATGATAAAGACCCAAACAATTTATTTACGCCCTACGACCTAAAAGATTTTTTTAATATTGTTAGTGGCGTATTTGAAGATAAAACCGAAAGTGCCTTTGCAGCTAGACTGACAGAGGACAAACAGTTATCAAGAACTTTTGGATTGGGATTAGAATATGCAAAATTGATAAAAGAAAATAATCAACCCTTAAATTTTTGTGTCTTTGTTTTTTCAGGTTATCGGCAAATTAATGAAGAAACTGTTCAAGCTAATTATCTACCAAAAAATTTTAACCCTCTTTCACAATCATTTAAATTTATCAAAGATTATCGTAAAGAAGGCGAAATTACGATAAATCAATTAGTTGCAAACAATATTTCAAATCGGGCTTTATCAAAAGAAGATGGAAGTTTAGAAGAAGCGAAAAAATACGAAACGGTTATCAACTCAATCGAAACTTTTATCAAAGATGTCACCGATTACGAAGTAAAGTTTGTTTTGAAAAGGTCGCCGAATGAATTGAAATTAAAGATGCACGGCGAAGAATTAGATTTTGACGTTTTGCCCGATGGTTTGCGTTCTTTGATTAGTTGGATTGCCGATTTACTTGGCAGAGTTGATTTATTGAAATGGCAAGACGATTTGCCGATAACCGAAAAGAATTTGATTTTGTTGCTTGATGAAATCGAAGTTCATCTCCATCCAGCGTGGCAGAGAAAAGTCTTGCCGGTGGTGCAAAAACTCTTCAAAAATGCCCAGATTTTTGTTTCGACACATTCGCCGTTTGTGGTTAATTCGGTGGATGATGCTTGGGTTTATAAGTTGAAGGTTGAAGATGGCAAGGCGAAGGTTGAAAGTGTCACAAAGTCAGAAGACGGAAACAGTTACAGCTATGTTTTAGAAGAAACTTTTGATATTAAAGAAGAGTTTGGAGTTGAAGCAGAAAAAGAATTAGACGAATTTTATGAACTTCGCAATTCAATTTTGAGCAATGGTTCGGGCGAAAAAGACATCAAGAAAATTACTAAAATAGCGGAAAATATTGCTAAACAAAGCGAAGAATTAAACACAATTATTCAAATTGAACTTCGTCAAATAAATCGAAAAAAAGGACTTAACCTCAAAATATGATAAAAATTGAAAGACTTCCCTCACCCGAAATATTAAATGAGAATTTTGAGGCAAAGAAATCTGCATTTTTAGCGGATACCTCAAAAAAAGTGTTTGATTCGGGTAGTCAATTCTACAAAAATATTTTGGAAATATTGATGCTAATGACTCAAGAGCATTGTTCATTTTGTGATGGTTTTCCAATTTCAAATACTGGTGATGCGATTGAACATTTCAAACCAAGTTCTGTATATCCTGAATTAGCCTACCAATGGGAAAACTTGTATTACATTTGCCCAAAATGCAATGGAGCAAAAGGAAATCGGTTTGATGTCAAAATTTTAAGACCCGACGAAATTACATATTCTTTTGAAAAATATTTTTCCTACAATGCGAAAGACGCAAAACTTGAACCAGCTTTTGACATTTCAGATGAAGATAAAGCAAAAGCCGAGGAGACCATCAAAATTTATAAACTAAACAGAAAGAAAAATATAACGGAACGGCGAAGAATGATTAAAATTTTTATTAGAGAAAAACACGAAAGAAATGATTTTCCTTTTCGCTACATTATTGATTTAGGCTTGATTTAATGAAAACCCAACAAACACAAACCCGACTTAAAGAATTAACCGAAGAATACACCCGCCTTGAGCGCAAATTGAAACTAGGCGGCGGTGTGGAAAAAATTGAAAAAATCCATTCACAAGGCAAATTAACGGCTCGTGAACGGATTGATTTATTGTTCGATACCGATGCCTATCAACAAGAAATCGGCTTGATGATTGCCTACGATGAATACAATGGGCAAGCTCCGGCGGCGGCGGTTGTGACTTCGATTGGGCGCATCCACGGGCGCGAATGTGTCGTCATTGCCAACGATGCCACCATCAAAGCAGGTGCGTGGTATCCCGAAACGATTAAAAAAATTCTTCGCGCACAGGAAATTGCGATGCGGAATAATGTTCCGATTATCTATCTGGTTGATTCCGCAGGGGTTAATTTGCCGTATCAAGGCGGGGTTTTCCCGGGACAATACGGCGCGGCGCGAATTTTTTATTACAATTCGTTGATGCGCCGATATTTGAAAACTCCGCAAATTGCCGCCGTAATGGGAATGTGCGTGGCGGGTGGAGCATATCTTCCGGCGCTTTCGGATGTGATTTTGATGGTCGAAAAAACTTCGTTTATGGGCTTAGGCGGAGCAAATTTAGTCAAAGGTGCAACGGGGCAAACTATTGATAACGAAACGCTTGGCGGTGCGATGACGCATAACGCAATTTCGGGCGTGGCGCATTATCGAACCGAAACTGAGCAGGAATGTTTAGAAAAAATCCGCAAACTCGTTTCCGAACTACCAAACAAACATCAAACACGGGTTTCAATCATCGAACCCAAATCGCCGAAATCGAAACCCGAAAAACTTTACGAAGTTTTGCCGCAGGAACACAAAGCTCCATACAATATGCAAGACGTTTTGGACTGCATTTTGGACGGCGGCGAATTTGACGAATTCCAAGCTGATTTTGCCAAAGAGATGATTTGCGGAACGGCACGGATTTGCGGAATCCAAGTTGGGATTATTGCCAATTCACGCGGAATGGTCAAAAATTCGGCTGGCAAACCTCCCAAATTTGGCGGAATTATTTACAAAGATTCGGCTGAAAAATGCGCTTATTTTATTGAGAATTGTAATCGTCATTCAACGCCAATCGTTTATATCCAAGACGTTTCCGGCTTTATGGTTGGCGCGGAAGCCGAACATTCGGGCATTATCCGTTCGGGCGCGATGTTTGTCGAAGCAATGGCAACGGCGACCAGTCCGAAAATCGTTTTGACCATCAACCACGCTTCCGGCGCGGGTTATTACGCGATGGCTGGACAAGGTTTTGACCCTGATTTTATTTTTTCGTTGCCGACAGGCAGAATGGGTGTGATGGAAGGTGATTCCGCGGTGCAAGCGATTTTTGGCACGCAAATTGAGAAATTAAAGAAGTTAGGGCAAGAACCCAACGAAGCAACCCAAGCCGAAATGCAAAAAGTGCGTGAAACTTACGAAAAAGAATTAGATGCCAAACACGCCGCTGCACGAGGTTTATTGGATGCGATTGTCATTCCCGAAGATTTGCGAAATGCGTTGGAAATTGCTTTGCAGACTTGTTTGAATACTGATAAGCCGCATATTGGGGCGTTTGTTTTACCGAATATTTAGAAAGAGCAAACTGTTTATGATTATTATATTTTGGAGAGGACTGGGAATTTTAGTTCCGATAGTTTGGTTTATTATTATTTTCTTAACAATGTTTATTGGAAATAATTTTGGTGGCACAAACCAAGTAAATTCCAACACTCGTTTGTTTGCTGCGTTTGGCTCAGTTTTGGCAGGACTATTGATTTTGACAATAGGCTTTTTGTTGAATAGGAACATCAAGAAATTTGACGAGAAACATTCATTCTTTTTTATTCCGATGGAATATTGTGGAATTGCTATTGTGTTGATTACTGTTTTAATTGCTGCCTTTGTAAAATGAAATTTACCATCGAAGAAATGTTTTCTAAACTGCCATTACCTGCAACCGAAAAATGGAAAGAAGGTGTTTGGGATATTGAGCCTTTCAAAAAAGGGAATGTCTCACTCGTCTTTTTTGCACCTCGCAGAACTGATTATCAAACCTTTCACGAAGAAGACGAATTTTATTTTATCGTGCGCGGAAAAGGTGAGTTTATTATTGATGGTGAACGATTTACTTGCGAAATTGGCGACACATTTTTTGTGCCAAAATTAGTTCAGCATCATTTTGAAAATTTTACCGATGACTTTGCAACTTGGGCAATTTTCTTTTAGCTTTTTGGGTATTGTTGAAGACTTTGAAGTCAAATAAGCAAAAATCAAATGAATTATCGTCTTTTGATAGGTCTATATCTTAAGTATTTTTGGAGATAACAAATGGCGATTATTTTGGTTCCGAATGTAACATTACTCCCGCAGGATAAGACGAATGGATGTTGGTATTTTAGCGCGAAAATGATGTCTAAATGGTCGGTGGATAATAAAAAGACCAAAATAACCGACCCCGCAACAGTAACTGACCCACCCGCGAATTTATTTCAACTTTATGACTGGAATAGCGGTTATGCAATCAGCACCTGCAAACAGCTTGCTCCACGGTTGGGAATGACTGCATTACCTAAAGTAAAGCGTGGCTTCGCGGAGTTTAAAACTCTTTTGGCTGCAGGTCCTATTTGGGCGGCTGGCGCAAAAGGCGGTGCAACCGGTAGCTTTCATGTAGTTGTAATCGCCGGAGTTGCCGACACCGGACTGCTTTTATATGACCCTTTGCCGCTCAATGTAGGAAAAAAAGTTTGGAGAACTTGGGAGTGGATGGATGAGTATTTTGCCATAAATAATCCGGGTATTGACGCAAATTTGCTAGTTCCAAAATAAAGAAGAAAGAAAGTATAAGCAAGTATTGTCCTTTCGGCTATTACTAATCCCTCCTGGCGGCATTGATGAGTTTCTCCGCGTTTTCGCCCGTCAATTGCCACGTCAGACACCGGACGCTTCCGCCCATCGGACACACGCCTTTGGCATCAATTTCGATAATGTTTTTATCCGTATTTGCTTTGATTATACCGATTACTTTGGCATCGTGTGCCATACCAAAGACAGGCACATAGACATTTCTGAACGTCAAAACTGAATTTAGATTTACACCGCAAGCCGATTCAAAACCTTCCCACTCACCGCGTTTGTTTTCAACATTTACAACCGGCACTTCGATAATTTTTGTGTCGGGGAAACTTAATTTTAGTTCGTTTATGACTGAATCACGAAAAGGTTTATCCTTGGCATAATCGTTGACGAGCAAAGTTTTTTCGTCGAGCCACATTACCATCCCGTCCGAATGCGCGAGAGATTCTTCGTCAGGTTCAAGAATTGCAACTTCTTTTGCATTCAAAGTTTTCTTCAATTCCTGCTTGGCTTTTTCGATTGTAAGTTTATTGTCTTTGGCAAATCTAGTCGTCGTGATATATTTTCCGGCGTAGTTATCAACGATGTTTCCGCCGTCCATAATCAACTCGGTTTTACTTCGTTTGATGCCGTATTTGTTGGCAAAATCTGCGAAACTTTGCTGAGTTTCGATGCTTTGTTTTTTCGACATCGAAGCCCAAGTGTATTGAAATTGGGTTGGATTCAAAGGGTTGACAGTCGTAAAATCACGCATCCAAATATCGAAAACTTCCGCCGTTATCAACACATCTTCGGGCAATTTATCTTGATAAAATTTCTTCGTGTCGTTATCAACAATCAGCACAACATTATCATTTCCCAAAATTGATTTGGCGTAATTTATCTGAAAATCAACGATTGCCTGAAACGCAGGTTTGTAATATTCGTTATGAACAGACGGTGCCGAAAGCACTAATAGCATTTTATCTACTGAATTGTCATTGGAAAATCTCAGCGTATATCGTTTATTAGTTTCGTCAGGTAGATTGATTGGATTTGTGCAGTTGATTTGGGTCAAAATGGTCAAAAGAATAAGTAAACAAGTTAGTTTCATTTCAATTTTGCTTTAAGTTCCTCGTAATCTTTGATAGCTTCGCCAATCACTTCGTATGCTTTTTCGCGTCCGTAAATGTAGGCGATTTCGCAAATATTCGGCTCGCTCGGTAGCTGTTTGTAAGTTAAAAAGTAATGTTGCAAACGATTGACGATGGCTTCGGGCAATTCGGAAATATCGGCAAAATTTTCGTAGATTTTATCGCCCACAAGAGTCGCAATAATTTTATCATCAGCCTCGCCGCCATCAATCAAACAAAATCCGCCAATCGGTTTTGCCTTCAAAATAATGTCACCGCGCGGGATGTGATGTTCGGATAAAACCAAAATATCCAGCGGATCGCCGTCACCGAATTCAATTGGTTTGCCCGAATTTTTGGTGGCTAATTTAGCAATATTTTCGCCACAATATGTCTGGGGAATAAAGCCGTAGTTCGCCGGAACGACATTTGAATATTGTTGCGGACGGTCAATTTTTAGATAGCCCGTTTCTTTGTCAACCTCATATTTGACCGTATCACGCGGGACAATTTCGATAAAAACGGTGACTTCATTGGGAACTTTTTCGCCAATCGGAATGCCGTGCCAAGGATGCGCTTTGTTAGTTCTAAACATAATTTATTTTAGCTTTTCGATAAAAACTTTTTCAATTTTACCCTTAAATCCTCAGCATCACCAACTTCGATAACTTCAACGCCTTCAACATTTTCTACCCCACAGGCTTTTGAAGCAATAACCGGAATTCCATTTGCCACAGCTTCAATCAGCCGTTTCGGTTTATGTTCGACAAAAGCGGGTAATACGACCAAATCTGCATAATCAAGCCAACCATTTGTTGCGTTTCCGCGCTCAACTTCAAAACCTTGCCAAAAGTTTTCATCTTCAATGTTTCCGCCAAATGTCACGAGTTTGACATCTAATCCGCGAATGGCTTCACGAAGTTCATAAACCCCTTTGCGTCCAACAGTTGAAGCGGGAAAAACGATGATTGATTTTTGATTTTTGATTTTTGATTTTTGATTGGTTTTTGGTATTTGCCAGTTTAGTATTTCAGCATTGTCGGGAAAAATACTCGCAATTTCGGTGTGTGGCGTGATGATTTTTCTCGCGTGGCGCAAGGCTTTCATTTCGGCTTCGACCAACCATTCTTCGGCGCGAAAATCTCCGAGCGTGGTGCTTTCGGGATGCAAAGATTTGGCAAAATCTAATCTTTCTTGCAAACTTCGCATTGGCAATGCGGTCATTAAAACATCAAAGGTTCGTCCGCCTAAATGTCCATCGCGCCATAAAAACGGTAACAGATTTTGTTGGACGACAAGATGCAAACAGTCGTAAGTCAACTGTTTAGCGTAACTTTCAGCAAGTTTTTCATACATTGCCAATAGATTTTTTTGCCGTGATGCGCCTTGCGTGGCAAGTTTTCGTGATTTGTAAGAACGAATTGCCGTCACAAACAAAGATTGTTTAGTTTTGGCGAAACCATTCAAATCTCCAAGCGTAATTTGCTTTTTTGAATCGCTTTCCATCGAGCGGAATAAATAAATAATCTTTTTCTTGACGAGTTTGTTGAATATAATCATCAAATTCTGGCGAAAATTCGTCAACTAAATATGCAGTTCGCCCAAAATTTAAAACGTCTTTATCGGGCTTAACCACACGAAAACAATCATTTACGCCACAAGTTGCACAACTTCCAATTTCAGTCGAGAGTTTTGAGTCTTGAGTCTTGAGTCTTTGGATTTTGATTAAGGATTTTTCCTCTTGCTTTTCACTGCGAAAACGGATGATTAGATTTTCTGCATCTAATTCGGCTTGGATTTGAAAAGTATTTGGAGATTTGAAACGCAAATCCACATAATTCCAAAAAACTGTCGCGTCCCGACCTTGCTCCGCGAGCGATCCGCGCACAACTTGGGTATGTGCGTGACGCTCGATGATTTCAAAATTTGCTTTTAACGCGGCATCATAAAGCGCATTTGAAATTTGGCATAACCCGCCGCCGATGTTGGGAATAATGCAACCTTCGCGTAGCTCGCGTCCAGCCACAAAACCGCGAAAATGTGTTGTTTTTCCAACCTGTTTCCAAAAGCTAAAAACAGTATTTGCAGGAACTTCCAAGCCATTTAGTTTTCTGACCACCAATCGTAAATTATGAATTTTTCCCGCCTGTAAAAATTGTTCGCCCGGTTCTTTTTCAGTCCACAAAGGCGTAATTGATTCAGCCAATTTGGGTTTTTCTGACAAATTAATTGATTGAGAAAACCGTTTCAGATTTAAGTCAAAAAGATTTTCTACGCCACGTTTGATTTGTAAAAGCGAGGCTTTTCCGCGAAAGATAATTGCTTGGGTGCGGGTCGGAAGTTGTTCGTTATTCATAATAAAACCTCAGTCTTGAGTAGAAATTAAGCGTAAGAGATTAGGTTTGTAAAACACAATTTGTAATCTAACATCTTTAGTTTCAAGGTCTTCCACAATTCATTCCAACTCCTTGAATAAACTCTGGTCGCAAATCTTTCCCATAATGAACTGAACACTCCTTCCACTCGCTCCCGGATCAACGAATGCGTTATCTTCAAACTTTTGCTTTCTATATCTGCTCTGGTCAAAAATAGAACTCCTTCTTCTTCATACATTTGCATTTGAAACTTGACTCTCCGATAACCTAAATCGGCGATTCATAAACACAATTACATATGAATCGTCAAATCGTGAACACCTTCAGCCGCTTCCATCATACTTTCACTAACTGTCGGGTGAGCGTGAATGGTGTTGGCGATTGATTCGGCGGTGATTTGAAACTTAAGGGAATTATGCGGCAATCTTTTCGCGCTCGACTTGAGAGGAAATTATTTTATGGGCTTCGGTTTCCGATATTTCTTCGAGCAATCCATCAAACATTTCGCTGTATAAAATTCGGTCTCTAACCCATTCGCCATTGTGAAATCGCTCGGTAACTCCTGTCTCCTTGAAACGTCCAAGTTTTTCAATTTCCCCTGTTTCTTCATCTCGCAGAATTACATACTCCATAATTAAACTCCTTCCGGTCTTTTGATATTGACCGCCATTTCTTTCAAAATGCTAATCAATTCAGCTTCTCTTTTGCTTGAAATTCTTCTATCTCTCAATTCTTCATACAGATAATGAGTTTGCATTTTCAAAATAAAACTTTCTTCCGTGTGAAATTGTAACTCAAATTTTTGACTATTGAAAGAAATTACCGTGATATTACAGCCTCGATAGCCTCTATCTCGGTCACTCCCGATAGTCTCCCACGCATTCCAAATCTTGTTTTCGGGAACTTGATAAGTTGATTTATGCAGTTGTTCGATGGTTTGCTCGATTCCAAGTGCGTAAATTTGAATTGGCAAAATAAATGTATAACGGAGGACATCATTTATTGTCTCAGCCTTTTTTGGAAGCCTCTTTACATTGCCGTAGGATTTGTCAATTAGCTTTCTAATCAAAGAATCGCCCGATCTTAAATTTATGCTCTAACCCAACCATTTCGGCGGAAACTTTCTCTGCAATACTTTGCAAATCAGTTGGTAATGTTTGGCTCATTTTCCTGCGCTTGTATCGAGCAATTCTTGAGCTAAATTTTGTGCGGTTTGGTAAGATTTAATCACGGTAAAAGATTATGGTGAAAGGGGTTAAATGTCAAAATGATTTGTTGACTTAAGCACTTTTTGAAGGACGTTGAAACGCCCTGTTTTGTTTGGCGATTTGAGACCACGCCATAAATGACGTGGCTAACAAGAATCAATGCTTTATGACTCTTACAGAAACTCCAAACAGTTTGATATTGTCAGTTTGAAATTTATAAGGGTCAGTAATCACACCTAAATCATAAATAACAAAAAGTAAATTCTTCCATTTAGTTCTATATGCGCTTATATCAGCATTTATATCTTCTTGAATTTTTGCTACACCATTTCCAATTTTTGCTAGTTTAACTTCAATAGCTAAATCAAGCGATTCGACAACAAAATCAGGCTTGTAATATTTTCCACCTACTGAAGTAGTATCGCGTTCACGGGTAAATTCTATTCCTAAAGAGTTAAGAATATTTTCAATTGCATCTTGAACTTCTTTTTCTAATTTTGGCTGAGTATCCCGGAAGGATGGACGCAAAGCCCGTTCTATTGCAGATTCAATATCAATTGCTGCCTTTGGATTTAATTTTATTAAGCCAGAATCTGATTGAATATGTTCATAAACTCCAATCGCTTGTTCAATAGATTCTAAGGCTGTTGGAGCTAAAGACAACCCATAAAAATCTGTAAATAGATTAGCAAAAGGGTCCATATTTGGCATAACTACACCACCCAGGGCTGGAGGCATTATCGTAACAGATCCTGATGTCCTTGCCTCACGAACAGCAGTCCTAACAGCAATTAAGTTTTTATTCAAATAGGAACGATGCTCTGAGCGTTGTTCATCAGTAAGGTCTCCTCGAAACCAAAGTTTTAATGATTTATGGAAATCACTCAAGAGTTTTATGCGTTTTTCGATTAAGAGATTATCTTTCATCTTTACAATAAGTAATGCGGTCAGCCGAATTTCTTCAAACTGACCACTAACAACTGATTTACATAAGAATCGTCAAATCGTGAACGCCTTCCGCTGGTTCAAGATTAAAGTTTGTCTAAATCTTCCGCTTCAACATCGGGCGACTTTGCTAAAATTTCTCTCGCTTTTCCCCAATCGCCTTCTTTGGCACGTTTAGCAAAAGTTTCGCCGCTTTTGAAGTTTTCAAAGCCTTCTTCATAGTCTTTTGCAAAATCTTCGTCCGTCTTTTTTCGCTTTGTAATATATTTTTGTAAATCGCTCATTTATCTTACATTTTGCATGTCTGCCATTCCCGGAATATCAGCTTTCTCAATTGCTGAAAGTATTTCATCGTCAACGTGCGGAAGCGACACGATACGATTTGCTTGATTGTTAATTGTCATTTCATACAAATTTCTTGCGAGTCTTCCGTTGCCAAAAGTTTCATCTCGCCTTTCGTATAAAACTGAAAACAATCTTGTTAAATCGTCGTGCGTTGAGGAAGCTAATTTGTAACCGCCGTTTGTGCAGAATAGTTCAAAAATTGCTACTAATTGTTCGGGCGTGTAGTCTTCAAATTCAAGATATTTATTGAAGCGTGAACGCAAGCCGGGATTTGTTTGTAAAAACGCGCTCATTTTATCTGTGTAACCTGCTACGACAACAATCAAATCATCTCGATTGTCTTCCATCATTTTCAAAAGCGTGTCAATTGCTTCTCGTCCAAAATCATTATCACCACCTGTGCTAAGTGCATAGGCTTCATCAATAAATAAAACGCCACCAATTGCTTCGCTGACAACTTCCCGAACTTTCAAAGCGGTTTGTCCAACATAACCCGCAACGAGTCCTGCGCGGTCAGTTTCGACAAGATGCCCTCCACTTAAAATTCCGAGAGATTTATAGATTTGAGAAAGAAGTCGTGCAACAGTTGTTTTACCAGTTCCTGGATTTCCATAAAAAACAAGATGCCGAGAAAGCGGTTGCATAGCCATTCCTTTTTCCTCACGCATTTTTTGGACTTTGAGAAAATTTACGAGTTGCGCTACATCATTTTTAACTTTGTCCAATCCAACAAATGAATTAAGTTCAACTAAAAGGTCATCAATATTTTTCGGTTGTATTTCGGCTTTACTTTCAAAGGAAGTCTTATTATAAGTTTGGTTGTTTTGCTGTTCTTCTGTTTCATCCTCTAAACGAAAATTAAATAAAAGTTCTTTGTAATTCAACAAATTCTTTTGTTCAATTTGAGATATTTTCCCATCTGCTTTGACAATTGCATTAGCATATCGGAAGAACATTGATTTAGCTTGAGTCGCATGGTCAGTATTGTTCCTCGTATCATACATTTGCAAGTAAAAAACTAGCGTTGGCACACTTAATTCGTGAAAGATCTTTGGAGCAAGTTCTTTAATAGTTTGCCGCCACGCATCTCCAAGTGCGTAATCAGGTAGATTATCAAAATCCTCCCCACCTAATGCAACTTCTACATCTTGAATGAAAGCGGCTTCGCTGTCTGATATATTTCCATCTATACTCACCAACGCATTAAAGTGATGTTTGAGAAAAGGTTTGAAACTTCAAAGTCAACAAAGAATCCAACGCTTTTTTGTGTTTTGTTTCAGTTTGACTCAAACATTCCATAATGGCTTTGGTGAATTTCTCAAAATTATCGTAATAAATCGAATATAAAACTTCCTTTTTGACAAACTTCCATAACCTTTCAATCAAATTCAGATTTGGCGAATAGGGTGGCAAAAATAATAATTCGATTCCTAATTCCTCTGCTTTTTCCATCACCAATTTGCATCTTTGATACCTCGCATTGTCCAACCCTACCGTAATCGGGACTTCAGGCTTCCTTCTCGCCGCGATTTTGACCAACATTTCACAAATCTGAATCGAAGTTATGTAACCGGTGTTGGTCACTAACACCAATTCTTTGCTGATGGCATTGATTGCCCCCAAGACATTAAATCTTTGTCGCCCACTCGGAGCTTTGATGAAAATTCTCGTAAATGACCATAAATATCCCAAAAAGGCTGATAAAACAAAGTGCGAAGCATCTAAAAAAAGACCTCTCTTTTTCCTTGTTTGGCTTCCTCAAGTCGTGGAGTAAGTTCTTTTTCCAAGAACTCGGCTTGCTTCTCGACATCTGCTTTGGCTGGTATCATCCCCACTTTCATTCGCTTTAAGCCTTCGCGTTGGAGATACTTACTGACTCTCTCAGGTGAACGCTTGATGCCTGTCAAACTCTCTATTTCGGCACTCGCTTGTTTTAATCCGGCGACCGGATGTTTCCCAAAATGCTCCCGAATCGTTGCTTGATGAACCGCTAATTCGCTCGCTTGTCGCCGAAATTTGACGACTTTTAAGGCTTCTATGCCGCCTTCTTGATATTCCTTGAGATAGGTTCTGACGGTGGTTTCGCAAACTCCTGCTAACTGACTGATGTTTGGATGTGGTAAATTCTGACTTTTCAGATATAATACTTCCATTTTCAACTGCACTCGCGGATGCGGGTGATTGAATCTTTCAAAATGCAATTCTTTGATTTGCTCGGCTGTAAATTCAATCTTTATCATTTCTTCATTCTACAAAATTTACCCTTTTCATCAAACTAATGCGTTGGTGAGTATATGTTGGCAAAATACCCGGAGACTACCCAAAAATCATTTTTTACAATTTCATATGCGTCTGGAGTATCATCACCTTCTTCCCATCTTGCCCAAGCGACCTCTTCAATTGGGGCAATCAGGTCATAAATTGTATTTTGTAAGTATCGTATAAATGCAGGACTGTCAGGATGTCTAGTCATAAAATTTGCTAAAGGTTAGAAAACAGTTGGAAGCAAATACCAACTGAATATTATGCACAAAAGGAAATAGTGGTCAATTTCGCAACTGACCACTAACCACTGACCACCAATCTTACATATGAATCGTCAAATCGTGAACTCCCTCCGCCGCTTCCATCATACTTTCGCTGACGGTTGGGTGTGCGTGGATGGTGTTGGCGATTGATTCGGCGGTGGCTTCGAGAGCCATGGCGACACAGGCTTCTGCCAAGAGTTCAGTCGCGTGTGGTCCGATGATGTGGACTCCCAAAACTTCATCGTATTTTTTCTCGCTGACGATTTTGATAAAGCCGTCGGTTTCGCCTAAAATACGCGCTTTGCCTGATGCTGAGAACGGGAATTTGCCGATTTTGACATCGTATCCTGCTTCTTTTGCTTTAGCTTCGGTTAAGCCGACAGAGGCGACTTCGGGGTCGCAATAGGTGCAATTTGGCACGAGGTTATGTTTGATTGGCTCGACTTTTTTGCCTGCGATTTTTTCGACGACTAAACAACCTTCTTTTGATGCCAAGTGCGCCAGCCAAGCGGTGTCAATGACATCGCCAATCGCATAAACATTGGGTTCGTCGGTTTCGCAATATTCGTTGACTTTGATTGTGCCGCGTGGATTGATGACGACTTTCGTATTTTCCAAACCTAATTTATCCAAATACGGCATCCGTCCAACTGCGACCAATAACATTTCGGCTTCAAATGCAACATCTGTTCCTTTGGAATTTTTGCCCGAAACTTTGACACCCGATTTTGATTTGGTCATTTTGTCGAGCTTGATGCCTGTTTCGCATTTGATACCCGACTTTTTGAAAACTCGTTGGAGTTCTTTGGAAACTTCGGCATCTTCCATTGGCACGATGCGATCCATCAGTTCAATAACGGTTGTATCGCATCCGAAACGTGCATAAACGCTGGCAAATTCTACGCCAACTGCGCCTGAACCCATCACAATCATTGATTTTGGAACGTGATTTAATTCGAGAATCTGGTCGGAATTAACGACTTGTTTGCCGTCAGTTTCAAAGCCCGGAATCGGACGCACGACTGAACCTGTGGCGATAATGATGTTTTTGGCTTCAACCGTTTCTTTGCTGCCGTCTTCTTTGGTAACTTCGATTTTGCCTTTGCCAAGGATTTTGCCGAATCCGTTAAAGGTCGTAACTTTATTCTTTTTCATCAAATACGAAACGCCAGCCGAGTTTTTTGCAACGACATCGCCTTTGCGTTTTTGCACTTGCTCAAAGTCAAAACCTAAATTTTCGACCTTAATGCCCCAATCGCTAAAATGTTGGGCTTTTTCGTAAAGATGCGCCGCTTGTAACAGGGCTTTGGTCGGAATACAGCCGCGCAATCCGCACGTTCCGCCCATCCGCATTCCCGATTCTTTTTCGATAATTGCGACCTTTAAACCCATTTGTGAACCGCGAATTGCGCCTACATATCCGCCCGGTCCCGAACCAATAATTGCTACGTCAAATTGTTCTGCCATTGATAATCCTCGTTGTTAAAATAATTGCAAAAGAGACATTATAAAGGTTTGCAGGGAAAAAGAAAAAGCGACCAAAATTTCAGCCGCTTTTTCAATCCGATTATTTCAAAAATTACGGTTTGAAAATTTCGCCGTATTCTTTGATTAGTGCTTGGAGTTTATCAACCTTCGCCTTATCCGTTGCGATTTTCATCATATTGCCGGTCATTGCGGTAGTTAATGCCGTCATATTTTTCTTCGCGCTTTCTTCCAATTTCTTTTTGGCATCAGCACCAACTTGGAAACCTCTGGCATCTTTGATACCTGCCCATTTCGATTTTAGGCTTTCTTTTTTGGCATCAAAAGCGGTTTTTGCTCCGTCAATATCGCCTGCGTTAATCTTTTGAACCATATCATCGGTTATGGAATCCCATTCAGTTATAAAGGCATTGATCTCGCCATCCTTGCTACAACCGACCATCGTTAGACAAAATGCTAACGCTAAAAACAATGTAATTTTTTTCATTTTTAAATATCTTCTCCTCAGGTTTGTGTTTTTTATTTTTTACAACTTTAATAGAAAAGAACGAATACTCAAAGTGTTTTTGCGAGGAAATTAAAAAAATGATACATTCAGCAGAATTTTTAGCCGTGGTGGACGATGCGAAGTCTCGTGTGCGTGAAGTTTCGGTGGATGAAACTTTGGAGCGGATGAAAGACGGCGCAGTTTTGATTGATGTCCGAGAAGACAATGAATGGGATGCGGCACACGCGAAAGACGCGATTCACCTTGGGCGCGGAATCATCGAACGCGATATTATCGGCAAATATCCCGACAAAAATACCGAACTAATTTTATATTGTGGCGGCGGATTTCGTTCTGCTTTAGCAGGTGATATGTTGCAAAAAATGGGTTATACAAATGTTTGGTCAATGGCTGGCGGTTGGGCGGCGTGGAAGGAAAGGATGAGGGATGAGGGATGAAGGATGAAAAAGATTTAGTTAGAGAGCGAACTAAACAATTAGCCGCCGCATTTGCCGAAAAAGGTGATGTAACTGGTTGGTTTGATGCGCTTTATGCCGAAGCTGAGGGCGACAATGAGAAGATTCCCTGGGCGGATTTAGAGCCGAATCCCTATCTCGTAAAGTTTGCCGAAAAAACTAATTTGCAGGGCAATGGTCGCAAGGCTTTGGTGGTTGGTTGCGGTTTGGGCGATGACGCTAAGTATTTGCACGACTTGGGTTTTAAGGTGACAGGTTTTGACATTTCGCCAACTGCCATTGAATGGGCAAAGAAACTTAATCCCGAAATTCATTTTGAAGTTGCCGATTTGTTTGCGCCTTTTCGAGGTTGGTTAGGTGCATTTGAATTTGTCTTGGAAATTTACACGATTCAGCCCTTGCCAATTGAGATTCGCCCGAAAGTAATTGATGCAATTGCAAATTTTGTTGCACCAAACGGCAAAATCGTAGTTGTCACCCGCGGGCGCGAAGACGATGAAATTCCACCCGAATTGCCGTGGGCTTTATCACGAAAGGATTTGTCACAATTTGAGAAAAATGGTTTAACGCAAACTTATTTTGAAGAAATGTGGAGTGATGAAGAAGAACCTGTCAGGCGTTTTGTCGTTGAATACGAGAGAAATTGATAATTGATAGTGGATAATGAAAAATAGCCTCTTATTTATTATCAATTATCAATTATCAATTTTCCATTATCAATTAACTGATTTCCTTCTGCGCTAATTTACTCCAATGTCGCAATTCGTGTTTGCGATAATCGGGCGAGGTTTTGGCGGATTCGATGGCTTCCAAAAACATTTCTCTCGCTTTTTCAGTTTCGCCTTGTTCCTGCAAAACCTTGCCCAAATAATACAAACCTTCGGAATCAACCGGACGGCGTTCAACAAAAGTTTCGAGTGTGCTTCGAGCCTCGTTAAACATTTTCGCGTCCAAATACGTTGCCCCGATTTCCCGCCAAATTTCGCTCAAAGCATATTTATCGTTTTGCCCAACCACGACTGAAAAATAATTCAGAGCCTCTTGCAATTCGCCTTTGTGACGGGCAATTTTCCCCAATTCGTAATTGGCATCCGGCTCATTTTTGTCAATCTCGACGGCTTTAGTGAAATGCACAGTCGCCTTATCGGTTTGACGGCGTTGATTGTAAATCAGACCGAGTTGGACGTGAGCATCGGCATCGCGGGGATTGACAGTCGCATTATGCAAATGACGCTTGAAATTTTGACGTGAACTAAAAGTATTTCCAAGTCCTCGCGCTCCGCCCGAAATCGCGCCACCAAAATATAGATAAGCCATAATCAGCAAAAATGGCGAAAAGAGAAACGGCGAGATGAAGCGGAAAACATACATTCCCAAGCTAAATCCAAGCCACGAAATTGCTACAACTAAAATCGCATTGGCGTAGCTTGCGCCAAAGACCACGCGCAACGCAAAAATCATCAACACGCCGAAAATCAAACCGCTTGCCAACCAAAAACCGAGATAAATTTGCGGATTTACGTTTTGTGAATTTAGAACAAATCCGGCGACGGCAAACGGCAAATGTGCCGCCGTCCAAGCCATCATCGAACAAAGTGAAAGCGTTCCGTAATCACGACTGAAAACTACGCCGAAGTTTCCCAAATGACCGAAAATCGTTATCAATAAAATGGTTAGCGGAATATAGAAAAGGGCAAGCGAGATTAACGGGCGGAAAAATCCGCTTGGCTCAAAGGAGAAAAAGTAAAATAAGCGGTCTCCGATGAAAGGAATTTTCGGTTGTTCATCTAATTGTCGCTGAAATTCGGCAACTATCGCTTGTCGCTTTTTTGCCGACTCAACCGTTTCACCTTCGTCCTCGTATTGTTCATAAGCCGCCAAATTAAACTGTGGAGTCGCATAAGTGCTTTGCAGTTGAGAATTTATCGTCCAATAAAAAGCAATCGAAACGACAAACATCAAGACCGCCGCCAGCAACCAACTGCCTTTGTCCATCAGTTCGCTCATTGCCGAAACGGGGCGAAAATAAAGCTGAAAAAGAAGTTTGAGATTTTCCATAGACAAAAGATAGTTTGAGGTTGAAGGTGAAAAATTGTCAAGAAAAGTCAGTAGCGTTTGCGTCAGCAAAGTCGTATTTGTTTGATTATGAATTACGCATCGGCTCACACCGCCGCTACCGACACAGCAAAACATTTGATGACTAACCGAGTAATTTGCGGTAGAATGTTTGGAAAAGAGGTTTTTCGATGAAAAAGATTCTGGCACTTTTAATTGTTTTGCTGATTTCGCAGATTATTTTTGCTCAAACCGAAGCCTATAAATTTACTGATTTTGTGGGGCTTGGTGGTGGTTGTGATGGTAATTCTCACTACGCAAATTTTGAATATGAATTAGCTCAAAATAGTGAAAGCAAAGGTCTAGTTGTAATTTATACAGGCGAAAAAAAAGAAAGATTCGGCAATATTTCAGCTTATGCGAATAATGTTAAGCAATATGTGAAATACTACACAAAAATTTCACCTGAAAGAGTTGATGTAATAATTTTGGAAGGAAAGACATTTTTTGCTCACGAGTTTTGGGTGATTCCCAAAGATGCAAAATCTCCATATACAGAATCTTATGAGTTTGAATGGTCTAAGATTCAAGAAAGATATTATTTCAGCCATACTTGTTTACAATGTGAGCCGAGCTACCCTTTGATAACTGATTTTCAGCCAAATTTTGAGGGATTTGCGAAGATTTTAAAACAATATCGAAATTACAAAGGGCAAATTATTGTTAATAATTATTGGGAACTTGCAAATGTAAGAAGCAGATTAACTAAAAATAAAAAACTTCCTCGCAATCGCTATTCAATCCAGATACGAAAGAAGAAAAAGACGGAAGATGATTCAATTTCAATTGATTTATATTTAGTTCCTACAGCAGAAAACAATCTCACATCAGAAATGACAAAAAAGCATAGAAAGTGATAATTCTTAAAATGCTTAAACTTTCTTTCCCCCTAAACTTACAACCTTAATTTAACCAATTAAAAGAACTTCCGGTTTTTCTTTGGCGATTCTCAACAGTTTCAACGCGGCTTGAGATGGTTTTCTGATTCCTTGTTCCCATCCCTGCACCGTTTTTACCGAAACATTTAAACACTTGGCAAAAACGCTTTGCGTAGCGTGCAGACTTTTTCTAATTTCGGTGATTTCTTCCTTGTTCAGTTCCGCCGGTTGTGGCGGAGGTTTGAGCAGGTAAGTTGTTTTTAAATCCAATTCGCCTCTGGCGTGAGCCGCTGCTTGACGCAAAGATTCCATTAACTCTTGAAACATTTCTTCTTCCATAAATCACACCTCGTTATATCCTTTCTTGATAATTAAAACTTGTTCGGCGACCGCTTTCTTTTGCTCCGGGGTTAAGTCTGCCTGTTTTCCTTGTCCCGTTTTGGGAAAGAGATAAATCAAATAAATTCTTTCACTTCTCTCCAAAAAAACATAAATGAAACGCAGACCACCACTTTTACCTTTGTTTGTTTTTGGGTTGTTCACTCGTCCTTTTCTGGCTCAGGGTGTCCCTTGAATGACATCACCGAGCAAAGGATTTGCTATCAAAGCCATTTGAATTTCATAGAGCAAATTATCATCAGCCAATTTAAATAACTGTCTCGTAAAAACTGATGTTTCGGTAAATCCGTAATAAATTTCATCCTGCATAGTAGGCTTTATGCTACCACGATGTAGGATAAGGGACAAATCCGCGTTTGTCAATTTGTTTTAATATCTACTTTATTTTCAAGGAATTAACTTTCATTGACGACAATAAACACGGCATCAATTACTTTTTTCTCGCAGACAGTCATTAAACAATAGATTTTCCGCGTTTTAAGTTCGTCTGACAAGTGTTCTTTAGTTTATCAGTTGCGAAAAAATCGTTGTAACTTACAACAAATCTCAAATGAAAATATCGAAACAAGGCTTAAACTTATAAATCTCTTTTCCTTTAATCTCGCCACAGATGTTATAGTAAGCCTGATTTACCCAAATAATTTTGCTCGTCCAATTTCTAATTTAGGAGATTACAAATGTCCGCTAAAATCACTTTCTTTTTGCAAAGGTTTGTCTTTGTCCAAATAATTCTTTGTTCATTATTTGCTACTTTTTCCATCGCCCAAGAAGTTGATAAATCGCTTTATCAAAGTATGAAATGGCGAATGATCGGACCTTTTCGCGCTGGACGAACTGTCGGTGCGGTTGGGATTCCGAGTCAGCCAAATGTTTTTTACATCGGCGTCAATAACGGCGGAGTTTGGAAAACGACGGATGCAGGGCGGACTTGGAAGCCGATTTTTGATGATCAGCCGACGGGTTCGATCGGTGATGTGGCGGTTGCTCCGTCAAATCCAAATGTGATCTATGTCGGAAGCGGCGAAGGCTTGCAGCGGCCTGATTTATCGACCGGCGACGGGATGTATCGGTCAAATGACGCGGGGAAAACTTGGACGCATTTGGGCTTGCGCGAAGGTCAGCAGATTGCCTCGATTGCGGTTGACCCGAAAGACGAAAATCGTTTATTTGTGGCCGTGCTTGGGCATCCATACGGACCAAATGAAGAACGCGGCATTTATCGCTCGACGGATGGCGGAAAGACGTTTTGAACGAGTGCTTTACAAAGACGAAAACACGGGTGCGATGCAGGTCGAAATTGACCCGAAAAACTCAAATATTATTTACGCAGACCTTTGGGCAGGACGGCAAGGACCTTGGGAAAACGGGGCGTGGCAAGGAAAGGAAAGCGGGCTTTTCAAATCGACCGATGGCGGAAATACTTGGAATAAATTGACGAAAGGCTTGCCGACGTTCGAACAAGGTTTGGGCAGAATCGGGTTTGCAATTTCGCGCACTAATCCGAATCGGCTTTATGCAACAGTTGATGCAAGACCAGATGTTGCAGGGATTTATGTTTCAAATGATGCGGGCGAAAGTTGGCAAAGAGTCAACGGCGATCCGCGTTTGTGGGGACGCGGCAGTGATTTTGCCGAGTTGAAAGTGCATCCGAAAAATCCCGACATGGTTTTTGTCGCCAACATCGCTTCGCATAAATCAACCGATGGCGGCAAAACTTTTATCCCCTTCAAAGGCGCACCGGGCGGCGACGATTATCACCGAATTTGGATAAACCCCAACGAACCAGACATGATGATTTTTGCGACTGACCAAGGCGCGACGATTACCGTCAACGGCGGCGAAACGTGGTCGAGTTGGTATAATCAGCCGACCGCGCAGTTTTATCACGTCATCACCGACAATCAATTTCCGTATTGGGTTTGTAGCGGACAGCAGGAAAGCGGTTCTGCTTGTGTTTCTTCGCGTGGAGATTCGGGCGCAATTCGTGAACGCGATTGGCGGACGGTTGGCGTGGAAGAATATGGTTATGTTGCGCCCGACCCGCTTGATCCAAACATCATTTACGGTGGGAAAATTACACGATTTGATAAACGGACAGGGCAAACCCAAAACATCGCGCCCGAAGCTGTTCGGACTGGAAAATATCGGTTTCTAAGAACTGCTCCCGTCATCTTTTCAATGGTTGATAAAAAATCGCTTTTCTATGCGGGAAACGTCCTTTTCAAAACTATGAACGGCGGACAAAGTTGGGAGATAATTTCGCCCGATTTGTCGCGTGAAAAGTGGGAAGTTCCTGCAAATGTCGGTATTTACGCAACCAAAGAAATGGAAACAATGCCGCGCCGTGGCGTAATTTACACAGTTGCGCCGTCTTACAAAGACCTCAACACGATTTGGGCTGGAACGGACGACGGACTCATCCATATTACGAAAGACGGCGGGAAAAATTGGACAAATGTGACTCCGCCCGAATTGAAATCTTGGATGAAAGTTTCGTTGATTGACGCAGGAAGATTTGACGCAAACACGGCTTATGCGGCGATTAACACTTTCCGTTTAGACGATTTGCGTCCGCACATTTTCCGAACGCACGATGGCGGAAAAACTTGGAAAGAGATCACCAACGGTTTGCCAAACGGTGGAATCGTCAATGCGGTGCGCGAAGACCCGATTCAGAAAGGTTTGCTCTATTGCGGAACTGAACAAGCCGTCTATTTTTCGGTAGATGACGGCGAAAATTGGCAACTGTTGCGACTGAATATGCCCGCCACTTCGATTCGTGATTTGGTGGTGCATAATGACGATATTGTGGTTGGAACGCACGGGCGTTCATTCTGGATTTTGGACGACATCACGCCGTTACGCCAAATAAATCAGCAAGTTACAAATGCAGACACGATTCTTTTTGCACCGCAAACGGCAATTCGTTACAAACGCAGCCTTCACACGGACACGCCGTTTCCGCCCGAAGAACCTGCGGGACAAAATCCGCCTGACGGTGCAATCATCAATTATGTTTTGAAAGCCAAATATGCCACGCCAATTACGCTTGAAATTTACGATTCGGCAAACAAACTCGTCCGCCGTTTTGCATCTGACGACAAACCGCTCGCAGTTGATATGAGTCGCGTCAATCCGCCTGATTATTGGGTGCGTCCGTTTCAGACTCTCAAAAATGAAGCGGGAATGCAGCGATTTGTTTGGAATTTACAATATCCGAATCCGCCCGCTGACCGCTACGATTTGCCGATTTCTGCCATTTACAAAGACACGCCTTTTGCTCCCGAAGGACTTTTTGTGATGCCCGGAAAATATACGGTCAAATTGACGGTAAATGGCAAGACTTCTTCACAGGTTTTGAATGTCAGAATTGACCCACGAGTGACGACTTCGACGGCAGATTTGCAACAACAATTTACGCTTTCGATGGAATCATACGAAGGGATAAAGCAAACCTACGCAATGTTGGAAGAAGCGAAAAAACTGCAATCCAAACTAAAATCAGCGAATCATAAAGAGCTTGATGCTAAACTCAATTTGTTATTGAACGGGAAAGGCGGAAATGCTCCGACACCTGTTCCTGAATTATCGCTAAATCGTTTGAATGGTGCATTTGTAGGATTGCTCGACCTTTTGCAAGATGCCGATGTTGCGCCAAGTAGTCAAGCCGTGGCAACTGCTAAAGATTTGCAAATTGCGTTGGCAAAAGTTGTCAAAGATTGGAATGAAATCAAGGCTTTGCAAGTTAAATAATTGAATGTAAAATAGTTAATTAGACTGTAAATTAAGTTTTTGAATATCGTATGGAGTCCAGCCTTTAGGCTGAAATTCTTGAGCGCAAAGAACTTTCCGCCTCAAGGCTAGTGGCATTAAGATAACGATGTTTAACAAATCAAGAAAAGAAATTTGCCCGCGAATAAACGCGAATCTGAATTTTCTAAATCTGCGTCATCTGCGAAAATCAGCGGCTAAATTTCCTTAACTTTATGCCATTAGCCTCAAGGCGGGACTCCATACGATTGAGTAATTTTTTCGGAAATAACATTTTCGTTAATGGCTACTCAAACTGATTAGCTCACAAACCAATTAACCATTATCTACCAAATATTTACCGTTTTTTAACTTTATGAAATACATTGACATCGGGATAAATCTCACCAACAAACAATTTCAAAATGATGTTCCGCAGATTATCCAAAATGCGGTAAATGCTGGCGTTGAGCAAATGATTTTGACAGGCACGAGTGTTAGAAACAGCGAACAATCGACTATTTTGGCAAAAAAATATCCCGATAATTTGTTGGCAACGGCGGGAATCCATCCGCACGATGCAAAAAATTTTGACCGTGAAAGTATTCCAAAATTAAGAAAACTTTTACAAGAAAAATATGTCGTTTCGGTAGGTGAATGCGGACTTGATTTTGACCGCGATTTTTCGCCACGCCCAGTTCAAGAGCAATGTTACGAAGCGCAATTACAGCTTGCCATTGAGGTTCAAAAATCGCTTTTTCTGCACGAAAGAGCCGCTTTTACGAGATTCAATGCCATTACCGATGATTATCTTTCAAAACTCCCGAAAGCTGTTATTCATTGCTTTACGGGCAGTTTGCAGGAAGCGAAAATTTATTTGGACAAAGGATTTTATCTCGGATTTACGGGCGCAATCAGCGATATTCGGCGATTTGAACATTTGAAAGAAGTCGTCAAATATACACCGCTTGACCGCATTATGATTGAAACGGATGCGCCTTTTATGTTGCCGAAAAATGTGCCAAAAAATCTGCTGACGAAATATCACGAGAGGAGAAATGAACCTGCTTTTTTACCTTTTGTGGCAGAAACTATTGCAGAGTTTAAGCAAATCTCATTGGCAGAAATCGCCCATCAGACGACAATAAATGCTACGCTGTTTTTTGGTATCGAAAATTGAAAAGATTGCTGAATAAGGGCGCACAACAACATACACTTACTGCGTCTATGGTTCGGCATTTTTATAATCTATGCGTCCCGAAAAAAGAGAACATCCAGCCGAAAAAGTAAAATTGCATCCACGAAACCGAAACCGTGAGCGATATAATTTTGGCGAACTGATTGCCGTTTTACCCGAATTGGCAAATTTTGCCGCGCCGAATATTTATGGTGATGATTCGATAGATTTTGCCAATCCCGAAGCGGTTAAAATACTCAATCGAGCTTTATTAAAATTACATTACGACATTGAAAATTGGGATATTCCGCCGACTTATTTGTGTCCCCCGATTCCGGGCAGAGCCGATTATATTCATCACATTTCCGATTTATTAGCAAACTCAAACGGCGGAAAAATTCCGAAGGGAAAACACATAAACTGTTTAGATATTGGAGTTGGCGCAAATTGTGTATATCCGATTATTGGGACGAAAGAATATGGATGGTCGTTTATCGGTGCGGATGTTGATCCGGTTTCGATTGCTTCCGCCCAAAAAATTGTTGATGAAAATCCTCGGTTAAAAGGTTTGGTCGAATTTCGTTTGCAGAAAAATCAAGACAATATTTTTACCGGAATTATCGAAAAAGACGAGTTTATTGATTTAACCATTTGTAATCCGCCGTTTCACGCTTCGCTGGCGGATGCTCAGGCAGGAACGCTCAGAAAATTGTCGAATCTAAACAAAAAGAGAATCAAAAAAGCAACGCTGAATTTTGGTGGACAAAATCGGGAATTGTGGATTGATGGCGGCGAAGCAAAATTTGTCGGGAATATTATTCGTGAAAGCCACAAATTTCGGAATTCGTGCTTTTGGTTTTCGACCAATATTTCAAAACCATCGAATCTGTATGGGATTTATCAACTACTTGATTCCCTCGAAGCCACGGAAGTAAAAACGATTCCGATGGGGCAAGGAAACAAAAACAGCCGTATCGTGGCGTGGACTTTTCTCGATAAAAGTCAACAAAAAGTTTGGCGGGATTTGAGATGGAATCGCCACGGAGGTTGAACTAAATGAAATCCATTTTGTTGCCCGCGAAAGGGCGCGAAAAGACGCTAAAATTAAAACCAATTGAAAGCCAAATTGATTTATTCTTTGGCTTTTTTCGTGTATTTCGCGTCTTTTCGCGGGCAAATTGATTTTATTTCATCACCAATCGACTCGCAATATTTTGATTCTGCATCAATTTATAAACCGGAAAATTTTTGCCTGTTTCGAGATATGAATCAAAATAATTCCACGTTACTAAACCATCTTCGCTTTCAGGTTCAAGTAAATAAAAGACTAATCTTCCAAGCGGTTGCGCGGTTCGCACCAGAATCGTGCCAACGGGGAAAGTCATTTTTCCGCTACTATATTTACCCGTAATTTTTGCTTCCAAATGTCCTTGGAACGGGCGTTTCGATTTTTCAAAGGTGGCAATCGTAAAACTATCAACTTCTGTCGCTAATTCCGCAGTTAATTCTTCAACCGTAATTCCGTGTTGCAATAATTTTTCGATGATTTTGCCATCTGGTTTGAACAGATAAGCTCGCGGTGCTTTCACCACTCTCGTGATGGCAAACATCCCGAAATCTTCCATTTTCATCGGCGTAATTTTGTCTTCAATCATCGCCGTCATATCTTTGCCGTTGCGCGGATTTTTGATTTTTTCGACTGCGCCAATCAAAATTTCAACGGGTTTGGATAACGCTTGCGGTTTGAACGCAATACCAAATTCAACTGCTTCATTTCCAGACATTTTGCGGACAGTTTCTTCGTCCGCACTTTTAGTTAATTGCATAATTTGCAACGAATTAGCGGCGCAGAATTTGAAAATTTCTTCGACAAATCTTTCGGTAACTTCTACTCTTCGTTTGTAAGGCAAATAGCTATAAGCCTCTGACAGAATCGTCAGCCGATTGCGTAACCCGCCGTAATTTTGCCCAATGCGCGGTTGATGTGTGAACGCTTCCCATTGCGCCTTTTCGCCAGGTTTCGGGAGATTAGAAAAGCCCGTAAAATTGCCGTAATAATAACTGCGGAATTTGTGATTTTTGAGTAATGCCTTTTCGATTGTCGGCATCATTTTATTGCGCTGAAAATCTAAAATTCGTGCGTCAGTATTCGGATTAAGCGGATGCGAATAAGTCAGATGATAGGCGTGATACGAACCATTAGTTGTATGCAAATCAACAATAACGAGCGGATCCCAACGATTAAAAAGATTAACTAAACCTTGCGCTTCGGGCGATTCGAGCTTCATATAATCGCGGTTCAAATCAAATTTTTGCGAATTTTCCCGCACACCAACTCCGGCAATCGGACCATATTGCGCCGTTCTATTTTCGAGACTGATTTTTTCGTTGCCATCGGCGTTGTAAATCGGTGCAATTAAAATGGTTAATTTGGAAAGCAACGGTTTCAAATCGCCAAACAAAATCCGTCGCGCCAGATGTTGAACGGCTTCTTTGCCCTCGACTTCGCCCGCGTGGATATTTGCCATAATGAAAATGATTGGTTTGCCCAAATTTCGTGCTTCGGCGGGAGTTGAAACGGATGGTTCGGAGAGAATCATCAAGGGCATTTTTCGTTTTTCAACTGTTTCGCCAAAATTTTCAACTCGAATCAGCGGACTGCGTTTTTGCAATTCGGTCATAAACGACACGACATCATCGTAACGGCTGGTTTCTTCAAAATTTGTGGCTTCGGCGCGGGATTTTAAGTCTTGCGAAAATATGTTGAACGTAAAGGCGAAAATAAAAATTGCGATTGTAAAAAATCGGGTTGTTGGCATTGATTATGGACTCCTGAATTGTTGGTGAGAGTAGTTTAACAGATAAGTCGAAAACCAAAAACTATTTCAAGTTTTCCTGTCTCAAAATAAAAATATGCTATAGTTATTTCAAAATGACAAAAATCTTATTTACCGCTTTTTTCCTGTTTCTCACATTGTTTTGTCTATGACAATGTTTTCTGCACCGAATAAAGACGACATCACGGCTACCCGTGAAATTCTCGCTGTGTTTCCAACTGCGAAAATCTGTTTGGTCACAAGCTACGATGATGCTATTTTAAAGTCGGAAGCCTTGGAAGCCGGTGCGAAAGGTTTTGTTTTGAAAAGAAATTTGGCTGAACTGGAATTGTTGTTAGAGTTACGCATTTATGCGTGATTCAACTTGAGCATTAAAAACCTAAATTGAAATTACGCAACGTATTTCACGCCTGAAAGCGTAACTCTAACTTAAAAAAAAAGGAGACCCCTAAAAAAAATGAAAATTACAACGAAAATTTTGGCAATCGTTGCCCTATCATTATTAACTTCGCTTTCTGCTATTTCGCAAGAAGTGATTCAACCGTCCGATAAATCCGTAGCGACCAACGAGGTCAAAACTACCCCCGAATCAACCGAAACCGACAAACCTAAAGCCGAAGAAACGAAGGCTGCCCCCGTCAAACGTCAATCAGCCGATTCCGATAGCTGGAAAGGTTTTTACATCGGCGGTAATGTCGGCGGGACGGTTGCCAATCATAGTTTGGTTACTTCGACTGCGTTCTGCGGCGGATTTAACATCAACGGTTGTTACTTTGCCCAAAGTAGCGTTGATCTAATCAATCGAGTGGGAAATCAAGAAGCCAAACCTAAAGGATTTACGGGCGGAGTCCAGGGGGGCTACAACTTTCAGTCAGGCAATTTTGTCGCCGGATTTGAAGTAGATTTTAATTCAGCCCGTCAAAATCAAACTGTCAGCGGACGCGATACCTATACAAATATTACGCCGGGTTATCCGTTCCAGGTTACGCAAACGATCAAAACAGATTGGCTGATGACCGTTCGTCCGCGAGCCGGATTTACTGCTGGAAAAGCCTTGATCTATGGAACGGGCGGACTGGCTGTAACCAATATCAATTATCAAATGAACTTTGAAGATTTTCCGAACCCTACCTTTACTAAAGCCACCGCCAGCAATACAATCAAAGAAACGAAAGCTGGATGGACGGCAGGAGCCGGAGCCGAGTTTAAAGTAAGCGATAACTGGTCGGTCAAGGGCGAATATCTATACACGCAATTCAACACGAGCGGCACTAGCAACAATGGGTCCTTTGTTGGGACCAATTCTTCGGGTATCCCCGTTGGAAATCCGTTTCTAGTGTTTGAAAAACTTTAAATAGTCGGATGCGATTTAGCCTATTTAATTTTAGGATTCGCAGTTTGCACATTGTCAAACTCTTTGCGTTGACATCACACGACAGATTATTGTTTTTCAAACACTAGTGCCAAATCAGATTTTTACCAACAATGTGAAATTAAAGTCGAATAACTTTAGATTCGGTATCAATTATCGGTTTTAGAAGGCTAGAGTTACGGCTTCAGCCGTGAAATACGATGAACTTTTTCAATTTAAGTTTCAGTAATTCACGTTGAATCACGCCTGAAGGCGTAACTCTAACTTATAACTCTAACTCAGAGCATTGGCGCGAATAGAAACAAAAAGTATTTTATTCGCGCCGATTCGCGTAGATTCGCGGGCAAATTCTTTTTTAGTTTTCGCAATCAGCCATTTTTCGCACCGTCCAATTCGTCAACGAATAGCTGTTTCTCAAATCTCAATAAACCACAGTTTTGATAAATTGTTTAACTGATTTTTTACCCGACTTTTTTACATTAACCCGCAAACAAAGTTCGTAATTTAAACCTGCGACAACTTGCATTTGCGCCTTTTTAATTGATAACAAAGTGATGATTGCTTTTTGTGTTTGGCTACGTTTTTTGATGGCAAATTTTGCCGCTTTGATAGCTTCTGCGTCTGCAACATCGGCATCGCCGTAACCACCTGTAATCTGGTCAGTTTGGGCAAAAGTGGCTGAATTACTGCCGAAAAATATAAACAACGCTACGCACAGCGCAAAAATACTTAATTTAATTTTCATTAAAACTCTCAATTTTTATTCTTAGATTTGTGACTTAAAGATTCCCAAGTATAATCAATCTAACAGCTCGACAGCAATTTTACATTTACGAATTTTTACGATTATGTCAGGCACAACAACCCCCAAAATATACGGATAGAAACGGCTTCAATGGGCGACACCCACATTGAATTAGATAAATATTGGGGCGCACAGACCGAGCGCAGTTTGCATCATTTCAATTTAACAAGATGGTGTTTTTTCAAAAGCAAGATCCAACATATTAGTCCATAAACCATTGAAACGACTTGTGGATTTTTCTGATAGCGGAAATTGCTTTCCTTGTCTGACTTTTTTTGTGATATTTCCGGCTTGAAGATGAATTTCCTTAAACTCTTCTTCGCCGTTTTTGGCAGATAGCTGGTCTTCGATTAGGTCAAACTCGGATTTAACAAAATGATTATAGAAGCCCTTTATTTCTTGGTCTGTGAGAGTTACTTTGACCACTTTGGGACACCGCATCATTTCGACCGTCAATTGATTGCCGGAAATGGTAGCCCGCCGAAATAGTCCAGCCGGAGGTCCATTTTCATATAGTTTTTCGCCCCTCTGATCCTCATATCTCATCTCCAGATTATTCGGTATATCCTTTGGTAACTGTGATTGACAGGCGCAGGAAAGTAAAATGAAAACCGATAAAATACAGTAAATTATTCTTTGTCCGATCATATAGTAAAATCTCCTTAGACTTTAAAGAAAAAAACCAAGAAAGACGATTTAACAAAACATGAAATTATTGTAACCTAAAATCAAAATAAAATTACCAAAATAATCTAAAAAATATGTCAGAAGCAACCAAACAAAATATAATAACCAGAGTAGAAACCGACTCAATGGGCGAAATACCCGTGGAAATCGATAAATATTGGGGCGCACAAACAGAGCGCAGTTTGCATCATTTCAACATCGGTTTTGATACGATGCCGCGTGAAATGATTCGCGCACTTGGGATTTTGAAAAAAGCCGCCGCGATTACAAATAACGAATTAAAAGGCGATAAATTGACAGGCGAAAAACTTGGATTTAATCGTCCAAGCGGCTGATGAAGTTATCGAAGGCAAACTTGACGCACATTTTCCGCTTCGCGTTTGGCAAACAGGTTCGGGAACGCAAACGAATATGAATGCCAACGAAGTTATTTCCAATCGCGCCATCGAAATTGCAGGCGGAGAAATGGGAAGCAAAAAGCCTGTCCATCCAAACGATGATGTCAATATGTCGCAATCGTCCAACGATACTTTCCCAACTGCGATGTATATTGCGGCGGCGGAAAGACTTAGCGCATTGATTCCGACTGTTCAAATTTTACACGATGCGATTGATGCCAAAGCGAAAGAATTTGCCGATGTTGTCAAAATCGGACGCACGCATTTACAAGACGCAACTCCAATCACCGTTGGACAAGAATTCGGCGGTTGGGCGAGTTTGATTGAGCGCGACATTCGAGCGTTTGAAACAAGTTATGGATGGTTTGCTTGATTTGGCAATCGGCGGAACTGCGGTTGGAACGGGCTTAAACGCACATCCGCAATTTGCCGACAAAGCCGCCGCGAAAATTGCCGAATTAACTGGTTTGCCGTTTCGCGCACATCCGAACAAATTTGCCGCCCTTTCCGCGCACGATGAAGTCGTTTTTGCGTCGGGTGCGTTGAAAACTTTGGCGTGTTCGTTGATGAAAATTGCCAATGATGTCCGTTGGCTGGCATCAGGTCCAAGATGCGGAATCGGCGAATTAGTCATTCCTGAAAATGAGCCTGGAAGTTCGATTATGCCCGGCAAAGTTAATCCGACTCAATCCGAAGCAATCACGATGGTCGCCGCCCAAGTGATGGGAAATGATGCCGCGATTGGGTTTGCCGGTTCGCAGGGCAATTTTGAACTCAATGTTTTCAAGCCTGTGATGATTCATAATTTTCTGCATTCGGTCAGATTATTGAACGATGCTTGCAAAGGTTTTGTCGAATTCTGCGTTTCTGGAATCGAATTAAATCGTCCGCAAATTGATCAATATTTGAACGATTCGTTAATGCTCGTCACGGCATTAAATCAACACATCGGCTACGACAATGCCGCGAAGATTGCCAAAACTGCTCATAAAAAAGGACAGAATTTGAAAGAAACGGCGATTGAACTAGGATTATTGACTGCGGAACAGTTTGATGAGTGGGTTGTGCCGGTGGATATGACACACCCCTAGGGATTTTGGATTTGTGATTTGTGATTTTGGATTGCCTGTTGAGAACATGATGCAATTCTATTGAGTTGTTTCGCATTTTTAGCGGGCAATTTTGCTTTCAATGACCCGTTTTGTGCTATATTCCCGTTTATATGTTTAGAGGCTGATTTTTTTTCAGCAAAAGGAGAAAAACGATGATTTTAACAATAAATAATTTGACAAGATTAGCCTTAGTTTTGTCATTGATATTTTCAGTTTTTAGCATTAGTGCATTGGCACAAAAACAGATGGAGGCGAGTGCGCTTGCCAATTTGATTACTAACCTTAAAGAGGTCGTTTCCAAAAATTCACCCGATGAAAACGATGCTCAGTTGATTGGCAAAAAGTGGGATGCGCGTAAAGATTTGACAGGCAAAACCAAACCTGTAGTCATCGAATTGCTTTACGATGATGTCAAATCTGTAATCAAAGATTCAGGAGTTCAGTATCAAATCAGGGCTTTCTTATAAAAATTGAAAACAAGGTTGTAAAGAGTTATTTTTATAGTTTTGCGAAACAGAAAAGTAACAATATGCAACCTTGTCAGAAGATAATCGCAGTTTTTTGAGAAACTGCAAAACGAAAAGGCTTAGATTTACGCGATAATCGTGGGAAACGACACGATTTAGCGTTGTTTTAGTGGAGTGATGTTGGCTCTTTTGAGCAATCGAGACGGTATCTTTCGAGTATTCACGACATTTGAGATCATTACGAGCAATTAGTGGTAGTTCTGGAGTTGAAAAAAAGAGACCTGTTTCACGTTCTCAATTGCCGATATTTTGGCAAAGTTCGGTTCGGTTTTTGACCGTTTGTTATTTGATTATGGATCAAGTTAAACGACGCCGAACAGAAATGGTTTGCTGACGGCAAAGATTGCGCGGAAGTATCGAAACGGGCAAGCGAGGCGAAGCGATAGTCCAAGCTGTGTCGCACGAGAATTTACAAGTAGTGCCAAGATTATTATTCCGGAGAAAAAGATCAGAAGTTCCGATCGTGCGAAGTTGTTGGAAGGAACGGATTAGCAATCAAAAGATCAGTCTCGATGCTTTGCATTGCAAAGTCGGAACTTAGAAATGATACTCAGGAGGTGGTAAATACTTGGTTGGATTGAAAGATAATCAAAAGCAATTGAAAAAGCAAATCTGTTTGGCAGCGAAAATCAGAGTTGTTTGCTGAAAATCAAAGCGGATGAGAAAGGACACGGGAGAATCGAAACGAGAATCTATCAGTTTTATGATGTTTTGGAAATGGAAAAGAGGAGCGCTGGAAAAATTGCCAAATCAAACGGCATCAAAGTGACGGGAAAGAAAGGAGCAAAAACAGCGAAAAGAGTGTCGAAGAGAGTTATTATTGAGTAATGAAGTAGGAAAATACGAAGAATTAGCCGAAGCGGTCGACGCATTGGCAAGGGAAACGAACAACCACATTCGGGAGTGAGTTTGAAAGAGGACAAAATGCGTTCAAAAAAAAGAAGCTACAGCAAACGATGGGAGGTTTGAGAACTTTAACAACGCAATTTTACAAAAAACCAAATGTCAGAAAGAAAAGCTCAAATAGATGATTTTGCTGAAATTTTGACAATCTGATTTTAACATTAAAATCTTTTAATTTAAAGGAAAGAAATCTACTCAATTTTTTCGTTCTACAAAAACATTCCCGACAAATTCCCTTCGACGGATGACAATGCAGATTCGGTCAAAAAAATCCGTCTAAAAAATCCGGCGACGGTGAAAGGAACAATCGGCGGTGAATCGCACGACAGTTATGTAATTCGAGTTCGCAAAAATCAGACTCTGAAAGTGCAAATTGATTGGAAAGAAAAAGGTGACCGCACGGCGCATTTTGTTGTCAGCCGTTCGGATAATTTTTTTGCGGGTGATGTGATTCGGGGAATCTCAACCTACAACGAAAAAAACTGGCACAGCAAAATCAAGAAAACAGGCGACTATTACATTTATGTGACCGGGCATCCGATGGCAAATTATACACTGAAAGTTTCGGTCAAATGATTTTTACCGAGATATATTAGTGAAAAATAAAAATCGAAAGCATTTCTTGGTTATAGCCTTTGCGATTTTACTTTTGGCATTTGGCACAGACATAACAGCCAAGGCTCAACAAACTCCAGTTGAACCAAGTGCAGTAATTGATGAATTGAAAGGCAAACTCGGCAACGCAACCGAGGCACAAGTCAATGAAATAGTGGAAAAGTGGAATGCCCGCGAAGATCTGGCGGGTAAATCCAAACCGGAAATGATGGGAATCCTTTTTCAGGATGTCGCTGCAGTTATTACCGATGTTGAAGCACAAAATAAGATAACAATGAGCTGGCTTTATGAACCAAATGTTAATCCGTTTGAGGACATAACACCGGGATGCGACTACAAAGTTGCCAGTGGACAACCCGGATCCTGTCCGGTTTCTATGAGAATGAGGTTGATGATACTTGCAGGAGCAGATTGCTACAGCGCGACGACCGGTAGTGGACCATTGGATAAAGTGGTATGCGAACTACGGCGGGCATTACTTCCGGGTTCCGCTACTCCCGTAGCCTGTGTCGAGCCGGTTTCGCGGGATGTCACACGAAGCGCCGGATTCTTTAGTTTTTATTGCAAAACCAGAAATCCAGAATATCAGGAATTGCAGAAAGATCTGCAAAAAGAAAAGGTTCTCGAATCATTGGCGGCAGACTTAAATCAGGTCTTCAAAATGCCTTATCCCATCGCCATCAGTTTTCAGGAGTGCAAACAGGCAAATGCCTTTTACCTTCCCAGTAACGGTCAGGTGGTGATGTGCTATGAACTGATCGACAAATTTGAAGATACTTTTGAAGAAGCCGGATACCAGGGCGAAGAACTTGATGAAGCGGTTGCCAATGCCGTCACTTTTGCGATCTATCACGAACTCGGACACGCTTTGATCGATGTTTTTGATCTTCCTGTTGAGGGAAGCGAAGAAGATTTTGCAGACCAACTGGCAACCTTTGTCGTAGCAGATGGCGACGATGACGATGAATTGGTCGCCTTTGACGGTGCAGCCGCCTTTCTGCTGATGGCAAAAGATACCGATGCCCGCCAAACCGAATTTTGGAGCGAACATTCTCTTGGCGCAGAACGCTTTACCAACATTATGTGCTGGCTCTATGCCGACAGTCCAAACAAATATCCAAGCGCAATTTCAGACGGGCTAATCCCGGAAGATCGTGCCGGGGATGTGGAGAAGAATGGCAGGAAATTAACCGAAAATTGGGGGAATCTGCTCGAACCGCATTTGAAAAGGTAAAAGAATGCGGCTGATTTTTTGATTTCGCGGGCAGATTTGCTTTCAATGACCCCTTCGTAGTGTTTTTCTCGTTTATGTCTATAGAACGTGTTTGCAATTTCTTCATTAGGCGATTCTGCGTAATATCAAGCGGATTGCACAAATTCTAATCTTGGTTTCGCTCGTTACTAGCAGACCTTCGCAATTCTTCCATAGCACTCGACATTGATTGATCCACGCATTTGTGCGTTCCACAATCCATCGCTTGGGGATCACCACAAAGCCTTGTTTGGTCGGATTCTCTTCTTTCGATGCCGCATTTTGCTCCGGCGTGATTTTGGCTGATATTTCAATCCTTATGTGATCTCATAATCGCTGTCTCTATCTTTTTGATTTCGGCTTCCAAATACTCTTGGTGATAACCGTGATCGAGCAGAATGGTGATGAGGTGTCCGACTGGTAAAGCAAGAAAATACTGTTTATTTTCCCTCAGGATGGCCAGTAATCCATCGTCATCGCTCACATTGGCCGCTGTGCAATGGACAAAATACGGATTGCCCAACACGTCCACTAACAAATGCCTTTTGATGCCGTTGGTCGCTTTTGTACCGACAATATCCTTTGGTTTCAAGGTTCGCCGTATCCGTGTTTTTGGCACACATTGAATCGCCTATGAATAAACTGGGATATTCGTTTTTTTTTACTTTTTGCGCTCTCTTTTCGCTAACTCCGCTAAAACTTTTTCCCACGTCCCGTCCAGTTGCCAGCGCCGAAACTGTGAATACACTGTTTGCCAGTTGGGGAAATCAGTCTGGTAAATCGCGCCACTGACAACCGTTTTTCAGTTGATACAGAATCGCATTGACAATCAAATGCTTGGTAATAAAGCCTTTTTTCGTTTTACTCTGGGGTAACAATTCTGCTAAAACCTCGAATTGTGCTAATGTTAAATCTGTTGTATATGCCATTATCAAAGTAAAAACGATTTTGGGTTTAATTGCAAACAGGTTCTATAGAGCTTCAATTTTACTGATTGGTGGTAAATTCAAGAGAGGGAAAACTTATGAAAAAATTAATGACGATGGTAATGATTTTAAGCCTTTCATTGGTGTTGGGACACTTCAATGTGAGAGCAAGTTCGCAGGATTTGGTCACCCGTTGGGAGCCGATCAGCACCGCAATTATGAGTTTTGGCAGAATGACGATGTATGAAAATCGAAATTGAGCCAAAACCACCTGGAAAAAAGGGCAAGTTCTCCGTCTAGGGTTATTTCCGACGGAGGCGGCGAGATAATCATTTTATCTGACGGCTGCCCCCAGATTTGACGGTGATGTCTGCCGCTACATAAAAATGACCTGGAAAGAGGATGTAGATGAAGTGACCGTTAGTTTTTACTCGACTAAAAACGATTTGAGCCGGAACAATTTTTTTATGCAGGGAACTTACGAACAGGTCCAATAGTCTCAGCTAATTGAAGCCTGTGCATAATTCAGTTTTGAGAAAATTTTTGCGAACTGGGCGTTTCTTGGCGTTACAAAAATACTTGGCACGCAAAGTTTCGCCATGAAGTTTTCAAAAAAGTTTCTAACTTATTGCAAACACACATATTTAATTATGCACAGGCTTCAGCTAATTAGATCGAAACAGGCGAGGACAAATATTTTCTCTTGTTTTTTTTCGCCACAACGATTGTTGATGACCTGTTTCGCCTATTTTTCCCGTTTATGTGATTGAAGGCTGATTATTCAGCCAAATAAGGAGAAATTATGATGATTTATAAAGTAAATAATTGGACCAAATTAGGATTAGTTTTATTGCTGATGTTTTCAGTTTTCAGCCTTGTTGCGATGGCACAAGACAAACCGAACAAACAGGCGGATTCTGAAGCAGAAACGACAGACCCTGCCACCAAACCCATACTTGTAGAACAAGTGATTATTTTGACTTTTCCTAAACATCCTTATGTGGGAATTGATTATTTATTGGAAACACTTCCGGGAACTAAAGAGACTGAAGCGGCTAAGGCAGAGGATAGAAAAAACAGAATCGAAGGGTTTGATGCCGCTCTGAAAGTGAATAAAAAATTAAATGCCGCCCAAAAAGCCTTTGTTCGAGCCAATTATGACAAATTGATCAAAATCACGGACAAAATCACCAATGATTCGATGAAAAAGAATTTCCCGACCTGGGATTGGATTCGGGAGGGCTTGCAAAAAAGCTATTCGGCAGCATTTACGCTGACCGAACTTAAAGAATTGTCCGACATTTTTTATGCATGGGAGGGACAACAGGTATTGCAATATCTTCAGCAGATACGGAGGGCGGAACTCATCACCCGTAATGGCGGAAAATTGAAATATACCGATGCTGAAAAGGCGGAACACGACAAATTTGTTGCTACTCCGATCGGGAAAAGATTTATGACAGCATACTTAGATGAAGCCATCGCCTACGAACAAAGTAAAGAAAATGCTGTCAGATCTAAAGTTCCTAATGCCGATGGATTTGCGATCTACGAACCGGCGAATCTGAATACACTTTTTAATAAGTTTGTGGCAGAAAATTACAAAAAATGATTTCGAGAAGAAAATGACAATGAAAGTTATGAAAAAAGTGCTGCCGTTAGAGATGATTATTATGCTTTTGAATACAAAAAAGATGATAAAAAATGGAAGTTTGACCAATAGTTTGAGTCGGATTGTTTGCGTATCTCTGCTGATAGGGATGATGTTCTGCTTTCAGGCAGGTGCACAAACTGTGGAAGAAGTGGTGGAAAAACACAACGAGGCGATGGGCGGACTGGACGCTTTTAACCAAATCGGCACTGCTAAAATGACTGGCACCGTGAACCAACAAAGTATGGAGATGCCCATCATCACCCAAATAATAAATAACAAAGCGACTCGCACCGATATTGAAGTGATGGGATACAAGATCAGCAATGTCTATTACAATGGGACAGGTTGGAAACAAAATCACTTCGAAGGCATTGAGACCCCGACTGAAATCACCGGAGCCGAACTGATTGATGCCAAAGCACAGACCAGTCTGGTTAATCACCTGATGGATTATCAAAACCGGGGACATCGGGTGAAATTAGTCGGAAAGGAAAATGTCGAGGGAGTTGAATGTTACAAAATAAACCTTATTAACAAAGATGATGGCAAAGAAACCAGCTATTATATCAGTGCCTCGGACTTTATGTTGATAAAATCCGTAACCCCCCGCGAATTGCAGGGACGGAGTGTAGATGTTGAAACTTTTTACTCTGATTTTGAAAAGATCAATGGATTAATTTTCGCTAAACCCAGAGTTCAAACGATAATGGGACAGGAATTTGCCTCCATCAAATTAGATAAGATCGAACTCGATGTTCCGATTGACGAAAAGATTTTCCAGAAATAGTTCACTTTTAGGGTGGTCGGTTTCAGCAAATGATCAACTGTGAACGGAGTAAATGCTTATTTTTAGACTTCCGGGCAGAATTTTTTATGTGGCAAAAAAGGGATAATTATGAAAGGAGAAGAAAATGAAAAAAAGTATTGATATTATCAATGATGGCTGTTTCATTGAACGACAACTGTCTCGGCTAAAACTGTAAGAATTTTTTTCAATGATCCGATTTTCAGCTAATTATCGTTTAGTAAATTGGACGGGTTGATAACTAAAAAATTTGAGGAAGCAAATGATATGAATCAAACAATCAAGACAAATTTTAATCGCATAAATCTAATCGTTGCATTATTTCTATGTTCAATATTCAGTTTCAGCACAATCGCGCAGGATAATCCGTTGAATGCACAGCAGCTTGCGAATTTAGTAAAAGGATTGAAGAACGCCTTGCAGGAAAATTTGCAAATTATTGAAAATAAAGGCGGAGCGCAATATACCGCGATTACCCAAAAGTGGGATGCACGCCAGGATTTGGCGGGGAAATCAAAAAGTCAAGTAATTGATTTGCTCTATCAAGATGTAAAATCCGTCGTCACGAATTCGGGAATGCAATACCAAATTTCTCAAGTCTTTTCGTTCTACAAACAAATACCCGACAGCCAATTTTCCGCCAAACCCGATGCTCCGGCTAAGACAAGTTTTACCGACCCACGCGATGGTGAAGTTTACGGTATTAAAAAACTGGGAAGTTTGACGTGGATGAAGGAAAACCTTCGTTTTGAAGCTCCCAATGCTTCGTGGTGTTATAACGATGATGACGAAAATTGTGCCGAATTGGGCAGGCTCTACACTTTTCAAGCCGCGTTCAAAGCCTGTCCTGCCGGATGGCGTTTGCCGGGGGATAATGATTGGCTGGATCTGGAAAAGGCGTTGGGATTGCCGCAAACTCAATGGTTGATTGACGGGTATAGCACCGCCAGAGGTAGCAATGTCGGTCAAAAGCTAAAGTCCGGAGGCAGTTCAGGTTTGGAATTTAAGATTTCCGGCTATGCTTCTGTCGGCAACGGAGACCCGGAATTTGACGGGATTGAAGGCGACCGTCCCCGCTCGTATTTTTGGACTGCGACCAGCAAAACCGTCAACAACCAAACAATTGCCGTTCGTCGCCGGATTGAAGAGGAAAATGGCAATATCTTTCGCTTTAGCAATCTGACGAGTGGTTACGCCGTTTCCGTGCGGTGCGTGCAATAGTGAATAACCTAAGTTGCGAGTTATGAAAACTCTTTTAGATTTGCCCGCGAAAAAACGCGAAATGACGCTAAAAATAAAAGCCATCAAAACTTCTTTTTTCCGCGCTTTTTCGCTCCCTTTCGCGGGTAACTTTTTTATTCGATAACTGAAGTTAAAAGCACTATGAAAACAATAACATTTACATCGCTCTTAATTTGTCTGTTTTGTTTGGCGATAAATGCCCAAACCTTCAATAACTACCAAAAAGCGTATGTTTTGAAATCAATGACTGACGGGCAGATCGAAGTAAAACGAACGCATCGGATGATTTTGTGTGATTATCAACCTTCGGGGCTGTATGTCCGAAAAGGCGAGAAAATTACGCTCAATGTCAGTAATCTGAATCAAGATTACAATTTATCTTCGATGATCGGTTTCAAACCGATGTGGGGCAACCGCAATAAAACTCAGGAAAATAAATTGCGAAACGGTGCAAATACCGTCACGGCGACTCAAGACGGAATTCTGTCGTTTATTTTCGTCAAACGTGAGGGATATGACACCAATCCAACCACGGTCAATGTCAATGTAATCGGCGGCAAAGCCTTTCCTTTGTATAAGTTAAATCGGTCAAATCTGGCTAATTGGCAAAACGATTTGAAGATTATGACCGATGCGCCGTTTGTCCAATTAATTTCGGACAAAGTGCTGATTACGATTCCTTACAAAGATTATCTAAAACGACCTATTCAGAATCTTTCCAGCATCTTTTCAGACGATTCATCAAGTAGTTGATTGGGAAAACGAACTTGCCGGATTTGATAACAGCTCCATCGAAAATATGCGGACAAATAATCGAATAAATTATCTGATTGATCTTTATTCAACGCCCAAAGAAGCCGAGTCGTATTATATGTATGCCTCAAATTATTTTATCGGGATGAAACGGGACAATTATGCCGATTTGACCGAAAAATTAGACAACGAATGGGGAATTTGGCACGAGACGGGACATACTCATCAGCAATATTCGTGGACGTGGGATTCGATTGGTGAAATCAGCGTCAATCTGTTTTCGCTCTATGTGCAGGAAAAATTCGGTTTGCCATCGCGCCTGAACACCATCGAAGGTGGCGAAACGAGAAACAACTTTTAATAAAGCGCGAAAATACATCGCCAATCCGAATAAAAATTATCTGGAAGAAAATGAAGACGATTACAACGAACTTTTTTCAAAACTCGTGATGTTTCATCAACTTAAAACTGTTTACGGCTGGGATTCGATCAAAAAATTGCATCAGTATTTCAGAAAACAGCCGTTTGTTTATGATGAAAACGAGACAGATGCGGACAAAGCAAATAAGTTTATCTACGCGATGTGCCTGATAACCAAGAATAATTTAGTTCCGTTTTTCAAAAAATGGGGGCTAAATGTTGATGTGGCTACCGCAAACAAAATCAAAGGACTCAATTTACCATTGCCGACGGTTGATCCGACAAAGATTTTTCGATAGAAAAAGCTCAGAATAATTGAGGAGAAATTTTAAAATGACTACTGGATTCAAAAAAAGATTTAATTGGACAAAAGTTTTGATTGCTTTTTTCCTTTTCTGTTTAATGTTCAATTTTAGTGCATTGGCGCAAACCAATCTTAGCGAACCGCTTGATGAAGAAGGACTTGGGGCATTAGCTGAAAAACTAAAAAGTGCGCTGGCGGAAGTAGTTGAGGATGAAGAAACGCAAACTTCAATTACCGAAAAATGGGATGCGCGGATGGAAAAATTGGTCGGCAAAACCGCTAAACAAGTGGTTGATTTATTGCTGGCGGATGTTAAATCAGTGATTAAAGATGCCGAGATTGTCAATCAATTGAAGGAAAGTTTTATCGCCGCCGCTAGTGAATCGGAAACAACTACGCCATCTGAGCCTTCACCGAAACCGCCGACTCAATCGAATTCAGATGCAACGCTCGGACAATATATTCGCGGTTTGAGCTACAACCCGACGAGTTTGTTGGCAGTTCAAGCAACTGGCAATCAGCCGATTTTTGAGAGGGTAATCAAAAAGGACGAGAATCGCCAGCAGGCAAGCGGAAAAATCATCCTTTGCACCCGAACCACTAGGAATTTGAGCAGAAATTTTGACGAGATTGCGATTCTGCAACCGACCAGAGGCGCAATCTATCCCGGCGCACTTATTTTTGCCGATAACGAATTGGTTAATGGAAGTCCGCGTCCATTGAACGGACTGCCTCGCGCTCCGCTTAATTTGCGGCTTGATTTGCCGGGGTTACAGAATGAGGGGAAATTTACGATTGATGACCCAACTGAAAATAATGTGAACACCGCCGTCAATGAGGCTCTGGCTTCGTGGAACAATTCATCGAATTTTCGGAATGGTTACGTCAATCAATCGCTCTCAAATCACAATTCGACAGTTGCTTATAGTTCCGAGCAATTTCCTTTGAGTTTGGGCTTTAACGCAAATTGGGCGCAAGGAGCTGTTTCGGCGCAATTCAAATATATCTCCGATGGCGAGAAAAATGTTGTTTCCGTTGCGCTCAAGCAAGTTTTTTATACGGTTAAATTTGATGCCCCCGACACACCCGAAGGCTTTTTTGATTCAAGCGTGACAGCCGAAACAGTCCAAGCCGTCTTTTCATCTACGGACGTTCCGGCATACATCAGTAGTGTTAATTACGGCAGAATCATTATGTTGCGGATGGAAACGGATAAAAGTATAAGGGCAATTGATGCTGAATCCGCGCTTCAATATGCCGCAGGTCTTATCAGCGTGAATGGCGAAACGAAAACCAAATATGACAATATTCTCAGCAATTCCACAATTACGGTGGTGACGATGGGCGCAAATGCCGAAGTTGAGACAGAAAATGTCAGCGCATCTAATTTGATGCCGATTATCAAAGGGAAAAATGCGGTTTATTCAAAAAGTAATCAGGGTTTGCCGATTAGTTACACCGTCAAATTTTTGAAAGATAACGCCATTGCCAGAGTTGGAACAACCACCGATTACAGCGCAATTGATTGTCAGGATGCTCAGAATAAATGGATTGAGATTCGCCAAAATGGGGCATATATGGCTGACTATACCGTTACTTGGGATGAACCGGGGAGACCCGGGCAAAAAGTTGAGGGAAGATATTCTGCCGGTAATAAAATGCAAGTTAATTTTCCGGGTGACGCAACCAATATTCGCTTGAACTTGAGAACAATGTCAGGCTGGGGAATTTTGGACAAAGTTCTTCAACCGGCGGATTTGAATAAATGTTATCAAACCTTCGGAATTGCCACCGGACCGGGATGGAACAACGATTGCCGATAAATTTTGAAATAATAATTTGGTTAAAATTAGCGCAGATTCGCGGGCAACACTATTTTCAAATCAACTACAAAGGCAGAAACGGGACTGTTAAGAAGCGTTTCTTAGGAATATGTAAAAAATAAGTTATAACGATATACTAATACTTGAAAGTTTAGTGTAACAAGAATTAGTGATGAGTAAAACTGATGAGCAAATATTTTTCGAGTCTTTGAACGAAAAACAAAGACGACAATATGCTGCCTTAAAAGCCAACGAACTTGGTTATTTGGGGGTTGGTCAAGTGGCAGAAAGACTTGGGATTAACCGACATACGATTCGGGTTGGACAAAAAGAATTGGTCGAGATTGCCAAAGGCTCAGAGATTTCTGCGCGGATTCGGCAAGTTGGCGGTGGGAGAAAAAAAACTCGCCAATGAGCCGCATTTAGGAAAAGTCTTTGGGGAAATTGTGGAGCATCAAATTGCGGGTTCACCAATGCGGGAAAAAGTGCGTTGGACAAACCTCAAAGACTCTCAAATAGTCAGATTATTTGGCGAAAAAGGATATTCAATCTCTCGTTTTATCGTCAAACAATTAACCGATTTAGCGGGATTAGCCCAACGCAAGATGAAGAAAACAAAGACTTTCAAAGAAGTTGAGGAACGAGACGAGCAGTTCGGGCGGATTGCTGATTTGAAAAGAGATTATCAAGCGAGAGGCTTGCCGATGTTGAGTGTTGACACCAAGAAAAAAGAGTTTCTCGGACAGTTTTATCGCGCTGGAAAGTCTTATTGTGAAGCATCGATAGAGGTTTGTGACCACGATTTTCCCTCGTTAGCCGAAGGGCGAGTAGTGCCACACGGGATTTATGATGTGATACTTAACAAAGGTTATCTAAGTATTGGGAACAGTAAAGATACGTCTGAGTTTCTGTGCGACAATGTGAAATATCATTGGGAAAATAACATCCGGCAAGACTATCCTGAAGCCACCGAAATGTTACTTTTAATGGACGGCGGCGGCAGCAATTCGTGCCTCCATTACATCGTCAAAGAGGATTTACAGAACTTGGCAAATGATTTACAAATGACAATTAGGGTGGCACATTATCCAGCGTATTGTTCAAAATATAATCCAATCGAACATCGGTTTTTTCCACATTTACAAAGGAGTTGGGAAGGAGTTTTGTTCTCCGATTACGAGATTGTCAAAGAGCGAGCCGAGCAAACTACGACACAAAGAGGCTTAAAAGTAGTGGCGTGGATCAACGAAAAACTCTATCAAAGCGGCAGAAAATATAGTGCTGATTTCAAAGAAACGATGACTATTGCTTTTGATGAACTGTTACCGAAATGGAATTATCAGATTCATCCGTTATAACTTATTTTTTACACGTTCCTTATCTTCATCAGGCTCAATTTTGATCTTGATTTTAGGATGTCGGAGTCTCACTAAAGGCAGAAAAATACCTAGCTTTTCATATTTCTCTAATTTATCTAAAGAAATATTGATTTGTCTGTCCTTACAATATCGAACGAAACTTTCTGCATTCAAAAGAGTATTTTGGAAAAATTGCCCATGACCTATTGTTTGTTTCAGCGTTATTTTCATAATTACTTCTTGGTGATTTAGTTGAGAAATTCTTTCGGCTCGTTTTCCAGATAAACAGGCTCATCAAACTTCGGCGAATCTTCTTCCAGACGACCACAATTCAAACAAAGCCGGCGGACATTCCATGACAAAGCGCGAAGGTTTTTGCAAGACGGTTTGGCGCGAGTAATCAACCGTCATCAGCGGATAGGTGAGATAAAGTTCGTCTTTGGCACGAGTTAGCGCGACATACCAGAGACGGCGTTCTTCCTCTTCGCTGTCAATTTCTTTTAACGAACGCGGACTTGGGAATTTGCCTTCCGCCGCCCAGATGATAAAAACGGCTTTCCATTCCGCACCTTTGGCTTGGTGAATGGATGAGAGCGTCAAAATTTCATCGTCTTCGCCGCCCGAAACGACATCTTCGGCAACTAATGCAGTCGGTTCTTTGAAACGCTCGGTTGAAAGCAAAGCGAGTTCGGACAAAAAGGCTTCGGTAGTTTCGTAACGAGAAGCGTAAAGCGCGAGTTGGCGCAAATCTTCGGTTCGCATCTCGGCATTCTCGTAATTTTCTTGCAAATGTTGTTCGTAACCGCTAGTTAAAATTAGATTTATCTGTTTGCTTGGCTGATTGCGATTTTCGTCCGAAACAAGATTATCGAGTAAATTGATAAACATTTGCCACGCGGTTACGCTTCGCGGTTTGGCTCGAAAATCATCTTTTCTAACTAAAGCAAAAGGATTTTCCGCCGATGCAAGTTGTTCATAAATCTTATTTGCGGTGGCATTTCCGACACTTGGAATCATTTTCAAAAGTCGTTTCCACGCCAATTCATCACGCGGATTGACGATAATTCTCAAGTAAGAAATAACATCTTTAATGTGCGCTTGTTCAAAAAATCGGACACCAGATTGGATTCGATACGGAATATTGCGGCGGGTTAATTCGAGTTGTAATTCGAGCGAATGATAATGTGAACGATACAAAACCGCAATGTCTTCAAGCGAAACTCCTTCGTCACGCAGTTCCAAAATTCGGGACGCGATAAACGCCGATTGTTGCTCAACATCTGAACAAGGCAACAACGCGGGCAAAAATCCTTTCGACTTTTTAACGGCGGTCAGAGTTTTCGGAAACTGTTTGCGATTATTGGCAATCGAAACATTTGCCAATCCCAAAATTTCCGGTGTCGAACGATAATTCGTTTCAAGTTTATAAGTTACGGCTTCGGGATAGCGTTTCGGGAACTCGTAAATGTTAGTAAAATTTGCGCCGCGCCACGCAAAAATTGATTGGGCATCGTCACCGACCACCATCACGTTTCGATGTTTGACGGCGAGCAAATCAATAATTTCGGCTTGGAGTTTGTTCGTGTCTTGATATTCGTCAACCAAAATATGCTCAAACTGTTCGGCATAAACTGCGGCAATTTCGGGTTTTGAAACGAGCAGTTTTTTCCAATTCAGCAACAAATCATCGTAATCCATCACATTGCGCTCAAGTTTGCGCTCTTGGTAAAGCAAATCTACGCGCTGAATTTGTTGGCTTAACGGCTCAAAATACGGATACTTATTGATAATTACTTCAGAAATTGGTTTGTCGGTATTGTTGGCAAAACTGATAATATCCTGCACAACTTCGGCTTTCGGAAAACGCTTCGATTTGGTATCAATCCCGCATTCATCAATACAGACATTGACAAATTCTTTCGCATCTTCGCTGTCGAGAATTGAGTAATTACTTGAATACCCAAGACTTACCGCGTGTTTGCGTAAAATCAAATTTGCGATTCGGTGAAATGTTCCGCCCCAAATTCGATGAACATTTTGCGAACCCGTCAACGCTTCAACCCGTTTCAACATTTCCCGCGCCGCCCGATTGGTAAAGGTTGCCAGCAAAATTCGTTGCGGTGAAACGCCTTGTTCGATAAGGTAAGCAACTCGATAAGTTATCGTCCGCGTTTTGCCTGTTCCCGCACCCGCCACCACCAACGAGGCGTAAGGCTTGGCTGTCACCACACGAAACTGCTCCTCGTTCAATTCATTTCGATAACGAGTCAGTTTTTCGGGTAACTGCGATTCATCGCGTTTGATGACGTATTTTTTCATCGATATTTATGAGGAGATTTTAACACAAGTCGCTTGGTTTTCTACTTTGCAAGGCTTCAGATAAGGCAATGAAAAATCAAGACAAATCTTTGGGATTCGCTTTATTTTCCGGCTTTAACTTCAGACTTTGAACTCAAGACTCAGGCTAACCTAGAGGCAAATCGAGTTTTTATAGCCTAATAAACATTCTATTATCAATGCTTTAGCAGAAAATAACAAATATCAGCCAGCAATCCCAAAACGCCGTATTTATGTTTTATGGTATAATCTTCAAAACTTTCTAATCAAAAGTTACCTTTTATTATCTCTCAAGAATAATAACGTGAGGTTAGATTTTCGTTTAAGTGAATCATCAAAACGGCATTACTTCATTCGCGGAAAACTTGAATTTTATTATGGATAATGTTATCAATGAGGTGGTCTAGTCCACTATAATTATCGGAGTCTATGAAACAATCAATCAATCGTCACGGGCAAACCCCGATTTACGAGCAAATTTATCGAAATTTAAAGACCAAAATTGATAATACCGAATTGTCGGCTGGCGAAGCGTTTCCGTCTGAGCGCGAATTGGCAGATAAGTTTGGAGTTAGTCGAATGACTGTGCGCCAAGCCATTAACACCTTGAAAAAAGAAGGCTTAATTTACCATGAACGTGGAATAGGTGCATTCGTTTCTAAGCGAAAATTGGATGTTCATACGCGAAATTTGGTCGGATTTACCGAAGAAATGATTGAACGCGGACTGAACCCAAGTTCCAAACTACTTACTCGCCCAAATCGAAAAATCGGATGAAGAAACAGCGAAGATTTGGGGATTGAAACGGGCGAATCATGTCTTTCATTTGCAACGGTTGCGACTGGCGGATGACTCGCCGATGGCTTTTGAAGATGCCTATTTACCGGCAAATCGTTATCCAAATTTAGAAAAACATAATTTAGAAAAGGTTTCGCTTTACGAAGTTTTAGAAAAAGAATATGGCGTAAAAATGTCACGCGCCGAAGAGTTTTTAGAAGCAATGGCAGTCACCAAAGAAATTGGCGCGGCACTTTCCATTAAAAAAGATTCGCCCGTTTTGATGGTGCATCGGGTTGTTTTTGCAGACTCGAATTTAGCGGTTGAATCCGTCAAAACATTCTATCGCGCTGACCGCTATCGGGCGACATTTCATTTAACAAAAAACGGTTTATGAATTTCAGATTCCAAATTCCAAATTCCAAATTCTCTGCGTCTCTGCGTCTCTGCGGTTTGATTTTGCTTTTGGCTTCCATCTCACTATCTCAGAACGATTTGCAGAAAATTCCCGATGGTGGATTTATCGAAAAATGGTTATTTTCCAACGAATTTCCGGCTGAAATTGATGCAGGAATGTGGGAAAATTTTAATCGTTTTAACATCGAAAATCTGCCGCAAAAAGATTGGTTAAAACCTTTTGGCAAACCTCAGGTCGGTAGGCAGTTGGCAGTAGCAGTTGGCAGTCAGCAATCTTCATCAACCTCGAATAATCAAAATAATGGTCAACCATTGCCCGAAGTTGGTGCGGCTTCGACTACAAAAATCTTTCCCGATGCCAAAGAAATCACTTGGGCGCAATTTACCGAAAAGGATGCGGTTATTGCTTTTAATTTGTTTCACGAAGGAAAATCTATCGGCACAGCCTACGCCGCTAGTTACATAAACTCTTCAAATGAAGAGGTTAAGTTTATTGAAACGGATGGATTTCTTCGGCTCGATTTGGCTCAATGGCGAGAAAATTTACGATGGATATTCGCTGACCTTGAAAAAAGTTGCGGTCGCAAGTTTTAAGAAAGGCGAAAACACTTTGCTCGTTCGTGCAACTGGCGTGAGTGGCGATTATTGGCGAAAAGACGGCGGTTGGTCGGCGACAATTCGGCTTTGGAATGATAAAAAATCTGCTGAAAATTCCGCATCGTATAAATCGATAAACCAAACAGGCTCAATATTTTACCTCGAAGGATTTCACGTTGATCCGGTTTATTTGCAAGATCAACGCGGTTATTCAAAAGTTACTCTGGCGAACATGAATCAATATGTTTCGTCGCTCAAAGCTGATCCGAAATATGGCGTTTTTTTGTCGGAAATCGATTATTTGAAACCATATTTGGACACGCATCCGGAAGATCGCGAATTTTTGCGTCAAGCCATGAAAGATGGTCGAGTTGGCTCGGGCGGAGCGTATAATCAGTTCAACGAAAATACAATCGGCGGCGAATCAATTATCCGCAACATTCTTTACGGACAGGAAATGCACAAAGCGATTTTCGGACGAAAAGCCGAATCGCTCGCACTTGTGGGACGTTTTCGGACACGCTCCGCAAATCTCGCAAATTGCACAAAAATCTGGGTTTAACGGAATTGTTTGGTCGAAAAAAATCACAGGTTTTCAGCCGTTTTTTTACGATTATGCGTTAGATGGATCAAAACTTTTGCATAAACGAATTGATTACGCCTATTCATTTTCGGGATTTGGAAGCGGGAAAAATTATACATTCGATAATTTCCGCAAGATGACGGAAAACAGATTTAAGGAGGCTCAATCTTTCGGTTCAGCCGTCGATCTGCGAATAAACGCGGCTGATTTCACGCCACCTTGGACAAATCTTGCGGGAAATGTCGAAAAGCTTAATCAGAATAATCCGCAAATTCGCACAACAGGACAAGCTCAAGACCTTTATTTTCAAGCATTAAACAAAGAAATTGCCGACGGAAAAGTTAAACCGCCGATTTCGTCACGCGACAAATTATTTTTCCACGTTGGCGTAAATATGGCTCGCTCAGATTTGAAAATCGGGCAAAGACTTTCGGAAAATGTCACGCTGAATGCGGAAAAATTCAGCTCAATCGCTTATCTGCTCGGCGCAAAATATCCCGATTTGGCATTGGACAAAGCGTGGCGGCAAATATTTTTCGGCTCGCATCACGATGCAATCACGGGAACGCCCAGCGATTCGGCTTTTTTGGATTTGGTTTTAGGGTATCGTGAGGCAATTGAGTTGAGCAAAGACGCATTGGACGATTCGCTCAAGTTCATTGCAAAGCAAGTCAATACAAAGTCGCCAGGGGTCGGTGGTCGGTGGTCGGTGGTGGTTTTCAATCCAGTAAATTGGAAAAGAACTGATTTGGTTCGATTAAGAGTGTCGGACACAAACTTTACACTCAGGGACAATTTAGGAGAAATCGTAACTTATACAATTCTACCAAATAAGGAAATTGTATTTATTGCAAAGGATATTCCATCAATTGGTTACAAAACTTATTTTTGTGAAAAAAATGACTCCAGAATTGTCCAAGTTACCAGACCATCAAGTATAAACAACTTCATTGAAAATGAATTTTACAAAATCACCATAGACGAAACGAAAGGCGGAGCAATTTCAAGCGTTTATGACAAACAAGCCAAACGTGAAATCATCAACACAGCAAACGGACATTTTGGCAATGAAATTGCGAGTTTGAAAGAAGAATTAACCCGCAAAAACGTCATTTATCCCGCCTGGGAAATGTGGACAACAGGCGAGAAAAAGTTTTCAACCGAAAAACCTGCAAAAGTAATTTCATCAAACAATAGCGAAATAATTCTAGAGAGCGAATTGCCGAATATGCAGAAATTTCGCCAAACAATCACGCTTCGCAATGGCATCAAACGAATTGATTTTAAAACCGAACTTGTTGATTACAAAGGTTATAACGAACTTTTCACCGTCAACTTTCCGCTCAATCTTTCCGGCGGAGCGTTGGTTACGGAAGACAGATTCGGCACAGTTGTCAGAAACGGTAGCAAAGGATTTCTCGATTTTCGCACGAATACCGACAAACTAGTTTCGGGGGCGCCGGTTTATTCGGTCAATAATTGGGCGGAGTATGGTTCGGTATTGAATCTGAATTTCGGGCGAGGGGGCGACGAGGGGGCGACAGGGCGAGAGGGCGATAAGATTGTGTCGAGCGTTCCATTTAAACCTTCGGCGTTAGTTCGTCCGCACGGTGAAGTTTTTGAATCTGCAACTGAAAATCTACTATCAAATTTCATCAAACGCGGAGTTTCAATCACGCCTTTCTATGACGATAACGATGTAGAACGCCGCAAGAATCTGACGATTGAAGATTCGACGATGCCGAAAAAATTGAACGACGACATCGCGTATCACAATTTCAGAATCTCGCTAGGTGACGAGAAACAAAACACTTACACAGCCGAGCTTTTCAAACTTATTTCGGCTGAAACCAAAGCGAAATTTGCCGAGAGATTAGCGAAAGACGGTTTTGCATATCTTTTTCTTTACGACAAAAATGTTCCTGAAGGTTGGTCGGCAATGCCTGTTTTGGTGATTGCGGGTGATGTGCAAAAAGCGTCAGAAAATTTGGTTGCCCCGATTGCAAAAGGTGAATTTGCGTTGAATATTTCGGCAGAAAGTTTTGCGGTTGAAACAAATCCGAACCAAGATTTGCCGAAAGTTCCCGATTATGGCGTGGCGTTAATAAACAATGGAACGGCGGGAGTTTCGCTCGAAAATCCGAATACTTTGACGCTTCATTTGACGCACACGGCGATCTTTCCAGCGGTAAATTTACCGTTTGAATTCGTGCCGGAAAACAAAACGCATACTTTCACTTATTCGCTCTATCCGCACGAAAAAGATTGGCGTGAAGCCGATACGGTCAAGGTTGGATACGATTTCAACAATCCGCTGATTGCCGTTCAAACCGATATTCACGATGGAAGTTTGCCTAGTGAAAAGAGTTTTTTGGAAATAACAAACTCAAAACTCATTTTATCTGCATTAAAACTTGGAGATAATCCGCAAGCGAATTTTAATTCGATTAAAGATGAAACTCAGCGACCTATAATTTTCAGATATTATGAATCTGAGGGCAAAAAGAATAGTTCTCAAGTAAATTTAGGCTTTGACGTTTCAAGTCGAGCAGGAATTAATTTACTCGAAAACAGAACGAAAATTCCTGAAATTACTCTACATACAAATCGTAGTTTCGGTATTTCGGCGGATTCCTTTGAAATTGAAACGGAACAAATAAAACTAAAAAAAGTTCAACAAAATTTTCAACCTATCGACACCACCAAAGAACCAATCCAACCCGTTTTTTCGCGTTATTGGATGCACAATATGGGAGCCGCACCGATTGGAAATGATGCGGTGAAAGTTTCGCTCCGACCCGTTGAGCAGATGGGAAATCTTTCGAGTTTTGCTTGGGAAGATCCGTATAATCAAGGCGGAATCACGACCAACACTATCCGAGTTCAGGTTGTGAATAATTATCAAGACCGCAAGATTTCGGGTGAAATCACGCTCGAAGTTCCCGAAGATTGGCGGGTTGTGCCGGACAAAATCGCTTACGAAATTGAGCCGAATGGTTCGTTTGTCAAAGATGTTGTCGTGATGGCTTTTCCGGTCAAACGAAATTTAGAATTTGAACGTGCGTCGGGATTGGTAAAGGCGAGAATTGAACACGACAAGCAGATTTTTCAAGACGTTTTGCAAGTCGGCAAGCCTTATAAACTCGAATGGCGAACCGTGCAAACCGCAAACGGAGTAGAAGTTTTCGTCAAAAATCCGTATCGGCAAACGATTGAAGGAGCAGTCGCTCTGATAACTCCGCCCGAAACCTGGGCTGGCGGAATTTATTCAAACGAACCGCAATTCCAACGCGAACAAGGCTTTAGCGTTCCGCCAAATTCGGAGATTTCGTTGAAATTTGAAACAGGCGTTTTGCCCGAAGGAAGTTGGAAAATCGCCAGAATTGCGTATAACGGAAATATTGATTATAAGCGAGCGGATGGGAAGGCGAAATAAGAAGGTTTAACCACAGATGAACACAGATAAACACAGATTTAGCAATAAGATAAAGAATAATAGATCACTTTTAAGAGCAAACAAAATTGGATTAAACATCCCAAAATTATCGGTGTTTATCTGTGTCTATCTGTGGTTAATCTGCCCTGTTCTTGCTCAATCGAAGGCTGTTTGGATAAGACCATTTGTCACCGCAAATTTTGAAACGCGGAAAAATCCAATCGAAGCTCGAAAGTATATTAAAACCGAGCTCGAAAAGATGAAACGTGCAGGTTTTGACACGATTTTCCTTGAAACTTTTTGGGACGGTTACGCGATTTATCCGTCGAAAATTGTTCCGCAGCGACCGCTTTCGATTGCTTATGGCGTCGCTCGTAAGGATGAAGCGGGGCAGACCGAAACTTACGATGTTTTGCAGTTTTATTTGGACGAAGCCGAAAAACTTGGAATGTCGGTTCATTCGTGGATGCATATTTTTCATCAATGGAATACGAATTTGGGGGACGTTTCCAAGTCGCCGATTTTTAAACAATGCCCGGAATGGATGGTTTTGGATAACAAAGGCTCGCATCTGGTTGTCAGCGAAGCCGAAGGTGCAAACCGCGATGTTTTTAAGGTTTTTATGTCGCCTTCGCACGTGGGAGTTCGGAAACTTTTGGTTGCCGTGATGCGCGAACTTGTCGCCAAATATCCGAAACTTGGCGGCGTTCAACTTGATTATATTCGGTATCCTTTGCACTATCCCGAAACGCCTTTTGATTATTCGGCTGATGCGTTAAGCCAATTTACAAAAGATACGGGATTAGACGCTAACCTGTTGAAAACAGACGCAGAAAAGCAAAAATGGCAAGATTGGAAAACTTTGAAAGTAACCGAAGTCGTCAAACTTTTGAGCGATGAGGTAAAGAAAAAACAACCGAACTGGGAAATTTCCGTTGCAGTTTTCCCCGATTTTACCAACACGCTCCGAGTTAAAATGCAAGATTCGCGGGATTGGGCAAACAAAGGCTACATCAACGCATTTTATCCGATGTGCTACAGCCCAAATTTTGACACGGTTGAAAAATGGGCAAAAGAATTTCGCACCGACATCAAACCGCCGATGAAAGTGATGCTGACACTCTATGTGACGCATTTTTACAAAGACGGAAAACTTGATGAGCGATTCTTAAACCTTGAAAAGAAATATAATTACAGCGGTTTAGCAATTTTCGCTTCGCAGTTGGTGACAGAAGATTTAGCTGATAAATTAGGTAAGAAATAATTGATGTTTTGATGCTTTTTTATAGACATCAAAGCATCAATTACATATAATTTTCTTGCTATGAGAACAACACTAACTATTGATGAAGACGTGGCAATCCGCTTAACCGAATTGCAAAAAAACAAAGGCGTAACCTTGAAAGAAGCAGTTAATTCATTGCTCAGAAAAGGTTTACTGGTGGAAGAAAAACCGCAAAAATTGAAGCCGTTTAAGGTGAAAGCACGCTCATTGGGTAAAGTTCGTGAAGGCTTTAATTTAGACAAAATCAGCGAGGTGTTAGAGACACTTGACGAATTGGAGGGAAGAAATGATTCTTTCCGACGCTAATGTTTTGATTTATGCCTATAACATAGACGCTGTTTTCCATAATGAATGCAAAATTTGGCTTTCCGAGCAATTTTCAAAGCCGGAACCTTTTGCGTTTTCTTGGCAAACAATAACTGCTTTTTTGCGGATTACGACAACCCCAAGAATTTTTCCCGATGCTTTTACACAAGAGGAAGTTCACGGATTTGTAAATGATTGGTTGGCATTTCCAAATGTGCGGATTTTGACTCCAACCGAAAGACATTGGGCGATTTTTGAAAGGCTTTTGGTTGAAACAAAAATTGTCGGTGCGAAGACGATGGACGCACATCTAGCGGCACTGGCTATTGAACACGGCGTAACTTTAGCAACAACTGACCGAGATTTTTCGGCATTCAAAGGCTTAAAAATATTGAATCCTTTAGATTTATGATAAATTTCAATAAAATTCTCTGCGTTCTCTGCGCTCTCTGCGGTTTATTTTTTACTGCAAATGCCCAGACTAAATTGACTTCAAAAGTCTTGCTGATTCCGCTTGATGACCGTCCGCCATGTCTGCAAATGCCTGTTAAAATGGGGCTTATCGGTGATGTCGAAGTCGTTACGCCACCGAGAAATTTACTTGGACGTTTTTCCGAATTCGGAAAATCGGATGAAATTATCAAGTGGATTCGGACACAAAATTTGAAATCGTTTGACGCGGCGATAATCTCGCTCGATATGCTGGCTTACGGCGGATTGGTGGCGATGCGTGAATATGAAACTTCCACGGAAATGGCGGTGAAACGTGCTGAATTTATCCGCGAAATTCGCAAACTTGCGCCGAAAGTTCCGATTTACGGTTCGAGCGTGATTATGCGACTCGCGCCAACAGGCAATGTCGTCAACGAATCGTATCGAGTCAATTTAGCAAAATGGGCGGAAATTTCGGTTGATGAATCGAAACGCGCGGAAACTGCCGAACTCGAAAAGAAAATTCCCGCCGAAGCGTTGGAAAAATACAAAAAAGCTCGTGCGCGGGACTTAAAATTGAATCTTTTCACCGTTGATTTGGTCAAAGAAAAAGTTATTGATTACCTAATTTTATCGCAAGATGACGCAAAGCCAAACGGAGTTCACATTGCCGACCGCGAAAAGTTGATTGAATATGTTAAAACCAATAATCTAAGCGAAAAAGTTGCAATTCAGCCTGGTGCGGATGAAGTTTCGATGCTTTTGTTGGCTCGCACAATGACCGATAAATTCAAATATCGCCCGAAAATAAAAGCAATTTATTCCGATGAAAAAATCGCCGATCAAGTGATGCCTTACGAAGATCGTCCACTTCGCAAGACTGTAAGTTTTCATATTAAAGCAGTTGGGGCAACGGAAGTAGCTGATGAAAAAGACGCAGATATTTTGTTTTATGTGTTTGCTTCGAGGTTTGAGAATGGGAAGGCTGAGACATTTCGGGATGAAATTTTTACGAATTATGAAAGGCGAGTTGGGGATGTTGTTAGCCAAATTTCACTTGGAAAAGGCGTAATTGTTGCAGATGTTGACCCAAAAGGTGAAATTCAAGGGGCAGACATTAATTTTACCGAAGCATTAAAAACTAAATCGCTTTTCTCAAGACTAGCAGGTTACGCTTCGTGGAACACCGCCGGAAATACCATCGGGACAGCACTTCCACACGGAGTTTTGTATTCACTTATTCAAAGTAAATTTGGTTTCAATCAGAAAAAATGGACAATGCCACAAGCAGAATTCAACAAACGAACTCGAATTTTGGAAAGAGTTCAATTATGGACAAACATTGGTTTATGTTGAATCGTTTGCTTGATGATTATGTTTATCATTCAATAGTTCGTCCTGAAGCAATAAAATTTGCCAGAGATAAAGATTGGAATGTATTTCGATTTAATGATGAGGAAACAAAAGCAACTGAAGAATTCAGTTCACAAAGGGTGAAAAAAGAAATAAGACCAATAATGAATTTGATGTCGCTTGTAAATATTCTTTTTAATTCTTACGTTTGTGAAGATGTAAGAAACTTTGACTTTTCATTGCCTTGGGGCAGGACATTTGAAGCAGAAATTGATTTCCAACTAGATTGTAAAAAATTAAATCAACCAAGATTCAAACTTAAAAAACCATGAAACTTAAACTATTTATTCTACTAACTTTAACGCTACTTTTCGCCGTTGCTTGTAATCAGCAAACGACATCGAATTCGACAAACACAACCACGACAACTTCAACCGATAAAAAGAAAATCGGTGTCACGCTTTTAACCCGTGAACATCAATTTTACAAAGATTTGGAAGCGGGTTTGAAAGCAGAAGCTGAGAAAAACGGGTTTGAGGTGATCGTTCAATCGGGCGATATGGATTTGGCGAAACAACAATCGCAAATCGAGAATTTTATCGTTCAAAAGGTTTCGGCAATTGTAGTTTGTCCGGCTGATTCAAAGGGAATCGCACCTGCAATCGAGAAGGCAAACGCGGCGAATATCCCAGTTTTTACGGCTGATATTTCGGCTGGCGGCGGCAAAGTCGTTTCGCACATCGCTTCGGATAATACGTTAGGCGGAAAAATGGCGGCGGAATTTATCGCCAATCTTTTGAAAGATGGTGGTGAAGTTGGAATCATCGGGCAACCCGAAGTTCAATCCACGATTGACCGCGAAAAAGGTTTCAAGGATGAAATGACGAAACACCCAAATATCAAGGTTGTCGCAACTTTGAACGGTGGCGGTGTGCGTGACCGTGCGACCAAAGCGGCGGATGATATGCTACAAGGCAATCCGAATCTTAAAGCAATTTTTGCCATTAACGATGATTCAGCACTTGGCGCATTGGCTTCAGCCGAAACTCGTGGCAAAAAAGATTTGATTATCGTTGGCTACGATGCCACGCCCGAGGCGGTGACGAAGATCCAAGCCCAAACGATGCTCAAAGCCGATGTTGCCCAAGATCCAAAATTGATTGGTAAACAAACGATTGAAACGATTGTCAAACATTTGAAAGGCGAAAAAGTCGAAGCGATTGTGGCGATTCCGGTCAAGATTGTGGACAAATAAATTTCTCCATTGACTCATTGATTCATTGAACCATTGTGGATTTTCAATGAATCAATGAACAAATGAGCAAATGAAACAATTACAAAAATACATCATCGTTCTCGCAATATTCGCCGAAGTCATTGTCTTTTCAATGCTTTCGCCGCAGTTTTTGTCGGTTGATAATCTCATCAACGTTGCGCTAAGTATTGCAATCACAGGAATTCTGGCTGTCGGAATGACGTTTGTGATTTTGACTGGTGGAATTGATTTGTCAATCGGTTCGGTGTTGGCAGTGGCGGGAATTGTGGCAGCGATTTGTGCCAAAAGTTTTGGCGACGGCGGAGTTTTTATCGGAATTATCGCGGCGGTTGCGATTGGAGTGATCAGCGGATTATTCAACGGAATCACGATTTCCCGTTTCAAAGTTCCCCCATTTGTCGTTACGCTGGCAGTTTTAACGATTGCGCGTGGTTTGTCGTTTATCATCGCCGATAAGTTTGCCGGTTCAACTTCGGTCAGCGATTTACCAAGCGGTTTTGCTTTTCTTGGGCGTGAAAAAATTTTCGGCTTGCCTGTTCCCGTGATTACAATGCTGATTATGTTTGCAATTGGCTGGTTTATTTTGACGCAAACTCGTTTCGGGCGTTACGTTTACGCGATTGGAGGAAATTCGGAAGCCTCGTTTTTGGCGGGTATAAATGTCAAATCCGTCACAACTTGGGTTTATGTTTTGAATGGATTTTTGGTCGGACTCGCGGCGTGTCACGCTTGCATCACGCTTAGGTGCAGGACTTGCCAACGCAGGAATGCAATACGAATTAGACGTGATTGCGGCGGTCGTAGTTGGCGGAACTTCGCTGATGGGTGGCAAAGGGAGCGTCATTTCAACCCTTTTCGGTGCAATATTTATCGGCGTTTTGAACAACGGATTAAATCTCGCGGGAATTGATCCTTATCTGCAAAAAATCGCACTTGGTGTGGTGATTTTGTTGGCGGTTTTGGCGGATCAGATTAACAAAAAATAGCTTGATTAATTGATAATTGATTATTGATAATTGGTTTGCGATAATTTGCCAATATTATGAAATTACAAACCGAGTTATACGTTGAGCAAGTTAAAAGATTGCCGACAAGTGGAGAAAATATTATTGGTCAAGTGCAAGACGATCAAATTGTTGTCTATCAAGCGTTCAATCCGAAAATTGCAAATTACGCGGTTGAAAATCAAAGATTTGGCGGAAGTCATTACAATTTTGAAAGAATGAGTTGGATAAAACCTAATTTTCTTTGGATGATGTATCGTGCGGGATGGGCTTCAAAAGAACATCAACAACATATTTTGGCAATTTGGTTTCCGCTCGAAAGATTTGTTGAAATTTATCGTTCAGCTATCCATTCATCATTTAAGCCAAATATTTATCAAACAGAAGAAAATTGGAAACAAAAACTACAGGAATCAACGGTTAGACTTCAATGGGACCCTGATCATCATCCAAATGGAAAAAAGATTGAACGTCGAGCCGTCCAACTTGGTTTGCGTGGTGAAACTCTACGAAATTTTTCAAACGACTGGATTACTTTAATTGAAGACATTACTGAGTTTGTAAAACTAGAGCATAAAAAAGTGTTAGACGATAATTTAGATATCGTGAATTCAAGTAGCTTAATTATTCCAAAAGAAGATGTTATCAAAATTTAAGTATGTTAATTTTCAAACATAACTTTGGATAACGGAAATTTTTGGAGTTGCTCCCGCAAATTCACGCACCAACCAATCTGTTCCCGTGATTGCATTTCCAACTACAACTGCAAAAGCACCACATTCAAACGCCTTTGCGACATTTTCGGGCTTTCGCAAACGACCTTCGCAAATCGTTGGAATTGTGAGAGTTGCGAGTTTTTTGACCAATTCAAAATCAGGTTCGATGATGTGCTTTGTTTCGTTTGTATAACCCGAAAGTGTTGTGCCAACAAAATCGCAGCCTATCTTTTCGGCGTTGATTCCCTCTTCAAAAGTTGCCACGTCTGCCATAATCGGCAAATTTAATTCAGCGTGAATTCTTTCGACTAATTCAGCAAGATTTTCGTTGTTTGGACGACTTCTAAATGTTGCATCTATGGCAATTATGTCTGCTCCGGCTTCGGCAACTTGTTTGGCAGATTCAAAAGTTGGAGTGATATAAACTTCGCTTTCATTCGTCACGATTTTATAAATTCCGATGATTGGAACATTGACGATATTTTTGACCACGCGGATATGTTCAGGCGAATCAATTCGCACACCAACTGCGCCGTTTTGGACAGCCGTAAGTGCAAATGCGGCAATGATTTCGGGTTTGGCAAGCGGCGAATTCGCGGGGGCTTGGCACGAAACAATCAGACCATTTTTAATTTTAGATTTTAGATTTTCGATTTGTGATTTCAATTCGCTCATTTATTCTGAGAATTTTCTAAATTTAATAACAACTGCTCGCTAAGTTCAATTTTAGCATTACGATACGCCAAAAGTAACGCACCAATCGCAGGTTTGAATCGCGGTTGGACAAAACTTGCTTGCGGAACTTTTTCCGCCAAACTTTCGACAAAATATTTTTGCATCAATTCGCCTTGAAACATCCCACCGACACCGACAACATCAAATTTATCAACGAATTGCAGACGATTGGCAACACTCGCAACATTTTCAACCAAACAATTTGCGCCGAAATTTATTTGTTCGCGCAAAACCTCGTTTCCGTTCATTGCAACATCGTGAACAATTCGGGCAAAGGCGGCAATTTCGTCACGCGAAACTTTGCCATTGTAAAAAGGCGTGGTCAAATCACGGATTTTTGCAACTTTGAAATAATCCAAAACTAATCGTTCCAAACCTGCATTTTCAATCACGCCGTCTTGCTCTTTAATTGCAAGGCGAATCGTCTGTGTCGCAAGCCAAAATCCGCTTCCTTCATCCGAAAATAAATATCCAAGTCCACCTGCACGAGCCTTTTCCCCACTTTTATTTTCGCCGTAAATTGCTGAACCCGTTCCACTTATGACGACAATTCCGCATTTTCCGCTTGTGCCACTCGCCAATGCTGTAGGCGCATCGTGTCCAACCGTCAAAATCTCAGCATTGATAATTTCGGCTATAATTTCCTCTTTATAATCTGCACCGCCCGTCATCCCAAAATGTGCAGAAACGAAATGCGAATCGGTGACGCGGAGACACGGAGACACGGAGATGGCTTCCCCAACTGAATCAATTACTGCATTTTTCAAACGCTCACGTCCGCCCGGAATTTCAGCGTGATTTGATGCACCGCCAAGTCCAAATCCTAAAATGCAACCCGATTCATCGGCAACAACGGCTTCGGTGTGGCTCTGTCCGCCATCAACACCGAGGTAGATTTTGGATTTTGGATTTTGGATTTTGGATTGTTTCATTTTAACAATTCATCTGCAAATTCATCGCAGATTTTCTCTACGTCTCTGTGTCTATGCGGTTCAATTTCCCCTAAAAAATAATGTCCAAGTTCGTGCGCGATAATTTTTTCAAATGGAAATTGTGCATTTTTATTAACCGTAATTCGTCTGTTTTTCTTATCAAATTCGCCCAAAGTTACAGGAAACCATTTCTCATAAACTATTGAAATATCTAATTTTCGCGCAATTTCAAAAACACAATTTGTGCCAAATTCAGAATAAATTTTTTCTGCTAAATCAACTCCTTCCATTTTTTCCTTTTACATTACATTGCGTGACGATGCGGGTCGCCGTCATTTAAGTTTAGGTCATTTCGCCATTCTAATTCAAAGCCTTTTTTGATTAAAATTGACTGAAATTCGTGCAGTAATTTTTCATCATTTCTAACCTGTTTCGGCTCTAAATTTTTGGAAAAGCAAAATGCCAAAAGATTCCCGACAGCCTCGCCAATATTCCACTCAATCGGATGTAAACGATAGCAACCATTGGTGATATGTGTCGTGCCGATATTTTTACAAGCCGCCAAAAGATTCGTCATTCGCTCAGGAATTAACGCTCCAAGCGGAATTTGAAACGGCAAACTTTCGACATCAACATAATTATCGCCACCAACTGTCGGATGCAAATCAATCCGATAAAATCCAACGCCGATTGAATCGTGAAATTGCTCCGAAAGCGTCTGATTTGGACGACAATTTGCCGAAACGTGCTGTTCCAAAATTGTAAATTCCGCTTTGATTCGCCGCGATTCACGAATATACGGCATTTTCGCTAATCCGTCTGAAGTTCCAACAACATCAGGACGAATCTTCAAGCCTTTGAAACCAAGTTCAGTTTGCAGAAAATATAGAAACGAAAGACTTTGCTGTTTTGCATCTTCAATAATTTGGTCTTTGGTCTTTGGTCTTTGGTCTTTGGACTTATTATTTTCCATTTTCCATTTTCCATTTTCCATTGAACACAAATCTCCTAGCAAATAATCAATTTGCGGATAATTTACCAGCGTAATGTCTGAATCGTAAGCACTATCAACAAAATTTTCTTTGTGCAAAATTCGGCGATACGTCCACAATCCGGCAAAGGCTTTGTTTGGTTCGTTATTCGGCTGAAAATTGTAATGCACAGGTTCAAGTGTGCGTGGACTTAAACCTGTCAAACTCAATAATTTACCCGACCATTTCGGCGTTAAATTCGGTTCAAATTCTCGCCAAAATTCGTAATTTTTTGGCTTCTCAATCGTCCAATCTTCGCCCGCGTGATGCGACATTGCAAAACACATCGAAAAGGCTTGCACATTTTCGGGATTCGCCGTTTCTTTGGCGGAAGGCTCGCCTGTTTCGCGTGAACTTTCTGAGCCTGTCACAAATTCGGTTTTGGTCAACGGCAAAAGTTCGCCAAGTTCGGTTGCGTCAACAAAATACTTGGCAGTTACCGAAATTTCTTCACCGTTTTTTTTATCAAAGAGCGTGACATTGCTTACTTTATCGCCATTTGTTTCGGCTGAAATCGGCACAGTTTCGGTCAAAATCTGCAAATTTCCTTTGCCGATAAATTTGATTAAACTTTCTTCGAGAATTGCCAAAAAAACTTTCGGTTCGGCACATAATGGCGAAACCCAACCGTTACCCGGATTCAAAATCGGATTCTCTATTTGCTCTTTTTTGAGCGGAAAAATCTTCTTGTAATAATTGCCCGAACTTTTTCCCGAAATTGTCTGTAACTCTTTGTGCAACCGAAACTTTCAATCCAACCGTGTTCATCCGGCGGAGTCGCTTGCGAGGTGAATTGTCCACCAATCCAATCAGATTCTTCGGTTAAAATTACGTTCAAACCAGCTTCACACGCCGCCAACGCGCACGCACATCCGCCTACTCCACCGCCAACTATTAAGATTTGAGTTTGTAATTTTTTCAAAATATTTTCACCACAGAGCCACAGAGAACACAGAGTTTTTTCGTGACATTTCGTGTTTGTTCGTGGCTAATTTTTCGCCGTTGCTACAATCACAACCCGTTCATCATCCGGCAAATTTTCCAATTCAGTATTTGCCAACGCAATCGCCTGTTCCATTTCCGCCAAGCCCGATAAATTGATAATTCTACTGCCAAATAAAAGATGAATGTCGGGCAAACTGCGCCCCGCATCGCCAAAATCGGTTAGTTTGATGATGATTTCTTCCAAATTTTTGACGGTTTCGGCAACTTTGCGTTTCAATCACTTCGGCGTTTTGTCTTTGCAAAAGAACAACGCCTGTTTTGTCCGTAACTCTCACTAATTGTTGGATTTGCGTGAACAATCCGAAAAATGTTTTAGTTTGCTTTTCGGCAGAAAAAACGAAAAGCGCAGAAGTTTCGCCCGCTAATTTGACGTTTTCCGAATCAATTTGCATTGAACGTGCCGCAGAATTTTTGCAGTCGTCAACACCTTGAACTTTTACCGAATTATCTTCTTTTTTGAGTTCCGTTGTTCCAAAAGCGGTTGCTCGCACAAGATTTCGGCGGGTGTCAACTTCGATTTGCACTTCGACAGTTTCGGGAACTGCGCCGATTTTGCAGACGGCTTCAACGGCTTCGCGGCGGACTTGCAAAATCTGTTCAGGCGTTGGGTCAACGATATTTCGCTCAACCGTATCGCGCACCATTGCCAGCGCAACTCCAATGGTTGAAATAACTTCCGCTTTTTTTGCAAGTCTTGCAGGTAGATTCATCAACTCGCCGGTGAACAAAACTAAGGATGCAGAACCGCCGCCGCCGCCGACTAATTCAACCGTGTTGCGATCTAAATTGTATTCGATAATCAATTCGTCAATTTGTTTTTGCACCTTTCGGCACGAAATTTCGAGAACTTCTTTGGCAGTTTCTTCGATCGATTTTCCGATTTTGTCCGCTAAAGGTTTGAACGCAAGTTTTGCTGATTCAACATTTCCAAATGCAAACGCTTCTTTCGGAATTATTCCCAAAAGATTTGCCGCACAAGTTGGCGTTAAACTGAATTTTTCGCCGTTTTCGCATTCGATTGCGGTGTAATCGTCCGCATCTTTTTCTGTCGGGCGCAGATGGATAAGTTTTGCATTGACAAATATTTCGGGCTTTTGGAAACAAGCATAATGTAGCCCCGCAATATGTGCGGAACGTGAGCCGACATCCACGATTTTTCCGTCTTTTTCACGAATCATCGAACCGCCCGCAATCGCCAAAGTTCGCACATCCAGAGTGTTCAGATATGTTCGATGACCGCCGACACGAGCCGATTTTGTTTGCGGTTGACCGTCTCTAATTACTGAAATATCTGCACTTGTGCCGCCGACTTCAATAAAAATTCCATCCGAAACTCTTTCGTGCATCAACGCCCCCGCGATTCCCGCCGCCGGACCCGAAAGCATCGTCATAATCGGTCTTCTGTGAACTTCCTCAACCGACATCACGCCGCCATCGGAACGCATAATCATCAGCGGAGCTTTGATTCCGGCGCGTTTGACGCATTCATCGGTCATCGTGGCGGTATAAATCATTTTCGGCAAAATTGCGCCGTTAATTACTGCGGTTCTGCGTGCGTGTGCGAAGCCCGTAAAGTTGCGAAACCTCGTGTCCGCTGGTCGCAAAAAGTCCTTGTTCCCGTGCAAGTTGCGAGATATTTTCTTCGTTTTCAATATGGTCAACGCCAAACGCTTCGGACGTGACGACAACTTCAACGCCTTTATTTTTGAAATTTTCAATAATTTTTGCCACAGAGGACACGGAGTTCACAGAGATTGCTTTTTCTCCGTGTTCTCCGTGAACTCTGTGGCTAAATGATTTAATAAACTCAAATTCGGGTTTCAAAAAACGATTCGGAGCGAGTTCAATAGTTGGAACTTTCGTATCAATTTTCGCTTTCAAACCTTCTAATCCTTTCCCAAGTCCAATAATTCCAACACTTGCAACATCACCTTCTAACAACGCATTAGTCGCTTGCGTTGTCGAATGGGCAATAAAAATCACATCATTAGGCGAAATATTTAATTCGGAAAGCGCACGTTCAATAGCATTGATAATTCCAAGCGCAACTCCTTCTTTCGCATCGTGCGTGGTCGGAACTTTCAACTGCGAAATCACTTCCCGCGTTTCGTGATCAACCACGACAACATCGGTGAATGTTCCGCCAACGTCAATGCCAACTCTGACATTGCGGATTTGGGGTTCGGAATTCGGGATTTTTTTCTCTTCGTTAATCAATTTGTATGGAACTCCAAAATGTGAATAAAATCTTTATTCGCGATTGCAACACGATTGTTTGCAAGATCTTTCGCAATTATTGGAAATTTTTCTTCTTGACCTTTGATACTGCTGTTTTGCTTTCCGCTCTCAATTTCCGTCCATTTTTCTTCGATTTTGCCGCTTGAAATATTTATCAATTTAGGATGTTCAAAAAAACCTAAGACAAAATTCTCATCAATCGCCATCAGGTTTCCCGCAACTTCCGATAGTTTTGCCTTGGTTAAAACTTCTTCTTTTTCAACATCATACGAATAAATAAACTTTTGACTTTCTTCTTCTTCGTTTCCCGTTATAACTACAACTTTGTCGTTCAAAAAAGTAGCAGAGTTTATCTCAAATAAATTCAAGGTTTCATTATGATAGAGGTTAAACCATTGCGGATTTGAAATATCCGTTAGATCATAAATCTCAATCATATCAACAGGATGCCAAACCCATCCTGCACTCAAAAGATATTTTCCGTTTGGACTGACTTCTAATCTGGAATGAAAAAAGTCATGCGATTCACGCCCTTTTGCCGTTAATCTTTCGCCCGTTACAAAATCTTCTATTTCCAAAATATTGTATTCTTCAGGGCAATGAGCTAAACAAATTTTGTTGTTATAAGTAAAAATAGCAACTGGAAATTCGTAGGCTTCTGCACAATAATAACTTCTGCTGATTTCTCTAATTAACTCATCATCCTTTAAAACAAGTCCTTTTGTTCCATATCTTTGAAATAAGACCGTATAATTTCCATCAAATAATGAAATTGAGGAATCCAAAAGACTACCCCAGCTAATCTTCCCAAATGATAATTCTCCATTTAGAGAAAATATGTTGAGTCCAATGTGGTCAACTAAATCATCGCCTTTCCAACACAAGCTTTTGACCTCTCTTTTCCAACTGTCTTTTTCAAGAGATACTTTTTTGTGAGACACATTCAGCATAATTTTATTTAACAATCCCACTTCCAATCTCAAATAAATTCGGAATTGAAACAGGCAATTTTCCTTGAAATTTCACTTCTCCAAATAGAGTTTTTGTCGCTGCAAATTGGGCAACATCCTCGATTGCGTAAGTTACGGCGTAAGTCTTAGCTTCGGAAAATTGGCGAATTAAATATGGTGAACCGAAGGCAATTACAGCGACTTTTTTATCGGAAGCAATTGCTTTGTTCACAAAATTTGTCTGCATATCCGGCAATTTCACTGTTCCTTTTTCGGCGGCGCGTTTGACGAAAACGGCTAGGATTATGTTTTCAAAGCCTTTTGTATCACTCAAAACTTTGTCGTAATCGGGTTGAGTTGAACGCGGATCGAGCTTAGCGATTTTGGCGTTTGCAACTCGTCGTTGGACTTCGGGTATGAATGTTTGTCCTTCGCCCAAATCATCATCAGCGGCGACTACAACGAACATTGTCTTTTTGGCAGTTTCGGCGTTTATCGGTAAAAAGTCTTTTTCATTGCGTAAAAGCGTGATTGATTTTTCGGCGATTGCGTTGGCTTCGCGGACGTTTTCGGGCTTTTCGATAATGGTATTTACCTTTGATAAGTCCACCAAACGATTTTCGGCTAAACCCAACTTATATTTGGCTTTCAGCAGACGGCGAACAGATTCGTTGATGCGTTCCTCGGTAATTTCGCCTTTTTTGACGGCGTTTTCTATCGTGTCAATCGCAACTTTTGAACTGTTCGGAATCAGCACCACATCCGCACCGGCAATGACCGCCATTACTGCCGAGCGTTCATCAGAAAAAGTCTTTTTGATTGCGCCCATTTCCATTGCATCGGTGACAATAATGCCGTTAAAATTTAAGTCTTTTCGCAAAATATCGGTTGAAACTTTTGGATTCAACGTCGAAGGAATTTCGTCACCAGTAATTTTGGGCAGAGCAACGTGAGCAGTCATCACCGAATCTGCACCCGCTTCAATCGCCATTTTGAACGGCACAAGTTCAACTGCATCAAGCCTTTGGCGGTCAATGGGGACAATTGACAATCCGATATGCGAATCGGTTGCCGTGTCGCCGTGACCGGGAAAATGCTTGAGCGTGGCGAGACAATTTGCTTCGCGGACACCTTTGGTTAAAGCCGCGCCGAATTCGCCAACTTTTTTGGGATTTGCTCCAAATGAGCGAATGTTGATGACCGGATTATCGGGATTATTGTTGATGTCAACGACAGGCGCAAACAGCCAATTTACGCCGATTGCCCGCATTTCTTCGCAGATAATTTTGCCTTGACGATATGCGGCGGAAACATCGCCCGTCGCGCCTAAGCCCATATTTGTCGTAAATGGTGTTCCCGTCCGTTGCCCCATCCGTAAACCTCGTTCATAATCAGCGGCGATTAACAGCGGGAGTTTGGACATTTTTTGCATTTCATTGGTTATCGCTGCGATCGCGTTTGATTCGCCTCGATAAACCGTAAAACCGCCGATTTTATTTTCCAAAATCTCGCGTCTGTATTCGGCAAATTTTTCGCTGTTGACGTTAGCAAATTCGCCCGACATTCGGAAATTTATCATCTGCCCGATTTTTTCGCGCAACCTCAATGATTTCAAAGTTTTCTCAACCCATTTTTCAGATTTTTTATCGACTTTTTGGGCAAAAATAATTGGACTGCAAATTGTAAAAATGATGATTAATGAAATTATTTTGTTCATATTGCGAATTATAACAGCGTTTAGAGTTCAAACTTTAGTTTGTCAACTACCAGCGAAGCGGAGTAGTTTGTTGTTTTAAATTAGAATTTTCGAGATTACCCGCATTGCTTCGCTCGCTAGTCAGAAGCAAACTAAAGTTTGAACTCAGAACTTATTTCGGCATTCCGAATAGGTCAATCTTCTCGCCACCTTTTTCTTTTTCTGTCAGTTTGACAACGATATTTTTTTCATTCGGACAGCGCATATCGGTAAATTTTTCGGCGGTCATCGGGATCTGTTTGGCGTTTACTCCTTCGCCTCTTAGAATAACAGTTTGTAGCCATTCTGCGCCCGTAATTTCGGCAGTTGTTGGAGAAACAGTTTTACCTTCGTTGCCAAATTGGTCAATCGCGTTGACTCGTTTGAATTGGCGAGGAACATCCGCAGCAAAACCTTCAGCTTCAAATTCGGTTTGGAAAGTTTTATCTTTGCCGTTGGAAATAACCATCCGCAATTTTTTCGGTCCCGCGACTAAAATCGCCATTTGGACGGTTTCGCCCGGATAAAAATAAAATTCTTTTTGAGCAGGTGCAGTTGTCCAAGTTTTGGTGCGCCAGAAAGGTCGAAAAGCGTTGCGTTTTTCGCTCTTTTTGCCGCTCTCGTCAACCGTAAATTCCCACGATAAACCTGCGTCAACTTCAAAATCTCCGCCGGCATTTCCGCCCATGTAAACGCTGAAATTGTCGAGATATTGGTTTTTGTCTTCGCCGTTTGCGGTCTTCGTCAAATTTGGGCGTGCCAAGTTTGACGAATCCCGCAATTCCCGTCCAAACGTCAAAGCTCGTGACGGCTTTGCGGTAATATGCGCCTTCAAAACAAGGGATTGATTTGGCAGGTGGAACTTCGCCTTTCGGTTCGCCTTTTGCCCCAATCGAAATCGTATCGCCAACTTTTAAATTTGCTAAAATCCAACGTCTGCCTGCTCCGTTGCCCGTGATTATAAACCCATATTTGCCAACTTTTATCGCACCCGGATCAGGTTTGTTTTGAATGAAAACCGCTCCGGCACGGTCAACGATTTCGACAACTTTGTTATCAACTACATAAACATCAATTCCCGCATTATTCGGCGGATTTGATTGATAAAATCCGAGTGAATAAACCCAAATTTGGTCAGCATTCCGATTGCCGTCAGTTCCGTTTAATTCAACTGCCAAACCATTTGCGGCGTTCAAAACTTTTCCTTTTTGGGCAAAAGCTAAAATTGGGAGCAATAAGATGAATAAAAAAGCTAATTTACGCATATCTTTATATTTTTTTTCAACACATAGGAACATAGAATTCACATAGGTTTCACATAGATTTTTTCTTGTTTCTCTTTGTGTTCTATGTGTTCCCTATGTTTCTATGTGTTGAAATTCTTCATCGCAAAAACAGAAAAGCCGAAATTATCAACCCAACTATACAAACTAAAACTGTTGGAATAATCGTATCTTTGGTTAATTCTTCGACTCGCACGCCGGTAAAATTGGCAATCCAGACGTTGTGTGTGTTGGTTGGATCGCAGACGTTTTGGACTTGAACAACGCACATAATTGCGGCAAGTAAAGCGATTGCGGGTAAAACTCCGATGCCGAACATAATCGTAAAAAGTCCGATTCCAATTCCGAAAATGTTCAACGGTCCGCGATACAATGCCAACGGCGACAGCAAGCCGAAAAATAAAATGTAGAAAATTGGCGAATCAAACGGCAACGCTCTAATCAATGGCTCAAGCGATGATTTGATAACGGGTAAATTCAACGCATTCAATAACATCCCGATTCCCATCATCAAAATTGCGGCAGGCGCACCGTCTTCAATTCCCTTGATTGCCGAAGCCGTCAGAGTCTTGATTGCATTGCGCCAATCAACCAATAAAACCGCAAATAATGAACCGATGATAAATGCCGCGATAAAATCTAGTTTTAGCCCAAAATAGTTGAAGCCGAAAAACAACGCCAACGGCACAAACGGAGTCAACAGAGCAATTAACGGAACTTGTTTGGTGCGCTTCAACAAATCTTCGGTTGAACTCGCGGACATCAACAAAACTTCGCCGGAGCGTTTGGCGGAAATAAGAGCGTAAATTACCACCATTACTACCATTAAACCCAACAAAATAAAGGCGAAAGTTGAAACTTGAGTCGGTAAAAGTTCAGCGTCTTTCAATCCCAAAAGTTGCCGATAAAGCGTAAAAAGTATCGGATTGAAAATAAAGCCCGTCGCAAACGCCAACAAAAACAGAGTTCCCGCCATTTTGCGCGGAATTCCAAGGCTCATCATGATCGGCAAAACCAATGAACCAACGGTGATAATTGCGCCCAAACCTTGCAAGGTCGTGAACAAAATCGCCGTCACAATCATCAAACCAAACGCCACAATCAACGGTTTATCCCCGCCAAATTCCGCCGCCCGTTTGATAATTTCTTCGGCAATTCCGGTCTGAATCATCACCCTGCCCATCATTGCACCCGCAAAAACGGCAACATAAACGGCGGCTAATTTAACCGAACCATTGGCGATAATGTTATTTAGGATTTCGACAGGAGAAAGTTGAGCAAGTGCCGCAATCAAAATCGCCATCGCGGGTAGCGCAAGCAACGCCGGAACTTTGCGCGTGAACATCAGCGCGGCGAAGATTGCGAAAATTATGAGTAAGCCGATTGGTATCATAGTGACGCGGAGATTACGGGACGCGGGGACGCGGGGAATTTTCTCCCTGTCTCCGCGTCTCCGTGTCTCCGTGTCTCAATTAAAACGAATAACGAGCCACAAATTGCATATTTCTTGGCGTGTTACCTTGGGTGCGAACTTGTCCAAAACATTGTTGAGTTGCAAAACAAGGATTCGCTGAATTTAGCGTATTATTGTTTGCCGATCCAACTGCGCCAGTAATGTTCAAATTAGAAACAGGAGTTCCATAAACTACCCAGTTAAAAGCGTTTAGGAATTCTGCTCGTAATTGGAATTTTTGTTTACCTTCTGCCCAATACCAATTTTTCAACACTGAAAGATTGACGTTTCGGTAATTATCACGGCGAACATCACTGTGAGTTCTGGCTGAATTCCCAAAAAAGAAATTATTTGCCAATGTTCCGCCGGAATAAATCGGGTCAATAAACATATTCGGATCAAACCACGAACCTTGCGCCAAAGTGTTGTTTCGAGAAGTCGCCAAATCAAAATTGGTGCTTCCAGCAACTCTGTTCGGGCGACGAACTCCGCCGGAGATAGCAACTCCACTTGGATATGAATTGGTTACAGTAATTGGAATTGGTGCACCACTTTGGACAGTAAAACTTCCTGATGTTTGCCAACCACCGAGGAAAAATTGAGCGAGTCCATTCCAGTTGCTACCAAACTTTTTACGTTTTCCAATTGGTAATTCATAACTCCAACTGGCAACAAACCGATGTGGCACATCAAGTGTCGAAAGCGTTGATTCTAATGGGAAATTGCTGACATCTTGCACCGCCGTTGCATCCAAAAACGCCGCGCCGTTACCAACTCCGCCAGTATCAATAGATTTTGACCAAGTATAGTTTGCCGTGGCTGACAGTCCGTTTGTAAAACGTCTTTGCAAGTTAATTTGCATTGCATGATACTTGCTCGAACCCAGATGCGGACGGAACAGGTTGACGCTCGTATATTGCGGAAATCTTCTTAATAATTGAAGCCGTTGCACCGTTGGATTGGTAACCGTCGTTGATGCGCCCGGTGTTGTAATCAATCCTGTAAATGGGTTTGCAACTTGTTGAGTAAAGAATGCTGCAACAGAGGCACATGCAGCGGTAGGAACAGCTACTGTCGGGCAAGTTCCAGCATTAGCAAAATTTTGTCGCGCATACGCCAAAGCTGCATCGGATATTTCATTCAGTTCAAGACCTTGAATCGGTAAATGAACGCCGTGGCTCCCGACATATGCCAAATCAATCACCGTATTTTTCGCCAATTCGCGCTGAACTACAATATTCCATTGTTGGTTGTATGGATTTTTTCTAACTGGCTCAACTGCAATTACTGCTTGTCCTAAACGAGTTCTGCTTCCCAAGGATGTCCCTGGAGGTGCGGGAATTCCGGCAGGAAATGGATTTGAAATATTAACTCCGAGGTTTGCATTGCTGGTCGTTGTATTCGCAACTTGCGGAATATTAGTAGAGAATGCTACACCTTGCGCCGCTGGATTTTCAATCGAAGTCGGCACATAAAATAATCCGTAGCCGCCTCGAACCGTAGTTTTATCATTCACTTTGAATGCAAAACCAAGTCGTGGCGCAAATCTATCTTTATTCGTTTTGGTTTGTCCGCCTTCTACGAATGACAATAGCCCGACATTATTTCTGACATTCGGATTCAGAGCCGCTACAAACGGGTCAATCACATTCACATTTTGCGAACCTTGCAACGGAGAATTTGCATTCAAATCAAAGTTTGACATCAAATTATGTGTTTCCCCAGTGCCGGTTTCAAAATCCCAACGCACACCCAAATTTAAGACCAGACGATTCGTGATTCTCCAATCATCTTGGAAGAATGCACCGCCGTAATGATGATATAAAGTCAACGGAATAACTGACTCGTGACTTCCCGTGTTTGGCAATCCTAGCAAGAATGAAGCCATCGCCGAGCCACCAACGCCTGCTGTCGTGGCAGTCCAGTTTCGGCTAAAGGTAAAACTTCCGGTTGGATCAAAATATTGGTAATTAAAATATCTCAGCAACCGATATTCGCCACCAAACCGCATTGTGTGATTGCCTTTGAGATAAGTTATCGCATTGGCAACAGTTTGGGTATCACGCGGGTTGATATTTCCTGAACCGCCAATTTGTCCCGAAGTCATTTCCCCCGGAACATTTGATGCGCCACCAATACTTAGCTCTGGAAACAATAGCGATGCGGCTCTGTCACGCATATAGGCAGGTAAGCCCAAACTCACCGGATCAAACCCAAAACTCTCAGGAATTTGATTTGCCTTTACCCGTGTAAAACCGTAGCGGAAATTGTTTATCAAAGTCGAAGTGACGGCATAAGTATCGTTGAAAGTAAGATTTAAAAACGTATCTTTTACGGTGCGAACATTATTGGCAACACTTCCTTCAAAAAAGTTTGGTTCGGAGGTAAAGCGTTTTTCATAACTCATCCGAGCAAAAAAGCTGTGGTTTTCCGAAAATGTATGGTCAAGCCGAAATGCAACAACATCTCTTCTAAACAATGCTCTGCCGTCAAAAATGTAATTCAACGTCAATCCCGGTTGATTTGGTAATGGAATATATTTCAGCATTTCCAATGCTACCGGATCAAGACAAGCCGCAGTTCTCACTGCACTTGTGCAAATCGGCAAAGTAGAAATATTGTTTCCCGCAAAGGCAGGTCTTCCCGCAATATATGGGTTATAAATTTGACTTGCCACTTCGCCCAAATCACCTGTTCTCATTCTGGCAGTTGGAAGCGTCAATTCTTTACTAAATGGATTTTGTTCGTATCTGCCTTCGTAATTAAAGAAGAAAAAAGTTTTGTCGAGTTTCTTAAACATTTGTCCGGCTGGACCTTCGCCAAAGTTAAAGAACGGCATCGGACCGCCAAATGTTCCGCCGTATTGATGACGTAAAATATCAACTCGTGGCAAAACCGGATAACCGTTGGTGCGAAGTCCGCGACGATTTCTTTGCCAACCGTTGGCGTTAAAATTACCGTCTTGATAGTATTCGTATAATGCCCCGTTGTATCGCTTTCCGCCAGATTTGGTAGAAATTGAAACTACTCCGCCCCCGCTTCTGCCGTATTCAGCCGGGTATGAACCAGCCACGACTTTAAATTCACGAATAGAATCTTGCGGAGGTGAAACCGCCACACCGTTAAAATCGCCAACCGTGTTCGAAACCCCGTCTAATAAAACATCGTTGGTTGATGAACGCCCGCCATTAACCGAAAAGTTAGAATCAAAAAAATTGCGGTTACCAGGTGAACCAATTGGACCCTGCGCGTTACCATTTTCATTTAAGCCCTCGCCTCTTGCTTGAGCAAATCCGGCATCAATTGTTCCCGGCACGAGATTAACGAAAGCCAATGCGCTTCGTTCTCCGGTAGGTAAGTCTTCAACCAATTTATTTTCAATGGTTGTGTCCAATGATGACGATTCCGTATTTAATAACTGCGTTTGGTCATCGCTTGAAATATCTACCGCAACTTGTCCCGCAGTTACCTGCAGAGTCAAATTCAATGAAGCACTTTGTCCGGTTTCAAGTTTGATATTTGGGGTTGTAGTTTCCGCAAACCCTTGTTTTTCAACCTTAATATTATAAGTTCCGGGTTGCAAAAATGTAATGGTATAACGCCCATCGGCATTTGATACTACATTTTTGGACAACCCAGTTTCATTAGAAGTAACCGTCACCGTTGCGCCTTGCACAATCGCTCCATTTGGATCGAAGACAGTTCCCGAAAGTGTTGCTGTAATAGTTTGAGCCTTGATATTTCCAACCCCAAACATTGCACAAAAAGAAAGCGTTATCAGCAAAATGCTTAAATTTATCAGACGTTTCATAAAGTTTAGCCCTCGCAAGTTTAATGACAAATTTGTCAATTTTTTTAATCTCTATTTTTTTTACTTTTGAATAATTAAAAGACATATTGAAGTGGACTAGACCACCTCTCGAATTCATTTAACCTCAAAAAATAAATATTGTCAAACGGGTAATGAAAATGTGTTATAGCGATTAAGGTTTAATCAAAGAAGGAGAAACTCAAAAATAAATTCAACCTGATTTTGCTTCTTTGAGGAAAAAGACTTGCCACAACCTACTATTCCAAGTTAAATTAACGCAAGTTCAAACAAAACTTTCCCCTAATAAAGATTAAAAGGAGATTTTTCCAATGAAGAATCCATTTCTTGAGAATTTTCGACCATACATTCCCAACGCATCGCGTTTGCGTGAATTAACGATATTGCCGTTGATTGTCGGAACTTTGCTCGGCATTATTTTTGGCGCGTCATCGCTTTATTTGGTTTTAAAAGTCGGACTGACGGTTTCGGCTTCGATTCCGGTCGCGGTGATTGCCATTACGCTTTTTCGCCTGCTTTCTAAAGTTGGGGTGCGTGATGCCACAATTTTAGAAGGCAATATTATGCAAACAGCAGGAAGTGCCGGAGAATCAATCGCTTTCGGGCTGGGCGTGACGATGCCCGCGATTATGATTTTAGGTTTTGATCTGGAAATCACTCGCGTCATGTTGGTTGCCGTCTTGGGCGGACTGCTCGGGATTTTGATGATGATTCCGCTTCGTCGGGCGTTGATTAAAGATCAACACGGCATTTTGAAATATCCCGAAGGAACTGCTTGCGCCGAAGTTTTAAAAGCAGGAGCCTCGAAAGAATCGCGGGAGGCGTCGCACGAAGGAAGCAATGCCGAAACTGATGACGCGGCTTTGCAGGGCGGCAAAATTATCACAATCGGATTTATCATTGGCTTTATTTTCAATACTTTGATGAAGGTTTTCTTCTTCTGGAAAGGAACGCCCGAACAGGAATTGAGCGATAATGTCCTGAAAGGCGGAAAGGTCGAACTCGACAACGATCCAACCTTGCTCGGCGTTGGCTATATCATCGGACCTTACGTTGCCGGGTTGATGGTCGGCGGGGGCGTTTTGTCATATCTGGTGCTGATTCCAATGATTAAATTTTTTGGTGAAGCGGTCAGCAAACCCGTTGCGCCCGAATTGAGTAAAACGATTGCCGAAATGTCCGCTGGTCAGGTTCGCGGTTCGTATATTCTCTACATCGGCGCGGGGGCGGTGGCGATGGCGGGAATGATTTCTTTGGCTCGCAGTCTGCCGACGATATGGCACGGATTGAAAGGCGGACTGGCAGATTTGCGCGGAAGCGCGAGTGACGAAACTGCCAACTTGCCACGCACAGATCGAGACCTTTCGATGAAATGGGTAGTTGTTGGAATTATCGGTTTGATTGCAGCGATTATGCTTTTCCCGCAACTCGGTTTGAGCGTTTTCACCAATCCGGTTGTTTCATTTTTAGGCGCGATTTTGATTATCGTTTTAGGATTTTTATTCGTCACGGTTTCTTCGCGTTTGACGGGTGAAATCGGTTCTTCATCGAATCCAATTTCGGGGATGACGGTTGCCACGCTTTTGATAACTTCATTAGTTTTCTTGGCTTTAGGTTGGACTGCACCCGATCCCTATTTTGTAACGGCTCTTTCCATCGGCGGAATTGTCTGCATTGCGGCTTCCAATGGCGGAACAACTTCGCAAGATTTGAAGACCGGATTTTGGGTTGGCGGAACTCCTTGGCGACAACAAATCGCAATTTTAGTGGGTGCACTCGCCTCGGCATTGGTGCTTGGCTCGCTGCTCATCTTTTTAAATGATTCGCGGACTTATTACCAAAAAGTTGACGTAAATTCGCCCGTAGCAAATGTTAAAGTTACCGAAGACAAACTTTTCCGTGATGGTGGAAAATTCAAATCGGAAAAAGCCGGTGGCAAACATTTGAGCGACGCGACCGATTACAAAGTTTGGCAAAATACCGATCCAAAGGTCGCTCAAATCGGCAAATATCTTGTTGATACCCAAGGCAAACCCGTCTATTTTGTTGATCCTGGTATCAATGGCGTGATCAAAAAAGACGACACGGGCAAAGACCTGGAACGCTATGACGCACCGAAAGCAACCTTGATGAGCTACATTATCAAAGGCGTTTTGGGACAAGATTTGCCGTGGGGATTAGTGGTTATCGGAGCGATGATTGCGATTATGCTCGAACTGGCGGGCGTTCCATCATTAGCTTTTGCGGTCGGACTTTATTTGCCGCTTTCGACCTCTGCGCCGATTTTTGCGGGCGGAATGGTTCGCTATGCAGTTGATTTATATCTCAAACGCAAACTCGCCAAAAAGAATCTGACGGAAGACCAAATCATCGCCGAAACCGATAAATCAAACGGGGTTTTGATGGCTTCGGGATATATCGCGGGTGGCGCAATTGCCGGAATTTTGGTTGCCATCTTCGCGGTAGCACCTAGTTTGAAAGCGGTTCAAGATAGTTTCGGAGAATGGGCGGCAAAAAGCAATCCGTTTTTTGACGGTCCAAACGCCGATTGGCTTGCAATGATTCCGTTCTGCGTTTTAGCTTTGATACTTTACTACGTTGGACGGGAATTGCTTTTGACGGGTAAGAAAAATAATTAAAAATGCAAAACTTGTTTTGCATTTTTTTACAAACACGCTATAATCTCCGTAGCGTGTTTTTTAATGCTCAAAAAGCACGTTTCCTGCAAGATTCATATCTTTTTTAACCCCTATCAAATCTACGAAATTTCTTGGAGAAGAAGTAATGTCAATCAAAGTATTTTCGACCAAATCAGTTCTACAATTAGTCGTCCTGTTATTAAGTTTTATTTTAATCAATGGCTGTGCCGTTTCTGCGAAAGATGCTGAAGAGGTATCCGGCGATAAAACCACCGTTGAAACTAAAACTACCGAAGAAAAATCACCCCTCGTCACAAAAAATTCAGTTCCCAAAGGTAGAATTCAAATCACCAGCGGCTCGCCTGCCGATACGATTCGCATTTTCTACAAAAATTTGCGCGAGCGTAAGTTTAAAGAAGCAATGATGATGACCAATTTGCGCTTTGCAGTCGAAGGTTTAACCGATGCCGAAATGCAAGATTTAAGCACTGATTTTGAACCTTTGGCAAACCAAGTGCCGACAGAAATTGAAATAAACGGCGAAATTATCACTAATAATTTGGCAACCGTGACCGCCAAACTTCCGAATGATGAAACCGGACATTTGGAACTCAAAACGCTTCGCCTTCGGCTCGAAAAAGATGCTTGGGTCTTTTTGATTGCAGAATCCGATGCCGAAAACTTAGCCAAAAAAGAGGGCAAAAACTATTTCTTTACGCTCCGGTTGGATATTCATCACGTCGAAGCGGAAAATATGATGCAAAGAATTGCAAAAGCCCAAACCGTTTATGCGATGCAAAATAATGGCTCGTTTGCCGATCTCTCAACCCTCGTTTCAATGAGTCTCTTGCCGCTGGATGTGCAAAGCACTGAATCAACCGGCTATCGTTTTACAATTTCGGTGACGGCGGATGGTAAAAAGTATTTTGCAACGGCTGAACCCGCTGTTTATGGCAAATCAGGCAAACTTTCCTTTCTCTTGGAATTCAACGGGGCGGATAAGAAAACGCGGCTCAAATCCGATGATAATCAAGGAAAACCACTAAAAAAATGAAAATAATCAACAAAATTGTAAAAAAGTAATGAAAATAATCAACAAAATTGTAAAAAAGTGTTGAAAACTTTTGAAAAAAGGTTTATAAGAATAAATAACAACCCCCCCGACGATGGCAGTAATGTCTTCCGACGTAATCCTAAATGGCAAACATAATTCGTAACTTGGTTTCAACTCTTCGCGGTCAAATGAGCCGAATGAATACTTTGCGGCGTAATTTGCAAGTTACCGATTAACGTCAGTTTTGTGCCGGAAAATAATACCGGACGACTGACGATGAAACGCGAGGTTTTTTGCATCAAAGGTGCAACCAAAGATTTGAGTGCTACGGGGATTGCGTTTTTGGTTGATTCAATTCGTCTTCGTGAATATTATCTGGTGGGTGAAAACAGAGTCTTAAATGCCGAACTTGATTTACCAAACGGCAAAGTGATGATGCAAATTGTTGGACAACGATACGAGCAAGTTGGTGAACATCTTTCTGTCAATAAATATTTAATCGGTGCCACCATTTTAGATATGACTCCGCGTGAGCGAGAGATTTATGACGAATATCTGCGGCTTGGTAATAAAGTCCAAAAGGGCAAAACCAAGATTTTTGAAATGGAAGCAACCAAAAGTTAGTCTATTTGCAATAATTTAAAAGAAAAACGTGAGAATTTTAGGTTCTCACGTTTTTCTTTGTTGCATTTTTGTCAAAAAAGTTTTATAAAGTTTCAACCCGTGTAATTTGTTTCTTTTCTGTGAGGAGAAAAATATGCTGACGACACTTGTCAAACAAGTGAACGAATCTGTTTCAGACCTGTTTTTATGGAAGCGTAAAGCTGATTTAGCTATTTCGATTTCCGTGCAACCCAATAAAGGCGAAGCCATCCGAAATTTGGAAACCGGAGAACTTCGATTCAAAGAATCAATGCCGATTTTAAAGGTCAAGACTCTTAAACTTGGCAAAGATTATATTTCATTTACGACTCCCTATATTCGATTTGATGACACCTATTTGGCTGGCGAAGGACGAATTCTTGATGTCGAACTTGAACTTCCCGCCGGAAAGGTCGATCTCGAAATAATCGGCGAGCGTTATCAAAGAATCGGCAAACGAACCTCGCTGGCGGAATATGTGGTTAAGGCAAAGATTGTCTATATCAACCCTTTGGAAGAAGTGATTTACAAAAATTACCTTCGTCACGGTGACAAATTGGAGGAAGCCAAAGCCGAAAATTTGGTTTTGGGGATAGCGGATCGGTAAGAAATTCTCGAATTGAACGAATAAAGTGTGAGGTGTTTTGAAGCCTTGCACTTTTTTGTGTTTTAATTTGAGGAATGAGTGAGAAAATCGGTCTCGGATTTATCGGAACAGGTTTTGCGCGCAAGGTGCAAATTCCTGCCTTCCAAATGTGTGAAAACGCTGAAATTGTTTCGGTTGCCAGCGCAAGCCTTGCCAATGCAGAAAGCACCGCCAAAGAATTTGCAATTCCACATTTTACCGATAATTGGCGCGAAACTATCGAAAACAAAGATGTTGACCTTGTTTGCATTACAACTCCGCCAAATCTTCATTGTGAACAAACGCTTTACGCACTCCAACACAACAAACACATTTTGTGCGAAAAACCAATGGCAATGAATGTGGCGGAAGCCGAAAAAATGTGTAAAGCGGCAAAAGGAAAAAATGTATTGACTCTGATTGATCACGAATTGCGCTTTCAAAACGGCAGACAAAAAGCCTTTCAAATGCTCAGAAATGGCGAAATCGGAAAAATTCGCCACATCAAATATGTCTTTCGTAACGCACAGCGTGGTGATGCAAATGTTCCTTGGAATTGGTGGTCGGATGCAACTCAAGGCGGCGGAACTCTCGGTGCAATCGGTTCGCACGCAATTGATACGATGCAATGGTTTTTAGGTGCGGATATTTCCGATGTTTTTTGTCAATTGCAGACTCACGTCAAACAAAGAACGGATGCAAATGCTGAAATCAGAGAAGTTACAACTGATGATGAAACAAATATGATTTTGCGTTTTGACGACAGCGAATTGACCGAAGATGCAACCGCAAACGTTTCGCTTTCGATGGTCGAATTTCCCGATTACCAACATTCGATTGAGTTTGTCGGCACCAAAGGCTCGTTGAAAGTTTTGTATTTGGGCGAAATTTTGTTGACCAAAGCGGGCGAGAGCGATTGGACAAAGATTGATGTAGAATTGGAAAAATCAATTGACGGAATTTTTAATTCAGGGTTTCCGAGCGGTTTCGTTGCTTTTGCAAAGAGAATTGTTGATGCAATTTGTGAAGGCAAAACCGAAATCAAACACGCTGCTACTTTTGCTGATGGTTTACTTGTGCAAAGGGTTTTGGACGCGGCGAGAGAATCGAATAAAAAAGGTTTGATGGTGAAAATATGAAGAAACTTCTAAAAATTCTCTCTTTAATTTTAGTTATCTTGCTGGTAATTTTTCTGACGGTGTTTTTCGGGTTTGCACCATCGTATATTGCCAATTCGATGAATCAGGTCATTCACAAGCCACCTTATCCGGTTTCGGAAAAAGCTAAACAATTACACAAAAAACTTCTAGTTGCTGACCTCCACGCCGATTCGCTTTTATGGAAACGTAATTTACTTGAAAAAGACGAGATCGGACAAGTTGATATTCCCCGGATGTTTGAGGGAAATGTTGCTCTGCAAGCATTTACGGTCGTCACCAAAACGCCGAAAGGTTTAAATATCGAACATAACGATGACAAGACTGACAATGTTTTTTGGCTTGCCCTTTCAGAAATGCAACCGCTAGAGAATCTTTCCTCGCTGACCAAACGAGCTGTCTGGCAAGCAAAAAAACTTCATCAATTTGCTGAAAACTCCAACGGAAAACTGGTTGTCATCAAATCGAAAAAAGATTTACAAAATTTTCTCGAAAGACGAAAAACTGAAAAAATCGTTGGCGGTTGGCTTGGAATCGAAGGCGCACACGCTTTGGACGGCAAGGTCGAAAACTTGCAAGTTTTGTTTGATGCAGGTTTTCGGATGATGTCGCCATCGCATTTTTTTGATACGGAAATGGGTGGTTCGGCGCACGGCGTGGAAAAATATGGCTTGACTGAAAAAGGAAAGTTAATGGTCAAAACAATGGAGCAAAAAGGGATGTTGGTTGACCTCGCGCACGCTTCTAAACAGACGATTGAGGATGTTTTAGCGATGGCGACCAGACCCGTTGTCATCTCGCACACGGGCGTAAAAGGCACTTGCGACAACAACCGAAATTTGTCGGACGAACAACTCAAAGCGATTGCTAAAACCGGCGGAGTGGTCGGAATCGGTTTTTGGGAAACTGCTGTTTGTGGCGAAGATGCAAAGTTTATTGCCAAAGCAATTCGTCATACGGCAAATATCATCGGTGTCGAACACGTTGGACTCGGTTCGGATTTTGACGGCGCAGTGAGAGTTCCTTTTGACACCAGCGGTGCGGCTCTGATAACCGAAGCTCTTTTGAATGAAGGTTTTAACGAAGATGAAATCGCTAAAATTATGGGCGAAAATATCGTTAAATTATTGAGCGAAAACTTGCCCGATTAGAAGCGTTTTCGAGAATTCTATTGAAAGTTTTCGATTTGAATTACATTATTCATATCAAATTCGGGAAAAGGGAAAGTTTTTTCAACGAAATTTTTCCTTTGAAAACCATTTTCAAGTAATTTCTTTGCGTAATTTTGATTAACCGGTTTTGAGAATAAGTAACCCTGCCCCATTATGCAGCCAAGCAACTGTAATTTTTCTAACTGAGCTTGATTTTCAATTCCTTCCGCCACTACCTCGATTCCCAAATTTTCACCGAGCATCAGAATGGTGCGGACAATCGCTTCGCTCTTTCGATCAGTATCCATTTTTCCTATAAAACTTCGGTCAATTTTGATCCGCTTAAAGGGAAATTGATGTAGGTAGCTCAAACTTGAATAGCCCGTCCCGAAATCGTCCGTGCTAAAACTGATGCCCAGCGAGCTTAGTTCATTTAAGACATCTAATGCCGTTTCGCTGTTTTCCATAACAGTGCTTTCCGTTACTTCTAATTTCAGAAAATTAGGAGCTAGATTTGTTCGCGCCAAAATTTCCTTAACTTGTGGGCTTAAAGAAGGATGCATCAATTGTTTGGTTGAAAGATTGACACTGATGGCAAGATTTTTTCGATGAGGAAAAGTATTTTGCCATAATTTTGTTTGCTGACACGCTTCTTTCAAAACCAATTCGCCGATTTGAATTATCAAACCCGTTTCTTCGGCAATGCAAATAAATTCTTGCGGCGGAATCAAGCCATATTGAGGGTGTTCCCAGCGAATTAAGGCTTCAAATTCCTTTATTTCACCGCTTCGCAGACAAATTATCGGCTGATAATAAATTCTAAACTCATTACGTTCGATTGCTTTTCGCAAATCAGTTTCGACCTGCAATAAATTCATATTGCGGACATACATTTCTTGGTCAAAAATCTCGTAACGAGCCTTGCCTGAATCCTTTGCCCGATACATCGCCGAATCCGCGTCGCGCAAAAAGTCTTCAGGACTGCGCTTTGTTTCATCCGAAATGATGATTCCGATACTGGCAGAGGAAAAAACTTCGTAATTATCCAATTTGAAGGGCTTGGATAAGTGTTTTTGAATTCTTTCCGCCACCTTGGTGGCATCGCCGACGGCTTTGACATTATGAATCAGTAGAGTAAATTCATCACCACCGAGACGGGCAACAATATCCCCGGGACGCAAAACGCATTTGATTCTATCCGCAATCGCCACCAAAAGTTTATCGCCAATCAAATGCCCCAGTCCATCGTTGATAATTTTGAAACGGTCGAGATCAAGGAAAAGCACCCCAAACCCGCAATTTGAGTCCTTTTCATAACCTTCAATTGCGTCTTGAAGATATTTCATAAAATGCGTGCGGTTTGGCAGATTTGTCAAAGTATCATATAAAGCACTGTATTCTAAGGCTTCTTCCACGATTTTGCGCTCGGTAATGTTTCGCCCGACCACATAGGAGATTTGTTCGGCAACGATTGGCGTGACATTCCATAAGATCCAACGATGCGAACCATCCTTGCACAGCAAACGCGATTCATATGAAACATTCTGACCTTTAAATAATCTTTTTGCTTCTAATTCGTTAGTTGCTTGGTCATCGTAATGAGTTATTTCATTGATGGATTTACCGCAAAGTTCCGATGTCTTGTAACCGAGAATTTTTTCCCAAGCCGGATTGATATGGAGAAGAGTTCCATCAAAAGCGATGGTTGCCAGCAAATCATTGGAAAAATTATAGAGACGATCCCGCTCTGCCTCCGCTTTTTTTCTATCGGAAATATCACGGGCAATTCCTTGAACTGCCACCGGTTGTCCTTGGTCGAAAATCACGCGACTATTTACTTCAAAAGTCACTTTTTGCCCATCTTTTCGAATACACGCAAGTTCATAACTGGAAGATTTTTGTCCCGAAACCTTCGCCGCAATCTGTGACTTTGCACGCTCCAATTCTTCGGGAGCAACTATTTGGGCGATGTTTAAATTCAAGGATTCTTCGCGGGTATAACCAAACATCTTTTCACCCGTCTGATTAACAGAGATAAATTTCCCTTGCAAATCGTGGATGTAGATGGTGTCGTTTGCATTTTCAAATAAATCCCGATAGCGTTCTTCGCTGGCTTTTAAGGATTCATCTGCCTTTTGGCGTTCGGTAATATCCCGAATAATTGCCGTGTAAAAAGACCCTTCGTTGGTTTCCCAAATCGAGCCGGCTAATTCTAAAGGAAATTCGCTTTGATCTTTTCGTCTTCCGAGTCCTTGAATTATTTTTCCCGCCAATGGCGCGAGAATTTGTTCCATTGTCTTTCCCAATCCAGTTTCAGTTGCCTTGCGGGCATATTTTTCGCCCATCAAAAGCGTTGCGGGTTTCCCCAGAATTTCCTTTTCTGTGTATCCAAAAATCTTTTTTGCAGCATTATTCCACAAAATAATACTTCCCGAATAATTGACCAGAAATATGGCATCGCTCGCCGATTGAATAACCGAACGAAACCTCATTTCCGATGTCTGCATTTTTTCGAGCGAACGGGCGTGTTGAATACTGTAGCGAATTACCCTTTCCAGCAATGGAGCTTCAAAATCTCCTTTGACCAAATAATCTGCCGCTCCTGCTTGCATCGCCTCCAAATCAACTTCTTTATCGTTTTGTCCGGTCAGCAAGATAATCGGAGCGGTACAACCGCCCGCAATTGCCTCACGCAGAATCTCCAGCCCATCGTATTTTCCCAGCCGATAGTCAAGTAAATAAACATCGTGCTGACCGGATTTGATTACATCCAGAGCCTTCTTACCATCAATTGTCCATTCTAATTTGTAATGATTATCTTTGAAGTCATCGAACAGACATTTTGTGAGGAAATAGTCTTCTTCGTCATCATCAATGAGCATTACTCTAATAATTTCTTCTTTTTTACTAACCATATCGCTATATCCGGTTCGGGTGAGCGTAAAAATTTTTCAATTTAGTAGCTAGTTTGGAAAGTAGTTTATTCAAAACAACACAAAATCGGTCAATCTGAATTACCCGGGATTTTCTAAACTTCGCTTGGATTTATTGCAAATCCTTTTAACTGCTTGGATTTGAGGGATTTAATCAAGGGTTTGATTAAGTTTCCCGCAATTACTTAGCATATTTTGTGCCACAAACTAATTCGGCGAGGTGAAGAGTGGCAGTTTCAAAAAATTGGGATGGAAGAATGGTGCGGGAAAAACCCCGAACGGTAGTGAGTGGGGCGGTTTTACTGAGTCGCTACCGCTCCCGTTCTGATTTTAATGCACACTTTCTCAAGGGAAAGCGTATTAGTCCGCTCTTCAGTTTTTTGAGTTTTTAGTTTATTTGTCACTTTTACCTTTGGTCTGGTAATTTGAAACCAATACCAAAGGTAGCGGCTTACTCTTAGTCAAAATTAAAAAAGCAAAAGGCAAAGTTATCAATTTTACCTTTTGCTTTTTGTTTTCAGTAAAAAGTTTGTTGTGTTAGAATTGGGCTATGGAAAGAGTTGAATTTTCATTAGAAGAAATCGCGCATTCGGCAATCAATCAAAAACTGATTTTGCAAAGCATCAGTTGGGATTTCTATGAACAACTTTTGGAAGAATATAAAGACTCAAACGCCCTTCATTTCGCTTTTGACAATGGAGTTTTGGAGGTTGAAGTGCCTTTAGGAAAACACGAAGTCCCAATTAGTCTTTTGTCAGGTTTAGTATCAACAATTTGTCTTGAAAAAGATATAAACTTCAAAGATTTTCGCTCTACAACTTTTCGTAAGCGTGCTAAGTCTAAAGGCGTGGAGCCGGATTCTTGCTTTTATATCAAAAACGAAAGCAAAGTTCGTGGTCTCTTAGATTTAGATTTGAGCCAAGACCCGCCGCCTGATTTGGTTATTGAAGTTGACGTAACCAGCCCTTCGCTCGACAAATTCCCAATTTATGCGGTATTGGGCGTATCAGAAATCTGGCTTTTTAAAGGCGAAAAAGTAGAGTTTTTCAAACTTGTTGGCGAAAAATATCAACCAATCAAAAGACTCAATTGCGCTTCCGTTTTTATCCAGCGAAAAAGCAACGCAATTTTTACAAAAAGGCTTAAACGAAATTTATAACAAGTGGGTTAAAGAAGTCCGAATTTGGGCAAACGAACAATAAATGAACGAGCAGAAAGAACAAGTAGAGAAAATCCGTGAAGCGTTCAATCAAGATTTTGGACGCTTTTCAAATTTGAATTTGGATAGCCTAAATCTAGCTGATGCCGAAAATTTGCAACGCGAATTGGCGGAATTCAAAGTAAAACATACGGGCAAAAAATCACAGATTGCCGATGCTAAAAAGCTAATTGGAAAAGTTTCGCCCGAACAGCGCGGCGAGTTTGGACAATTCGTCCAATCAGTTGAACGCGAAATAGTTTCAGCGATTGAAGAAGTTGAAAACAAACTCAAAGCGTTTATTACCGAAGCCAAAATTGCCAAAGAAGCGATTGATGTCACGCTTCCCTCTCGCCGTCCGCGAGTCGGGCATTTACATCCGTTGACTTTGTTGCGCCAACGCATCGAAGACATTTTTGTTTCAATGGGTTACGCGATTGAAGATGACCGAGAAATAGAGACGGATTATTACAATTTTGAGGCTCTGAACATTCCCGAAGGTCATCCGGCGCGCGAATCGCAAGACACTTTTTACACTACCACGGGGTTGGCGTTGCGTTCACAAACTTCAACCGTCCAAATTCGGGCAATGGAACGTCGCGGTGCGCCTCTGCGGGTGATTGCTCCGGGCAGAGTTTTCCGGCGCGACACGCCCGATATGACTCACGTTCCGATGTTCCACCAAATCGAAGGTTTGTGCGTGGACAAAGGAATTACGATGGCTCATCTGAAAGGAACAGTCGCCGAATGGTTACGCCGTTTGTTTGGCAAAGACACCAAAATTCGGATGCGCCCAAGCTATTTCCCTTTCACCGAACCAAGTGCCGAATTCGATTTTTCCTGCTTCAAATGCGATGGCACAGGCACTTTTGCAGGCGAGCGTTGTCGTCCGTGCAAAGGTTCGGGCTGGATTGAACTCGGCGGTTGCGGAATGGTGCATCCGAATGTGCTGAAAAACTGTAATGTTGACCCCGAAGTTTATTCAGGTTTCGCCTTCGGCTTCGGGCTAGAGAGAATGTGTGCCTTGATGTATGCGTTGGATGATATTCGGTATATGTTTGATAATGATGTGCGATTTTTGGAACAATTTAAGTAAAATGATTAGGAGGTAAAATTATGCAAATCACGACTATTGAAGGAATCATCAAAAACGGTCAGATTCAATTGACCGAGGATATAAAATTGCCCGAATCAACAAAAGTTTATGTCATCGTTCCGCCAATCGAGACGGTTAAGAAAATTATGAGTCCACGCCTTGCAAACAAAGCGGATGCCAAGAGATTTGTAAAAAAAATCGAGGTTGATGATGAAGTATAACGAAACTTTCGAGCCGCCCGCGCCGATTGCCGAAATCGCGTTGCGAAACGTAATTACCGGCGAGCGAATCGAAAACATCGTGGTGCTTCTTGATACCGGCGCAGACATTTCGCTGTTGCCCTTGTCGGTTGTCGAAAAACTTCAAATCGAACCGTCCGGCGAAAATGTCAATTTAATCGGATTCGACGACAGCCGAAGCATTTCAAAGGCTTACTTTTTACAGGTGATTTTTCTTGGCAAAAGGATTACGGGCGAATATTGTCCGATTGATGACGAAACCGGAATTTTAGGACGCGATGTTTTGAATGAATTTTCGATAGTTTTTGATGGAGTAAATTTGGAATGGAAAGAACAAGGTTAATTCAAAAAACGCGCGCCTTGATCTATGCCTTAGACGATATTCGGTATATGTTCGATAACGATGTGAGGTTTTTGGAGCAGTTTAGGTGAGGAGAGTAATTATGAGATCAACTTTTTTGCTTTTTGTATTGTTTTTAACAACTTCAATCGTTGTTTTTGCTCAGACAAATGTAATAAAGATAACACTTAGTATTAAACCAAACAATCCAATAAAGGCAACTATTTGGGGAGATAAATTAGCTTTTGATAATCCCCAACTTATTACTAAATCATCAATTGGAAATTTGATTAAAATTGAACGTTCAAAAGACAAAATTGATTTTTTCAAAATCACACTTGATGAAAACAATGATGGAAATTTCTCAAATGATGAATCATTCGGAATTGGAATTGATACTACAACAATAATCAAACTGCCGATTAAAACTAAAAATAAACAAACAATTTTTCATGAATATGAATTTATTGTTGAAAGGGATGAAGATAGAAAAGTTGATGTTTTTAGGATTAGACCTAACTATTCTATGAAAGGTTTTTTTTCAAAAAATAATTGTAAAATCCCTTTACTAATAATTGATAAGAACGCCGATGGTGTTTTTACTCACAAAGAAAACGGCACCAATCTTATTATTGATAGAAATAATGACGGTAAAATCTCCAATAGAGATGAGTCTGCCATCACAGATGAAATAATTGAATTGTGCGGAAAGAATTATTTAATTTCAAATCTTGCCAAAGACGGTAGTTCTCTTACCTTAAACCAAACTAAACTTCAGAATGTTAAACTTTTTCAAAAATCTCCAAAATTTGATTTCACTTTGGTAAATAATAAATCTTTTTCCTCTGATGAATTCAATGGCAAACCCTTTCTTTTAGATTTTTGGGCTTCGTGGTGTGGACCCTGTATTGCTAAAATTCCAGAAGTAAAACAAATTGAAGGAAAATTACCTGTAATTTATTTCAACACAGATACTATTAAACAAAAACAACAAGCCCTTAACTTAATTAACAAATTAAACATCTTCGACAATTCAGTCCTTAGAGTTTCCCCAAAAGCTGATAATTTTTACAAATCTTATCAGCGTTTGTATTGGGGATTACCCTACTATGCTTTGATTGATAGTGAAGGTAGAATTCGTTACGCGGGAAATGGCGGTGAAGATTTAAAAGAGTTAAAAGGCGAGCTAAAAAAACTTGGAATAGACTAAATGGGCTGGGCAACTACTCCTTACATTGCAAAACTTAAACTTGGCGAAACGGTTTCATTTCGTCCGCGTGGCAATTCGATGAAAGGCAAGATTGAATCGGGACAACTTTGCACGGTTGAGCCGATTGCAGATTTTGAAACACTCGAAAAATACAACATCGTTTTGTGCAAAGTAAATGGCAGGGAATATTTGCATTTGATAAAGGCGATTCAAGGCAAACGATTCCAAATCGGCAACAATCGCGGGCGCATCAACGGTTGGGTGACGGCAAATCAGATTTTCGGCAAATGTGTTAAAGTTGAAGATTAGCGGTTAAATCAATGAAAATTCTCGTGACAGGCGCGACAGGTTATATCGGCGGACGGCTGATTCCGAAACTTTTGGAGAAGGGTTATGCGGTGCGCGTTTTTGTGCGTGATGCGCGGCGGATCGAAGGGCGAAAATGGTTTGAGAAAGTTGAAGTTTTTACGGGTGATCTGGAAAACCGCGAGGAAATTTCACGCGCCGTGAAAGGCGTGGACGCGGCTTATTTTCTGGTTCACGCGATGAACGAAGGCGGCGATTTTGCCGAGCGCGAACGGACGATTGCCGAAAATTTCGCGCTTGCCGCTAAAGACGTTGAAAAAATAATTTATCTCGGCGGACTTCTTCCCGAAGGCAATGTTTCGGAACATTTAAAAAGCCGTGCGGCGGTCGGCGAAATTCTTCGCAAAGGAGAAAAAACGACCGAGTTTCGCGCCGGTCCGATCATCGGTTCGGGTTCGGCTTCGTTTGAAATGGTGCGTTATCTGACCGAACGGATTCCCGTGATGGTCGTGCCGCGCTGGGTGAAAAACGAAGTTCAGCCGGTCGCGGTGCGTAATGTCATCGAATATTTAATCGCCGCATTGGAACGCGAACCACTCGGCGTGGTGGACATCGGCGCGGACGTTTTGCCGTTTCGCGGAATGATGGAAATTTTTGCCGAAGTGCGCGGTTTGAAGCGGATAATCGTTCCCGTGCCGGTTTTAACGCCGCTTTTGTCGGGTTTGTGGGTCGGGTTGATTACGCCGATTCCGAATTCGCTCGCCGTGCCGCTCGTCAAAGGAATTATCAATCCGGTTTTGGCGGACACGACAAAAGTCGAAAAATATTTTCCCGAAATCGAGCCGATGAATTACCGCGAAGCCGTCGCGCTCGCGCTTTCAAAGATTGACGAAAAAGCCGTCGAAACGCGCTGGAGCGGTTCATACGGCGACGATGACGCACCGACATATGAAATGACCGACCGCGAAGGAATTTTTCAGGAAGTTCGCTCCGTTTTGACCGACGCTTCGCCCGAATCCGTTTATCGAAGTTTTACGTCAATCGGCGGCGATAAAGGCTGGCTGGCTTGGGGTTGGGCGTGGAAACTGCGCGGTTTGATGGACAAGATCATCGGCGGTCCCGGACTTTCGCGCGGTCGCCGTCATCCGACCGAAGTTTTAATCGGCGAAGAACTCGATTTCTGGCGTGTTGAAGATTTAAAAAAAGACCGTCTGATGCTTCTTCGTGCCGAAATGAAGGTTCCCGGCAAGGCTTGGCTGCAATTTGAAGCCGTGCCGAAAGGCGGCAAAACGCAGTTAATCCAGACCGCTCTATTTGCACCGAAAGGGTTATTCGGATTTTTGTATTGGTATGGTTCTTATCCGCTCCATTTCTTTATTTTTGATAAAATGGTGCAACGAATCGCTGCCGGTGCGGAGATTTTAGAAGGCGAAAACGATTTATCGGAAATGCCTGATACCATTTAACGAATTCTGGGCTATTGGACACTCGAAATTCTTTAATTTTCATTGGAATCAGTTTGTTAAGATTTGAGGGGTTTGCCGACACCTGGATAGGATGTTACGGTTGAAAATTAGTTGAGATAGAACAAAATCAGTAGTTGATATTTTGAGCAGTTTATTTCAGCATTCAGAAGACTCTCGGCTAAGAATGCCGTTTGTGTTCGGAGATTTAGGTTGAAATTCTAAAATGGATAAGCTAATCGAATCAATTTCAGTTTTCGATATGTTCAAAATCGGTGTCGGACCATCGAGTTCGCACACGCTTGGACCGTGGAAAGCCGCGCTCAATTTTCTCGAAAGGCTTGGCGAAGAAAGTCAGCTTGATTCAGTCAAATCTATTAAAATCAAACTTTACGGCTCACTGGCAAAAACCGGAGTAGGTCACGGAACTGATATTGCCGTTCAAATGGGCTTACTTGGCGCGAATCCCGAAACTATTCCGGTTGATTCGATAATGCCGATCATTTCTGAAATCGCGGAGCAAAAAGAATTAAATTTGGCGGGAAAATTTTCGATTAAATTCAATCCCGAAAATGATATTGAATTTCATTATTTGCGCTCTTTGAAATATCACCCGAACGGGATGACAATAATTGCCGAAACCGATTCGGGCGAACATAAAGAAACTTATTTTTCTATCGGTGGCGGGTTTATCGTCCGCGAAGGGGAATCGCTTGAATTACGCGAACACATCAGACTTCCCTATCCGGTTGATACGGCAAAGGATTTGATTGAAGCCTGTGAGGATATTGGCGGAAATGTTTCCGATGTGGTGAAAATAAATGAGCGTGCTTGGCGAAGCGATGAGGCTACGTTTGAAGGCGTTTTACACATTTATCAAGCGATGTGCGACTGTATTTATCGAGGTTGTCAGACCGATGGAATTTTGCCGGGCGGATTGAATGTTAGTCGTCGTGCTTATAATTTGAACAAACAATTGCTTAACGGACGCGAATATCACGATTTCAAAAGTTGGGTGAAAGTTATCAAAGAAGGTGGCGAGAGTTTTCGTTATGTTTCCGATTGGGTTAGTTGTTTTGCATTGGCGGTAAATGAAGAAAATGCTGCGTTTGGACGAGTTGTGACTGCCCCGACCAATGGCGCGGCGGGTGTCATTCCGGCGGTTTTGCAATATTTTATTACCTTTTGCGATGGGGATGATGAGGTTAAAATCTTTAAGTTTTTGCTGACTGCTTCGGAAATTGGGGCAATTTTCAAGAAAGGCGCAACCATTTCAGCGGCAATGGGCGGTTGTCAGGCTGAAATCGGTGTTTCTTCGGCAATGGCGGCGGGCGCACTCGCGGAAAGTTTAGGTGGAAATTATCAGCACGTTACGATGGCGGCGGAAATTGCGATGGAACATCACTTGGGAATGACTTGCGACCCAATTGGCGGACTCGTCCAAGTTCCCTGCATTGAGCGCAACACAATGGGTGCAATCAAAGCAATTATGGCGGCGCAACTCGCTTTGCAAAGTAATCCATCAGAAGCCAAAGTGCCTTTAGATGCAGTAATTGCAACCATGTGGCAAACGGCTTTGGATATGAACTCAAAATATAAAGAAACCTCCGATGGCGGTTTGGCGGTCACGGTTGGTTTAAGCGAATGCTAAGACAATTGAAAATGGAAAATTGATAATTGATAATAAATGCTGATTGCAATACCTTCGCCAATTTTTAGCGAAATCAACAAATTGAAATGTTGAAAATAAAAGGCTTGAAAAATTGACCGAAAATTTGCAAATAATTAAAAAGACTTCTGCTTTTTGCTGACCTCATTTTAATTATAAACGCTGTTTCTACTGATATATACAAAGCCAATTAAATCAATATAAAAAATCAATTTTTCGATTCTAATTTTGGCGAAGGTATTGCATTAAAATTTAATTTTCGATTCTAATTTTGGCGAAGGTATTGTGATTGATTTAGACCAAAATATTATCCATTATCCATTATCCATTATCCATTTTATTTATGAACATTAGTTACAATTGGTTAAAAGATTTAGTTGAAATAGATTTAACTCCACAAGAAATAGCGGAAAATTTAACAAAAGTCGGTTTGGCGGTTGAAGGAATTCATCCGCACGAAGATGATTTTGTTTTTGATATTGATTTGACCTCAAATCGTGGCGATTGCCTTTCGCATTTGGGCGTTGCACGAGAGTTATCTGTGATTACAGAGTCGAGAGTCAAGAGTCAAGAGTCTGCTTCAATCTCATCACTCTCGACTCTCGACTCTCGACTCGTAACCATTCAAGATTCGGATTTATGTCATCGTTTTACGGCTCGTGTGATTCATGGGGTAAAAATTGCGCCTTCGCCAGAGTGGTTAGTGAAGCGTTTGGAAGCTATCGGACAGCGTTCAATCAACAATGTGGCGGACATTACGAATTATGTAATGCACGAACTTGGCAATCCGATGCACGCATTTGATTTCAACAAGTTATCCCAAAATAGAATCATCGTCCGTCGCGCTAAATCAGGCGAAAAAATGCAGACTTTGGATGAAGTTGAGCGCACTTTTACCGAAGATATGTTGCTGATTTGCGATGCCGAAAAGCCAATCGCAGTCGGTGGTGTGATGGGTGGTTTGCATTCGTCAATTTCCGAAGCAACAACCGATGTTTTAATCGAAGTCGCCTATTTCAAACGCGAATCAATTCGACAAACTTCGCGCAAATTAAAACTCAATACCGAAGCCAGCCATCATTTTGAACGCGGCGTGGACATCGAAAATCTAATTCGCGCCTCAAATCGTGCAACTGAACTAATTATTGAGTTTGCTGGTGGAGAAGCAGGCGAATTTGTTGACGTTTATCCGACCAAACAAGCCGAAATTTCAGTCGAATTACGCTACGAAAAAATTAAAGCCTTGACGGGTTTAACTATTGAAACAAACGATGCTGATATTATTTTGAACAAATTAGGTTTTGAATCAAAAATCAAAGATCAAAAATCAAAAATCTACACCGTTCCTTCTTGGCGGCACGATATTGCGATTGAGCAAGATTTAATCGAAGAAGTTGCGCGTCACGTTGGTTATGACAAAATTGGCGAAGAATTGCCTCCTGCATTTGGCGCGGGTGAGTATCAACCAACTGAAATTCGCAAAAAATCTTTGCGTCAGGCATTGGCGAATTTGGGCTTTGATGAAGCAATTTCTTACAGTTTTATTGACACGAAAAATGATGAGACATTTGAACTTATCCCGAATTTAGTTGATGAAAAGACGGATGAAAAATTCGTCACGCTTCAAGATTCAATCATTGAAGGCGCGGTGCGAATGCGTCCAACTTTGCTTTCAGGTTTGCTCGATGCGGTTCGGACAAATTTTAATCATCAGCGCAAAGACATAAAACTTTTTGAACTTGGAAAAGTTTTTGCAACTGCCTCAAACGAAACGGATTTGCCAAAAGAACAAGAACTTTTCGGCTTGGTTTTGACCGGCGGAGAGATTCTGGAAGGCAGAAAAATGGTGTCGCGCGAACTTGATTTCTACGATGCCAAAGGTGCTTTGGAAATGGCATTGGATGCGATAAACGTTCCTTCGCTTGACTACAAAGCTAAAAACATCAAGCATTTACGCAATGGTCAAGCCGCCGAAATTTCGTTCAATGGCAAAACTGTTGGCTCAATTGGACGAATTAACGATGAAATTTCTGCAAATTACAAATTCCGTCAGCCTGTTTTTGTCGCCGAAATTGATTTGCAAACTCTTCTAGCCGAAAAAGAGGAAGCCGTTTTCTATTCGCCTTTGTCAAAATTCCCTGCCATTGTGCGCGATGTTTCGCTTTTAGTTAAACGCTCAAGGAGTTTTGCAGAAATTGTGCAAACTGTTGAAATTCAAGGCTTTGAATTGTGCCAAAATGTTTCGTTTGTTGACGTTTACGAAGGAAAAGGAATGGCGGATGATGAGCGTTCCGTCACCATTCGGCTCGAATATCGGTCAAACGAAAGAACTTTGGTTGAAGCGGAAGTTGAAGAAATTCACGCTAAAATTTTGGCTGAAATCGAAACAAAATTAGGTGCAAAGCAAAGATTTTAGAAATTTATTCATAAATCACTTGAAGTTTTTTGCATTTCTGAACATAATCTAGCTGTTTCACCTAAAAAAATTTGCTTGCGGAGAAAAAAATGTCTAACCTATCCGGTATGGAAAAATTTTCACATCTTGAGGATAAAATCTATCTCACCATCGAGTTTGCCAAAAAGATGCGTGAAGAAAAAGAAAAACTTGAGCGTGAAACTAATTCACTCAGGCACGAAGTCAATTCTCTTTTGGACGAAAAAGTTCGTCTGGAAGAAAAAATCGAACGTCTGATGAGTGAACGCGATGCCATTCAGTTAAAAATTGAGGCAATGCTTGATGCAATCACGGTCATTGAGCCGGAGGTTGCCGAAGCTTTGCACAGATGAAATTATGATTGGAAACCGAGTGAAAAACGAAACTGCACAATCAATCAGAGTTGAAATTTATAATCAAACCTACAACATTCGTTCCGATGGCGATAATGAATATGTTTTGCGTCTGGCGGAATATGTGGATAGCAAAATGCGCGAAATTTCGTCAGGAACTTTTACCGTTGATTCGCTTAAAGTTGCCATTTTAGCCGCTCTCCACATTGCCGATGAATACCATCAACTCAAACGCCAGCTAGAAAATACAGACGCTCAACTCGCTTCGCGGAGTGCCGAATGTGCCGAAATCTTGGATAAATTTCTCAAACAAAAAGACCCCGTGCCACAACAGGAAATTGAAACCGAACAGTAAATCAAGGAAAAAGTCAAAAAGTCGTTGTCTTCAAATGTTGATATGAGCAAAATTATTCAGCATTTTTTTACTTTTTACTTTTTACTTTTTACTTTTTACTTTTTTCGCGTTGTGCTACAATCATTTCACGGCTGAGAAAATTTCTGCTTAGTTTGTGATTTTCAACAAGATAATTGAGCCAACATTTGAATTTACGGGAGACTAATGCCGTTTGCAGTGCAATCTTTCAAAGTTAAAGATTTGCCGGAGTAAGCGGCTCACTTGTCTGAAAAGGCAAAAGGTCACCCACCTGTAGAGATATAGGTTCAATTCAAACTGAAAACACGACTTAGGCGGTCTTCTCAGCCATTTTATTAAATTTTGAATGGTGAGTGGTGAATGTTAAGTCATTTATCATTCACCATTTATCATTTATCATTGTTTTATGAATGTTTTGATGATTGCAGATGTCGTGGCGCGTCCCGGCAGACAAGCGATTTTAGCCAGAATTCGAGACTTACGCCAAAAATATCAGGCGGATGTTATCACCATGAACGCCGAAAATGTGGCGGGTGGTTTTTCGATTACGCCCAAAATTGCCGATGAACTATTTGCCAGCGGAATTGATTTGATGACCTCCGGCAATCATATTTTTGATAAAGCCGAAGTAATTCCGTATATCGAAAAAAATCCTCGGCTTTTGCGTCCTGCTAATTATCCGCCGACCACCCCCGGTAAAGGTCTTTTCTTTGGCGAAATTAACGGTCATAAAATTGCCGTTTTAAATCTGCTCGGCAGAGTTTTTATGCCTCCGGTGGATGATCCGTTTCGGGTTGCAAATGAATGTTTGCGAGCAATTCCTGATGATTTCAAAATTCGGCTGGTAGATATGCACTGCGAAGCAACCAGCGAAAAATACGGGATGGGTTGGTTTTTGAATGGACGAGTTTCGGCAGTAGTCGGCTCACATACGCACGTCCAAACGGCGGATGAACGCATTTTGAGTGGCGGAACGGCGTATATCACCGATATTGGAATGACCGGAAGTTATTCGGGTGTTATCGGAATGAACAAAGACCATGTGATTGAGCGTTTTACCAAATTTCCATCGCGGCGGGCTGATCATTCAACCGGCGATATTTGGATTTGTGCGGTTTTGATTGAAATTGATGAGGAAACAGGCAAAGCGATTAAAATTGAAAGGTTAAAGATTGAACATCAGGATTAGCGGGAGTGGCAGTAGCAGTGGCAGTTCGCCCTTCGCCCTTCGCTCCTCGTCTTCCTTTCGCCCTTTCTCCGCATCCCCGCATCACCTTGCCACTTTCCCAAGTGTTTCATCAAACCAATCATTGACCGCCGGAGCATAAAACTCAGCCGTTGGGATATGTCCGCCATCGTATGTGACAATTTTTTTCGGGTCACGCAGGAGTTTGAAAAGCGGTTTGGCATCAGTATTATATGGAAAAGTTTCGTCATACCGCCCGTTGATTAAAAACTTTTGCGTGCGAATTTGTGAGGCGAATTTTATCGGACTTGTTTCGGCAATTCGGGTGCGAAAATCTTTTTCCAAACCTGCGCTGATAAAGGTTAAAGTCTTGTAACGAGTCTCAATTGCAGTCAATACCAATCCGACATTTGCCCCATTTGAAATCCCTAAAAACCCGATTTTTTGTTTATCAACATCATCCCGCGTTTCCAAATAATCAATTCCGAGCCGTAAATCCGTCATCCAATTGACCATCTGTTTGCGAAATTCGACACTTGAATTTTCGGGTGGATTGTAATTAGTTGGAAACGGGCGTTCGATGTAGCCTTTCAAAACCACGGCGAAAACAGCGCGTCCAGATTTGATAAACGGGGCAGCAAACATTTCCACCGAATCCGGCAGACTACGAATTCCGCGCACCACATCGCCGGGCGGAACATAATGCAAGACTTGCAAAGGTTTAGCAGCGTTTTTTGGCAAATAAAGATAAGCGATGGCAGATTCGCCACCCTCGCCGGTAAAAGTAATTTTTTCGCGTGTCCAATCGCCTTCGTCTTTGTTTTCAACAACTTGGGCTTTGAGCGGCTTTTTATCGTATTCATAATGCGTCAGCCAAGTCTTAAATTCTGCATCGCTTGAGGGCTGATAATCAGGCGTTTCAGCCGGCGGAAGCATTTGTCCGCCTTCATCACCTTTGGCTTCGGGAGAATTCAAAACGCATCGAAAACCAATTCGATTTGAGGTATAAAACCCCGGGTATTCGCCATAATCGCCAAAGGAATATGCCAAATCAGTCCACGCCCCTCCACTTGTCACAAAGCCTTCAGGACTTTGGTTAAGATTCCATTCCGAGACGTTTCCAGCCATATTAAACGCCCCGAAAGGACTCATTCCATAAGAATTTGCGTCAACCTCAACCGTTCCCGTTCCACGAAAATTGGCGCGATTATCGGTGCTTTCGCCTTGCTTGATAAAACCCCACGGCATCGCGTTGTAACGCGGATCAAATGCCCCGTCACGAGCCGCTTTTTCCCATTGAAAAACGGTTGGCAATTTTTTTTCGCGAAATTCTGCATAAGCCGCCGCCTCATACCAAGTGATGTCGGTGACGGGAAATTTTGCCTTTCCATCGGGGAAAGTTTGATTTGTCCAACTTCGTGGAGCGGGTAATCCGGTTTTGTCTTTTAAGAATTTGACAGGCTTCTTCCAATGGAATTGTTTTGCCGTCTTTGACAAAAGGAACTTTCCAAAAACCCATTTTGACATAGCCGCCTGCATTGATAAATTCTTTAAACTCGGCATTTGTCACCTCAAACTTATCAATAAAATAGCCGCCTAGATTGACTTTTTTCTCAGTCGGACGCGACCAGTTGACGAGGCTATATTCACCGCTTGGAACAAAAACCATCTTTTCGGGAAGTTTGGCGGATTCAATCAAATTTGTCTCAATTTGAACCGGCGGAGAAGCGATAAATGAGCCGCCAACTCGCGGAATAATGCCCGAAATCGTCCGTTCAAATTTGGCAAACCCATCTTTTTCGACCTGCAAGATATATTGTCCGCGAGCAATTCGAAAATCAGTAACAGGCGTTTCGCCAATAAATTCACGGTTAGGATATTTTCCATCAGCATTTTTGGCATATCTTTGGAGATAAACTTTTGCGCCTTGTGGTTCAGAAGTAACCGTCAAAGTATCGGAAATGGTTGGCATTATTTTTGCCAAAGTTTCATCATTCGGCAAAACCTTTTCCGCCCGCACTGCCAAATCGTAAGCCTCAAAATTCTTTTCCGCTACCGCCAATTCTTCAGCTTTTTTAAGATTTTGACGCGCCTGATTGAGTTGGTAATATTTCCAAAGATAAAACCCGCCAAAAATAATCATCAAACCCGCAAAAATAATCAATGCAATCTGTTTCCAACTAAATTGCTTTGGGGGCGACTGAAACGATTTGATTTCAATGGTCGGGTGTTCGGAAAGATATTGACTGATTTTTTCGCCGATGCCCGTTTCATCCGTGGAACTTGTGACGTGAACAATCAACTGTTCTTCAAAATCCAATTCTTGCTTGAGATGTCGCAAATCTTCAATCATCTCATTTGCATTTTGATAACGTTGACTTGACTCTTTTTGCAAAGATTTATCCAAAATCTTTACTAATTCGGCTGGTGTTTCAATTGTTTTCTGAGGCTCTTGGTAAAGAATGGCGGCGAGTTTTTCGACTGTATTCTCGCCCGAAAAAGGCGTTTTGCCGGAAACCATTTCATACAAAAGCACGCCCAAACTCCAAAGGTCGGTTCGATGATTAACCTCTTTTCCGCGGACTTGTTCGGGCGACATATAGCTGACCGTGCCAAGAATCATTCCGGGCGCACTGAGTAAAGTTTTAAAACTTGATTCGCTTTCCGTTGCATCAAATGTGATTTTTTTTGCCAAGCCGAAATCTAACACCTTAACCTGTTTATTTGTTGAAATAATTATATTTGCAGGCTTAATGTCGCGGTGAATGATGCCTCTGGCGTGAGCTTCGGCAAGCGCATCGGCGACTTGAATCGCAATTTCCAGAGCATCAGAAATCGGTAGCGGAGAGTTTTTAATACAAGTGGAAAGCGTCTCGCCTTCGACATATTGCATAACGATAAATTCGCGTCCATTTTCTTCGGCAATTTCGTGAATCGTGCAAATATGGGGATGTTCGAGCGCGGCGGCGGCTTGGGCTTCGCGCAAGAATCGCTTGTTAGAATTATCGTCTGAAAGCGTGAGAAATTTTAGGGCGACCTTGCGATTGAGGCGCAAATCTTTTGCCAAATAAACCTCGCCCATCCCGCCTGCGCCCAACATTTTGATAATTTGAAACGAACCGATTTTCTCTTCGCTTTTAAAACTTGGTTGTTCTTTTGAAACGGATAAACTGACTTTTGGCGAATCTATAAAACTGTCTTTTTCATCATTGGCTTCCAAAAGGGCTTCAATTTCTCGGCGAAATTCAGCATCATCGCCGCACACTTCATTCAAATAAGTCATTCTTTTAGAAGTCTTTAATTCAAGTGCGGTGTTAAAAATTTTGCTAATTTCCTGCCATTTTTCAGGGGACATATTTGATTTCAGATTCCAAATTCCAAATTCCAGATTTAATTTGAAATCTGGAATTTTAAGGGTTTAAATCTGCGTTTTCAGCCAAGCCCGCGCCAAACTCCAATCGCGCACCACCGTATTGACGTGAACGCCTAAAACCTCCGCGATTTCTTCATTGCTCAAACCACCGAAGAATCTCAATTCGACCACTTGACTACGCCTTTTGTCAATCTTGGCTAATTCTTTGAGGGCTTCATCGAGTGCAATCATCTCGGCAGGTTTTTCTTTGACAAAGACAAAGGCATCATCCAGCGAAATTTTTTCTGCCGTCCCGCCGCGTTTTTCCGCCTTATACATACGGGCATAATCCACCAAAATCCGCCGCATCAGATTTGCCGCCATCGCAAAAAAATGTCCGCGATTTTGCCAGTTTGTTTCTTGCTCGACTAATTTGAGAAAGGCTTCGTGAACCAACGCGGTCGGTTGAAGCGTGTGTCCGTCGCGCTCGCTTTTGAGATAATGAGCCGCCAAACGGCGCAATTCGGCATAGACCAGCGGTATCAATTCATCCACTGCCTCGCCCTTGCCTTCGTTTAAATTTTGTAAAAGCCGCGTTACTTCCCGCGTTTCATCCGTTGGAACACTCATTTTTAAGCTGATTTTACAGCTATTTGAAAAAAATCCAAAATTTTTTTAGCAAGTGTTGTGTTTTTCGCGTTGGAATTTCGCGTATTGGGGTGAGCAGCAATTTACAAACTTTATTTTCGAGGAAAAAAAACGATGAACGCAGCCCTTTATTCGACCAAACATAACCCAATTTTACCGCGCATTGCCAATGGTGAACCGAATGCTTTTGAAGACTTTATCAACGCTTACGGAAATTTGGTGTGGTCAATCGCCAAAAAATTTGCCCGCAATGCCGAAGATGCTGAGGACGCGGTGCAAGAAGTTTTTATGGAAATTTGGCAAAATGCCGAGCGTTTTGATGAAACAAAGGCTTCGGAAGTAACCTTTATTTCACTTATTGCCAGACGACGTTTGATTGACCGCGTGCGAAAAATCTATCGCCAACCAAATTTTCAATCCATCGAAGATACTTTTGAGACTCAGCCGAATGTTTTTGAACACGAAATTTTGACTAATATCGAAGCGAAAAAAGCCGTTCAAGCAATGCAAAAGGTGCGCCCCGAACAACGCGAATTGATGATGCTCACCATTTTTGAAGGAATGTCGCACGGCGAAATTGCCGAAAAAACTAAATTACCGCTCGGCACGGTTAAAACTCATATCCGACGTGGTTTTGATAGCGTTCGCAAAATTATGAATAAAGGAACTTTTCAGCAACCTGCAACTGTTTGAAAGTTTAATTTGTGACAGGGTTATTCAAAGTAAGAAATATTTTGAGTTGAGAATAAGATAAGATTTTTCAAATTAAACCGCTTTGCTTCAAAGTTTCTATTGGCAAATACAGATGTTTGTCGTCATCTTTAAGCGCAACAAAGCCATATTTCAGATAAAAATTTTTAGCATTTTCAGTTAGAGTAAAAAGTTCGATGGCGTAAATGCCTAGTTCTTGGGCGGCTAAAACCGTCCGTTCCAGAGCATCAATTAAAAGCAATTCTCCCAAGCCTTGTCCACGCATTTGAACATCTGTTGCCAATCTCCCCAAATGAACTGTCGGAATCGGATAGCGTGGGACATTTTCCGGCACAGATTCAAAAGAAATACTTCCTGCCGAAAGTGCGTAATATCCACAAACCTCAATTTCATTTGGTAAAACAGCGACAAAAGTTCGGCTAAAACCTTTTTCCTGATTTTGTCGGGCGTATTTTTTCAAAAACTGGTTCAGGCTTTCCTCGCCACAATCAAAGTTTTCTCGTTGGTGCTTTTTGTTGAGCAGTTCAATCGTAAAATTGAGTTTCATTTTTTCACTCTCTTTTTATATTCTTTGACGGCTTTCAATAACGCTTCATTTGGTTTCGGCGGATTTTCCAAAATATTTAGAAAAATGTCTCGGTCTCGATTTGAAAGAATTCGATTCTGATGTTTTTCTAAAACTTCGTCCGCCGAGATGGCTAAAACACTGATAGCAAAATCAGTTACGGTCACGCCTGAAACGATAGCGGCTTTTTCGATACGCTCTTTTAATTCAATTGGCAGTCTAAAATTCAAACGCGAAACTTGGTCAACAGTAGTCGGCATATTTTTTACCTCGAAAATAAAATAACATATCGTATGGCAAATTGCCATATTATTTTCTTATTTTTTGTATTCCTGCTGAAACCAACTTCCTTCTCTTGCGTATCAATTGTAGAATAATTTTGAAGAGGTAAAGATGGCGCAAGTTTCTGCAAATTTTGGATTTATTAGAATTTTGGCAGAGATGTTTCGTATTGCCATCAGCAGCCTTCGCGCCAATAAACTCCGCACCTTCTTGACTTTACTCGGCATCATTGTCGGCGTTTCGGCAGTTATCGCAGTCGTCACGATTATCAATGGATTAGACCAGACTGTGGCTTCAACTTTTTCCGCTCAAGGCTCAACCGTTTTTACCGTTTCCAAGCGTCCGCTGGTCATCACGAGCCGCGAAGAATTTATTAAATTTAACAAACGCAAGGATGTCACCAAAGATGATTTGGACGCAATCCAGAGGCTTTGCACGCTTTGTTGGCGGATTGGTTTTGCCTTAAATGGACGCGGAATCGTCAAAAGCATTGATTCGAGTTCGGAAAATGTTCCGATTCGCGGGGTGACACTTTCGATGTTTGATATTGAGGCTTTGACCGTTGAAGCGGGCAGAATTTGGACTCCCGAAGAAGGAAATGCCGGACAAAACGTAGCTGTCATTGGGACTGATATTTTGAAAAATGTTTTCAACGACATCACGCCCGACAAAGCCATCGGTCAGAAAATTCGCGTCAATGGGAGCGAGTTTCGGATCGTTGGCACGATTACCACGATGGGAAGCATTTTGGGAAATTCTCGTGATAATTTTGTGATGATTCCGTCTCCGGCAGGTGAACGAATGTTTGGCTCACGAGATTCTCTGGTCATCAATGTTCAAGTCCAGAATTCTTCACTTTTTGATGATGCCAAAGAACAGGCACGGAGCATAATGCGAAATCGGCGCGGGAAAACTTCGATGTTCAATGCCGAGGGCGAAGCTGAAGAAGATGAAGGTTTTAGCGTTGAATCGCAAGACGTTTTTATCGGTCTTTACAAAACTGCAACCGATAATATTTATCTCGTCACGATTGGTGTCGCGGCAATTTCTTTGGTGGTCGGCGGAATTGTGGTGATGAATATTATGCTCGTTTCCGTGACCGAAAGAACCAAAGAAGTTGGGCTTAGAAAAGCAGTCGGAGCAACTCAACGCGACATTTTGAGTCAATTTTTGATTGAAGCTCTGACTGTGACGGCAATCGGCGGAACAATCGGAGTTTTCACAGGTTTTGCCTTAGCCTTTTTGATCTCATTGGCAATCGGTTTTCCGATGCAGATGAGCGTTAGCGCGGCTGTTTTGGGCGTTGGCGTATCTTCTATTGTAGGAGTAATTAGCGGACTTTATCCGGCGTGGCGAGCCTCAAAACTCGTCCCGATTGAGGCATTGAGAAAAGAATGACAATTGATTCATTAAAAGAAGCGGCGAAAATGGCATTCGACACAGTGCGCGACAATAAATTGCGCTCAGGTTTGACGATTTTGGGTGTAACGGTCGGCGTGGTGACGGTAATGTTTATGGTTTCAATCATTCAAGGATTAAACCGTTCATTTCGCCGAACAACTCGAATCCCTTGGCTCAAACACAATTTTCATCGCCAAATTTGCACCGAGTTTTGGCAAACCCCCGGGACAGGAAGAACGAATGCGGAAAGAATTATCGCTGGCTGATGCTGATGCGATTCGTAATGAATGCCCATCTTTAATCGGAGTTTCTCCGATTCAGACGAAAAATCTCTGAAACTAGTCCGCCATCGGGAAAAACAGATCTGAAACGCCAATTCTTTTCGGCGTAACACCATATTATGAATTTACTCTTTCGCAATATATAGGTTACGGACGATTTTTTGCCGATATTGACATCCAAACCCGCTCAAATGTGACGGTGCTGGGAAAAGACGTGGTGAATACGCTTTTCCCAAATGAAGAACCAATTGGAAAAGAGGTAAAGATTGCCGGAAATACATTTACGGTAATCGGCGTAATGGGTGAATTAGGCTCATTTTTCGGACAATCGCGGGATAATTCGGTCTTTATTCCAATTACAACATTTCAAAAATATTGGAAAACCGATGATTTTCCTGAAATAATCTTCGCTATCATCGTCCGTCCGAAAGATCGCGACTCAGTTACTTAATCAACCGATGAAATCAAACAAGTTTTACGAAAACGCCGCCAAGTAAAAACGGGCGAAACGGATAATTTCGGGATCTCTTCGCAAGATTCCTTCTGCGATATTTACAACCAATTAACCGGTGCAACCTATCTGGTTCTAACCGCAGTTTCCGCCGTTGCTTTAATGATTGGCGGAATTGGCGTGATGAATATAATGCTCGTTTCAGTAACTGAACGCACCAAAGAAATCGGGATTCGCAAAGCGGTCGGCGCAACTCGATAATAGTATTCTCTCGCAATTTTTGATTGAAGCGTGGTTTTAACAGCAATTGGCGGAATCATCGGTTTAATAATTGGCGAAGCCGCGAGTCTTTTGATGAATAAATATTCTCCGCTTCCCGCATTTATTCCTTGGTGGGCGATCGTGCTTGGGATTGGAGTTTCGGCGGGTGTTGGGATTGTTTTCGGGCTTTATCCGGCTTGGAAAGCGGCTCGATTGAATCCGATTGATGCTCTGCGGTATGAATAATTCTTTTCTTCGAAATCCGTTATAGAATCTGTGTCATAAACAAAACTCAAAATTAGATTTTTTTACTTCATTACTTGGGTTGACCTTCTAATTCCTTTGCCTTTTGGCGGTCTTTATCTGCCCGGCATTTTCTCACCTTTAGCTTCGTAGGCAAGAGCACGATTGAGGTAAGCCTCGGCACGTTTAGGACTAAGTTCAATTAGCTTTGTGTAATCTGCTATCGCCTTGTCATATTCTTTATTCACCATATAAATATATCCGCGATTGTAGTAAGCCTGTGCATTTTTAGGATCAAGCTCTATTGATTTTGTGAAATCCGCAAAAGCTAAGTTGAATGCATTATTCACAATATAAACAGACCCACGATTGTAGTAAGCCACCGCGCCTTTTGGGTCAAGTTCAATTGCCTTTGTATAATCCGCAATCGCTAAGTTGTATTCTTTTTTCAGATGGTAAATATATCCACGCCTGGAGTAAGTCTCGGCATATTTTGGATCAAGTTCAATTGCTTTTGTGTAGTCTGCAATAGCCAGGTTATATTCCTTTTTAACATGGTAAGTATATCCGCGACTGCTGTATCCTGAAGCACGTTTAGGATCAAGTTCAATTGCTTTTGTTAAATCTGCAATTGCCTTGTCATATTCTTTATTCAGACTATAAATATATCCACGCTCGGAGTAAGCATCAAAATGGTTTGAATTGAGTTCAATTACTTTTGTGTAGTCGGCTATGGCTTGTTCATACTGCTTTTTGCCCCCATTAGCCTTACCTCGATTGTAATATGCCCAGGCATATTTTGAATCCAGTTCAATGGCTTTTGTGCAATCCAATAAAGCTTCATCGTATTTTTCTAAACGTCTTTCGGCATAACATTTGGCTTCAAATTCACCGGCATCAACCGGATTCTTGAGTAAAGCGAGTGCCGCCACCGCATCCGCTTTACCCTTTTCCGATTCGTTATTTCTATAAAAAGCCGATGACCGCATTCTTAACGCAACGGCATTTTGCGGGTTCTTTGCTAATTCGAGGGTTGTTTCCTGAATAAGTGCCTTCGCATCTTCATAAACCAATTTTTCCCAACGGATTCGGACTTCCTGCCCGCTTGATTGGGCTGTTACTGAAATATTTGTTTGAAGAATAAAAGCAACGGCGACAAATAGACACCACCATCCGAGTTGTATATTTTTGCGGATCATTAACTTTTTCATATTCATATCTATTTACCACCTCAAGACTTGCTAAATTGAATTGGCTCTTTCTGGTTGCGTTTCTGCCATCACTTTTTTAGTTCATCTTCTTCGCACGGGCTTCCAGTGTTAAAGCTTCATCCTGACGGTTCATTTTTCCCAACAACTTTGCGAAATTCTGCATGCAAGCAGCAACCTTAGGATGCCTCGGACCAAGTGCCTTTTCGAAAATAGAGAGTGACCGCCGGTAAAGCGGTTCAGCCTCCTCATATCTTTCTTGTGATTTGTAGAAGACCGCCAGATTGTTAAGCGTCATCGCCACATCCGGATGCTCTTGCCCGAGCAATTTCTCTTTGATGGCTAACGCCCTTCGGTAAAGTGATTCGGCTTCGGCGTAGTTTCCCTTCGCATAATGCAGAGCCGCCAGATTGTTCAGATTGACGGCGATCTCATAATGCTCCGGTCCATATATGCGCTCGAAAATGATAAGCACTCGCCGATAAAGCGGCTCAGACTCGTCATACTTACCTTGCCCGTCAAGCAGTGCTGCCAGCGCAGCTATATCAGCCGCCACGTCAGCGTGATCCGAACCCAGTAACTTCTCACGAATCTCGACGGAGCGGCGTGCAAACACCTCCCCCTCGACGTAACGTCCCCGCGCATGCTCCAGACCGCCCAGGTTGTGATAGATGCTTGCCACTTCCAGATGCTCCGAACCAAGTTCGTTTTCAATAATCCACAATGCCCGCCGGTAGAGCGATTCGGCATCATCAAAGCGACCCATATATTTGTAAAGCACGGCGAGATTATTAAGGATCACCGAGACTTTCAATGAGTGCTGCCCAAATGCTTGCTCCGCAATAGCAAGTGCCTTCCGGAAGAGCGGCTCGGCATCGCTATATTGTCCGCGCTCTTGATAGATATTCGCCTCGACCGCTAACTCCTGAACCTGAAACTGCGCTTCCGCCGAAGTTTCTTGATTTAACAGTTTGTTAATCATGGAAAACATTGCGTTAAAATCCCCTGTTGTTTCCGGTGGAATCGTTTCAAGTTGCCGGAATCGTATCTGCCTCCTGCACTTATCAGTTTACGCAACAGTAGGATTTGTTTAGTAAAATAAGTCAGACACTTGCCTTTAATCCACGTCAATGACGAGTGTTTCGTTATGGTTTAAGCTGGCGGGAAGAGGGCGTGCAGATCTTGCCTTCTGGGAATCTTTATCTTCTGCCAACACTTTGCCCGCGAACGGAACCTCGAAACTGTCCTCTAATTTGCCGCTCGTAGGTTTGAAGTTGAACACTTGCTGCCAGCTACCCGAGTTTCCTCCCTTCGGCAAGACACTCATATACATGTAGTTACCCTTGATATCCCCGGAAAAGGCGAAGGTGATTTTGTTGACCGCGCCGCGCCGCAAGACTCCCATTTCTCCCAGATACACTCGCGCGTTCTGGTCGTAAGTGCCAACCGTCTGTCCGTTGACCATTACACGCAATTGTGAAGTACCATTAAGGACAGCTACAAAACTGATGTCCTCATAACCGCCCTCGATTGTCTTGGTAATGACTTTTACATCACCAGTGCCGAGGCGTTCCTCCAGTTCCGCAACTTTGCTCTCTAACTCACTATTTCTCGCTTTCAACTGGCGCGAAAGATCCTCGCATTGAGCAAGACGGTCTGCCACTTTAATCGTTTGAGCTTGTGACACAGTACTGAACACAAACGGAAGCGCGAATAGTAGCAACGATATGGCGATTAAATTTTTGACGTTTTTCATTTTCTTGTTCTCCTATTCTTATTGAAAGTAAATTTTACCCTCTACTTATTTACGCGATAAGTAAAGAAGAACCGTCTCAAAATAACGTGAATTTTCAAATTAAATTTTAAAAAGGTTTTGAATTACCATTTTTGGGGTTATAATGCCGAAAGAAAATGAATTCGGATGAACAAAATTCGCTCGAAATTACTCGGATGTTACGCGGGTGGAGCGGCGGCAGTCGAGAGGCTTTTGATGAACTATTGCCGCTCATTTATGACCAACTCCATAAACAAGCCGCCCAATTTTTGCGCCGGGAGCGAAACGACCACACCCTGCAACCGACTGATTTAATTAACGAGGCGTATCTGAAACTGATTGACCAGCGTGAGGTAACTTGGCAAAATCGGGCGCATTTTTTCGCCATTGCCGGACAAGCAATGCGGCGGATACTGGTTGACCACGCCCGCAACCGTCACCGGGATAAACGCGGTGGCGATGAGGTAAAACTGCCCTTGGAGGAAGCCTTGACGGTTGCCGTTGATGAGAAAAATATTGATTTAATTGCTTTGGACGAAGCCTTAACGCGCCTTGAAAAAAAGGATCAGCAACAAGCCCGGATTGTCGAACTGCGGTATTTCAGCGGTTTGAGTTTGGAAGAAACGGCGGAAGCCTTAAACATTTCGCGGGCGACTGCCGCCAGAAATTGGGCGATGGCAAAGGCTTGGCTGCATCGGGAATTGACCAGATGAAAACCGGCAATTGGGAAAAGACAAAGGAGATTTTCTGCGAGGCAATTGAACTTTCGCCCGATGAGCGGCTCCGTTATCTCGACCAAGTTTGTGCGGATGATTCGGACACCGCGACATGAAGTCGAATCACTTTTATCATCTCTGGAGACGGCGGAAAGTTTTATGGAAACGCCTCTTGTCAGCGAGGTTGCCATGGTGGTTAAAGCCGAAACCAAAAGGATCGAAAAAGGCAAATGTTTTGGGCATTACGAAATTGTCAAAATGATCGGAGTCGGCGGAATGGGCGAAGTTTATCTTGCTCAGGATAAAAAACTCAACCGCCCGGTGGCGATAAAAATTCTCAACGACAAGTTTGCCAAACACGAATCGAATCTCCAGCGTTTTACGCAAGAAGCAAAAGCCGCGTCAGCTTTGAATCATCCGAATATTCTGGTCATCTATGAAATCGGTGAAGCCGAAGAAACCAGCTATATCGTCAGCGAATTTATCGAAGGCAAAACCCTGCGCGACCATTTCAAAGTATCGCCAATGAAGTTATCGGAAGTTTTGGATATTTCAATCCAAATTGCCAACGCTTTGACCGCCGCGCACACCGCACACATCGTTCACCGCGACCTCAAACCCGAAAACATCATGATTCGCCCCGATGGCTATGTGAAGATTTTAGATTTTGGTTTGGCGAAACTGGTTGAGCAAAAAGCCATTGGGTTTGAAAATGCAACCGTCAAACAAAACGAAACGGCGAAAGGCATTATTTTAGGAACAATCAATTATATGAAGCCTGTGCATAATTCATAATTTAATCCTCAATCGAGCATTTTCGATGTGTTCTTTAACCTCCGCCGGATTCTTCTGGGCTTTGAAATTATTGAGCCAACAGATTTGATAAGTCCAAATGCTTGCCAAAATAAATGCTCCATTTTTACCTTTCCCTTTGACTTGACATTTTTTCAAATCAAAGGCTTGGATAATTCTTTGAAAGAGCAATTCGATGGTTTCTTTGCGATAGTCATACAAGTCATTTTTCCACGACCGATTCTTTTCGGGAAGTTGATTTGGAGTCAAGACGAAACCACCTGCTTTTTCGTATTCAGGAACAAAATCTTCTTTGCCGAAAGTTGTATCACCAAGCATCACATCAGTTACTTGAAGTCGTCCTTTTCCCAGTTCTTCCAAAGCGATTTTAGCTTCGTTGTGGGAGTTCTCACGCCAGACCGCAAAAAGTGGAACAGGCACCGGAAAGACCAATGTTTGCAAGAGGATTCGATACGCCTTGGACCCATCCACGATAGTTTGATTTTGACCAACTTGATTCAACATCGACATTTCTCAACCCCGTTGGAATGAGACCTGCTTGGCGATGTTTTTTGTGCCACAGGGGACCGAGTGCTTGATACATTCGACCATCAGTAGCACTCACTTCAGAGTTGGCTTCCGAGATTGGAACTTCTCGTAAAATCTGTTTCCCAAACCACGAAACTTGTTCTTCGGCAGTTGGCACCAGAGATTTCAAACGACGCATAATCTGAGTCCGATGTGGGGTTCGAGAAAAACCCAAACGGGCGCGAAGTTCTCTGTCTTTTTCAAGAAAACGGCGCAATTCAGAGTCGGAAAAAGTCTTGGTCACCACCGCGACAACTGCCAAAAGCAGAAAAGAGAGGGGAGAAAAATCAGGTTTTCTCCCCCGCCTGAGAACTTCTTCGGGTGGTTGATAGCCAAGTTTAATTTCTTCAATTAAACTGAACAAAGCATCAGAAGAATCGGAACTATTTTCAAAATTCATCAATCCGATTTTAATCATTTTCGCAATGATTAGCTTCTGATGCTACTAACTTGCTGATTTCAAAGAACTTAATTATGCACAGGCTTCAAATAATTAGACATTTCAAATGAAATGACCAATACAAGAGTAATGCCCAAAAAGCCTAGTTTTTAGTTGGGTAATTCTCGGATATTACGAGCTAAGATTTCCACCAAACAGACTGGTTTTTATCTTGTGGTTGAGAAAGTCTGAATCTTCTATACAGAGCGTGACAGCTTCATCCAATGTCAGTTTGCACCCGTGTTCGAAGGCTTGTGTGAATTCATCCTCATTCATTTTTGTTTTAAGTTCTGATGTTCGGATGTGTAGGCATCGCGGAAAAGGCGGTCGGCTGGTTCTATGTCGTAGCCGATTAATTCTCGCAACTGTTCTGCGGCACCCGCGAGTTGAGTGGCAAGTTCCAGTTCTCCGCGCCCGATGCTTTCAGATTCGCCGTAACTATTTGAATTCGAGTGAACTTTGTCGTGGCTCGTAAAGTCCGTCGAATAAAGATTCGTTGAATTATTTGATAAAACGAATCGTCGTCAGCGGCGGCGATGAAAGAGCAAATGCCTGTGGTGTTTCACCCACAATCGCAGCGGCAAAAAATCGTGGTACATATCGTTTTGCCTCATCTGACAACAGGTTTTTTAGGTTTTCACGTTGTTGGTAAATCATCCAAAAACCTTCCGCCCAAATGGCACGTTCATCAAGCTGCCGAATCTGTTCTCGTGTTTTGTCCGCCCCTTGGCTAAAGGAAAGAAGTGCCAGCGTCGTGTTCGACCTTTCTTTGCTAAACAAGTTAATCAAATCTTTCATATATCGACCTCCCGCTCTTATCTGCACCTCGGCATAACATTGGTGTTCTTTCGTGAGATCGTACTTGGCGGCAGTTTTTGGTGTGAATTGAAAAATTCCGAGATTTCCGTAGGGATTTATTAAGCAATCGTTAAATTCTGACTCAATCAATGCCAGATATATTCCTAATGCCGGAGGCAAACCCCAGTTTTCAAACTCTCGACTTATCATTGGCGCATACTGGCTGCCGCGCCCATAAATCACATGTAAGGGTTCCTGAAACGGAAACTTCGATTGGTAATCCCTCTTTTTCATATACCATTCGATTTCCTTGATTATTGCCCACAATGCTTCTTCTTCAAGTTCGTTCGAGTCATCCTGGATTAAAGCCTTAATGTGCCGGGTCATTTCACGTGTAAATTTCAGTTTTTCTTCGTAGGTCATTTGCCAATAAAGTTTTGGCTCAGATGTCGGCACTTCAACTGCGATTGGTTTGATTTGTTTTGTGTTTGATGAAAGGGGCTGCATTTCTACATCAAAAACTTTTGGATTTTCACCGACAATTGCTGAAGCAAAAAATTTCGGAACATAATTAACATTTTCTGCTTGAAACTGTTCTGATTGCTTATCCTTATTTTCTAATAAAGTCCAATAGCTAATCGGCTCTGTTTTGGCTAAGTCTTTCGTTTTATTTATATTCGCACGCAAACCATCCTCACCTGAATTATATGCGGCGATGGCAAAAGTTGTTTGATTCGTCCCATTTCCGAAATCTTCCGCCAGCAATTTTTTAATGTAACTTGCTGCCGCTAGCGAAGCAGGCTCAGGATTACACCTTTCATCCGGCGAATCAGGACTTGCGCCTTTAACCGTTTTCAAACCGTACAAATTACCGCTATCAGCTGTAAATTGATAGATCCCCAATGGACCAGTTGGGTTTTGCAGACAAGGACAAAATTCCGATTCATTCATCGCCATATAAATTCCGACTTGCGCCGGAATTTCTCTTTCTTTGAATCCGGCGGTAATATCCGGTGCAATTTTTGCGCCCCGTTTCAAGACACTAGTCAAATCGCTTTGGAAAAACGTTTTACTGCCGCACGAATCGTTTTTTTCAAAATTGCTTCGTTTCGCGTAAATATCAACATAGTATTTTATTGCCGCCTTTCCCTGTAGTGTAATTTCGCTTTCTTGTCCGCTTTTAATAATTTGCAATATTTTGTCGGCTTCTGTTGATACAAACTGCTGTTTTTCTTTCTCAGACATTTCTGAATACCTTTTGTCTGCTTTCGGTTGCAGTGACACGATACTGTTTCCATTACTTTGATTCGTGTTTGCTTGTTGAATCGAAGAAGAGTTTGAATCAATCAGCGCAAACGCAATTGCACCAATTAAAACAAGCGAAGCTCCTGCTGCCAGGGCTATCCATTTGAAATTAGATTTTTTATCAACAGAAACTCCGTCCGAACTTTGACCGAGCATCAAAGTTGGTGAAGTAACTGCCTCCGAAAAAACTCCGGTGCGATGTGTATCTTCATCCTCACAAAGTTTGATGGCTTCATCCAGTTTCAATTTACGCCCTTGCTCATTGGAAATACGCTCTATAAGTTGAGCAAAACGCTTATCGTCGCGCAAACTATCTAAAGTTTTATCTTTTTCTAACCAATTTAAGTCTTCAAAACCGAGCCAAACGGCGCGTTCAAGCCATTCAAAAGCCGCGTCTTTTTCCCCGAGCAGAGCAAAAGCCGATGCCGTATCATACGAACTATCATGGTCGGCAGATGCTTTTTTTAGCACGCTTTGAGATAAATTTTTCCGCGCCTCCTTCGGTTTATTTTGTGCTGCAAGAACAATGGCAAAAAGCGGGCGCAGACCTTCAAGATGCGGATTTTCGGCTAAAACCGCTTTCAATATGCGGGCAGCTTTTTCAACCTCGCCTTTGTAAAAGAGAATCTGCGCCCGAAAGAATTTTATAAGCGGTTGATTAGGTTCGACAGCTTCGCCGTAGTCGAGTTCTTGCAAGGCGCGTTCGTAGTCCCCTTGCAGAGAGTAAAGGCGGGCGCGGCTCCAGCAAACAACGCCGGTAGCAGAAGGATCGAGCCGTTCAAAGCGGTCCCAACTTTTCAAAGCCTCACTATATTCGCCGTCAAGCCGATGCATTGTGGCTTTAAGAAAATATGTCGGGGCTTCGTTTGGAAGCTGTTCGTAGAGGTGGGCAAGTTCGGCGCGCGCTTTCTGTTTTTCGCCGCGTGAAAGATGGATAAAACACATCAAAACGCGGGATTCGGAAATGTTCGGGTCAATGCCGAGCGCAATCTTGAATGCCGCTTCAGCGCGGTTGTAATCTTCCAAATCGCCAAAGGCTTTGAAAACTTTATTTGCATAACACGCACCTAAACCACTCCACGCCAAAGCAAATTTAGGGTCAAGTTCAACGGCGCGTTTGAAACTTTCAATTGCCGCATTGCAATCGACAGGCGACAATGTGCGAAAGATGAAACGCCCAAACTTATCGCGTCCGCGCAAATATTCTTCGTAAGCAATGGCATTATTAGTGGCTCGCTGTGCCAAATCAATTTCTTCGCTGGCACTTAATTTTAATTGTAATCCGTCAACAATTCTCTGTGCGATTGTATCCAACACCGTGATGATGTCGTCGGCATCGGAATCTATGCGCTCTCCCCAAAGAACTTTTCCATTGACGACATCAATCAACTGTATCGTAACGCGCATCAGTTTCTCGGTGTGCAGAAAATTAGCCGCGAGAACGGCATTGACTTTCAATTCTCTGCCAATTTCAAGCGGGTCTTTGTTTTGCCCTAAATATTTGGCAACGACAGAGGACGGACAGACGACAAGCGAACGCAGCCGCACCAATTCCGTAATTACGGCATCGGCAAGTGAAAATTCGTAGAAACTCACATTGCTGTCTTGTGTCAGATTTCTAAACGGCAAAATGGCGAGGCTGA
>CAVZXI010000017.1:0-30596 GCA_963779235.1 Pyrinomonadaceae bacterium
AACCGCAGATTCAAGAAGTTCTTGGAATTGACGAAAAAGGTCACGATTATTTCTTGCAGATCACAGACGCGCGTCCCGATACGGGCGGACTTTGTTTGGCGGAAGGAACTTTTATTGATACTCCGCGAGATTTGAGTATTTATCCGAAAGGCATCCCAATTGAGCAATTAGTTGGAAAAAAAGACTTTTTTGTCTATTCGTTTAACCACGATGAAAAGAAAATGACTCTTGCCAAAGTCAATAAAGTTTGGAAAACAGGCGAGAAAGAAGTTTATCGTTTGCGCTATGGTTGGTGGAGTGGACAACGAAAAGATAAATGGCTTGAAGATGAAATTTTGGCAACACCTGAGCATTTGATGATGCTCCACAATGGCTCGTATAAACCATTAAAAGCATTAAAAAAAGGTGAGAGTTTGAAAGCCTTCAATACATCTTATTCACACCACGGTTATCGCCAAATTGGATTAGGCATTGGGAAAACGATTTCTGAACATCGTTATTTATTGGAGTTTGCACTTGGTAGAAAACTCGAAAAAAATGAAGTTTCGCATCACACAGACCATAATCATTTGAACAATAATCTTGAAAATCTTGTTGCTGAAGATTATCGCGCTCACATTTCAAATCACCGAAAAATTGAGTGGCAAAAGAAATCTGAAGTTGAAAAAGAACGATTCCGTGAACTTAATCGGCAAAGAATGACGAGCGAAAAAGCTCAAAAAATGTCTCGTAAATTTTGGGAACAATTCGACCGAAGAAGAACTTGAAGCGTATCGAGAAACCAAACGTCAAGAAAATTTGAATCAATCAACTGAAATTAAGGAATATCGGGAAAACACAGCGTGCTAGAGATTGGTTTACTGAATTGCCAAATGATGAAAAAGAAAGAATTCGGCTTCATCTTAAAACTCAATCTTTGAAGAGTTGGGAAAATCTTTCAAAAGAAGAAAGAAGTCAGAGAATTACATTAGAAAAAAATCCGCGTTTCAATCACAAACTTGATGAAAATGCTGTGAGAAATGCTTTGATTGAAACAGGTGGAAAAATTTATAAAACCTGTGAATTATTAAAAACAGATTGGCGGACACTTAATCGGACATACACCACAGATGTACAGAATCTCTCGTGAAGAAATTCAAGAAAGATACATTGATAATCACAAAGTTATTTCAGTTGCGCCAACCGGATTAACCGTTCCCGTTTATGATATGGAAGTTGAAAAAACTCATAACTTTGTAGCCAATGGAATAGTTGTTCACAACTCCGGTTAAACTCCTTCTGAGGCAGTGAGTTGGGGGGAAATTTGACCCCGACCAATTACCCGGAACTGTGGTCGCATACATTGATTCAACCGTTGCTTTGCCAATCATCACGGCTTACGCGCTGGCGCGACACGAACCGCGTCAACCGAAACGGCTTTATGACAGGCGCGATGAATTTATGCAACTTTTAAAGGAAGAATACGAAAAATCAACCAGAAGATAAACTGCTAGGAAAAAGCACAAATATCACAAAATCATTTTTGCGTCTTTTCTCGCGCTTTTTGTGGCTATAAAATATGAAATTCCAAGCCGAACTTAACCACGAAAATACGAACAAGTTGAAATTAAACGCGATGGCGAAAAAAGTGTTTGCCAAAATTGATGAGCGCGAATACAATCTCGAAGCCTCCGAAGTCGAATCGGATGTTTGGATTTTCAAATACGATAAAATCAAATTCACCAAATTTACGTTGCGCCAAATGGCATTGTAAATGTTGGAAACAAACAGTTTGAGGTAACATTGAGAGGACCCTTAATGTCTTCGCGGCTCAAGTGGTTCAGATGTAATCGCTGACGGAATTGCTGAGATCAAAAACCGCAATGCCGGGTAAAATTGTGCGGATTTTAGTTGAATCAGGCGCAGAAATTTTGCAAGGCGATGGCGTGATTGTCGTAGAAGCAATGAAAATGCAAAACGAAATGAAGTCGCCCAAAGATGGAATCGTCAAAGAAATTCGCTTTGCCGAAGGAGAGACGGTCAATGCCGGAGATGTTTTGGCGGCGATTGAATAGCGCAGGTTTGAAAGCAATACAACTCCATTTCACGAATCAGCGTCTATTAGTTAGAATTAAATTATGAGCAATTTGAAAGTTTTTATTTTTAGTTTTTTAGTAATTTTCAGTTTTATACATATTTCAGCCCAAGACGATGACCCGATTAAAGTTGATTCGTCAATCGTGCGGCTGAATGTGGGCGTGGTTAATAACAAAGGGCGACCGATTACGAGTCTGAACAAGGAAGATTTTGTAATTTATGAAGACGGCGTAAAACAAGAAATTTCGCGTTTTGAGCGCGGTTGCACCTTTTAGCGTGGTGATGATTTTGGATATGTCCGGTTCAACGCTGGGTTTTCGTGAAGTCATTCGCCAATTCGGCGTTTCGATTTATTGACGCGCTTTCGCCCGAAGACCGCGTCGCCGTCATCGAATTTTACGATAAAGTCAATATCCGCAATGATTTTACAACCAATCGAAAATCTGTCGCCAATTCAATCGTTGCTTCCAACGGGCGCGGCAAAACTCAGCTTTACAAGGCCTTGAGATGGCGATGCAAAAACTTGCAGGCGAAGGAAAACGTCGCAAAGCAATTATCGTTTTGACCGATGGAGTTGATACGGCCGTGCGCGATAAAGACCGAATTCTTTCCAAAACCTCAAAGAAAATGAAATTCCAATTACCATCAAACCCGAAACCAGCGAAATTCTCAATCGGGTTTTGAACCAAGCCGACACTCAAGGCGTGACGATTTATCCGCTCGCACTTCCGACCGGAGACCCGAAAAAATTGGCCGACCCAACTCCGATTCAAGTCGCAATGTTTCAAGCCGCCCGTGACCGTCTGAAAATTTTATCCAACGCACCGGCGGCACGCTCAACACCATCAATCGTTTCGAAGAAATGGGCAGACTTTACGCTTCGGTAGCGGCTAATTTGCGAACGCTTTACACCGTCGAATATCAACCGGTCAATGTTCAAAAGGATGGCAAATGGCGTACTATAAAGATTGAAGTAAATTCACCTGATTTGATTGCCAAAACCCGCGAAGGCTATTTTGCCAAGTAAATTCCCACTCCAAACTTGACATCAAACGCCAAGATTTGTAGTCTAATTATTCGTTTTACGCACCCGTAGCTCAGCTGGATAGAGTACTTGACTACGAATCAAGGGGTCGCATGTTCGAATCATGCCGGGTGTATTCAATTTTAAAAGGCTGTTGATTTTGACAGCCTTTTTTATTTTTTGTAAAAACCTTCTTATCTCTACTTTGTTAGACCAACTTTTCCTCTTAATCTTTGATACTACTGGGCTTATTAGGTTTAACCTGCGTAGCAGGTGTCAGCGTGTAGCCTCGTGCGTGAGCGCGGGGACAGCATTGCAAGAGACCAATAAGCCCGTGAAAACGGGCGACAGCCGATTCCAGTAAAGGACTGTCGCTATCTTCGATAGCTTTGACAATTGTTTGTATGTTACCCCGCGCTCACGCACGGGGCTGTATGCTATCGCCCGTTATCACGGGCTAAAAACCAAATCACGGCATTTAATTTGGTCTAACAAAGTAGAATTATGTATGATTCCAAAAAAAGTTGTTCAAATGCTCAAATTGCCACCGTGAGCGAACGCATCAACGAAGATTGAAAAAAGCATCCCAACCTTGAGATGCTTTTTGCCTTTTTACTTTTTACTTTTTAATTGTTCCCTACTTTCTATCCTTAAATCGCTCAAACAGTTCGGTATGCCGGCTCGTCAGCGGCAACAAACGTCCGTTGATGAACAGATATTTGATGTTAGTGCGCGGTTCAAGCATATCGCCGTCCGTCACGACAATATTGGCGATTTTTCCGACTTCGAGCGAGCCGATTTTATCGGCAATGCCCAAAATCTGCGCCGGATAAAGCGTTACCGATTTCAGCGCATCGTCTTTTGACAAGCCGAAAGCCGATGCCATTCCTGCTTGATACGGCAAATCGCGGATTTCCGCGCCGTATCGCCCGTTGAAATGCAGAATTTTATTCCGGCTTTTGCCATTTTTGCAGGTGCGTTCAAACAAATAATCGTAAATCATCATCATTTTGCACAGGCAAATTATAAATATTTGTGTAAATTACGGAAATATTATTTTTCTTCAAACCGTCCGCAACTTTCCAAGCCTCTTGTCCGCCGACAATGATGCCTTTGAGTTTCATATCTTCGACAAATTTGACCACGCCGCTAATGTCGTTGGCGCGTTCAGCAGTGAAAATAATCGGTTTTTCTCCGCGAATATAAGGAATCATCGCTTCCAATTTCAAATCGGTTGCAGGCTTTGGCAAAGTTTTGTCTTTTTCATAACCTTCTTTGGCATTTTCGCGTAATTTTCCGCTGCTTTGAAAGTTTTTTTAAGTCTTCCATTCGTCGGTCGCGTTGGCGGACAGCTTCGTTAAAATCAATCTGTGCGGTATGCCCGAAACAAATGCAAAAGTCGAAACTCGTGGGAAATTGATGACCACCGAAAGTCGGGACAATTGCCATTTGCTCTTGGGTTGACCCCATAAATTGATAATCGCCGATTGTCCTGAAATGATTCCGCCGCCGGGGCATATAATCACAGTCGTAATGCCGTTGACGCGGGTTACGTTGATGTGCGAAGTGTGCGGATTAATCCCGACGATGGCTTTGGCGTTGGCGTTCAAATCGCCCGTTTCCGCAGTGTCAACCGTTCGGATCGCCGAGCGGAATTTCGACCAAACCGAGATTGTTCCCGCATCAATCATTCCCGGAAAAACACTTAAGCCTTTGCCATCAATGAGTTCCGCACCCTTGGAAGGCTCGAAACGGTTGCGCCGACGGCTTCAATTTTGCCGTCTTTGATAACAATTGTTCCCTATTCAATCGTCGCGCCCGAAACCGTCACAATTCGCGCATTCGAATCGCAAAAGTTCCGGCTTTGTCCAATAAATTTTGTTGTGAACCATCGCTTTGAGCCGTAAGCAGTCGAGCAGTAAGCAGTGAGCAGTAAAACAGCAGCAAAACAGAGAATTTGAAATTTGCAATTTGAAATTTGAAATTATTCATTGGTTATTCCCTCCGTTTTTATGTCCGTCTGCATCGTCGTGATGGCTTTGCGCCTTTCACGCGGGATTTGCGGTTGCGTTGTTCCGCTTCCTTTATTAGGTTCAATTTTTCCAATGCTTCGCGTTCTTTTTCCATCTCTGCCCGCATTTCTTTATCTTTGGCGATGTCAAAATAAATTTCGCCTTCAATCATCGTCATTTCGACTCGTGAATAAACGCTGAACGGATGCTCTGACCAAATCACAATGTCGGCATCTTTGCCGACTTCAATCGAACCGGTCCGTTTGTCAATTCCAAGTTGATTGCCGGATTGAGCGTAATCATTTTCAGAGCGTCTTGTTCGGGAACCCCGCCGTATTTCATCACTTTCGCGGCATCTAGATTCAAACGGCGCATTCTTTCATCCGAATCGGAATTTATCGAAACATTAACGCCATTTTTCCAAAAAATATACGCATTGTATGGAATCGCATCGTAGGCTTCGATTTTATACCCCCAAGAATCCACAAAAATTGAAACGCTCGCGCCGTGTTTGGCGATTTCCGGAGCAATTTTGTAGGCTTCGAGTCCGTGTTGCAAAACTTTGATTTTGAAACCGAATTCATCCGCAATTCGCAATAAATTTAAATGTTCGTCCGAGCGATAGCCGTGACAATGAACATCGCGTTTGCCTTCCAAAATTTCGACAATCGGCTCAAGTTCAAAATCTCTGCGCGGCGGAATTTTCGTTTTTCCGGCTCTGTAATCATCCCAAGACTGTTTGTAATCTCGTGCTTTGACAAACATATCACGAATTATTTCCATCATTCCCATCCGTGTTCGCGGATAACGCGAAGGTGCGCCGGGAATTTGACGTTTCGGGTTTTCGCCAAGCGCAAATTTAATTCCGGGCGGGGCATCTGGAACAACGAAATCTTCAACCGGCTTGCCCCATTTGAATTTAACGATCGAGTTTAATCCGCCGATGGGGTTTGCCGAGCCGTGTAAAAGATTTGCCGCCGTCACGCCGCCCGCCAAAGCGCGATAAACTGAAATATCATTCGGATTCAGAACATCGCGGATGCGCGTCATCGAAGTCACTTTGAAACCTGTTCATTGGTCGCGTCCTGCATCGTGTGCGAGTGCGCGTCAATGATTCCCGGCGAAACAAATTTGCCGGTCGCATCAATCGTTCTGCCTGATGTTGTCAAACCTTTGCCAATTTTCGCAATTTTGCCATTTTGAATCAAAATGTCCGAACCTTCCAACGTGCCTTTAGAGGCAGTCAAAATGGTCGCATTTTTAATCAAAATTTCATTTGAAGTTTGGGCGGAAACGATGCCGAAACTTGATAAAATCAAAACACTTAACAAAAATAGAGCCGTTATTTTCTTCATAACTTTTACCTTTTACCTTTTACCTTGCCGCCTACGGCACCTTTGTTCCTGAAAACGGGACTGCACCTTGTGGAGTCGTAGCCGTTCCGCTAACTTGATTACCTGTTACTTTTCCGCTGAACGAAACATCAATTGGCTGTCCGAAATTGATAGAAGCATCAAAACTAAAGCCGGTAGCAGTAGCTTCGCCGTTTTTTATTTCAGCCGAGCCAAATAATTGCGAACTCAATGTTCCGGTTAATTTTCCTCCTTGTTGCTGAAAAGTAATGGTTACCGCAATAGTTTGACCGGGGGCTTCGATGGTGACGTTCCAAACACCCGCAACTTGTGCTACGGCTGAGGTTGGAGCAGTTCCGCCACCCGTTGTCGGACGCGGTGCGGGGGGTTTTTGCTCAAACAATTTTCCGTCCACAAAAACGTGTGTAATCGTTTTATCTTTGGCAAAAATATCGCCTTTCGTGACCACCAAATTGGCAATCTTACCCGTTTCAATCGAGCCAAGTCTATCAGCCACACCGAGAATTTCCGCCGCGCCTAAAGTCATTGCTTTCAAAGCGTTATCTTTCGACAAACCATTTTCAACCGCTTTGTTAGCGTTCGTCAGAAAATCGCCCAAATTTTGCATTCCGCCACTTTGGAAAGCAAATTTTACACCCGCTTGTGCGAGTTTGGCGGCATTTTTCGGAACTTCTACCCTGAGCCTTAAAGTTTCAAGCGATTCGGGGTCGGCATCGGGCGAATTTGCCGTAGTTTTCTTGGGAAAATTGAGCGATAACAAAACAGTTGCATCGGCTTTTTTCAAACGATCTGCAACTTTTCCGGCTTCGTTGCCACCTGCGATAATAAGTTTCAGATTAAATTCTTTGGCAAAATCTATTGAACGGATAATCTCATTTTCCGAATTTGCATTGAAAACGACAGGAATTTCCCGATTCAACGCCGGAATCAAGGCTTCCAAAGATTTATCTGCATCAGGACGTTTGATTCCACGCGGATTAGCTGCATACAATTTCTGCCATTCTTTGAGCCTTTGAGCATCCAAAAACATTTGACGAAGAGCCGAAAAAGTTCCCATCAAAGAGGTCGGATACGCATTGCTCCCAGAAGTTCGATAGGAAATATGTTGGGCAAAAACGGGGCGCAAAACCATTGACGAAACCGAATCACCAGCCAAATTGATAACCGCTGATTGACCATTAAAAATCCCATCGCGTCCAACCGTCAAAACAGTCGTAAATCCATTGTTTCTAACCGATTCAAATTGCCCGTCGCCACCACTTAATTTTTCGACAATTGAATTTTCAGGCTGTAAAAATGCCGGATAATTTGAATTTGATGTTGGTTGCGCCTGTCCTTGTCCGCCACCGCCACCCGCACCCGGCGGACGGGCTTGAGCGACTCCAAGACTCGTATTGGCATCAAACAACCCCGGATAAACACTCAAACCGTTACCGTCAAAGACTTTAGCATCCGCCGGAACTTTTGCCGAAGCTCCAACATCTGTAATCAAACCATCTCGAATAACGACTGTTCCTTTAGCGATTTCCGCCCCTGAAACTGTCACAATTCGAGCATTGGTAATGGCAAAACTTTGAGCAAAGACAGATAGACTATAAAGCGAAATTGTCGCAACGAAAGCGAAAATTGTTTTTTTCATAACTTTTTTGGAATGATTTGGTAATGGAAAAAGGCAAGATTTGATGTAGCTTCAAACCTTTTCTAAATTACCTAAATTTATTGGGAACTACATTAGCAAAATGTTTAACGAGAGTGTAAAACAAAAAGTTTCAAATGGAAAGTTAATTTTTCTGCAATTGCCAAGAATTTAACAAACCTACAATCCCACCGCCAATAAATCCGGCAACTCCCCCGAAAATTCCCAACGATCTAAAACTTGGATTTAATACTACAAAAAAACTGAAAACAAATACTCCTCCAATCGCGCCAAGAATCGTTAATGGCAAAGATTTTCGCAAATTAAAAGGCTTTTTCACTCCCGAACTAAAAGGCAAAATCGCTTTGAATTTATCGTAATCCCAACAAATCAGATACAAATTTGAAAGAAACATTAACAAAGTTATGACCCAAGTTCCTTGAAATCCGACTGCGTAAGTAATGATCGCAATATTCAAAACTATCGGGAAAAAGATAGTTGCCCCGAGAGTCGAAGTGCGCGGAATGAGCAATAAAATCGCGGCTAAAACTTGAGCAAATCCGACAAAACGATACCAACCGCCCGTTTGATAAAAAGCCTCAAAAAAGAATCCAACCGGATTATCTATTGGAATTTGCGTAAAGCGGTTTCCTAACAATTTCGTCAGCCCCGAAGGAATAAACGCAATCGCCAAAGTGATCCGATTAAATACTGTAAAATAATGCAAAAGCCTGATTTGTTTAACTTTGGCGTGAAGTGAATCCAAACTATTTTCAATAGACATAAAAAAACTCCAATCAGTTTCATTAACGTGATTAGAGTTTTTCAAGTTTCAAAAATATCACCCACGAAGTTTCACGAAGAAAACACGAAGTAAGACACTTTTTCTCAAAAGTTTTTCTCTTTTCTTAGTGAAACCTTCGTGTCTCTTCGTGGATGATTCAAATTCACGCCTTCGCCGCGTCCCCGCGTCCTTTTTTCTCCGTGTCAATCAGCTTTTGCTTTCTCTCAATTCCCCACCGATAACCGCTCAAACTCCCGTTGCTTCCAACCACGCGATGACAAGGAATAACCACTGCAACCTTATTAGTCGCACAGGCTCGCGCAACTGCCCGAACCGCTTTCGGATTGCCCAAACTTTCTGCAATTTGTTTATAAGAAATGGTTTCACCGTATGGAATTTTTCGCAAAGCGTCCCAAACTTGCATCTGAAAAGCTGTCGCTTGAACATCTATCGGCAACACAATTCGTTTATTGTTGCCCGCTAGATTTTGCAAAATTGCTTCAACATACTCTTTCAAATTTGAGTCGTCTTTTTGAATTTCAGCGTTTGGATATTCTTCAATAAGCCTTTCACGCAAAAATTCTTTATCATCGCCAAATGTGACAGCACAAATGCCTTTTTCGGTTCGCGCCACCAACATTTTTCCAAGTTCGCAATCTGTAATTGTGTAATTTATTTTCATTCCTTTGCCACCTTTTTGATAAGTTTTTGGAGTCATTCCAAGTTTGTCGCCAATGTTTTCATAAAGCCGACTGCTTGAACCATAACCGCTTTCATACATTGCGGTTACGACATCATTTCCCTGTTTGATTTCGCTTTTGAATTTTGCCAAACGCAGGTTTTCCGCGTATTTTTTGGGTGAAACGCCGATGATTTCTTTGAATGTCCGTTGCAAATGATACGGACTAATTTTCAATTCTTGGCTCAACTCTTCCAGCGAAATATCTTCTTCTGATTCAAGCAATTCACACGCCCACACCACGTTATCAATTTGCGGATTCACTACAATTTCTAGTTTCGGGTGACAGCGCAGACAGGCTCTAAACCCTTTATTTTCAGCTTCTTCCCAAGTTTTAATAAATTCAACATTTTCGCGTTTCGGCAGTTTCGCGGTGCAAGTCGGTTTGCAATAAATTTTGGTCGTTCGCACGCCAACAAAAAATATTCCGTTAAACCGTGCATCGTTGGTTGTCATTGCTTGCCAAAAAATTTCGTTATTCATCATAATTACGAGTTTATTGCGCTTTGCAACTAAAATCTATCCGAAAATTGCGGTAGAATTTATTTTATGGCAAATCCGATTATCCTATTCGATGGAGTTTGTAATTTTTGTAACAGTTCAGTCAATTTTATTATTGAACACGACAAGAAGGCGCACTTTAAATTTGCTCCGTTGCAATCGGAAATTGGTAAAGGATTCGTGGAAAAATTTGGGCTAAGTGATGTAGATTCAATAATTTTGGTTGAGAATGACAAGGCTTACACGCATTCAACCGCCGCCTTGAAATTTATTAAACATTTGGACGGAATTTGGAAATTTGCCTACATTTTTATTGTCATCCCGCGCCCGATTCGAGATTTTTTCTACAAACTTTTTGCCAAAAATCGCTATCGTTGGTTTGGGAAAAAAGATGTTTGTATGATGCCCACGCCTGAAATTCGTTCCCGTTTTTTAGGATAATCCACGAAGAGACACGAAGGTTTCACGAAGCTAATAAATTGTTATTTTCCGGTTAAAACTTTTACTTCTTTCTTCGCGTTTTCTTCGTGAAACTTCGTAGATAAATAAAATATGAATTCGCTAAACACTTTAGAATACAACAAATTACTCGCACTCATCGCCCGTCACGCACAAACGCCGATGGGCAAAGGCTATTTGGAAAATTTAGAGCCTCTGACCAGCCGGATTGCAACTCGAAAAAGATTTACTGGCAATTTCCGAAACAATTTTGCTCAATGAAGAAAAGCAAGTGACTTGGAATTTTAGCGGTTTGACTGAGCCGTCGGAGGCGATTGCGATTTTGAAAATTAAAAATGCCACGCTCGAACCGACCATTTTGCTGGAAGTGACGCGAATTTGTAATCAAGCCCTGTTTGCCCGTTCGGTAATTTCGCCCGAAAAAGAATTTGTGCCGAATTTATGGCAAATTGTCGAAAATATCCCGCAAACTCTGTTTGACGCAATTCAAAAGATTAACAAAAAACTGCTTCCGAGTGGTGAAATTGACGATACGGCTTCGCCCGAACTCGCCCGACTGAGACGCGAAATAAACGCACAACGCGGACGACTTCAAAAAACTTTGGAAAGTCTGATGCGAAACAATGCGGAGGCGATTCAAGATGCGATTGTCACCCAGCGAAATGAGCGGTTTGTCGTTCCGGTCAAAGCAGATTTTCGCGGAAAAATTTCGGGCGTGGCTCACGGATTTTCGTCCTCCGGCGCAACGATGTTTATTGAGCCGCTCGAAGTAATTGAGGCAAATAATGAGCTTGCCGGATTAAAAGCGAAAGAAGAAAGCGAAATTGCGAGGATTTTATTTTCGCTGACCGAAGAATTACGCAACGAATTACCAAATATTGAAAACGCGGTCGAAGCCGTTGCCGAACTCGATTTTGTCAAAGCCAAAGTCGAATTTGCCCGAAAATTTAACGCCATTGTGCCAACAATTTCCGAAGATGAAACGCTCGAATTGATTGAGGCTCGACATCCGATTTTAGAGGAAAATTTGAGAACAATTTCACCACAGAGACACAGAGACACAGAGACAAATGAGGCAGAACCCCGCACGTTAGTAAGGGTGAATCGTTCTGAAACCCAAATTGTTGCTAATAGTTTCAAACTTACTAAAAATCAATCCGTAATGATTATTTCAGGGGCAAATGCCGGCGGCAAAACGGTGGTCATGAAAACGGCGGGATTGCTCAGTTTGATGGCAATTTCGGGGTTGCCTGTTCCGGCTAAATCCGCCGTAATTCCTTTTTACGCAAGCATTTTAGCGGACATTGGCGACCATCAATCTTTGTCAGCAAATCTTTCCACATTTAGTTCGCACATTTCAAATATCGCGGAAATGTTGCAAACTTTGCAGACTCCTTCATTGGTTTTGCTGGATGAGGTCGGCACGGGGACTGACCCGGACGAAGGTTCTGCGCTTGGCGTTGCAATCGTTGATACATTTCGCCAAAAGGGGGCGCAAGTAATTGCCTCAACACATTATAAAGGTCTGAAAATTTACGCGACCAATGATGAAAATGTCATCAATGCCTCAGTTGAATTTAACGAAAAAACCTTGCAACCGACTTATCGTTTATTGACGGGATTCGCCGGCGCATCAAGCGGAATTGAGATTGCGCGACGCTTTGGAATTCCCCAAAATGTCATTGAAAAAGCGCGACTAAATCTCGACCAAGCTGCCAAAGAAACCGAACAATTTTTGTTAAAATTACGGCGCGAAACCTCGACTGCCGAAGATTTGCGAATCGCCCTCGAAGAAGAACGCGAGGCGACTGCAATGAAATATGCCAAACTCGACATCGAAGCCGGAAAACGCGAAAAGGAACGTCAAAAAGAGTTTGAAAAGACGTTATCCGAAACACTTGATTCCTTTGACAAGCAAACCAAAGCCTTTTTGCAAACTATTGAGGATAAAGCCTTAAAAGCTAAATTTGAGAAGGAAACGATGGCGAGAAAAGCTGAACTCAAACGGTTCGTTTTAGATAAAATCGGAGATGGGGCGATGGGGCAGACGGGGAGATGGGGAGAAAAAATCAGTGGCATCGGCGTTAGCCGACGCGTCAAAAGTGAAAACCGAAAATCGTCAAATAAATCTTGGTGATAGAGTCTTAACTAGCTTTAATTCGGTTGGAACAGTTGAAAAAATTGAAGGCAACACAGTAGAAGTTTTGGTCGGGTCAATGCGTCTGCGTGAAAAGTTGAAAAATCTGCAAGCGGTTGTTTCCGATGACGTTAATAAAACGTCAAAACTCGAAAAGTTGCAAAAACAAGCGAGTTCGAGTCTTTTGACATTAGATACCGAAGAGAGCGATTCCGAACTGAATTTAATTGGCAAACGCACCGATGAAGCCGAATATTTGCTCGATAAATATTTGGACGAATCTTTTATGAACGGCTTGCCACGGGTGCGAATCATTCACGGCTTTGGCACGGGCGCATTGAAAAATTTTGTCCATCATTTTTTGAAGAATCACCCGCACGTTTTGCGCTATACTTTTGCCGAAACTAATCAAGGCGGTCACGGCGCGACCATCGCGGAATTAAAACAATAACGATAGATTGCGACTTTATTATTTAAGAATTTTTTGGCATTTAAGGAGGAACTGTAATTATGTCAGGCGGATTAAATCGGCGATTTCTAAGTAATCCCAGAAGTTTTTTTGGAAAATAATATGATTTGGATAGCCTCAGGAAAACTTCAACCTGTGGCAAATGGCAAACCGACAGTTTTGCTGATGGATTTACAACCTATTAGCGAATCGGACAGGCTCAAATGCAATAATGTCCCTCTTTTATCACTAACCTGCGCGGTAGTTCCGGGTAGTTCCTCCAAAAAATTTAACGCCTATTATCTACCTTTCAAGCAAGATGACGCAGTTTTTGATTGTTTAGACAATAATGCCGATTTCTTTTTCACAGATACTTTGAGCGGTTGCACAGTATCGGTTGGATTCGGTCAAAAACCGTTGGTGGGACATTTAAACTTTTTAGCCGGAGACAATGTTGACCAGGGAAAGATTGACTCAATGGTAAATATGGCATATCCCACCGGACACCGAGCGGTGAAAAAATCCGATTATCAATCGGCGGGAGTTGGAATTGATGGAGGTGCAACCTGTCTTGGCATCCGTAATAAAGACAATGGAGTTTGGGATTTTTATTATCAACATTTTAAGTATGAGCCATACAATCACGAAGAAGGTTGCGTAAAATTGGAGTTTAGAGGATTGAAAAGGCTTTGATGTTTTTTGATGCTTACTTTGTGATTCACAACTCCTTCAACCTAGAGGTTTAATTGTAATCAATAGTTTTTGCAGACTTATCAATAAATGTCCTCAGAAATTTTCAAAATTATCGCTAAAGAAATTGGATGGTTTTTCCTCGCTTGGAATTTTTCCTATATCATCGCCGTTTTTTTCTTTTTGTTGCTTGAAGTCGTTGGTTTTACTGATGACCCAAAAGCAAATGATTATTGGCAATCTCCTGTCTTTTTTAACGCAGGTCTATTTGCCCATAACATAGCTTTTTTGTTTTTCGCCATTTTGCGAATGGATTTGGAGAATGAAAAAATTGTCGAATGGAAAGCCAAACGGGTTAAATCCAGTTTTTTCAAATATGTTTGTCTTGGACTTACAGGTGGTTTAGTAATTTATGCTCTTGATTATCTGGAATTAGTAACTTTAGTGAATTTTTTTGACGAAAAAGAAGTAGCGAAATCTTATTGGGATGAAACAAGAAACTTTGGATTTGGAGAAAAAATATTCTTACTCCTTGATAGCGTAATCTTAGCTCCAATTGTCGAGGAACTTTATTATAGACAGGCAATGCTCGGTTCAATACATCGTAAAGGTTACCCAAACTTTGCGATGTTTTTCTCTTGTGCAGTTTTTGGAATTATTCATTTTGATTTTCTTCATATTTTTGCGTATTTGTATTCAGGAGTTTTCTTTGCACTGCTTTACCTAAAGACAAAATCAATTATTCCCTCAATTATTGCCCATGCAATAATCAATTTAATCGCATTTACGATTATTCTTTTCACTTAAAATCAGAAAAGAAGCAAGGGTTAATTATTCACCCTCGCTTCCCTTTTAGCTTACGGTTTCTGATAATTCGGAAATGCTCCGTTGGCAGGTTTCGTGATTGGATTTTTTCGCAAAGTCTCCATCGTCACTTCTACCGCTTTTTCGAGTTGGGAATCTCGTCCGGCACGCCACAATTTTCGGATCAAGATCAACGTCAACATCCGGCGCAACTCCTTTATTTTCAACATCAAGACCGCCTTCGGCATTTCTGAAAGCGACACGAGGAGCAGTCACTCCACCACCATCAATCAAGGTTGGATAGGAGTAAATTCCAACCAATCCGCCCCACGTTTTTCTGCCAACCAGTTGACCAATTTTCGCTTTGCGGAAAAGCCACGGCAACATATCACCGCCGCTGGATGAAAATTCGTTAATCATCATCGTTTTTGGTCCGTTGATGGAATGAACCGGGGTCGTAAAATCTTCGCCCTCGCGGGTTGACCAATAGTTCCACAAAGGTCGGCGCATTACGTCAATAAAGTAATCAGCCGCCGAACCGCCGCCGTTGAAACGTTCGTCAATCACCGCGCCTTCTTTGTCAATTTGGGCAAAATAATAGCGGTTGAAATTGGTGTAACCCTGTCCGCCTGTATTTGGCAAATAAACGTAAGCGAGTTTGCCGCCGCTGAGTTCGCTGACCTTCCGACGATTTCCTTCAATCCAAGCTAGTCCCCTCAAACCGCCTTCGTTGGCGATGGGAACAACTGTGACATTTCGAGCGTCTTTGCCGTCAGGATTCGCACCAACTTTTATCAAGACTTGTTTTCCGGCAGTTTGTTCAAAAAATCTGTAAATATTGTCTGTCGAACGAACTTCTCTGCCATTGACGGCAATCAAATATTCACCTTCTTTGACATTAACACCGGGCTGAGTTAGTGGCGCAACCGTTCCCGGATTCCAGTTTTCACCGTCATAAATTTTGGCAAAACGGTAGCGTCCATTCTCAATTTTGTAATCTGCTCCCAAAAGTCCAACCGTGTATCGAGTCGGCTGAGGCGAATCTCCGCCACCAGCGTTATGATGCCCGACTGTCATATTTCCGAGCATTTCCTGAAAGAGATAATTCAAATCGGCACGGCTGGCAAGTCCATCGAGGAAAACTGCATAGCGTTTTTCAGCCGCCGCGATGTCCAAACCGTGAAAGGTCGGATCATAGAAAAAGTCTCGTTGAATCCGCCAAGCCTCGTGATACATTTGTTTCCATTCAGCTCGCGGGTCAACTTGCACCTCCATTTCCCCAACATTTACGACTCCCTCGCCCGGTTTTGGCGGTAGAAAAGTGGACATAATCGTAAAACGTCCCGGAAATTGTCCGACCAACATTTTTTCACCGTTTGCCGAAATATCAAGCAAAGTTACTCCGTCCAGAATCTTGTCTGTTTTGCGGGTGTTGGCATCAAAGCGATGAACTGCCGCACCGATCGAAGGCGTATTTGCTGTGCCGATTGCCGGAATGCTTTCGAGCAAAAAGATTGTTCCGGCTTTTCCGGCTTTTAGTCCGACATAACTTCTTGCCGCCATCGGTAAGGTGACGATTCTCTGTGTAATTCGTTCAAAATCAATCGTTACGGAAACAGGTTCAGGCTTTGCGCCCGGCATTTTTGGCGCATCGGGTTTGGCTTCTTGAATTTTTTCTTCATCACTTTCGGGTGAAAGTGGCGATGGATCATCCTTTTTCAAAACGACTGCATAAACACTTCTTGAAGTTTGAAAAGGAGCGGCTGACATATCCAGCCAGCCTGTCGTTGGACCAGTATCGGTGCTGGCGGTAAAGAAAATATGTTTGCCGTTGCGGTCAAAAACAGGATAGCGTGCGTCGCTCAAACCATCGGTAATTTGCGTGCTTTTGGCAGGTTCAAGCGAATAGGCAAAAATGGCGCAGAGACGATTTTTCAGTTGTTTGGAATAGGTAATCCATTTGCTGTCGGGCGACCAATCAAAATCGTTGACCGAAAAAGGATTCTCAAAAATATTGGTGTCAACTTTAATCGGTGTGCCTTTTTCAACATCCAAATACCAAATATTCAAACGCTTATCTCGAAACGCGATTTTTTTGCTATCAGGCGACCATTTCGGTTCGTAAAAATATGACGAAGGCTTGCCAAGACTAATTTTCTTGACCTCGCCCATTCCGCTTTGGTCACGCAGATGGAGTTCGTATTCGCCCGAAGCATCGGAAAAATAAGCAATCCATTTTCCGTCAGGCGACCACGCCGGATCACGATCAGCCACGCCCGAAGAATTGGTTAAATTTCGAGCGTTGCCCTTTTCAGCCGGAACAGAAAGAATCTCACCGCGGGCTTCAAAAACGGCTCTCGCTCCAGTTGGCGAAATCGAACCGCTGGCAATGCGTCCAGCAACTCGCTCGTAACGCGGGCGCACTTGCGGCAAATCGCCATTGAGATTGATATTTAACTTATTCGCTTTGCCCGATTTCGGATCAAACAAATTGAGCGAGCCGAATTGTTCATAAACGATGACACCTGCTCCGGTTGAAGCCGTTTTCAAATCCAACCCGGTGTTGGCAATCGCTTCGGCAACCTTTTTAGTTTTGGTGTCAAACGAATAAAGCGTCATATTTTTGTTATTTCGGTCTGAGAGAAAGTAAATTTTATCGTCAATCCACATCGGCGTATAGTCATTTACTTGCGGATGCGGAATTTCTTCAACGCTCGAATCAGCCAAGCTGCCAATCCAAATTTTGGTTGTGCGACCGCCCCGATATTTTTTCCATTGAGCAAAAGCAGGTGTCAGCGGCATATAAGCGATTTTCGTTCCATCGGGCGAAAATGATGCACCGCCTCCTGCCATCGGAAACGGCAATTCGGTTGGCAGACCTTCGCCGCTGACGGGCATCGTGAACATCTTTGGCGGAGGCATTAACCCCGCCCGAGCGGAAAGAAAAAGCACCGAACCGCCATCAGGTGTCCAACCAATCACGGCATCATTACCCGGATGATAGGTCAAACGGCGCGGCTCTCCGCCATTTGCCGAGACGACATAAACATCCACGTTTCCATCGTATTCGCCGGTAAATGCAATCCAATTTCCATCGGGCGAAAAGATTGGAGCGGCTTCATTGCCAATGCCCGAAGTCAGACGCTCGGCAGTTCCGCCTTCACGGGCAACTTTCCACAAATCACCCGCAAAAACAAAGACGACGTGCGTTTTGTTGACAGTCGGCTGGCGAAATAACATCGGTTTATCGGCTTGTGCAAAAATCGTTACCGAGATAAATGCCAAAAATAAAAGGGTTAAGAAAATGTTTTTCATAGATTTTTCCTGTTATATTTGTTCAGAGTTACGCCTTCAGGCGTGAAATATGTTGTCCTTCTTCAATTTTTAGTTTAACTGCTGACGTTGAATCACGCATAAATGCGTAACTCTAACGCTACTCTTACGCTTACGGTTTTCCCAAACCCGTTCCTTTATGATAATTCGGATACGCCGGACGTTTATACTCCTTAGGCGGATTTTTCTTTAATTCTTCCAAGCACCATTCGACGGCTTTTTCGAGTTGCGGGTCGCGCCCTTGTCGCCACAGTGCGGGGTCAAATTCGACCTCAATATCTGGCGGAACGCCGATATTTTCGACTTCCCATTCGCCATTTAAGCCATAAACTGCACCGTTTGGAGAGGTTACGCCACCACCATCCATCAATGACGGTGGACCCGAAGCCCGAACTAATCCGCCCCAAGTCCGTTTACCAACCAATGCGCCGACCTTTAATTTTCTAAAAAACCAAGGCATTGCATCACCGCCCGAACCTGCTATTTCGTTGATTAACATTGCTTTCGGACCATAAATTGCACCCGCCGGAACATTCCAGTCTTTGCCGTCACGAAAAGCGATTTTGGCGAGTTGTGAACGACTCAAATATTCGACAATGTAATCTGCCAAAAGTCCGCCGCCGTTGAAACGCTCGTCAATAACCGCACCTTGTTTATTGGTTTGGGCAAAGAAATATCGTTGAAAATTATTGAAGCCCGGACCACCCGTGTTTGGAATATAAACGTAGCCAAGTTTGCCCCCACTCAATTTATCAACCGTGCGCCGATTGTCTTCAATCCACGCCAAATTTCGCAAACCGTTTTCGGTGGCAGTTGGCACAACCGTCAAAGTTCGCGCATCTTTTCCGTCTGGATTTGCACCAACTTTGATGACAACTTGTTTATTGGCAGTGCTTTCAAAGAATTGGTAAATGTTATCGGTTGCCGCAACATTACGTCCATTGACGGCAATCAAATACTCACCCGCTTTGACATTGACACCCGGCGCAGTCAGAGGCGCACGCAAATTCGGATTCCAATTTTCGCCGTTAAAGACTCGTGCAAAGCGATAACGTCCGTTTTCAATTTTGTAATCTGCGCCAAGCAATCCGCCCAGCACAAAATTTGGACGCACCTGATCGCCGCCGTTGATATACATATGTCCGACGTTGATTTGGTTGAGCATTTCGCGGAAAAGATAGGTCAAATCGTCTCGATGCGCGACCACCTCCAAATACGGCGCATAAAGTTTTTTCGCCTTTTCAATGTCGAGTCCGTGCGTGTTTGGGTCATAGAAAAAGTCTCGTTGACCGCGCCACGCTTCGTTGAACATCTGTTTCCATTCGGCTCGTGGGTCAACGTAAACCTCCATTTCAGAAGTCTTGACGATGCCTTCGCCCGGACGTGAGGGAATCGTGGTCGAAACAATATTCCAACTCGGACCTTGCGAGAAAAGCATTTTGTCGCCGTTCGCGGAAACGCGGAATGCACCGATTCCGGTTTTAGCTTCTTCGAGTTTGCGTTTTTCCAAATCAAATTTGTGCAGAGTCAAACCAAATCCGCCACTTTGGGGAATTTCGGTGATGTAGAGAATTCCGGCTTTGCCTGCGTAAAGTCCGGCATAATTGCGGTTTGGAATTTGGGGAATGGAAATAACACGTTGTTCAATTCCGTCCAAATCAATCCGCGTCGGTTCAGCCTCTTTTTTCGGTGCGGGTGGTTTCGGAGTTTCCGCAGGTTTTTCTCCTGTTGGCGCGGGCGTTGGAGTCGGTTTTGGTTCTTCCTTTTTCTCCGGCTCAACTTTTTCCTCATCACTTTCCGGCGCAAGCGGTGAAGGAATATCATTTCGCAAAACTATCGCGTAAACGCTCCGCGAAGTTTGGTGCGGAATGCCCGACATATCGGCAAAACTGATGGTCGGACCCAGATTTGTGCTGGCAGTAAAAAAGACATATTTACCACTTTTATCAAATGCAATGTAACGCGCATCGCCTAAACCGTCCGTAATTTGACTGGTCTGATTCTTTTCCAACGAATACAAATAAACCGCCCGCAGACGATTATCGAGTTGTTTAACGTAAGTAATCCAACGACTATCCGGTGACCAGGCAGGCTCTAAGACATCGTCAAGATCGGCAAAAGTATTGGTATCAACTTTCGCATTCGTGCCTTTTTCGACATCCAGAATCCACAAATTTACCCGCTGATCGTTGTAGGCAATTTTCTTGCTGTCGGGCGACCAGACGGGGTTGTAATAAAAATTTGGTGCATCGCCTAAAGAGATTTTTTTGACCTCGCCCGTCCCCTCCTGGCTTTCCAAATAGAGCATATATTCGCCCGATTCGTCCGAAAAATAGGCAATCCATCTTCCATCCGGCGACCAAGCGGGGTCACGTTCCATCACATTGGTCGTATTGGTCAAATTTCGCGGATCGCCTTTGTCGGCAGGGGCGGAAATTATCTCGCCACGGGCTTCAAAAACGGCTCGTGCGCCGGTTGGAGAAAGTGCGAAATTTGCAATTCTACTGCCGACTTTTTCATAACGCGGACGAACCGCAGGAAAATCTCCGGCGACTCGGATATTTACTTTTTTCGGCGATTTTGAACCTGCTTCGATGGTGAAAATATTCCCGAACTGTTCATAAACAATCGTGTTGCCGTTTGCTGAAGCATATTTGATGTCAAGCCCTGTATTTTCAACTACTTGCTCAACCTTTTTCGATTTGGTGTCAAACGAAAACAGCGTCATCAATTCTTTGTTGCGGTCGGAAAGAAAATAGATTTTATCGCCAATCCACATCGCGCATCGGTCATTGGAGTTTTCGCGCGGAAGTTTTTCAATGCTTGAATCTGCAAGTTTTGCAATCCAGATCGGCTGAGTTTGTCCGCCCCGATTCCGTTTCCATTCGCCCGCTTGCCATTGCGTCAGCGGTTCATACGCGACAAAATTTCCATCCGGCGACATCGTTCCGCGATCAACCATCGGCAGAGGAATTTCGTTTGGCAAACCTTCGCCCGTTGTCGGGATTGAAAAAAGACGATAAAAACCTGCGTAACTATTGCGGTTTGAGGTGAACAAAACGCTTTTGCCGTCGGGAGTCCAACCCGAAACGCGGTCAGGCGAAGGATGAAAAGTCAGCCGTTTGGGAACTCCGCCACCCGCCGGAACTAAATAAACATCAGTGTTCCCGTCATATTCGCCCGTAAATGCAATCCAATTTCCATCGGGCGAAAAATATGGATTTGTTTCAATTCCAACGCCCGTGGTCAACCGTTTGGCATCACCACCATTGCGCGAAACCGTCCACAAATCACCTGCGTAACTGAAAACAATTTCGGTTTTATTGATAGTCGGTTGACGGAAAAGGGTTGTGGTTTCCGATTGGGCTTTGATACTAAAAAAGATACAAAAAACCAGCGCGATAGAAACAAAGATTCTACTAATCATCAATCACCTCAGGGTTATTAAGTTTTCGGTAATATGACGATAAAAAACCACAAATAAGGGAAAGTTGTTTGGGAAAACAATTTTATTCGTCAATAGAAAAAGATTCTTTTTGATAATACGCCAAATAACGAAAAAATGTTTAATTCTATGGAAATTTTCTTAAATTTTACTTTATTGAGCTTAGATTTCTACTTGAAAACACCTTCGCCCAAGAAATTTTCCCGCAGATATTTAATCGTATCGTTCAAAGTCTCCATCGGCTCGCGGGCGGAAAAACCTAATTCAGTTTCAGCTTTATGCGAGTCGAAATACCAAAAATATTCGCCCATTTCGACTTCTGAGGCTTCAAATGGAGCAGAACGATTCCAATTTTTGTAAATAGAACTGATAAAATTTGAGCCGACAACGGCAACTTTTTTGGGCACAGAAAACATCGGAGCAGAAACGCCCGTTAATCTTTCAAGACGAGCAAAAAACTCCTTAACCGTCCAATTAACTGCGCCAAGCAAATATCTTTCCTGATGTCTGCCTTTGTCAATTGAATTTAGAAAAGCAGTCGCCGCATCTCTTGCATCTACAAAATTTAAACCGCCACCCGGAGTTATCGGAAGTTTGTTTGCCATAAAATCCAGCACAACTTTAGTCGAACTTAGACGGTCGTCACCACTACCTAAAAGCAACGATGGATTCAAAATAACCAGCCTTTCACCTTTGTCTTTGAAAATCCCAAGCGCAGTCTTTTCCTGATAATATTTTGAGGCGTAATAAGCCCATTTTGACAAAATTTCGACTGGTTGGGGATAAGTTTCATCGGTAATCTGCCCGTTGTCAGTAATTGCGGATGTTCCCGATGACGATGCGAGAATAAAGTTTTTGACACCGTTTTCTTTCGCGGCTTCGCATAGCAAACGAGTTCCTTCAACGTGAAGTTTGTTCATTTGCCTTGCGCCGTCATAATCAAACGAAACTTTTCCCGCCAGATGATAAATCGCTTCACAATCTTTGGTCGCATTTGCCACGTCTTGCAGATTTGTCACCGAACCCGCAAACGGTTCAACACCAGCATCTTTCATCCAATTTGGAACAGACGAAGCCATCACACGCAAGTTTTTTTGCCCTGCGTCTAAAAATTGTTGGACAAGATGTTTGCCTAAAAATCCTGTTCCGCCCGTAATTAAAATTTTCTTTTCAGATTTTTTTGCCATAAAAAAGATTTTACTAAATTCTACCAAGTTTTCTTAATCGGATGCGCTTCAGTATTAAAAACAATCTTTTTGAAATCCAAAGTTTTCGGCGGAGCAAACAATAGATAATAATATTTGAATGTTTCCGCAAACAGAAAACTTTGCATTGTGTCCGATTTTTCCTTTGTCACAACACTTTTCAAACTCGCGTAGCCAACATCGTTTTTGCAATATTTGACGAAATCATTGAATAAAGATTTTGCCCATTTGCAAATATTTTTCGTCATTTGTGTAGTGATAAAGATAGTAGGTTGATTCAACAATTTCGGGGCGAAGCGGATAACCGCCGTGAACAACTTCCATTTTTTGGTAATCAAATTCTTCGGGTTCGATGCCGTGTTTGTGTCCACATTTTGAAGCCTGAATCTTGCAATCTTTTCGCTCGTTCCAAATCCCCGCCAAGTGCCAAAACTGCGGGAAAGAATGCGTCCAATGCACCGTAAATTGTTGCATTTCGCTTGCCGGAATTCATATCAACGTGACCATACCAAAGTTCACCGCGAACTTCATCAGCGTAATATTTATTGATTGCAACGATTGATTCCTGCCACATTTTTTTGCAGTCGGCATCATCAAACAAAATCGCACATTTCAGCAAATATTCGTAATAAGAATCAATTTCCGCGCTGACGTGGCTGTCGGGATTTGTCCATTTTCCAGTTTCGACATTGATATTTGTGCCAACCAATCCGATTGGAGAACGGCGATTGTAAGTTTCGACCAAAGCACGTTTCGCCTTTTCATAAAATATCGGTTTGTTGGTCAATTTTGCCAGCGTTCCAAATTCGATTAACAGCGTTCCCGTTTCCGCCGGATTTGAAACTTCGCCGCGTGTTTTTCCAGTTTTAAGATTGACATATTTATACGGCAAACCTGTCGGCGAATCGAAAACAGGAAGTAATCGCGTTCCCAAATCATCCGCCAATGCCAGCAATTTTTTATCGCCCGTCATTTGATAACTAGAAAGCAATCCGCCCAAAAGTCGAATCGTGATCTCAAAATTCTGAACGGAAATATCTTTATCAAATGAGAGATTGTCCGTGATATATTTCCGAGTTTTGTTTGCTTCATCTTTAAAGCCCAACAAAATCAGCGTATCCAGCGAATCAACCGGAGTCATCAGTAGTGTTTCGCCATACCAATCTTTATACGACTTGCTCAACGGCTTCAAATCATCGTGTCCCCAAGCATATTTCTTATAATCATTCCAAGCGTGGAGAAACTCGCTTTTGACCTGCGCCGCAAGTTGTTTTTTATCAATCTTTGGCGATGTTTGGGCGAATGAAATTGAAATAGTCAATAAAACTATCGTGATTGTGTTTAGATATTTGAATTTTGGGAATTGCATCATAAATTATTTCCAATTTTAATCCCTTATTTGGTCATCCTTAATAAAGGTGGACATAAAAAAAAATACATAATACACTTAAATTCAATTCAAAGCCATTATTCGTCAATATCCATCGTTCTTCCACCGTAAAATTTCCTTTGCCAAAGCAATAAAAATGCCGAAGGCAAAAATCTTTCTTTTGAGGAGGAATGCAGTTTCAAGGGATAACTGTGATTCTAAAAAACTTGCCCAGTTGATCTATTTATTTAAGCTGACAAAAGTTTTTGGAATAATCCTTGGTCGAGGGGCGTTTGATAAGTGAAGACAACGCGTTCCTGTTCCGACCTACACTTTTTTCACAATGGCAGATCTTTTAAACAGATCCTGCCGACCAGGAGAAAAAAAACATGAAACACCTTTTATTAATCTTAACTTTAGGCTTGACGATGCTTTTTACAACTACGCACGCGATGGGACAAACAAATATTGCGTTAGGGAAAGTCGCTGCCCAATCAAGTGATGCATTTCCAAATGGACTGGCTTCAAGCGCAGTGGACGGAAACACGGACGGTAATTTTTTAAATGGTTCAGTAACTCATACCAAAAATGAGCGTCCCCCCATTTGGAACCTCTATCTTGAGGAAGATCATCAGATTAACGAGATCAGGATCTGGAATCGAACCGATTGCTGCGCCGAACGGTTAAATAATCTTTCTATCTCGGTCTGGAATAAAAAATATCAATTACAGTGGCGCCAAACCTTCCCTTCTGCGGGGGCAACAAATCCGCTTATAATTCCGCTTAATATTACCGGGCACCTTGTGCAATTGACAATTGACAAAGACGAAGCTGAATACCTCTCTTTGGCTGAGGTCGAGGTTTTCGGTTCCCTTCTTGGCAAGCCAGCCCCCGTCCCAACTCCTCGCGGTTATTCGATCCATACGGATGCCGTCTAGCGTTGGTGAGTGGGAGAAATTCTACATTAATACGGAGAGTTGACTCTGAACAGGGGGATGATACCTCCGGCTGGTATACTGCAACTATAAAGACAACAAAAAAACGATCTACTTTATGGGCTGTTAACGGTGGAGGACTGGGTTGTAATTCCGACGTTTCTCCGATCCGGACAGATTTTGTTTGGACAGAAGAAACCCCAGGTAAGGAAGAAGCAAAAACGGTATTTTTGATAACACCTCTTTCCGATGACTATGTTTCAATACAGACAAATGATGGGAGCTATTTGACCGCTTATAACCGTGGTGGAAAGGGGGCATCCAGTCTATGTAATCCAATCTATACTGAACGGATAGCATCGCAAAACAGACATTCTGCGTCCGGAACATAAATTTAAGATAGTGGGTGGTAATGGGAAATTCGGTAGTTTCGGAGAAAAGGCAATTCAAACATTCGATGGATATTATCTTAGCGCGGTGGACGGCGGCGGTCGAAAATGAGAATTCAAAATAACGAACGCGGATCTCTCAGAAAGTGATACCACGCCGCGATTCAGACCACGCAAACGACATACCTGAAAATTATCCGGCGTTGAAGGGACGGCTCTCAATGCCGAATGCGTGAATTTTTTTTCAGGAATGATAGTTTTTTCACAAAACACTCGCATTTATAAATGGAGGCACAAAAAATGCCGAAGATAATTCCGGGGATTGCAATAATTTGCGGAAAGAACATTTATAAAAATAAGGAGTGATAGATATGAAAAATAGAATGAACGGATTTACGTTGTTTTTTATCAACTTTTTGTTTGGTTTGAGCAAAAGAATTTGAAATGATTGCAAAAAGCAAAAAGATTGAAATAATAAATTTTATTTTCATATTTTTCATTGAACTAAAAGAATCAATTCAAAATTAAACTACAACAAGTTACCGCACCTTCTGCTTTGGCAAGTTCATCGGCATCAACCAAAATCAAGTTAATTCCATTTGTTTTCAAGTCTTTGCGCGGTTTTCGGAAAAGCAGTCGGATAAATAACCGTCTCACCAATCAACAATCCATTCGCCGCAGAAGGTTCGCTTTCATCAATTTCGATAAACTTCATCCCTGCGAAAAGACTTTTGATCAACCCAATTCGGATTGATTAAAAGCGTGTCGGCAGAAACGGCGGTGACTGCTGATTTCAAATGCAAACAACCTGTAACTTCAACACCAATAACTTGATAACCAAACTCATTTAGCGAGACTTTGCATTTGATTGATTGCCTCAATATTACTTCGACTGCTCAACCCGACATAAATCATTTTCCCAACCACCAAAACATCTCCGCCATCAACCGTTGCGGGCGATTCAATGCGAATTAGCTTTCGATATTTCTGCAAAACCTCCGCCAATCGAATCAATTTCAGGCTTTCGGGAAACTGCACCAGGATTAGTAATTATCGCCGCTTCATCCAAAATTACCGCCGTATCTTCGACAAATACCGAATCTGGCAAATCGGGCAATTCGGGAAGTGAAATAACTTCGCAACCAATAGATTTTAGAGCATTTTCGTATTGTTGATGTTGTTCACGGGCAACTTGCAAATCAATCGGCGTGCGCTCTAAATGGGTTAGTTCGCAGTTTGTGATTGATTCGCTAATGGCTCGTGTAATGGCAATTGTCATCTCAATTCCTATCCGATTTTCACCGCAGAGACCGCTGAGTTCGCAGAGTTTTGCAGAGTTTTTAGAAATTATTTACAACTCGCTCTACTCCGTTAATTAAAAGTTTGACATTGAAATTTATAAGAAGTCCGAGTTTTTTATTGCTCAATTTTAGATAGGATAAAAGCTGTGCTTTATGAATCGGGTGAAGTTTTTCGACCGCCTTTAATTCAATAATCACTTCATCTTCAACAAATAAATCAATTCGATAACCTGCGTCAATTTTCGTCCCATCATAAACAATAGGCAAGGTTACTTGTTTTTCAACTTTAAGTCCTGCTTTGTGAAGTTCATAAAACAAGCACGCCTCATATGCACTTTCAAGCATCCCCGGACCTAACGCTCGATGAACTTTGATAGCACATTCGATGATTTTTCCGCTAATTTGGTTTAGTTCCATAAGATTCTTTTACCGCAGAGACCGCTGAGTTCGCAGAGAATTATTTTCCATTGCTTTTGGTTTTGCTTCTTATCTAATCAATAGATTTTGGTTTATTTAAATTTCAAAAAAACTTTTACAAATCTCTGCGTTCCCTGCGGTCTCTGCGGTTAATTCCTTTCCAAACTATTCATCAATCACAACTTCCTGCTTCCGCGTCTTGCGTCTTTCAGCCTTTCCATTTTTTACGCAACGCATTCACATCAAATTTCTCGTTTTTACCGTCACGCATATTTTCGACTTCGTGCTGAACTCTGGCGGCAATAAGACGATACGCTTCATTTTTTGAAATTCCGTCAGTCATTTTCGCAAGTTCATCATATTCCAGATAACGACCGACTTTTGCACCGATTTCCGCACCGAAACTTTTCGCAGTTGATGATTGATTGGCTAATGGCTCGTGTAATGGCAATGGGCATAGTCTAAGGCAAAATTAACATCGAATTGTTTTCATCCATTGCAAAGGTATGAATCGAAATAGAGTGTTTTCGTAAAAGTGATTCGATTGTGTCAACATCACAATTTCCGACTCTCAGCCAAACAACTTTTGGTGGATGTCCGAAAAGCAGGCTTCTCTGCTGAAAATCAGTATCTTTTGAAACAATTACAAAGCCGTTTATTTTGGCGTAATCCAAATTTCTTTATCTTCTGCCTCGGCAAAACCAATTTCGCGGACATGAATACTTTCGGGGAAAGTATCAGTAAGATTTCGAGACAAACGCCAAGAAAGGTTTTGGTCAAACAGCAATTTCATAACTTGAAACAGTCGCTAAATTTCTCTCGGTAAGCCGCAAAAGCCAAACACGCCCAATATCTTCACGGGTTAAATCGGGAAAATTATCCAAAATCTCGTCTTCTGACATCCCGCTTGCCAAATATTCCAAAACATCCGTGACAGTCATTCGCAAATTACGGATGCACGGCTTTCCGCTACGTTTATTCGGGTTGATTGTAATGTAATCTTTGTAGTTCATAGTTTGATTTTAACATAAAATTTACTCGTCAATCACGGCTTTCCACTTCCTCGTTTTTTGCCTCTTTATTTGTTTGGCTTTCGATAATTCTCTCAAGTTTTTGAACTATTGATTCATCATTGAATTTTCCTATTTCATACCAATCTTTGATAGCAACTAAAAAGCCTTTGATGTTATTTTCCTTGCCTTTTTTCTCAGCATCTTTGAAAAAAGCCTTCCATTTTTTGGTATCATCATTATTTTCTTCAACTAAATAACTTGCCGCTAAATACTCGGCTAACGGGTCAAGTTTGAAAGCTATTGTATCTTCTGCAATTCCTTTTTCCTCAATGATTTTTAAGTTATCTCGCAAATGATTAAACAACTCTTCGCCGTTTTTAATGGCTTCTAATGCTTTTTTTACATTATCTTTATTAGTTGGAATTGGACGGTAATCTTGCTTTAACGATTCGTATGCCGTAATCTTTGAAACTTTGACAATTTCGGAAAACTCAATTTTTTTGTAAGCATCTTTTTCGTGCAAGATTTTTATTGATTGAATCATTAAATCGGGAACATTGGTTGGTAAATTGGTGTTAGTCTTTTTATGAGCAATCATTTGTTCAGCATAAAGTTTTGCTGTCAAAACGCTTATTTCCTTTTCTCCAACAAGTTTTTTCAAATCTCCCGAATTGTAGTCAAAAATAGTTTTGTCGAATAACTTTTCTTTTTCCACTTTTCCAATAGATTTCTCAATATATTCTTCAAGAAAATCAGTAACCATCCCGCCCACAAGATAGTTTGTTTCAACTTTGGAAACATCTTTTATTTCGTCATTCCGTGAAGTATAAACAACCGCATTCATATCAGGGTTATTTACAACTTGTTGTTTGGTTTCTTCATTAAGTTCAGATAATCCATCAACAATTAGTAAGATTCTTTTCTTTCGTAATAGTGCTTTTTGGAGAGCATCAGAGATTACAGTTTCATTGTTAGTTAAAGTCTTTATTTCAAGGGCAATCGTTTTTTGAATATCTTTGACATTATTTTCTATCAAAATAGGCAAAGCATAATGATTTTCAAAAAGCCTTTTGTTTAATGCCCATTTTGCCATTTGGCAGATTAAACTTGTTTTGCCCGAACCACCATCACCATAAATTAAAAGCTGTGATTGATTTTTGTCAAAAACTTCTTGGAAACTTTTAGATGTAAAATCAATATTCTTATCATTCTTGAACGCAACTTTGACAGCAATATATAATTTGCGTTCTTTGACGGTTTCCATACTTTCAAAATTTTCTTTTATCTTGACTAAATTACTTTTTACCCAAGCATCTAAAGTGCGGGGTCTAAAACATATCGTAGAAATCAAAGAAATTATTGGGAACTCCAAAATATGTTTAAAGTTAGCCATCAAAGAATTTGTCCAAAGATATTCGTGGAATGAAACTAACCAAAATGGTCTTGCAAGAAAAATTAATAGCCACCCAATTGTTGTCAGTAACACCAAAGCTATTATCGAACAAGCAACATAATGTTCCGTAATGAAGTCTTTTATTGGCGTGGCATTTTCTTGTTTTTGAAGTTTTTCTCTAGCCTGTAAAGTCTTGATTTTATCAGCGAGGAATTTGTGTTCTCCTTGTGGAATTTCATACTGAACCTTTTCAAATGACTCTAAAATTATTTCGTTATAGGAATAATCGTCATTTCTTACTAAATCATCAAGGATAAGCACAATAGATTGGATATTAACTTCCCAAACCTCACTACTAAGTTTAGCTACTTTATCTTTCGCCTTCCCATATTTTTCAAGAAAATCTCTATTCTCTTTGTCGCTCATATTTGACTCAAGAACTTTGTCAGATTCTTTAAGGAATATTTCAAAGTCATTCATGAGCGTTTTGAAATGTTTTGGTAAGGATTCAAACATCAAAGGTATAGCTTCCTTAGCCTCTTTTCCAATTCCACCGAGTGCAACTTGAGCATGGAGTAAAACTGAAACATCATTATTAGTTTTTAGTATTTCAATCAAGTGAGGAACTGAATCTGCTCCGATTTTTGAGAGTGCCTTTACAGTATGCGATAAGACACCCTTAACTTTATGAGTCTTTAACACATCTATTAAATCTGGAACTGCAAACTTTCCACACTTAATAAGTGCTGGTTCAAGTTGAGTTTGGATACTTTCATCTTTGTTGGTTTTGAGAAGTTTTATTAGTGATGGAGTGTAACTGGAACAATAATCTTGTTTCGTAACTTGAAGTTTTGCTAATATCAAAAGAATTTTTAAAGTATCTTTGTCTTCATTTAACAGATCAATGTCTTTTTTTATTTGGTTTTCTGTTATAAACGAACCCTCAAGGTCGTCTGTTTCAGCAATCTCATTTGGTTGTGGTGGCTGGGTTGTTTCTTGGGCAAACATTACTCCTGTTAATATGAGTGTATGAGCTAAAAGCAAGATTATTTTTTTAAGTCTTAGATACATATTTTAGAAATTCGGGTTAAACATCATCAAACTTCAGCCTAT
>CAVZXI010000018.1:0-428040 GCA_963779235.1 Pyrinomonadaceae bacterium
AGGCGCTCACATACGATGCGCACGGGCGCGTAGCCCACGGGTGATCAAGGGAATTACAGTGCCACGTGCATAATTGCCGAAAACAGCCTTGATGCCTTCGCCACATGGAGCGCACTTCTTCCGCATCCCCTGCTTCGCCGCCGCGCCTTCAATCCCCACAAGCCCCTTTTCCAGCCTTCCCTAGTTGGCTCACAGAGGTGGTCGGCGTCCCCCGGCAGGGCGATGGCGCGGCGGCCGGGGCTCACCGGACAAGCAGCGGCGACGCGCTCCACAAATTCCACACACACATCTCCACTCGGGTGCAAAAAAAGCAGCAGGTAATCCCAAAGATCCACCCCCCCGCCGCTCTCCCTCGGTCAGGCTCCCGTGAGCCGCCGCCCCCGCGAGATCCTCCCCGGGAGGAGATGGATGGCCGAGGCGCCGCAAGGGTGGCGGGGCTCTTGCGGGCCCGGCTGCCCGAGGTGGGCCTGGAGGAGGTGCCGAATATACCAGGCCGGGAGGGGCGCTGGTTTCATATTCGAGTTCCAAATTGAATAGAATTTCGCCCAAAAAAACCCACGAACCAAAATCTTTGGTGATTAAATTTGTATGTTTGCCAATCCAGCCAATCCGGCGCGAACTGCCCAAGCCTTATCCATAACCGGCTGAATATCACAGCAGATTTTGCCTTCAGCTTCGGGAATTTCGGATTTTATCCAACTTAACAATTCGCGAAGTTTTCCTTGCATTACCTCGTGATAATCATCGCCCCACGCATAGCGCGAAACTTTGCCTTTTGTCGGCATCGATTTCGTGTTGGATGCGGCGTGAAATAATTTAGCGCAACGGCAATAATTGATTTTGCTTCGGGAAAAATCAGATTCGGATTCGTGCGTTTTTCCGGCTCGCGCTCCATCCATTTCATTTCGCCGTGAAAATCTTCCGCAAGCCATTCTTTGAGATGTTCGCGCTCGTGCGTGAGCGTATCGGCGCGGCGCAATGCCGATTTTGTGAAAGCCTATTTCGAAGGCTTTTTGTTTAATTTTTTCGGTTAGCGAAATCATAAAAACGATAGCAAAAACGGAACGCAGGCATCTTGCCTGCAAACATCGCGGAAGCGATGTAAATGAGTTATCAAAAGTCAAATTTGGGCAAACTTGAATTGTTCGCGCTCTGCGCTCAATGCAAGCAAGATGCTGGCGTTCTTTCCTTCAGCCAAACTTACAAAAAAAGACTGACTAACGCAATGGCTAATCAGTCTTTTGGAATTAACTAAACGAATGTTTAGAAGCTAAATTTCGCCCCAAATTGGAATTGACGCGGATCATATGCCGAAGTTGGACGGCTGAAATAAGCCCCACTCTTGGTGCGTTGCCCAAAAGCATTGACTGCGTTAAAGTTTGGCGATGCTGAACCTTCATTGAAGCGATTAAACAGATTGAAGCCTTGTGCAATCAAATCAAGTTTAACTCTTTCGCCAAAACGAATAGCACGAGTAATACCCAAATCTACGCTCATAAAGTTATGAGTAATACCCATATTTCGTCCTAAACTTCCCGTGGAAAATGCTGCGGGAAGGGTTAAAACACCATTTGCACCAACATTTGGACGGTCAGTTGAGGCTGTTTGGTCATTGTTTGTATCAACATTGGTGATGATATTGAACGGACGACCTGACGAAAACTCAATGATCGGTGCAACGGTAAAGTCTGATAAGAATTTCTGCCAGCCATTACCACTACGCCAACTTAAAGGTGAATTCATCGCGCCACTAAAGACAAAACGATGCCGTTGGTCAAACAACGAATTAGCTTTTTCAAGGTCAAAACGTTGGCATCTTGCGGAACTAACAATGTTTGAAGGTCAGATGAATCGTCAATCGAATGTGACCAAGTGTAGCTTGCCAAAAATAAAAAGTTGTTGGCATACCGACGATTAAGTTCGAGTTTCAAAGCATTGTAGCTTGAATTACCATCTGAAAGTTGGGCATTGATTGCCCCAAACGGAGAAGTTATGCCTGGAGTTCTCAAACTTCCTACCAGTTGTGCATCCAAAACTTGTTTATTTAAAGCAGGTCCGCCAAGGGCTTGCGCCAAGAAATAATTTGGCGCATTCGGACGGAAGAAGTTGGCGATTGCCGGAGCAACCACGCGACTGGTTGAAGCGGCAAGTGTGGCAGCAATCATTCCCGGAATCACAATCACCACCGGTTGCCCAAAATTAGGACCTGAGATTGTATTGGCATAGCAAGTTAAAGTTGGTGCGCCCGGACAAGCAAAGAAAGGAATAGCAGCCGAAGGAGCGGAAGGAATCGAAAGTGCGATAGCTTCGGTGGTGTTGGCAGGATTGCGTCCCGCTAACCTGAAAAAATTCTGAACTTGCAAGGCTGTATTCGGCGTGTTTAAATCTGATGGACGCGGTAAATGATGTGCGCCAACGTAAAGATACGAAGCCGAAATTGCCATATTGTTGGTCAATTGCCGTTCAATTGTCAAATTTGCTTGAGTTGCCGAAGCATATTGAAAATCTTTGGCAACTGGCAACGTGAATGGCAAAACTGCGCCGAAACCGGTAAAGGTTTGGTCGTTAAAGCGTTGTTGCCCGAAAAAGATATTGGGCAGAAGTCGCCACGCCCGGAGTTACCACCGGACCGCAAATTGTGGGAACTGAACCAACCACTCCGCAGACTGTTCCTTGAAATACTTGAGCGGCATTGAACAACGTGTCTTGGTCGAGGACTTCCTGGCGTTAAAACAGATTGTTGTTGTTGAGCGGCATCGGCAATGTCCGAGTTAAATGCAACAGCCAAAAGCGGATGGTCGTAATAAAAACCGATTGAACCGCTCAATTTTGTTTTTTGGTTACCAAAGATGTCCCACGCAAAGCCCAAACGCGGTGCCCAATTGTTTTTATCACGCGGAAATCCTTGCTGAACGCCAACCGCATCTTGCGCGGCTAAAATATCAGTAGCCGAAAGGTTGATGCCCGAAAGCGGATCTCTGAAAGCTACCGGAGGAATCCTACTGGTTAATTCAAAATCATACCGAACCCCATAATTGAGCGTAAAGTTTTTCAACATTTTCCAAGAATCTTGGGCAAAGAAAGCCATCGGTTTATTATTGATTTTGCTGATTGGATCACCAAAACCTCCAATAAAAATTGATGGAAATCCGAGTCCGTAGGTTTGAACCGGGGTTAAATTCGGCGCAGATCCCAAAGCACCAATGCAGCCCGCTTGTTGTGCTACCGGAACATTAGGGCAAATTAAAGAGGCAGCCCCAAACTCACCAAAATTGAAAAGTCTGGCGAAGTTTAATTCAAATCTGGCTTCGGGAATCTCAACCCAGTTGAAATCCACCCCAAATTTGAAAGTATGATTTCCAGCAACCCAAGTCAGATTATCCAGTAATTGAAAACGATTTTCTTGCCGGTCAACCGGTGAGAATAGGTTCGCGCCCGATGAAAGCCGTATCGGAAATATTGTAAGAAGCCCCTTCATTATTTTGCGATCTGAAACTCGTTTTACGTTTGCCGAAGGTGAAACGAAATTCATTAGCGGTTGTTCCGCCTAAAGTTGAATTAAGTCCCATCGAGAAGGAAGAGTCTTTGATTTTGGTGATACCTGTCCGCGAAAAATCGTTTTGTCCCAACGATTGGTTTTGTGATTCAACTTGAATACCCGTTAAATTGCTGGTGTTATATCCAAATCGAAGAGTCAATTGATGATTATCATCGATATTGTGGTCGCCACGAATTGATGAATAATTTGAACGCTCGGTAATTGGAAATATTTTGAGCAAATTATTTAATGGACGAAAATTATTCGGACCAATCGGAAGCGGTGTGCCGGTCAGGAAAAATCTTGAAGCAATAGGACTTCCAATTGCAATGCCATTAGTAGGACTGACATTCAAAAGCGGATTCGACCCGGTTAAAGCGGTAGAGCCACTCCCCGATGTCAAATAAAGATATTGAACGCCAAGCGCGGCTGTGGCTGCATTACCTAATAATCCTTGAGCAAAAGTAGCCTGTGCTGGTGTCATATTGGCAAAATTCTGTGCCGGTAACATAGCACTAACAAGAACACCATTAAGAACCCCATTTAATCCATTTGCGACATTGCTAGTAAAGAATCCAGATTCATCGCGTTGACGACGCTCAAAGGCAAAGAAGAAAAATGTTCTGTCTTTGGCAACCGGTCCGCCAAGGGTAAAGCCGTATTGGGTTCGGCGGTAATCAGGTTTGGCAACCGGGGCAAATGCGTTTCTGGATTGAATATTTTTATCGCGGATATAACCGAAAATATTGCCGTGCCAATCGTTTGTTCCGCGTTTGGTAACGACATTGATGACACCACCTGTGGCGCGTCCGAATTCTGCTGTGTAAGAATTAGTCGAAACTTGATATTCCTGCACGGCTTCTTGCGACACGGTTGAACGAGACGCATTGATTGAATTATCTGTAAAATCAGCACCGTCCACATTAACTTGGGTTGAACGTCCGCGTTGACCGCCAATGTTCAAACCTGAAGTCGGCGCAGGTCCGATTGGACGACCATTATCGCGTCCGACGACTGAAAGCGTCAAGGCAAAACCCGTTGCACTTCTTTCGTTAATCGGCAAGTTTTCGATTTTTTGTGAATCAATTGTGCTGGCTACATTGCTGGTCGAAGTTTCGATAAGTTGGACTGAGCCACCATCAATATTTACCACGGCATCTTGACCACCAATCTCAAGTTTGATTTCGAGTTGTGCGCTTTGTCCGATGGTTAATTTAACCGGTGAAATCTTTGTTTTCTTAAAAGTTGCAGCTTCTGCCGAAACTTCATAGTCTCCCGGCGGAAGTCCGATAATCGTGTATTCACCACTATCATTGGTGGTAACTGTTTTTGAAATATTAGTCGCTGAATTTTTCGCCGTAACTGTTGCACCAGGAACAACTGCCCCGCTTGGATCAACTACTGTTCCGACTAAATCTGCCGCAGTTGCTTGTGCTTGGGCAAAGATGCCAAGCGCAGAAAACAACATAATTAAAACCAACATCGTCAAATGTTTGGCGATAAAAGTGATTCGCATAGGAAACGCTCTCATTATTAAAAATCTCCTTGAATATTTTTTTGAAACTCTTTGAGAACTCTGTCAGCAATTCGCGAAAATCACTTCACGAAGGGGCAATTATTTTAGTTCAGACAGTTTTAACCGAAAAATTGGTTAAATTTGTAATGTCCAAAATTTTACTAACAGCAAGTTTCTTTAGAATTGATAGCTTTCAAGTTTGTAACCCAAAACTCTACTAAAGGCAAGCAAAATTTTGAGTTTTGAGGCTATTCACGGCGTTTATGATGAAAAATAATTACATCTGCTATTTATTTTTCTAATGTTGAGAAATTTGGACGCGTAGCTTTGCTTAAAAGTTTGATGGGTTTTTCTGCTCAAACTGAGTGCGGAAATAATGACTTTTGCCAAGTTTGGCGCAAAGGCAGCACCACGCATCAAATTACAAATCCGCAGACGTTTTTGAAATTTTTCACGATGTAAATTTTTATAGATTTGAGCAATTTCTTCGGTTGACAAATCTTTCTCAATCGCCTCTGCCAAAATCTCCCCGCTTTCCAATGCCATCAACATTCCGCTTCCCGTAAAAGGGTCAATAAACGCCCCCGCATCACCAATCGCCAACAGATTCGGCGCAGGATTCAAGTTTTTTACACCAAAGCCGTCAACCGAAACTGCAAGCCAATCAAAAATCGGTGTGGCATTTTGCAAAGTTTCTTTGGCTCGCACGTTTTTGAAAATAACTTCTTGCAAAATCTGTTCCACATCACCGCTAAACTCTTTCACCACATTGCTTTGAATCAAAAAACAATGATTTCCAATCCCATTTTCGACATAATTCAAACCGCCGTAGCCACCACGAAAAAAGTAAATTTCACAACGACCTTTTTCCATCGAAACATCTTTCAAATGTGCTTTGAAACCAACTAATTGATTTTTGATTTTTGATTTTTGATTTTTGATTTGTTTTTCCGCTAATTTGCCTAAAATTCGCGCTCGTCCCGTAGCATCAATAGTTAAATCGGCAAGAAATTCGTCAGTTTTAGTTTTTATCCCGCAAATTTTTCCATTATCAGTTAATAATCCAACAACTTGAGTCTCTTCCAAAACTTCCACGCCAATCTGTTTTGCCCGTTGCAAAAGCTGCAAATCCATTTCGGCGCGACTTAATCCAAGAGCCGTTTCATTCGCGCTAAACCATTTACTTGGAACATTAACCGACTTTCCATTTGGTGCGTAAAAGACAGTTTCAGCAATCCGTTCGCAATTTGTTGAGAGCATTTCATCCAAAACGCCCAACGCTTTGAAATGTCCAAAACATTCGGGCGAGATGAATTCTCCGCAAAGTTTATGACGGGGAAACTTTTCGCGTTCAATTAGTTTTACCGCAAAACCTTTTTTCGCCAAACGAATTGCAGCACTCGTTCCCGCGGGACCTGCACCAACGATAAGGATTTTTGATTTTTGATTTTTGATTTTTGATTGCACTTTGAATTTATCATAACTCTTTTCAAAGCCTTTTTGCATTTTCTTTTTCAATCCGTGTAATCTGTCTGTGCGCTTTAATTTATGAAAGTCATTCCAATCGCACTTCCAACTCCGTTTCTAGTCGGTGATGTCAATGTTTATGTGATTGACGATGAACCGCTGACGCTGATTGACACGGGACCGAAAACGCCCGAAGCCGCCAAAGCCTTGCGCGAAGGTCTGTCGCGTCACGGCATCAAATTTTCTGATATTCAACGAATTGTTCTCACACACGCGCACGAAGACCATTGCGGATTGGCAAAAACGATTCGAGATGAAGCGAAAAACGCAGAAATTTTAGTTCACGGATGGGAAACAGGGCATTTGTTTGGACGATTAGAGCGTGAAGAACATCGAAATTTAATCAAACGTGCGGGAGTTCCCGATGAAGTTTGGAACAAAATGCAAGGCTTTTACGAAGATTTTCGGATGTTGACTGATGCGCTCGAAGATGGTGAATTTTCTTTGCTTCAAGATGAAGCCGAACTTGAATTTGCCAAAGGAACTTGGCGCATTTTGCACACGCCCGGACACACGCCCGGCTCTTGTAGTTTTATCCGTGAAGCCAATCGGACGTTGATTGCGGGCGATTGCGTTTTGAAACGAATCACGCCGAATCCGGTGCTTTCTCTTGATCCGATTGATTCATCCAAACGCTTTCATTCATTGGCGGAATATCTCGTCAGTCTTGCCAAAGTGCGTTCATTTTCACCAACTTACATCTACGGCGGACACGGCGAACCGATTACCGATTACGAAGAAATTTTTCATCGCTACGTCCGAATGATTGATGACCGCCAAGCCAAAGTTTTGCGCCTGCTTGATAAAAATGGGATGACTGCGTTTGAAATTGCACTCAAACTTTTTCCCAACGCGATAAATGATGACACGCAAAGATTTCTCGCAATTTCTGAAGCCGTTGCCCATCTCGATTTTGCCGAATTGGAAGGCAAAATTTTGGTTGAAATGAAAAACGGAGTGGAATTTTATCGAAAGTTATAAAGATTTTTTTTAACGCAAAGGCGCAAAGACGCAAAGACACAAAGGTTTATAAATTAAATTTTCTCTTTAAATTTTGCCTTTTACCTTTTTACTTTTGCCTTTAAAAAACTGCCCCCTTCACAAATCTATGAAACTACTTTTTACTTTTTACTTTTTACTTTTTACTTCTTTCGCTTTTGGACAGCAAAATTACGTTTGCACAAATAATGTGATAGAAATTACGTTTTCTGCCGCAAATGATGGCAAATTCAGATTCAAAACTCGTGAAACAGATTCGAGTTTCGGCAAAACTTTTGCAACTCGACAAAAAGCATTTAACGAAAAAGTCTATCTTGAATGGCAAGTCGGTTACGATGCTTTGGTCGAAGATGTCAAAAGTGGAAAGAAGCAAACAAAGCTAACACAGACAACATTTATCGGCAGCAACGGCAAAGAAAAATATCTTTACGAATTGTCTGAAATACTTTACGAATCAATCAAATGCGGACTGATTTCAGCGCAGGATTTAGACAAATTAAACGCGGAAATTCTTTCTTTCAACAATTTTTTCGATGAAAAAGAAATAGTAGTCGAAACATCTTCTGCTCTTTTATTCAACGGACTTCCTTTCAAAGAAACTGCTATCAAATTGCCCACACTTTTTATGCCGCAACCAGATGGCACAAATATCGAAATCTCGATTCAAAAACAACAATATGCTTCGGGCGTGCAACCGATGATTTATTTTGACATTCCATTCAAATCGTTTGCAAATTGGAAAGATTTGGAGGGCAAAAAATCGGTGAAAGGGAATAATTTGAAATATGTTATTCGGAAAGAAAATGTAGAAGTTATTTTGAATATGTTCAGAGTTTTTGGAATGGCTTCAAGTCGGCATAAGTTCGATGTAGAGCAAATAATCAATACGATTAGAAAGCTAGTTTGAGCTAATTGAAGTTTCTGCAAAGTTTAAAACGTCTTGTGTTGAAGCAAATTTATCGTTAATCAAATAGCCGGGTTTGTAGAATTGGTCTTTGTTCAAATTAATAATAAACCCTTTTTGTTCTAATTTATTGAATATTGTTCTTACTTTTCTTTTGTAGTTTTGATAGTCTTTCTCGTCTTTAACAAAAGTATTTTTCTTTAAGTAAAGATACGCTGATATAGAATAAGCAGTTACAGTCTTGGTTTTACTGAAATTATTATGCAGATAAATAGTATTCAATACTTCCTTGTAATCATTTGATAGTAAATCAAAATGACTACCGAAATGATTATAAAGGTTTTGGCTAAATTCCATTTTTGTTAAGGTTCTATCAACTACATAAATTGGATATATTGGTCGGCTTGTGTGATGTTTGTAAATTAAGCCGTATTTTTCTAAATCAGAGATTACGTCAAAGTGATTATTATCTGGGGTTAAAAGAATTGAGTATCTTTCTTTGCTATTTAGTTTTTCAGATTTATAAAGATACGAGAGAATGATGCTTTCTTCCTCGGTTAATTCTCGTCTATTAAGTTTTTCATAAAGATAACCTGAAAATCCTTCTAACCACAATTTGGCTTCTTCATCATAAACTTTTCCTTTCGGAACAACCAAACTTACGTCATTTTCGCTATGAAACAGATAATAGGGAACATTGATTTCATTCTCCAAACAGGCATTAGTTAGAGATGCCATGCCCAAGCCGCGACCTTCCCATTTATCGAAAACTTTCAGAATATCTGCGAGTTTTGGATTTCTGGCTTTTGCAATTGGGATTATTCGACGGATTTTTATGTCTTGGTCTTCAAAAATTTTCTGTTCTTCTCGAAAACTTCCCGGGTTTCTTACTTCAATGCTTTGATTTGGTTTAATAATTACATTGACAAATCTATTTACTCCGTAATCACGATGAGCCAAAGCATTGTTTATAATTTCACGAATAAGTTGCTCAGGATATTCAGGTAATTCTTGACCACCTTTTTCATAGCCTACGCCAACTTGTATATTGTTGATAACAAAGTTAAAAGCATTTTCCATTAACGGAATAATATTATCTTTCAAAATCCTTTTGTTTTGAGCTATTTGAAACTTGGAATCAACAAAACAATCTACTTGGCAACGACCTTCAACAAAATCGTAAATATGATTTCCGCAAACCAACATTCCAAGCAGAGTAGGAAAATCGTCTCTTACAAATCCTTTTCTGGTTAAAAAAGATAGGGCTGAATTTACATCAGCTTTGATGCTTTCAATTTTTACATCCCTGTTTAATAAAATTAAATAATTGTTTAACTTATCTACATCGAGGTCTTGAAGACTTGCATTTGAAACTGTTAGAGTTCCCGAGCATTTTGAATCTCTTCTCTGCGCTCTTTTTGAGCTAATAACACATTTTCACTTATTTTGTGGTCACCTGTTAATTTTCGTTCGTATGCAATGCCGTCATAAAAAACAAATTTCTCATCTTCAGGTAAATTATCCACATAGACAATACAAACTCTTTTATCAAGCAAATCGTAAATTTCAGATTTAGGAAAATAGCTGGTTAAATCCAAACCATTTTTATTTTCATCGGTGAATTTATTCGGTAAATCTTTAATTTTACTTTCAAAGTTTTCATCATATCCAGGAAACGTATAAGGTTTATTATTGTTTTCCTTTATGCCTATGATGATGATTCCGCCATCAGTATTGAGAAAGGCGCAAACAGTTTCGTGAAAAGATGTCCACTCACCTTTTGTTGATAAGGCTTTTAACTCAATTCTTTCAGTTTCAACTGATTTGAAAGAATTTGTTATTAAACAATCTTCAAGTTGTTTGAGTATTTTCTCAACTACTTTCATAAAATTATTTTAACATTATTCTTCATCATCTTTCTTTTTACCAGTCAAAATTTCGCGCATTACTTCTGCGCCCGGAATGAGTTTTTCCCACATTTGCGGGGCGGAAGTTGCCATTTCGAGCATCGTGCGGAAACGATTATCAAATTCTTCTTTGGTTTTCAGATAGGCATTGTAACTTGCCGAAAGATGATTGGTGAAAAAATCTTGCATTGATTCCTCGCGGGAGCGCAAGAGTTGGAATAGAAATGGCGTTGGCAAAATGCTCTTTTTATCTTTTTCTTCTTCTAAAATCATCTGAATCAAAACGGCTTTGGTGACATCTTCTTTTGAGGTTGAATCAATAACTTTGATGTCTTGCCCATCGCGGACGAGCTTTATCAAATCTTCATAATTTACATACGTTTGCGTTTCGGTATTGTAAAGACGACGGTTGCCATAGCGTTTGATGACCAACACGTCAGGCGATTCATTTGGGACTTTTTTCTTTCTTGGCATAACATCTCAAAATTATCACAAATGCGTAACAAAAGTCTATGAATTATAATAACTCATTATTTTTCAACGTGATAAAAAATTTTGCATTTGCGAATGTAATTTTAGCTGATTTTGGCTGAACTAGAAAAATTTTATCACTTTAATTTGTTGATTCCAAAGATATTTATAATTTTCTTTTCGCAAATGCGAAAATTTTGCTTGACAAGTTAATTTTTATGATTTAATCTTAGTTCAACGATTAAGGGGAAGTTCTTAATTAGATTGAAATTATTGATAAAAGTTTAGGAGAAAATTATTATGAAAAACACTAACAAAAACGAAATTAACAAAGTTGTTGAATTAACCCAAGACACTGCCAGAGCAACCGTCAACACATCGGTTGAAGTTGCTAAATTGGCTGAAAATTCGCTGCAAGGTCTTTATAAAGTTGGTTACGATATGAACGCTTCGGGTTTGAGTGTTGCTAAAGGTTATTGGGATGCACTTTCTGCTATCCGTAACGAATGGATTAACCTTTTTGAGCAAACGGGCGAAAAAGCTGTTGATTCAATCGGCGCATTGAGCAGCATGGAAATTCCTTTTCAGAAAGAAGTGACTGAATTTGGCGGTAACGTTTTGGCTCAAGGCGAAAAAGTTTTTAATATGGCAACCAAACAGGTTAAAGCTGTTGCTAACAATGTAACTGCTCAAGTTGAAAAAGTTACTGCCACCGCGACCAAAGAAGCTAAAAATGTAACTAAAGACGTAGTTAAAACTGCTGAAAATAAGGTTGAAAAAACTGAAAAAGTTGTTGCGAAAGCTAAGAAAGCGGGTTCAAGCAAGTAATTATCACGGCAAAACTTGCTGAAAGCCTTTGAAAAATTGACCGTAGCCTAGTGTTGAAATATACTCTAGGCTACAATTTTTTGAAAAATAATCCATGAAGGAACACGAAGATTTCACGAAGGTAAAATCAAATACTTGCTTGATTTTGAAAAATAATATTGGTTTTGCCAAATTTGTTAAATTCAAAATTTTCTTCGTGTTTCCTTCGTGAAACTTCGTGGATAAAAAATATGCCGAGAGCAAAAAAAGAAGATAAAAAAGAAGAACCGAACGCGACAAATCAGCCAACCAGCGAAAGCCAATCAGCAATGGGCGGAATTCCGACTGAATGGGCGACTGCCGTGGTTAATCAACTGGTCGAAGCCCAGAAAATGTGGCTCGAATTAGTGACGAAACAAAATCAGCTTGTGTTCAAAACCGTAGCTGAAGTTTCAGGAATGACCAATAATGCTCCAACTGAAGCGTTAGCGACTTGGGCAAAACAAGGGATGGAAGGTTTCATCGAGTCCCAAAAGAAATGGTCGGAAATTGCGATGGCGCAAAGTTCGCAGTTGATGGCGGCGGTTCAATCGGGCGCAAATTTTGCCGATCCCGCAGTGCTTGGCGGTCTGCAAGCGACTGCCGGACAAGGACTTGAAACGATTGTCAAAATGCGGATGGCGTGGCTCGATTTTGCTGCCCAACAAAATGCCCAAATTTTGGAATCAATGAAACAAAGTTTGAATTTGGACGACAGCAATCCGGCGGCAATGCTGGCTAATTTTGCTCAATCATCAATGACGAGTTATGTTGAAATTCAAAAACGCTGGCTTGATATGGCAATGCAGTTGCCTTTTTTGAGTAATGAAAAGAAATAACGCAAAGTAACGCAAAGTTTTACGCAAAGTTGCGCTAAGATTTTTTTAAAATTACTTTGCGTTACTTTGCGTTACAAAAAATTAAATGAAAGAAAAAACTTCAAAAAGAAAATACCCTTGGTCAACCGTGATTGACGGTAAAACTTTTACTTTGCGTCTGATGACAGCCAAAGACCGCGAGGCAATGCTGAAATTTGCCCGATCTTTGCCCGAGGATGATTTGCTGTTTTTGGCGATTGATATAACCGAAGAAGACGCAGTTGATAACTGGATCGAAAATATCGAAAAAGGTCGCCTTCATACGATTTTAGTCGAATCGGAAGGTAAATTGTTAGGTCACGGCAGTCTGATTCACGAAGAACAAGTCTGGACGCGACATCTTGGCGGAATGATTTTGTTGCTCGGACGTGAAACTCGAGGCAAAGGATTGGGGAATATTTTGGCGGGCGAACTTTTTGGCTATGCGGAAGAAATTGGCTTGCGAAAAGTAATGGCTCGAATGGCTTCCACGCAAATTGGGGCGATTCAGGTTTTCGAGAAATTAGGTTTCAAAGCCGAAGCCCTGTTGACCGATTGCGTGATTGACCGCAACAACAAAACACACGACTTAATTATTATGTCGTATGATGTTACTGGATTCAACGAATAGGGAATCGTCCACGAAGGAACACGAAGTTAGCACGAAGAAAAACCAAAAACAATAAACTTTTTAAACTAGATTTGAAATACTTCGATTTTGAAAAATAAAAATCAATTTTGCCCCTAATTTTTTTCTTCGTGTCCCCTTCGTGAAACTTCGGGGATAATAAAAAATGGATACCTTACTTTACAGACAAGAAGTTTTTGAAATAGTTGGAGCGGCAATTGAGGTTCATACAGAACTTGGAAATGGTTTTCTTGAACCTGTTTATCAAAAAGCGTTGGAGATTGAATTTTCGCTGAGAAATATTCAGTTTGAACCGCAAAAACGGTTACAGATATTTTATAAAGGAATTGACCTTGAAAAAGAATACGTTCCTGATTTTGTTTGTTTTGATAAAATTATTGTTGAGATAAAAGCTCTTGAGAGGCTTACAAACACAGAAACCTCTCAACTTTTGAACTATTTGAAAGCAACAGGTTTGAAAGTTGGACTTTTGATAAATTTTGGTAGCAAGGGAAAACTTGAATGGAAACGCTTCGTTTCTTAAATCGTTCGTCCACGAAGGGACACGAAGATTTCACGAAGTTAAGAAAAGATTTTTACTTTTTCAGGTAGTTTTCAGCAATTTCCCTTAATTCTTTCTTTGATTTTGGTTTTCCTTCGTGTTTCCTTCGTGAAACTTCGTGGATGAAAATGTTATGTCACAACCTGAATTAAATCGTCGTTTAACAACTCTTGATTCGGTTTTTCTATATTTAGAAAAGCCCGAATCACCGCTGCACATTGGCGGGACGAGCATTTTTGATGGTCAGATTTCTTACGATGAGGTTGTCCAGCACATCGGAGACAGGCTTCATCTAGTTCCCGCGTTATCTGCAAAAGGTTGTGCCTGACCCTTTTAATTTGGGGCATCCGACTTGGGAAGTTGAAGAAAATTTCGACATCAAAAACCATATTTTTCACATCCCAAATAAAAAGCAAATCACGCAAGATGAACTGATGGCTCACGCTGGAAAAGTTTTGACGGGAGTGATGGACAGAACGAAACCGCTGTGGGAAATTCATATCGTCAACGACATCGAAGGCAATCGTTCCGCGATGATTACCAAGATTCATCATTGTATGGTGGATGGAATTTCGGGCGTTGATTTGATGAAAATCTTGTTCGATATTTCGCCAAAATCCGCCCCGCCACCGCCGAAGCCTGAACCAAAAAGCGAATCACCGAAAAAGGACGCAACCCAAGTTTTTTTCGATTCTTTGCTCGGCTCAGTCCAAGAAGGAATGAATCGTTTTATCGAATTACAGCAAGGTATTTTGCAATTAACTCAGACATTTGCCCAAAATCCGCAGATGATTGGAGCGATTCCTCTGATGGCGGAAAATCTGCCTGCGGCGACCACTCCGGCACCTGTTTTGCCTTTTAACAAACAATGCGGTGGTGAACGCCAATTAGCTTGGACGGAGTTTTCTTTTGCCGAAGCGCGGGCAATTCGCGGAAACCTAAACGGAAGTGTCAACGATGTTGTGCTAACGATTTTGGTGATGGCGATTGCTCGTTATAGCGAAATGCACGGCGTTGAAACCAAGAAAAATTTGTGCCGATTTATGATGCCTGTTTCGCTTCGTCAAAAAGAACAACGCGGAGCATTGGGAAATCTGATTTCAATTCTTCCCGTCGAGCTTCCTTTGGACATCAAAAATCCGCTCAAACTTTTCAAACATGTCAATCATCAAACAGGTATGATGAAAGCAACGCAAATGGCTTCAGGGTTGGGAATGGTTGGTGCGATGTATGGAATGATGCCTGCTCCGGTGCAATCAGCGATTGGTGCGATTTTGAATTCACCTTTCCCCGTTTTTAACACAGTTGCAACCAATGTTCCGGGTCCTCAAGTGCCGATGTATATGAACGGAAAACGGATGATTGCCCAATATCCTTTTGTTCCAATCGGTTACAATATGGGAATGGGAACAGCAATTTTCAGCTACGACCAAAAACTGTTTTTTGGTATTGGCGCGGACACTTTGGCAATGGACGATGTAGATAAATTTAGAGAGATGTTAGAAGAGGCTTTCATTGAATTAAGAACTCTCGCCGGAGTTGAAGCAATGGATAACCAAGTGATGACAGCTAAAAACTAATGTTGAGTTTAGAGGCGTGTCTTTGACCGCCGTTTGTTAATATTTAAGGGGGAGTAAATGGAAGTGGCAATCAGCAAATCAAACAAATTAGCTAAAAAATCAGAAGTGAGTCTTTCAACTGCAATCGAAAGTATTGAAGGCATTTTCTTTGATAAAGATATAAAACCATTTGAGTTACCGCTGTGGATGGAATCTCTGGTCGGAATTGATTGGACGCTTTTGCATATTTCGCCGCTTTATTATGGTTGGGGGGTGCCGCAAGGCGACGGTTCGCCCGTGATTCTCGTTCCCGGATTCCTCGCCAACGATTTTTATCTTTACGACCTTTATTTTTGGCTGAGGCGAGTTGGTTACACTCCGTATCTTTCTAATATTGGTTGGAACGCGGACTGCCTTAATACTTTGGTCAATAAACTTTCCGATACTATCGCAAAGGCTCACGAAGAAACAGGTAAAAAAGTTCATTTGATCGGACATAGTTTGGGCGGAGTTTTATCGCGCGGGGCGGCGGCACAACGATTAGATTTAGTCTCTTCAGTTATCACGATGGGTTCACCGTTTCGCGGCGTTAAATCGCATCCGTTTTTACTTGAAATGGCAGAAAAAGTCCGTCGGCGCATCTTTACTCAAAATGACAAAAATCATCCACCGTATTGCTACACAGGCTATTGCGATTGCGTGGCGGTTGCGGCGATGCAAAAAGTCTTGCCGGACACTATCAAAAAAACGGCGATTTATTCAAAAACGGACGGCGTAGTGCATTGGGAAAATTGCATTTATCGTGACGAAAAGAAAAATTTTGAGGTCGCTAGCACACATATCGGAATGGCTTTCAATTATCAGGTTTATAAATTGATTGGTGAGAGATTAAAGTCATAAAGTCAAAATTTGACAGCATTTGGCAACCAATATCAGTTCAAGCGAATCTATTCAAAACAAATCAAAACTCAGTAAGACGAGGAAAAAAACTTAAAAATGAATCAAAACAAAACTTTTCTTTTGGGGCAGAAAATTGCGTTTATTCTGCTCATTAACCTTTTAGTTTTCGGACAAATCTTTGCTCAAACGGTTGCGCCTGCAAAATCGGTTTTGTCTGCCGAAGAAAAAGCCTTAGCCGATAAAATCACCATTCAAACAATTAAAGACGCAACTACTGCACTTTCAGCCGACGAGATGCAGGGACGCGGAACAATGCAAGCCGGAGGCGACAAAGCCGCAAATTGGATTGCTGACCGATTCAAACAACTTGGCTTAAAACCGCTTGGCGATAAAGATTCCTATTTGCAAAAAGTTGAATTTAAAGAAACTATTCCAACCGCCGAAACTTCGTTCACCGTGGGCGAAGAAAAATTGAATTTCGGCACTGATTACGGATTTTTGCCGATGAATAATGGCAATAAAGAGGTAAGCGGCGAGATGGTTTTTGTGGCTTACGGGATTCAAGCCCCTTCAATCAAACGTGATGATTTAAAAGGAATTGAGGTCGCGGGGAAAATCGTAGTTTTGCTCGAAGGTCCGCCCGCTAGTATTACAAAAAAGGCTTGGGATAATGCGCAAGCCTCGACTGTCTTTACCGGAAACTTGATTCGGAAAGGCGCGGCAGCAATTGTATTCATCGGTCACGGACGCGAGCAACAACCGCCCGATGAGATTTTGGGATATTTCGCGCGGCGGCAAATCACGATGCCCGATGAAGAAGGCTATCCGGCTTTCATTCCACCGTTTGTTTTTGTTGGAAATAGCGGGGCTGAAAAACTTTTTACCAAATCGGAAGTAAATCTCAAAGATGCCTTAGCACAAGCAGAAGAAAATTCTTTCAAACCGATAAAGCTCAATCAAAAAGCCAAAATCGTGGCTAAATATAAATCAACCAAGGGCTTTTCAAATAATGTGGTTGGTTACATCGAAGGCTCAGACCCAACCTTAAAAGCCGAAGCGGTTTTATTTTCCGCCCATTACGATGCTTACGGAATGGAAAACGGCAAAATATACGCGGGTGCGGCAGACAATGCGCTTGGAACATCCGAAATGTTGGCAGTTGCCGAAGCCTTTTCAAAAACTGAAACTAAACCCAAACGCTCGTTGATTTTTCTGGCTGTGACAGGCGAAGAATACGGACTTTACGGCTCAAAATATTGGGCAAAAAAGCCGACTTGGGACATCAAAAAAGTTTCGGCAAATCTAAATCTTGACGGGGTTGGAACGGAGGTTTATGGTCAGGTCAAAACAATGGTTGGCTACGGCGCGGAGCATTCGACACTTGGCGCAATGTTGGAGGATGTTTCCAATACGATGAGTATCAAAGTCGTTCCCGACCCCGTGCCGGAAGAAAAAATCTTTACTCGTTCCGATCATTATTCGTTTGTTGAACGCGGCGTTCCCGCTTTGATGCTGATGGGCGCACCCGAAGGCGATATTCAAGCCACAATGAAGCGAATGAAGGAATGGGAAAAGACCGATTATCACCAACCTGGGGATGTAATTAGACCTAATTGGGCGTGGGAAGGTGCGGAAACCGTTGCCGAAATAATGGGAATTATGGGGCTTCGCGTTGCCAATGGCGAAACTATGCCGTCTTGGTTATCAACCTCACGTTTTGCCAAACTTGAACGCGGAAATACTAAAGAACTTCCGAAAGAACCGTAAAGAGCAGGGAAAATTATGGTACTAAAAAAGAGAGGTTTCCAACTGGGAATTTCTCTTTTTTATTGCCATTGAAGTGTGGATATAATTTAAACATCAAGTGGTTGAAAGATAAACACGGCAACGTCGCGAGCGCAACGGATTTAACCGAGCCGGTTGAGCTCCAGTCTTAACTTTTTATTGAAACATTTCCGCATAATTTGGAAATAATTTGATTTACTACGCGATTTTGTAGTAAATTCAGCTATGGAAAAGTTGAAAATTTTACTTATTGTCTTTGTTTCTCTTCTTTTATTCATTCCACAGTCAATCTTTGCACAGAAAAAAGCCCACATTTCATACGATTTGTTAATCATCGGTGGAACAATTATTACGATGGACGAAAGCCGTCAGGTGATTGAAAATGGAGTTATTGCCGTGAGAGACGGCAAAATTGTCTATGTTGGCAAAAGTGGCGGGTTGCCACCGAATATTCGCCCAAAACAGACTATTGATGCCAAAGGCAAAGTCATCATTCCGGGGCTAATCAATACGCATACGCATATTCCGATGGGGCTTTTTCGCGGAATTGCCGATGATTTGGATTTGCAGGAATGGCTGACGAAATACATTTTTCCGGCTGAAGCGAAGAATGTAAATGAAGAGTTGGTGAGAGTTGGAACACGGCTTGGATTGGCGGAATTGATTCGCGGCGGCACGACTACTTACTGCGATATGTATTATTTTGAAGATGCCATCGCCGATGAAACTGCCAAAGCCGGAGTTCGCGGAGTCTTGGGCGAAACGCTGATTGATTTTCCCGCGCCCGACAATAAAACCTTTGCGGATGCAATGGCTTACACCGAAAAGTTTGTTAAAAAATGGCAGGGACATAAATTGATTGTTCCGGCAATTGCGCCGCACGCGCCTTATACCGTTTCGCAGGAACATCTGCTTGAAACCCGCAAATTATCGGATAAATTAAACGCTCCACTGGTTATTCATCTGGCGGAAGCAAACACCGAAACCGAGTTTATCCAACAAAAACACAAGGGCTTGCGTCCGATTGAATATGTTGAAAATATTGGCTTTTTGAGTGATAAAACCATTGCCGCTCACGTTATTCAGGCAAACGAAAAAGAAATTGATATTTTGAAAAATCGTGGAGTTGGCGTGGCACATAATCCGCAGTCAAATATGAAACTCGCCGCCGGAGTTGCACCGATTCCACAGATGTTAAAACAAGGATTGCGGTTGGGTTTGGGAACGGATGGCGCGGCTTCAAATAACGATTTGAGTATGTGGGAAGAAATGGATACCGCCGCCAAATTGCACAAAGTTTTTACGGGTGATCCGAAAATTGTTTCTGCCAAAGAAGTCTTTGAAATGGCAACGATTGGTGGAGCGCGTGCGCTTCATCTCGAAAATATGATTGGTTCGATTGAAAACGGAAAACAGGCTGATCTGGTCATCGTGGATTTTGACACTTTGCATCAAACGCCGATGTATAACGTCTATTCTCACTTAGTTTATGCCACCAAATCGTCTGATGTGGAAACGGTGATTATCAACGGGAAATTGGTTATGAAAGCAAGACGTTTGCTAACTTTGCAAGAAAATGTTATAAAAATAGACGCAAACGTTTTCCGCCAGAAAATCATCAAAAGTCTAGCTAACAATTAGCCGTTATTTTAACTTATTTGCCAAAACGCGAGTAAAACGAGATAATAGTTTGTTATGCAATCTATAAAGAGAGTCAATAACAGACTCAATGTTTTTAATTTTTGCGGAAAATATCAATTCCAAGTTTTTTTTAGGAGGAGACTTCAAATGCCGCTAACCGTCAGAAGATTTGTTACTTCGCTAGGTTTAGTTTTACTTTTCGTTTTTGGAGCTTTTGCACAAAACCCAACTTCCGGTGATGTGATGAGAGCGCGGGTCTCGAAGGCAAAAGCCTTTGTCGCGGTTAAAAATTACGCCGCGGCGATTTACGAACTCGAGGGAATTAAGCGCGAAAGCAATGATCCGACCGTCAATAGCGTGGTGCAAGTGATGTTGATGAACTGTTATTTAGAACAGTTGGATTACAAACGCGCTCAAGCCCTTTTGACCGAAGTTTTCAATGCTCACAAAGCGAATAAACCAAATGCAAACTATTTTGCCGTTGCCGGACAGGTAGTAAAGGGTGCGAAAAATCAGCTTGACCGCTACAAATCTTTGGGTTTGAGCGTAGCTGACCGTAATTTGCCAGCCGAAGCGACTGCCGATGTGGATAAAATGCGCGAAACGGTGGAAACGGTAATTGGACATTCAAAAACTCTGGGCGAAAACAAGAAACTGACTTCTGATTCGATGGCAATTTTGGAAGAGGCGAGCAATGCCCGTAGCGGTTTGGCGCGGGATGATTACGATGCCAGACGTTGGAAAGACGAAATGGCGGATGCTCGTGATCGGTTGACGGCTTCGAGGACTATTATCAACACGGTCAATGATGGCACGCCAAACACCATTGATGCGAACAAAACTTTAGCGACTAATTCTGCTCCGATTATTACCAATCCAAATCAACCTTCTACTCCAATCATCCCTATTTCCAATGAAACCAAGCCTCAAAATATAGAGAAAAAGGAAGCTCCAAAAGTTGAAATCACAAAAACTCCTTCAACCGAATCGGTCGCCAAAAATGAACCGATAGAGCAACCAAAAATTATCGAAACTCCGAAAGAAGAAGTAAAAGAAGAGGTAAAAGAACCGGTTCGTGAAGTTTCATCGGAGACTATCTTCGCGTGAACGCAAGGTTGGCAAGCAAGAAACGCCGAAAACCGAAGACCCCGTAGCTAATAATACAACTACTGAACAACCGAAAGTTGAAACACCCGCCGAAAATGTCGTCAAAGATACCTCGCCGGTGCAAGTTGGTTCATTGATCGAATACGCCACTGCCAAAGTTTCGCCGACCTATCCGCCAGCCGCCAAAACGATGCGGATGACAGGAACGGTCAAGGTTGAGGTTTTGCTGAATGAGGATGGTTCGATTGCCGAAGTGCAAAAGACGAGCGGACCTTCGATGTTGCAACGTGCCGCCGTGGATGCGCTCAAAAAGTGGAAGTTCAAGCCATTTGTGCGAGACGGACAAGCGGTAAAAGCATCAGGTTTTGTTAGTTTTAACTTTAACTTGTAACCAAAAGGCAGAAATCCGCACTTGAAGTTCGGGTGTAAAACGTAAATTAGCGACAGACTTTTCCAAAAGAGTTTGCCGCTTTTGCTTTTTGGGGTAATATTCTAAAATAGGAATTCACAGGGATAGAGGGGATGCAAGGGATAATGTAAAGGCAGAAACCCGCGCGCAGCAGGTGCGCAACTAACCGCTACAAGATTCAACTTTTTATGATTCAATCAATTCTTTTTCTCGCACTATTTTTAACAATGACAACAACAATTTTTTCCCAACAACCGCCAATTGAAAACGGCGTTTCGCACGAACTTGCCAATTTGGCGGGCGACAACATTACAGCAATGTCCGTTACAAACTAAATCTGACGCTCGAAAAAGGTGCGCCGTTGATGAAAGGCGACATCGAAATTCGCGTCACATTGGACGAAGAAGGCGCAAAAAATCCATTAGATTTTAGATTGGCGCACAACTCAATTTGCCAATGATAAAGACAAGCCTTTTGCCAATGTTGTCGGTGTCAATGACGCGATGGATTTTCGCACCCAGATCAACAATGAACATATTCTCATCCCCAACGGCTTGCTCAAAAAAGGCGAAAATGTCATCAAAATCCAATTTGCTTCACCAATCAAAACCAGCGGTTCGGCAATCACGCGCTACATTGACAAAGAAGACGGCGCGGAATATATCTACTCGCTTTTTGTCCCAAGTGATGCCAGCACAGCGTTTCCGGTGTTTGACCAGCCTGATTTGAAGGCGAGGTTTCAGATTGAATATTTGGACAGTACTCCGAGAAAGATTGGAAATATCATTTCAAATGACAAAGTTAATGTCATCGAGAAAATTCTGAAAATTTTGCCCGCATGAATTCCAATAAATCGAAATTGCTGAATGGTAAGCAACAGTTTATGTTTTTGAAGAAACTAAACCAATTTCAACTTACGTTTTTGCATTTGCCGCAGGGGATTTCGCGAAATTGACAGAAACATCTCAGTAACTGAGATGGTTTAACGCAATCATCTAACAACGAACAATAAAGCGACTAGCTCAAATAAAACAAACACCGAAATGGCTAAGACTTAATTACCCGTACGGCAGGCGTTTCTGACATTTACGTCCGCAAATCTCAAGCCGAAAAATTCAAACCTCACGCACAGGAAGTTTTTCGCTTGAATCGTGAATGCGTCAAATATCTCGAAGAATATTTTGATTACAAATTTCCGTTTCCGAAATACGATCTCGTTTTGATTCCCGAATTTCCGTTTGGCGGGATGGAACACGCGGGGGCGACATTTTTGCGCGAATCGTCCATCATTTTTCCGCAACGAGCCGACCAAAAACGATTACATTTCCCGCGCCACTTTGATTTTTCACGAAACGGCGCATCAATGGTTTGGCGATACGGTGACGATGAAATGGTTTGACGATTTGTGGCTCAAAGAAGGTTTTGCGACCTTTATGGGCTTTAAGGCGTTGGAAAAGATTATGCCCGAACACAACGCTTGGAAAGCCTTTTACGAGCGCAACAAACAAGCCGCTTATCAAACCGATTCAACCAAAGGCACAACCCCGATTTATCAGGAAATCCCCAATCTGAGCGCGGCAAAATCGGCTTACGGCGCGATTGTTTACAGCAAAGCCCCTTCGTTTTTGAAACAAGCCGAATTCTATCTGGGCGAAAAAGAATTTCAAACGGCGGTTCGTTCATTTTTGAAAAAATATGAATTTAAGAATGCGACTTGGCAAGATTTGGTGACGGAATTTGAAATTGCCAAGAAAAAAGATTTGAAAGATTGGGGCAAATAATTGGGTGACTCAAACGTGGCTTGCCAATTATTAGAGCTAGCAAATAAGCTTTGATAGCACATCCTGAAATTAGTAATATTGAAGCAAGTTTATCCAAATGATATAGTTTATCTAACGCAATCGGATGCGTTTAACCGAAAATGAAATTTGGCAAATGAAAACTCAAATGTATGATTGGCTATGAAGAAAAAGTCAAAATGCAATTTTGAAAGGTGCTAGAATTGATGATCAATTCATCGAACAATGTTTAGGTCAAAAATAGCAATCAGATTCCTCTTTCAAAATATTATTTTCCCAAACTACCAAGATTACGGCTACGGAATTTTCCTGCTCGACGAAAAAAGCCGAAATTACATTCTCGCCAATGTTCAAAACGAAAAAGACGATTTTCTGCGGGCGATGATGTATGGAAGTTTGTGGGATTCGGTCCGCGAAGCCGAACTCAATCCGAAAGATTACGTCGAATTGGTCATCAAAAATGTTGCCGCCGAAAAGGATGAAACGATTGTTTCGTCAATGCTTGGTCGGGCAAATACGGCGTTGAATTATTACATTGATGGCGGAAACGCGACTGTCAAGGAGCGTGTTTCCAACGCGAATGACACACTTGCTAAGGCGCGTGTTTCTGCCTCTGAGCGCGAAGAACTTGTTCAAAAATTCGAAGAAATTCTCATCAACAAAATGCAGACTGCCGAAACGCTTGGACAGAGAATTACGTTTTATCGTTCGTTTTTGAATGTAGCGAGTTCGGAAAAGGCGCGAGAGAGTTTTGAAGGAGATTTTGTCAGTAAAATTCAAAATCGAAGGGTTCACTGTAGGGCGAGCTTGTCAAAGAAGGCAAACGTCGAAAATGACAACATCGCGCGCAGGGTCAAGCTTGCGCCTACAGACCTCGCTCAAAACCAAAGACAAATTCGATATTGTCACCAAACTTTTTATTTTAGGCGATAAAGATGCCGAAACTTTGCTCGCCGAATTAACCAAAACCGAAACTTCCGATGATGCCAAACGCTACGCTTATGCGGCGCGGGCGGGAATTGCGACGGCGGAAAATAAGTTGAAATATTGGAACGATTTCATTAACAACAAAGAAATTAGCGAAAGTTGGATTGAAGCGGCATTTGTTCCGTTTAATTCAATCAGACACGCAAATTTAACCCAACAATATCTCGAAAAAGCCTTAGCCGAATTACCGAATCATAAAAAGAATCGCAAAATTTTCTTTGTCAATGGCTGGCTTGGCGCATTTATCGGCGGGCAAAAGAGTGAAAAGGCTCTGGCGATTGTCAATAAATTTCTGGCGGATAATCCAAATTTAGATAAAGATTTGCGTCTGAAGATTCTGGAAAATGTTGACGTGATTGAACGAGCGGTGAGGATTCGTAGTAAGTTTCCGTGAGTTGCTCTGTCAGTCTAAAAAAAGGCATTTGAGACGGGGGATAAACTCTCAATTATTCGGGGGTCGCCTTTTTGACTGATGGTTAAAACCTACTACGAATCTTTTTAAACAATCTCCCACCATCTACATAAACGGAAACTGCATCAAAAAAAGGTCATTGGCAAAAAATATTTTTCAAAAAATACGAATTTGTCCTATAATGACTCAATCCCAAAGGTTATGATTATATGTCAAATTTTGATTCGCTCCAGATAACCCAATTGCTGACTGAATGGAGCAAGGGCAGCCAGTCCGCCTTAGAAAATCTAATTCCGCTCGTCTATGATGAATTACGGCGGATGGCAAAACGCTTTATGCACAAACAGCAGAGTGATCACACTTTCCAAACTACGGAATTAATTCACGAAGCCTATTTAAAACTTGCTCATCAAGAAGGGCAAAACTGGCAGAATAGAGCGCATTTTTTTGGCGTTGCGTCCCAAGCGATGCGGCATATTTTGGTTGATTATGCCCGCGCCAAACAGAGCCAAAAACGAGGCGGCGGAAATATCCAAATCACGCTTCAGGAAACGGCAATTATTTCAAAAGATAATTCGGGCGAAATTGTCGCGCTCAATGAAGCCTTAGAAAATCTGGGCAAAATGGACGAGCGGAAAATGAAAGTGGTGGAGATGAAATTTTTTGGCGGTCTGACGATTGAAGAAATTGCGGAAGTATTGAAAATTTCACCGGAAACAGTCAAGCGGGACTGGCGTTTTTCTCGGACGTGGCTTTTGCGCGAATTAGCAGTTAAGAATTGAACTTTCAAATTTGAACCAAGAGCCGTAACGACTTGGCATCTCTTTAAAAAAATAATGGCAATTTTAGTAACGGGCGGAGCAGGCTACATCGGCAGCGTAACGGTTGAAGACCTGCGGACAAATGGCGAAAAAGTGGTTGTTTTGGACAATCTTGTTTATGGGCATCGAGACGCGGTTGATCGATTCGATCCCTTTTTACCAAGGCGATATTGGCGATAAATCATTGGTTTCCAGATTTTAAGCGAACATGAAATTGATGCTTGTCTGCATTTTTCCGCTTTTGCCTACGTTGGCGAATCGGTGGAAAAACCAAACATCTATTTTGAAAATAATTTTATTCAAACCATTAAACTGCTTGATGTTTTGCTCGAACACGAGGTCAAAAAGTTTGTTTTTTCCTCGACCTGCGCGACTTACGGCGAACCAAACTATGTTCCAATTGACGAAAAACATCCGCAACATCCAACTAATCCTTACGGCTGGTCAAAATTTATGGTGGAAAGAGTTTTGGAAAGCTACGATGTGGCGTATGGCTTAAAATTTGTGGCTTTGCGGTATTTTAATGCTTGTGGCGCAACCGCGACACGAGGCGAAGTGTCACACGCCCGAAACTCATCTCATCCCGCTTGTTTTATATGCCGCCCAAGAAAAAATTCCGCACGTTTCAATTTTTGGTGATGATTACCCGACTCCTGACGGGACAGCCATTCGGGATTACATTCACGTTTCAGATTTGAGTCAAGCGCATTTGCTCGCCCTCAATCATTTGCAAGCAGGAAAGTCTTCGGAATTTATCAATTTGGGCAACGGGCAAGGGTTTTCGGTCAAAGAAGTTGTAGAAATGGCGAGAATGATAACAGGCAGAGAAATCGAAGCAAAAATTGCTCCGCGTCGGGCGGGTGATCCGTCAAAACTCGTGGCAGATGCTAAAAAAGCTCGCGAAAGTTTTAGGCTGGAATCCACAGTTTGCCGATTTGGAAAGTATTATTGAAAGTGCTTGGAATTGGCATCAGTCAAAATCGGATGGCTATGGGCAGTAGCAGTTGGCAGAGGCAGTTGGCAGAGGCAGTTGGCAGTAAAGACTGATGATTTGCGTTAACTTTGAGCTTTTCTGCGATGTGCGTTTTGCTCAATCGGACGTTTTTCGCCTCGTAATAATCGCCAAGCCAATAAAATCCAAAAAGCAATCGCGCCGAAGAAAATAAGCAGACGAAAACCAAGGCTCGTCCCTTTGGCAGAATCGTCCAATTTTGTAATGCCGAACGCCACAAACCAAACGGCAAATAAAACACCGATTGCCAGATACGCGAAAGTTGAATAGACGATAAACTCGGCAAAAATCATAGACAATTCTCAAAAGTTGAAATTAAGTTTAAACAGATTTCACATATTTGTTAAATCCAAGGAAGCCAATTATTTATTCCATAAAATTTTCTCTGCGAAATAGCTTTTCACTTTATCCAAAGTAATTTCGGGCGAAATAAACGCAATGTAATTATCAGGTCTCAGCAAAACTTGAAAAGGCTTTTCAGCACCAAAAATTTCTTCAACTTGTGGATAAATCGGGACAATCTGAACGTCAATTGTTTCGCTTTCCAATTCATCTTTAATCTCGTGAAAATCGCTTTCGCCATCCGAAAAAACGAGCAGATGAAATTTCGGTTCGCGCAGTTGGTCAAAAATACTTGCACCGTTCATTAAAAAATATGGCAGACGGTCACCTGCTTTGACGTTAAAATCTTTATCGCCAGCGGGCTGGCTCAAAGCGTGTTTTCGATAATTGATGCCGATTTGCGAAATTCTTTTGAAAAACTCTGATTCTGACCGATTCAATGCTCAATGCGGTTCCCATTAAACGTGGGAAAAGATGAATCACGAATTAAATTAGTGAACCAAGCATCACCCGCTAAAAAGTTGAACATTCGGTCGGTTGTTTTCAAAAGATTTTCGGCGTTTTCGAGTCGTTCCGCGTTGTAGGTTTCCAAGATTTTCTCATCTGCTTTCCCTTGCAAAACATACGCTAATTTCCAAGCCAAATTGTAGCCGTCCTGAATGCCTGTGTTCATCCCTTGCCCACCGGCGGGCGTGTGAACGTGGGCGGAATCGCCTGCTAGAAAACATCTTCCGCGCCGAAAATTTTCGACGTGGCGGGTGTGAACTTTGTAGGTCGAAAACCAATTTACCTCAGAAATATCGAGTTCAATTTCGGCTTCTTCCTTGATGCGTTGCTCGATTTCTTCGTAAAGAATTTCGCGTTCGTCTTTGGCAAATTCTTCAGGAAATGCGCCGACAATGCGATAACGATTTTCGCCCGGCATTGGGAAAAATGCGACTACCGAATGTTTTGCCAAGCAAACGTGCAAAGCATCGTGCGAAAATTTCCAATCAATTTTTGCATCCGCAACGTAGAAAATTCGTTCAAAAGTGCTGCCTTCAAATTTTAAATCGAGCAAATGTCTGACGGGACTTTTTGCGCCATCACAACCGACTAGATATTTCGCTTCAATGATGGAAGTTTCATCGTCAATCGTTTTGAGATTTGCCGTTACGCCCGATTTTCATCTTGCGAAATATTTTCAAGTTCGGTTTGCCAAACAACATCTTTGCCGTGCGATTGCAGATATTCATAAAGCAGCTGTTCATTTTTGCTTTGTTCAAGGACGAGCATATATGGATATTGGCTCAAACCTTTGCCAACGCTCGACAAATTAACTTCGCCCCGAATCTCACCACCTTCCAAAATTCGTGCTTTTCCCGCAATCGTGCCTTGGGTGACAGCTTTTTCGGCGATTCCAATTTGTTCGTAAATTTCCAAAGTTCGGGCGTGAACTCCGAGGGCTTTTGAATACGGCGTAACCCCGACCTTTTTATCAATGATGACAAAATCTACGCCGTAGCGGATAAATTGACACGCCAGAGAAAGTCCGGTTGGACCTGCGCCGATGATGATGACATCGGTTTTAATTGTTGAATTCATAGAGTTTGCCTCAAATTACCGGATACGTTTTCGATTTAGCGTGAAAAGCATTACTCCTCATTCGCCACTCTTTTCCTATAAAATTTGATTTATTAAGCAATTCAAAAATTGAAGATTCTGCAAATGTAATCTTGTCGGATTCATCAAACGGACAAACTTGCGATTTGCCTGACAGTTTAGCGATAAAGTATTTTTCACCGTGATTTTTCGGCAGAAAAACTGCGCCTTTCCAATTGTCTTCAACTTCGTTAATTAGACGTTCCGATTGATTCATTTTTGCCGCAAAAGAATCATTCAAACTCATTTTGCAAGGTAAATTTTCGTGCAAACCTACTTTGCCAAAATAATAGGGTGTTGAGAAAAATGTGCGCTCACAGAAGGCAAAAAACTTGTTGGAATTAAAAGCGTGAATTAGATAAACTCCCGCTTCTTTGGTTGGATCATTTTTCTCAGCAATGGTCAGAAAAATCGTTAATTCATTGAACCGAAAGCCTTTCCAAACAAGTTCGGTAGCGGAAATCGTAATTTCCGCAACCCCTTGAGTATCAAAGGCTTGATACGGTTTGTCGTCAAGTTGTTGGTTCCAAAAATCAAGGTTTGCCTTGCCAATCAGACGCAATTCTTTGACATTTTCGACAACTGCCACAAATTTGGCATTTGGGGGGTTAATTGTTTTCATTATTTCCGATAACTAATCAAAAAAGCGACAACCGCAATCAACAAACAAAGTGGCGAAAATAGGACTGTATCCCAAAAAGCAAAGCCTGAATCTTTTACTCTTTTGAAAAATCCGACATATTTGAATTCACCAACTGCCCGCAGAAAAAATAATGTTGCAATTACAATTGTTGCCCAGCGAAAAATCCAATTTGGAATCGTTTTGCCCAAAAAGCCGATTTGTCCCAAAATAGTCATCATTGCTAAAAACAAAGCAAACGCAACCGCTAATGTTGCAAATATCGAAGGCTTAAAAATAGGCATACCGTTGTTACTTGGAATTGCATTTGCGCCCCCAATTCGTCCGCCCAATGCCCAGATAATGTGAAATAAACTCAAAATCGCAAAAATTGTTGCCAGTAAAATTCCTAATGTGTTTTTCATAAATTTAATCTAAATCTTTCGCACCTCAAAGGCGAGATACTGCCAGTTGTTGCAGTCCATCCGATTCAATTTCAAGCGGAATTGCCAAGGCGTTGAAATATTGTTCAAAGGCGTTAATTGCTATAATTTCAACGATTTCGGTTTCGCTAAATTGTTTTTGGAGTTCAGCAAAAGTCTCATCGGAAACCTTTTTTGTTTCGGCATATTCTTTGACAAAACCGAAAACTGCACGTTCTTTTTCGCTGAAAATTGTTAGTTTTGAAACGTCGTTGCTCAAAATTGAATTAAATTTTCCCATTCCTATTTTTCCTTTGACGGCGTGGGCAAGTGCCAGGTTAGTGCAAAAACTGCAACCGTTTTGCGCCGCCCCCGCAATTTTAATAAAAAAGCGCAAATCGGGCGACAAAGAATTTTGCTTTTCCGTGAATTTGTCAATTTTCATTGCAAAAGGCAATAATGCCCATTTGCGCGAATAGATAACCTTTAACGGCGACAAAACTTTGCTGTATTGTCGTTTGCTAAACCAGTAAGCTATTTTCAGCAAAAGGCTTGGCGGATTTTCAATCGGTTCTAATCTCATAAATATTCTCCACTTTTTAAGTTTGCGCGAATGTTTTTTCATTCGTTACACCGTTGATAAAATTGCTTTAATTCGCGCGGATTCGCGTTCATTCGCTGGTAAAATTTCTTAAATAAAACCCGTCCGAAATGATTTACGGACAAATTTGACAATTGACTTTACGATTTGACGCAACAGCAATCACCAAACCTGCGCCAACTGCTAATGCCACGACTCCTAATTTTGCGCCAAACGAAAGCCCTTGTTTTTTGACTTTGCTTACCTCGCTGTAATTGATTGTTGTGCGGTCATCGGTTTTTGAATTAGCAATGACAAAATCGTCCACGTTTAATTCGGCAATGTAACCTTTGACCTCGCGCCCATCGTTTAATTCAATTTTGACTTTGGCTTTTTCGCCAATTCCGCGTTTGGCTAAATCGGTTTTGATTTTTGCGATGTCTGCGTTGTTTTTCAGATTTTGCCCAAAGGTGGGCGCAATGCCGAAAAATTGAAATAGTAAATGACGGCATCGCTAACGCGCTGCACGTCAGTTTCGAGGCGGTGGCTTTTACCACCGCCACGACCAAAGGGGAACATTATCCCCTTTGGAAACCCTAAGCAGAGGGGACACCCCTCTGACACCCCATAAGGACGCATTCATCCAACCGCCAAAGGCGGTGGCTTTTGCGGGGTTAGTAAAACTGCGATAAGTATTGAAATAATTATTTTTAGCATTATGTTCTCCTGTTTTTTTAAGTTAAGCCTGTGTTTTGCGTAACCACGCGAAAAAAATTACGGCGATGATTAAATCTGGAATTCCTGCAAATGCTGCCCGAATCGGTAATTCTCCGATTAAAGCTAAAATTGCGAGCAGAATTGCAAACGAAGATTTGCCCAACGCACCAATTATTACGAAAAATCTTTCTTGTGTCTTACCAAACGCCAAGCACAGATATAAAATGCCGAAAAAGAAAATCCAAAGGGCGATAATCCAACCATAAAAATGGTTTCCGGCTTCGGGCAGTCCGCCGAATTCACGAAGCGCATGAAACGAAGGGATAAAAGTTAGCGCACCCGCCAGATTCATAAAAAATGTGGTGATTAACGAATATTTGAAAAGTTTTTCGATTTGCATCTTTGCTCCTTAATTTATGTTGATAATTTCTCTGAGCGATTTACGGCAAACTTGCGATAAATCGTCCGGCGTTTGTTTAAAATGCAACCAGCCAAGTTGAAACCAACCGAAAATTGCCGATGGATTGCATCCGATTAACCGAGCCGCCTGATTTGGCGAAATCATTTCGCTTTCGCAAAGCGGGCAAAGCGTTTTTGCCTTTTGGCTGATAATCAAAAATGGTTCAATTTTGACCGTAATTTCGGTGCGAATGTTCATCTCAACTCCTTTATTTCCAACATCATATTTGCCAATTCAACAAATGATTTGTTAGCTTTATGAATTTTTATAAAATCGTTTATTATCCGAAATAAACCTGACGTTTTTACTTTCCTAAGACTTGTCGGTTGCATCAACTTGAGTCCATTTTCAAATTGATAACGTCGCAAACCACGGCTCATCAACTTTTCCGCTTCTGCCAAAGGATTTAGATACAAATGCCAAAAAATAATGGTTAAATAACTCGATTGATTCCAATTGGACAAAGGCAAACTGCAATCTTCAAAAGCCGCAATCAAACTCAAAATCTCTGCCGATTGGCGAAATTTCGTTTCAAATTGTTTTGGATAAGCCGTCATAAATCTCTCTCAAAAAATCTTGTTGGTTTTCAAACCCCCGTAATGTGCGAGGCTTTGAAGTTTATGAAAATTCCTACTGAACCGCAGGTAAAAAATTAAGCAAAAAATATAAGACCTTGATAATTGCAAACATTTTTCAGTTCCTCCTTTTGTTTTCATTTGTTGTCAGACATCTGTTAGAATGCCCACAACGAAATCGAGTATGAATGACGGCATTCCGAAAAATCTTTAATATATTGAGGAAAAATTCCGAATTTTTCCAAATGTGAATAAATGCAAACGCCAACCCCCGAAAAATATCAGTTTGACGAATTTCAACTTGATGTATTGAGACGCAGACTTTTACGCGATGAAAAACCCCTGACACTTAACCCGAAAGCGTTTGATATGCTTCTGGTTTTGGTCAAAAATTGCGGCAAACTTTTGTCCAAAGAAGATTTATTCGAGATGGTTTGGGAAGACCAAATTGTCGAAGAATCAAATCTAACCGTCAATATGTCGCAGATTCGCAAGGCTTTAGGCGAAAAAGCAAATCAACCTCGTTTTATCGCCACTATTTCGGGGCAAGGCTATCGGTTTTTGGCAAATGTGCGCGAGATTTTTGTTGGAGAAGTTGTTGTGCAAGAAAATTCTCATATCAAAAGCGAACAAAAATCAGAGTTTCACACACTCGCCGTTTTACCTTTCAAAACTCTGGGTAAGTCCGAAGAAAATCAATATCTTGCGCTCGGAATGGCTGATGCTTTGATTACAAAACTGAGCAATTTGCGCGAGCTTCGGGTGCGTCCAACGAGTGCCGTTATCAAATACGGCGGAATTGAACAAAATCCAATCGAAGCGGGGCGCGAATTACGGGTGGAATCGGTGATTGAAGGAAGCGTTTGGCAAATAAATGAGCGTTTGCGGGTGACGGTGCAGATGGTCAATGTCGAAGACGAAACAACCCTCTGGGCGGAAAAATTCGATGAATCTTTTACTGATATTTTTGCGATTCAAGATTCAATTTCGGAACGAGTTGCAGCGGCTTTAGAGGTTAAATTATCGCGCAATGAGCAAGCACAAATGAACAAGCGCGAAACGGAAAATCTGACTGCCTATCAACTTTTTACGCGTGCCTTGTTTTATATGCACCGCTACACGCCGCAGGATACCAAACAAGCAATTCCGTATCTGGAAAAAGCTATCGAAGTTGATTCGAACTATGCTTTGGCTTACGCCTTTTTGATTGGATGTTATTTGCAATTTGCGACCTTTAATTTTGCCTCGACTGCCGAACTTGCCGAAAAATCAAGATTATTAGCAAAAAAAGTAAGCGAAATAGACGACACTTTGCCCGCCACACATTACGCTAAAGCCTTTGTTTATATGTATTTCGATTGGGATTTTAAGCGGGCGGAAAAATCATTTCGCCACGCCATTGAACTTAATCCGAATGATGCGCTTGCCAACAAACATTACAGCTACTATTTGTTTGTGGTTGGACGATTTGACGAAGCTATCGCGCAAGCGCGTTTCGCCTTTGAATTAGACCCACAAACGCCTGACGTGATTGCCAATGTCGCCAACAATTATTACTATGCCCGCCGCTATGACGAAGCGATTGAATGGCATCGCAAGGCGTTGGAAATTGAGCCTCAATTTGGAATGTCATTGCTTGCCTTAGCCACGATTTATGCAAACAAAGGAATGACCGCCGAAGCCTGTTCGATGGTTGACAGAATGATTCCTTTTGCCCAATCGGAGCCAAGTTTTATAGCCGTTCAAGGCTATATTTACGCAGTTTTGGATAAAACGGCAGAAGCTCGCCAAGGCTTACAAAAATTGAAAGAATTATCAGCCGAACGGTATGTTTCAGCTTATGAAATTGCCGCAGTTTACGCCGGGCTGAAAGATTCGGACGAGGCTTTCAGTCAATTGGAAAAAGCCGTTCAAGAACGCTCAATTGGATTGCTCTACTTAATTGCCGACCCACGTTTTGATTCTTTGCATAAAGATTCGCGGTATGATGATTTACTACAACGAATTGGGTTTGAGAAAAACTAAATCGCAAAGATCTCTTTTGAATTGAGATACTTGCGATTCAGATTTTAAGAAATTATTCCCCGCTTTGTTGTAAAAGTTTAGCAACCAAACCTGTCCAGCCAGTCTGATGACTTGCGCCAACTCCCGCGCCCGTATCGCCGTGAAAATATTCGTGGAAAAGTATTAAATCACGCCAATTTTCGTCCGTCTGAAACTTGTCAATTTCGCCATAGACAGGGCGTTTTCCGTCATTGTCTTGCAAAAATATGCGAGACAAACGGCGTGAAAGTTCTTGCGAAACTTCCCAGAGATTCATCATATTTCCTGAACCTGTTGGACATTCAACTTTCAAATCTTCGCCGTAAAAATGATGAAATTTTTGCAAAGATTCAATCAGCAAATAATTGACCGGCATCCAAATCGGACCGCGCCAGTTGGAGTTTCCGCCAAATAATCCGCTTGAACTTTCGGCAGGTTCGTAATCAACCCGATGCTCGTTGCCATTGACGTTCAAAATATACGGATTGTCTTTGTGATAACGCGAAAGTGCGCGAATTCCGAATGGTGAAAGAAATTCGTTTTCGTCCAACATTACTTTCAAAACTCGCTCCAATCTTTCACGATATGCGATTGATAACAAACGTCTTTCATCTTTCTTTTCAACATTTGCAGTCAATTTCGGACGATTTTTGATAAACCACAAAAATCTTTGTTTGAAATCGGGCAAAGCATCCAAAGTCTCAGAATCAATCGTAGCAACCGCAAAAAGCGGAATCAGTCCAACCATCGAGCGCACTTTCAAAGGCATATTTCCTTGTCCGTGCAGATGCAAAACGTCGTAATAAAATCCGTCCTCATCGTTCCAGAGCGAGATTCCTTCTTGCCCCAAATTGTTCATCGCATCGGCAATGTAAATAAAATGTTCCCAAAATTTGGTCGCTACATCTTCATAACTGTCATCAGTTACGGCAAGTTCAAGCGCGATTGCGAGCAAATTCAAACAATACATCGCCATCCAACTTGTCCCGTCCGATTGCGCCAATTTTCCACCTGTCGGCAACGGTTGTGAACGGTCAAAAACGCCGATGTTGTCTAATCCCAAAAATCCGCCTTCGAAAACATTCATTCCTTCGGCATCTTTGCGATTGACCCACCAAGTAAAATTGAGCAGTAATTTTTGAAAAATTCGCGCTAAAAATTTGGTATCGCCTTTGCCCGTGCGCTTTTTGTCAATTTGATAGACGCGCAACGCCGCCCAAGCGTGAACCGGCGGATTGACATCGCCATAAGCCCATTCATACGCGGGAATCTGCCCGTTCGGGTGCATATACCATTCACGCAACATCAAAATTAGCTGGTCTTTCGCAAAGTCCGAGTCAACCAAAGCCAAAGGGATACAATGAAACGCCAAATCCCAAGCCGCATACCACGGATATTCCCATTTGTCGGGCATCGAAATCACGTCCGCATTGTTCAAATGTCGCCATTCGTGATTGCGTCCTTTTTTACGTTCAGATGGCGGAAGTGGTTGCGCCGAATCGCCTTCGAGCCATTTTTCCACGTCATAATGATAAAATTGTTTCGACCATAACATTCCCGCAAATGCTTGACGCATCACGTTTTGTGCGTCTTTTGAAAGTTTTACGGGAATAATTTCAGAATAAAATTCATCCGCTTCTTTTTGCCGATTTGCAAATACTTTATCGAAATTAGAAAACGCAGACTTGAGACTTGAGACTTGAGACTTGCAGACTTCAATCGAAGCCGAACAACTTTTTCCTCACCCGCTTTTAATTCTAAAAAATAATTTGCCGCCGCTTTTGTGCCTTTCTTTTCAGGATTTACTGCACCCAAATTACCGTTCACGATATAATCATTGATGCCGTCTTTCACAAATTGCGATTCATTTTCCGCACCAAATAGTTTTTGTTTATTCGTATTATTTTCACAAAACAACAACTCATCAGCATTCTCACAAAACAAATGATAATCCCCAATTTCAATCGTATTTCAATCAGAAGCAAAAAGACTTTGGACTTTGAACTTTGGACTTTGGACTTCCCACGACCAAGTATTACGAAACCAAATCGTTGGCAAAACATTGATTTGTGCATTTCCGCGCCACGATTGGCAACCGTGATTTTGATTAAAATATCGTCCGCATCGGCTTTGGCATATTCGATGAAACAATCGAAATATTTGTTATCATTGAAGATACCGGAATCTAGGAGTTCAAATTCGCCATTCAATTTTCCCGCATTTCGATTTTCTTCGAGCAATTTTGAATAAGGAAATTCGCCTTGCGGATATTTGTAGAGATATTTCATATACGAATGCGTGGGAGTGGAATCAACGTAGAAATAATATTCCTTCACATCTTCGCCGTGATTGCCTTCGTTTCCTGTGAGACCGAAAATTCGCTCCTTCAAAATCGGATCTTTGCCGTTCCAAAAAGCGACCGAAAAACAAATATGCTGATTTTCGTCACAAATTCCGGCGATTCCGTCTTCGTTCCAACGATAGGCGCGTGAGCGTGCGTGGTCGTGCGGAAAAAAATCCCAAGCCGAGCCGTCAGCCGAATAATCTTCGCGCACCGTTCCCCAAGCCCTTTCGGACAAATACGGTCCCCAATGTTTCCAATTTTTTTGTTGTAATCTTTTTGCTTCTGCGTTCATAACATTTTTGTATTCCGCAGGAATGTCAGATTATTCCAAATTGCTCGTAGTTCCTGCTTTAGCAGATTTTAATAACCATTAGTCGTCTAAAGACGGAACTACAAACTTTTCCGAAATTGAAGAACGATTTGCAGAATAATCAAAACCACACCGCTTCCCAAAAGGATAAACATTCCTGAATGTAAATTATTGAAATGATTAGAGGTATAGCCAATTAGCTGAGTTGTAAAAGTTGCGCCCAAAGTTCCGGCAATAAAAAACGGCATTGCGCGACGCGAGGCTGAGGGACCAAAAGTTTTGGTGAAACGAGACATATTGGTTGGGAAAATTGATGAAGTTCCAAATCCCGCAATTGCCGCGCCGATAGCAAGTGTCAAAACGTCTTTTGCCAACAGCAAAACGCCCATCCCAATTAAAATAACCAGCAAATTTGTAAAGAGGAGTTTATTTTCGTCCAAATAGCGGAGAAAAATCGGGGCAACTCCGCGTCCGATGACAAATAAAAGCCAAAACAAAAATATCGGCGCGAGCCACCAAACATAGCCTTGCCCTTCTAATCTTTCGGTGTAGGTCGGCAACCATCCGCCCATTCCGGTTTCAAATCCAACGTGAATAAAATTAAATCCCGCAATCAGCCACGCCATCGGATTTGTCCAAATTGGAGTGGAAAAATCGTCTGAATTTTCATCTTCAGCAACTGGTTTTTGCTCAATTCCTTTTGGAATAAATAAAAGTAACACTGAAATTAAAAGTAATGAGCCAGCCAAAATTGCGCTAATCGGGAAGTATCCAACGCTTTTGGAAAGATTGTAAATCGTTAGCGAACAAGTAATTGCGCCAACGCCCCAGAAAAAATTCAAAATATTGACAGCAGAAGTCGCTCGATGAGGATTTAGTTCGAGAGTCAGCATATTGATTGAAGGCAAGGTCATCCCAACCCCGATTCCGTTACAGAAAAAACCTAGCAGACAAAGTTCAAAACTGCTGAGATTGAGCATCAAAATTCCTACCCCCATCAGAAAACAACCAATCAAACTCGATGACAAAAACTTATTTTGCTTGCCAAACCAATTATACAAAAATGCTCCGCTGATTGAACCGGCAAATTGGGCAGGAAAAAAATAACTAACCTGCAAATCGTTGAGCGAAAACCGATTAGCTAAAAGCGGCAAAACTTGTCCGATTAAAATAGTGGTGATTCCCGAAATAAAAAAGCTGATATGGAGCAAAATTTGCACGTTGCGAACGGTTGTTGGATTTGGTGACATAAAGTTTAAAGGTAAAAGGATTCAAGTAAAAAGTAAAAAGGCAAAACGCAAAAATTAGAGATTGCGTATAATCTGAATATAATTTATTTGAGGTTGGTATTCGTAATGAATTTTGAGGTAATCGTAATTGGTTTGGGAGCGATGGGCAGTGCCGCCGCGTATCAGCTTGCGAAAAAAGGGGTTAAGGTTTGCGGAATTGACCAATTTTCGCCGCCGCACAAATTTGGCTCAACCCATGGTGACACGCGGGTGACGCGCCAAGCCATCGGTGAAGGTGCGGAATATGTGCCTTTGGCATTGCGAAGTTACGAAATTTTTCGTGAAATCGAAGCCGAAACTAACGCTGATTTGCTAACCATCACGGGCGGTTTGATAATTTCGAGCGCAAGCGGAAAGGCTGCCCTTCACGGCAATTACCGATTTATGGAAGAAACCGTTTCAGCCGCCAAAATGTTTGGCATCAAGCATCGCACCCTGAACGCGGATGACATCCGTAAAGAGTTTCCACAGTTTAATTTAGATGGAAACGAGGTTGGTTATTTTGAAGACGAGATGGGGATTTTGCGTCCCGAAAGTTGTGTCACCGCACAGATTGAATTAGCCGAAAAATACGGAGCGGAAATCCATCGCCACGAAAAAGTTTTAGAGGTTAAACACCACTCAAATTCGGTTGAAATAATCACCGACAAAAATCGCTATTTGGCTGAAAAAATAATAATTTCCACAGGTGCTTGGATAAAAGATTTGATTGAAAAACCACGCCAAGATTTGTTCAAAATTTACCGACAAGTCTTTTATTGGTTTGATGTTGCAGATGAGTTTGAAAAATTTAAAATCGGCAACTTTCCGCTTTTTATCTGGGAGCTTGGGCATTGGGAAAATGATTATTTCTATGGTTTTCCCGCGATTGACGGTAAGCAACGGAGGCTTAAAAATTTCGACTGAAACATATCTTGAAACAACCGATCCTGACTCAGTGAACCGCGAAATTTCACCGACAGAGATTGACGAAATTTTTGAAAAATACGTTAAAAATCGAATCATTGGCGTTAAACAAAAATGTTTGAGAGCCGCAGTTTGTCTCTACACGGTAACGCCAAAGGCACGTTTTGTGATTGACCAACTGCCTGAAAATGAAAGAGTTATCATCGCTTCGCCGTGTTCGGGACACGGTTTTAAACATTCGGCGGCAATCGGCGAGATTTTGTCGGAATTGGCGATTGAGGGAAAAAGCCGGATTGATATTTCGGCGTTTGCGTTTAAAAAATTCTAGCGCGAGTTTTATTTAAAAACTCTGAATGCAGACTGGAGCGATCTGACGAAGGTTTGCGTCTTGTCCTTTCTTTGTAGATAATTTCTCTATGACTGATTTGCCACTTTTTTCTAATCCAATCGAAACCGAAATTAACAGCTTACGCGCCGAAATCAATCGGCACAACAAACTTTATTATCAAAATTCTGCACCTGAAATTTCGGATTTTGAGTTATTAAAAGTTGATTAAGATTCTAAGTTTTGAACAACCTTAATTTGTGGTTATAATTCTTTTCACAAAGTATTTTCACGCATTTATTTTCAATCCCAAGGAGAACTCCTACAATAAATGAAATCGGACTTGCTAAAATCTTTGCGAAGGTTGCGTATTCAAATCCCACTTTATCAAATTTCAAATTAAGCACATCTGTTGTAAATTTGAATATTTCAGTTTTCAACACGTGTATTTCTCGCAACCAAATTAACTACCAAGCCAATTCAAAATTAGTTGAAGTTGCTATATATTAAGACCTATATCAAATTTGTTTTTGGCTCAATTACTCCACAATACAATCAAATCAATATTTTGTTTTTTAATAAATAAATTTAACGATTTCCGAAATATCAATACCGGCTCGGTAAAAATTTCTGATGGTGGAAGAATTATTTTTTAAAAGCTCAAATTGATCTGTGTCGGACTTAATTGCTCCAGCGGGTAGTTTATTCCAATATTCCAGATTTCCCGACAAATTTTTCTTTTGGTCATCAACATTGGTTAGTAAAATTACTTCATTGTTGATGGTGACCAAATCATCGAAAAGTTCTTGGGGTTTTTGAAAAGTCACAGATAATATTTCCTTGTTTTTTTGAGGAAGATTTTTTCCTGTCGCAGAGTCAATCACAGTTTTGAGCATCTTTTTAAGTTCTTCCATTTTTTGTAAAATATCAGCCATAAAATTCCCTTAATAATTTGAAATACAGAAACTACTTGTATGATGTCCAAAAAGATAAGTTTGGTCAAGAATCAAACAATACTTGATTTATTTTGAGACGGAAAAGTCCAAACGCCCCACACGAAAATAAGCGAAAGTCCAAACAATCGAAAAGAGAGTTATGACAGCTAAACCAAGCATTAAACCCGAAGGTTGATAAATTTCACTAAAGGCAATGACCGCCAAAAGCGTGACTATATTTCGCGGGATTTCGGAAATCCAGAGCCACGTTTTGCCTTCTAAAACTCCGCTCCAATTGATGATTTGCCACCACAGCAAACCTGCGCCGAGCCATTTTTCAGTTGAACTCCAACCATAAAGATTTGAGATGATTCCGAGCATCAGGGTGATACCCAAAACAACCTGTAAAATCATATAAATCTTGGCGTTGGCAAACATCGGGGGGCGAAATTTGATTTGATTTTCTCTCGTAATAGATGGCTTTTCTTTTTTCTCCAAACCACGCGGAATCCATCCGGCAGGCATTACCCACACGCGAATCTTGTCCCACCAAAACGGCGCAGCAACAGCGTATTTCCACAGCACAATATAAAAATGAAAGTTGATGTAAATGGGATTCCAAGTCTTTGGATGGTCGAGAATTCCGTAAGCAACTTTTTCCTGCTCCTCTGCAAAAGTGCCGAAAATTCTGTCCCAAATTATCAAAAATTCGCCGTAATTTTTATCCAAATAGTTTAGATTTACGCCGTGATGAACGCGATGATGTGATGGCGTGGTAAAAATTAGTTCGATTGGTCGCCAGAGTTTTGGGATAAATTCGGTGTGATGCAAAAAAGCGATGAAAAGATGAATTGCGACTACCGTGTAAATATGTGCCGGACTAAAACCGATAATCGTCAGCACCCAAAAGAATAAAAACGAACAAAGTCTTTGCGTGACGCTCGCCCGTAGCGCGACAAAAAAATTCATCTCTTCTGCCGAATGATGCGGAGAATGCGCCGCCCAGAGAATATTGATTTCGTGTCCCCAACGATGCACCCAATAAAAAACAAAATCCACGCCGAGCAGCAAAAGACACGAACTCCACCAATTTACTTCAATCGTGAAAATCCGAAAATTTTCCCACAGATAGCCGTAAATGAAATAAACGCCGACCATTACCAAAACATTGGTCGTTTGATTTCCAAGCTGTGTGCCAAAATTTGCAATCGCTTCGGAAAAGGTAATCAGTTGACGTTTGAAAATAAAACAGGCGGCAATTTCCAACAGGATGAAAATTAAAGCAATCGGCGTAATGTAGAAATAGACGTTTTGTTCAGCCATAGACTTTTTTGGCTACAATATAGCAAAAAATAATGCAGATGTTCAATCTGCAAAAAACTAGCGGGAGATTTCTAATGAATTAGAATACAGTAGATTTTGATTCACACTGCATTACTGTTCCGACACCCGGCGCAACCCAGACCGACCTCTTATGCCACATACCGTCGTATCGCATAAAAAAAACGATACCTAAACCAATTCCGTCCATGTTCCATTTTTTATGTTGTTCAGTTCCGATTTGATTACATATTGCCGCAATTTGTTCATCAACGCTGGCTGCCGCATAACCGCCTGCTGGAGTTATTAAGTGAGCAAATCGTTTGCCGGCAGGACTATCAAAAGCGGCAGCATAACAGCCCGAAAATGGTCCGGTAGCTACCCAAGTTTCATTTGTTACCCCTCGGGTGAAAGCTCCCCAACCTTTTGCCCCAGCTATTCCGGGACCATTGCCAAGATAAGGTATCCATAAGCCGTCTCCGGCGGGGTCTGTGATAATTGTCAGAGTGCCATTTGCAAATGAGCAACTTACATTATGTTGTTGTTCACTAACATCTACGGTTGGATCGTCCACCGGAAATGCGGGTGAATTCAAAGTGCGGACATTCCAGCCGGTAATTGCTTTTACCGAGTTGACAAAATAATGCCCAAATTTTTTATCTAATTCTTTTCCATTCATATAACTATTGCTCCTGAATATTTCTAAACTTTCCGTTTTTGTAAATGTAGGTCATCCCGGCAAATGAGCCGTCAAGAGTCGTGTTCGTGACAATTGATTTAGTGTATGCCTCGTCAATTGGTTGCGCTGGGGCTGGCTTTGGAGTCTCCGCCACTTTTGCTGTCGGCTTGTCTTTGCCCGTGAACTTCTGCTTGGGGTTAGGTTGCTGTCCCAATAACCCAAGGCAACAAACAAACATCAATACTGATAAGATGATTGCCTTCATACTCAATTCTCCTTGATTCGCTGTTTAAGAGTCCTTTTGAATTTTTGAAATTTGCGCTGAAAGCGCATTCAAGATAGTAGCCAGAGGTGCAACCTCTGGAACATCAAAACATCATTCGCGCATTGAAGATGCGCTGAGAATCAATCTTTTCGCACCTTCCGGCGCGGAATCGGATTCTCAAACTAACCAGACGCTTCGCATCTGGCTACTATCTTTGTGCCACATTCGCGGCTTAAATCTGAAAAATTAAACAGACTCTAAAGTAAATTTTAAATTGTTGTAGAACAGTCGGAATTGTAGCAGAGGTTGGGGAAAAGAAAAACGGTAGGAGGTGAAAATATACAGTTTTTGGGATATTACCGAAAAAGGTAAAAACGTGACTGTGAAGGAGCATGTTTCGATTTTAGGCTTTAATGCGCTTACACGGTTTCCACTGCTTCATATTCGGGTTTTCCGTTCAAATCTAGGTTGTCTAAAACCGGTAGAGAATGTCCTAGTTTTAGTCCGACCAACACCCAATCTTCAAGCGTTGAATGCAGTTCGGTTTGACATTCGCGCAAAGTCGCGGCGAAAGCCACCACGCCTTTGCATGACGCGATGCGCCCGAAAAACGTGCCGTCTTCCAACTTATCGTATTCGGCTTGCGCCAAGGCACGGTCTAAATAATCGCTCAAAATATATTGTCCGGTCATAACAGATTTATTTTACCACTAAAAACTTTTAAAGCGGCAATCGAATCTCTCAAGCGCGATTTCCTCAATCTTACGAACTTTCGCTTTGGCTTCCTTCGCAATCGGTTGATAGATATTTTCGGGAATTTCGATGGTTATTGAGTGTGTCATTTTTTTTACTTCAAAAGTATTTTAGGCAAAAACAATTTTTTGCATCAGGTTAATTTATTCCATTCATCAGGCGTAATTTGGCGTTCGATAATTTCTTCGACTTCGCGGAGCATCATTCGCAGTTGAGGCACGGAATATTCGGCGTTTGACGGAACCGTGAGCCGATTTTGTCCATAAACCATAAATTGATGTCTCGCGCCGGAATACGCGCCTTCAAAGCCGAGTTGCCGCAACTTTTTTATAAAATCGTTTCGCTTACACGGATTCTAACGACGCATATTCGGGTTTCCTATTCAAGTCCAGGCTGTCCAAGATCGGTAAAGAGTGTCCCAGTTTCAAACCAACCAAAACCCAATCTTCCAAGACAGAACGCAGTTCGTCTTCGCATTCGCGCAAGGTTGCAGCAAAAGCAACCACGCCTTTACACGATGGAATCCGCCCGAAAAACGTGCCGTCTTCCAACTTATCGTATTCGGCTTGTGCCAAGGCGCGGTCTAAATAATCGCTCAAAATATATTGTCCGGTCATAACAGATTTATTTTAACACTAAAAACTTTTAAAGCGGCAATCGAATTTTTCAATGCAACTTCCTCAATCTTACGACCTTTCAACTTAGCTTCTTTGGCAAGTGGTTGATAGATGTTTTCGGGAATTTCGATTGTTATTGAGTGTGTCATATTTATTACCTCGAAAGTATTTTAGCGCAAAATCGTTTAGATGATAAAACTTTTCTAAAAATGGCAGAAACGCGACTGTGAAGGAGCGTGTTTCAAGATTGTAGTTGCGGATTTTATCTAAATTGGTGGCATTTTTAATGCTACTTTCAGTATTTCATTGAAGGTTTTGGAAATATCCGCGCTCACTAATTGATAAACATCTAATCCTGAAAAGCCAATTCGTGAGGAAAATAATTCAATGTTTCTTATTCCAAAAAAGCTAGGCAAATCTCTTCTCCAAAGCTGATTATAATCCCAATATTCAACATAACGAATTGTTTCATCATCCAAACCAGCACGACGATATAATTCTAATTTTTTACTACCAGAGACTAAAGGCATAGTTACCTCGACTGCAGACCAATAACCTTCGGAAATGTTTTCCTGTGAACCGTGAAATACTAGATTCGCACTTAATCCACCGCCAACACCAATAAAGCCACCTCCGATAACATTTCCTTTTTCATTAGGTATGTAACCAAAATTGATACATGAAACAATCCGGTTTTTTGGCATTTTATATATTCGTTCTGAATCGTTGCCAGAAATAGCGATTTTGAAATCAGGGAGGTGTTGGTTAAGGTTTTCGATAATTTGGTCGAAATTTTCAACAAGTCTGATAAATGCTTGATTGTATTCTTCTCTGCGAAGTTGTATTAGGTTTTGCCTTTTAGTCTCTCGTAACTTTGCTTCTTTCTGAGCCTGTTCTGCATGAAATTGCTCATCTGCTTGTTTTGTAAAAGCGGCTAAAAGGTCAGCATCAATTTCCAATACTGAATCTTTAGGTTTATCGAAATTTAAGATTGTCAAAACTTCTTCCCAATTTGGACGATTAGCTGGCTCTTTGTCTGTCATTCTTAACAAAATTCTTGCAATCGGAGCCGAAATATCTGAACGAATTTGGCGAATATCAGGACAAAGTTTGTTAAGATGAGCCTCTCTCCACTCAAGGAAATTAGAGGGGTCGGCAATTTGCCTCAAACAGAGGATGTTCCAGCATTAGAATTTCGTAAAATACTAACCCCACAGAATAAACATCTATTTTAATGGAATGTTTTTGCTGATTCCATACTTCTGGTGCCATATAAGAAACTGCTTGAGTTCCTTTGAATGTTTCAGGTCTTGTTGGTTCTATTGCAATTTTAGAAATCCCAAAATCTGCTATTCGAGGAATATAATTATCTTCTGTTCCATCAAGCATTATATTGTCGGGTTTAATATCTCGGTGAATGATTTTTTCATTTATGGCTTCAGCACCTAAAGCGATACCACGCATCAGAGAAATTGTATTCTCCAAAGATAAGTTTGCACTATTTTGTTTTAGTCTCTTTAGCAAATCAAATAACGTCCCGCCCTCAATGAACTCCATTATTACATAAGGACTAATTTCCTCGCTTTCATCTTCATTGACATATAGATACGACACAACATTTGGGTGTCTCACTTCAAGCATCGCAAGTTTGATTTCATTAGTAAGTGACGCAACGCAAATGATGGCGAATCAAAATCGTTATCGGTTAGAGCTGTTTTAACTGCTACAACTTTCCCCGAAACTTCACCTATTGCCCGATATACTTTTCCAAATGAGCCTTTTCCTTGGAATTCTTTTATTTCAAATAATTCCTAATCAGGTCCAATTAATTTCATTCCAATAAATACTGTCAGCCATAAGTTACGAATCCCCTTTCTATATTCTAAATCCCCAATTTTCTCGCTCGGCTTCTCAGGCTTCGCATAAAGTGCCTCGCTCTGTTCACGTTTTTCCTTTTCCCCGCCCGAATGCCATTTCATCCATTCGTCGGGTGCGTCAAAGGTTTCGCCGCCGTGAACTGTCAGGCGCGGACGGATGCGGCACATCACGGGCGTATTGATGCCGACTCCCGAAATTACGGCTTGTCCTTTGGTCAGCGCGGGGAGTTCGGCAAGCATTGCGCGTCCTGCGCCTTCGACCGATTTGGCAACTGTGTCCTGGTCAATCGGGTTGACGATTCGCATAATGATTTGCGTCATACATTGCGAGAGAACGTCTTGGTCTAGTTTGCCGGGACGTTGGGTGATTAAACCGATGCCGACACCGAATTTGCGCCCTTCGATAAGATTTGTTTCAGAATATTGGTCGAAACGACGCTCGCTCCGGCGGGAGCAAAGCGGTGGGCTTCTTCCAAAAGATTAAAGACCGGATACGGCAAATAATTTTCGGTATTGGGTTGCGCTTCACCTTTTACCGTGAACATTCGAGCTTTGTTGACGCGGCGCAGGAGTGAGCCAACGATGACTTGCTGTTCGTGCTGTTCAATGTCGGAAAGTTGAAAAATCGTGCAGCGTCCCGGGGCAGTAAAGTTCTTTCAAATCAATATGATCCGTGTCCGAAAAAATGCCGTCTCGTTTATCAAAACGCGAATCAAATCGCCACAACAGACCTTCGATTGAACTGACATTTCCGCCGTCGCCCGATTTGCCTTCTGCGCCGTATTTTTGCTGGACAACTGCCTCGCGCAAATCGTGATAGCCCCACAATTTACGGTCTGCCATTGGCGAATCGGTCAATGTCCGAAAGGCTTGCGAAAGAAAATGGAGCATTTTGTCAGAAGTTCCTTCGGGCAACAAATATTTAATGTCGGCTTCGGTCAAGGTGGAAAATCGAACTTTGATTTTGTCGGGCGTAAAGATTTTAACTTCGGGCTGATAACCGTCTGAGCCTTTGAAAATACTGCTCGATTGAATTGATTGCATTGTGTGATATTCGCCGTGTGGATCCACAATCAAAACTGCGGCGCGATTAAACGGACGCATCAATTCTTCGACCAAAACGCCCGCCGTGTAGGATTTGCCCGAACCAGTCGAAGCCAAAATTGCGAGGTGAGTCGAAACTACATCTTTGATTGAAAGCACGACCGGCACTTCACCTTTTTTCCGCGTCAAAAGGCTTCCAATAAACGCCGAACCAATTTCTTCGCTGCGTTTTGGACTGAGCATCTGCGACAAAGTTTCGCTCGAAGCTAAAAATAATTGATCGCCCGCATTTGGCGGAATTCGGGGATTGACAAAATCTTTCAGCACTCCGTCAAAATAGCCGATTGTTTCCACCGTAATTTCGTAAAGTTCGCCAATTTCGCCATCAAAACCAATCAACGCTGAAACCACGCTCGGCGGAGTATTTGGGTCAGCCAAAAATGTATCGGGCAGATTTCGCACGAGTTTGCGCCCTTTGATAGTGCCGATAATTTGGCGCGATTCGGCATCTTCGCTGGCAAGGTAATAAACAAATTCGCCGATGCGGGTTTTGCGGTTATCTTTGGTAATAAAAAGGTATTCGTGCGGAAGTTCGCCCGGTCCTTTGACTGTGCCGATAAGTTTGTCTGTTGTCATAATTTTAATTTTAAGCGTCAAGCGGACTTTTCACAAATGATTTGTTCTGCAAAACGTGAGTATAAATCTGCGTAGTTCGCACGTCTTTGTGTCCAAGTAGAGATTGGACAGTGCGGATGTCGTAGTGATTTTCCAAAAGATGTGTAGCGAAACTGTGGCGAAAGGTGTGACAACTTGCGTGTTTATCAATATTGAGTCTTTGAATTGCTTTTTTAACTCCTTCTTGAATTGTGCTTTCTGCTGTGTGATGCCTTCGCAATTTGCCGTCTTCGCGGGTTGGCGAAATTTTAGTTGATGGAAAAACGTATTGCCACGCAAAATTCTTATTGGTATTCGGATATTTTCGGGCAAGCGCGTATGGCAGCCAAACTTCGCCAAAGCCTTTAGCTAAATCTTGTTGATGCAATAGTTTGACTCGTTCTAACTGAATTTTTAGATTCTCGACTAATGAAATCGGCAACATTGTAATCCGGTCTTTTTCGCCTTTACCGTCACGCACCGTGATATTCATCATTTCAAAATCTATATCTTTCACCCGCAACCGCAGAACTTCCGTTAGTCGCATTCCGCTTCCGTAAAGCAAACTAGCAACTAGTGGTGCTGGACTGAAATAATCCAACACTTTAGACCATCAAAGGACGACCTGTATATGTCCATTTGAACGGCTTTGCCATTGTCCGGTTGAAGTATTCGATGAAGTCTATGATTCGCTCTCTCAATTCCTCCACCGATTTGAAACTACTTCGCTTAAGCAGTTTCTTCACCAAAATCGAAAACCAAATCTCTATTTGATTCAACCAACTCGTGTGTTTTGGTGTGAAAACAAATCTGATGCGGTGGTTTAGGTCTCTCAAAAATGCCTCTCGACTTGCCATTGATTCGAGGATTCCGCTCTTGCCTTTGATGCCTAATATTCCTTCATCAATTCCACATTCACTCGCCACTAATTTCACCAAACCCTCTGATTTGTGCGTGTTTAGTTGGTCGAGAATGAATATCCAAATAGCTTCCGGATTGGTTTCGAGCGTCTGTTTGATGTGCTTCACAAAATCTTCCTCGGTTCTCGTTCCCCCGATACTTGGCGCAATCATCTCTCCCGTCGCTATTTTGAAGTTCCCGATTAAACATTGCGTTCCGTGTCGAATGTATTCAGACTCTTGTTTTTCCACTTCTCCAACTCGCATCGGCTTCGTTTCCGCCGCTCGTTCAAGGGCTTGAATCCCGGTTTTTTCATCCACGCTGACCAACTCGACACCGCTCTCTTCTAACTCCAACGCCATTTTGTATAACTCGCAAACTTCTTTCACCTGAGCCGCAAATTGCCCTTGGTCGGCTGGTTTCGCCGTCAGCCAATACTCAACTTTATCCGGTCTTAAGTCCGCCCGATTTTAAAAAACGCCCGACACTTCGCCGACTGATTCGCCCCACAATCTGTCTTTTCAGAGCCTCATCCGCCAGTTCCCGCGCAGTCCAATGACTGATTGGTCGCCCCGAATCTTCCGGCTTTTCGCACGAGATCGCGATAATTTGTACTATTTCTTCGGCGGCGAAGATTGATGGCGCACCCGCTCGCGGTTTGTCACTCAAAACTTCTTCGACCAACCTCAGCAACGGTTTCGCCTCGCTAACTTGAGATCTTCGCCACTCCCATTCTTCCCGCCACCGCCCTCGCCAGGTTAAAACTGTACTGCGGTCAATCTCCAATTGACGAGCAATTTGTGAATTATTTTCCCCCGCCGCCAGTTTCAAAATGATTTTTGCCCGTCCGACTAGACGTTGCTCGCTTTTGCCGCGTCGCACAATCTGTTCCAACACGACCTTTTCTTCAGTCGAAAGTTCGATTTTAGACAACTCTGATTTTGTGCTAATCTTTTCCATATATTTGATAAACTTTATCAGATACATGCTCTGTTGGGAAATTTCAGCCCAGCACCACTAGATGTGTTGTGCCTACGAGTTCGGCAATAATTGATTTGGCTTCATTCGGCGTAAAAACGGCTGGCAGACGTTGCGGTTTTTTAGCCCGTAAAACTCCGTCAATCAGCGGTAGATTTATTTCTAAAACCTGTTTGTAAAGAAATAAAATCGCATTGAAAGCCACATTTTGGGTTGATGCGGCAACATTTTTCTCTAACCGCTAAATGTGTTAAATACTCCCGAATCTCGTTCACGCCCATTTCTTGCGGATGTTTTTTATCGTGAAACAAAATAAACTCCCGAATATAAGAAATATAGGCGCGTTCAGTTTTGTGGCTCAGATGGCGCAGACGCATCAAGTTTCGCACTTGGTCAAGTAGTTTTGGCTTTTGCATAATTTTTGGATTGCGGGGGGAAAATAAGACTTGATAATACACAGAATTTAATTTATTATCAACGGCATAGAAAGTTGAAAAAACTTGATGATAAACGATTTATCAAGCAAAACTGGAGCCAATGCCATTGATAACACACAAAATAGAGAGGATTATCAATGGCATTGGAGTTAATCAATCGTTCGGGTTGACAGCTGGTATCGCTTCGTATTCCCCACGAAATTCTTTTTATTCAATTTTCGATTTTATCTTTTCTTGGACTCTAAACCAAACTTTTGAAGTAACCAATTCAATACCGCTTCTTGGTCGTTAATTGTGGCTCGTCTAATTTGAGCGAGTAAGTGAATTTGGTCAGGTTTTGGCAACGCGGTATTTTGCAAACCTTCGTTACAATTTGTGCAAACTGCTCGAAGATTATTTGGAGTGTCATCGCCGCCTTTGGATTTATCAAGTATATGCCCCATAGTCAGGCGCACAGTTCGATTTCCACCGAAGGGGTCAGGGTCGCCCGCCGCCACGCCGCACATTTGGCAGGTATAACCATTTCTTTCAAGCACCCAAGCGCGAGTTTCTTTGGAAATGCCGCGAGCGAAAGCCGGAACTCGTTTGTCTGTTTCCATCAAGTATTGATTCGGTTTTAGGTTGGCGCGGTCTTTGTGAGAAAGAATTTGATAGCCTTCTTCATTTCGCAATTCACGAACTCGCCGCGCCCATTCGACTGCGCCACCGCTGGCTTGCTGAATATCTTTTGATTCAAGCACGTTGCCGATGTTTTGCAAAAAGAATTCGAGAATTAACTGTTTTGAACCGGGCTTTCGAGACATATTATTTATAGTGAATTAACAACCGTTGACTGTAAATGTGGCTGAATGAATGCCGCACGAACTTTGCTTTTTTCGGCGTAATCGGAATTAAGCTCAATGAGAATAGCTTTCCGGTTTAACTCGTTTGCCGCAATTCCGGTAGTTCCCGAACCGCTGAACGGGTCTAAAATCGTATCGTTTTCGCGTGAACCGAGCAAAATACAGCGTCGCGCCAGTTCACGCGGAAATGTTGCCGGATGTCCGCTTCTGCTTGAATCGGGACTAAGAATCCAATGATTGCGAAGATTCGCGCCGCTTTCTTCCCGAACGCTGTTTGGATTGTAGAAATATGTCGCTGACTTAGCAAACAAAAAAACTTCTTCGGTTGAGCTTGTCGGTCGGTTTTTAACGCTTTCAGGCATCGCATTTTTTTTGATCCAGGTTATTTTTGACCGCAAAATCCAACCGTCTGTCTGCAACGCGAAAGCTACCCGCCAGGGCAAGCCTAGTAAATCTCTGTCCTTCAATCCCCAACAATCGGGAACTTTGCAGTTTCGCTTTTGAATGAGTTTTTTGGTATTACCGACGGCGGCATTTGGTCCGTGATTTCCCGTTCCGCCGTTTCTCGCATAGCCATCGCCGACATTGAGCCAAACCGTTCCGTCTTTGCGTAAAACACGATGAACTTCCCGAAATATCTTGACAAGATTTTCAACGTAAAGTTCCGGCGAAGGTTCAGATCCGATTTGCGCCGGATGTTCGTAATCGCGCAACCCCCAATACGGCGGAGAAGTTACGCAACATTGGACGGATTCTGTCATCAGCGTTGGTAAGATTGCGAAACTATCACCGGTCAGAATTTGTAAATTACTCATCTTACTCACTATTTTGACTCAAATTTTATTGACAAGCAATTGAAACAATATGTTATTTTCTATTGTGGTGAAAATGTTTTAGTTACAGTCTTTCGTGGATAACGGGCGATATAGTCGGGTAAGGAAATGATATTGCTATCACTCCCTCCCCTCAGAACCGTGCTTGCGAGTTTCCCCGCACACGGCTCAAGCCTTATTAACGCTCCGTTTGGAACGCGGTTTCACCACTTCTAACCCTTTTGAGTGAACTTGTCTGTGACAATTCGGGTGTAACAAAACGCGGTTATTGTTTCCGTCTGCGCCGCCGTGAACACGATAGATAAGGTGATGGCTGTGCCAACCCGTTATCTTCGTTATCTTTTCGTCGCACACGGGACAGATTCCGTTTTGTTCCCGCCACAATGACAGCAATCTTTTGTAGCCTTGCAGGTTGGCTTCCATCTGAACATCTATTCGACGTTCAAAGTAAGTCTCCCATTCAGGCGAATACGGATTTGCTTCTCCGCGAACTTTAACGTGCCTTTTTATCGGGACGCTGCGAGCTTTGAACAAATGTAAGTTTTTAGACTTGCCTTCTTTGTCCGTCACTTGTCCGTAGAAGACCCAACGGTCGCCGCCTCTGGTGGCAAAGTATTTATCCTTTATCCACCATCGATTTTTGTTTGGGTGTCGTCGTTGTGACCATTGCCACAGTGCTTTGAAGATAGCGTTATCCATCTTTCCAAAAGTTTCCGTGCTGGAAGAATGACGATGATAATTTGCCCAACCTCTAATCACGGGATTGAGCAAACCAACCAGATTTCCGGCAGTTGCACTTTTGTTGGAACGAACAATTGTCCGCACTTTTTCGATGAATAAATGGATGTTTTTCTTGGATGGTTTGATGACGAACTTGCCGTTATATTTACGGACGTTCTGTCCCAGAAAATCGAAGCCGTCAACGATGTTTGTGACTTTGGTTTTCTCGTTCGAGAGTTCCAAGCCGCGCTCTTTGAGAAAGTTCTCAACCAGCGGTTTGACTTCCGTTTCAAGCAGTTCTTTCGTCCTGCCCGTTATTATGAAGTCATCGGCATAGCGCACAAAGTTGATTTGTTGAGCCGCTTGTTTTGCCGTTGATTTCAACGGAAAGCGCGTTCTCAATTCGGTTTCGAGTTTATCCAAGACAAGATTTGCTAAGACGGGTGAAATAATCCCGCCTTGCGGCGTTCCTTCTTCCGTCCGGTTAAAAACAAATTTGTCGAGGTATCCGGCTTTCAGCCATTTGCGGAGTATTGCTGTGTCCATTGGAACATTTTGCAATAACCATTCGTGACTGATATTGTCAAAACAGCCAAAGATGTCGCCTTCAAGTATCCACTCGGCTCTGTCTTTTCGCGCTAAGGCAATATAACATTGCTCAATGGCATCGGCGGTTGACCGTCCTTTACGAAAACCGTAAGAGTTTGGGTCTGCCGTCGTTTCCGCAATTGGGTCAAGGGCAAGCAAGTATAAGGCTTGCATTGCTCTGTCTTTCATTGTCGGAATCCCCAAAGGGCGCATTTTGCCGTTTGGCTTCGGAATGAACACGCGCTTTAAGGGCAAAGGTTTGTAACCTCTGCTTTTCAAACTGTGAACAGCCTTTATCTTCTTTTCCGGCGTTTCCCAAGTTATCTTGTCCACGCCCGAAGTTCTCTTGCCAGAGTTTTCCGTCACTTGTTTGACGGCAAAAAGTTTGCCGCTCAACGAGTGAGTCAAAAGATGTTGCAAGGCTTTCACCTTATTCCATCTTTTTGCCTGTGTTGCCTTGACAATACGCGCTTGTAGCCGATGCACGTTTTGATTAACACTTCGCCACTCGACGCTCTGCCAATCATTGACGCGGGAGACCGCACCAACTTGATTCATTGCTGATTCGGTTGTCATTTGCCTGTTCTCCTAAAATCGGTTCGACAAGTTTTCTTGTCAGTTAAGACCAACGGGAAGTCTGCCCGCTTTCGCGTCAAGTAATGTTTCAAACCATATCCGTTTCATTACAAAACGGCGTTCGCTTTTTCCCGCTTCCTATTCCCGCAATCTTATCGGCTTGCCTCACGGCTTGCTTTCCTTTTCACAAAGGAAGATGACGGGGTTATCACGTTCCGCATAAATACCCAAACGGGTTAGGTCTTGCCTTTTCGCCGGTGGTGCAACATCTACGTTGAAGAAAATTGTAACCTTCAATCTTGACCACTTACCGTTTTGGTTCAAGCCTGACAGCATCTTTGGCTTGTTTCCATTGACGACGTTTATCAGCAATTCACATCTGTTGACCATACCGTTCAATCCTAGCTCCGCGCCTTCTTGATGCTGAAAGCAGCGGCTACATTGTGCCACAGGCTTCAAACCTTATTGTTACCAATAACGCTTGCTGTGGTAGGATACCGTTAGTAGAATAACGGATGATGTCATAACTCTTTCGAGTCAAGCATCATAGCTATTTATGCGACTTCGTGTCGCACACAATTCAATGGACGTGAGGCAAAAACAGCAGTATTTTATTTTAGCTGGCTTGCGTATGTTTTTGCCCACGTCATCTCAAGCGTTAGTAAAAATAACAAAACAAAATAATTGCAAACAATCAACAAAATTGATATTTTGAGTTCTTAAATGCCAAGTTTAGCAGACGAATAACTATCCGTGAATTACAACAAACCGCGACTTCTGCCCGTGATGAAGCGTCGGAAAATCGTTATTGATTTCGTTTGTTTCAATTTCTCCTAAAAACTGAAAATTTGGCGACACAAGTGCGTGAAAAATCTCATCCATTCTTTCGGGCGGATACGGCATATTGTTATCAAGCCACCATTTTAATTGCTCAAAAATTGTCGAAGCCAAATGATTTGCCAAAATTGGAACAGGAATTGAAGATTGCGGTTTGTCCGTTAAAAAGTTCGTCAACGATTTTTCGATGCTTTGTGATAAATAATCAACGCCCGTTTTGAACACCCTGTCCATTTTGCTCGATTTGACTAAAGCTCTGTAAAACGGATGAACCTCTTTGAGGTGTAAAAAGAATTCTTGGATTGGCACAAATCTAGTTTTCCCCGCATTTGCCCAATTAATATGCTGAACAATTCCTTCCAGAAATCGTTCCCAATCGCCTATCAACAAATCTTCTTTATCTCGAAAATGTGCGTAAAAGGTTGAGCGTCCAACATTTGCGCGGTCAATGATGTCTTGCACCGTGATTTCATCAAAATGCTTTTCTTGAATTAGCTGAATCAGCGAATGTCTTAACGCAACTCTCGTGCGGGTTGAACGGCGATCATCTTTTATATCTTTTGGCATCAACTCATTATCGAACATTAACCCCACAAATGTCCATTATCGAACATTACAGCGGATTGTATCTATTGTTTGTTTGGGCGTAACTTTTTAGACTTCATTCAACAGCTACAACTGTTTAAATTATTTTAGGAGATATTTTAATGAAATCAGCAATTTATGGAATCGCATTTATTTTAGCTACTTTTGGAGCATTTTCGATGGCGGCTTTTCATCACACAGGCAAATCATCAGCCAAAACATCGGCAATTTTGCACGACCCTGACGGAATTACGGGCGAATGGGATGCAAGTTTAGAAGCCTTTGGAACAATTACCAAAGTCAAAATAGTTTTAGATTGTGATGACAATAAACTTAGCGGAACGGCTGAATCAGGACACACAGGCGCAGGCACAATTGACGAAGGAGTTTGCAAAGACAGCAAATTTAACTTTATCGCCAAATTTGCCAAACACGAATCAGTTTCTTTCAAAGGCGAAATAAAAGACGGCAAAATCACAGGCGAATATGCCACCGAAGGCAGAGTCAGCAAATGGGAAGCTATCAAGAAGGATACAAAAAGCGTTGAGACTGCAACCTCAACCAACAAAACAACTTCGGACACAATTTCCGGCGAATGGGATGCGTCACTAATCGCCAAAGATACCAATGCGGGATTGACCATCAAACTAAATCTTGATGGCGAAAAGGTTAGCGGAACTTGTGAATCAGAGCATTTGGGAAAAGGCGTGATTGAAAATGGAACTTGGACGAATAATAAAATCAGTTTTTCGATTAAATCAACGCAAGCAACCATTAACTTTAACGGCGTTCTGAAAGATGGAAAACTTGTTGGAGAATTTAGCGCAGGAAAGATGACTGGCAAATGGGAAGCTAAAAAGAAATAAAGATTATTGCCCGCTAAATACGCTAAATAACGCTAAAAGGAAGCAATTTTTTTCGTATGTTTCGTGTGTTTCGCGGGCAATTTTTGTTTTTTTCTACTTCGTCAAACTAAAAATTCTTGCAAAGAAAGTTTGAAACTGATATTTTGAGTTTTTAGATGGCAAATTTAGAAAACGAATATCAAGAATTACGAGACGAAGCAACAATTTTAGCGGGCAAACCTTCGGACATTCCGCAACGTGCCACAATGTTGCACGAAATTTTTCTTGATTCTGGCGGAAATCACGGTTTTGCCGAAATTGCGACACACGGTGCACTGTGGGGATACAATTTTTTTGAAACAACAGGCACACTCGGCAGTATGATTTCCTACCGATATTTCTACAATTCCAAAGAGATGAAATATCGTCACGGACTATTGCAAGGCTTTGCCGACGGCTTCAAAACCGCCAATCGCTCGGTTTTTATTGACACTTACTCAAACTATTATTTCGTTAAAAGATTTGGTGCAGAAAAAGAAGCCGAAACGATTTTTAAGCCCGAATTACTTGATGCTTTACGACAAATTACCACAGCCGCCAAAGAGAAAAAACTACTTGATATTGCCACGCGCCGCCAGCTTTTTCAAACGACTCTGCAATGGGAACAGGAAACCACCGTTGCACCCGCAGTTAAAGCGGAAATTGCCAAATTTGATTGTCCGATTTTGAAACGATTGGTGCTAAAACCTTTTGTCCGTTTCAGATATTTTCCCCGCTTTAAAATGTTTTGGTTCAAAAATTTCAGCGAAACCAATGAACGAATCCGCAATGCTCACCAATGTTTTGAAATTGCTGAAAAGGTTGGGTGGAATCAAGTTTTTTCATCATTGAAGGATTATGAAGTTTTGGACGAAAATTTTTTCCAAAACCCACTCGAATTTGCCCTAAATTTGAAGAAAAAACTTTTGCCTCAAGTAGTCCACGTCACATAAATAAAACTCTCCAAATCAGTTAAAATAAAGATTGAGTGCTGGTATGAAAGGACTTGCGACAAAAAAAACAGACGAAATTGTTGAAGAAGGCAAACATCTGCTCGGCGAATTTATCGGCGATGCCAAGGGTAAAACACTAATTGTTTTCGGGAGCATTCACGGCAACGAAATCAAGCGGTGTGAGGGCGATTCGGCGAGTTTTGCCAAAACTCAAAAATCTGCAAAAACAAACTGAATGGACAGAGTTTATCTGCTCGCCGGAAACACACGAGCCTTGCCAAAAGGTGTGCGATTTATTGATTCCGACCTCAATCGGCATTGGACAACCAAAAATATTTATCAAAACGAACCAAATCTCAAAAATTCTCCAAACATTAGCGAAGATCTTGAGCAAAAAGAACTACTCGAAATTCTGCACCGCGTCTTACGAACTGCCGGAAACGAGGTTTATGTGCTTGATTTGCACTCGACTTCGGCGGACGGCGTGCCGTTTGCCACGCTCGGCGACACGCTCCGCAATCGTGAATTTGCTCAAAAATTTCCAATCACGATTTTGCTAGGAATCGAAGAACAACTTGATGGAACGATTCTCGAATATCTCAACAATCTCGGTTGCATCACGCTCGGCTACGAAGCCGGACAACATTTTGCTGAAAGCACGATTAACAACCACGAAGCGTTAATTTGGTTGGCTTTGGTTAATTCAGGATGTTTAAAAAAAGAAGATTGCACCGATTACCAAAAGCATTTTGCAGTTTTGGAAAAAGCTAGTGGGAAGGGGCGAATTGTCGAAATTCGGCATCGTGAAGCGGTTAATCCCGAATCAGATGGCTTTGAAATGAAACAAGGCTACGAAAATTTTCAGCCCGTCACACAAGGCGAAATTCTCGCGCACAGCCTAAAAGGCGAAATCAAAGCCAATGAAACAGGGATGATTTTGATGCCGCTCTATCAAAAATTGGGTAATGACGGATTTTTCCTCGCCCGCGAAGTCGCGCCGTTTTGGTTGTGGCTGTCAGGTATTTTGCGGAAATTCAGACTCGGAAATCTGATGAGATTTTTGCCCGGCGTGAAAAAGTCGGAATCTGACACAGACGTTTTTGAAATCAACACCAATGTCGCCAGACTTTTTCCATTGCAGATTTTTCACTTGCTTGGTTTTCGCAAACTCCGTTGGCGCGGAAAAAAATTAGTTGTCAGCCGCCGCAAACACGACACGAAAAGCCCTTTTCAGAATAGCGGGAAAATCAAACAAGCGAATAAGCCTTAAAAATCTTTCGAGAATTAAGCCGCGCAATTGATGCAAAGAGTCGCATCGGGCAAGGCTTCGAGACGCTTCAAAGCGATTCGTTCTCCGCAGTTTTCACAAATGCCGTATTCGCCTTTTTCGATTTGGGCAATGGCGTGTTCGATTTGCTCATATTCCTGATTCAGAGAAGTATCTAAAGCGGTCAAAACCTCTTCGTTTTCGCGTTGGACGACTTGTTCTTTCCAATCGCTTTCAAGAGGTTTTCGTCCGCTTTTTTCAACCCGTTTAATAATCTCCGATAATTTCTCTTTCTGCTCAAGAAGTTTTTCTTTGATTGCTTGATATTCGCTCATAATTTTCTCCTTCTCCAATCTATTTCCTATTCTACCGCAAATTCAGCATAAATGATTCCCTACTTCTTATGAAAAATCGTGCGCCCAAACATTAGAAAAACTAAAGTTTTTTTTACCAATAAATTCTTATTAAAAAATATTATGAGATTTATCAAAAGAGAGCTAAAATAATGACAAACAGTAATTGACTGACTTGAGAATGTGAGGGCAAAACAATGGGCGAAAAACAGGTTCAAATACAAACCGATGAGCATAATTTACGGGTTTTTACCAAAGCAGTTTTGAATGATTTGCAGGCATTGGGAAAAATGCTTGATGGCGGGATGATGGAAGAAAATGCGCTTCGGATCGGCGCGGAGCAAGAGATGTTTTTGGTTGATTCCTCAATGCACCCTGCTTCGATTGTGATGCAAATCCTTGAAAATGCAAAGGATGGACGCTTAACTACTGAAATCGGACAATTCAATTTAGAAGCCAATTTAACTCCGCTCGATTTTAGTGGTGATGCCTTGAGCAAACTCGAAAACGAAATCCTCGAAGTTATTGACATCGTTCGGCAAACTGCCCGCAAAATAAATTCGGATGTGGTTTTAGCGGGAATTTTGCCAACCATTCAGCATTCGGATTTGGTGATTGAAAACATCACGCCCAGCCCTCGTTATTACGAACTAACCCGCGTTTTGACCGAACTTCACGGCGAAAATCGAATGGTTCATATCAAAGGCTTGGACGAGATGAATTTAACCCTTCAGGATGCTTTCAGCGAAACCTGTAACACGAGTTTTCAGATACATTTACAGGTTGGCAATAAAGATTTTGTCAATGCTTACAACTGGTCGCAGGCGATTGCCGCTCCGGTTTTGGCTTGCGCGGTAAATTCGCCGATGTTGTTTGGTCGCCGGCTTTGGCACGAAACGCGGGTTGCTCTTTTTCAGCAAGCTACCGATACTCGTTCACTTATCCATCAATCGAGGAATCAAACGCCTCGTGTCACTTTCGGACGCGATTGGGTGAATGATTCGATATTGGAAATTTTCCACGAAGATGTGGCGCGGTATCGCATAATTTTGACTCGTGAATTGGAAGAAGATTCGCTCGAAACTTTAGAAAAAGGCGGAATTCCGGGACTTTCGGCGTGGCGGATGCACAACGGAACGATTTGGCGTTGGAATCGGGCTTGCTACGGCGTGATGGATGGCAAACCGAGCCTTCGGGTGGAAGCCAGATTTTTGCCGGCAGGTCCGAGTGCGGCAGACGAAATGGCAAATTCAGCCTTTTTTTTAGGTTTGATGATGGCTTTACCGCAGGAATTTGGCGATGTGGCAAAGAAAATGTCGTTTGACGATGCGCGAAATAATTTTTTTACTACGGCGCGTTATGGTCTCAAATCTCAAATTACTTGGCTTGACGGGAAAAATTATCGGACATCGCGTTTGATTGTGGAAGAACTGCTTCCGCGAGCGCGGCACGGATTGCGTCTGGCAAATATTGATTCGGCGGATATTGAGCGTTATCTTGGTATCGTTGAAGAAAGAGTTTCACAGGAAAAGACAGGTTCGCAATGGGTGCTTGATTCGTGGGCTACGATGAATCCGTTGGCTAAACCAAATGTCCGCCTTCGAGCTTTGACTGCCACGATGAAAAAATATCAAGAAACGAATCAACCGATTCATACTTGGGATTTGGCAGAGGTTAAAGATAAATCTGACTGGGTTGATAATTACCGCACCGTCGAGCAATTTATGACACGGGATTTATTCACCGTCCGCCCCGAAGACGTGATTGATTTGGCGGCAAATTTGATGAATTGGAAACATATCCGCCACGTTCCGGTCGAAGACCACGCCGGAAATTTGGTCGGAATTATTTCGCATCGTGATTTGCTCGAACTGGTTGCTTCCGAAAGAGTTAAACGAAGCGAAGAAATTATCGTGCGGGAAATTATGAAGACCGATTTAATCACGATTTCACCGGAAACCTCAACTCTCGAAGCACTTTATTTAATGCGCGAAAAACATATCGGTTGTTTGCCGATAGTGAAAGGAAAACAACTGGTTGGATTATTGACTGCTCACGACTTTTTAACGGTTTCGACCAAACTTTTTGAGGAACGATTGAAGGATTTGATTTAAGTAGAATGGGCGAATTCAAATACTAATGAAGTTTGAATCAAAAGACAAAAATTTTGTTAAAAAGGTGCGCGAAAGTTTTTCGGCTCAAACCGTAATGAATTTTATCGGTGCGGAAATAACTCGTATCGAGGCGGGAGCGGTTGATATTGAATTGCTCTATCGAAAAGATTTAACTCAACAAAATGGATTTATTCACGCCGGAATCATCACCACCATTGCCGATAGTGCTTGCGGCTACGCGGCATTTTCGCTAATGCCAAAGGGGGCGGACGTTTTGAGCGTTGAATTCAAAGTCAATCTTTTGTCTCCGGCAATTGGCGAAAAATTTGTGGCTGAGGCGAGAGTTTTACGAGCCGGAAAAACTTTGACCATTGTGCAAGGAAATGTTTTTGCCATTAAATCCGGTCAGCGAAAACACATTGCGATAATGCTGGCAACTATCATGTGTCTGAAAAATGATGAGAAATAAATCTATAAAAATCGTTGCATCTGAATCTCAAAAGTTTCTTTTAAGCCTAATTTTTTAAGCCAATCATTTTGTTCCTGCCATCAATTTTGGCAAATAGATAACATCGGCGAGAGCGTAATTGACGAGTTCATCCGTCCAAATCCCGTCCCAATTTTTGGTAAATTTTTGACGCTGGCTTTTATCTAAATCAACCGCAAAATATCGGTAGAGCGTTTCAGCCAGCGAAACGGATTGACGTGCACCTTTCGTCAAAAACTTTTCGGCAATCATCGTGCAAAAGACATTTTGAACTCGATAACCATTTTCCTGCAAAAAACTCAAATCAAATTTGGCGTTGTGAAAAATGGTCGTAACCGCAGAATTTTCAAGCAGTTGTGACAAAACACCAAGCGAAACTCCTTCCGACACAGGAACTAAAACATTAAATTCACCATCGGAAAATTGAACGCTGAAAAGTCTGCTTTGAGCCGCGCTCAAACCCGAAGTCTCCGTGTCGCAACCGATTTCAGTTGCTTGGGAAAGCCTTTCGTAAGCCAATTCGATTTCTTCGCTGGTGCGGGCAACCAAAATTTCCATGAGAAAGATTTTAGTTGAATATTGAACAATAAAAAAGAAGGCTATCGAAGATTGATTAGCGATGTAATGAAACAATGAAAATTTTTCGCCAAATTACGAGCGGTAATCAATGGGCGAGTTTCGGTTTTATCGCGGCTGAGGCTGAATTAAGGCGATAAGACTTGGCTGAAGCAGAAATCAAACCGAAACCAAATTTTGCTTACAAACTTGTTGAATTTCATATTTTCTCCTCAAATTTACGTCTTGAATCTACTCTTGATAAATCAGCGAATATGGTGAGTGAGTTGGGTTGGCAAATTCAACTTATTCGTGCATTTGATTGCGCGAAAACTGATTTGTAGAGGAGTAACAAATATGAATTATAAAAACGATATTGGAAAAAAATCCAATAAAATAGTGAAGCGGAAACCAGCGTCTTTAACGTTGGTTTTTTTTATGTTTTTGTGTTGTGTAATTGTTTCCGCCGTCAGCGCACAAGAAGCTTGGAAAATTGTTCCAATCCCGAAGGAAATAAGGGAACTGTATGAAAAAAGAGGTTTGCTAGTGACGGAAGAGAAGCATACCGACGGAGGAAAGCGAACGACGATGATTGAATTTTTTCCCGGCACGAAAACTCCCCGATATGAACAAGTTGAAACCAAAAGCGATGGATTATGGACTGCTACATCTAGAACGTGGAACGACCAAGGAGAGCAAATAGCTTATTCTGAAGAGTATTTTGATAAAGACGGTAAAAGATTTGAAGGTAAGAAATGGTCTTATTCGGTTGACGGAAACGGTAAAATTGTCGGAGCAAAGACGGAAGAAAAATACGAACCCGAAACAGACAATTGGATAAGAGAGGAAATCAGCGATGCCTCAAATGAAAATCAGGAAATTCCCAATTCAACCATAGCTTCAAACGGAAATCGAAACAATAGGGAGATTTTCCCAATTGAGTGGGAAACGGGGTTAGACTACTTTCTCCATTTCAACGAAGCGGCTAGCAAAGAGTATTTTAATTTCAACCCTATTACCCTGCGCTGCCCACCAAATCCTGAAAAGCAATATCCGACTAGGGGGGTTTATGGCGGACCAACTGAGTATCATAATTGGTCATGTCCCTGTGCGGCGGCGGTGCATACGGGAAAAATTAATTTTGAATCCGGTGGGGAGATAACAATTCAATACATTGAGTATAAAGACTCGTCAACTCGCCCGGAGTTAATAGCAAGCACGCGAAATGGCGTTATTTCCGAAGAACTTGGTGGCTGGGCATCGTCAAGATTCCGTTTTGTCAATTGATAGAATTTTTCAAACTGGGTGAAGGGGCAGAATTATTTTGAAAAAGACTGGAAACACGCTTCCCAACCATTGCATTTCTGCCTCATTTCAAATATTTCTTACCCTTCAATTTATCGGGAAGTAAATCGTCTTTGGCGTAAAATTCGCAAATCCAAAATTATTTTTTACCTCAATAAATTGGCTAATTCATTAAACTGCGGCTCATCTCTTAAAATCTGAAAAACAGGATCAGCCGTAATAAAAACGCAATCAAAATAAGGCGTTTCGCAACCCTTTTTTAACCAACTAACCGCCTTTTCTTTTTCGCCAAGTCGGGCATAATATTTTGCTAACTCGAAGCTGTGCGGGATTTTCTCTAAAAATTCAATCTTTGCTTTCCAAAATGTGCGGATGCCTCCGTTTTTGTATGCCTCTCGGAGTTTTTCTTGATTGGTGAACAGAGCAAAATCACTTTTGAGTTGTTCGATTTTGAAGAATTCCGTGACTGCCTCATCATACATCTCTTTCGCGGTATAAACTTCGTAAAGATAAAGATGTGCATTGAGAAAATTTGCATCCATTTCGAGCGTTTTGTTGCATTGGGCAATGGCTTCGTCATATTTTCGCAAAAAATATAAAACTTGGCAGAAATCCGCATTGATGGCGAGCGATTTTGGCTCTAATTCAACCGCCCGTTTTATCTCTGCCAACGACGCTCCGCCAGAGTTAGTAATAATTAGACTTATCGCATACCATTGATGCGCGGTGGCATAATCGGGGCTAAGTTCAACGGCTTTTCGCAAGGATTCTCTAGCTTCCGGCAATTTCCATTCCCAAAACATTCGGACAAATCCAATCGTGGCGTGCGGTTCGCCCAAAGTTGAATCAAGTTTGATTGCTTCCTGTGCAAGTCGTTCCGCGTCTTTCCATTTCGCTGTATCGAAAGCGTAAGCATCTGCTAGCGCGGCGTGGGCAAGTGCAAAATTGGCATCATTTTTAACGGCACTTTCGAGATGAAGAATACTTTGATGCAAACCTTCGGCAGAGCGATTATGCCAAAGTGTGCGCCCTTTGACATAATTTTCGTAAGCCTCAATCTTTGTCGAACCACGTTTTGCCAATTGCAACCGCTCATTTTCGGTTAATCCCGATAAATCTATTTTGCTCTTTTGGGGCTGGCTAAAAGTCCAAACTAAAACAGCACCTAAAATTAAGAGGGCAATAATTGCGAGAACTATTTTTGCTCCGTTTTGCTGAAAAACTGATGTTGGCAAAAATACTTTTTCCTTCAATGCAAATGGTCGACTATTAGTTTTTTCGAGGATTAAAGTTTCTTCTTCAAAAATCTCTTCAACATTGGCAGTAAATTGATAACCGCGTTTAGGCAAAGTTTTAATAAATTTCTGCTCGTGAGAATCATCGCCAAGGGCTTTTCGCAAAGTCGAGATATTGCGGTTCAAACTTCCTTCTTCGACAAAAGTATCCGCCCAAACCTGACGGATGAGTTCATCTTTTTCCACCGTTTGCCCTTTGTTTTCAAGCAAAACAAGCAAAATATCAAAGACTTTCGGTGTCAGCGGAACAAGTTTTCCACCTTGCCAAAGGTGTCTTTCATTAGCATCCACACGAAAAGAATCAAACTGATAAAAGAGTTGGGGCGGTCTGTTCATAGCGTTTTTGCTCACTAATTCATGCCTTTCGGAAATTTTCGGAAAATTTCGGATTTTTAGAAGGTTTTTTAACGCAAACTATTTTTCATACTCACGTTCAGACGACATAAAGATTGTGTTGTGGTGAATTTTACCGCATTTTTCAAAGGCGAGACAAGATAAATTTAAAGGAAGGAAAAATCAATGAAAAAGCAAAAATTATTTTCGACATTTAGAAACAGTTCATTAACCGCTTGGCAGCTAATCATTCTTTCATTTGCGCTGGCTTTCGGAACTGCACAAAGCGCTTTCGCACAGTTTCCACGTGAAATTTCGGTCAAGGTCGGTGAAATCAAAACCGTTAAGGGGGAACGGGAAATCGTTGAGGAGAACGCTAAAGCCGAAGTCGGGAATCAGGCAATTGCCAGAGCCAGATTTGACACAGCTAAAAAGGAATTCCGCATACAAGGCTTGAAGGAAGGCACAACTCGCATCGTCTTCAGCGGAACTTATCGCGGTCGCAATATGGCAGAGGCGATGCAGCCGCCAAAGACTTTCAGCGAAACGGTGAACGTGAATGTTTTATCGGAAACTGAAACCTCAGCCAATAATCCAACTAATAGCACAAATCCCAATCCAACTAACACCGCAACCCCCAATCAAACCAATACCACAGCCACTGAAACTCTTAAGGTTCAAATCAACCGCAACGAAATCAAAAATTTAGGCTTTGCAACTCTTCTCAGACAAGAACCTGGCAAGAGTATCGAAGACTTGGAATTAACATCTGGTGACAACAATATTGCCCGCGGTGATTATGACGGCGGACGGACAATTCGCATCACCGGAATCGGTAGTGGCAACACGAGTTTGATTCTGATAGGCAAAATCATCAATAACAATGAACAGCAATCTGTCAGGCGGATTATCGAAGTCACCGTTGTTGGGGACAATAACCTGAATACTCCAACCGATTCTGTGTTGGAAAGTATGAAACGGACCCTTCAAGAATTGAAAACCACCGCCGCCCAAACCGGAACGGACGAATACAAACTTCGTGACTCGATTCAAAATTTTGAAAGATTTGTCAGGCGAGTTGAAGCGGAAATTCTCAGAGAAAGTAACCTTGAGACTCCAAACCAACTGCGCGAGGCACTACTCAAAAATTTGCGTGATGCGGCGAACGGAGAATTAAAGCGATTGCGTGATGAGGTAGCCAGAATTGCGAAACAAATTCGTCCCATCAGTTGGTATTCTATCTTATCTGATTTGAATATGGTTCTCGGCGCAAAACCGGCACGGCGAACTTTTTTCTGTCCGCCAAATCCGCAAAAAAGCTATGGTTCCGTTTGGGGAACTAAATCTTATCTCATCAATTCTGCGCTCTGCCCCGCCGCCGTCCATGCTGGAGCCATCACTTTCGCGGGCGGTAACATTACAGTCGAATTTTACAACGGGCGCGATGGCGACAAATATCTCGGCAGTAAAGAATACGGTGTCACCACTGACTCTTGGGATCGAAATTGGGGATATTTTATTTTCAAAGGTGAAAAAGATGAGAATTTTTAAGAAGATTCTATTTTCGGGCGGGGTAAGTTTGGTTTTGATGATTATGTCGATGGGATTTGCTTTCGGGCAATCAAATCAAACTGCCGCCAATAAAAGCTGGAATGCTTATTGGACAAAATTTAATATGGCAGTAAAGACCAAAAATCGTCAATCACTGATTGCCTTAACTTCTCCAAAGTTCTTTTCACCGAGCGGAGAAACTATCGGCGAATTGCTGAAAAATAATGACTGGCGATGGCTGAAAAATTCGGTAAAGTCTGGAACAAAACCTCACACTTGCCGAAAACTAACTTGTCGAAGGACACGAAATGCCATCGTCGAATCGAGTTTGGTCTTTGTTTTTGAAAATAACCGATGGGGTTTTATCGGACAACTTGGAGAATAAGGAGAAAAAAAATATGTTAAAGAAATTATTTACAATAAAATTACTTTGTCTATTTGTAATTGCAGGCGGTTTGAATGCTTCTGCAAATGACAAACAACTTGAAAAAACGCTTGTTTCGATGGGTTATAAAATTACTGGCAAAATCGCATCAGCCGAAGCAGATTGGGAACTGAGAGATTTTAAGATGCGAAAAAAGCAAATCTATACCATTAAAAGCACAAAGAAAGTTCCGGGCGAAAAGAATCTTTATTACCGATTTACTATTAGAATCGAAGATTATGCAACTGTTGAAGACGCACAAAAACGTCTGGCACATATTCAATCAACTCCGCCGGGACCGGACAGCAAAATGATTGCTCCTGAATATGATTTGCGCGAAGGTTTTCAGCACGGAACCCAGGTTTATGTAGTCAGCACAGATGTTTATACTTTTGTGGTTGATAAAAGTTTGATTAAATTGCGTGAGAAATTGCAGAATGCAATTACCAAAAACGATAAGTGTCGGGATACCAATACTAAATGTTTTTGAATCAATGAAAACCACAAACCTGAAGATAGGACGCGGATGAACGCGGAAAAAACGGATTTGCACGGATTAAAATCTGCGTAAATCCGCACTAATCCGCCAAATCCGTGTCCTATTCTTGCCTTTTCAAATATTTCTTACCCTTTAATTTATCAGGTAGTAAATCGTCTTTGGTGTAGAATTCGTAATCTTTTCCGTAGTCCAAATCTTTCATCAATTTGGTTGGCGCATTGCGGACTTTTAGGGGAATCGGTAAATTTCCGAATCTTTTGACATCTTCCATTGCTTGCATAAATCCATCACAGGCACTCCGATCTTTTTTGCAGTTGGCGAGATACGCAACCCCGTGAGCTAAATTTATTCCGCATTCAGGTAAGCCTATTGTTTCAACTGCCCGAAAAACTTCATTTGCGACGACCAAAGCAGTTGGCTGTGCCAATCCAATATCTTCCGACGCAAAAATCACCATTCGGCGGGCGATAAATTTCGGGTCTTCTCCGGCGGAAATCATTCTAGCTAAATAATATAGCGCGGCATCGGGCTGGCTGGCTCGCATTGATTTGATGAATGCTGAAATGGTGTTGTAATGCTCCTCGCCTTTTTTGTCGAAACGTAAAAACTTGGTCTGAAGCGTGTTTTTGAGATTTTCAACCGTGATAGTTTGATAAAGTTGAGCCGTATTTTCCAGCATTGTAATCGCCTGACGTGCATCGCCATTTGCCATCGAAATCAGCCAATCTCTTGCTTCTTCGTTTAATTCAAACTCAGTCCGGTCAATAATTTCCGACATTTCGTCAGCCGATAATTCTTCCAAAACGAAAACCCGCAAACGTGAAAGCAGAGGCGGAATAATCTCAAAACTAGGATTTTCGGTGGTTGCGCCAATCAGGACGAGTTCGCCATTTTCGACAAACGGGAGTAGAAAATCCTGTTGGGCTTTATTGAAACGATGGATTTCATCGAGAAAAAGGACTCGCGGTTGTTCGGATTCTTCATCAATTATTTTGCGAATGTCATTTTTCCCTGCGGTCACGGCGGAAAGTTCGTAAAGATTGGCGTTGATGGCGTTGGCGTAGATTCGGGCGAGACTTGTTTTGCCAACTCCAGGCGGTCCCCACAGCACAAACGAAAAAATATGACCTTGCTCAATCGCCAGCCGAAGCGGTTTTCCTTCACCAACCAAGTTTTTTTGTCCAACGTATTCAGCAAGTATTTTTGGACGGATTTTGTTTGCTAAAGGTTCCATAGTTTTAAAATTTTAGAAAGTATAACCGATTTTTTGTTGAAGCGAATCTGAAGGAATAGGCGATTTTGAATTAGTCCAAATATTAAGTTCAATAGACATTATTCGGAATAACTATCCACGAAGTTTCACGAAGGGAACACGAAGTTTGTCTCTCTTTTTTGACATCTTGATCGCCGTTGGTCGGCTAAAATTGAAACAATTGTCAAGTTTTTCTTGCCTTCGTGAAATTTTCGTGTCCCTTCGTGGATAATTTCTTTATTTCAAATGTGGATAATTTCTTTATTTCAAATAATGTCTAATGAACCGTAAAAGGGGGTGAAATTTCTTTACTAACTTCGATTTATCGCTAAAACGAGCAATAAAAAAGGAGTATAATTTAATTGAGATTTTGAGTCTTGGAGGCTTTTATGTTTGAAACAGCAGAACTTGGTCAAAAATTAAGCAAAGAAGATTTTAAGCGGCAACAACCCGAACTGCGAATGCAGCTTCTCAATATTCAAGAGGATTTAAAGTCAGCAAAATTTCCTGTAATTATCCTGATTGGAGGAGTTGATGGTGCTGGAAAAGGCGAGACTGTAAATCTTTTGCATGAATGGATGGATCCACGTTTTTTGCAAGCCCACGCTTTTGGAACACCTTCGGATGAAGAACGTGAACGCCCTCAAGCTTGGCGTTTTTGGCGTGTTTTACCACCGAAGGGACGAATCGGTATCTTTTTTGGCTCATGGTATACGCACCCGATTGTTGATTGTGTTTATGGTCGGATTGATGAAGCCGAGCTTGATTCCGAGCTACTCGCTATCAATACTTTTGAAAAAGAATTGGTTGATGACGGCGCGTTGATTATCAAGTTTTGGTTTCATTTAAGTAAAAAAGCACAGAAAAAAAGGCTTAATTTACTCAATGAAAATCCGAAAACGCGTTGGCGGGTGACAAAATTGGATTGGAAGCATTTTGGTCTTTACGACACATTTCGTCATATCTCGGAAAAGTCACTGCGAACAACCAGTACGGGCGAAGCCCCTTGGATTATTGTGGAAGGCGAAGATGCACGCTATCGAAGCATCACCGTCGGAAAACACATTTTGAAAGCAATTTCAGATCATTTGCAACGGAAAGCAGAACCAAATTCCGCCGCCCCGCAACCCAAAGAGAAAGATACAAACGAAACTCCTCAGACACTTCTTAACACGCTTGATTTAACCCAACATTTAAGCGAGGAAAAATATGCCAGCCAATTAGAAAAATATCAAGGCAAACTCAATTTGCTTTACCGCACAGCAAAAGCAAAAGGACAATCGGCAATTTTAGTTTTTGAAGGTTGGGATGCCGCCGGCAAAGGCGGAGTTATTCGGCGGATTACCTCCGCTATGGATGCTCGTGATTATCAAATCCATCCTATCGCGGCACCGACTGACGAAGAGCAAGCGCAACATTATCTTTGGCGATTTTGGCGGCATCTCCCGCGTGCCGGACGTGTGACAATCTTTGACCGGAGTTGGTATGGTCGCGTTTTGGTCGAACGGGTGGAAGGTTTTGCCAAAGAAGATGAATGGAAACGTGCCTTTGCCGAGATTGTCAATTTTGAAGAGCAACTTAATAAACACGGCTTATTGTTGCTCAAATTTTGGATTCATATTGACAAAGATGAGCAACTGCGACGCTTTCAATTAAGACAAGATACACCCTTTAAATATTACAAAATTACTGATGAAGATTTTCGCAATCGTGAAAGATGGAACGACTATGAAATTGCCGCCAATGAAATGATTGAACGCACCGGAACTGAATTTGCGCCGTGGCATTTAATCGAAGCCAACGACAAAAAATTTGCTCGTATCAAGGTTTTGAAAATCCTTTGCGAGAGGCTTAAATCCATCGCCGAACACTAATTTTTTAACCAATTCAAAAGAATCGCTTCCTGTTTGTGCAAAGCATTTTCAGTTTTAGCATTTTTATCACGAGTCATCGGATATTTAAAAAATACGCCGAGTTCTTCCAAAACTCCCGACTCATTTCGTTGTTGTGCCAAATCCAAACATCTCGCAATTTCAATCGCCAAAGGCGCGGCTAAAATTGAATCTTTGCAAAGAAAATTTACTTTCAATTGCATCGGTTGTCCCAAGAAACCCATCAAATCAATGTTGTCCCAAGCCTCTTTGTTATCTTTGCGAGGGCGGTAATAGCGAATGTCAACGATATGATCTTCCACCTCGTAACCCAAAATATCTTCGAGCAGGGAACTTTTTGTTTTAACCTTTGAGGCGAGCGAATCGGCGTTGGAAAGTGCGAGTCCGTCACGATTGCCTAAAATATTGGTCGAAAACCAGCCTTCAACTTTCAACGCACGGGTTTTGAAAGCCGGAGCGAGAACGCTTTTGATCATCGTTTGTCCGGTTTTACCGTCTTTTCCCGCGAGCGACACGCCTTGTTTTTTTGCAAATTCAATCAACGCCGGGATGTCTGCCGAGACCGACGGGGTAAAATTTCCGTAGGGAATTTGCTCGGCAATGGTCGCGTAGGCGTAAAGAATTGCGGGAGAAATTTCCGCAGAATTTTCGTCCAAAGCCTTTTCAAAATCGGCGATTGAATTGAAAATTTCGTTGCCTTCATCGGCGAGTTTTTCGGTTGAAGCGAGATTGATGACGACTACAGAATCGCAAGTTTGTTTAAAAGATTGCAAATCGGCTTGAATTTTGGCGATAACTTCGCGGTGAATGAGATTCGTAAAAGTATTTTCACCTTCGATATTTTCCAAAAATTCTTTGTTTCCAACCGCTCGCCAAGGCTTAATTTTTCGCAATTCCGCCTCAACCGCAACAAATTGTTTATGCGTTAAAACATCGTGTTCCTCAGCCGCCGCCGCCAGATTTACGCCGTGCAAATCCCAACCGCCAAAGACAATATCTTCGTATTTCGCCAAATCTTTAATTAATTCAGCGTCTAAATTTGCAAGCGGCAGACCTTCAGTGCCGATTTTACCTTTTTTCAACAGTTCGATTCCGGCAACCATCGTTGTTCCGACTGCGCCGCCAAGTCCGATTACTGCAATTCCAAGTTTGCTCATAAAATCCTAATTCTACAACAATTTCCCGAAAGAGGCATTTTGAGGCTTAAAATTGTCAAGATTAGTCTGCTAAATCTTTACAATTCTTTACTTGCCCGTGCCAACTTTTTTGATACTTGGGAAGTCTAAAAAATCAGTAAGAATTTTCAAAATAATAATTTATGCGCCAAAGTCTATTTTTCAGAAAATTATTGATGATTTGTTTCGCGGTGATTCTTCTTTCCGCCAAAGTGTTCGCGCACGACGCGGGGATGAGTTCGCTGAATGTCGAATTTTCCGACCAAATTTTGACGATTCGCGCCAACTATTCGATGCGCGAGATTGAGAAAATCGTCTCAATTGAAGACCAAAATCAGATGTCGGATTTGGCGAAAAGCGTGGCAGTTTTGTCGGTTGACGGAAAAGAAATTGTCGCGGATGAATCAAATTATTTTTTCAGCGATGGACACGCAGTTACATTTGCCCAAGTTTTTCACGGAATCAAAGGCGAAAACATCAAAATCAAATCTCTGCTGATTTCACAACTCAATCCCGACCACAAACAATTCCTTTATGTGCAACGGTCTGATGGACAAACTGCCGCCCGCGAAATTCTGACAGGCGAAAACGATTCGCTGACGATTGATTTTGAAAAACTTGCGCCAAACACTTCATTTGCCAAATTTTTACCACTCGGAATTGAGCATATCGTTTTTGGCTACGACCATCTTTTATTTGTGTTTGCGCTGTTGCTGACGGTCAAAAGTTTCGGCGAAATTGCCAAGATTGTCACCTCTTTCACGGTCGCACATTCGATTACTCTCACACTCGCAACGCTTAATTTTATTCAAGTTTCGTCCGCATTTATCGAACCTTTGATCGCACTTTCGATTATCTTTGTCGGACTCGAAAATCTGTTTAAAAAGGAGCAGAAAAGTCGCTGGATGCTGACTTACGTTTTCGGTTTGATTCACGGATTCGGGTTTGCCACCGCTTTGCAAGAAGTTGGAATTGGCAAAGGTTTTGCCGTGATTGAACCGCTTTTATCGTTTAATTTAGGCGTGGAAATCGGACAAATTGCGGTCGTTTTATTGGTTCTCCCGATCCTTTGGAAACTGCAAAATCATCAATTTTTTTCAACTCGTTTGATCCCAATCGGTTCGTGTTTAGTAGTTTTAGCAGGGATTTATTGGTTGATTGAGCGAACTTTATTTTAGGAGAAAAAGCTATGAAAAATGTGTTATACCTTGTATTTGCAACGGTTTTAGTGTTGGGCGGATTTGTTGTTTTTTCAAAAATCACAAATGCGAACCCCGAATCAAACAAAGTCGAAATTACGGAAAAAGACGGCTATCGTTTTATCAAATCAAACGGCATTCCGAATCACGAAACGGGACAATTTCCGAATCGTGGCAATCCGAATCGAATTAGCGCACAGAATTATAATTTTCGCGTTCCGCTGGAGCCAAAAAAGAATGAGAGACCAACTTTTGCACCGCTTTTCGGCGTGGCAATTAACGGCGTTCCATTTGACCCCGGCACGGCTGAACTGTGGAACAACAATTTTAATTGGCGTTACGAGGCGTTGACGGGGAGCATTGATTTGGGCGTTGATTCCAACCTCGCGCACGTTCAGCCGACCGGAGCGTATCATTATCACGGCATCCCGAAAGGTTTGGTCGAAAAACTTGGCGGCGATAAAAAAGTGGTGATGGTTGGCTATGCGGCGGACGGTTTCCCGATTTATTCGCAATTTGGCTATTTAAACCCAAATGATGCAAATAGTGCCGTTAAAGAATTAAAGGGAAGTTATCGAACTAAAGAGGGAAATCGTCCCGCCAACAGTCCAAGCGGAAAATATGACGGAACTTTTGTGCAAGATTGGGAATTTGTCGCTGATTTAGGCAATTTGGATGAATGCAACGGGCGGTTTGGAGTAACTCCCGAATATCCGAAAGGCATTTATCACTATTATTTGACGGCAAACTATCCGTTTATTCCGCGTTGTGCGATGGGAACTCCCGACCCAAGTTTCAAAAAAGGACTACCTTCGGGCGGACGCGGTGGACCGGGTGGAGGCAGACCGCCGATGGGCAGACCGCCGTTTGAGGAATAATTATCAGTGGCAGTAGCAGTGGCAGTTTTAATTTAGAAAAGAGTTCAGTTTTGGACTCTTTTTCTTTTGCCTAAAACTGCTTGACTTGAAATGAAATTCAGCGTAAAAATTCGATATGAATTCCAAACATCGTTTTAACCGACTACTTTTCATTGCAATCATTTTATTTTCCGCGACTTGGGCAATCGCCGACGAGGTTGATAAATTTGTTCAATCGCAACTTGTCGAAAGACACATCCCCGGCGCGGCAATCGTGGTTGTCAAAAACGGTAAAATTATTAAAACCAAAGGTTACGGGCTGGCGAGTGTTGAATTTAATATTGCGGCAACGCCTGAAACCGTCTTTGAAATCGGCTCAGTTTCCAAACAATTGACGGCGGCGGGAATTTTGATTTTGATGCAGGATGGCAAGCTGAATTTGGATGAAAAAATCTCGAAATACTTGCCGAACACGCCCGCGAGTTGGGAAAAAGTTACAGTTCGGAATTTGCTGAATCATACTTCGGGCATCAAAAGTTATTCGAGTCTGACGGGGTTTGATTTATCCAAACGAATGAAGCAAGCTGATTTTATCAAAGCCCTTGCGCCACATCCGCTCGATTTTGAAACGGGAGCAAATTATATTTACAGCAACAGCGGTTACAATCTTTTGGCGTTTATCATCGAATCAGTTTCGGGCAAAAGTTATTGGGATTTTATGCGTGAACGGATTTTTATTCCGCTCGGAATGACCAAAACTGCCGACCGTGACCCGCAATTTATCGTCAGAAATCGCGCAACCGGTTACGAATGGCGCGACAATCGGCTAGTTGGGCGGGATTACGAATTAACTGACCTTTTCGGTGCGGGAGCGATTGTTTCAACTGTGTCGGATTTGGCAAAATGGGATGCGGCTTTGCGTGGCGATAATTTGCTCAAAAAAGAGACCAAAGCCGAAATGTGGAAGCCGCTAACTTTCAATGATGGAAAGACTTATCCTTACGGACTCGGTTGGAGATTTTCCGACATTCGCGGTCATAAATTGATCGCCCACAGCGGACAAACTGCCGGATTTGGCGCAAGCGTTTCGCGTTATGTTGATGATGATTTAACGGTGATTGCGCTCACCAATTTAGGCGAAACGGGAATGGGAACTTTGCTTGCACAAGGCATAGCAAAAAAATATATTCCGTCAATGTCGCTCAAGCAAATGAAAGCGCAACCTGAAACCGATTCTAAGATTACACAAACGATTTCAAATGTTTTGCGTGACCGTCTGGAAAATAAATTCAAGCCTGATTTATTGACTGCAAACCTGATTCGCACGCTTTCAACCGAAAGAGCCAAAGCCAATAATCAACGCATTACATCGTTTGGAAATATCAAAAAACTCACCTTTGTCGGCGGCGAGACTAACGAAAAAACAAAAATCTATCGTTACAAAGCGGAAACGGAAAAGCGTCTTTTCCTCTGGCGATTTGGGATCGATGCGGACGGAAAAATCTCTGAAATGGTTTTGGAAGAAGAGGAATAAAGGGTCATTTTGTTTTGTTAATTATTTCCATCAAAGCCTTTGAGCCGTTTCTGAGTTTTCGCTCGTTTGTCTGCAAATTTACTTCATACAAACCGAATTTTTGTGTGTAGCCTTCCGCCCATTCAAAATTGTCGAGCAATGTCCAATAGTAAAACCCGCGCACATCGTATCCGTCTTTGATTGATTTTGAAACGGCGTAAAGGCTTTGTTTAATATACTTTTCGCGTCTATCATCTTTGTTGTCAGCAATTCCATTTTCGGTAATGATGATTGGTTTTTTGAGATTTGCCACATCTTGAATAGCCCGATAAATGCCCTCGGTGTAAATTGTGTAAGGCATATCGGTCATTTCTTCACCTTCAACTGCGATGCTTTGGGCGGCTTTTTTGAAATCCAAATCAAACTTGTAAGCGTAATGTGAATAATAGTTTACGCCGATAAAATCAATCGTATTTGGCGCATCTGCATCCGTGTAGGAAACATCAACATCCATCGGGACATAAAAATTCATCGTCCCCGTGCGGAAAAATCCAAGGACGGATTCGTTGAAAGTATTGCTCGAAATCCTTGCAATCGACCAATCTCCCAGATGCCAACGGCGCGCAGGTTCAAACTGAAAAATGCTCGTAGCCAGTCCGATTTGGATGTTTGTAGTCCCGCCTTGAGGTGGCTTCAAAGCCCGATACACTTCAACGTGCGCCTTCAACATATTTTTCAAAACTTCTGCGCCAAGTTTTGAATTAGGTTTGCCGGGCGGAAAAACAGTATTGAAATAACCGCTTATCACAAAAACATTTGGTTCGTTGAGCGTTACCCAATATTTCACACGGTCTTTGTATCGAGCAAAAACGAGTTTGGAAAATTCAACAAAATATTTGATATTTTCTTCTTTTTCAAATGCGCCAAGTTGTTCAAACCACAGCGGATGCGTGAAATGATGAAGCGTTATCATCGGCTCAATTTTGTTGGCTAAAAGTTCGTTTATCAAATCGTCATAATGTTTCAAAGCGTCTTCGTTTATCTTTCCTTTTTCAGGTTCAATTTTGTTCCACGCGAGTGAAAAACGATATGAATTGACACCCAAATCTTTCATCAATTTGATGTCGTCTTTCGCCCGATTCCAACCGTCAACTGCTTTAATTGCATTGCTTTTATCTTTAATCCGCGAAGAATCTTTTTCCCATTCGCCCCAGTTTGTGTTTTCGTTATTGCCCTCGATTTGATGCGCCGCCGTTGCCGTTCCCCAGATAAAATCTTTTGGAAAACTGACATCATTGGTATCAATTTTAGACCAATCCCAGCGAGTTTGCGGATATGAAAGATGGAAATATGAAATGGTTGCAAGATATGCGATTGCAACAATTACAGTCAGGGAAATGCTAAATTGGAAGATTTTTTTCATAAATTCTATAGCTACCAGTTTAGCATTTAGGATTTGTTTAGGAAATTTGAGAAAGGTCTGAATTTGAGCGAAGAGAAACTTATAAGATGCTACAAAAACCTTCCTAAGTAAAAGAAGAAAAATAAAGTAACCCACCAAGTTTTAGGCAGAAACACGCTACGCTCGTAAGGGTGCCGAACTTTACGCCCTTACTCCGTGCGGGCTTCTGCAAAACGAAATCTAAGTGGGGGATGTTATTTAACTTCTGTTACTAAGCCAAAGAAATACAGAGAGTTGGAGATGTTTATTCTCCTACTGTCGTGTGCTTAGATTACACCTATCGTTTTGCCCTTAATCATCTGAAAAATTATCATCCGCGAGTGCTGCACATCAGTTTTGGCGAAACCGATGATTGGGCGCACGGCAAAAATTACGAGCAAATGCTCAAAGCCTTAAACAGAACTGACCAATATTTCAAAGGTTTGTGGGACTTTTTGCAGAGTGATAAACAATACAAAGACAAAACTTCGATTATTATTACGGTTGACCACGGGCGTGGGGCAACCGAAAAAGATTGGCACGGACACGGTGACGAAATTCCCGATGCGCGTTATATCTGGATGGCATTTATCTCGCCTGATTTCAAACGGCGCAGGGAATGGAAGGATGCAAAAACGATTTATCAAAACCAAATTGCTGCCACGCTTTGTCAGTTTTTAGGATTGAATTATGCAGAACAAAACCCGAATGCCGGAAAACCGCTTGCCGTATTTTCAAGCATTGAAAAGTGAAACAGACCTCTAAAAAAATCGTATAATCAGCTATGGATTATTTTCAAACCGAAAACTTTTGGCTCTATCTGCCTTTGATTCTGTGGATTAGCGGAACTTTTTTTCTTTCGTCAAATAAAGGCTCGGCTTCAAATACTTCGCGTTTTCTCAGTCCCATTTTTAATTTATTTTTTCCCAAAGCAGAGCCGGAAACGCTCAAAACATACCATCTCTACTTTCGCAAACTGTGTCATTTTTTTGGCTATGGCATCCTTGGCGTGCTGGCTTCGGTAGTTTTTTACAATTCATCCGTGATTTTTGTTGCAAAATTTTGGTATATTTTTGCTTTTGTGATGGTCTTGGGCATCGCTTCGGCGGATGAAATCAAACAAAGTTTTTATGCCAATCGCGTTGGCTCGCTGTCTGATGTTATGCTTGATAGTGCAGGTGGATTGACGATGATTTTGTTGTTTTGGCTTTTCACCTTTTTATAATTTATGACCCAGAAACAAACTTCGTATCCGCGAAACAAGATAAAGATTTTACTGCTCGAAAATATTTCAGCATCGGCGGTTGAGGAATTAAATCAAAGCGGATATGTTGAAATCAAACAAGTTAAAGGCGCATTGAGCGAGGCAGATTTGTGCATGGAAATCAAAGGCGTTCACATTCTCGGCATTCGTTCCAAAACTCAAATCACCGAAAAAGTTATCGAAAATGCCGATAAATTATTGGCAATCGGCTGTTTTTGCATCGGCACAAATCAGGTAAATTTAAAAGCCGCAACAAACAAAGGCATCGCAGTTTTCAATGCGCCTTATTCAAATACTCGCTCGGTTGCCGAACTTGTCATCGGTTTGTGCGTGATGTTGATTCGCAAAATCATTGATAAAAACAATGCTGCTCACGCCGGAGTTTGGCAAAAGGAGGCAAAAGGCTCTTTTGAACTTCGCGGAAAAACTCTCGGCATTATCGGCTACGGCAACATCGGTTCGCAAGTTTCGGTGATGGCAGAGGCGTTGGGAATGAACGTCATTTATTACGATATTTTAACCAAATTGCCGCACGGTAATGCTAAACAAATCAGAGATTTACGCGAACTTTTGAAGCAATCGAACATCGTCACGCTGCACGTCCCAAGTGATAAACAGACGCGGAATATGATGAATGAAAAAACTCTGTCGGCAATGCAAAAAGGCTCAATTTTAATCAATTATGCCCGCGGTGAAGTGGTTGATTTAGACGATTTGCAAAAGTTTATCGAAAACGGCACGATTACGGGCGCGGCAATTGACGTTTTCCCCGTTGAGCCGGAAAAAAACGGCGATAAATTTGAATCGAATCTGCAAAATTTGCCAAATGTAATTTTGACTCCGCATATCGGCGGCTCAACCGAAGAAGCACAGGCGAATATCGGTTTGGATGTCACGGCAAAACTGATAAACTATTTGGAATTAGGCACTTCCAACGGGTCACACACTGTTCCCGAACTCAATTTGCCACCGCAAGCCGAAACTCACCGCATCTTGCATATTCATCAAAACATCGCCGGAGTTTTGGGCGAAATCAACTCCAAATTATCGGCGCAAGGCATCAATATTTTAGGGCAATACCTCAAAACCAATGATGAAATCGGCTATGTAATTTTGGATGTTGATACAAAATTATCGAAAGAAGCGTTTGAGATTTTGAAAGAGGTCAATGGAACGATAAAAACTCGGATGATTTATTAACTTAAGCGAGCCAACACTTCTTTTCTTATCAAAGTTGAAATTAGTCAGATGAGCGACACCAAACCAATTAGACAAGGCGAAGAGCTAAACATCGAAAATTTGTCTGAATTTTTGCGCGATAAATTTGGCACGGGCAAAATTTCGATTGAACAATTTCCGTCGGGCAATTCAAACTTAACTTATTGCGTCAAAATCGGCGAAACTGAATACGTTTTGCGCCGTCCGCCGTTTGGCAATCAAGTCAAATCAGCGCACGATATGTCGCGTGAATTCAATGTGTTAGCAAAATTGTCAGCGGTTTATAACCCCGCACCAAAGCCTTTGATTTATTGTGATGATGAAAGCGTAATTGGCTCAGAATTTTATCTAATGGAACGCCGAAATGGTTTGATAATTCGCGGGAAATCGCCCCAAAGTTTGGAAAATTCTCCCGAATTACAGCGCAAAGTTTGTGAAAGTTTTATCGAAAATTTGGCTAATTTACATTCACTTGATTACAAAAAAATCGGTTTGGAAAATTTAGGCAAGCCCGAAGGTTACGCCACACGACAAGTTGAAGGTTGGACGAAAAGATATTTTAACGCGAAAACTGACGAACATTTTGAACTCGAAAAATCTATCGAATGGCTCAACGCGAATATTCCCGAATCACACGGCGCAACTCTCGTTCATAACGATTATAAATTTGACAATATTATGTTGAATCCGAATGATTTAACCGAAATCGTTGCCGTTCTTGATTGGGAAATGACGACTATCGGCGAGCCTCTGATGGATTTAGGGACGAGTTTGGGTTATTGGATGTCGAAGGAAGTTGGCGAACAAATGCTCTCAATGCCTTTTAATCCGAGAGTTTTGATGGAGAATATTTCGCGGGCGGAATTGGTCGAAATATATGCCGAAAAATCGGGGCGTGACGTGTCCGAAATGCTCTTTTATTACGTTTTCGGCACTTTCAAAATCGCCGTCATTGCTCAACAAATTTATTATCGCTACGCTAAAGGTTTTACCCAAGATAAACGCTTTGCGACCTTTAATCATTTCGTCAATGCGCTGGGGAAAATCGCGTTGCAGGCAATTCGGACTGGAGAGATTTAACAGTTCTCATGCAAAACATCATTAGCCTTGCAAATCCCAATATTTATTTATTTTCTGCATTTTAGAAACGATTACCATTCCAACCCGTTTCCCACTTGCCTGTTGTTCCATAACGCCATTTTCCTGTAAAACTCTTCTTATCCCATTTCAAACTCGCCTGAATCATTCGGCGGAAGATAAGTTGGGGCTTCTGACCAAGTTCCGGTTAGTTTATTTCCCTGAATAACGCCTTTAATTTTCCCATTATCGTGTTGATATGTTCCTGTGATGTTGTTACCATTTTGCACAATCACCATTCGTCCCCATTTAGATTGCCATTCGCCGTTCCAAACCTTTTCCTGATTATTTTCGCCTGATTGCACATTGGTTTGATTGAATAAATATGTGTAAGTCACTTGATAAATATCTCCGGCAATCTTGCAGAAAACCCTGATTTTAAAAGGCTTTCCATTTCTGATTCCAACCGAAATATTTCCTTCTGCCGAGGCAGATTTACCGCTGTCACGCCATCCTAATTCAACATCGGGACCATCGGATTCAACGCCACCAACTTCACCATAATAAATCTTTATCCAAGAGCCATAGCCCGTTTCAGTATTGACTGATTGATTCAAATTAACTTTGACTTTGACTGTTTCATTCGGATGCAAAACTTTCGGTATTCCTTGCCAATAGAATGAAGAATTTATCACCATATCTTTATCAGAATTGATTGTTCTATATTGCTTGACACCTGTGACAGAATTGTCTCCGCCTGACCATTCGGCGGGTGTATAGCTGGCATCTCGTTGTATTTCACGTTTAACATCGTTCAATGTCCACTGTCCGTTATTACCGGGCGGCTCGTCTTTCTTTTCAGGATCGAATCGGTTGTAGATAATACGGTATCGAATCTTGTCCATTGTCTGCTTCGTTTGCGGGTCGTAAATGGTTTCGGCTGAATCTGCCAAAGAACCGTAGCGACCGAAAAATTTCTGATTCCAGACAGTTTCGAGCTTCTTTAGCTTTTCTTCTTCGGCTTTCAATTTTTGACGCAATTTTGTCAGTTGGGCAACGTCTTTTGGGTCTGCGCCCGCTGCTCCGATTGAACTTTTTGAAGTCGTGTTTATATCGCCCCGTTTCATAGTAATTTCGCCTTTCAACTGGTCAATATTTTTCGTAATCGTCAGATATTCGTTATACAATCGCCACGCTTGCGCCTCGTCAAGATTGCGCGGATTGAAAGTGCCTTGGGCAAGGACAACCATCGAAAATAGCCATAAAATTGTCATCAAATAAACTGTTTTTCTTACTATTTTTTTCATAATGTCACCTCACTTTATTTACGGTTTGATAGATATAGCGTTAATTATTTGGAGGTTGTTAGGGTTTTCCGCTGGTCGGATAACCTTTGACAATTGCCATTCCTCTTCCGCCGCTTTGTGCATTTTGCGACCAAGTTGCGGGATCAGAATCAACGATGGTGTAAGTTCCAGCAGGGAGGACAATATTCGGAAATGTTTCCCATCCAGCGTTTGGCACTCCGCCTTGTCCAGGCGTTCCTGTGGCTTTCCAAGGTTTGAATGTTTCGCCTTTTGAGTTGTGAATTCCTATATAACCGGGCTGGCGTGTGCCACTCGCACTATTCCAATGATAGGTAAAGATATAGGTGATAACGTGCGGCTTGGTAATCGTGAATGTCGTTTGAGCAGTTGGTTTACTGTTCACTCCATAAATATTCATACTCGTAAAAATCTCAACCTCTTTGTCTGTTGGTATAGTTTTGGCTTGGGTTGGTTTATTTACCGGCGTAGTATTCGCTCGCGTGCCGTTCCAAACATTGGTTCGCCATTCTTCATTTGAACCGTAACGCCATCTGCCCGTGAAACTTTTTCCATCGGCAGACATCGTGAATTCAATATCGCCCGCGTCTCTGTTTGGTTGGTAGGTCGGAAATTCGGACCAAGTTCCAATCAGTTTATTTCCAACGATGCGCCCTTCGATTCTTCCTTCATCGAACGGATAAGTTCCCGAAACACGGTTGCCTGTCTGTGTCAGGTATAGTTTGTTACCATTATCATTAGTATTCCATTCACCACTCCAGGATGATAAATCGGTGTTGGTTGATTTTGGTGTTTCAGGTTGAACAGGCTGATTTACCACCTTTGCCGCATCAGCTAATTTTTCTTTCAGTTTCGCGGAATTGTTTTTCGCCAATTCATTTGACGAATCAAGCGCAACAGCTTTTTCGTAATCCTTCAACGCGCCTTTTATATCGCCAAGCTGTTCTTTCACATATCCGCGATTGTTATAGGCATAACTGTTTGTCGGCTCAAGAGTTACCACTTTGTCGAAATCACCAAGTGCGCCTTGATAATCTTGCTGATTAGTTTTGTGTCCGCCACGAGATTCGTAGCCTCTTGGATTGGTTGGGTCAAGTTCGATACCGCGCGTAAAATCGCTCAAAGCTCCGTTGGTATCGCCTAATTTATCCCGAACTGCACCACGCCCTAAAAATGCGTAACTATTGTTTGGGTTTAGCTCAATTGATTTATCATAATCTTTGAGCGAGCCTTTCAAATCGCCGTTTTCGCGTTTTGCCATTGCCCGACCGCGATAGGCTTCCGAACTTTTTGAATCTGCTTTGATGGCTTTGTCATATTCTTTTATTGCGTCGTTATATTTTTGGGCATTGTAAAACTCGGTGCCTTTGTTGAGTGCTTCGTCGTGTTTTGCGCCTTTTTCGCCACGACCAAGCCTATCAGTCAAAAATGTCTTGTATTCTTGGGCTTGGGTGTTAGTTGGCTGGAGTTGCAGAACTTGGTCAATATTTGCCAAAGCGTTTTCAATTATTTTTTTATCAAAAGATTTATCATTTGCCACAGTTGAAATTTCGGACATCAGTTTATTGATATAATCACGGCGGCGAACTGCTTCATTTCTCAAATCGCCATATTTCTTCGGCTCGGGATCGGACATTCCCCAATAAACATAATGATTTACCCACATTACATCGAAATCTTTGATTGCACCTTCATAATCGTAAGCATTAAATTTTGCTTCACCCGCTAACATAATTGCCCTTTGACGGTCTTTCTCCGTTTCGTGAGTTTGCGCCCAATCTTCGTAGCGTTTGAGTTCGGAGACGGCAAAACTATTCAATTTGTAGTTGCGGCGAATTTCGCTGATTAACTCCAATGCTTTCTTGAAATTTCTCGCCTCGTTTGCCAAACGAACTTGCCCTAAACCCTCGGTTACTGCAGAATCGTTTTTTGAACGCTTTGCTTTTAGTTCCGAGTCAGCATCAAAAACGGGTTTGTAGAGAATATGCAGATTTTGTGCCACCAACAATTGCTTTTCCGCTTCATCAAATTTGCCTTGTTCGGTTAGCGTTTTAACTTTGCTAAGTTGGGTATTTATTGTTGTTCGTTCTTTTTTCCACTTTTTAGACAGTTTCGTGGCTTCGGTATTTTTCGGGTTAAGTTTGACAGATTCATCAACCGAAACAATCGCTTCATCAAGCATTCCTTTTTTGATTAGTGTTTTAGCTTCAGTAAGTTTGGCGGTTGAAAGTGAAATTTTTGAAGTGGTTTCGCCTGTTGAATTTGGGTTGGTTGTCGGCTTTTGAGTTGAAACAATCACTTCAAACTCAACCGAAGCCGCGCCGACTCCGCTAACTGCAACTGTTAGCGTTTGTTTGCCTTCTTTATTGGCGGTAAATTTGACGTTTTGACCGCTTCCTGTGTGTTCGCCCGTCCACGTAAATTGCAAAGGTTTTTCGGCATTTTCTTCATTTTCAATGACGGCTCGCACATTAACCACATCGCCTTTTTTCAATTTTTTATTATCGGGCGAGATGGCGAGTTTGACGCTCGGCAAGTCTGAACCGTCAAGTTTTGGACCTTTGTATGGCGTAGTTGCCAAAGTGCTGTCAGCGGCAAGAGTTAGACCAAGCAAAACTGATTTGGCTTCGGTTGCGGCGGCTCTGGTTTGCGACATAATAAAAGCAGTGTCGTTCCACCACGCACCTGCAGGATCGCCCCTTCCTGTGCCTTCGCCCAACATAAATCCCGAACCGTTGGATGAATAGGAAAATTTAATAACCAGACAGCCTTTAATTGCATAACCGTAGCCACCCATTGTCGCATCAGGTCTGCCTGCATCAACATAACCGCTTCCTCGAAATCCGTATAGCGGCTGTTGTTGTTCGAGCGCAAATCCCTTAAAACCCGCAATATCAACAGATGTAATCACAAAATCTTTTCTGTCTGCCTGATCTTGCTTGAGTTTTTTCTCAATATCTGCGGACGTTTTGAAATCGCTTGTCAGATCCCATCCGATATTTGCGGTTCCCGAAACCGTGGCGGAATTTATTTCACCTCCATTTTCCATTCGCTTTCTAATAGCTAGTTGACGTTCAATGCCGAATCCTGACGAATTTCCTCCACCTTTCCAAACATCAGACGCTGAACCGCTAAAAAAAGCTGGTTTGACTAAAACTTCAACCTGAGCAGAAGCAAAAGTGTTTTTATTTTCATCTTGAGCATTAAAAGAAATAGTGGTTTTATACGGTTTTTCTAAACGTGGATTGGTAAATTGGAGTTTGCCCGATGTTGCATTTTGAGTTGTTCCGCAGTTGCTCGGAGACCAATAAGAACCTTTCATCTTATTGTTCAAAGCAGACGGAATAATCGCTTCGGCATCAAAAAGGTCTGTCACCAAAACTTCTTTCGGAGCTTTGATTGAAATTTTGTTGGTTTTTGTAGAATCTTCTTTTGGTTTGGTGGAGATTTTAAAATCTGCTCTCGCAATCGTATATTCCCGATTATTAAACGGGACTCGTAAATCAACATTAACCGTATAGAAACTACTTTCTTTCCCCGCCTTAAATTTGAAAGTTTTGCCTTTTTGAGTTTCTAAACCAACCGCGTTCCAATAAAACTGCGCTTTTAATTTTGGATCAAGTTCTATATCTTTTGAATTGTTCACGGCTGTCGCTGAAATATTAAGTTGTTCGCCTTCTGCTAATTCAACCGTATCCCCGCGACCAAACGGCGTAGAATCCCGATACAAATCCAAATTTGGATCCATTTTCGGAAGCAAATCAGCCAGCATCACAAAATTTTTGAAATCTTCGCCCGCGCTACCCGAAAGATATTTTTTTTTGATGGTTTCAAATTTGACATTGAAACCATCCATTGCTTGCAAATTCTTTATCGTGCGGAGTTCCTCCAGCCGCAGTGCCTTTTTCTAAATCGGTGAGTGTTTCTTCCAAAATTTTCCAAGAGTGAATCGCACTTGGCAGGCTTTCTCTTTTATCCTTGATTAAATCTTCGGTCTTTTTCCATTGAATCAAAGCATTGACCACAAAATCTTGGTAATTGGTGTTGCGCTCGGAAGCGGGATTTTCAAAAACTATCCATTCCGTTGAGCCTTGTTTGACACCATTGAGCCATTCGATATGATGGGTCATTTCGTGCATTAAAGTCTGCTGTTGCGTATTTGTAGTGCTTGAAGTTGGAACAAAAGGGAAGACCATATCAGCACTTCTGCCAATCACTTTCCAACTGTAATGATAGGATTGCGCTTTCGGTGAATATTTACCGAGTAAGCACCTGCCATTTGCACCAATATAAATCAGATTCATTTTTTCTTTTATTTTGGCGGCAAAAATAGCGGGATCGCCGATGCTGACAACACTTCCGAAAATAGTGCCGTCAAATTGTTTAAGATAAGTCGTTATTTGATTAGTTATCGCCGCTTTAATTTTCCCTTGTTCGGCGGGTTGGAGTTGAGTTTGGTCAAGGTTATCTTCGCAATCAAAAATACTTGATGATTCAGACGAACTCTTCAAAAAATCAACTTTTATTTTTGTTGGCTCAACTTTTACGAATTTTTGCACAGGATATTTATTTGAAACCTGTGCGACAGTATTAAGAACCAATAAACCTATTAACCATAGTGAAATAAAACATCTCTGATACATATCAATATCCCTAATTTTCAAAATTTATTCTTCCTAAATTACCGTCAGTTGAATTTAAGAAGTTCACAATGGTTAAAACGCAAAACGTGTGCCAAAGATTACCCTTATAAATCAGGCTAAATTATGCAAAAATTAAGGTTACAAAAGCTGAACTGTGGAAATTACCCATTTTATTGTGAAAAATTTCGCATCTAAAAGTTATTTACGTTTAACAGGAATAAAAAACACCCTCATAAGACATTTTGTCTATAATTGGCTACAATAATCCTGCAATCCAAAGGCAAACAATAAAAATCTATGGCAGTCCCCAAACAGGCAGAACAGACAGAAGAAGTTCCAGCTCCACAAACACCAATTCCTAAATCAAAATATGACCGTTCTATCATTGAAGGCTCGCTCGGCAAAGCCGTCTGGAAACTTGCCGCGCCAACGGTGGTCGCAAATATTTTTGGCGGGATTCAAGGAATGATTGACCACATTATTGTCGGAAATCTGGTTGGTTATAAAGGAAATGCGGCGATTGGTGTGAGTTGGCAAATTTTTCTCGTAGTCGTCGTTTTTATCTCTTCGATTTTTACGGGGATGAGCATTTTGGTCGCGCGTTTTGCGGGTGCGGGAGAAGTTGATAAAGTCAATCGCACCGTTTATCAAGCCTTTATTACTGCCATTTTTATTGCGATTGCCGTCATCGCGCCGATTGGATATTTCGCCTCGCCCTTTCTTTTGGGCATTGTAAATGCCGAAGCGGGAGTCAAAGCCGAAGCTCTGCCATATTTGCGGACAATGTTTCTTTTCAGTAGCGGAATGATGGTCTTTTTTATGTTGAGCGCGGCTTTACGTTCTGCCGGAGATGCCAAAACGCCGATGGCTTTGGGCATTTCGATGACCATTTTGAACGTAATTTTTAACATCATCCTCATTCGCGGACTGGGACCGATTCCCGCTTTTGGTGTCAAAGGTTCGGCGATGGGAACTTGTCTCGCTTCGGGTTTGGTTGCGCTATATGCTTTTTGGAATTTGTGGAAAGGCAGTTGGGTGATTTCGATTCGCAATGAAAACGGATACGCACCTGATTTTGATGTGATTCGCAAATTATTTAAGTTTGGCTTGCCCGTCGGATTTCAAGGGATTGCGATGAATATCGGCGGGGTTTTGATGCTTGCTTTTATCGGCTCACTCGCCCAAAGCGCGGCGGCACAAGCGGTTTATGCAATTTCATACACCCAACTTTTTTCTTTGATTACTTGGACTTCGTTTGGATTGATGGGCGCAACGGCGGCAATTGCGGGGCAAAATCTTGGCGCAAAACAGCCTGACCGCGCAAATTCTGCGGTGCATACAGCCGCCAAATTTGGGATTCTCGGCGCGGCATTTGTCGGATTTTTCTTCTTCTTTTTCCCGCAACAATTGCTCGCAGTTTTTGGAGTGACCGATACCGATACCGTTGAAATTGGCGTGCAACTTTTGCGAATCTTGAGCATTTCGGGGATTTTTGTTTCAGTCGCGCTCACTTACACGGGCGGATTGCAAGGCACAGGCGACACCAAAAGTCCGCTTTATATTTCAATTATTTCGCAATTGATACTTCCGTTGGCAATTTGTTTTATCATTCAACAAACAATGACGTTTGAGCCGTGGCATATTTGGATGGCAATTCTCGCCGGACATTTTGCCCGTTGCGTTCTCAGCATTTTGCGTTTTAATCAAGGCAAATGGCGTGAGATTAAGGTGGATATTGAAACAACGGCAGGATAATTTTCATGAGTCGGTAATTTGTTGTTTTCTCATTATATTTTGTCGCATTTATTTAGCAAGCGCATCAGTTTTTTAAAGATCTCATCATCAAATTTTGTTACCATTTTTATTTTGACTAAATCTGGCATAACTTTGAATGATTTTTGATACATTTCGCAGGAAGACTTATTTAGCTTATCTTTTTCGCTAGCGGAAATGGTTTGGGAAGTAGAAAGATGATTATATGTTTCGCCCAAATCCATATAAGTTTTGATAAAGAATCTGATAACTAAGGCATCATTCGTTTCTACTTTGGTATCCTCTATCAACAAATTAAATTGAGATATTTGATTCATAGCTTCTTCAAATTTCCCCATTTTTGAAAATGTTCGGCTCAACTTTGCATACGACTGAATTAATGGTTGGCGTTTCCCAAAGTCGGTAGGATTAGTTTTAAGGTCTTCTGTTAATAGCTCGACTTTAGACAAAAAAAGGGACTTTAGACAAAATTAAACTGGCAGTAAATTGGGCTAAGTCCAATGATTTCAACATTGCATGAATTTAAGAGGAATTTTTACCGAAATTAAATGCAGGTAGGCGTTTTGCAAAAAAAGCACCCTACCTCACTTTAATTCCCACAATTAGTTTTATTTTTCTTAACATTGTTGTAAATAAATGACTTGCGGCTTTCAAAAAAATGATTTGTCATTCAATTTTGTCTAAAGTCGAGCAGCAGGGCTACTGGCGAAAAATATCTATTCAAGTACGGTAACAGGACTACAAACGGAAGAATTAAATATAAATGTATCTACCCAATAGTCTCAGGTGAAGGATTAATAATTGCTGCTTTGGCAATTTTTGCCTAACTAAAGCAAGCTCCTTCACAGTCGCGTTTCTACCTTTTTTCGGTAATATCCAAAAAAATAGACATTGCTCACTCCTATCGTTTTTCTTTTCCCAAACCTCTGATACAATTCCGCTTGTTCTACTACCAATTTACAATTTGATGAGTCGCTTTCATTTTTCGTCAGCGAATCAAGGAGAATCGAGTATGAAGCCAATCATTTTATTAGTATTGTTGTTTGTTTGTTGCACCGTTTTATTGGGACAACAATCCAACAATAAACAAAAATTTACGGACAAAAACAAGCCGACAGCAAAATCAGCGGATACTACAAAAGCACCCGCTCAACCGATTGATACGGCATATACCGAATCAATCCTCAAAAATACAACCGACAAGATGTTTTTGACGGAATTGATAAATTATCTTCCGGCTTCGGCAAAAGTTCCAAGTCCTGAAAAGGTTTTCGGCTATCCGGTTGGCACTCCGAATAAACTGACTTATACCAAAGACCAATATCGCTATTACCGCGAGTTGGAAAAAGCCTCGCCACGGGTGAAGACTTTCCTTGCGCCGGAGAAAAGTGAAGAAGGACGCGACCAGATGTTGATAGTAGTTGGGGATGAAGCAAATATTGCTAAACTCACTCGATACAAAGAGATAACGGGGAAACTCGCCGATCCGCGCAAACTGGACGATGTGGCTTCGCAAGCCTTGATTGCTGAGGGCAAAGTGTTTTATTGGGCTTCGGGTTCGATTCATTCTCCCGAAACGGGCAGTCCTGAAATGTTGATGGAGTTAGCGTATCGGCTGGCGGTTGACGAATCGCCATTTATCCAAGCGATTCGCAAAAATGTGATTGTGATGATTACGCCGACGCTCGAAGTTGACGGACGCGATAAGATGGTTGACCTCTACAATTACCGCAAAGCAAATGAAGGCAAACGCGCTCCGGGTCTTATTTATTGGGGCAAATATGTCGCGCACGACAACAACCGCGACAGTCTCGGATTGGCACTTGCTCTTTCCCGAAATCAGATGGCGACATTTCTCGAATTTCATCCGCAAGTTTTGCACGATTTGCACGAATCCGTCCCGTTTCTCTACACTTCGACCGGAACGGGTCCATACAATGCGTGGCTCGATCCGATAGTCGTCAACGAGTGGCAAGCGATGGCGTATCACGAAATTGAAGAGATGACCAAACGCGGTGTGCCGGGAGTCTGGACGCACGGATTTTACGATGGATGGGCTCCAAATTATATGTTCTATACCGCCAATGGACACAATTCGATTGGGCGTTTTTACGAAACATACGGCAATGGCGGTGCCGATACGCAAGACCGAAATGTTGGAGCGCAATCAAATCGTGACTGGTTTCGTCCGAATCCGCCGCTTCCACGCGTAAAATGGTCACTGCGAAACAATGTCAATATGCAACAAAGCGCGATTCTTTTGGCAATGAACTACACCTCAAATAACAAGGAAAAATTCTTGAATAATTTCTATTTAAAGAGTAAGCGTTCGGTTGCCAAAGCCAAAACCGAAGGTCCCGCCGCCTACGTTTTGCCTGCCAGTGAAACTCGTCCGGTCGAAGCTGCTGAATTGGTTAATTTGTTGAAAATGCAGGGCTGCGAGATTCACAAACTTGATAAAGAAATTGAGACGAAAGAAGGTAAATTTGGCGTAGGCAGTTATGTCGTCAGAATGGATCAGCCGTATTCCCGAATGGCGGATATGCTGCTCGATACACAGTATTACAAAGTCAGCGACCCCGCCCCCTACGATGATACAGGTTGGACACTTGGTCCCCTGCATAATGTAAAAACGGTTAGGGTGAAGGACGAAAAGATACTTGATTCTCCGATGACGCTTACTGTTGGGTTAATCAAAGTAACAGGCAAAGTTGAGGGTGCGGGAACTGCGGGTTGGGTTGTCAATCATACGGGCGAGAGTGCGATTGCCCAGTTGAGATTTAGATTAAAAGACATCAAATTTTCATCGGCTGAGGCTGGATTTAAGGTTGGTGACAAGAATTTTAATGCCGGTTCGTATATTATCAAAGCCGAAGGAAATCCATCCGATGCGGCGGCTCGTCTAAGTAAAGAAGCAACCGAACTAGGACTAACCGTCAACGCAGTGGATAAAATTCCCGAAGTTGCGACTCACGCGGTGGGCACACCTCGAATCGCTTTCGTCCATACTTGGATCAATACGCAAAATGAGGGCTGGTATCGCCTCGAATTTGATCGGCTCGGTATTCCCTACGAATATATTTCCGACCAGAATCTGGCAAAAATCCCGAATCTGCGTGAAAAGTATGATGTGATTATCTTCGGACCTGTCGGCGGAACGGCGCAAAACATTGTTCGCGGACAGGCGAAACTGAGCGACAAGGAGGGTCCACTCCCGTGGAAGAAATCAGATTTAACACCGAATATGGGTATGTCCCCCGATACAACTGACGATGTTCGTGGTGGAATGGGCATTCAGGGGATCGCTAAATTGACTGAGTTTGTCGAATCCGGCGGGTTGTTCGTCACCATTGGAAACAATGCCTCGATTCCCATTGATTTCGGGATGACCAACGGCGTAAATATTCAAGAAGCGACCTTATTGAAGGCTCGTGGCTCGGTTTTGAACACAGTGTTTGCTGACCGCGGAAGCCCGATTTCTTACGGCTATGACGAGCGTTTGGCGGTGTATTTCAACCAATCGCCGCTTCTCAATGTCGGTGGCGGATTTGGTGGTCCCGGTGGCGGTGGTGGCGGTCAGGGTGGTGGTCAAGCAGCCGGTGAACGCCCAACGGGACGCGGTGGTTTAGATGATCCTGACACCACCCAAGGACGAAAACCGGATTCTCTGATTCCCCCGATTCCGCCTGATCGTAATGCTTTAGCTCTTCAACCTGCTCCCGAAACGCGTCCGCGGGTCGTGCTGAGATTCGCTCCCGAAAAAGAACTTTGGGTAAGCGGAATGTTGGCGGGTGGTTCTGAATTAGCCGGAAAAGCGGCGGTGGTTGATGTTCCGGTTGGCAAAGGGCATGTCGTAATGTTTGCCAATAATCCAATGTGGCGACACGAGACCCACGGCAGTTTTTCGCTATTGTTCAACGCGGTTCTGAATTTTGACAATTTAGGTGTCGGGCGAGTAGCCCAGCGTGGCGCAACGCCCACAGGGGAAGAGGAAGAATATCAGAACATCAACCATTGAGATTAAAGAAGCGAAGCAGTAGCGATTGGGCAAAAAGCCAAGTCGCTACTGCTCCTTGTTCTCATTTCGAGTGAATCTGACAAAGTAGAACTAATTAGAGCAATTTTTAAATTTTCAAGTGTTTCGAGTTGTGTCTTCAGACGCTTTCAAGTTGGGCTAGAAGCGCGTTTTCTACACTTTCCTTATTTATCTTTTCTAGTTTTTGTCGGTGTAGGCTCAGGCGTTATGTCAACCATTGCCGGCTCCTCTAATTCGGGATAGATATTTTCCGCACCCACATCAGCTAAATCTTTTCTAACTAATAAAACCAAATCCACGCCCGGACGCAACGGATATTCGCCCGCTTTTTTGTAGTGACCGCCGTATTTATTGGCGATTTCGACATCTTGTTCGTCTTTTTTCGCCACAATCATTTCGGCGGTGTTGGCTGGCACAATTTTGCCGTGAAAATTGGCGTGCGAAAATGAACGCAAATACCAAGGCATTGACCAATAATCCGGCGAGACAATTTCAATCGTGGCATCTTTACCCTTTTTGCTCTTTTCGGCGTAATATTCGATTTTGTTGACGAGATTGAGAAAGCCGCGAGTCGTGTGTGCATAAACATACGGCATACTGTCATCGTCATATCTTTGGAAATTCAAATCGTAAGTTTGATAACCCAACACGCTCACCACAAACAAGGCTAGAAAAACGGCGAAGGCTTTAATAACTGCATCTCGATTGTTGAAAATTTCGTTGATGCCGTAACCCGCTACAATGCACATCGGCAAAATAAATGAAAGCGCGAGCCAAGGCGTTTTGTATGGAATGATAGTGTAAGCGGCTAAAAGTCCAAAAGCCCACAATCCGGCAAACATCGCAAAAATATGTCTGCCTTTCAAAAAAACAATCAAAGTTCCGATGGCGGAAAGGATAAAAATCGGCAATTCAAGTTTGTAACCCCATTTGAGATACGCCAAATAACCGTTTTGAGTATGATCGCCCGTCCCTGTTTTGGTCCAAAAAGCATAGGCTTCAAACGCACCTTTGACTCCGCTCCAATGGGTAAAAAATGACGAGAAAAAGAGGACAAAAACATATACAAAAACGATGGCTACGGCTAAAAATAAAAGGTTTGAATTAGCTTCCTGACAGCGTTTGAGAAACGCATCCCAAGTTATTTTAACGGGTTCAAGTTCGTTTTCCTTCATTTCGCCAAAAACTCCGACATAAAGTTTTCGCCAAATCCAAACGCAGAAAAGCGCGATAATCATCGTCCCAAGCGTGATAAACGCCGTTTCTTTGGTGGCAAAAAATAGAGCCAGCGAAGCCGAAGCGAGAAGCAAATAAATCGGTCTGCCTTCATCCCAATTGAGTAGCATTCGCATCACTAAAAAGACTAAAAACGCCTCAATCGCCAAAACTCCAACCCGCAGAATCCAAACCAGAGTCGGATTATTTTCGTCAACTATATTTCCGACATTCATCACCGGCGGAACAAAACAGACGAGTAAAAGCAAGGTCATCGAAATAGTCGCAAAGATTCCTGCCTTTCTGCCTTCGATAAAAAACAGAACTCCCAAAACAATCCCCAAACTACAAAAAACAAAGAAGATTTCGTGAATAAAATACCGCGAGATATAGACCATTCCGGGTGATAGTGCCAAGAATAATCCTGCCGCCAGACTTCCGATTGAGCCGATATACTTTTTAAGGCAAAGCATCATCACAATCATCAAAACACCGAAAATTGCCACACTCGCCCGAATCGAAAAAGTTTCGAGTCCGAAAAGTTTGGTAAAAGCTAAGGAAATGTAATAGAGCGTTGGACCGTGATAATTACTCGGATCGTATTTATAAGCTCCTTCGCGGAAAAGGGTTATCAAGAAAAAGCCGTTCACGCCCTCATCGTGATGGAGCGGTTTGAGAGCTAAATCATAAAAACGCCAAAAGGTCGCTATGGCGGTAATGCCGATACACCCGATAAGCCATAACGATGGCGGAGTTTGGAGTTTGGAGTTTGGAGTTTTTTCTATAACATTGTCCATTTTTCTAAATTTTGAACTTAGAGCAGATGTCGATTTAATGTATGGGAAAAAGAAGGTATCAGTAGCCTAAGCGTGAGCGCGGGCTAAGCAACTAAGTCCTCCTTCACAGTCGGGCTACCGACACGCTCCCCGTATATCCGTATCTAATCTGCTCTAGCTCGACTTTATCCGATTTTGAAATTTGATATTTGAAAACAACACGCCGCGCAAACAAGTTCATTTTGATAATTCTGTCAAGAAGACGTTACATCTGCCCTGCAAACTGTTGAATTTTGTTATAGCATTTGCGCCGTTTTTTTCCAAGCCTGTTTTTGTCATAAAAAAACGGAAGTCTGAATTAAACTTTCATCCTTCCGTCTTCATTTTTTTTATAATCCCGACCCGCGGGATTGAAACTTGAGCCTTATCAGCCCTCTACCATGACAAACTTACTAATCGAAAGTTCTTCTTGTTGTTTAATAGTCGTTATATTTTTAAATTCCGTTTCGCTCAAAATATTTTTGACATTTTCATCCGTAAAAGTTGGATCGGCTTTATACCAAGGTTGTGATTCAAAGTATTTTTGCAGTTTTATATCCTTGAAAATTCTGCCGTGTTTGGCAAAAATTTCGTTTCGCAAAACCCGTAAATCTTCCAAATACATCCCGTAGAAATATTCTTCGGACAAAACTTCGGTCGTAATTTTTTCCCGCAATTTGGCTTCGTAACCTTCTAGTAATTTGACATTTGCCTCGTCCGTAGCGGTAAGTTTAACCTTTGATTGATTTTTCAAAGGTTTATACCAATCTTGCCACTCAAAAACCTGTTTGTAGGCAGCAATGGTAAATTTCTTTCCGCGACGGGCAAAAACTTCGTTGCGAAGCAGGCGTAATTCGTTGAAATTCAAGCCTTTAAGCTGTTCTTCGCGGAGCAAAACGGTTTGAAATTTGTCCATATCGCCAAAAGAAATTTCTGTCTGTTTCGCTTCATTTTTCTTGGCGATGAAGTTTTCCAAATTTTTGCGTTCGATGGCAGAAAGCATTTTAGGCGAATAATTAGGATTGCGTTTATACCAATATCTTTCGTCAAAATATTTCTGCATCCATTCTTCGGAAAAAGTTTTGCCGTGAATTGCTTCAAATTCGGCGATTAAAACACTCCAATCTGCACCCGAACGTGCGTAAATCTTGTCATCGGGAATCTCCTTTTTTATCCAATAACGCAAATCGCCGGGTTCGACATTGTAATGACGCTCGGCTTCCGCCAGCCGAATTAAATCAAGATTGTTGCGTTCGATCGCTGTCAGCATCGAATTTTTGAAACTCGAATTTGGCTTATACCAAGTTTGTTTTTCCAGATAATTTTGAATTGATTTTTCTTTGAAAATGCGTCCGCGCTTGCCGAAAACGACTCCGCGCAAAAGGGCAAGTTCGTTGACAGGTTCAAACTCATCATTTTCATATTTCAATTTGGCAAGTTCGGCTTTAGTAACCAACTTTTTCGCAAAATCGAAATTGTGATATTTTTTCACGTTGTCTTGAGCAAACAAGGCACTCGCAAAAAGCAATAAAATTCCGATTAACAGTAATTTTCGAGACATTTCTCCTCCTAATTTCAATCCACACCTTTTTGTTGGTAAAGGTGAAACCTAATTGTTAGAAAAATAGAGCTAAATGTCAATTTTCTATCCAATCAAGTCGCTTGTTTCTGCACTAAACTTTGGCAGATTTTTCCGCTGTTTCAATGATTTCAAAACTTGTCGTAATCGTCGCCGTTGGGCGAACTGTGGCGGCAACCGAGCAATATTTCTCGTCCGATAGTTCAATTGCACGGGCGACTGCTTGCTCGGAAATGTTACGTCCATACACGATATGGTGGACGTTGATTTTTGAAAATGAACGCGGATGTTCTTCTCTTCTTTCCGCAGTCACTTCAATTTTGTAATCCGTTACAGTTTGTCGTTTTTTCTCTAAAATCGAAACGACATCAACCGCCGTGCAGCTTCCAACTGCAATCAAAAGCAATTCCATCGGAGTCGGCGCGGAATGTCTATCACCTTTGGTATCAATAGTTATGGCGTGTCCGCTGGGGCTTGTGCCGATAAAAAATTCGTCTTTGGCGTAGTGAATTGTCGTTTTATAATTACTTTCTAACATCAATTGCTCCGTTTAGTTGAACGTAGAAAATACATTTTCTTGCTGAGATTCTAACACAAAAAACTTGCTTCGTTTGATATTTTTTGACAACTTTTTGTTATTCTTATTGCAACTAACTTTATGGCACAAAAAATGCTATCCACTTTTCCAGACGAATAATTTTCGCCAACATTAAGGAGACCAAATGAATAAGTTTAGCCGTCAAATTTCTGCAATTTTAGCTGTATGTTTGTTTGCTGTTAGCGTTTTTGCCCAAAGTTCCGTTGATCAGCGTCAGGTGAATGAGATTTTGAGCAATATCAATATCAAAATTGACGATTTTCAATACAACGTCAACGATGAAGTAAATCGAGGCGCGGTCAATCAAACGGATGAAACCAAAATCAGCGATTCGCTCAAGGATTTGCGCGATGACCTTGATGGTTTGCGCGATAACATTGCCGCCGGACGCGATTCGCAAGATGATGTTCGCCAAATTTTAGATACGGCTCGCGCCTTTAATGATTATCTTTTACGGCTTCGGCTCAATGCCAAATCGCAAAATGATTGGAAAGCCGTTCGCAATTTGCTCGACCAATTAGCTTCAAAATTTGGCGTTTCAACGAGTTGGAATACTTCCGCCAATAGTCAAACAAATGCAAATTACGGCAATAATAATTTGACTGGAACATATCAATTGGATGTTTCCCGAAGCGACAATACCCGTGAGATTGCCAACGAAGCGATCAACAATAGCAACGCCCAGAATCGTGATCAAGCGCGACAAGATTTAGAAGAAAAACTCGAAGCACCTCAACAATTAGCGATTGATTTGCGCGGCAATCAAGTAACTCTAGCTTCAACTTTGGCAAACCAAATTACTGTTTCCACCGATGGACGCGACCGAAATGAAACTTTGTCTGATGGTTCAACTCTTCGACTTCGGGGGACTCTGCGCGGAACGGATTTAATCGTTTCAAGTCTGGGAAATAATGTGGATTACACGGTTACTTTTACCTCGATGGATAATGGCAAAGGTCTGAAAGTTACTCGCCGAATTACGACCGATTATTTGAGTCAAACCGTTTTTGCCGAAAGTTTCTACACCAAATCCGATTCATTGGCACGACTCGATATTTTCGGGGATGAAAATAATAACTCGACCAATACCAGCGGAAATTATCCGAGCAATACGGGTGGAAATTATCCGCCTCCGACTACCGCCACCACAAATAATCCACCCGCCACCCGAACTCCCCGAAACGGACAATACATCGTGCCGAATGGTGAAATTATCACCGGAACTCTGGAAAACGATATTTCAACCAAAGTTTCGCAAAATAATGACCGTTTTCGGATGAGAGTAACTGCGCCGAATCAATATCGGGGAGCAATTATCGAAGGTTATGTTTCGGGGATTGATCGTTCAAATCGTAATCCGGTTGGCACGTCAAAACTCACCTTAAATTTTGAAACAATTCGTTTATCTAATGGTCAAACTTACGATTTTGCCGGATTTTTGCAAAGCATTACCGATGTCAATGGCAAAAATGTCAAGGTTGACGAAGAAGGTACTATTTCAAAAAGTTCGACTAAAGACACCATTAGACGTGGTGGAATTGGGGCGGGCGCAGGCGCAATCATCGGCGGAATCTTTGGTGGCGTAAAAGGCGCAATCATCGGCGCAACCATCGGCGCAGGTGCCGGGGCGGGAACGGTTGCCATTCAAAACAAAGGTGATTTGGAATTGAAGTCAGGTTCGGCAATCACGGTTCAATCTTCTGCGCCGAATCCGTAAAATAGTTTGAATCCAATAAATTAAGACGGGCAGTAAAAAATCACCGCCCGTCTTTTTCTTGTCTTTAAGGTAATTTTGCCTTTACCTTTTATGCCGCCACATCCTCGACTACTTCCAGCAAAGTATCGAAATTGATGGCTTTGCGTTCAACGATGTCTTTGGTGATAATTAGTTCTTTGACCCGTTTTTGCGAAGGCAAAACATACATCGGCTCTAGCAAAACTTCTTCCATAATCATCATCAAACCGCGTGCGCCGACCTTGCGATCAAAGGCTTCGCGGGCAATGGCGCGAATCGCATCTTCGGTAAATTTGAGACGAATATTGTCAAATTCAAATTTGCGTTGGTACTGCTTGACTAAAGAGTTTTTCGGCTCGGTCATAATCCGAATCAGTGCGTCTTCATCTAATTCGTGAAGCGTTCCCAAAACGGGCAGTCTGCCAACAAATTCGGGAATCAAACCGTAGCGAATCAAATCTTCCGGCTCAAGCATCTCAATTGCTTCTTTCATCCGTTGTTTGCTGGATTTAACATCGGCTTGGAAACCGAGCGATTTATTTTTCATCCGGCGTTCGACCACTTTTTCAAGTCCGACAAATGCGCCGCCGCAGATAAACAAAATATTGGTTGTGTCAACGGGTAGAAATTCGGTGTGTGGATGTTTGCGTCCGCCTTGCGGGGGAACATTGGCAACCGTCCCTTCTAAAATCTTGAGCAGAGCCTGTTGCACGCCTTCGCCCGAAACATCCCGCGTAATCGAAGGATTATCGTCTTTGCGGCAAATCTTATCAATTTCGTCAATAAAAATGATTCCGGTTTGAGCGCGTTCAACGTCTCCGCCAGCCGATTGCACCAGTTTGAGAATGATGTTTTCCACATCTTCGCCAACGTAACCTGCTTCGGTTAACGTAGTTGCGTCAACGATGCAAAATGGAACATTCAAAACTCGCGCCATCGTTTGCGCCAGCAAAGTTTTGCCCGTCCCCGTTGGACCAATCAAAAGAATATTTGATTTTTGAATTTCGACATCAGACCGACGGCGAGCCAGTTCAACGCGTTTGTAATGCTGATAAACCGCCACCGAAAGACGCTTTTTAGTTTCGGTTTGTCCGATTACATATTCATCCAAAAAGGCTCTGATTTCCTGTGGTTTCGGAAGCGGAGTCGCGCCTGCCGTTTCGGTGCGTTCATCGTCATTGATGATTTCATTACAAATATCAATGCACTCATTGCAGATATAAACGCTCGGTCCGGCAATCAGTTTTTTGACTTCATTCTGCGATTTTCCGCAAAACGAACAGCGCAAAATTTCTTCTGGTCTTCTAAGCATAAAAGTTCGGGAAGTTCGGGAAGTTCGGGAAGTTCGGGAAGTTCGGGAAGTTAAAACTAATGATTTCCTTTCTAAACTTCCGCAACTTCCTAAACTCTCCCACTACTCTCGGTGTTCAATTACTTCATCAATTAAGCCGTATTCTTTGGCTTGGACGGGTGACAAGATGCGGTCGCGTTCAACGTCTTTTTCAACTTGATCAAAAGGTTGTCCGCTATGAAATGCCAACAGCCGCGAAGTCATTTCGCGCATCCGCAAAATTTCTTCTGCCATAATGCGAACATCAGTCGCTTGCCCTGAAGCACCTCCCGAAGGTTGATGAATCAGGATACGCGAATTCGGCAAGGCAAATCGTTTGCCTTTTGCGCCCGCCGTCAAAAGCAATGCCCCCATCGAAGCGCATTGCCCGATACAAATTGTAGTTACATCATTTTTGATAAACTGCATCGTGTCGTAAATCGCCATCCCTGCGGTAATCGAGCCGCCGGGACTGTTAATATACAAATTGATGTCGCGTTCGGGGTCTTCCGCTTCCAGAAAAAGCAGTTGTGCAACAATCAAATTAGCAATCATATCGTCAATCGGTGTGCCGATAAAAATGATGCTATCCTTTAATAAACGCGAATAAATATCGAACGCCCGCTCGCCCCGCGAAGTTTGTTCGACTACCATTGGAACTAACATATTTATTTAACTCTTTTCCTTGTAATGATTTGAATTGTGTTATTTAAGAACTAGGTTAAACTTAAAGGAGATAAGTTGTTGAAATCACAACTTTTTAGTTGTTAAACGCATTCTACAACTTATCTCGCAAAAAGCAAACTCAAAAAACCAGATTCCAGATTCCAAATTTCAAATTCCGGATTCCAAATTCCAAATTTCACAATCGAAAATCTGAAATCGCAAATCGCAAACCCCTCTACTCACTTTTCTTACGAGTTTTCTTTTCTTTTGGTTCGGCTGATTTTTCTTTCTTTTCAGCCTTTTTCTTCGCCGGCTTTTCTTCTGCAACTACCGCTGCCTCTGCAGCTGCCCCTGCTACTGCTTCTGCCGCTTTTTCATCAATCCATTTGCCATCGGTTATTTTAGCCTTGTCCACCAAAATTTCTACCGATTTACGACTGCGAAGACGATCAGCGATACCATTTTCGCCACCCTGTTGGGTCAAAGAAGCGCGAACTTCTTCCGCCGTGACGCGATAATAAGTTGCCATTTTTTCAATTTCTTCGGCAATCTCATCGCCTGTTATCTTCAACCTTTTCGAGTTCGGCAACTTTTTCGAGCAACATCGCGCCGCGCACATCACGCTCGGCTTGGACGCGCATCTGCTCGTAAGCCATTTTGACAAAACTTTCATCAATCCCTTTTAAATTAACGCCTTGCCGCTGCAAGGTCTTGGGCAAAATTATTCAGCAGAGTTCGCGCTTGAATATCAATCAAAGTATTTGGAACTTCTAATTCGTGACTATCAATCAGTTTGGTCAAAAGCTCATCACGGACTTTGTTATCGGCTTCGAGTTTTGCCATCATCTCTAAATCTTCGCGCAATTTCTTGCGTAAATCCTTCATTGATTTGAAGTCTTCTTCGAGTCCTTGCGCCCAATCGTCATCGGCTTCGGGAAGTTCGATAATCCCGACGCTTTTCACTTTTGCTGTGTAAGCAACCGTTTGCCCCGCGAGTCCGGGCGAACTGAAATCTTCGGGATATTCCACCGTAAATTCTTTTTCGTCATCTTCTTCGAGTCCGATTAAATTTTCGGTGAACGATTTTTCCACATATTCTTCGCCCAAAGTTAATTCCAAATCATCAGCTTTAATCGGTTCTTCTTCGGGTTTATCCACGAAAATGCCTTCTAAATCAACGATTAGCGTATCGCCCGTTTGCGATTTACGATCTTCTACAGGGACGAGTGCCGCGCCTTGTTGTCGGCGTTCTTCGATAATTTGGTCAAGTTCGTCTTCTTCCACCGGACGCACCCGACGAGTTGCTTCCACACCCTTGTATTTTGGGGCAGCAATTTCGGGCATCACTTCAACGTGAACGTGCAACGAAATCGGTTGCGAGCCATTAACTTTAATATTTTCAACGTCTTCGATATGCAATTCGGGTTCGCCGAGCGGACTCAAATCGTGTTCCTGAATGGCGGCGGTCACTTTTTTGGGCAAAAGTTCCTGCAAAACTTCGTTTTGAATTTCATCTTTGTAACGCATCCGAACGACATCAAGCGGCGCAAAACCTTTGCGAAAACCCGGCACACTCACGGCGCGAGCATATTTTTGACTGACTTTGTTATAAACTTGGCGAACATCTTCCGCCGGAATTTCAATCTTTAACTCTTTTTGAGTCGGTGAAACTTCTTTCAGTTCTGTTTTCATTGATTAAACTAAATAGCCCGTCAATCCAAATCATTCAACACGACGGACAACCTTTTTATTAAATATTTTAGGCAATAATTGTAACACGAAACCAAAAATGACCTGCTTTCTGCAACTGCCACTGCCTATTGATTTCTGATGCCGAGAGCGAGACTCGAACTCGCACGACTTTCGTCACTAGCTCCTAAGACTAGCGTGGCTACCAATTACACCATCTCGGCTCAATTTTCAAAATTAAAGCGTAAATTTGAATTTATCGAATTCTCAAGCGATTGTCTAGCAGAGCCGTTTTTGCCATAATCACTTGGTATATTTGCGCTTTAAATCCTGCAAACTCTTGACTACTTTGGCATTTTCGAGTTCGATTTGTGAAACTGAATCTCGTCCTTCAATCTCTAAATTGTTGCCTTTTTTCAGCATTTTGTAGCCTGCATATCCGGCAATTGCTAAAACTCCAATCCAAAAGAGATACCACAAGGCACTATACACAAACCCGATAATTGAAAAGCCAAGCATAACCGCTAAAACGATGACCAATGCAAAAAGTATCAGTTTGAAAATCTTCATTTCAATAAAACCTCGCAATCTAATCATAGCTCATTTTTCAAACGTAAGCCAAAATCGTATAATCCAATCTGATTAGACCTTTGATCTTGGAACTTTGATCTTTGATTGTCTAGTGTTTACAATCTTAAATTTCCTAAATGTATTAAGCTATTGCTCTTATAAATTTAGCTAAAGAACTTAGCTAAAAAAACAAAGGTCAAAGATCAAAAATCAAAGATCAATCGAAGGGGATTAAATCTTGGCAAACTTAAATATTATTGTAGAAGCATTAAACGCTAAATTATCGGGCGAAAGCGAGCAAAACATCACCGATGTCACTCACGATTCGCGTCAGGCGAGCGCAGGAAGTTTTTTTGTCGCCATTCGCGGTTTGACGATGGATGGACATCAAATTTGTCGAAGATGTCATGCGGCGCGGCGCAGTCGGCATAATTTCCGAATCGGAAGCACCCGAAAATTTTGAAGGGGTGTGGCTTCAAGTTGCAAATGCAAGAGTCGCACTTGCCCAAGCTGCCGCCGTTATCAATGGAAATCCATCGCACAAACTCAAACTGGTTGGAATTACAGGGACCAACGGCAAAACGACAACTACTTATTTGACATACACTTTAGCCGAAGCTAACGGCGAAAAAGGCGCGATGCTGACCACGGTTGAATATCGAATCGGTGAAAATATCGAATCAGCCATCCGCACTACACCCGAAGCCAGCGATACGCAAAGATTTCTAAACGAAGCATTGAAGCGGGTTGCACAATGGCAACCATGGAAACTTCTTCGCAAGCGATTGATTTACATCGTTGCGATGCCTTGCGTTTTCAAGTGGCGATTTTTACCAATTTAACCCGCGACCATCTCGATTATCATCTGACGATGGAAAATTATTTCGATGCTAAAAAGAACGTCTGTTTGACGGGCGTTTGGGTGAAAAGCCTGCCTCCAGCGTGATAAATATTGATGATGAATGGGGCAACAAGTTGAGCGAAAGAATTAAAGGAAACCGGACAACGAGTTGTTACTTTCGCGCTCAATAATCCTGCTGATTTGACTCCCGAAAATATTGAGGTTTCCTTGCTCAAAGGCACTTCATTTCTGCTCAAAACTCCGAACGGCAACCGCCAAGTTACTTCGCCATTGGTCGGCAAACCGCACGTTTATAATATTTTAGCGGCAACTGCGGCTTCGCTCGAACTTGGTTTTGATTTGGATAAAATCGTTACCGGAATTGAAACTTGTGTGGGTGCGCCCGGACGTTTTGAGCGTGTTCCGCACGAGGGAGATTTTGCGATTGTGGTTGACTACGCCCATTCGGACGATGCGCTTTTAAATACTTTGAAAACTGCGCGAGATTTAACCAAAGGTCGAATTATTACGGTTTTCGGTTGCGGTGGCGACAGAGATAAAACCAAACGTGCGCCGATGGGTGAAGTCGCCGGAAAACATAGCGATTTGGCAATCATCACCTCCGATAATCCGCGCACCGAAGACCCTTTGAAAATTATTTCGAAACATTGAAGCCGGAATAAAAGATACGAATTGTCCGTATTTAGTTGTCTCGGACAGACGCGAGGCGATTCACACGGCGATAAATAAAGCAAAGCGGGTGATGTGGTGTTGATTGCCGGAAAAGGTCACGAAACTTATCAAATCATCGGCAACGACAAATTTCATTTCGATGATAGAGAAATTGCCCGTGAAGCATTGGAAAAATTGAAAATTGATAAATTGAGAGTGGATAATATTCATAGGAAATAATTTCTTTATTATCAATTATCCATATTATCAATTATCAATTTTTTCTAGTCTTCCCTTAAAGTATCAACAAAAACCTCTAAAAAATCCTTCTGCGCTTCAGTCAATTTAATAAAACGGATTCCGAAGCCGATTTCAAAAACGTGATTGATGACTTCGCCCCAAAATTCGATTTTATTCCCGTTGGTCAGCGGAAACCAAATTTTGACATAATCACCATCTTCAACCTCGCCCGAACTAAGCACAAAACACCCAGAAACGACTGATGTCGCTGATGGTACCGCTTTGCTTTGCCAGCTAAGGCTTCCCATTCAATATCAATATTTACGCTAAATCTTTGGTTTGTCCGGCGGTCAATACCGCTTCTTCTATCAATCATTTTTGTCCAATATTGTCATCCTTCATCAACTGATTTTTACCACCAAATAGTAATAAACGGGTAATCCAAGCAAAATCAAGAAAATTCCCATTAAAGATGGAGAAAAAAGTATATCTTTGAATCCATCCCAATACTGCCGCTCTCCAATCAATCCAATTCCTTTGGCAAAATCGGTCTGAATGGTCGTAAGTAAAAGCCAACCCGCAACAAATAAAAACAAAATCGGCACAACCGGATAACCAAAGGCTTTATAAGGTCTTTCGCATTTTTGGATATTTTCGGCGGAAAACAAAGATGGTGGAAGTTGCCAAGCGCGTAGAAAATCCACGAACCGAAAATAACATAATCCGTCAAAGTATCAAACGAACCCGAAAGTGCCAAAAGACACGCCCAAATTCCCTGCACAATCAATGAAGTGACCGGAACTCGAGTTTTTTCCGAAAGTTTGCCCATTGATTTGAACATCAAACCGTCTTTTGCCATCGCGTATGGAAAACGTCCGCCTGACAAAATCGAAGTGTGAAGCGTCCCGATTGACGAAAGCATCAAACCAACCGTAAAAATCGAAACCGCAAATCCGGTGGCAAAAGCTCTTAATATCACCGCCGAAAAAGCGTGCAACAACTTCTTTCGCAACTGATGAATCTTTGGAAACTGAAGCAATCGTCGTCGGGTCAAGAACATAAAAATAAGCGATATGCACGAAAACATACAGAACAATAATCCAATCAGTTCCGCCGATTAAAGCCAGCGGAATATTGCGTTCGGGATTTTTAACTTCGCCCGCTACGAGAGCTAAATTATTCCAACCATCATAACCCCACAACGCACCAAGCATTGCCGCAGCAAATCCTGCCATAAACGAATAACTTGCCGAGCCGAACTTTGACCGAATCAGCCACGCCTTCACATTTCCCCCCATCATTCATCATCGAAAAATGTCCAAAATCTCCGCCCGTCACCCAAAGAAATGCGCCGAGACCAACAAAAGCAATCAGACCAATTTTTACAAAGGTCAAAACCGTTGCAATTCTTCCGGCTAAAACTACCGAGCGCAAAATTGACTATCGTGAAAATAATGATGAGTAAAACAGCAATCAGTTGAAGCGAGGTTAATTCAAATTCAACTTTTTGTAATATTGCCAAACTTCCTCCCGCCCACCAAAAAGGTTTAAATGACTCAATTAAAACTCTTTTCAATCCGCCTCCATAAAAATCGTTCAGACCAATCGCAAAGGCAATGGCAACGGCGGCTTGTGAGCCAGTTTTAGCAATAAACATCTGCGTCCATCCGAAAAGGAAACTTGGAATGCGTCCGAAAGCATCGCGCAAGAAAACATATTCGCCGCCGGCTTCGGGCTTCATTGCCGAAAGTTCGGCGTAGGTCAGCGCACCCGCCAGCGACAAAATTCCCGCCGCAATCCAAGCGATTAGCACCCATTCGGGCGAGCCGACATTGCAGGTCATAACCCGCGCTTTCAAGAAAACGCCCGTTCCAATCACATTGCCGATGATGATTGAAATTGCCGCGATTAGTCCGAGTCCGCGGATTAAGGAAATTTGATTTGTTTGATTTTCAGACATATTTTTTGGTTTTGCAGATAATATTTTGAGACAGATTAACACGGATGAGGAAAATGATAAATTGTTTTTGCCACTCAGGAAAAACTTTCTGTGCTAATCTGTTATTTCTCTATGCACGAAATCCAACTTTCTGCCGATCAATTAGTGGAAAAACTTCTTTCTTTTCAAGATGTTTGTTTGCTTGATAGTTGCGGTGTTTCGCATCTTAATTCGCATCTTTTGATTGCGGGAATTTGTCCGCTTGAAACTCTCGAAATCACAAACGATGATGTCGAAAAAACTCTCGAAATTTTAGACAAAAAACTCTCATATCCTGAGCTATCCGCAATTTTTACCATCTCTTACGATTTCGGCTTAAAACTCAATCGGATAAAATCACGCCACTCTGAAACAAACGAACCCGATATTTTTCTGGCACTTTTCGATGTTTTAATTATCCACGATTACAACACAAAACAAACTTATTTGACGGGTAACAAAAGCCGTTTTGATGAAATTGAAAAACTTATCTTAAACTCTCCAAACCCTCCACACCCTCCAAACTCCCCAAACTCAAATATCAATTCAAATTTTACCCGCCAAAGTTACATCGAAGCAGTTGAAAAGATTCACGAATTTATTCGTTGCGGCGACACTTATCAAACCAATCTGACGCAACAAATTCGCGCCGAATTGCCCGAAAATCTGACACCTGAAATCATTTTTCAACGGCTTAGAAAATCAAACCCTGCACCTTTTGCCTCGTTTATTCGGCGCAAAAATGATGTCGTCATTTCCGCTTCACCGGAAAGGTTTTTCCAAGTAAAAAGTAAAAAGGCAAAAGGCAAAAGTTTAATTTCGACCAGTCCAATCAAAGGAACTCGTCCGCGTGGGAAAGATTTTGAGGAAGATGTTGCAACTCCGCGACGAATTATTAAATTCTGAAAAAGACCGCGCCGAAAATGTAATGATTGTAGATTTGCTCCGCAATGACCTCGGCAGGATTTGCGAATTTGGAAGCGTAAAGGTTGAAAAACTCTGCGATTTAGAAGAACATCCGACACTTTTTCACCTCGTTTCCACCGTTTCCGGCAAACTGCGAAATAAAGTTTCTTTTTCTGACATCCTACGCGCCACGTTTCCCTGCGGCTCTATCACCGGCGCACCCAAAATTCGGACGATGCAAATAATTGACGAGATTGAAACTGCTCGGCGCGGTCTTTCGATGGGGGCGATTGGATTTCGGATTCCAAATTCCAAATTCCAAATTTCAAATTCAAAGACTCAAGACTCAAGACTCAAAACTCAAGACTACCTAGATTTGAGCGTGGCGATTCGGACGATGACGATTCGCGGACGTGAGGCAGTTTTCAATGTCGGGGGTGGAATTGTGATTGATAGCAATCCAAACAGCGAATATGAAGAAACTCTAACTAAAGCAAAAGCACTATTTAACGCGATTGGTGCAAACAAATAAACTACATATTCGCCGCGTTTCCTCATCGCCCTGTCTCCGTGTCACAAAACAATGGAACTTTTTCCCTCAAACGGTGTCTAAAAACTCAGAATACCGAAAAGGAGAAAAAATAAATGTCTGAAAAATCAAATGTTACGCCAAATATCAATGTTACGCCGTTAATTGATGTGCTACTCGTTTTGTTGATTATTTTTATGGTCATTTCGCCGTTGAAGCCATCTGCTTTCAAAGCTAACGTGCCGAGTGAGCCAAAACCTGGCGGAGAACCAAATCCTGATACTTTAGTTGTCTCAGTTAATTCCGATTTGAGCCTCGAAATCAATCGTCAAAAAGACTTTGGAACGGTTGCAGAACCAACAAATTTAATTGCTAAACTCTCGCAAACATTCAAAGAACGCGAAGAAAACGGTGCATTTCGCCCTGGCACAAATGAAATTGAAACCACTGTCTTTATCAAAGCTCCGCGAACGCTTCAATATGGCGAAGTAGCCAAAGTGGTTGATGCGGTAAAGCAGGCGGGAGCCTCTCCAATCGGCTTACAAATTGACAATTTAGAGTAAAAATTTAACCATCCGAGCAAAATTTGTGTTATACTTTTGGCAAATGGATTGGGCTGGTCAATCCATTTTGCTCACTCCTTCTCAAAACCCGTTTCGTGATGGTGGATTACTATAAAATCTTGAAAGTTTCACCCAAGGCTTCGCCGGCTGAAATTAAATCAGCCTACCGTCGGCTTGCGCGAAAACTGCATCCTGATGTCAACGGAAACGCCGAAAAATCGGGTGAAGAATTTGCCTCAATTGCAGGGGCTTACGAGGTTTTGAGCAATCCGCGACAACGCGCCCAATTCGATAATCAATTATCAAATTCAAGCGGTTCGATTCACAGCACCGACTCGGTTTTTTATTCCGATAATCTGCACGCGCAAAAACTTCGGCAAATGGCAATCGAACGCCGTTACAACGAAATCGTTGACCAAATGATTGCCGAAGAAAGAAAGGAAACTTTCGCCTTGCAAAAGATAATTTTTGCGATGGTTGCGCTTTTTGTCTCAACCTTTTTTGTCGGGATTTTTAAACCAATGTTTTGGTCAAATTCGGCGGTTATCGGCAAAATAATTCTGCTAACTCTCTTTGTAGTTGGGGTTTTGCAACTTTTCCGACGTTTGCAAGCCGGTTTTGAAAAATACACTTACGACTATGAAAATCTGCACGATTCGATTTTGCAAGAAACACCTGTTGCCACCAAACCTTTTTCGAGATTTACTGCCATTGCCTTTTTGATAATCGGAATGGGAATCAGTTTGGTAATCGGACTGCTGCTCGGTAACTATTTGGAAACTGCTTTGTATCCAATGCGTTCAGCGATATTCTCTCAAACTTTTCGATTGGAATTTATTTTTTATCCGCCGATTGTAGCGTTATTAGTAGATTTAATGCACAATCTGGCACTAAAATTTGAACGCCAAACACACTCGGCTTGACACTTCCCGGTAGAAAATTTAGAATTTACGTTTCCCCTACAGGAGAAAACAGTTACTTTATTGAGTGAACTAAAAAAATTAGACATTATGCCAAATCATAAATCAGCTGAAAAGCGCGTCAGACAAAACGAAAAACGTCGCATTATCAATCGTAGCAACCGAAGCCAGGTTCGTACGCAAATCAAAAAACTTCGTTCTGCCGTTTCAGCCAACGATAAAAAATTGAGTCAAGAACTTTTGAATCCAACCATTTCGGTGATTGACAAAGCCGTCAACAAAGGTCTCTTGCATAAAAATACGGCGGCTCGTTACAAATCGCGTTTGAGCGCGCACGTCAACGGGATAGCCTAAAAAAGTTTCACACTCATAGTTTTCTCCTTTGAGTGAAAGGGTAAGGATGGGTAAATCTCGTCCTTACCTTTTTTTGTGTTTTGGAAAAGTAACGCCACCATCTTGGCGGCTGTCCTGAGAGCATCTTGCTCTCAGATTGAGCTAAAATTTGAATCAATTTTGGTTAGGTGGCGGCAAGATGCCATCCCGACAGCCAGCAAGATGCTGGCGTTACAGTTTTTTAAGCAGTCAATTCAGCGACCAGCATTTCGATTTGCAGACGCGGCGTGGCTTTTGAAGTTTTAATGGATAAATCGGCTTCGGCAATTCTTTTCAGACTCCACGAAAGTTTGTCGCCATCGGCACGTCTGGCAGTTGCCAAAAAATCTTCTTGTTTGTGATACGGCAACCCGACAGTTCGCGCAACTTCTTTTCTATCAACGCCTTGTCGCATCAATTCTTTTGCCAGAAAAAGCCGATGAAAATTATTGGCAATCAAGCCGAGCAACATCAGCGGCTCTGCACCATCATTCAAAATCTTCTGTAAAACTTGAAAAGCACGGTGACGATTTTTGTTCAAAAGATGATTGGTGAGATCAAAATTTGAAATTTCGCGGGAATTTGGGACTAATTTTTCGACCAATTCAGATGTGATAATCGAATCAGGCAAGGCGGCAGTCGCTAATTTTTCAATCTCAGTCGTTAATTTTAAAACATTATTTCCCACCAACGCCACAATTTCGCGCAAGGCATTATCATCGGCTTGTACATTCAATTCCTTCAACTTCCCTTTTGCCCAACCCTGTAATTCAAAGTCGGAAAGATTGGTAAATTCAACCGAAACACAATTTTCCAACAGAGTTTTGGCAAAACGACGGCGTTTGTCGAGTTCGTCAGCAATAAAAATCACGACCGAAGTTTCCGCCGGACGCGCGACATAACGCGCTAGGGCATCTTCATCTGCTTCTTTCAGTTTGTTGATTTCAGTAATTTTGACAACTCGCCGAGCGGACATCATCGGTAATTGTTCGGCAGAAGAAATCGCGCGGACGAACTCAGTATCGTTGAGGCTGCACGAAGTTTCATTAAATTCGCGCAATTGGGAATCTTGCAAAGCCCGGTCGGTAATCGTTTTAGCGGCTAAATCACGCAAATATTTTTCCGCTCCGAAAAGCAGATACATCGGCTTGATTTCACCTTTTTTTAATTGATTGCGTAAATCTTCGCGTGAAAGAATATTCATAAAATTAGCCACAAAAAACGCAAAAAGCGCAAAATTAAAGCCAAAAAATTTAAAGTTGTCGAAAAATAGTTGAAGTAAGATTTCCCTAAAACTTATCAGGTAATTTGAATTTTGTTGTAAAATCCCTTTTGCGCCTTTTGTGCCTTTTGTGGCGATTCTCCTTTGTTTTAATTCTCAACTCTTAAAACATACTTTTTGATTTGAAATCTAAATGAACCAAAATTTATCAATAATCCGTGTTCAATTCTGGAAGAACGCAAATAGCCGAGAATTTGGGCAATATGTTCATCCGCCAAAGTTTTACTGGCTTTCAACTCAACAATCAAACAATCTTCAACGAAAAGGTCAGCAAAATATTCGCCGATAATTGTGCTATCTTCATCATAAACATTTATCGGAAATTGTTTTTCGACTTTCAAACCCAATTTGCGAAGGCGATGCGCCAAAGCATTTTCATAAACTTTTTCCAGATGTCCCTGTTTGTGATATGCGTGGATCTCAAAACTCGTTTGTCTCACAATATCGCTAAGTTTATTTATTTTCTCATCATTCATAAATTTAAATATTTTTGCGTTTTCTGTGCCTTTTGTGGCTATTTTTTCTCATCCTTAACTCCCAAACCATTGATCATAGTTGAAACCACCGATTCGGCAAAGGCTCGTGCCATTCGTTCGACTGCCGGGTCTTCTTCGTTAAAAAATGAACGCGGATCATCAGAAAATTCAAACAAATCGCGGAAGGTAAAGTTTTGATTGTCGTAAATTACTTTATTTTCGGCTAAATCCCGAATCGTCACCGCCCCGACAATCGTTACTTCATACACACGGGCGCGACCTTGCCGATCAAGCAAAACGCCGGAAAAGTTAAAATCTCGAATATTTCCTTCAATCACGGCATCCGCTCCTTCGCGTCCGCTTTGCACTCGAAGCCCTTTTCCGCGTTTGATGATTTCCTTCATCACAGCTTCGGTAAAACGCGATTCAACCCGATAGCGCAAGCCTTTGGCTTCAAATTGAAATGCCGGAACTGCCACCGTCTTGATGCGTTTGGGCAAACCCGAATTGGTGACGGGTTTATAACATTCGGTAAAACCTGAAACCCAGATAAAAACTAAAATAATTGCGACAAATTTAATGCTTTTCATAATTGCTATTCTAACCTTCGCCTTCTTTTTCTAAATAACCAAATCCCCAAAACAATAAATATTAGCGGAATTCCAATAAAAACGATGTACCCAAAAACGGTGAGACCTTTATAAACTCCGTAAAAGGTAAAATCAAGTGCACGTTCTTTATTTTGATTTACCTTATCATCGCTTATTTTGGTCGCCTTGAGAGTGTTTCCGTCACGTTCAATTCGATAAACTCCAGACGGAATATTTTGGCTATCGCTTGACGGAACTTCTTTGGAAAATTGATGTTTGAGCAATTCTATCGGCTCTTGTTTAGCATCTTTTTTTGAAACTGCCCAAAGTGTTACGCTGGAATATCTTGCGCCGCCCCCCATCGGAGGAAGATTAGTGATTCCCTTACTTTTTATCTCGACATCTTTTTTATCACCGAAAAAGTCAAGGTAGAATCTGTAATCCGAAACATCTTCTTTCGTTTCAACAATTAAATTGACCGAAACTCTGGTATATCCCGAAGGCGGCGCAATATCAGCTTTGACCGAAACAATAAAAGTTACCGTCATCAATAAAATCAACCCCAAATTTCTTTTAGTCATTTTTTCTCCAATCTTTGATAGCTTCCGCCACCTTAATAGTTTCAACTGTCTCTTTGACCTCATGAACGCGAACAATTTTTGCCCCATTCCAAACTGCAATCGCCACGCTCGAAAGACTTCCCGACAATCTTTTACTCGCGTCAGGTTCATCCAAAATTTTACCGATGAACGATTTGCGCGAAGTGCCGACCAACATCGGAAATGCAGGAAATTCACAAATGAGTTTATCCAACTTTGCGAGGAGTTCCAAGTTTTGCTCGAAAGTTTTGCTGAAACCGATGCCGATGTCGAGCGCGATTGAGTCTTTTTTTACGCCGAAATTCTCAGCTTTTTCGATGCTCCAACGAAAGCCGTCTGCAACTTCCTGCAAAATATCAGCAACGGGCTCTTGCTGGTGCATCGTCTCAAATTCACCGCGCAAGTGCATTAAAACCAAGCCTGTTTTGAATTTGGAAGCAACTTCGGCAATTCGCTCATCAAAGCGCAAACCTGAAATATCGTTGATAATTTCCGCGCCCGTGTTGACGGCAGATTCGGCAACTTCGCTTTTGCTCGTGTCAATCGAAATTGGAATATCAAAGCGTTTGGCAATTGCTTCAATAATCGGCACAGCGCGCTGAATTTCTTCTTCGGCTGAAACTTTTTCACTATTCGGACGAGTGCTTTCCCCACCAATATCAAGAATATCCGCGCCTTCGGAAATCAATTTTTCAGATTGTTTGAGGGCTGTCTCAATTTGATTAAATTTGCCACCATCGGAAAATGAATCGGGGGTAACGTTCAAAATCGCCATCACCAGAGTTTTTTCAAGTGATAATTTTCTGCGCGAAGTTTGCCAAATCATAAAACAATTGTAGCTTTTAAGGACTGGAGCGCAAGAGTCCTCGCTTGCAATGAGCGCGATAGCGCGAAAAAGCCTCCCATTAAGTTAAACTTAAAAGAAACCAAATGACTTTACGCCACGAATCTTTTTTACATTTAAGCAGTGGTAATAATGAACACTTTTTCGCGTCCGAAACGGAGGCTCACGGCAAGCGAGGAGGCTTACCTCCAGTCCGCTTCGTGCTTTCTTCAATCACTTCAATCCGACGCGCTTGACCAATTCATCGAAGCGCGGGTCATCGCGCAAGTTGTCGAAAGCCGGTTCGACTTTCAGCATCACCAGTTGACTGTGCCGCTTCTCGATGGCTTTGTTCAGGTATTCAAACGCCTGTTCCTTTTCGCCCAGCAAGGCAGACTGTCTGGCTATGGCATATAAGTTACTGCCGGGCTGATGTTCGTTTTGCTTGTCAATCTCTAGCCGTTTCCGTCTGACTCCCTGCCAACCCGCAGTTTCGTAAGCCTTTTGCAACGGCTCGATGCTTTCGGGATTTGCTATTTTTTGGAATTTCATAAACCACTCGTAAGCCCCAAGGTGATCACCCTTCATCTGATACGTCTGCCACAGCCAGCCGTAAGCCGTCCTGAAATTTTCATCAACTTCAATCACCCGTTTTAATTGCACAATCGCTTCATCATAACGACGGGCAAAATACAAATACCGTCCGCGGTCTCGCTGATAGATGAGCGAAGAGGGATTGATCGCCTGTGCGATGTCTAATTGTGCTATTCCATCGTCAAAACGCCCGCTCTCGACTAATAAACCGGAATAACTCCCGTGCGCCGTATCGTTGTTCGGCTCAAGTTCAATCGCATGGAGCAGGTCTTTTTCCGCTCCCGCCCAATCCCATTCGTAATTTAGTTTTAAGCCTCCTCTGACCGCGTAGGCTTCCGACAAATTCGGGTCGAGTTCCAAGGCTTTGGTGACGGCGGCTTTTGCCTTCTCGAATTCTTCACGCGGCAAACCGCCACCGAGAGTTCCCGACGCTCTGTAAGCATTAGCCATACCCGCAAAGGCTCGCGCAAAATTTGGGTCGAGTTTGATAGCTTGCTCAAAGTGTCCAATTGCTTTTTTTGCATCTGCGGCAGACCTCTGTGCTGTCAGATTTTTACCTTGCAAATAGAGCCGATAGGCTTCTTCATTGGTCGTCCCGCGCTTTGCCGCCGGACTCGTTGAAGTGGTCGCAAACCGCGCCAGCAGGAAATTTACAACCTCGCCCGCGATTGCGTCCTGCGCCGCAAAAATGTCGCCCGCATCTTTTTCGATAATTTTTGTTTCTTCAATCTGCCCGCTTTGGACATTAAAAAGTTGGGCGGTAACGCGAATTTTTCCGTTTGCCAATTGATAATTCGAGGCAAGAACATAATCTGTCTGCTGTTCGCGCCCAGCGACCACCGGGTCTTGATTGAGGTCGGAGTATTTTCGAGTTGCACTCAACGGGCGCACGAAAAATCCTTTCATCGCTCCCAAACGATGAATCAGAGAATCGGCAATCCCCATCTCGTAAATTTCATCACGGTTGGCGGTGATTGGTTTTAAGGGTAAGACGGCGATTGATTTTTTGCCGTTCACACTTGAAGCCGTTTTTCCCGCCATGAAAAAATAATAACCGAGTCCGATTGCGCCGATGAGCAAGGCAATAACGGCGAAGGTGGCAAAAGATCTTTTTTTGACTGTTAGTGAAAAACTATTTTGTGCTTCAGCGGTTGGCAAGTTTGCATCGCCCGTGGTTGCTCGCAAAACTTCGGTGGCGTTGCCGTTTTCGGGCGAAACAGAGCGTTCCAATTTCTCATCATACTTCAGATTTTCCCGCAAATCTTTTAAATCCGCCAGCACGTCTTTCATCGTTTGATAACGCTCGTCCTTTCGTTTGCGAAGCATTTTTGAAACGATGCGGCGCAGTTCGTCGGCAAATCCAAATCTGAAAGCGGTTTCGGTTCTGCATTGATTAAATTCGCAAAAGTTTCCGAAGTTGATTTCGCCCGCAAACGGCATGTTTCCCGCGAGCATTTCATAAATCACCACGCCCAAACTAAAGATGTCTGTGCGTTCATCCACCCGCTCGCCTTTGGCTTGTTCGGGCGACATATAATTGACCGTTCCCAAAATTACGCCTTTTGCAGTCTGACCATGTTTGGCGGTTGATTCGTTCAAACCGAGAATTGATTTGTTTTTCCGCTCGACAAGTTTTGCCAAACCAAAATCGAGAATCTTTACATAACCGTCCGGGCGCATCATTATGTTTTCCGGCTTGATGTCGCGGTGGACGAGTCGCGCTTCGTGCGCGGCGATAAGGGCGTTAGCGATTTGAATCGAAATATCGAGAATTTCTGATAAATTCAACGATTGCTCTTTGAGAATCTCGCGCAAAGTTTTGCCTTTAATATATTCACTGACAATAAAATGCGCTTCGTCTGATTCGCCGATTTCGTGGATGACCAGAATATTCGGATGATTCAAAGCCGAAGCGGATTTCGCTTCCTGAATAAAACGATTGAGATTCGATTTGTCCCGGCTAAATTTTTCGTTAAGGATTTTAATAGCGACTTGACGGTCGAGTTTTTGGTCGTTTGCGAGATAAACTTCGCCCATTCCGCCTGTCCCGATTGATTCGATGATTTTGTAATGACCTAAATTTACACCGTTTTCAAATTTGTTTTTATGGTTATTGATTGAATCCGCGACTTTGGCAACGGCGGGCGTTTTGAAAAAATCATCGGCACTGTCAAACGATGCCAAAAGTGACTCGACTTCGGTAAGTAGCAGTTTATTTTCACCACAGGCTTTAACGATGTAATCTTGGCGCAATTCAAGTGTCAGCAGCCGGGCGGCTTCAAAAACTTCTCTCACTTTTTGCCACTGCTGATCAGCCATCGCTTTCTGCCCGAAAAACTCTTTCTACTAATATATGCGAAATTTGCCCAAAATGTTACGTTTTTTTTTCAACTCCATATCAAGAGTTTATTAAAAGGAGTAAATTCAAAAGATAAAAATCACAACCACCGACTGGAGCGCGAGCGTCCTCGCTTGCAATGAGCGGTGTTTTTAACTGCGAAAAAGTCTCCAATCCCACTTATCTTGAAAGAAAACTAAAAGTCTTTCCTTATCTTTAAACTTGCCGATTGATAAACACCGCTACGCCGCTGAAAAACGCGGCGTATGCAAGCGAGGACGCGTGCGCTCCAGTCTGCTTCGCGCTACGGTTTTACCGCGTTAATTCCCGATGCAACCAAGACTTTGCTATTGCCCAATCACGATTGACGGTTGATTCGGAAACGCCTAAAACTTGCGCCGTTTCTTCTATATTCAAACCGCTAAAAAATCTCAGTTCGACGACCTTTGCCAGTGGCTCTTCTTTTTCAGCTAAACGATTTAAGGCTTCGTCGAGCGCGAGCAAATCATAATCCGCATCGCTGACGGCAATGGTCAAGGCAGTTTCGAGCGGTAGATCGCTGTCAATTCCACCGCGACGGGCGCGATGTTTGGTTTTGGCATAATCAATCAAAATCCGCCGCATCATCGTCGCCGCCAAGCCGAAAAAATGCGAACGGCTTTCCCAAGTTACCGATTTTTGTTTGATTAGTTTGAGATACGCCTCATGAACCAAGGCGGTAGTTTGCAAGGTGTGTCCGATGCGCTCTTTTTGCAGATACCGATGCGCCTGCCGATGCAGTTCGTCATAAACCAGACTCATCAGCGCGTTGCTGGCATCGCTGTCTTGCCAATCGCCCCATTTTTGTAACTGTTCCGTTATCTCGCTGACCGAATGCGCCTGTTCAGCCATTGTGTCCCCCTCGTTGGAGAAAAGAAGTTTCTTAACTTTAACTTATTTCGCCTAAAAATATCCTTAATCTGTCCAAAAGTCAATGTTTTCAGGAATTTTGACAACATTTTCAGACAAATGTCGCGCTAATTATTAGAAGCAAAATATCTTCAAAATAAAGGAGAATAAACAAAATGAACCACAAACAAATTTTGAATTGTCTTTTGACAGATACTGTTTTGCTTTTCACTCTGTCAAACGATAGGACAGAGAAAAATAAAAAAACTAAAGGAGATTAAATCAATGAATAAAACGAATATTTTCAAAAAAGTTACTGCCTTCGTTAAAAGTCTGCATTTCGCGTGGGCAATCATCGCTGTTATCCGGCGACTTTGCCCGCAAATCAATATGAGTTCGCTCATAAAACCAAGTTATACAAGAGTTAATCTGACGCTGATAATAGGACTTGGCATTCTTATTGGTTTTGGTGTCGTAGTATATGCGGCAACTGCTACTATTCTTGGAGTTGGTAATATGCCTCATTCGGAAATCGTTAATGGTCCTGCTACGCTGACGGCGCGTCGGCTCACAATTCCTCCGGGCGAGGTTGGAGGTTGGCATTACCATCCTGGCATTATCTTAAGTGTCATCGGGACACCTACAAACCAAGGTTCGGTCACCATTGAGGATGGATGCGGCGGAGCGGAAACCTATGTTCCAGGTCAAGCTTTCGAGCAAATAGGCGGACGAGTCCATCGGGCTAGTAATCTAAGCGGGGCAACAGTCGAAGAACACAATATGTTCATAAATCTGCAAGGCACGCCGCTGACGGTGAATATCCCAAATAATGAACGGCTGTGCGGTCCTGCGAAGTTCGTAGAAGAGTGTATGAACGAAGGATGGCGAAAATTTAATTTCCCGGGCACCTTCGGCAATCAAGGTGAATGTGTTAAATATACCCTCCAGCGACCTCGAACAAGTTTGTTAGTTCCTTAGCAAATGTTGCCGACGGTGCCGGGGACTCCACTTCCGTAACTCTGACGTGGTAAGAAACAGGTTGCTCAATTTGTCTAATGCACGCCCCCTGTCGCGGACGTGGGGCTAGATGTTCCTAATCGAACCCCATATCACAAAAAGGCAAAAGAGAAGGATATAACCTCACTTTTGCCTTTTTATTTTCTTTTGCTTAACTTCACCTCAATCCAACCTGTCTCTGAATTCATCAAAACATTTTTTCGAGCGAAATTTTGCGCCACGAAGTTTGCCAAATCATACATCCATTAAACCGAAAGAACCGACTGGAGCGCAAGCGTCCTCGCTTGCAAACGCTACGTTTTTCAGCGGCGTAGCAGCGTTTATCAATCGGCAATTCAAAGCTAAACGAATTTGCCCGTTTGTTGACGCTTGCGGTTTCATTTTAGGTTTAGGGGTTATTGAACGGTTGTTCGCGTCCAAAAAGCGGACGCTTGCGCTCCAGTCCGCTTCGCGCTTTGCTTTCAGAAACTAAGACGCGCCCCGAATTGAAAAGCACGCGGACCGCCGGAGCCGAAGACTTGGGTGAAACGTCCGCCCGGCTGACCGAATCCGTTGGCGGCGAGATTGCCGCTATGACCGGAGAGATTGGCGGCATTGTAGAGGTTAAAAACTTCGCCAACGAGCGACACTTTCAGACGTTTTTCAAAAACGAAAGTTCGGCTCAGACGCAAATCGAGCGAATGAAAATTGTCGCCGAACCAATATCTGTCGGGCAACGTGATGCTCGGAATCAACGCGCCTTTGGCATCAAGTTTTCCAGCGTAATTTTGGTTAAAATCAGCGACGAGGCGTTCCAAATCGGTGCGTCCGAATCCGCGATTAAATTGATTCATGGTCGTGCCGGGCAGAAGGTCGTCGGTTGTGCCGTCGCCGTTGAAATCTATGCCGCCGATGAATGGCGCAAACGGCGGTTTGCTTGAATACGAAAAATTGAATCCGAGCAGGAAGCGCGACGGCAACTGCACGACTCCCGCGAGATTGACGATATGTGTCACGTCTATCGTCAGCGGACCGCGATTGCTCAAATAATCGTCCAGATTTAATCCAATCGGTCTGTTGCTTGCGTCATTGACAGTTGTTCCGGCGTTTCGGGAAACTGCCCACGAACCGAGAAGCTGAAAACCGCGCGAGAAGCGTTTGTCGGCGCGGACGAGCAAGCCTTTGTAAGTTGCGCGTCCAGCATTGACCGGCACGTTGATTGCGCCGGTCGAGCAGAGCGCGTTCGGGTCATTGCGCTGTGCGTCAGTCAGACAACGCGGGATGACGGGACCGCGTGCGCTGTTGAAATGATTTAGGTCGAGCAGTCCGAGTCCGATATGAGCGAAATGGCGCAGGGCGAAATCCGCGCTCAGGACAAAATCTTTCATCAATTCTCGCTGGATGCCGAAATTAAAATGCAGAGCCGTCCAGGTCGGTAAATCCTGCGGAAAGACAGTTCCCTGTTTGGTCAACTGAATCGCTTGAATTGATTGGTCGGCGTTTGCCAGATTTGCAGTCAGTTCTGCCCGAATCGTCGGCAGACAAGCAAGCAGATTCGCGCCCGTAAAGCGCGTCGGCGTGTTCGGAAAATTGAGCGGTGCGCCGAACGGAACGCCAGAAACGCTTGGCAAACAATTAGTCAGACGGCTACCGCTGATGCTCTGACGACCCAAACCCGGCGGTCCGAGCGTCGCACGTTCGGCATCGAGAGGCGGAAACAAAAAATCATAATAGTAGCCCGCACCGCCGCGAATGACGGTTTTCGCATCACGCCACGGCGACCACGAAAATCCGAGAACGGGCGAAAAATTATTCCATCGTTTGCGCGTCGGACCTAAATTATCCTCGCCCAGAATCGGCGCGAGCAATGCAGGCTTTTTCAAATCGTAATTGAGGTTGCGGTCAATACTCCACCCCAAACCGTAATTGACCGTCAGACGCGGATGAAGCCGCCAAGTGTCCTGAAAAAACAAACGAAAAGTGTGCCAGCTTCGCACCAAACTGCCGTCCGCCTGCGGCACACGCGGATCGCCGATGCCGACGGTTACGCTTTGCAACGGAAGTTGTAAAAAATCGTTCAAGGTTAAAAAAGCGGACGGAATCGGAATTCCCGAAGTCTGCGCCCTTTGCGGTGAAAACAGCGTCAGCGTCGCCGGTTCATTATCCGTCGTCGTCGAGCCGCCGCGATTGTATTCCCAATCAACACCGAATCGAACGCGATGCGCCCCAATCTGCCAACTGACATAATCGTTCAGATGAAAACGCCGTGCAACAGTCGGTTGTTCTACCGAAACGCCGAGCGTCAATCCCGTGTTTGCGATGGTAACGAAGGCGCGCCCAGACCCGAAACAATCAGGACATTCATTTTCCGTCACGCCGGAAACACTCGAATTGACGTAGAAAAATGAAAAGCGGAAATCGTTGACGATATTTTTTCCAAACACGCTGGTCAGCCCGAAAATGCTCTGATTTGATCGCGCGGGCTGTCGTCGCCACGATGAAGGATACCCGCCCGGCTGATTGGTCGGTGGTCCGAAAGATTGGATGCGGTCATCCGAAAAACGGACAAAAGCCGTTTGCGTTTCGGAAAGCCGTCCGTCAAAACGCAGACTGAATTGATCATTGAAAAAAGGGCTGGGCATGATGCGATTCAGATGCGTGAACTCCGGTGCGGTAATTGAAGTTGCCGCCACGCCGCGCTGTTCGTTGCGCTCGTAATTGCCGAAAAAGAAAAGACGGTCGCGCCAAATTGGTCCGCCAAGCGCGAAACCATATTGCCGCCGCTGAAAAAATGGGTCGGGATTGACCGCATCGCGGTTAAGCGCGGGATAAGCGGCGAGATTATGGTCGCGGAAAAAATAAAATGCCGTCCCGCGAAATTCGTTGCCGCCGGAGCGCGTGGTGACATTGACCGCCGCGCCGTTGGTGATACCCGTGGTCAGGTCAAAATTGACGGTTGAGACCTGGAATTCTTGCACGATTTCCTGCGACAAGCCCAACGCCGAACCGCCATCACCAATCGCCATAATACTGCCGCCATCAACCGTCACACGTGTGCCGCGCCCGGTGTTTCCATTCGGCTGACCCAAAGCCGGAACAAAATTCGGTTATTGGCGGTGCGCGACGAGCAACTGGACACCCGGCTCTAATTTAGCCAATTCCAGAAAACTTCGCCCGTTGAGCGGCAGATTTTCGATCTGCGAACGATTGACCACGCCGCTGACATTGCTGCTTTCGTAGCTCAATGAGGGTGCGGTTGCGCTGACCGTTACTTGCTCACGCACTTCGCCGACTTCAAGCGTAAGTTGACGGTGGTAGTTGTTCCGGTTTCAACGGTGACAGAGCGTTGAGCCAGACTAAATCCTTCGGCTTCCGCCGTCACTAGATACACGCCTGGCGGCAATGCCGAGGCGGTGTAAAAACCTTCCTTTGTGGTTGTCAGATTTCGTACCAGCCCACTGTCGCGGTTAATGAGGCGAACCTGCGTTCCAGCAACGGGATTGCCTGGCGGGTCTGTGACGCTGCCGACAATTGTGCCAACCGGCACTTGAGCGCGAGCTACGCCAACCGCCACTAAAACGATTAGAAAAAATTTCGCTAATTTCCGCGAGATGTTCATAACTCCCCGTTACTTCAACCCGACCCGCCTGAGCAATTCATCAAATCGCGGGTCGCCGCGCAGCGAATCGTAGCGCGGATGAACTTTGAGCATAGATATTGTCCCATATCTGAACGATAGACTTTTCCAGATAGGCAAACGACTCTTCTCGCTGTCCGAGTTCGCTCGAAAGATTCGCCAACAGAAAATAATTAGGCTTGCCGTTTTTTTCCGCTTCTTTTGCTTGTTCAAGTTGTCGCTCCAAAATTCCCTGCCAACCCGATTTTATAAGTGTTTTCCATAAATTTATCTCGTCTGGCTCTTCTCCATTGAGAATTTCGGTATTCACAAAAAACTCGTAAGGCTGCGTCTAATCACCTTTAAAACAATATGCAACTGCTGAGGCTTTACGGTGAGCATTGGGGATATTCGGGATCCGTTTCGGAAGTTCGCTCCAACTCGGCAATCGCTTCGTTGTAGCGGCGGGCGAAAAACAAACTCCGTCCAAGAACGAGATGATTAAATACCGAAGCCGGTTCAATGTCTATGGCGGTTTTGCTTTCCGCGATTGCTTCGTCATGTCTTCCAAGATAAGTAAGCAGAATCGCATACATCCGATGGGCAACGGTAGGATTCGGATTAAGCGCGATGGCTTTTCGATGTTCGCGTTCAGCTCCCGCAAAATCCCCTTCGGAATCATCTTCATTTCGCCGAAAAACGAATGTGCTTCCGCCAGGTTATCGTCAATTGCCAGAGCCTTTTCTATTGCCGCTTTCACTTTCGGATAGCTGTCGTTGCCAGGGTTCAGTGCCTTCTCAGCACTTGCTAACCTTGCGTAAGCGAGAGCGTAGTTTGGGTCGAGATGGACAGCTTTCTCAAAGTATTCAACCGCTGTGCGGGCACCTTCTCGGGTTCGTTTGTTCGCCCAAGCCGTGCCTTGCAGATAAAGACGATACGCTTCTTCGTTGTTCGTCCCGCGCTTTGCCCCAGGACTGCCTGAAGTAGTGGCAAACCGCGCCAATAGTTTGTTCCCAACTTCGTCCGCAATTGCGTCCTGCATCGCAAAAAGGTCGCTCGCGTCTTTTGTGATTGGATAAGTTTCTTCAATCTGCCCCGTGGCAACATTAAAAAGTTGTGAGGTTATCCGAATTTTTCCGCCCGCCAGTTGATAATTTGAGGCAAGCACATAGTCAACTTGTTGCTCTTTTCCTGCCGCAATCGGGTCTTGTGCAACATCTGAATATTTACGAGTCGCGCTCAACGGGCGGACAATAAAGCCTTTTATCGAATTCATCCGCAAAATCAATGAGTCGGCAATCCCCATTTCGTAAATCTCATCGCGGTTGGCGGTGTTGATTGGTTTAAGCGGTAAAACGGCGATTGTTTTTTTACCGCTGAGAGCCGTGTTTTTGGCGGTGTAGAAATAATAACCGAGAGCCATTGAGCCAATCAGCAAGGCGATAATGGCAAATGCCGCCAAAGGTCTTTGTTTGATTGCCAGCGAAATGCTGTTGTTTGTTTGGGCGGTTGTAAAGTTAGCATCGCCCGTGGTTGCTTGCAAAAGTTCGGTGGCGTTACCATTTGGGGACGCAACGGAGCGTTCCAATTTTGCCTCAAGCGACAGATTTTCCCGCAGTTCCTTCAAATCGGCTAACAAACCTTTCATCGTTTGATAACGTGCATCTTTGTCTTTGCGGAGCATTTTGGACACGATGCGTTGTAATTCATTCGGCACTATTTTGGCAAAACGCTCCAACGGTGGGGGTTCTTGGTTTATCAAATTCGCAAAAGTTTCCGAAACCGAATCACCCTGAAACGGCGTGCGTCCGGCAATCATTTCGTAAAGCAAAACGCCGAAACTAAAAATATCGGTGCGCTCGTCAACTTTTTCACCTTTTGCTTGTTCCGGCGACATATAATTGACCGTGCCAAGAATCAAGCCTTTCGCGGTCTGATTTTGTCCAACAGTTGATTCTTCCAAACCGAGAATTGATTTGTTTTCGCGCCGGACGAGTTTTGCTAGACCAAAATCCAAAACTTTGACCAATCCATCGGGGCGAAGCATAATATTTTCCGGCTTGATGTCGCGGTGAATAAGTCGCGCTTCGTGCGCGGTCACGAGGGCGTTTGCGATTTGGATTGAAATGTCCAAAACTTCTGACAATTTTAAAGATTTTTCGCGTAGAATTTCGCGCAGAGTTGCGCCTTTGACATATTCGCTGACAATGTAATGCGCGTTTTCACTCTCGCCGATTTCGTGAATGACCAAAATATTCGGGTGATTCAAAGCAGATGCAGATTTGGCTTCTTGAATAAATCTCTGCAAATTCGATTCGTGACGACTAAATTCCGCATTGAGAATTTTAACCGCGACTTTTCGGTCGAGTTTTTTATCTTCCGCCAAATAAACTTCGCCCATTCCGCCTGTCCCAATTTGTTCGCGTATTTCGTAATGCCCTAGAAAATTGACCTTTTTCGAGTTTTTTGCCGTTATCGCCGATTGACTCGGCAACTTTAGCTACGGCGGGCGTTTCCATAAAATTTTCCGCGCTGTCGAGCGAGGAAAGAAGCGATTCGACTTCGGCGAGTAAAGATTTGTCGTCACCACAGGCTTGGTTAATGTAATTTGGGCGCAATTCAGGCTTTTGTCGCAGGGCGGCATCAAAAATTTCTCTTACTTTTTGCCACTGCCTATCAGCCATCTTTTTATGCCTGAAAAACTCTTTCTACTATATTATGTAAAATTTGCCCAAAATGTTACTTTTTTTTTTACCAAATCGTATAATTTTTTTCTTTCACTTGGTTAATTCACGATGCAACCAAGCCTTTGCCATTGCCCAATCACGTTTAACGGTTGATTCGGAAACACCTAAAACTTCGGCTGTTTCAATCACATCTAAACCGCTAAAAAATCTAAGTTCAACGACTTTTGCCAGATGCTCTTCTTTTTCAGCCAGACGATTTAAGGCTTCATCAAGGGCGAGTAAATCAAAGTCGGAATCGCTCACGGCAATGGACAAAGCGGTTTCAAGCGGCAAGTCATCTTGATTTCCACCGCGCCTGATGCGATGCTTTGATTTAGCATAATCAATCAAAATTCGGCGCATCATGGTTGCCGCCAACGCAAAAAAATGCGAACGACTCTCCCATGCCACCGATTTTTGTTGAATCAGTTTTAGATAAGCCTCGTGAACCAAAGCCGTAGTTTGCAAGGTGTGACCGACGCGCTCTTTTTGCAGATACCGATGCGCTTGCCGATGCAGTTCCGCATAGACCAGATTCATCAGCACATTGTTGGCATCAGTATCTTGCTTTTCGTTCCACTGCTGTAACTGCTCGGTTATTTTTTGCCCTGCGAATTTCTTTTCAGCCATTGTCCAGCCTCGTTTGTTTCGGGAGTGAAATTGTTTTTACTCACGAACTTATGACTTTTCGGTAAAAAAGTCAATTTCTTTTCCAAACGAGGCTGATAAATCAAGGTTGTTTCGCCGCAATCAATGTTTTCGGCGGTTGATGAAAATTGACATTGCCCTGGTGTTCTACAATTTGAAAACAAAGTAACGATTGTTCACACGGTTTTGTGCTGTCACCTAGTCACAACGTCCTAAAACAGGATTCCAAACAGTTCCGTTTTGACACACATCACCTCGGGTTGGCAGTTCTTCATGTGGAATAGTAATTGTTTTTAATTCTTTAGTCATTTCCAAAGCCCGTTTTTTTATATCCTCATCGCTTTTTGCTCTTCTCATATACGTCAGTATATTGGCTTGAGCGAATGCTAGAGCACGATAAAACCCGCGAACTTCTTCGCTTTCTCCTACATTATTTGTTGTTACTGTTTTTGTTGCTTCCATAGTTTTTCTCCTTTTTTTATTTGATTTTGTAATCCCAAGCTCGTTTCCATTTTTTCTAATGGATTCAATTTTCCGATATTACCTACTCACATCTTCCTGTGATAGGATTCCAAATTGTTCCATTTCCGCATTTTTCGCCACCATTTGCATTTGCAATTTTGACCAGATGATTGGTAACTTCAACGGCTCGCCTTTTCATTTGTTCCTCATCTTCCGCGCTCATCACACGAAAAATAGAATTTGTTTGCACCGCCGCCAAAGCGCGATAAAATCCGCGAAGTTCTTCGCTTTCTGCTACATTATTTGTGGTTTCAGTTTTTGCTTCTGCCATAGTTATTCTCCTTTTTATTTTTATTTAAAATTCTCAAACATCGAGATTGTTTCTATCTTTTCCTGTTTATCGAAAAGAATCGTTTTGCCGTCAGGCGACCACGCGGGGCTGGCGTAATAGAGCCGTTTGCCGCTGTTGGTAGTTATTTTTTTTGGTGCGCCACCCGCTGTCGAGTCTGTCCAGAGGTCGTCTTTTTCGTTTTGACGAGCAATGAACGCCAGCCTTTTACCATCAGCGGAAAGCGTCAGACTGTCAGCATAAATATTTTTGAAAATCGTCAAAATTCGGCTTTCGCCCGTCAATGCAACCCGCAAAAGTTTGACCTCAAGCGGATCGGCTTTCATCACCCCATCGGTCATTCCTAACAAAATTTCATCTCCTAACCAGCCGAGCAGACGTAACCCGTCCGCATCTGTCAATATCCGTTTCGTCTTGCCCGCTTCCCAGAGCCACAGGCTAAAAATCATCTTTCCCGAAGCGATTTCTCGCTGAACAAAAATGACGCGCTTGCCATCCGCCGAAAAAAGCGGTGAATAGTATCGGACATTTGCGTTTTCGCTGTTAGTCAATTTGACGTTTTCACCTGATTCCAGCGAAGTCATCCAGACGTTTCTCGACATTTGCGAATTGAGATAAAGCAAACTCTTTCCATCAGACGAAAAATCCTCCACCCCGATTTCGCCCCGATTCATCGGCAATAAACTATACGATGGGGGAGAAATTCCGATAGTCGTGAGTTGTTTTTCTTCGCCGTTGGCAGAATTAACTACAAAAAGTTGATTTTTTTGTTCCGCTTCCGACCAGCGCAGAAAAGAAAGGCGGCGGCTGTTAGGCAACCAACGTGGATTGTAACCTTCGAGTGTCAGAATTGACGATGGATTGCCGAATTGTTTGACGATAATGTTTGATTTGCTGAATTGCTGAATGGTTTTTGCCTGATAAACGATGGCTTTACCGTCGGGCGAAATGTCCGCCCATTGTTCATATTCAGTGCCGTTGGCAACTTCAAATTCTTCGCCAGTTTCAACTTTCACTCCGCTAATGTCCGAGCGGTTTTCAATCGCAAAATAGAAAATTTTTGTGCCGTCCGGCGAAATATCAATCATTTCGTATTGGCTGGCACCACGAGTTATCGGCACAGGTTCGCGTCCGTCGGTATATGCCAGACCAATTTGCTGAAAGTCGCCTTGCCGGAAATTGTATAAAATCCTTTTGCCGTCAGGATGCCAGCGTGGTCGGCGTTTGGCGATTCCATCGGTGGTCAAACGCCGCTTTTCGCCGCCTTTGATCGGCATTATCCAAATATCTTCTTGCCCTTCGGTTTTATCACAAAAAACAATTCGGTCTTCATCCGGCGAAAGACTGAAATATCTCTGTGTGCCGGGAGCATCGGTAAAATCGGTAATTTGCACGATTTCCTTGGTCGTAACTTCAAGCCGAAAGAAATTTCCGTTTAATTCATAAAAAATTGCCGCCCCGTCCTTTGACCAATGCCGCAAACGAAGATCGCCCTGCCCAATTATTTTGAGCGGAACTGCCGCGCCACCAAGAGCCGGACTGACATAAATGCCCGATTGATTTTCGCGGCGCGAAAAATAGGCAACCCGTTGGTCATCGGGCGACCACACGGGGCTGATGCTTGTCCATTCATCTTTGGTAATCAGAAGTTCTTCGCCGTCTGCGGTTTGTTTGACGAAAATGCCTTCGTTTCCGCCTTCCTGCGACGACGAATAAGCAATCAATTTTCCGTTGTGCGAAACGCGGTAATCCGTGTAATAGCCTCCGGCAGTTTTCCACGAAACCAACGGCACGGCACGCAAAGCATCAAATTGGCGCGAATCATCGGTTCGGTTAAATCCCCAAAAGACAAAGACCACCGCGCTGATGCCCAGAACAACCGTCAAAACCGAGAGCAGAATCGTTGCCGGATGAAATTGGGTGGGCATTGATTCAGCGGTTTGTTCGTTTCCGAGGTGGACGGTTTCCGACGTGGCACGGACGTTTTTCTCCGAACTTTGCCAAAAATGGAATTTTCGTTTGTCTGATTGCGGCTCGTTGGTGACGATTTGCTCAGTCGGCACGGTCGAAACATCTTCGCCCTTTGGCAGTTCGTCAAATCCGCCGCTTTTCTGCAAATCGCGTAAATCTTGAATTAAGTTTTGCGCTGATTGATACCGCAAGTCTTTATCCTTCGTCAAAGATTTGCTTAAGATTGGGTGAAGTTTAGACGGAATGCGGGCTAAATCAGGTTCATCATTGAGAATTGCAGAAATCGTTTCAGCATTATTTTCTCTGGCAAAAGCCTGTTTTCCGCAAAGCATTTCATAAAAAAGCGAACCAAAACTAAAAATATCGGTTCGCGCATCGAGCCGTTTGCCGCGCAATTGTTCGGGTGACATATACGGGACAGTTCCCATCACCGCGCCTGAACTGTTCAATCTTTGCACCGATTCTCCGCCGGTTTCGGCTTCGATAACTTTTGCCAAGCCGAAATCGAGGACTTTTGCTTGCCATTTTTCATTGACGATAATGTTGGCGGGTTTGATGTCGCGGTGAATGAGGTGATGGTCGTGGGCTTCGGCTAGAGCGTCGGCGATTTGAATTGCTAAATCGAGCGACTTTTCCACGCTCAATCGTTTCTTCGTCAATACATCCGCCAGCGTTTCGCCTTCGACATATTGCATCACGATAAAGTTGTCATTGTCCGATTCGGAAATTTCGTAAATTGCGCAGATGTGCGGATGGTCGAGCAATGCCGCCGCTTGAGCTTCTCGGAGCAATCGCCGATTTGCTTGATTATCCGATAACAATTTTGGATGCAGCACTTTGAGCGCGACTTTGCGATTTAATTTAGTGTCGGTTGCCAGATAAACTTCACCCATCCCGCCAGAGCCAAGTGGTCGAATAATCCGGTAATGAGTAAGAAATTGTCCGTTTGAGAATTGGCGAGTTTCCGTCAGAATCTCATCGGCAACCTTCGCCACGGCGGGCGTTTCGAGAAAAGAATCCGCACTATCAAGCGATGCGAGCAGAGATTCGACTTCCCGATGCAGCAGTTTGTCTTTTCCGCAAGCCTGTTTGACAAATTTTTGACGTTCTTCGGGCGTGTGACGCAAAGCGTCATCAAAGATTTTCCTCACCTGTTGCCAGTTTTCGTCTTCCATTATTTTGAACACGCGCAGAACCTCTAATAGTTAGCGCGACATTTTGGGGAGACAAAGGTCAAATTTGATCTAAAAAGTTTCCGAGACAAAACAACAATCTTATTTTAAGCACGAAAGTATGCCTATTTCGCCGAAAAGTCAATTATTTTGAACTCTGTTTTGAAAAACTGTCGCGCTCATAAATAGAGAGTAAAAATTCTCTCTCAAAAAAAGGAGAAGGAGAAAGCAAATATGGCACACGATTTAGGAGTATTAACTAACAAAATTGAGAATCTAAGAAAAATCACGGGTAATTTTGTAATTGGCTCTAAAACAATAAACACTTTACATTCAAGTAGTTTCGATTGGGTAGCAAGTTCAATGCACGCAATTTATTATGCGGTTTTTGAGGCAGAGAGAGACGGGATTCCAAAAGAAAAGATATTGGAGGTTTTAAGAGAAGCTCGCTTAATTCAAAGTGAATCGCCGTTTATTGCCCGGATGCAAAATTGGTATCGCGGCTATCAGGGAGATTTTGAAACGATTGAACATTTATTGAGCGCGGAAAATAAAGCAAAACCCAAAACGATGGGCTTTTGGATCGAAAAATACTGTCTGAATACGGCAATCGTCCAACAACATCGCAACAAAGTCGGGTATCAAGCCGACCGAATTTTCCAAACAATTTTAAACGGGATAAATAAAGGAGAACCTGCCAAAATTCTAATTCTCGCCTGTGGCAGTTCGCCCGATGTCCAAATGATTCTCGATTTAATCGAACCGTTTGAATATTTGATTGTCTTGAATGATATGGATAAAGATGCTTTGGCAGTTTCGGCTGAAAAGCTCACTTCAATTCAAGACAGAGTTGAAATTATTCACGGCAATACGTTTCGCCTGATCAATAAATTTGCCGAATTCGGCAAGTTTGATTTGGTTTTGGCAGGAGGTTTGTTCGACTACCTCAAAGACGACCAAGCTTCGTTTCTAATCAAAGCAATTCACACAAAACTTCTCGCGCCGGGGGGAAAGTTTATCTTTACCAATATTTCCGAAGAAAATCCTTATAAATATTGGATGGAATATTGCGCCAACTGGTTTTTGATTGAGCGTACGGAAGCTGAAATCAGACAATTACTCAAAAATTGTGAGGTTGAAATGGAAAAAGTCTCAATTCGCAAAGAAGCCACCGATTTAACTTATTTGGTCGAAACGGGAAAATAAAAGCTACGAAAATCTTTCACTTGATAACTACTTTGTAAATTAAATTTTCTATTTTTTTTAGCCACAGAATTCACCGAGAGCCTCAAAAAAACTGTTAAATGTACTGTTTGCAGTAGTTTAATAAAACTCTGTGAACTCTGTGTTCTCGGTGGCAAATATCAAAGAGTTTAGTTTACAGACTAATAACTATCTTAATAAAAAGTTTGTTTCCAAATTATTTTGAACTCTATTTCCAATAAATGTCGCGCTAATAAGTAGGGGGGAAGTTTTCGGATAAAAAGGAGAACATTATGAAAAGTATATCTATCACAATTTTATTTTTAGTCGTGATTTTGTCACCGGTCTTAAGTTGGAGTCAACAAAATCCGATGGAAACAGCGATTCGCCTCAACAATGAAGGCGTGGCTAAATCTGAGGCAGGAAAATATGCCGAAGTTATCGAACTTTTTCAACAAGCTATCAATTTGCAACCCGATTATGCCATTGCTTACGCCAATCTCGGCGAAACTTTTTACCACGCCAGACAGTTTCAAGAAGCAATCATTACTTTGAAAAAAGCGATTGAACTAAAGCCTGATTTTGCCCGAGCCTACCACGAATTAGGTAAGGTTTATAAGGATTTAGGGAAATATGACGATGCAATTGAATTTGTCCAACGTGCCATCGAATTACAGCCAAACTATGCGATGGCATATCATAGTTTGGGTGCTATTTACGTTCGCCAGAAAAAGTTCAAAGAAGCTGTTGAGGCTTATCATCGAGCCATTCAACTTGATCCGAATAATGCAGAAACTTACGCCGAGTTAGGCTTTGCGTTGGCACGTCTGAAAAATCACGAGGAGGCTGTCAAATCATTCCAACACGTCTTAAAAATACTGCCAAACGATTTCAAAACCTATAATAATCTCGGCTACGCTTACGCCCAAATGCAACGCTTCGATGAAGCCATTGCCTCGTTCAAAAAAGCTATTGAAATCAATCCGAAGTTTGAAAATGCTTACTACAATTTAGGGGCGGTTTATTTCCAGATAGATTTATCTGATCAAGCCCTGCTTGCTTTTCAACAAGCACTAGAAATCAATCCCAAATATGCCGATGCTCGCCAAGGGCTGTGTAATCTTTTTATCACGACAAAACAAGATAAAGAAGCCATTGGTTGTTTTGAAGAGTTGATGACGATTACTTCGTTGGATGCCGAATCCCGCACAAATTATGGAATCGCTTTGCTGAATATCAAACGTTTTAATGAATCTTTAGCTATTTTGGAAGAAGCCACGAGACTTTTTCCAAGCTACGCCCCTGCACACAACAGTTTGGGAGTTACATTGCTTCAACTACGGCGTTATAATGAGGCAATTGTCCCTCTCAATCGTGCGCTTGAACTTGATCCGACAAGTGAACAAGTGCGTTATAATTTGGCAGTGGTGCATATTGAATTGAAAAACAAGGCGTTGGCACTCGAACAATACTCGTTTTTGAAAACATCAAACCCCGATTTGGCGCAACGAATTTATCAAATGCTTTATCAAGGTTTAATCGTTAAGGTCAACGACAAATAATTGATAGGTTTTAGGAGATTTTTTATGAAGAGCAAACTTACTAATTACTTGATAATCATAATTTTAGGCGGTTGTTTTGGCTTCAACGATTCTAATATTTTCGTTGTGGCTCAAGAACCTGATAGTCTGCCCGGTGAATCAAAAGCGTTTGGATACAGTCTCAAAAATCCTGCGAAGAAAAAGAAAGAGAAAGCTAAAATTGAACCGCAAAATAATCCGATTGTTACTCAAAATAACCCCGCCAACGATGATGGAATTATTCGGATTGAGACCGCTTTAGTGACCAATGAGGTTTTAGTTTTTGACCAAAACAAAAATCCGGTGAAATATCTGAAAAAAGAAGACTTTATCGTCAGAGAGGATAACGAGTCGCAGGACATCAGCACTTTCATTTCCGGCGATAGCGAACTGATTCCGCGTTCAATTGTCTTAATTATTGACTACAGTTTTAGTCAATTACCCTATATCGAAACCAGCATCGAAGCCGCCAAAATACTGGTTGACAAACTCAATCCAAACGACCGGATGGCAATCGTCACCGATAACGTTGTGCTATTGCAAAATTTCACCACTGATAAAACTCTGCTCAAAAATAGACTTGAATCATTGAAAATCAGTGCTTTGTCAGGCGAGGTCGGTAGGAGCAAACAATATAGTGCCTTGATGGCAACGCTCAACGAAATGTTTGCTGACCAGGAACTGCGACCAATCATTATTTTTCAGACCGATGGCGATCAATTAAATGAATTAAAAGGCGAGATTGGCAACACCATTTTCTCAATCCTTGACTCAATAAATTTCAGCCACAAAGACATTTTAACTGCTACGGAAAAAACTCGGGCAACCGTCTATACGATTATTCCCGGCATCAATTTTGACGAAATCTCAAAAAGGGAAAAGTTAGAAAAAGCCAAAATATATTTAGAGAACCTTGAAATAATCTCCGCCCGACTCCGAAATTTTACACTCAAACCGAACCGACCCAAAATGGCAATGAGTTTTATCAAATCGCGGGCTGAGTGGATGATTCGGCAACAAGAAGAGATAGCGAAGATTGCAAAATTTACGGGTGGTTGGACAAATTATTTAGAACAACCCGAGCAAGCCGAGAAAATTTATGCAGAAATATTGTCGAAAATAAATGAGCGATATGTGATCGGCTATTACCCTCTCAATCAAGCGCGGGATGGAAAGATAAGAACCCTGACAACGGAAGTGCGCGGACATCCCGAATACAAAATCATTGGCAGAAAATCCTATATTTTAAGGTAAAGGCGAAGAATAATAGGCTGGGGAAATATTCTTTCCAAATTATTTTGATTTTGGTGGCTTTTGCTTTATTTTTTACTTTACCTTTTATCTCTCACCTTTTGTCAATGCTGATCAGCCATCTCTTTATGCCTGAAAAACTCTTCAGAAATCATCTTTTCGGCTTGGCGCAAGGTTTCATCAATCGAAAAAAACTTACCGTCATCGGAAAATGAATCGGGTGTGACGTTCAAAATTGCCATCACGAGAGTTTTTTCGATTGGTAATTTTCTGCACGAAGTTTGCCATGTCTGCATAAATCAAGGCTAAAAGCAAAAAAGGCAGAAATAAAGGATAAAACCCCGCTTTTGCCTTTGTTCCGTCAATGTAGTGGCAAATTCAGTCGGTGTTTTTGATCAGAACGACATCACTGTTGAGCGAACCGCGTGAGAGTGCAAGTTGTTTACCATCAGGTGAATAGGCAAAATTGAAGATGCGTCCGGTTTCAAATTTAGTAACTTGAACCGGCGCACTTCCGTCAACCGGCTGCCGCCAGATATTCGACACGCCGTCGTTAAGGGCAATGAAATAAATGCCGCGTCCGTCCAGTGTCCATTGTAGGTTTTGCTTATTGGTTGAATCTAGCAATTGTAGTTTGGCATCGAAAGTTTTACTAATTTTGCCGCCTTCAAATGAAACGAGCCTGATTTTTTGCCCGGTAATAAATGCAACTGTTTTGCCGTCGGGCGAAACCTTCGGGTTAATTCCACTTTCACTATAAATTAGTTTCGGTTCGCCACCTTCCACCGGTATTCTCAAAATAGTCACTCGATCATGGTATTCTGTATAAACAATCCATTTGCCGTCAGGCGAAAAAGTCGCCCAAACATCTGTCTTTTGGGTTAGGCGTTTTTCGCTTCCGTCTTTCAAATCCATCACCCATATACCCAACCCTGTGATTTTTTGATAAGCAAGATAGCGTCCATCGGGCGAGAGCGCATTCAGCCCAGCATCTTTTAGCAACTGCCGTGGATTGCTTCCATCTGCTTCAATTAACCAACCGGACAATTTACCGCTTATTGTTGAGTCATAAACTATTTTGCCGTCCGGCATCCAGCCAATAAAAATAGTTCCGTTAAACTTCTCAAATCCGGCAGTTAATTGGCGTAGGCGATTTTGGTCATTGGTCGGCATTGTCCAGATTTGGGAGATTTCCTCGGTTCTTAATACAGACAAAATGCGTCCGTCGGAAGTAAGGTTAAATCCCCCGTAAATATTTACATCATTGGTAATTTGCCGCGCTTCGCCAACCGAAAATGGAATTTGCCAAATTTTACTAACTTCACCGATATTTCCCGCATTCGTAATAAAACTTTTTGAATCGGGCATCCAGGTAAATTGGTCAATCTCAAAAACAACCGATTCTTCTCGAATTGGAAAGGATGTTCCGTCCTCGACTTTTATGGCTAGGATTCCACCAAAGTTTCCTATTTTCTCAAACCTACAAGCGATAATTTTTCCGTCAGGTGACCAGGCTGAATGTTGAAAAATGACGTTCGGTTGTTCAAAAGAAGCAAGAATGTGCTCGTTCGAACCGTCGGCATCAGTGATAAATATCTTGGTCGCCAAATCCTCAAATTTTCGAACAAATGCGATCTGTTTGCTGTCGGGAGAAATACTAATTTTTTCATTTCCGGAAGAACGAATAGTAAACAATTTATCCGCCACTTTTTTTGGCGTGCCGCCTAAAACTGCCATTCTATAAAGCGTGCCATTCGCGTCATGGTAATAAAGCGAATTGCTGTCGGGCGAAATATTTAACGAACGAAAATCAATGTCTGCGGGCGGCGCAATTTGGACATTGCTCTCGCTTCCGATGTGCTGTAACCACAGACTTTGTTGCTCATTATTTTCACCTTGCGAATAGATGACAAATTTTCCGTCCGGCGACATAACCGAGGCTTTGACCCTGCCACTTGAGGTGATGCGTGTTATTTGTCCTGCTTTAAAAACGAGGGAATCTTTGCTTTCGGTAAGGCTCACGTTACGATACAACCCGTAGCCGATGCCTGCCAATGCAAGGGCGAGAATCAACCCGACCACAGCCAATGTGCGATATTTCGATTTTCTCTTAAGTCCCTGATTAGTCGAAGCTAATTCTACATCACCGGTCTGTTCCCTTAATTCCCGGAGCGTTAAGTTTTTCGTTTCGCCGGTATCAACCGCCATTATTTCCGTCCGCGTTTCATTTTCGGAAAGCGGCGATTTTTCTAATTTACCTTGAGATTTGAGGTTTTCCTGTAAATTCTTGAGATCCGCTGACAATCGGTTCATGCTTGAATACCGCTCATCCCTTTCTTTGCGAAGCATTTTTAAGACGATGTGCTCCAATTCGGCTGGAACATTGGAAGCAACTTGCTCCAACGATTGGGGTTCGGCGTTTATTAAATTGGCAAATGTTTCCGAAACTGAATTTCCCTGAAACGGTGTTTTGCTCGTCAGCATTTCGTAAATTACTACGCCGAAACTAAAAATATCAGTGCGTTCGTCAACCCGTTCGCCTTTTGCCTGTTCCGGCGACATATAATTGACCGTTCCCATGATCACGCCTTTTGCCGTTTCACTTTGTTGGGCTGTTTCAGCTTCTAATCCGACCATTGGCTGTTTCGGCTGAATGAGCTTCGCCAGTCCAAAATCCAGAATTTTTACATACCCGTCGGGGCGAATCATAATGTTTTCGGGTTTGATGTCGCGGTGAATGAGATGTGCTTTGTGAGCAGCGGAAAGCGCACCTGCGATTTGGATGGAAATGTCCAGAATCTCCGCTAATTTCAGTTTTGATTGACGGAGATTTTCACGGAGAGTGTTTCCCTCGACAAATTCGCTGACAATAAAATGAGTGTCTTCTGCTTCACCGAATTCGTAAATCGTCAAAATATTTGGATGATTGAGTGCTGATGCAGCTTTAGCTTCCTTAATAAAACGCAGGAGATTGGATTCCTGCCCACTGAATTTTTCGTTGAGAATTTTGATGGCAACCTGGCGGTCAAGTTTTTTGTCTTGAGCAAGATAAACCTCTCCCATCCCGCCCGCGCCGATTTGCTTGATAACTTCGTAATGCCCGAAACAAGTGCCGGGGGCAATTTTCCTTTGTTCGGCTTCGATTGCATCTGCAACTTTGGCAACAGCGGGCGTTTCCATAAAACTGTCAGCACTGCCGAGCGATGAAAGTAGCGATTCGACTTCTGTCTGCAACGTTTTGTTACTACCGCAAACTTCTTTAACAAACCTTGCGCGTTCTTCGGGCTTTTGACGCAGGGCATCGTCAAAGATCTTTCTCACTTGTAGCCAATCTTTATCCATTTTTTTTCGAGTCACATAGAACTTCTTATTTATTAGCGCGACGTTTTTGGAGACGACAGGTCAAATTTGTTAAAAAACTTGCGAGACAAAACAGCAATGTTAGTTAAAGCACGAAAGTATGCCTATTTCGCAGAAAAGTCAATGTTTTAAAAATTTTGACCTCTGATTTCAAAAACCATCGCGCTAATAAGTAGAGGCATTATCAAATAATTTGGAGCCAAATGGCAGTTTGGATCAAACTCATCTGCTATCGCTCTCTACCGCAAACCGAATTGATTTTTGGCAAGCAACTAATTTGCTAATGCAACTAAAAACAAAATACTTTTAAATTAAAGGAGAACAAAAAAATGAATAAAATGAACATTTTCAAAAAAATTACTGCCTTCGTTAAAAGTCGGCAGTTCGTGTTGGCGACAATCGTCGCTGTAGTTTCTACTATATCCGTCGCTCGCGCTGAGATTGTTTCTAACCAAAAAGCAATCGTCGCGCAACCAACAATAGCAGGTGATGTCATCGCAGAATGGAATCAGGAAGCCGTGAGACTGACGCTGTTGCCGGGTCTCACGCCCGTCCATCACACACGAGTCATGGCAATCGTGCAAGTGTCGGTTCACGATGCAGTCAATGGCATTACGGGTGAGTTTGAAACTTATCTTCCACGCATTCCTGCTCCGCTGGGTGCTTCCCCTGAAGCAGCAGCAATTGCCGCATCATACCACTCGCTGAAAACTCTTTTTCCGAGTCAATCTGTGCCGCTTGACAACCTTTTTCTGGCATCGCTCGCCATGCATGGATTGTTGGTCAATGATCCGGGGGTTGGATATGGTATCAACGCCGCCAACCGAATTCTGACGGCACGCGCAAATGATGGTGCTGCCCAAGCTTCATACCCTTATGTTGCGCCGGGAGCAGGTCTGCCGGGGGTTTATGTGCCTCTCGCTGGTCAATCAGCATTGTTACCCGGTTGGGGCAATGTGACTCCTTGGGTGTTGCGAAGCGGTTCACAATTTCGCCCCGAAGCACCGCCAGTCCTCAATAGCGAACAGTATGCACGGGATTACAACGAAATCAAAGAAATCGGAGCAATTAACAGTCAAACACGCACCCTGGAACAGACTCACGATTGCAACTTTCTGGCTCGCCTCCGCAGTGGCAATCTGGAATCAACCTCTCCTACAGATTAACGCTATCAATAATCTCAACCTATCGCAGAGAGCGCGAATTTTTGCACTCGTTTATTTGGCATCGGCTGATTCGAGCATTGCCTGCTGGGATGGGAAATACACATACAACTACTGGCGACCCCAACCCGCCATTAGACGAGGCAATGAGGATGGAAACGGGTTCACATCACCAGATCCGACCTGGACACCACTCCACCCAACCCCGCCACATCCTGAATATCCATCAGGGCATACGACAATCAGCACGGCTATGGCTTCGATACTTCAGATGGCATACGGGGATAGACCGGGTGTGCCGATAACTTCAACCATTACCGGAATTACCCGTCAATGGGATACATTCGGTCAGGGGCTTGATGAGGTTATTGATGCACGGGTTTATTCGGGAATCCATTTCCGTAATTCTGACGTGGTTGGTTCCAGATTGGGCGGACAGGTTGCCCAGTTTGTCTTGACCCACGCACTCCGCCCGTGTCGTGGACGTGGAGCTAGATGTTCCTAGCAGAATGTCATACGACCTTCGTTGTCGGCGGCACTTTCGTGGGATGGCTTGACGATGTATTTCGCCTCAAACCGTCCCGGCGGCGAAGGTTTAAGCGACATCTATCTCACGACTCGACAGAAACTTAGAGGTAATGAAAGATAAATTAAGGCTACCCCCAAATATACTCACAAAACAAGAAGATTGTCTTCAGTATGCCAATATTGAAAGGCAATCTTCTCGTTTCCAAAAGGAGATTAAAGAAATGAAACGACTAATATTTTCAATCTTGTGCCTGATGATCTCGGCGGCGTTTGTCTTCGCGCAAACGCCGCAGACGATTCAAACAGGTTTTACCGTCGAACGCGAACTCGGCGAAACGGATAAACATATTTACGAAATAAATCTGGCAAAAGGGCAGATGCTCAATTTTATTGTCGAACAGCGCGGGATTGATGTTGTGCTTCGGATTTACACGGCAGACGGCAAGTTATATGACCGCGTGGACAGCCCGAACGAACGGGAAGGTGATGAACCTTTTAAAATGGTGTCGCTCAATAGAGAAAGTTACCGAATCGAGGTCAGCCGTTTGTGGGAAGATACGATGCGGACAACGGGAAAATATTTTGTCAAGACGGTCGAAATTCGCAAAGCTACCCAAGCAGAGATAAAAACGGCAGGTCTCAGAGATGAACTGTTGAAAATCATCGCGGAAGACAATCGCTACGGCACTTATCCCAATCCGCTCAAACGCTATTTTATGGACAAGGCTTTGATCACCAACTCGTATGGGTTTATTTCCAACGTCGAGGAATTGATTGAATTGACGACAAAAACTCCGCAGAAACTACCAGAAGGCGCATCGTCCGAAGAAGAATACAGCGAAGCACGAGTAGAAGATTTCGGTGATGTCGTGGTGTTGAGCGTCATCCGTAATCGTCGTTTCAAAAATCCGAAAGCGAATCTTGACCAAACGACAAACCAGCGCATCAGTTACGTTTTCAAGCGCATCAAAGCCGAATGGCGCATTCTCAACGTCCAGCGCACCTTCTCCGCGGGTGAACGTAAGCCAGTTAAACTCAATACCAAACAGCTTGATGCGCTCATTGGTGTTTATGAGGGCAACAATTCGTTGGAAACTCTCACCATCACCCGCGAAGGTGGCGAACTTTTGGGTAAATTCCCCGAACAGGAAAAGTTTAGACTTTTTCCCGACACCGAAAATACCTTTACCAGCGTTTTTATCAGCATTGCCTTTGTCCGCGACTCAAGCGGCATTGTTACCCAAGCCGTTATCCATTATGCGACACCTGAAGACCGAATGACGATTCAGCCCAAAGTCAAATAAATTGAAAAAAATAAGGAGAGATAAATTCATGAAAATCATTGAAAAATACCGAAAAACTGTAATAGGAATGTTTGCGGCAATCTTACTTCTGATAGTCGCAGCAACAAACGGGTCGGCAAACACTTCAAGTTTCGCCATCATTCCACCGGACAACGCGCAGGCGCAAACGGGGAAGACTTACGGAGAGTGGTCTGCTGAATTCTGGAAACATCTTCTCAAGATTCCATCGGAAAATAATCCAGGATTGGACACGACTGGCATAAATTGTAATTTCGGACAGACAGGCTCAGTATTTTTTCTGGGAAGCACGTTCGGCGGCAGCGCAACCCGCAACCAGTGTAAAATTCCGTCTGGCAAGGTGTTGTTCTTACCACTCTTGGCTTTTGCAAGCACCAGAAGTGTGGATGCCAAAAACAAAGAACCCGAGCATAGCATAAGAAACTATCTCAATAGTTACATTAGTTCTACGCGGGAGCTTCAAGTGAGCATTGATGGAACAGACATCAGCACTTTAGTCAGTTTAGAACCACATGTTACGCCCTTGCGGGCAGTTTCACCCAATGGTTTTTTCACCGTTATTGCACCTGTCAACAATATATTCGGCGGGGTTCCAGGACAATCCTACGAATCGGTATCGGATGGCTTTTATCTGATGGTTGCACCATTGTCGCCGGGACCTCACACCATAAAATTTGGAGGTGTCGGCAGAAACTTTGCGGCGGATGTTACCTACAACCTTTATGTAGAACCTTAAATGAATACATCAAGTTGAATGACTTGTAACTCACCTTACACAGCATTTGTGCTTTGAAAGGGCTTTGCCCGCTGATGAGCGGAAACGGCTCTGCCTTTCCGTTCAATTTTCAACTCCAGCCAAGTTTTTATCAAAGGAGTGAAAAGCGTTTTTTGTTTTTCGCTCCTTTCCCTTTGGTGAGATTGGAAAGGAAGCGACAAGTGAAACAAAAATCGCTTCACTTGTCGCTTCTGAAAGCTAAATTGGGTTGAACAAAACGGAAAGTCTGAGACTTTCCGCGCATCAGACGGCACAGCCGAAGAATTTCACTTCTGTGTAAGGTGAGTTGTAAAACAAAAGGCAAAAGCGAAGTCGAGACTCACTTTTGCCTTTTTACTTTTTACCTTTTACCTTTATTACGCCGTTGCCGGTGGAGTAATCGGCGGTAGAATCGGTTTGTTAAACGGATTAACCGAGCCTTCATCAGTTTTTTGCGATGTTCCGCCTTCATCTGAAGTCGGGGTGCTACCGTCATCATCAAGCGGAAGCCCTGCTACGACCCGACGAATTTGAATACTGTCAAGCGTTTCGTATTCAAGCAAAGCCTCTGCCAGACGAATCAACGCATCTTTATTATCCGTGATGATTTTAACCGCACGGTCATATTGCTCGGAAATAATTTTCCTCACCGCTTGGTCAATTTTTATCGCAGTATCTTCGGAATAATCACGATGCTGACTTATTTCGCGTCCTAAAAAGATTTGCTCTTCTTTTTTACCAAAGGTCAGCGGTCCTAAATCAGACATTCCGTATTCGCAAACCATCGAACGGGCAAGTTCAGTCGCACGCTCAATATCGTTTGACGCTCCGGTTGTAATTTTATCTGCACCCAAGAAAATGTCTTCAGCGATACGTCCGCCCATCAACATTGCGATTTGTCCTACCAGATACTCTTTGGTGTAGCTGTGACGATCACCTTCCGGCAAAGATTGGGTTACGCCAAGAGCCATTCCGCGTGGAATAATCGTAACTTTATGCACCGGATCAGCCGATGGAATTTTCAAACCAATCAAAGTATGTCCGGCTTCGTGATAGGCAGTAATTTTCTTTTCTGCATCCGAAATGACCATTGATTTGCGTTCCGCGCCCATCAACACTTTGTCTTTGGCGAGTTCAAAATCAGCCATCGTGACGACTTTTTTGTTGTAACGAGCCGCATTTAGAGCCGCTTCATTGACCAAGTTTGCTAAATCCGCGCCAGTAAATCCGGGTGTTCCACGAGCAATCACATTGACATCAACATTTTCATCCAAAGGAATTTTGCGAGTATGAACTTTCAGAATTCCCTCACGTCCACGAATATCAGGTCTGCCCACGACAACCCGTCTATCAAATCTGCCGGGACGAAGAAGTGCCGGATCAAGCACATCGGGACGGTTGGTCGAAGCTACTAAAATAACCCCGTCATTGGATTCAAAACCATCCATTTCGACTAAAAGTTGGTTCAAGGTCTGTTCGCGCTCATCGTGTCCGCCACCGAGACCTGCGCCGCGATGTCGTCCAACCGCATCAATTTCGTCAATAAAAATAATGCACGGAGCGTTCTTTTTACCTTGTTCAAAAAGATCACGAACACGGCTTGCTCCAACTCCGACAAACATTTCAACAAAGTCTGAGCCTGAAATTGAGAAGAAAGGAACATTCGCTTCGCCCGCGATTGCCTTTGCGAGGAGCGTTTTTCCTGTCCCCGGGGGACCCACCATCAAAACGCCTTTCGGAATTCGTCCGCCAAGTTTTTGAAATTTCTGCGGATCTTTTAAAAATTCGATGATTTCTTGCAGTTCTTCTTTGGCTTCTTCGACCCCAGCTACGTCTTTGAAAGTGATGCGTTTTTGTTGATTATTCAACAATTTAGCGCGAGACTTTCCAAAACTCAAGGCTTTATTTCCGCCGGCTTGCATCTGTCGCAAGGTAAAAACCAAGAAACCCACAATCAAAAGAATCGGCAAAGCATTGATCAAAAACAACCAGAAAAATCCACTCGAAGCGGGTTCAAATTTGACGGCAGTTGCCGTTTCATCGGCTATCTTCAAGAGAGCTTCACGTGGCGCGTCACTGGTATCGAGTTTGGTAAAAAACTTATTAGCCGAATTAGCTTTTTCAGTTAATTCCACCGAATCTTGTTTAAAATAAAGCTCACCGATTTCTTTATTTCTAGTCTTGGCGACAGCTAGATCGTATGACAATTCTTTTGGACTCCCGGTTTGCGTCCGCTGGATGAAATAAACAAACAGCAACGCGCTCGAGATAATCATTAACCACAATAGAATTTGTTTTGCTTTTGAACTCAACTTATAGCCTCCAAAATTGCTTCTAACTATAAAAACTCGACGATTTATTTCGTCGCAACGTAGGATGAAAATTTTCGCCCATTCGTTGTTTTTGTAACATCGCTGTTACAAACGCGAAAACTCGCGCTAATTTGATTCTAGTTGTCGAATCAGCTTTTTTCAACCCCTACCTTTTCAAAAAAGACCTTTCCGGCTTTTTTTATTACTTTTTCCCCGTTTGGCAGTTCCACTTGTTTGCCACTTTTCGGGCTAAAAATCAAACGCTCAATCGCCTCCAGATGTTTCAAATCAAGCGAACGCAGATCACCCCTTTGACGCTTAAGCCAGTCGCGTAAGACTCGTAATCGCATAGATTTAGAGAGTTTTTTTAATTCATTTTGAGACAAATTTTCCGCTAAATTAAAGCCAATTTTCGCCAGTTCATCCGCGTCTTCGCGTAGGAGATTTGCCGTTTGTGAAAGCGTCTCAATAATTTTCGGATTTATTTTTTTGAGGAGCGGAATTATTTCTTTGCGAATCCGCACCCGCGACGAATTTTAGATCATCATTCATCGCGTCTTGACGAAATTCAATTCCATTTTCAAGACAAAAACTTTCCGTATCTTCGCGCTTTGCCCAATTTAATAGTGGTCTAACTAATGAAAATTCATTTTGCCTTCGCTTGGGTTTCATCCCCGAAAGTCCATCCAAACCGCTTCCACGAATCAAATTTAATAAAAGAGTTTCGGCTTGATCGTTTTGGGTGTGAGCCGTCAGAATTGCGTAAGCATCATATTTTTCAGCAACTTCGGAGAGGAAATTATATCTCGCAATTCGCGCATTTTGTTCGAGATTGCCTTTTAGATTTTGGATTTTGGATTTTGGATTCTGGATTTTGACGATATATTCAAAATCTAGTTTTTCGGCTAAATCCTTAACAAACTCTCCGTCTTTTTCGCTCTCCATCCCGCGTAAATTATGATTGAAATGCGCGATAATAAAATGAAGATTGAGTTTTTTTCGATGTTTGAGGTCGTGTAAAGCCAACACCAAACTTACCGAATCCGCCCCGCCCGAAACCGCAACCACGATTGTTTTATCCGAAAACGGCAAATCGAGTTTGCGCCATTCGGTCAATAAATTTCGGACAAATTTTTGCATTGCGATAGTTTTTATCACAGAGACACAGAGACGCAGAGAAAGAAAAAATAAAAATGCCCATAAAAAGTTGGACAAAATACTTTTCTTTTTGCTTCCGTGTTCAGTTGTGGTTTCATAATCTTTAAAATCTCTGTGTCTCTGTGGTTAGCTTTCCGGCTCAATTTCCAAACTTCGTTTTGCTTCCGCCAAGGCTTCAAAAACTCTTTCGGGCGAAGTTCCGCCGATTTGATTTTTGCTGGCGAGAGTTTTTTCCAGACTCAAGGCTTCAAAAACGTCTGTCTCAATCTGATTAGAAAATTTCTGAAAATCATCTAAACTCAATTCATTCAATTCTTTTCCAACTGAAATTGCAGATAAAACTATTCGCCCGACCGCATCGTGAGCAGTGCGAAATGGAACGCCTTTGTTCACCAAATAATCCGCCAATTCGGTTGCATTGAGATACCCTGTGGTAGCGGCGAGTCGAGTTTTATCTTCGCGCAACCGTAGATTTTTCAAGACGATACTCGCTACTTTGAGCGACATTTTGACTGTCTCAACCGTGTCAAAAACCGCTTCTTTGTCCTCTTGCATATCTTTGTTATAGGCAAGCGGCAAACCTTTCATCATCGAAAGAAGTGCGGTTTGATGTCCAAAAACTCTCCCCGCTTTTCCGCGAATCAGTTCCAGAGCATCAGGGTTTTTCTTTTGCGGCATCAGACTCGATCCCGTTGAAACAGCATCACTTAGCTCGACAAACTGAAATTCGCTCGAAGCGTAAAGAATTAAATCTTCGGAAAAACGCGAAAGATGAACCATCATCAGCGCACACGCTCCGACAAATTCAATCGCAAAATCACGATCCGAAACCGCGTCCAAACTGTTGGCAGTTACGCCTTCAAAACCAAGTTCCTTGGCAACTGCCTCGCGGTCAATTTCGTACGAAGTGCCAGCCAAAGCTGCCGAGCCGAGCGGAAGCACATTCACCCGCCGCCAAACCTCGTCCAGACGCTCCCTATCCCGCGCCAACATCTCAAAATACGCCAAACACCAATGCGCCCAGAGAATCGGTTGAGCACGTTGGAGATGCGTGTAACCGGGCAAAACCGCTTCTTTTTGGCGTTCAGCCGCTTCAACTAAAGACTTTTGCAGTTCGCGGGTAACTTTTGATATTTCAGTAATTTCCTCGCGCAACCAAAGACGAAAAGCGGTGGCAACTTGATCATTTCGGCTTCTGCCGGTGTGAAGTTTTTTTCCAACCTCGCCGACCAGTTGCACCAAACGGTCTTCGATAAAAGAATGAACGTCTTCGGCAGGTGCGCTGTCAAAGTAATTTTTGTCAAAATCAAATCGTTTGAGAATCGTCCATAGTCCATTTTTGATGCGCTCGGATTCGGGGCGAGTCAAAACTCCGGCTTGAAAAAGTCCTTCGCAATGCGCGATGCTCGCCCGCACGTCTGCCTCAAAAAGTTTTCGGTCAAATTTGAAAGAATTGTTAAATTCGGCAAAGGTTTCGTCTGCGCTTTCGGTAAAACGTCCGCCCCAAAGATTTTTTGTCTCCGTCATTTTTTTCTCCGCGTATATTTATTTTAGGCTCTTTTCTACCATTGTGACAATTTAGTCTGCGAATTTCTTTAAAGAATTTTATTTCACAATACCTTTGCCAAATTAAATAAATGAAGCAAACAATTTATGCCGATGGTTACTGCCTATTTGATACAGCTTGTTCAAAGTAGGTAGAAACAACCAGACTTTTTCACCTTATGAATTAAGACCTCATCAAATCGGCATTTGATTGATTTTGAACTTTAAAACTAGCTTTCTCGTATGGTTTTCATGGCGAAGTTAGACGGTTTGGTGTAGCATTTACATTGCCGAAATACGATGAAAGAACTTTCCTTGCAAAATTGTCGGATAGATGGACGTTATGACGTTCAATCAACTTTGGGACGCGGAAGCTACGCCGAAATTTATGTCGCCCGCGATATGATGGCGGCTCCTCAATCACCGCATAGTTTGGTAGTAATCAAGGCTCTCAACGTCTTTTTGCAAGATGATTTGGACAATGATTTAGAGCGCACCTTGGTTGAAAACTTTCAAAATGAAGCGGTTGCGCTTGACCGGGTGCGACATCCAAATATTATCAACCGACTCGGACACGGCACGGCACGAGACCTCAGCGGAACGGTTTTTCATTATCTAATTTTAGAATATCTTTCGGGCGGCGACCTTTCAAAACTTCGTTCAACTCAAGGATTAACCTTTAATCAAGCCTTTAGTTATGTGGAGCAAATCTGCGCCGGACTCGCCCACGCGCACTACTGCGGAGTGATTCACCGCGACATCAAACCGCAAAATTTATTGCTCACCAAAGATAAAAATACGGTTAAAATTGCAGATTTCGGCGTGGCTCGTTTTTCGCAAAACGATTCGCCGATTACGCGGGTTGGCACAAATATGTATGCGCCACCCGAACACAGTCCGATTTTTGCCAATTCGATGAATGTGATGGTGGTTTCGGAATTGACTCCTGCCGCCGACATTTATTCTTTGGCAAAATCAGCCTACGTTTTGGTGACGGGCGAATCGCCTCGGCGTTTTACCAATTGTCCAATCAATGAAATTCCGCTTGCCTTTGCCGAAAAAAATTGGGGCGGTGAATTTTTGCGGGTTCTACGAAAGGCAACGCAGAATAATCCGAGCGAACGCCATCAAACCGTCAATGAATTTTGGCAAGATTTGGCGAAGGTTAAGATTTTGGCTGACGATGAAGAATCTGAATCTATCACTCAAATTTCCGGCAAACCGATTCTCATTCCACAGGCTTCGACAATCAAAGACTTTTCTCCGCAAGCCCCTCTTCAGCCGGCTTTTAAAACCTCTGAGGATTTCAAAGTCCCGATGACAGAGGAAAAGAATCCGAATTTTGTGGTCAAATTGCCAAGCGAAGTTGTGGCTCAAAATATCGGACAACCGCTGATTTTAAACGAAAAAAATCAAATCCAATTTGAGATTCCCCAACCTCCGCCCAAAGTTAAAAGTAAATTTCTCAAACGCGCCGCCATCTTTTTAATTTTGCTGGTAATTTTTGCGGGCGCACTTTTTGCTACCCAAAACTACCTTCGTTACGGTAGAATTTTCCCGCCAATAAATAATCCTTTGAGCAAACCTCAAGGAATTGCCAATAGTGATGTTAATATACGTTCTGACAGCGGAGTAGATAATGATATAATTGGTCTGGTGCCGAAAGGTTCACGGGTTAGAATATTGAATAAGAATAAAAATAATTGGTATGAAATTGAAATTATCAATTTAAGCCGTCCCAAAAGGAATCCGACCGATGCTAATCGCGGCTGGGTAAATGGAGATTATATTGATTTGGTTGAATAAAGTTACGGAGAAAAGATGGGCGTTTTTGACAAAGTAAGACAATGGATTGATGGAGATAGTGCCGAAGCGGTTTTAGAAAATGCCGCTCGTGATGCACAGGTCAAACCGCGTAGCGTGGCGGAAGAATTTATAGTCAAACTGGCTCGCGCAGTCGAAGAAGTGATGCAACGCGAAATGGTGCCGCTCCCGCAAGGCACAACTCTCATTCCAACTGAATACATCATTTTTTTAAGCGATGAGGACGATAAGGATTGGCAAGGCGCAAAACGTCGCGGACTCGAACAAGGGCTTTATCACGTTTTAGCCGAACGAGCTAAAGAAATTTCGGGTAAAAAGAAACTTGAAACGCAATCTTTTGCAGTTGAATTGAGAGTGGATGGCACGCTCGAAAAAGGTGATATTCGCATTCAACACAGTTGGGACGATGCTTCGAGCGGTAAAACCGGCGTGTTAGCTCGCGGAAAACCGCAACAGCAACCACCGCCAACTCCACCGGTAGCGAATCAAGTTCAGCCGATTCAAAATTATCAAGTTCCTCCGACTCCAAATCCCGTAGTTCCGGCTCCGATTCAAAATCAGCCGTATCCAACTATGCCGCAAGCCAATTTTCAACCGCCTTCCCAAAGTCAGGAAGGCGAAGAAATGACGCACGTTCAAAAGCGAGCGACAACCGAACTTTATAAACTCGAAATTTGGCGGGGCGGGGTGCGGCAAAATGTAGTCCCGATTTACAGCAATGAAGTGGGAATCGGACGCGGTTCAAAATCCAAGCCGGTTGATGTCCCGCTCGGAGGCGACCCTGAAATCAGCCGCCGACACGTTACTATTGTCTGCAATGGTAACGGCAATTATTGGCTAATCAGCGAAGGGCGCAACCCGACTTTTGTTTCAAATCGTGAAATTCCGATGGGACAAAGAACGCAAGTTGCGGCGGGCGAACCGATTACGATTTGCAGTTATTTACTGAGAATTCAACCTATTTAATTCAAGTTGCCAGTTATCAAAAAAGAAGAAGACCTGCCCACGAAATACACGAAATATACGAAAAAAAAACTTTATCTGATAACTTTTTCGTGCTTTTCGTGTGTTTCGTGGGCAAAACTTTCTTGGTTCTCCATAACCGGCAATTTGGGTTATTAAATTCAATTCATAAACTCGCAAATCAAACGGTGAAAATGATGAGTTCCCTGCTCCCGAGTCGGCGAATATCTGCCCGAATCGTAAAATCTCGATTTAATTCCCTTTTGCACATTTTCGACCACAGATTCATCTTCCATTTCGGTTTGATGCAACGATTCATCTGCGTTCACGAACTTTGATTCGTCCAAAATATAAGTCAGAAATTTAACTCTTGTATTTTCAACGCCGATCGGCTCAACCACGTTCAGCGACAATCCCCAAGGATAAAAATTAAACATCAAATTCGGAAAAACAAAAAAGTAAAAAGCCGCCACCTGTTTGCCAAAATCGGGGGCATTCTGAGGCAAATCAAATGACGCTTCGCCGTCTTTTGCCAAGCCCAATTGTAAACTGGAGTAACGAAAAAGTTCGGTGGTATAACTTCCGTAATCAATCAAATTATTCAAAGCCGGATGCACAAATGGAATATGAAATCCTTCGAGATAATTTTCGCAATATAAAGCCCAATGCGCCTTGACCGAATAATCACGCGAAAATTCGGGCGCGAATTTAAAGTATTGTAAATCCAACCAGTTAAGCCGCGTTTTCATCTCGCTGAAAAATTCATCAAACGGATTATTCGGATTGAGTGAAGCAAACAAAAACTTGTCCCACTTTTCAAAATTAACTTGTCGTAAATCATCTTTTTCCGATGGAAAGTCTTCCACGCCTTCAAATTCCGGCATTGATAAAAATTTGCCGTTTAAATCAAATCTGCGTCCGTGATAGCGACAACGAATTCCCTGCGCTTCACAGTCTTTTTCCATCAAAATTGTCCCGCGATGCGTGCAAACATTTGAAAGACAATTTATTTTTTCACCGTCTTTGGCAAGTAAAAGTGGCGTGTCTAAAATATTGAAAGGCTTGAGATTAGCAACTTCGTCCGCCGTTCCAATAAAATGCCAACTTCGGGCAAAAATCTTTTCTTTTGTCGTCTCAAAATATTTTTCGTCCGTGTAAAACTCAGACGAAAGTGTGTGTGCCTTTTTGATGTCGGGATCGATCTTAAACATAATTAACTGTTCAGAATCAGTATAGCGAACAGTAGTGAGCATGTTCAATATTGGAGTCCTCAACCGACAGTTCGCTACCGCTCACTATACTGACTTTTACCTGTAATCGCTAAAGCAATTCCGCCAAGAATTAAACAACTTGCCAAAATCAATCGCATTGAAAGACTTTCCGCCAAAAAAATTACTCCGCCAAGTGCCGCGAGTGCCGGAACAGCGAGTTGGAGAATCGCCGCACGGGTTGAAGTGTGATGTTTCAAGACCGCATACCAGACCGAATATCCGATGCCAGAAGCGATTGCGCCCGACAAAATTGCGAGAATTATTCCCTTGTTTGATAAATGAATTTGCGATAAAAAAGGAATTGCCAGCAACAAAATCATCGGCACGGTGCGGATAAAATTTCCGGTCGTATCTGCCAAAGGATTTTCGCTTCCCTTTCCGCGCAAAGTATAGAACCCCCAAGCAATTCCTGCCGAAATCATCAGCATCGAAGAAACAATCGGCGGCGCGGAAAGCCCCGGAAAAACCAGATAAACTAATCCGCCAAACGCCAAAAGTAACCCAATCCATTCCAAAACCTGCGGTCTTTCGCCTTTGATGAGCGCAACGCAAATCATCGTCAATTGCACCGAGCCAAATAAAATCAACGCTCCCGTGGCGGTGGTCAATTTGAGGTAAGCAAACGAAAAACAGATGGCGTAAGCAAAAAGAAAAAACGCCGAAAGCCAATTTCCGCGTTTTAATTCTGCTTGTTTTTGATTAAAAACCAGCGAGATTATTAAAAGAGTGATCGCGCCCGAAACGAGTCGAATGGTGGTAAAACTGGTCGCGTCAATCATTTCTTGCCCAAGCGCAAGTCGGCAAAGGATTGAGTTAAAAGCGAATGAAACGAGTGCCAGCGTGGTCAATAAAATGATTTTCACAATTTATTTTAAGCTAGGAGTCGCTTTAAAGATAAATCCCGATTTCAAAAATCGCTTTATGACCTTTTGCAGTTTCCGACAGGTTTAGCGTTAATTGATTTTCGCTGTCTCGGAAAATTCCGTCACGTTCATTGCGAGTTCTGCCTCGTCCTTCTTTTTTATACTCTTTTAAAGCGTGAACTTTATCCGTCAGCGATTCATCAAAAAATAGTTGCGAGGTAAATTCGTGATTTTTCGCGCGGATTTTAAAATGGATGTGAACCGCTCTGCCGGGATACCAACCGGGGTAAATGGTCGAAAAGTTTGCAACCCCTTTTTCATCAGTCGTTTGAAGCCCGCGCAAAAAGTTTTGCCCTCTGGCATCAAACTGCCAATCTTTCACGCCTGAATAAACGCCTTTTGCATCGCAATGCCAAATATCAACCATTGCGCCGCTCAAAATCTTACATTCCGTATTGCTAACTTGCGAAACCTTAAACTCAATTTCGAGCGATGAGCCTTCACTTATCGAACCGCTTTTGGTATCCGAACGAACGTCCGAACGATTGAGTTTTTCGTCAACAAAATAAGGTCCTTCGGTCAATTCGGGTTTCACCACACACGGCGGTAAATCTTGCAGTGCCGGAATTTTCTTTCCGCCAAAAGCCGTGGTCGAGCAATTCGTTAAAAATAAACCGCTTCCCGCAACCCCCAATAAACCAAGCAGTTCACGGCGATTCAAAGTCTTACCAATTTGTTTGTCATCATCAATCATAAATAAAATCTCTCCTCCAAAATACTACTGGCTTTTACGGCTAAATATCGTCAAGGATTGTAAATAACTTTCAAGAATTGTCAGCAACTTCAGATTCATCCTTTATCGCTCTGCCATCATCCTTTGGCTTCATATGCGGGAACAAAATCACATCGCGGATTGAATGTTTGTTAGTCAAAAGCATCACCAATCTATCAATCCCAATCCCAATTCCGGCGGCGGGCGGCATTCCGTAAGCCAGAGCGCGAATGTAATCTTCGTCCAAAATCATTGCTTCCTCATCACCGCCTTCACGTTCATTCATCTGGTCGCGGAAACGCTCGTATTGCTCACGCGGGTCATTCAATTCGGAAAACCCGTTGGCGCACTCCATTCCGTTGATGAATAATTCAAACCGCTCAGCAATGTTTGGATTGCTCGGAGACGCTTTTGATAAAGGCGAAATTGATTTGGGGTAATCAATGATGAAGGTTGGTTGGATTAGATTTTGCTCAATAAAAACTTCAAAAATCGCCCCTATATTTTTTGTTATTGCGTTTTGTTCAAGTTGCAAATCTGAATGGAAATCTTTCAATCTACTCAATTCATTATTTATTTGAGTGCAATTTTCGTTACTTAATAATGATTTAATGTTCTTTCCTTCGTTAGTTAAAGATATATTTTCTGAGTGAAATTGATTTTCAAACCAAAATAAAAAATCATAAGCTATCATTGAATTGGCATTATTTTCTATCCAATTATCAATACTTTCACCAATAAATTCTTCAATAAAGCGTATTTTATTTAATACTACTTCTTTCATTGAGATTCTTTCAAACTTTGAAAAATCAATCACATTCTCACCATATTTCACCACCAAACTTCCGCCCGTCGCTTTTTTCACACTTTCTTGAATCATCGCTTCGGCAAAATCCATCATTCCGTTGACATCCATATAGGCGCAATAGAATTCGAGCATCGTAAATTCGGGATTGTGCTTCATCGAAAGTCCTTCGTTGCGGAAATTGCGGTTGAGTTCATAGACTTTTTCAAATCCGCCGACGGTCAATCTTTTCAAATAAAGTTCAGGCGCGATGCGGGCATAAAGCGGGATGTCGAGCGCATTGTGATGCGTTTCAAAAGGTTTTGCCGCCGCTCCGGTCGCTTTCGGGGTGAGCATCGGCGTTTCGACTTCGATGTAGCCCGCATCATCCAAATATCGCCGCATTCCGCTAATCAATCTGGCACGGCGTTCAAAGACTTCACGAGTCGTTAAACCTTCGTGTTCGACTTGCAAACTTGAGGCAATCAAATCGGCGTAGCGGTAACGTCGGCGCAATTCGGGATCAGCAATGCCGTGCATTTTGTCGGGCATCGGCAACATTGCTTTGGCTAAAAATTGCAGAGTTTCAACGTGAACCGAGAGTTCGCCCGTGTTGGTCAAAAACAGATAGCCTTCGACACCGATAAAATCTCCGTGATCGAGGAGTGCGAAAACTTCCCATGAAGTTTCCGGCGATAGGGCGATGGGGCGGTGGGGCGATGGGGCGATTTGAAGTTTCGACTCTGCATCTATCTCCGTGTCTCCGCCTCCCCGCGTCTCCGCATCAACCGAAAAATCAGCTTTTCTCGCATAAATCTGCAAACGATTCACGCCATCGCTCAAATGAACAAACACAGCCTTGCCCATCACACGCGGCGGAACGGCTAATCTGCCCGACACACGGACATTACCAAATTCACGCAATTTGGCATTAAGTTGTTCTTTTAACTCAGGGTTCGGACGCTCGCCTTCATTGAGCGTGGCGATGTGAGCCTTGATTTCCGCCACAATTTCAGCAATCGGCTGAAAGGCTAAAACATTAGTAATCGTGTCTTCTGCGCCCGTTATTTGGGTTCGGTCAAATTTATTCGGATAAACATTTCCTACAAGAGCGCGCAATTTTTCGAGATGTAATTCTCGCGCTTCGGTCTGGTCATTCGGCTCAATAATTTCGTTAAATTCAGGAATACTCATAATTTTTCCAATTGATAAAGATTTGATTATAAAGAAGGCGGATACTTTGAGCAATTTTGAATTGCATCGTCGCTTAGTCAATGTCAAAATTAAACCATGGGAAAAAGAAAGGCTTCAACTCGAACTCTCCCAATCGGCACTGTTTTAGCCGACCATAACGAGCTAAAACATATCAATACTTATGGCGAACTGCCCGAAGTTTATATTGATAAACCTTTTGTTTGCCGTGATTGCGGGAAAGCAGAAGTTTGGACAGCCGAGCAGCAAAAATGGTGGTATGAGGTCGCCAAAGGTCATATTGATTCAACCGCCGTCAGATGCAGAGATTGTCGGCAAAAAGGAAAATGATTTTTCAAAATTATGATTAGACATTATCGGAAATAAGAGATGTTTGCCCACGAAATACACGCGCACCAACGAAAACAAGAAAAACTGCTCCAAAGTTTTTAAGTTTTGCTTTAGTGAATGATTATCGCTTTTATGAGAAAACCCTGGTATAGCGAACGATAGCGAGCAAGTTTATCAGGATTCAACTTGAGAAAATTAAAAATGTTCACTAAAGCTCACTATACCGATTCAGACTTCAGCCCACATCAATAATGTAATTTGGAACTCATTCTACTTTATTCACCTCGCATCGCCACAATCGGATCAAGATTAGCGGCTCTGACTGCGGGATAAATTCCGGCAACTAATCCGATGATGATTGAGGTAAAAAAGCCGGAAACTACCGCCCAAAGAGGGACTACGGTTGGAAAACTAATCAATAATCGAATCAAAAAAGCAACTGATAATCCAAATAGAATTCCTAGAATTCCGCCAAATCCTGTCAAAGTAATAGCTTCAATCAAGAATTGCATCAAAATATCTCTTTTTCTTGCTCCTAAAGCTCGCCTGATTCCAATTTCCGCTGATCTTTCTGTCACCGAAACTAACATAATGTTCATCACGCCCAAACCACCTACTAAAAGGCTTGCCAACGCAATCGGCACAACAATTACAGCTAATCCGGCAATGGCTTGATTGACGATGGTAAAAACCTGCTCAGCCCGATTAACTCCAAAATTATTTGGGGCATTTATCGGAACATTTCGCCTTTGCCTAAGCATTGAAACAACTTCATCGAGTGTCTCGTCAACTTTTCCTTTTTGCGCCCGCACAACAATTGCAGTTTCTTTAATTTCAGGGTAATTTTTCTGAGCAGTTTCAAAAGGGATATAAACTGTCCGTAAATCAATATCGTCGCTGCCAATTACTCCTTCGCCGCTTGGATCAGCCAAAACACCAATTACCCGAAACAATCTACCGTCAATTTTGATGCTCTGCTCAAGCGGGTTTTCATCTTCAAAAATTTGGTCAGCGATTCGATTACCGATAACTGCTACCGATGCACGAGTTTGCCTTTCTAAATCGGTAAAAAATCTTCCCTTTTCCAAACGCACAGAAACAATATTAGGAAAATTTTCCCACACTCCCAAGAGTAATGGATTGAAGGCTTCCCGCCCGTTGGCATTGATTTTTGGAGGATTGACGGCTGGACCGTAGTCTCCACGAATTTTCTGCGGGGAAATAGCAAAAAGAGTAGGTAAATTAGCGATGGCTAAAGCATCTTCGTAGGTTAATTCTTTACGTTGACGCTCTTCGGCTGTTGGACGGTCAAAAGAAGGTCCTATTTTTTCTTGTTTGGTAAAATAGATGACGTTTGGGGCAGATTTTTCAGTAACTTCAGCCACTCTTTGGGATAAACCTGTGAGGATTGCACCAACCATTGAAACAACCGCTGTTCCAATAATTACTCCGGTTAAAGTCAGCGCCGCCCGTAGCTTATGACTTCGCAATGAATCAAAAACAGTAACGACAGTATCTCGTAAAAGTTGGCGATTTATTTTCATCTTATTCGCTTCTCAAAGCCTCAATCGGGTCTAGTTTAGCGGCTCGGCGCGCCGGCAAAATGCCGAAAACAATTCCGACCAAACACGAAATAAATATTGCCGTAAAAACTGCCCAAAGCGGCAAAGTAATTGGTAGTTTGGTTAAAATAGCAATAATCCAAATCAGGGTTGTAGCCAAAATCAAACCTAAAATTCCGCCCATCAGAGTCAACAAAGTTGCTTCAAATAAAAATTGCGTCAGGATGTCTCTGCGACTTGCGCCAATTGCCATTCTGATTCCTACTTCTTTAGTTCGTTCAGTCACTGAAGCCAGCATCATATTCATCACCACAATTCCGCCCACTACCAAGGCAATTATAGTTAATGGATAGGTAATTGTGGCAATTAACCCTGTTAAAGTATCGGTAAAGGCTTGGACACTTTTTGCCGTGGTCAAACTAAAATTATCGTCTTCATTAAATCCCAACTTTCGGTGTTGGCGCATACCGACCTGAACAGTTTCTTCTGTTTCAGCAACTGTTAAATTGGTATTTGGTCTCGCTTGAACTAAAACTGCCACCGAGCGCGAGCGTTCTCCAAAAATTCTCGAAAAGGTTCCTAGCGTAATCATCACAAAACCGTCTTGGGATGCGCCAAATAATGAACCTCTCGGTTCGGCTACACCAACAACTGTAAAGGGTAATTGTCCAATTCTGATTTCTTTTTCTAAAGGATTAAGGTTAGAAAATAATTCATCCGCAACATCAGTTCCAATCACACAAACATTACTCCGAAATTGATTGTCAGTTTCAGTCAGTTCCCTACCGGTTGCTATTTTGATACTTGTTAAACTGGTAATATTCGGCGTAACCCCTTGAATGACAATACCGTTAAGCGTTTTTTCGGCACGTCTGACAGGTAAACTTGCATCTGATTGCCCGCCAACTTCAAGCGTTTTTTGAAATCTTTCTTTGAGGAATTGTAAATCATCCGGATAAATGTTTGGGCGTTTTGAAAGTGCGGTCACAAAGGCTTGACCATCTCCCGCAAAATCCTGAAAGGCAGCTTTATCAATTCGGACTACATTAGGCGCAAAATTGGCTGTTTGGGCAATAACAAAATTACTTGCACCTTCCAGTAAAGCGGCGACAATTGTGACTACGGCAACCCCAATAACTACACCAATTACTGTCAGAAATGACCTTAAACGATGAGCTTTGATCGAATCAAAAGCAATTCGCAAAAATTCTTTCCAACGCCGAATTGTTACTAGAATCTGTAAAATCAATTTTTAACTTCCCTTGCTTGTTCGTATTAATTTGTAATTCGCTCCAAATTCAATTTTAGTTGCAAACCTTCAGTTTTCAAAGTTAGGGTAGCAATGTAGGGCTTTTGCAAAGTAGGCAAATCGTAACGCCATCCGTCTCGGTGGCTGTCCGTGAGGCGCGTCTCGCCCTCACGTCTGCGTTGGCTAAATTCAAGTTGAGCCTAAAATTATGGTCATATTAGCCGAGACGGACGGCGGAACAGCCAGCGAGGACGCTAGCGTTACGACTTTGCAAGAGCCGTATATGAAGGATGCTTCTTTTACTCTTACTTGACAGGTTTTCAACGATTTGGCATTCTTTTACTTCGCTGTTAGCTTAGTGGTAGATCACTAGCTTGACACGGTAGGGGTCAGTAGTTCAAGTCTGCTACTGACTATGATTATATTCAACAAATCGCTAAATTCTGTTGGCGATTTTTTTATTTCCTTCATTTTCAATAACTATTTATTTCTACTTTGTCAGATTAAAACCGTAAGAATAATTAGCCGCGGATGCACGCGGAAAAACGCGGATTTTTTCTTAATTTCTATCAAATTTCAATCGTTTTATCTGCGCTATCGGCGTTTATCTGCGGCTAAAAATCTTTTTTTTCTCAATCTGACAAAGTAGAATTATCCAATGCTTTCAATTCCAACTCTCATTGCAAATAATTTAAAGTATTCTCATAGTTGACTTTAATTTCAAGTTTTTGGTATGCTAGCACTCATACAAAGAGAGTGCCAGAACACTCAAATTTATTTTATTTAAGGAGTATAAAAATATGGCTACAACAATTAAACCATTGCACGATAGAGTTATCATCAAACGTCTCGAAGAAAGTAGTGATAAAACCGCAGGTGGTCTTTTCATTCCTGATTCGGCGAAAGAAAAACCGCAAGAGGGCGAAGTTATCGCCGCCGGCGACGGAAAATACAAAGAAGATGGAACTCGTCAATCTTTGGATGTAAAAAAAGGCGACCGCGTTCTTTTCGGAAAATATAGCGGTTCGGAAATCAAACTCGATGGCGAAGAATTATTGATTATGCGTGAAGACGAAATTCTCGGAATTATCGAACGCGCCGGAGCGGCTGCTTAGTAGCAGTTGCAGTTGCAGTTTTTTATAGTTGCTAACTGCAAGTTTATTCAAACAGATATTTCAAGTTGGCGAATTTAGTAGCTTAACTGCCTAGTGCAACTGCTACTGCCAACTGACAAAAAGGAGTTAATAAAAGATTATGGCTAAACAAGTTATTCATGGTGAAGAGTCGCGTTCGGCGATTTTGCGCGGCGTAAATCAATTGGCTGACGCAGTAAAAGTTACATTAGGTCCAAAGGGACGCAACGTAGTTATTGACAAAAAGTTCGGTTCGCCGACCATTACCAAAGACGGTGTGACCGTAGCAAAAGAAATCGAATTAAAAGATCCGCTCGAAAATATGGGCGCACAAATGGTTCGTGAAGTTGCTTCTAAAACTTCGGACGTTGCGGGTGATGGAACAACAACTGCTACCGTTTTGGCTCAAGCAATTTTCAAAGAAGGTGTTCGCACCGTGGCTGCCGGAGCAAATCCGATGGCACTCAAACGTGGCATCGAACAAGCTGTCGCTGCAATCGTGGCAGAAGTTCGACAATCATTTCAAAACCTGTTTCGGGCGATATGATTGCTCAAGTTGGAACAGTTTCGGCAAATGGCGATACGAAACATCGGCGACAATCATTGCCAAGCAATGGAAAAAGTTGGAAAAGATGGTGTTATCACGGTTGAAGAGTCAAAAACGATGGACACTTCGTTGGAAGTTGTCGAAGGAATGCAGTTTGACCGCGGTTATTTGTCGCCTTATTTCGTGACTGATGCTGAAAGAATGGAAGCTGTTTTAGAAAATGCTTTGATTCTCATCAACGAAAAGAAAATTTCTTCGATGAAGGATTTGCTCCCGATTTTGGAACAAGTTGCCAAGACCGGAAAACAACTCTTGATTATTGCCGAAGACGTTGAAGGTGAAGCACTTGCAACCTTGGTGGTCAACAAATTGCGCGGAACTTTGAATGTTGCGGCAGTTAAAGCCCCTGGATTTGGTGATCGTCGCAAAGCAATGTTAGAAGACATCGCAATCATTGACCGGCGGAAAAGTTATCAGCGAAGATTTGGGCATCAAACTCGAATCAATCACGATTGATGACCTCGGCAAAGCCAAGAAAATTACGGTTGACAAAGACAACACCACTATCGTTGAAGGTGGCGGATGCGGAGAAGCAATCGAAGGGCGCGTCGAAATTGATTCGTAACCAAATCGAAGAAACTTCATCTGATTATGACCGAGAAAAATTGCAAGAACGTCTGGCAAAATTAGTCGGCGGCGTGGCAGTTATCAAAGTCGGTGCGGCAACCGAAACCGAAATGAAAGAAAAGAAAGCCCGCGTTGAAGATGCAATGCACGCAACTCGTGCGGCGGTTGAAGAAGGAATTGTGGCTGGCGGTGGCGTAACTCTCGTCAAAGCGGCAAAAGTTCTGGATAATTTCAAAGCTGAGAGGCGATTCTGACGAACAAATCGGGGTCAACATCATCAAACGTGCGGTTGAAGAACCACTTCGTCAAATTGCGGCAAACGCCGGAAAAGAAGGCGCAGTTATCGTTGAAAGAATCCGCGAAGTCGAAAGATGCTGCGTTTGGTTTCAACGCTGCTACTGAAGTATTTGAAGATTTGATTGCGGCTGGTGTTATTGATCCCGCCAAAGTCACGCGCTACGCATTGCAAAATGCTGCGTCAATCGCAGGTTTAATGCTCACCACCGAAGCAATGATTGCTGATGTCGCTGATGAAAAAGGCGGAGACATGGGCGGCATGGGCGGCGGTATGGGCGGTATGGGAATGGGAATGTAGGCGCGATTTGGGATTTAGGAATTGGGATTGCGGATTTGTTTCTGCGCCCAATCTGAAATCTGGAATCACCAACCCAAAATCGAAAAAGGCTTTGTTCATAATGAGCAAAGCCTTTTATTTCTCTAAAGTTAGACTGAAAATATTTTCGCAATGCCGATTTTTGCGTTATAATCTTCTCTGACGAGAGGAAATAAAAATATGGAAACACTTGTTTTGGAAGGCACTTGGGACGAAATTGTCAAACACTCTGCGGAGTTTAGCGGACGGCGTTTGCGCGTTACCGTTCTTTCCGAAGAGCAGAAACCGCAACCGAATCAGAAAATGTTAGAGATAATGAAAAAAGTAAAAGAGAAGCAAAAAGGTATGCGTTTTACAGACGGGTCAAAGACGCAGGAAATACTTCGTGCGGCTCGTAGCGGTGCGATGTTTGGCGGGGAGATAGATGAATAATTTATTCGCAGTTGTTCCTGATGCCAATGTTTTGATTGCGCTTTGTGCGAGAGAAAAAGGCTTTGTTCAAATTGGGCAAAGCCTTTTATCTTTTTCATCAAGCCGCGAAATTACTGCTCGCGTCTGACCTACTTCGGCGGCATCGGGTTCAGTATTACCTGCCGCATAAGATGAGTGGAAATCACAGTCCGCATATCGCCCAGACTATCATTCGCTTTCGTTCTGGCTTCTGCCGTCCCGTAATGTTTGAGAGTAATTTCGTTGTTTTTCGCTCCTCTCTCTGCATTTGGATCAAGAGCGTCAGCATAGTTCTTAAATACTACTACTCTGTGCTGCATCCCAATCGGTCGGACTATCGCTCGTAGGCTGGATATAATAGTTATAGTCAAGGATCAAGCCCTGTTTCTTTTGTTCGTCCAAAATAGGTTTGGTGTTTTCCCGCAGAAACTTAATCCATTCCGCAAGTTTTCCGGGCTTAATTTTGAAGTAGGTGACGCGTATCACCACACCGGGGCTAGTCGCTGGGGCTGGCGTTGGGGTTGGGGTTTGTGCCTGTGCGCCAATCGCCAACAGACCTAAAATCATCGTTATTAAGTAAATTCGTTTCATATTTTTTCTCCAGTTATTTTTATATCGAGCGCAAAAGTAAAAAGTGGCTTTCTTTGGATTGTCGCCCCACTTTTTTTGCCTCTATTTATTAAAGCAACGTCTGGCGCAAAATCGGCTCAAATTATTTTTGGACTAGGCGGAAACCGTGTTTTAACAAGGGTGGCAATGGCTCAATAAAAATTTAAACGAGTTAGAATTACGCTTTTAAGCGTGATTTTCTTTAATCACGAGTGGCATCCGCCGAAATTCAAGAAGTTTAATGACAACTTGGTTGAGAGTCACTGGGCAGTTCACGTCTAAAGACCAATGGCATTAAGTTAAGGAAATTTAGCCGCAGATTTCGCAGATTTCGCAGATGTAGAAAAATTAAGATTCGCGTTTATTCGCGTTTATTCGCGGGCAATTTCTTTTCTTAATTTGTTAAACATCGTTATCTTAATGCCATTAGTCTAAAGACGAAACTCTAACGCGCTGAACTTTATTGACTTGAATTTGGAATCGGTTTATTATTGCAGAGAAATTCAACTTAATTTAGATAAATCGAGATTTCTTATGGATGATGCCCCTAAAACGCGGAGAAATAACCGAGATGTTAAAGGCTTGCAGCGGCGGCAACCGTGAAGCGATGGACAATCTCGTGCCGCTGGTCTATGAAGAACTTCACCGTCAGGCGCATCGTTATCTCAACCGCGAACGCACCAATCATTCATTGCAAACCACAGGTTTAGTTCACGAGGCTTACATCCGTCTCATCGAATATCGTTTTGTAGATTGGCAAAACCGCGCTCATTTTTTCGGGATGGCGGCAAATATGATGCGAAGGATTCTGGTCAATTACGCCGTTAGTCAAAATCGTCTGAAACGCGGTAGCGGGGACGAACATCTACCGCTTGAGGAAGCCTTAACTGTTGCCACCACAGACCGCGACATAAATTTGCTGGCGTTAGACAAAGCCTTAAACGAATTGGCTGAACTCGATGAGCGACAGGCACAAATCGTTGAACTGCGATACTTTAGCGGTTTGAGCATCGAAGAAACGGCGGAAGTTTTGCAGATTTCGCCCGCCACCGTCAAACGCGATTGGAGTATGGCAAAAGCGTGGCTACGCTCGGAACTCGGCGACAAATAATGCGATTTGAGCCGATTTTGTGGCGAATGTTGCTTTAAATAAGTAGATTCGATTATTACAGCCATTTTTATGAACCGCGAAGATTACCAACAAGTCGAAGAAATCTTTCAATCCTGGACATTAGAGATTATTGGAAATAAGAAATTGCCCGCGAATCACGCGAATCGGCGCGAATTTTTATGATTCTTGGATTCAAATTGATTCATTTGAAAAAGAAAAAAAGATTTTATTCGCGTTTTTTCGCGTTCATTCGCGAGCAAATCTTTGGCTTAACTTGAATCAAGTTTATTTCCAATAATGACTCAATTTGTTCGCTTAAATTTAATGAATGACCTATTTTGCTTGCAGATTACGTTTAATCAGATAATCAGATGAATTTACAAACTGGAACAATAATTAATCAATACAAAATTATTTCTGCTATCGGCAAAGGCGGAATGGGCGAAGTGTTTTCTGGCTCAGGATACGAAACTTGCTAGAAAAGTTGCGATTAAATTCTTGAATGAAGAATTTAGTAAAGATGCCGATAAACTGAATCGTTTCATACAGGAAGCGAAAGCGGTTTCGGCGTTGAATCATCCGAATATTTTGACTGTTTATGAAATCGGCGAAAAGGATGAGGCAAATTTCATCGTCACCGAATTTATCGAAGGCAAAACTTTGCGTGAAAATCTGTCGCCCAAGAAAACAAATTCGCTCAATTCGATTCTAAACATCGGCGTTCAAGTCGCCGAGGCACTTTCAGCGGCACATCAAGCGGGAATCATTCACCGCGACATCAAGCCCGAAAATATTATGATTCGGCAAGATGGTTATGCGAAAGTTTTGGACTTTGGATTGGCGAAACTTCTTCAAAGAAAGGGAGAAGGGGAGAAAAGGAGTAGGGGAGAAGATGAATCAACACTCAGTTTATCTCCCCATCCCCCCGACTCCCCATCTCCCCCACTTACTAATCCCGGAATGGTGATGGGAACGGTCTCGTATATGTCGCCCGAACAGGCTCGCGGAAAGCCAACTGATGCTCGGACAGATATTTGGAGTTTGGGCGTTGTGTTGTATGAAATGTTAGCGGGAAAAATTCCATTCACAGGCGAAACCATCAATCACACCATCGTTTCGATTTTAGAAAAAGAACCGAAATTGTTGGACAGCGTGCCTGATGAATTACAACGAATTGTCCGCAAAACTCTGACGAAAGATGCAGATATGCGGTATCAGTCGTCGAAAGATTTGTTGATTGATTTGAAAAATCTGAGACGAAATCTGGACATTCAAGGCGAACTTGAACGCTCAATCGTGCCGAATCGAGAAGTTACAACCAATCAAGTTCAAGAGAATGAAACGGCGATTTACAGTTCAAAATCAATCGAAGCAACGAAAGCTGAATCAGACGCACAATCAACGCAAAACGTCTCAAACTCTTCAAGCCTCGAATATGCCGTCACAACAGCAAAAACTCATAAACTTGCAACGGCAATGATTGGAATCATTCTGCTTTCAATCATTTCCGCGATTGCTTATTTCGGATTCTTCGCCAATCGTTCATCCAAACAAATCAATTCCATCGCCGTGATGCCGTTTGAAAATAAAAATTCCGATGCCGATACGGATTATTTGTCCGACGGTTTGGCGGAATCGTTGATTTTTCGGCTGACGCAGATTCCTGATTTGCGGGTTAGCCCGACGAGTTCGGTGATGCGTTACAAGGGGAAGGAGACTGATATTGCCAAGATTGCCACCGAACTTGGCGTAGATGCGGTGATGACCGGACGGATGACCAAGCGGGGCGACAATCTGAACATCACGGTCGAGTTGGTGGATGCCCGCACCAACAAGTCGCTGTGGGGCGAGCAGTATGAACGGAAACTGTCGGACATTATTGACCACCCAACGCGAGATGGTCGCCGAGATCGTGAGCAAACTGCAACTAAAACTGTCGGGCGAAAGCGAGCAAAAGCTGGCGAAGAAATACACCGACAATAACGAAGCCTATCAGCTTTATCTGCAAGGTCGTTTTCATTGGAACAAACGGCAAATAAATGAATTTGAAAAGGCAATTGTGTTTTTCAAACAAGCCATTGAAAAAGACCCGAACTTTGCCCTCGCTTACAGCGGATTAGCCGATACTTATTCTGTGTTTCCTAGCTGGGGTGATTTCAGACCCAAAGAGTATTTGCCGCAAGCCAAGGTAGCAGCACTCAAGGCTCTTGAACTTGATCCGAACTTGGCGGAAGCCCACGCATCATTGGCAATAGTCCTTCTATAATTATGAATATGACTTTGCAGGGGCGGAAAAATCATTCAAACGGGCGATCGAACTCGATCCGAATTACGCGACGGCTCATCAATGGTATGCGGAACTATTAGTCTGCCAGTAGCAGGCACGATGAAGCAATCAGAGAAATAACAAAAGCCGTTGAACTCGATCCATTTTCATTCGTAATCAATGATGGGTGCCGATTGTTCTGCAACGTGCCGGACGATTTGACGAAGCACTTTTACAAACCAAAAAGTTGAATGAGCTATTTCCCAATGAACAACGTTTTCATGACGACAAAAGTTTAATCTATACCGATCAAGGCAAATATGATCAAGCTGTCGAAGAACACCTGCTTGGTCTGAAGGCAAATAAAAATTCCAAACCCGAAAATATTGCGAAATTGAAAGAAGCCTACGAAAAAGGCGGTTGGGATGGCTTCGGGCGGATGCGTCAGGAAATACGCCTCGAAGAACTGAACGCCAAACAGGCAAAAGACCCCAGCGGATATGTTAAATCCATCGATTATGTCCACGCATACGCCTGGGGCAAGGACAAAGATAAGACGATCGAATATCTGAACAAAGCGTATGACGAGCGTGAAAGGCAATTGACCGAACTAAAGGTCAATAAAACCTGGGACTTCGTGCGAGACGACCCGCGATTTAAGGAATTGGTCAAGAAAGTCGGGATTCCTGAGTAGGAAAAAGTTAGAGTTACGCCTTCAGGCGTGAATTACGTTGAATAGTTTCAATTTAACGCTTGACCGCTCCAGTTGAATCACGCCTCAAGGCGTAACTCTAACTTTTGATTTTCTGCGAGACGACCCGCGATTTAATGGATTGGACAGGAAAGTTGGGATTCCCGAATAGAATTGAAAGAAAGGATACAAATGGATAATGCTATAATTGCCAACGGAGATTTTTTATGTGGAACGAAACGAAACAGCAACAATTAAACGAACTGCAACGGCGTGAATTGGAAAACTCATTGACGGTGGAAGATGCACAAATGCTCGAAAAATTGCTCTCGGAATTGGAGCAAGCCGAATGGCAAACCTTGAATCCTGTGCTTGAACGTGAGCGCGAAGAACAAAACATTTTGCAAAAAGAAATCAGTCACACCGAAACGCAAAATGCTATTCTGACCGCCCTTGCTTCACGCCAAGATGATTTAGTCAATCGAGCTAAAACGCAATTAAACAGTTTGCGAATCGAACACGAAGCCTTAAAAAATGAACGTGAGCGAGTTTTACACGAATTAGCTGCTTGAAAATATGACCGAATCCGAATTGCGCCAAACTGTTCGCCGTGCCTACAACTTTGCCTGCGGTTATTGCGGTGTCCGCGAAGAAGATGTGGGAAGCGAACTTGAATTAGACCATTTCAAACCACGCTCGCTGGACGGCGGTGACGAACTCGAAAATTTGGTCTATTGCTGCACGACTTGTAACCGCATCAAAGGTGATTTTTGGGCGGACTCAACTGCTGAAAAAAGACTGCTTCACCCTCAGCAAGACGATTTAACCTTGCATTTACGCCAAGAATCCGACGGGCTTTTGACAGGTTTAACCGAAACCGGAAAGTTTCATCTAAAAAGGTTACGCCTCAATCGTCCACCGTTAGTTGCCCTGCGTCGGGCGCGAATGGAAAACGCCCGTTTGCGCGAAGAGTTAGAACAATCCCAAACCACGCAAAAAGAGTTAACTGAACATTTACAAAGACTTGACGGAGAAATTGAACGCCTTTACGAAAAAATCAACCGTCTGTTAAAGAAATGAAGATGAAGATGGAGATTTAGCTGATGAACCGCGAAGATTATCAAAAAGTCAAAGAAATTTTTCAATCTGCACTCGACCTTGCATCGGATGAACGCACCAAATATCTAAACGAAAAATGCTCCGACAATCCCTCCCTTCGCTGCGAAGTAGAAAGATTACTTGATTCGTTTGACAACGATTATCTCGAACAACCTGCTGTCGAAAAATTTGCCGAAACTGTTCTCAGCAAAAGTAATTTATCAATCGGGCAAGAAATCGGACATTACAAAATCGTCAAAAAAATTGGCGCGGGCGGAATGGGCGAAGTTTTTTTGGCGGAAGATGTGCGGCTCAAGCGCAAAATTGCCTTGAAAATCTTGCCCGCCGCCGTTAGTCAGAACAAAAATTATCTGCGCCGTTTCGAGCAGGAAGCATACGCGGCTTCTGCGCTAAATCATCCGAATATTTTAACCGTTCACGAATTCGGCGACGAAAACGGGACGAATTTTATCGCCACCGAATTTGTCGAAGGCAAAACTCTGCGTGAACGGCTCATCAGCAACGAACGTCTTTCTTTGTCCGAAACTTTGGATATTGTTCTGCAAATTGTCGCCGCGCTTTCTGCCGCGCACGATGCGGGAATTATTCACCGCGACATCAAGCCGGAAAACATTATGATTCGCGCCGATGGTTTGGTGAAAGTTTTGGATTTCGGTTTGGCAAAACTGACTTTGAAGAAAAATGAAGTCATTTCCGGCGAAAATAACACCCAAATCAACACCACGCAGGGAATGATTATGGGAACGGCGGCGTATATGTCGCCCGAACAGGCGCGAGGCAAGAAAAATGATGCCCGCAGCGATATTTTCAGTTTTGGAATTGTTTTCTACGAAATGCTGACCGGAAGGCGAGCCTTTGAAGGCGAGACGACTTTGGAAAGTATCAGTTCAATTCTGAAAGATGAGCCGCAACCGATTAGTCAGATTCTACCCGAAGTTCCGCACGAGATTGAGCGAATCGTTCACAAAACCTTGAGAAAAGACCGCAAAGAGCGTTATCAAACGGCGAAAGATTTGTTGATAGATTTGAAAAGTGCGAAACACGAATTAGAGCTTCACGATAGTTTGGGACGTGTTCCGAATCAAAACGCCATCAAAACGCAAAGTTTGCCAGCAACGCCGACCAATGAAAACCGAAATCAATTAACCGCAAGTGCCGAGTATTTTGTCAAACAGGTCAAAGACTACAAGTTTATCTATCTGACAATCGCCGCCTTGCTGATTGCCGGAATCGGTTTTGGGATTTACCGATACAGCGATAGTCAGCCGACAAACATTCCCTTTGAATCGGTAAAAATTACAAAGATCACGGACTCCGGCAACATCGAGGAAAAAGTTGCTCTTTCGCGGGACGGTAAATGGCTGGCTTATTCAATCGTTGAAGGAGGAAAAGCAAGTCTGTGGCTGAAACAGGTTGCCGTTCCCGACAGCAACACCCAAATTGCTCCGCCTGCCCAAATTTATTATCGTGAATTATCCTTTTCGCCTGATAGCAATTACTTGTATTACTCGGTATTGGAGGGGACGGCAAACAACATGACCGTGTATCAAATGCCGGTGCTGGGCGGGACTCCTCGCAAGTTTCTCAGCGGTATCAACGGCGGGATAAATTTTTCGCCCGATGGAAAGCAGATAACATATGGCGTTGAAGATTTGGAGAATGACGAAAGTATTTTGATGATTGCTGATGCGGACGCGAGCGAACCGCGTGAACTTGTGAAACTAAAAGGAAATGATGAGATAGCCAGCAGTAGAGGGCATTGGTCGCCTGATGGAAAATTAATCGCACTTTGGGTAGGCACGAATAACCCGAAAACTCAGGAACTCGCCACCATCTCTGTCGAAACGGGTGAGATAACGCGGCTTGAAACGCATAAATTTAGTGAATTCGGTCTGCGGGAATGGCTGCCCGATGGCAAAGGCTTTGTCGTCCTCGCCCGTGAGAAGCCCGCACAAAATAGCTCATTTTGGCAAATATCTTTTCCATCACCAGAAGCCCAAAAGATAACTAATGATTTGAATAATGTCTATTCTTCGATGAGTCTGGCAAACGAAGCAAATATGTTGGCGACGGTGCAGAAATCCGTGACAGCCAGTATCTGGATTGCCCCCGTCAGCGATCCCTCACGAGCAACGGAAATTATCTCGAATGGCACCGGTCCGCAATGGACACCCGATGGGAAATTGGTTTATATCCGAGCTTTGAGCGAAAGCAATGACCTCTACATGGTTGACCCGCACGGTGGAAATCCGAAAGCCTTGACCTCCAACCAACAGGTTTATGAACCCAATCTCTTACCCGACGGGAGATACATCGTTTATATGTCAAAGCAAAACGGAACACCCAATATCTGGCGAATAGACATAGACGGCGGTAATCCAAAACAGTTGACCACCGAGTTCAGCGTTGAGCCGAACATTTCGCCTGATAGTCGGGAAGTCATTTACACAGTCGGCGTAGATACGACAAGAATCTGGAAAGTAGGAATGGACGGCGGACAGCCCGTGCAGTTGACCGATCACGAATCGCGGAATCCGGTATTTTCGCCCGACGGAAAACAATTTATTTGTCAATGGTGGGATTCTCCAAATTCCCAACGTAAAATCGCCATCGTTCCCTCAACAGGAGGCAAACCGGTCAAAACTTTTGCTTTGAATATTGATGCCTTTCGTTGGATGCCGGACGGACGCTCGTTTGTCTATCTCGACAACAAAAATGGTGTAAAAACCTTCTGGTCACAGCCGATTGACGGCGGGACACCGAAACAACTCCCGAATTCCATCGGCGAACGCATCTGGTCACTTAATCTCTCCCCCGACGGAAAACAAATCGCCCTCACACGCGGAACAGAAACCCGCGATGTCGTGCTGATTAGCGGATTCAGGAGATAAGGATGGAAAGAGGAAATGCAATTATCGGTCTTTCTTTGTCTATTTAACCAAACGAGATTCAGAGCAAAAAAAGGACATCCTTGGGAAAAGTTTTTATTTTAAAAAGTTTCTGTTCTATAATCGGCGTTATCTTTCGCCCGTAAATTAAATGCAAAATGCCGCTTCGTCAATCGCCGGTTTGATGCTCACTACCGAAGCAATGATTGCCGATGTCCCTGATGAAAAAGGCAGTGGCGGCGGAATGCCGGGCGGTATGGGAATGGAAATGTAATTCGATTTTGGATTTTGGATTGCGGATTTTTCCAATAAAGAAAAGGCTTCGTTCAGTATTGAGCGAAGCCTCTTTTGATTCAATATTCAATATTACGAATCCAAATTACTGTTCAAACATTTTTCGGATTTTAATTTCCAAGGCTGAAGCCTCGTTTGTTCGATTATTTTCCTTTAAAAATTGGACGTAAATTGAAACGGCTAAATTGGTTGCGTCCGGTGCTTTTAGGGCAGATTTAACATCAATCCCATTTACTGCATCTTGAAGGAATTTTTCCGCTTCCACATTTTTTTTCTGTTTCATCAGAGCATATCCCAGTAAAGTAGAGTAATACACTTTGTCAGGATAAACGGCAATATTATTTTTATCGTGCAGGATTAAAATTCGACGAAGAGGCACTTCTTGTTTCGGGTAATCAGGATTCTTGGCGTATATCAAAATTAACTGTCGGAGAGGTGAAATTAGTTTTGCCGAATCAGTCCCGAATTCTTTTTCGGTTAAATCAATTTGTTTTTGGTATAAATTTGCGGCATCAGCAATTTTCCCCTGCATCAGATAGAACTGAGCTAAATTATCTGTGGCTAAAAGCGTGTCGTGATGGGAAATTCCCACCTCTTTCTCAAAAATTGCAAGTGATTTTTTGGTAAATTCTTCCGCTTTACTAAAATCCTGCTTATTAGCGTATGCTATTCCCAAATTATCAAGGGTTATCGCAACCTCCGAAGATTCCTCTCCAAAAACTTTCTTTCTAATTTCTAAAGCCTCGTTAAAAAAAGTAATAGCCTCGTCAAATTTTCTTTGCTGAACTAACGTCAATCCTAAATTGTTCTTAGCTGCACTTTCCAAAGATTTATCGGAAATTTTTTCGGCTATTTTTATAGCCCGAGTTAAAAAAGTCGTAGCTTTTTCAAGTGAATTTATCCTTCGATAAAATTCTCCTAAACTATTTACCGCATTGCCGAGTTGAAAATCTTCTTTACCTGACTTTTGAGCCTCTTCATAATGTTCTTTTAACAGGTTAAAGGCTTGCTCGACCTTTCCTTCATCAAGGGCAGCCATTGCCTCAACAAGTTTTTTGTTGGGAGTTAATTGACTTTGGCTGATAATATCTTTTGTTGGAAAAAACATTAAAAGCGTGAAAAATAAAGAAAAGACAATTTTTTGTTTTAACATAGCACTCCTTGGAATGAGAATTTCAAATTTAGGTTGCTAAATTTACCACAGTTTGTGGAAAAAGAGATAAAAAAAGGCTTCGTTCAAATTGAGCGAAGCCCCTTTTTATCAAACGCCATTTTATTGATAGCTATTTACCCGCAGTTTTAACACTCGGAAAACTGAAGATTTTGGCAGCAGCATTGCCAAACCTGGCATCAAGCTGTGGATTTTGGTTATGTTCGACTTTGAGAGCATTTTTTCTCACAGTTGTAGCAACTGAACTCATCAACTTTGTATAATTCAAACTAATTGCTCCTTTTTTGTTTAACGCTGACACCAAATTTTCGGTAAATAATCCCATCTGTTTTTCTTTTGGTTCGCCATCCGAAGCAGTTTCATTGACATTCGCGCCGGTTAAAGTCAGATACAAATTATTAAATGCTGGTTTGGTGGCAGTTTTTTTGGTGGCAGGCTCTTTAAATATTATTTCTTTATAGCTTTTAACCCCAAAAACTCGGAAGAGCGGAGCAAAACGTTCTTTTGTTTTTGTTTTCGCGGCTTTAGCAATTCCGCCTGAAAAACAACTGTCGGAAATCAAAACTACTTGAACCCCTTTTTTTGTAAATTCCGAAAACAAGGCATAGAGTTCATCATCCAAAATTTCATTTTTCCAGGGTTTTCCGCTGGTGTCTTGGTCGGCATCCACCGGAATTAGGGTTGAATCATATTTATCACGCGGATATAAAACTTGTTCTTTGCCATCTTCGTCAAGATAGTTAAAAAAGACAAGTTTTGTTTCGTCTTGCTCTTCGGAATATTTATCGGGAAAGAGTCCGCCGTGACCGGAATAATGCATGACGAAAACATCGCCTTCGGATGCAGTGTTTTGATACTCTTTTATTTTGTTGATGATTCCATCGCGGGTTGCCTCGGCGTTTAACAAAAGCGAGGTGTCGGATTTTTTAAAACCATATTTATTAACCAAGGTTTCCTGCATGGTGACGGCATCATTGACACAGCCGCTAAGTGGTCCGATGGTTTCGGGATAATCATTGATTCCCACAAAAAGCCCGAATTTACGACCTTTTGCCGAAACAACTGTGGTTGACGCGACAAACAAAATCAGGGCAACCGTAATTAGCCCGAAAAAGTAATTTGTCTTGATAGTTTTAGTATTCATTTTTTTCTCCTAATTTTAGTTTTTGAAAAACTTCTTTGTAATTCATTTTAGAGTGCCGGAAAATTTAAAAAGGTTACGCCACAAAATCATTTTCTACCTCCAATTTCCAATTAGAATAAATGGCGACCAATAATACGGGTGCGAAAAAGGGGCTTTGGGGTCACAAGTGAACTTTTGAGGGCAATCATCTGTCAGACATAACGGATCAGAATTTCGACCGGCGCAGCCATTTCCGCTGGATTTTATTTTGCCATCAAGGAGATCTCTCTGCGCCAGTTGGAGGGCTTCAGATTTGGTTAGCTCAGGTTTATCTTTTTTGATTTGATAAAATCGGCTTATCAAAACGGCTGTTCCCTCATCATCTACTTTCCAAAGCGTGGCTAAGGCGGATTTGGCAGATCTGCGGGTGATTATTTTTGATAATGAATCGAATTCGACTCCATTATTTTGGCTTTGTTTCTTTGCCCTTAACTCAAGATTTTCAATTCCATCAAAGGCTGTTTCACAAGCTGATAAGGTGACAAGTTCATAATCATCAAAATCAAATTGGTAAATGGTCGAAAATTGTCTGACCGTTAACATTTGATTGTTTCCCAACAGCATAAATGAACTTTTGTCGTCTCCGCCAAGATAAAAATGAGTCGAAAAATGTAAGACATTATACTTTTGCGAAGCCCCTAGACTGGTCTTCATTTGTTCCAGCGAAAATTGCTCATCAGAATAAGTATCTGCCCCCCAAATATCTTTAAGATTTTTCAATTCGGTCAGAACATTGGGTAATTTGCGAAAGGAGATTGGGATTTTTTTGGACACTATCTTTTTGTCTTGTTCCTGTGCTTCAACCTCAAGTTCAACCGTTGCCGGGTCGCTCACGCCAAAACCTAATACTTTCCATTTATTATCAGTTGGCTCTGAAATTTTTTGTCTTGAGAGCGGAGAAATAACCACGTTTTGGTAGTTTTTTACTAAATAATCCGTTCCATCGTGCAATGCTGAAAGAGGAATATATCGAAGCGTCCCGTCCAATGACCAAAGTAAAGTTTTTGCATTTGCCTTTTTTAATGCTTTTTTAAATTCTCGTGGAAATAAAATATCAAAGAGTTTAATGGCAAATTCTTTTGGATCAACGCTTTTGTTTCTAAGTTGCTCTCTAAATTTAAAGATTTTTTTGTTTAAGTCTTCTGCCTTTATCTCACTTTCATACGCAGTTCTGGTGTTAGGGGTGGTCAAAATAACTCTGTATCTATCATCATTTAAAAGAGTATAAATTAAGACCGTGTCTTCTCCCCATTTTTTTAATTTGGACTGAAAACTACTGTCAGAATCTATATAATCTTTATGATTTTTATCTTCTTTAATAACTTCGCCGGTTTCTTTATTTTTTGTTTCTTTAATAAATTTAGATTGTGTATTTTCCAACCAAATTCTAAAGGCTTGATTGGCGAGTTCCAACGATTTGATTTTATCGTCTAATTGTTTTTGACCCGTAAATTTATCGCCCAGAGTGTTTTTTTCGCTTTCTAATTTTTCAACTTCTACCCCTATCGCAACAATATCTTTAGCAATTTTATCGAATTCTTTGATTATTTCTAAATCTTTTGGACTGGTTGGCAAGGTGATAAAATTATTGATTTCATTATCCGTTTCAGCCCCTCGAATAAATCGGTTATATTCATATTCTTTCAATAAATCGAGGACTTTTTCCGCTTCAAAAAACCGTCCTTGTTCGATCAAAATATCAGCTAATTGACGATAGGTAGTTTCGATAGATTTTAAAAAATCGGTTTGTTGCTGTTTGGTAAAATCTTTGATTTCCTTTCTCAATTCTTGATATTTTTCTACCGATTTCTTTCCCCAAAATATAGCAAAATAAGGATTTTTGAGGGATTGGAAAGTATTCATTAAATTACCAAATGTTTGAGCCTCAAGTTTTTTATTGCCAAACTTTTTCGCCAGTAATAATGCTTGTTGGTAAAAATTTACGGCTTCTGCGGGATTGTTTTTTTGCTCAATGACTCCCAAATAATAAACAATGTCTGAAAAATCTGCTTTTGTTTTTTTATAGTCTTGAAGAATTTTTTCTCCTAATTTTTTAGCTTCTTTAAATTCCCCCAAATCTTTGTAAAGTGAAAATTGGTGTTGCAAAAATATCAATTTATTATTTGCATCTGCCAATTCTACGGCTTTCTTTATCGCTTTTTTAGCTTCTGAATATTGTGTGTTGTTTCGATAGCAATTTGAAATGTCCAATAAATTGAAAGGCATTGTCAACTGGAAATCATCCCCAACTTTTTCGGCTTGATTACACTTTCCGAATTGAAGATAAAAATAAATAGTTGAGCTAATATAACTATTTCTTCTTACCAACTGAATTCGTTTGTTTAATTCTAATAATTTTTGATAATTTATCTCTGCTTCCTCAATATTTTGTTTGTTTCGTGAGATTTGAGCAATTTTTAAAAACACATCTGCCTGATCTTGGAGCATTTCTAATTTAATAAATATGTCTAAAGCCGTTTTGTAGAATATTAAATTCTGGTTTAGGTCAACTCTATAAATATCACCTAGATCTTCTAAAATCTCAGCTTTGGTTCTCCAATAAGCATAATCATCTCGTTTTTTCTTTTTCGAGAATAGATAGACATTCAAGGAGATTTTTTTCATTCGAGGCAGCTTCGAGTAGATATTTTTCTACCCGAAACCTGGTGGGCAGATATTTCAAGTATATTTACAAGAATTAATTTATCTTTCCCTTTTTCGGCATTTTTTATGGCTTCATTAAAATTTTCTCTTGATAAATCAGGATTTGTTTCATAATAAATATGTCCTATTTCATTGTAAACTCCTGCCATATTTTCATAATCATTATAATATTTATAGATATTTAATGAGTCCGTTAGAAGTTTAATGTCTTTATCACACGAACTACACGATCCAAGATTTTTTAGATACAAGGCTCTTTCTTTAGTGTTTTCACCTGAGAGGTCTATTGCTTTTTGGTAATAAGCAGGAGATGATTTATTGTTTTTCACGCTTCTGTAAGTGTAGGCACTTCCGGCACTGTTATAACAAGATGCTTCCCAATCTTTTTTGCCTAATTTACGAGCAATTTCCGCACATTCTTCATAAAGATTTCCTGCTTCAAAATACTTGGTTATTTCATAATAATAACTTCCGACAGTTGATTTTAATCTCATTCGAGGTTCATCAAGATAATAACTGTCGTAGCGTGACCTATTATTTTCATACCATTTTAAAAATTCTTCCCTCGCCCCCTTTTGCAAAAGTTCAGTAATTTTTTCTAATGATTTTCTAGTTTGATTCCGATTTCCTCTTTTTTCAGCCGCTTGGATGGCTAATTTATGTTGCACAAGTGCTAAATCTATCCCGTCTTTTATTAGTGCTATGTCTCCCTTGAGAGAAAAAACTTCGGGGGTTCTACGTTCATAGCCAATCTTTTTAATACTATTTTCAGCTTGCTCAAGATAAAAAAGGGCGGAGGTTTTATCTTTTTCGTGGATAAAAACATTGACTAAACCGATAGAAGCATCGGTAATTAGTCGAAAATCGTTAAAAGTTTCGGCTTTCTTTAGCGCCAGTTCAAAAATAGGTTTAGCTTCGGCAAACTTTTTATCTATGAGCAAACAATTCGCTTTGCCAATTAAGGCTCTGACCTCAAGGTTTTCAATCTTGAGGTTTATTGAATTATTGATAACCTCTTCAAATCTAGGCAGAGCGTCTTTGCAAAGAGAACGGCTCAAAAACAATTCGCCAAAAATAATAGAAGAAAATGAACCGCCAAATCCATCAATGATAAAGCCGGTTTTTCCGGCAAGATTCAAATAATTTTTGGCATCTTCAGATTCGTCTAACTCCACATAGAATTTCCCTAAGTCCATTGATATTTGCGTTTGGAGCATATAATAACGTCTTTCGTAAGGTTGTTTTTTAATAATTTCGAGCGCATTTTTTAACTCGTTGATGGCTTCTTTTACTTTTTCCTCAGTATCTTGATTAAATAATTGTTTTGCCTGATTGATTGAGTTTTCGATTTCGATATTCCTTTGATCAATCGAATCAGCGGTCTTTTTGATTTCATATTTCCCCTCAAAACTGCCTTTTCTCCAATTGGTTTTGGCTAAAACTTCAATCGTAATTTCCGAATCTTCTTCAGCCATAAAAGTCAGTTGCTCATAACCGTATCCATCGCTTAAATCTGAGGTTTTTAACAATTTATTGGCTGAATAAATTTTCAAAATAAGATCGTTATTTTTTTCTTGTAATTCAAGAGACACGACAGAGCCTTTATTCATTTTAAGGTTAATAATCTTTTGGCTATTGCCTCCAAAAATTGTTTTTTCGGGCAAGTTTTGAGCTAGGGAAACCATCCCTAAACAAAAAATCAAAATTATTATTGTATTGAATTTATTTAACATTTGTTTCTATTGCTCATCAGTCTCAAATCATAAGGTTTGAGGTAGCGAAGATCTCATTCTATCTACGGCTTTATCCGCTCTTTTAATTCCAGATTGATTTCAGCCGTAGTCCAATCCGGCAAATCGGAAAGCGATTTTCCCCCTCCTTTGCTTCTAAGTGCCGACCTCTCTAAATACTCAAAATCACTCCGCTTAATTTGTTCGGTTGAAAAGATAATTTTCAAGGTTTCAATCCCTGCGGGCGGAGTGCTTTTGAACAATGGAGCGTTTAATTTATACTCATTAGAAATACCTCCATTTTTTTTAATCATAACTCCCTCGCTTTGCTCGTATGTTGGATCAGGCAACAATACCTTGACGCTTCCGTCTGTTCCGATATTCAGAATAGTAAAATACAAATCCTTGTTTGAATTATTTTTAATCTCTAACCAATATCTATCTTCAAAATAAATCGGAAATGCTTTAGAAAGTGAATTGATTACCATTGCCTGTTTTTTTAAATCCACAATCTTTCCATTTTCAACCTTCGGCTCTTTCAAAAGATATGGCGTGATTTGAATCATCGCGTTTAAGCCGGATTTATCGTTTTTGATTGATTTGACCGAACGAATGGCTGAAATATGAAGCAAATATTTTTCGATTTTGTTGACAGCTTCGGGACTTTCCGGGTCCACGCAGATTCCATAAAGCGGAACAAAATCCTTTCCGGCTAAATAATAAATTTGTTTGGTTGCCGGCAAATCTTTGCATAAAACCTGCTTATTTTTTGAATCGGGAAATACTTTTCCAAATTCATCTTTCAACAAAATCACTTCCCATTTTTTTGATTTATCCCGCCAAGTTCCGTTTATTAAATCAACCTCTTGGCTGACAATTTGACCGTTTTTTCTCGTTACTAATTTTTCTTTCAATTGGGAAATATTGGTTTTGTCTTTTTCGGTTAGTTTTGCAGGGTCTTCGCCTTCTAACATAACTTTGAGTTTTTTCGCACCTAATTCAGGGGAAATAATTACAACGTGATCTTCCGGTGTGATTTCCCGCATTGAGCTAATTACTTGGGCAATTGATTTATCGGCAAAAACATTATTTGTAATTTTAGCGGTGGCAATTCTGCCGTTTTCGCCTTGAAATTCCGATAAACCTTTATCATAAACGGCAATAATCGTTTCGGGAGTAATGCCCTGCATCGCACCAGATTTGATGGTAATTTGTTTTTTGGTTGGATTAGTTTCCAGAATTTTTATCGAATAGTCTTCGCGTTTTGCCAAGCCCTGAAAAACAAAGCGTTTTCCGTCTCCTTCTAATTGCGGGGTTTGCGAAGGGTTTTGGGTCTTGACATTTTTAGAGACATTTTCCATCAATCGTTCATAACTTGTATCGGATTTCGCATTCTTTAATTCTTCGATTAAACAAAACGTAAGTAACCCGAAGGAGATTGGTTCTTGACTCTGTTCGGTTGCAAAATGATTGATCGGAATTGCTAATTCCTCTGATTTGGCAGCAGAAATTACAATGTATTTATCACTGGCGGGGAGAAAATCAGTTTGACTATTGTCTGCTACGGTTTTCTTTATCTGAATGAACTTGTTTTTTTCTTTTAAAACGGGGGTCGGAGTGGTTTTTCGAGCCTCTACCCGACGAACATCGCCACCATCACGAGTTCCCGAACCGGAATGACAACTATCCAAAATAAAAACGATATTATCTGTATATTTGCTTAATCTTGAGGTCAATTCAAAAATTTCATCATCAGTGATGTCAGAATTTTTGTTAAATTCATCTTCGCTATCCCAGGTGACAAAAGTTTCATCTTTTTTGTCTATCTCATCCTTTGGATTTGAGTCAGGAACTTGTGAGCCGTGACCGCTAAATTGAAAAAGAATTATTGCTCCATTTTCCCTATCATTTGTTTTTTCAAAATATTTTTTGGCATTATCAATCAGATGAATTTGAAAAAGGTCGAAAATACGAGTTTTCTTGGCATCGCCATTAAGTAAAGTCTTGAAATTACTTTCGGGAATATTAAAACGATCACTCATTAAAAGGTTTTTCATTTCTACAATGTCATTGATACTACCCTTTAATTCAGGATATTTTTTCATGTTTTTATATTCGCTAATCCCAACTTGTAAAACATACATTGGAGGTTTATTTGGAGTTTCTTGGGCAAAAGAAACTTTACCAAGAAAGATTAAGCAAAATAATAAATAACAGGTTGGTTTTAGAAATCTCATTTTGAATATATTTTTAAAAATCATATTTAATCCTTTTATTTTTAATGACTTTTTTTGGCAAAAAATTACAATAAAAATAGAAAATAGTTTTTAATCGGTCTTTCGGTTTATTGATAATATCCCCGTAACTTTTTATAAGTCAATGTTTTTGTTCGATGTTTTAAGAATTACATTGTCTTTCTAAAACCTTAAAAAACTTTATTTTAATGGCTATCTTTTGAATTGAAACTTTTACTTTTCGCCTCGTTTGCAAACCTCCCCCATTTTGAAGTGTCGCTATCAATAAAAAGGTTACGGATTTTGTGATAAAAATAAAAAAGCCTCGAAGAACAAGGCTTATTTAAAGGTTATTTTTCCGAGATTAAAATCATTTTTATCTTTTCCAAAGCTATGATGTTCAATCATAAAAAGGCTTTATTCAAATTCGAGCGAAGCCTTTTTTTATTAATCAGTTTCAAAAGTATTTATTTTTCCGAAACACCTAGCACAAAATTGCTGATTGCGCCTGTTCCACTAAAGACTTCTTCCAGATTTATTGTTCCGTAGGTAATATCTGAATTACCACCGCCCGTCACCTCATATTTTGGTGGTAACGAAAAGATGTTTGGCGAAAGGTCTGCGGAGGTGTATGGAGCAATTACGACATTACCTGTAATGCTTCCATTGCCGCCGCCGTTTCTGAGCCAACCTTCCTCACCCGTGACGATAATTAACCCCTTAAAATTCCAACCGCCGATGTTGTGTAATTGTCCTGTCACCACCAAAATACCGCCACCATCTACTGCCGCAGTTACAATCTGCCTTCACAAAAAGTAATGCCTGAACCATTTGTGTAGTCGCCAACATTATTTAGATTTGAAGACGGATGGTCATAATATCGCCCCGAGTTAATTGCTGTTTGGCGAAGTTTAACTATCAAATCATCAAGATTTTGCGGAGTTGCCATCCAATCAGGAACATCGGTTACAATTGCAGGTGCGGGTTGAATATTATGGTTATTGTTAGGAATACCATTTATTACATTAGTAAGACCTGCTTGATCTACAACTCCGACGGAGGGAACAATAAAGCCATCTGTAGTAGTAGCACCATTGATTTCAAAGACTGATGAATTTCCCGGATCAAAGGTCAATTCCGCTCCCGGACCTTGCATCATTAGAGGCGCAGGTGCGCCGAAATCATTGAAAAAATTCTTTTGAATAAATGCCTCAAACTGTTTTTTCGCTCCATTTGGTCCATATCCAGTAGCCAGCACCCTGAGACGATATGGCTCTATCGGAGTCATATAAGCATAAAAAGGAACTGCAGTATTGGCTGGCAAAGTAAGTGTCACATCAGCGCATCCGGGTCCGCCAGATGTTCCCGAACAGAGTTCAATAAAACTACCTAACAATTCATAATTCTGTGATTGAAAAGTAACATTGAAATTCGAGCCTGTTTTTGTAATTGAACCACGCATGTTCCGTAAGCCTTCACGAGGTAAAGAGATATGATAATCAATTCTAAACTTTATTTCATTAGCCCCAATATCAACACCACCATTGACATCCGTTTTTGTAAATCTTCCAAGTCTGGGATTATCATGCACGGCTAAAAAATTTACAGCAGTATTAGCTTCATCAGTAAAACTATACTCAGTCCGAGTCGTTGCCGTATTACAGGGGGCAGCTGAACAAATATAGATTGTTTTATAATCATTGGAAATGGTGAATTTTCCAGCTTCGCCATACGAAAGAAATACGCCTGATGTATAAAAAGTGAGCGAGTCACTACTATCATCAGGGTCTTCGACACTAATACTATATGCAGTTCCTAATTGAGGATTGTAAACACTAGCCCCCTTGTCAACGACAACCCGCTTATCCGACCCATTGACATAATCATAAACCAACCAATCAGCTCCTTCGAGGGTTCCGCTGGTATCCGCCTCATTGTAGGTAACATTTTTGTTTCGGAGAATGTTGACGGTGGATTGAAGCCCATTCTCGGCGGCATAGTAAGCCTTTGATTCAGAAAGCACATCAGTTACATTTCTTGACTGTTTCCCCGCCGCTGAGAGCAAGGCGATTATAGCCGTGAGTAGTAAAACTGAAACCAACATTACCGTAGCTAAAGCCGCACCGCTTTCATTCTTGTTAAATTTTCGATTGATTTTACTTTCGTCTTTCATTTTTACCTCCGCGAGATTTTTGTAAATGTTTGGAATTATTTTACCGATATAAAATAATTCTTTGTCTAAATGATTAATATTGACCTAACATATAGGGCGAATTTCTTAAAGTAATGTCCGTCCGAAATTGGACAGTTTGATCTTTGGGCTGACCAACAACATCCGGCATAAATACCGTTAAGGTAATTTGAACCCGTCCTGTATTTTTTGTCGGAACAGGATTAGGTCCGCTAAAAGTGTTTGAAGAATAGTCAAAATATCCAAATTCAACATCGCTGACCCGATTAATAACACCCGGATGTCAAGCCAGTTACAGCATCATATCGAACTACAGATTTTGAAGTTGCGTCGTAAAAAAAAGTAATGTCTTCACCCGCATTGACGGTGCCGGGGTCAGAATTGGATGGATAAGTATTAGTTGTGTTAGCTCGAAAATGGAGACGTTTATTATCTGAATCTACCGCTACTCCATTAGTATCTACTGGTATTCCATTTGTGGTTAAGCCATAGCCTGAATTTGAAATTTCGCGTGACATAATATTGATAGCGGCTTGCACCGAAGTGAGCGCATCGGTTCGGCTTCCTTCGCTGGAACGCATACTTAATGCTTGTGTAAAAGCACCCACCGCCACACCCAAAATTATGAGCGTCAGAGCCAAGGCAAGAAGAAGTTCAACTAAAGAGTAGCCTAAAATGTCGTTGTCTTGGGATCATCAGAATCATTAAGTATAATTTTTTTACTCATAATTTTTCCTTAATCTAATTTATCCGAACCCGTTGAAGTGTTAAATCCGTGTTCAGATTTGCTAACCAACCTTGTTTTGGATTAACAGGAGTAGCAACTATTCTGATTTCTTTGAAAGTGCAGTTTGCTTCGGTGGTTGGACTCGTAGGGTTAAATGATTTATTTGTAATCGTCACATTAATGTAGAATTGCGTTCCATCACTACTGGTAGCTGTTTTCTGAGCCTTCGTTCCGGCTTGAAGATCAATTGAAGAAATGGTCTGATCCGGCACAAATTTCAAACTTCGATAAAACTCCGCCTCGGCTTGGAGAACTGTTAATGCTTGAGAGCGTAAATTATTACCCTGATTAAGTTTGACCACGAAACTGAAAACCGAAAGTGTTCCAACGCACAAGATTATCATGATGGAAGCGGCAACAATTACTTCAACAACAGTAAAACCAATATCTTTTTTGAAGCTAATTTTACCATTCATACTCTGGCTAAGTCGCTTGTCATTAAGCTCACTATTTCTTAATTCAATCATACTTTTCATTCTCCTACATTTAATTGACAGTCACATTAACGGTTTGGGCGAACCACATCCTGAAATAACTACTGTGCTTGTTCCGCTTTGAGCTCCATTTGGATAATTAACACTGATGGTGAAACTACCCGAACTAGCCAAATTTGTCGTGCTAGTAGGTGAAACACTTGTAATAAAGCCTGTTTTGGTAATCGTGAACAACGTGCTTACTGCATTACTGTAATTAACCGTAATTGTTTTAGGACTTCCATTCTTTGCAAATACAACATTCGATGGCGCAGATGCCGAACAACAAGCGGTGTCGGCGTTGGAGTCGGCGTTGGAGTCGGCGTTGGAGTCGGCGTTGGAGTCGGCGTTGGAGTCGGCGTTGGAGTTGGCTCTGGAGTCGGAGTTGGCTCTGGAGTCGGAGTTGGCTCTGGAGTCGGAGTTGGCTCTGGAGTCGGAGTTGGCTCTGGAGTCGGAGTTGGCTCTGGAGTCGGGGTCGGCTCTGGAGTCGGAGTCTCCGTTGGAGTCGGCGTTGGCACAGGTGTTCCCGTAAATAACGAAACAAAGGTGTTAATAAAATCGCTAGGTGCAACCGATGTAATGGGCGGTGCAGCAAACCCCGGCGGAGTTGCGCCTCCCGCCAACATATTTACAGTTCCGGTTGATGAAATCAAAACAATATTACAATTGCTACTATTCGGGGTGTTAAAAGGAGAGTTGCAAACATAAAAAATAGGTTTGACAGTTGCATTATTTGCATCAATCGCAGTTACTTCGCCACGTTGATTAAAATAAACGGTGACAGGGAGAACCGTAGCATCCTCATACTTGGTAATGGTTATATTCTGAGCCGCAAAATCAGTTGCCACACTATCGCCTGAATCAATAATGTCGCCATCTAAATTATTATCAGTTGCCAAAGAAATTGTTGTTTCGGCAACTAAAACTTTCGCTTGAATATCCGTAGCTTCTGCCCGACGTTTGATCGAATCAAATCTTGCCCGTTCAAATGAAACTTTAAGTTCCGTTGCAATATTTATCCGTTTAAATCTCGCGTTTGAGGCACGATATTCCATCACCGCAAAGGTTGATAAGACCACAACGATAAGAATTACTATCAATAATTCGGGTAGAGAAAATCCATTTTCATGATAAGAATTATTTTTACTTTTTATTAAGTTTTTTACTTTTCCAAACATTTCATTTCCCCTTTTGCCAGTCAACTACTATTGATTTTCTTTACCTATTTTCCAATCCTTCCCGCTAATTCAAACATCGGACTATACAAAGCCGCCACGATAAATCCGACAAAAATGCCAACCGGCACAATGGCGAAATTTTGGAGCCAGAAAAGAACGGCTTCGAGTTCGCGTTCGGCGCGGGTTTCGACCACTTTGGCGTAATTATGAAAAGTGTTTTGCATATCGGCAGTCTTTTCAAAAGTCATCAAAACGCCCGCAAATTCCTTGCCCATCAAAAATGGATACGGCACAAATAATTTATGTAAATCAGTTGATTCGGTAATAAAACGATGTCGAACGTGCAACAGCATTTGTTTATATTCGGGATTCGTTGATGTTTCCGAAGCGACCAAAAAGCGTTCGGTCATTGATGGGATGCCCGACGCCAACATTGCCATAGTGCGAAGAGTCTGAGCCGCGTAATAATGTCTAAAAAACGTGCCAAAAACAGGCAGACGCAAAGACATTACTTTTAATCTGTCGCTCCCCTCCGTAGTTCTTGACCATTGGATAAAGAAGGCTATCCCAATGACTAAAGCAATCATAAAGACGATTCCATACCAACTGGTTAGAAAGTCTGACCCCATAATCATAATTTGTGTAATATAAGGCAATTGGGCATCATCGCCAGTCAACAGCGAAGTGTATAGCTCTACCATTCTGGGCATCACATAATACTCAACAATTCCCACGGCGATGAAACAAAAAGCTACCACCGCAATCGGATACATCATTGCCGAACGAATACTCGAACGAATCGCATCTGCCTTTTTCTCGGCTTCGGCAAAACGATGCAAAGTAAGCAGAAAAGCACTTTTATTTTTACCGCTTTCAGCATCGGCGGCAGTTCCCACCTCTTCACCGATTCGCAAGGCACAAATAAAAGTCACAGGATAAAGCGGTTCGCCTTTATGATCCTTTTGCGCGGCAAAGGCTTCGGATAAACTCCAACCGTTCATCACCAATTCACCTGCATTGATGAGTGCATTTGATAAAACTTTGTTAGTTTGCGCGTATGCCAATAAACGACAAACTTGAGTCGGGCTTTCGCCGATTTCCATCAAATCACCAAATTGTTCAGCCAGAGTTGCCAATTCAACGCTGGTCGGACGACGATTTTTTTGCCGTGCGCCTCTTTTTTCACTAATCGAATAAACTCGAACTCCGGCACGCTCAAGTTCCTTTTCCGCTAGATTTGGCTCTGTTGTTTGAACAAACCCTTTAATCGGCTCACCTAAAGAATCAACTCCGGTAAAGTTAAAACCATTGTCCGAAAGATTCTGTCCAGCCGAATTATCAAAAGGATGCGCCTGTGAAGCCACATTCGGACGATTTTTATTGATTGCAATCCGTCGCGTTGTAGTGGCGTTTATTGTGCTTTTGACTTCGTTCATATTTCTCCTAATAATTTCAGATTCCAAATTTCAGATTTCAGATTTCAGATTTCAGATTTACCAAGTCGCTACTGCTCCTTAGTTCTGATTATCCCCATCTCCCTATCTCCGCGTCTTAACCGCTATCCGACAATTTCGCCTTCAATAAATTCTTCATGATGCCCGCTTGTTTCTTGATTCATAGCCGAAACTGAAGTCGAAGATTCATACGAGCGATTGGCATATTGACGTTTGCTTTCAACCAAGCCAAGCACGGCGGCAACTTCCATTTCTGAAGTAATACCGGCAAGTACCTTTTCTCTCGCTATGCTCTTCAAAGGCATCAAATACCCCGCGTGCATTGCTTTTTGCACCACATCCCGAGCCGTCAGATTTCGGTTTTGCACCCATTCCTTTACCTCATCATTAAAGTAAAGCAATTCAGCCATCGCAGTTCGTCCGCGTGTTCCTTTATTAAAACATTCAGGACATCCAACACTTTTATAAACAACATTTTCGTAAATATTGGTTGGCATTTCATCAATCACTTTGCATCTTTCACACAACTTTTTGACCAGCGTTTGCGCCAGAATTAAATTTAATCCGGTTGAAAGATTTTCGCGCGGAAGCCCCATCTGAAACATTCTGGACAAAGTATCTTCTACACTTGCCGCGTGAAAAGTAGATAAAACAAGGTGTCCGGTTAAGGCAGCATTGATGGCAACCGAAGTATGTTCGGCTGAACGCAATTCGCCAATTCCGATAATATCGGGATCAGCCCGCAGACAAGAATAAAAAGCATCCCACCAACTAAAAGGCGTATTTGGACGCAAACTCATCTGAGTCCGATACGGCGAACGAATTTCAATCGGCTCACCGATTTCGATAATTTTATGTGTATCAGGTTCTTCGAGTTGGGCGTAAATTGCCTCCAAGGTGTTGGTTTTACCCGATCCGGTTGCGCCTGTCACCACCAAAATTCCGCGTTTCTGTGAATAAGCGGCTTTCAAATCAGCAATTTGGCGGGGCAGAAATCCAATCAAATCAATGTCTCGAATCGGTTTCAGTTGCGAGCGCAAAACAATTGATGGAGCATAAAGAGTGGGCTGAGAAGCAAACCGAAGCTCGACATCTGCCGGAACGCCATCGCGCAAAGCCCTTACTTTGATGGTCGAATCAACATCCTTAAACTTCATCTGAGTAGCATCTTTGCCCGAAGTTTCAGCCATTCCCATCGCTAATTGTTTGATTTTGACAAAGGGGATATGATCCCAGCGCGTGAACATTTCGCTATCGTACCGAAAACGAATCCGCCCGGTCGGTTGCCCCGCCTCAATGTGCATATCCGAAGAACCGGAACGCAAAAATTCCATTAAAATCAAGCGGATAAATTCTTGGGTGGTTAATTCGGATTCACTCCGCTGAATATTGCGCTCGTATTCCTCTAGATTGGTTAAATCAATCCATTCTTCAAATTCATTTTGAAAATCAGCTTCCGCCGCCGCTTGAACCGACAACGCCTCTTCAACGGTTAAAGTTTTCTTGCCTTCGCCCCAACTTTTTGTCTTTTGAGACTGTTTGGTCTGCTGATGTTCGAGAATTAGCGACTGAGTTTGCGCGCTATAAAAGGTCGTATGTAGATAATCAAAAACCCCCTCGTCCAGCGGAGTAAAATTAACGTGAAACGGACTCGCTCGTAAGGCGCGAACGACACCATTGCGATGATCACCATTTCTCAGATTAACCAAGCCGATTTCAAAATGTCTGGAATTAAAATTTCCTGTCCAAGCATTGAATACAATTGCCTGATAGCGACTCGATGATTTTTTACTCAAATATTGTGAAAATTGTTGCAGATGCTCAACATTGATTTTTTTCTCAATGCCGGTCTCTAACTGCCAAAGCAACATTTTCTTCGGTCTGATTGATGGTTGCCTGATCGGTGCTATCCGGCAAATCCTCAATTTCCACCTTTCTGGGGATAATTATGAAGTCAATGGCATTATCAACGGCTTCCCCTAAACTGATTTTGCCGTTGCCATTTCCGTTGCCACTAAGGTTTTCTTGAGTCATATTACTACTTCCTTATTCGTTTGGTGCTGACCTCTGGATTCTTTAATTTCTAAAATCCCAATGAGGTTTTAGAGAGACGCACAAAAAATCATTTCTAAAATTTACGGTTTTTTCTCATTCTCCTTTGGTTTTGCCGCTGTTACTACTTTTCCTGCCGATGTATTTCCTGTCTGTGGGGGTGACGTATTTGATTGGGCTTCTTTGCCTAATGGTTTAATCATTTCAGGTGTCACAGTTGGAATATCTGTCGTGACTCCCGGAACTTTGACCGGCTCAATCAACGATCCGTAAGGAACAATTTCAACCGAAATGGCAAAATATAAACGATTTATCTCAGACCGTTTAACTTTTCGTTTGAAGAGCCATCCTAAAATCGGAAGATCACCTAATCCGGGGGTTTTTGAGACATCATTACTATTTGAATCCACCGTAAAACCGCCCAAAATGATGGTTTTTTCCTGATTAAAAACCAGACGGGTTTGAATCGAACGCCGATTAACAGTTGGAATGCCTTGGCTGATAACTGCTGTATCTACCTCATTCGATTCGAGTTGTAAATTTAGATTTACGCCAACGGGTTTTCCGTCATCATCGTCAATGACAACTGGAGTGACAGAAAGCAGATTTGATGCTCCGATAAACTCAAGATTTCCGGCTTGACCGCCCACGATGCTACCTTGCGTCAGAACAGGAATTTGTCGCCCTACTTCCAAGTCTGCCGTTTCTCCATCTAAAACAGTAGCAAAGGGGCGAGATTTTATTGAGATAATCCCATTTTGCTGAAGCGCATTTGCCTGCACCGAAAAGTCAACCGTCCCGATTATGGTTGAAAAATCAAATAGCGTTCCGGCACCACCTAAAGTATGTCCTAAAATAGAACTGGTTGACCTTCCATCAGCTGTTCCGGCGGTAATACTTGTCTGCACCCCGATGTCTCTCAGACGAGTTTCATTGGCGGTATAGACCAATCCCTTAATTATTACTTGAAATGGTGGTCTATCTGCTTTTCCAATAATTTGATTGATTAAGATAAGTTCCTCATCGGTTGCCCGAACTAGCAAAATATTTCGTCCCGGAATCTGAGAAACAGATCTGTTTGTTTTAATTGGCTCAGATGAATTTTGGGTGCTACCACCGCCGCCACCGCCACCGCCACTATTGGTTGCAGACCTGATTCCAAGAATCTTTTCGATTTCAAAAAGCAGCTTTTCAAAATTACCGCAGCCGCCACTTTGTCCGCCACTTTGTCCGCCTTGCGAGCCTCCTCCTTGTCCACCACCGCCACTTTGACAACCACCGCCTTGACCGCCACCACCACCGCCTTGACCTGAACTCCTTCCGGCAACATCCACATTGCTGCCACCTGACGGCTGAAGATATTTCAACTTGATAAAACTAGTCTTTACTTCCTGATTGTCTTGTAGTGTTTTTAGTTCTGTGTTTTTTACCAATTGAATCGTATTGTTTCCGATACAAGTTGCTCTAACACCCGATAAAAACAACTGTGACCGCAAAAGCGTAGTCCACGGAAGTTCATCGCTTCTAATGTTTATCGGTAAATTTCCAACGTTCTGTCCCATCAAAAAATTAACCCCAAATCGCTTGTGAATCTGGGAAAGTAAATCGTCAAGATATAATTCGACGTTCATTTTGAAACTGAACTGTGCGCCAACATAATTCGGGTCGCAAAAATTCCCTTTTCTGAGCTGACTTCTCAGCATTCGTATCAGGCACATTAACGCTGACCTGTGAAGTCGCAGGGATTGTATCTTGAGCCAAAATGCTCAATGGAAACAGTAGAAAAATTGTTAGGAAAATAAGTTTTTTCATGGTTTTAATCATTGCCCCCTGTTGTTTGGTCTGGGGTTACTGCTACTGCTGAGGTGGCGGCTGACTTTGATTTGATAGACCGCACCCAAGATCTCAGTTTCATCGTACGGTATTGGTCATTAAGACTAAAAACAACTCCCTCAGATTTTATTTCGGTCAACCAACCGTCATAAAATTGTGTGCCGACCGGAAAACTGAAAGTTCTATCCGCCGATTGTGAATAAAACATTACTTCATCCGTTCCTTCACCGCCGCCCACCATTCCAACCGGAAGCAAATCATCAATGGCAAAAACCGCCGATTCCGATCCTCCATCTTGCCCCAATCGCAATCTTTCTTCTCTTCGCAAAATTCGGGTGAGCGTATCTTCAGTGACGACATCATTTTTTGCGTTTATGACCACTCCGCCAACATTGGAATTGGGTTTAGTATTGACCGTTTGATTTTTGGATGGATTATTTTTGGCAAGCGTAGTAGTAGCCACACTAGCAGACTTCGTAGGATTTGTCTGATTAGTTGTGCCCGCGTTGGTAGCTGTTTGACCATTGTTGCCAAGACCGCTCGGATCGTCAAAAGGGTCTTTTATGTCAACTGTTTCTGAAGCGGAATCATAAGACATAACCTTTGACAGATTGCTTTCAATCTTTGGATCAATTACCACTACGGCGGGTTGATTGGTTAATTCGGCTTCGGCTACTTGGTTTTCCAATAAAGAAGTGAAAGCCCCGATTACCGTAGAACCGATAAAAACGGCTAAAAATGTTCCGATAAAAAGTGAAATCAATTTGAAAGACGCACGGTCTTTTAAACTTAACTTGGCAGGGGCGATTGAATTGATAGTTTTCATTTTGCTACCTCCGTATTTTGACTGACCGGTAAATTAGTTGGAACTGCAGGCATCTCAGCCGGCGGAGGAGCATGATAAGCCACCAAAGTAAAACCTGCCGAGACGGAATCTTTTAATGAAACTACCGAATAATCACGGACGACCAAAATGCGCGGCATTCGTGAAACATCGGTAAAAAATCGCACCACTTGCGGGTAAGTGCCGGTCACCAAAGCCGGAATTTCACGCTCATAAAGTTTTTCTGCTTTTGGTGATTTGACCGAATCTTTGACCGCCAACAATCCGGTCAAAACCACTCCGTTTCGTTTCGCCGCGGCTTCTACTTGTCCCAGCACATCAGAAATTTCGGTTTCTTCGGGCAAAAGCGGTTTCGCTTGTTGGTAGAGATCAACGACTTTTTTGAACTGTCCAAGAAATTGCGGTTCTCCTTCTACCATCTTTTCCGTTTTTTTATTTTCCAATTCTTTTTTTACCACCTGTTCACGGTAAAGCCGGGCAGATTCTGCCCAGTCACTCAGTAAATAACTGTAAATCAAATATGCCAAGCCCAAAGAAAGCGCAGCCATCAAAGCAAAAGTCACAATCTGTCCGTTCTTGGTTGTGAAATGCAAAACATTTGCGCCAAATGAATTGGTGGAATTTTGATTTTTGTTTATTCTCATAACTTTTCTCTTCTCAATCAATCGTAATTTCCTTCACTCTACAAAAAACGAAAACTTAGGGAGATGCTTTCGGAACAGCCGGCGGCGATGCCTGATTCGTATTGGCATTCGCGTTCGCATTAGGCGGCGTTTGTGCCGGAGGCGGTTTCTTTTTCGGATCGGGCGGTAAAAATTCCTCTATCGGAAGATAATTGCCCTTGATACTCCAAGCAATCACTCCGGGTGGCGGACGATTTCCGGTGAGGGCTGAACCTGCCATAGTCGGAAGATTAGGTTGCGCCCCGGTTGGAGCAGTCTGATTAGCCACGCCTTCCTGCACTTCGTAGGTCAAATTACTAAAGAGCCGAGTTCCACTTCCTGTTCCTCCGGCAAATTCCAATGACCTTAAAAACGAGGTGACGGCATCTTTATTGCTGGCTAACCCCTTGATTTCGACACCGCCATTAACCAATAATTTCAAATCCGAAACATAAAATGAACTGTCAATATTAAATGGATAATTTGAGTTAAGTTCATACAAAAGATTTATCCCGACGGGCTGTTGCCGACGAATTAAACTAACTTGTTTAATAAATTCTTGATACCATTTAAGATTAGCCTCGTAGGATTTTCTTCGGTCTAAAGCCGGTTTTAATTCAAGTGTTTTGGCATCCGCACTCCTCTCCCGAATGAGTGTCATAGTTTGAGTTCGGATAATATTAGCAGTCATTGCCAAAATAATCGCAAGTGCCAAAACGGGTGCCGCAAAAAGTCTGAAAACTGCTCGACTTTGCTGTTTTTGCACCTGAACTTCTTCCATTTGCTGATATTCAGTTTCCTCTTTATCAGCAAGTGCCAAGATGTCGCGTGCCATATTCACAGGTGGCAATAATTCTGCTCCCATGACAATTTCATCACCAAAAGTGAAAGAGCCGAAAAGCAATCCGCCGGCTACCGCTTCATCAAAAGGAATCGGTATTTGGAAAAATTCTAATCCGGTTTGAGCAGAATATTCCGCCGCAATCGGAGCAACCGTATCCGAAAGTCCGATTTCACTTACCCAAACCATTTGAGCATAATTTGATAATTGTAATTGCTCCAATTTTTCATCTGAAAGTTGTAAGAAAAGTTGTTCAAAAGCGTGTTTGATATATGAATCCAATCTTTCTCGACGATGAGCCTTTTCAACTTCTTCCGGAGCAGGAACAGTTGGCTGAGAAGTGGTCTGTGATTTTTGATTTGTCTCTCTTGGAGCTTGACTAATTTCAGTTGGAGCTAAAAAAGCATATTCACTGAAAAGTCCGGCACTCGGACTCCATAATCCATAACTAAAACCTGATTTGGTGATCAGCAAAAATGCAGTAACTTCTTTTTCTTTCCCGCTTCTTAAAGTCTCCTCGCCTTCCGGCACAGCATTTAAAAAATACCGGACGATGCATCTGAGAGAGGTTTCAATAGTCAAATTGAGAAATTCAGGCAATTCCTCGCCCAGTAGCATATATACTTTATCGCGGGTTTGATTTACTTGCTGGCGTGGCACTTCGGTCATTGAGATCTGTCCATTCGGAAGCCTCACCACAGAACAGGCGGTATCTTCAAGTGCTGTTTCAAAAATAGGGTGATTATCAGTTCCAAGTGTAATTTGTTGTTCGGCACTCAAAAGCCATTGAGCTAAATCATCATCATCAAAAGCCAGCGCGTCTCCATTCAGGGCAAGAATGCGTGTGCGCTCTGAAAAATCCGGAACAACGGTTGAAAAGAGTGTCTCTTCTGATAATGGAGGTAGGTCTCGATAACTGGCACGCCTGACTCTTAAGGCTGCCGCCAAATTGAAATCAGCCGGAAGTCGCGCCAAATCCATATCATAAGAACCGGGAGTATCACCCGGAACGGGCGTAGCAGCTACCACTTCTCCAGCCTCATTCCAAACAATAGCTAGTTGATCGGGCGATGAGGCATGGGCTAAAAGATTCAAATCATTTTCACGATTAAAACCAAACCTGTTTTGTTCATTTTTACCAAAATTGTTTCTCATATTCGGGGTTTGAATAATCTTATTTATTTCAATTATCAAAAAAATTTACTTGCACAAACTGATAAATTTAATAGACTTATCAAAACCTATTCTAACTAGATTCAAGCCATTTCAGTTGCCTCAGAGCCAACCAATTTTGTATTTTTCGCAAAAATTTATGGAGTTGATTTTTTAATGTGGTAGCAATAAGGCAACGCGCATTTTTAACCTGACAACTTGGTTGGGTAAATACCGATATTATTATAGAAAGGTATCCTTTGGATTTTTCTAATCCAGAAATAACCACCGAATTAGAAGAGATTCGGGTAAGGTAGAAATTTGATATTACTAATGGGGCAATCATTTGGAGCTCCTTAATATTGCTTCAGGTAGGAGGGAACTCCATATTCACTTCCTCTCTACCTTTTTGGGGGTTAATACAAATGAGATAAAGTCTGCCTGTCTAAACCTTTCTCACTACAAAAAGTATGGCTGTCCATACCTCAGACACCAATTCAATAACTTTAGGTATGCCTGTTATTTAGCATAAAAAAAATTATTATGTCAATACTTTTCAACAAAAAACGGGCAATGACTGATAACTTTCAGAAAATAAATCCGATTTTGTTAATAATTTTCAAATCATCCGATTAACTGCCATAAATGCTTGTTATAGAACATTTACCGCAACTTTTCTCTACATTTTCCAACTTTTGCACTTCAATTTGTTGTTAGCAAATATTTTCTATGCACAATATATGGTAGGAAAACTTTTTCATACAAAATAAACATTATTAAACCTGTTTCTGCCAATTTAATTTATTGGACTATTCAATCACGACGTATTCCGACCTGATTAAATTGTGGTTTAACTCTTGGCAATGAAATACTTGATTTATTATGTCCGCATAAATCCTTTAATTCCTCCACATTAGAGGAGATGGTCATAGCTGTCTCAATCGTAATCTGACGCTTATGATGAAGAGCAGCCAACGATTGATTAAGAGTTTGCATTCCGTATTTATCCGAGCCGGTTTGCATCATCGAATAAATCTGATGAATTTTATCTTCGCGGACTAGATTTCTCACGGCAGAATTAGGAATCAAAATTTCGAGTGCCATCACCCGCCCGTTTCCAGCCGCATTTGGCAAAAGTGCCTGACACATAATCCCTTCCAAAACCAGTGAAAGTTGGGTTCGGATTTGCGATTGCTGTCCGGCGGGAAAAACATCAATAATCCGATTGATGGTCGAAGCGGCTGTATTTGTATGTAATGTTGCCAAAGTTAAATGTCCGGTTTCGGCAACTCTCAAAGCCATTTCGATTGTTTCGACATCGCGCATTTCACCAATCAAAACGATGTCGGGGTCTTGACGAAGCGCAGTCCGTAGCGAATCACCGAAGGAATGCGTATCGCCGCCGAGTTCACGCTGACTGACCACACAATTTTTATGATTATGCACAAATTCTATCGGGTCTTCGATGGTCAAAATATGCTCGTGACGAGTGATATTGATTTTATCAATCATCGAAGCCAACGTGGTGGATTTACCCGAACCCGTCGGACCTGTCACTAAAATAAGTCCACGCGGTTTGCGGCATAAATCGGCAACCACATGCGGCAGTCCCAAATCTTCAAAAGACCTGATTTCAAAAGGAATTGCCCGCATCACAGCGGCAACCGTATCTTTTTGTTTGAAAATATTAACTCGAAATCTTGATAAGCCCTTTAATCCAAATGAAAAATCCAACTCAAGTTGTTCTTCAAATTTTTTCCTTTGCACATCGGATATAACCGAATAGGCAAGTTGTTTGGTATCTTCAGGGTTTAAAATCGGATAGCCTTCGAGCGGTTGTAAATGTCCGTGAACCCTGACTTGCGGAGGACTATTGACGCGCAAATGAAGGTCAGAACCACCTAACTCGGTCATTTTGTCAAGCAATTCGGTGAGCGTAATTTGTTTTACATTTTCCATATTTATTTGCAACTCCGAACATTTGTCTTAACAAAATCTAAAAAATAGTTTGCACATTTTAAGGACTGCACTATCTTTTTAGTAATTGCAACAGATTTCAATTTTTCAATGCCAAATTTATTATTCCATTCAAATAGAATAATTTCGGCAGTTCAATGTTTAACAATTCAAGTAATTTTTACTCTTTTTTATAGTTAATGTCAATGGTTTTTTACAGAATTTTCTGTTTTAAAATTAAAATGATTCCTACTCTATACAACGCGTTTTTTTAAAAAATAACGGCTCATTTTAATTTTTTTTTTGCTCTATACCTATATATGGCATTTTTGCTCAAAACGTTACACTTTTTATTTTATTTTTTTTTTGCTTACACTCATAATGGTAATTGAGGTTAAAGTCTTACAAGTTTTTTTTCAAAAATTATGAACCAATCAGAAACAGAGTCTCCTTCAGATGTAATTACCATTTCAACTAAGATTCAGCGGCTGATTTTGGGGCGACTCGCTCTGATTTTTCTGTTATTACTGGCTAGTTGGTGGTGGACACATAATTATTTAGAACTTTCTGCTGCTTTTTTTCCAATCCAACTTTTTCTATTATTTATATTTTCAATTTTTCTAACGGCTATTTATTTGTTATTCCTGTATTTTAATAATAATTTCCTCTGGCAAATCAGGATTCAATTTTTTATTGATATTTTGTTAGTTACATTTCTTGTTTGGGGAACAGGCGATTTAATCTCGCCTTATATCACGCTGTATATCATTTTAATCAGCGCGGCTGGATATTTTCTTGAAAATCGGGAATCTCTTTTTATTGCTATTCTTTGTGCTATTTGTTTTACGATAGTTCCGATTTTAACCTCGCAATCATTTATCCTTTCGTTTTCCGGCGAAGATAGACCTTCACGTTTTGTCCAAGTAACTGCCTTTAATATTGTGGCTATTTTGATCGTTGGTTTATTAGCTTCCCGGCTTTCCGAGCGGCGCAAAATAAGTCAGCAATTAAAAGAATCTATTGAGAGTTTTGCTGACCTTCATCTTTTGCACGAAAGAATCGTCGAATCTATCCATTCAGGCTTGATTACTACTGATTTAGAAGGGAAAATTTACACTTTTAATCGGGCGGCAGAAGAGATTTCGGGACTACAAGCTGAGGAAATAATTGGACAAAGTGTTTTTTCAATTTTCGATAAGGATATTCACGCTCCAATTGATATTTGTTTGAGAACTTTTCAAAACAATAAATATTCAACTGAACATTTTGAAGCCGGAATATTGACAAATTCCGACATCCACGTTTCTCAAAGACAAGTAATGGTGGCTTGTTCGGTTGCGCCATTGGTGGGGAAAAAAGGTGATGTTTATGGGCTAATTCTGACGTTTCAGGATATAACCCAAATTCGAGTGATGGAAGAAACGCTTCGACGCTCAGACCGTTTGGCGGCGGTCGGACGGATGGCAGCCGGACTGGCTCACGAAATCCGTAATCCTTTAGGTTCAATGAGTTCTGCGCTTCAATTTTTACAGCCAAAAGTTTCAATGGATGATGCTAATTTAATGGATGTAGTTTTGCGCGAATCAGACCGTCTGAATAAAATTATTACCAATTTTTTAAGTTATGCCCGTCCTCCTACTGATGGATTTTCTAAAGAGAATTATGCTGATACAAATATCAGCGAGGCAATTCGAGATTGTCTAACTCTCCTGCGTCATAGTCCGGAGGTTAAAGAAAATCATTTTTTTGATTCTGAATTACCCGAAAAACCTGTAATAATTAGTGTTAATGAAACGCAAATCAAACAAGTTTTATGGAATTTGTTACAGAATTCGATTCAAGCAATGCCAAATGGTGGAAAATTATCGTTAAAATTGAGGGAATTTCCCGGCAAAAATATCCAAATTATTTTTGAAGACACCGGCGAAGGAATAAGTTCTGAAAAACTCGAACATCTTTTTGAACCGTTTTCCGATGGAGCGAAGGGGACAGGTTTAGGGCTTTCCATAGTTCACAAAATTATCAGCGAACACGGCGGTCGGATTGATGTTCAAAGCGAAATTGGAAAAGGAACAAAAATAACGGTTGAATTACCACATTGAAAATTTTGTGTAATAAAACCGTCAAAAAAATCATTCATATTAGGGTAATAGGAATTAAAAGTTATTTTGTAATTAATTAGGTTGTTGACTGGAACGCCGCGCATCTTGCCGGCATTGAGCGCAGGGCGCGAACATTTCAAGTTTAATCAGAATTGACCTTTGCTTAAACTCCGCTACATCGTTACCGATGTTTGCCAGCAAGATGCTGGCGTTCCATTTGCTCAAAATTACGATATTTTAATTTTGTCCTTATTAGACATCTTTCCAAAATAAGTCCGTTGGCGGACGTTAGAGTTAAGCTACAGGTGAAGCAGAGCGAAACCTGTAGTGATTGATAACAATAGATTTGGAGTCCATTTGTGGACGACAGAATTTCTGCCGCCTGCCAACAGGCTGATTGTCTGTTGGATTAAGTGCTACACGCTCACGCGTGTAGCTAAAATCTTACGTCCGCAAACGGACTTCAAACCGTCTGTAAATTTTCGTATCTGATTATTTGACAACAGTTTATTTAAGAAAGATGTCTATTATTTATTTTCTCGGAAATTTCCCCTTAAAACCATTACTGAGCGGCACGGATATTGCAGTTGGCTAAAAGCGATTATTTTAAGATTTTCTGCCCGCGAATCTGCGCCAATGAACGCGAATAAAAACAATTTGGCAGATTCCGAGCAACAATTTAATAAAAAAGAAAAAGATTCGCGGAGATTGGCGTTGATTCGCGGGCAAATTTTCTTTCTTTTTGAGTTACTGCAATTTTGAGACCGCTCAGTAATGCCTTAAAACACATTTTCAAGGAGAGTAACCCCCAATGGCAAATCTATTAGTAGTTGATGATGAAGATAGTTTTCGACAAGTTTTGAAAGCAATTTTTGAGGCAGAAGGCTTCAATGTCCAAACTGCGACCAATGGTAAATCGGCACTTGAACATCTCAAACGCGAGCCGTGCGAGATAATTCTGACGGATGTGAAAATGCCGGATATGGATGGCATTGCGCTCCTCAAAGCCGTCAGAGAAATCTCTGCGGACATCGGAATTGTTTTGATGACGGCTTTTGGGACGATTGACACCGCCCGCGAAGCCTTTAAACTCGGCGCAGACGACTTTATCCAAAAACCTTTTAATAATGAAGAACTCAAACTCATCGTCCGCCGAACTCTCGAAAAACAAACGATTATCAATGAAAATCGGGCTTTCCGACGCGCTCAGAGATTGCAAGGAAACGTCAAAAATATCATTGGGCAATCCGCCAAAATGCAAGCCCTTTATCGAATGATTGAGACGGTTGCCAAAGAAGAATCAACCATTTTAATTACGGGCGAAAGCGGAACGGGGAAAGAATTAGTAGCGCGGGCAATTCACGACCTTTCAAATCGTGCCGAAAAACCTTTTGTTCCGATAAATTGTGGGGCGATCACGGAAAATCTGCTCGAATCGGAACTTTTCGGATTTTTGAAAGGAACTTTTACCGGAGCGGCTCACAATCGAGTCGGGCTTTTTGAATCCGCTCATAAAGGCAGTATTTTGTTAGACGAAATCGGCGATATGTCGCCCACTATGCAAGTCAAGATTTTGCGTGTTTTGCAGGAAAAACGGATTCGTCCGGTTGGCGCACCGCTCGAAATTCCGATTGATACCCGCGTCATTGCCGCCACTCATCGCAATATCAAGCAAATGGTGGCAGATGGCGATTTTCGCCAAGACCTTTTTTATCGTTTGTCGGTAATCCCGCTCCACATTCCGCCTTTGCGTGAACGCCGCGAAGATATTCCCGATTTAGTTGAGTATTTTATCAAAAAGTTTTGCGCTCGTTCCGGCAAAGAAATCGGGATTGCGGAAAAGGCAATCCAAATCTTGCAAAATCGGGAGTGGAAAGGTAACGTCCGCGAACTCGAACATACGATTGAGCGGGCGGTTGCGCTGACCCGCGATGGCGAGGAAATTTTGCCCGAATATTGTGCTGAGGATAATTTTGGTTATCGCGTTCGTGCCATTGAATTGCCGTTGGAAGGTGTTCATCTGCCGAGCTATCTCAACAATCTCGAAAAAGAATTTGTTGCCGAAGCGATGCGGCGCACCAATGGCAATCAAACCCGCGCTGCTGAAATATTGCAAATTCCGGTTCACGCTTTTCGGCATTTGGTGACGAAATACAATCTTCAGGATGGAGAGTAAAAGGGTAGAAAATAGGCTGGAAGGCAAAAAACACAAGTAGACATCTTTCCTAAATAAACATTTGTTTGATAAGCAGATAGAGAATTTTAGATAATCATTCGGTCTCCGAATAAATCACAAAAGGTCAAAACAAGTCCGTTTGCGGACGGGAGAGTAAAGCTACACGCGTGAGCGTGTAGAATCGTCACCGCACCCAACCAGCCTGTTTTGCAGGCGGCAGAAGTTTCTGTCGTCCACAAATGGACTCTAAACTCTTATTTATCAACCACTACACGCTCACGCGTGTAGCTAAATTCTGAAGTCCGCAAACGGACTTATTTAGGAAAGATGTCTAGTGAATAAAATCGTTCTTTATGTTAAAATATCTCATCATAAGGGTAATTCTTTGAAGGAGAAGGTATGGAATTAACAATTTCGATTTCTGAACAAATTGGACATATTTTGCAACAACGGGCAAAAGCAAAGGGACGTGATATTAACGACTTAGTGAAGGACATTGTAGAAGACCAAGCCCTCACGCCAACGCTTGATGAACTACTTGCTCCGGTGCGTCAAGAAGTTGCTGAGAAAGGCATTACCGAAGATGAGATAGATGATTTTATGTATTCACTTCGTCAGAAAGTTAGAGATGAAAAGCGAACTATCAATAAATCTTAATGCCTCAAGACAAAATAAAAACTATTTTTGATTGCAATATTATCTGGCAATCTTTTTTCTTTGGTACCGGAGTTTCGGCAAAATGTAAAAAGCTGGTTGATGATGACGTTATAACTCTTTTTTTAAGTGCTGAAACCCTAGAAGAAATGAGAGAAGTAATGTCACGACCGGAATTTTTAGCCAAATTTGAAAGCGTTACCGAAACGATGATAGAAAAATATCTTGAGCAACTTGCAAAGAAAAGTGTGTTTATTCGCTCCGTTCCGAAAAAATTCAAATTCTCAAGGGATGTTGACGATGAGCCATATATCAATCTAGCAATTGAAAGCAAAGCTGATTATCTCGTCACCCGTGATAACGACTTACTTGATTTGATGACAGGATTTGATGTCGAAAGCAAGGAATTTCGGCAACGAACACGCCCGCTAAAAGTTATTGAGCCTTTAGAATTTTTGAAAATCGTAGAAGAAAAATTGAATAGCGAATTACCGGTAAAACCTTAATCTTGACCATCTTTTTTGTGCCTCTCAAACAAAAAAAGCAGAACAAGATTTCTCTCATTCTGCTTAAATTTATGGGGGTAGTGCCGTTTTATCGGCTAAAGTTTCATCTATTCGATTTGACTATTTGATTTTAGGTTTAGAGAGCCGGGGCAGCGTTTCGAGTAAAGACGCCAATCGCACAGGCTGGAGCAGTACCACCTACTCCAGCGTAAATGACACCGTCTTCAGTTACGCCGAAAGTTCTGGTTCCATTACCTGCGGTTGGTACTGCGAGTGCGCAGTACCCGGTAGTATTGACCGCTGTGACGGATTCAGAAATGGTATATCCGCTTTTCACAAAACTTGGACCCGTAAAGGTGTCATCAAGCAGTCCCGCACCGCTTAAAGCCGCTAAGTCGCCATAGATATTAGGACTCTGTGACGCATAATAACTCATTTGTGCGCTGTGAATAGTTCTCAGTGACGAAGCAGCACTAGCTTCATTAGCCGCACGACGTGAAGCCAAAAGATTCGGGATGGCAATTGCCGCGATAATCGCAATAATAATCACGACTACTAAAAGTTCGACGAGTGAAAAACCTTTTTGGTTTTTGATATTTTTCATTTTTTTTGTAAATCTCCTTAGGGGTTTTTAATATTCAACGCAACATTGCAGACAGGCACAACTGCACTTTGGAAAAATTCCAAACTATCATTACAAACCGCGTATGCCCCACAGTTAGCAAGCCGTGTGCCAAAGATTGAAGATTGGCGATATTTTGGCAAATATGTAATAGAATCAAGAGGTTAGAAGATTTATCAAATTTGTTGTGAGTCGTAAATAAAACGGGTAAATAGAAAAAAGTGAGACTTTCTCTCAGGTAATGTTAGAGAAAGTCTCACTTTTGATTTCAAATTTCAAATTTCAAATTCCAGATTCCAGATTTACCAAGTCGCTACCGCTCCTTGTTCTGATTCTCCGCGTCCCCGCGTCTCCCTATCTCCCCTTCTCCGTGTCTCCCCTTCTCCGCTGTGCTTGAAGATTTTCAGTGCAGTCGTTCCAGAGATTTCCCGAACAAGTAAAGAGTTGCGGAACATTTTCGCGGGTTTGTAATTCGATGGTAATGTAAGTTTCCGATGTTCCATATGGTAGAATTGTCCAACCCAATTTTTGACGGTTGCGCCAGACGTATTCGTAAGTTGACGGCTCATCCTTGCCTTTTAGATGTTGGGCTTCGTGGAGCAGAATCATCGCTCGTTCGGTATCGTCTTGGGCTTTGGTGTAGAAATCAGGATAAATGGTGATGATGCCAAAGGGACAATTTGTCGCGGCAAAGGCATTTTCTTTGTCGGTTAAAGAATTTATCCAATTGTCTGTGTTCCGAAATAGCGTCACTCGTCGGAGCAAAAAAACTTCTTGCTCAAATCCCTTCTTTTCGAGTAAATCAATGGCTTTTTCTATTTTTTCCCTTTGAGATGGGGAAACAGGCGTAGAACTGATAATTAGCGAAAAATAAAAAACTAACAAAGTAGCCAAACCAACTTCAAAAAGTCTGACGAATAATTTGGAAAACCTTGAAAATTGCTCAGTATTTTTCCATTTTGTTATTCTGCTGATTTTGTTGTTATTGATAAAACTCATTTTGATTAGACTTGAGGAGTTTTTGGAATTTTGTAGCGAAACTAAATAAAATAGTTAAACTCGCTGTTTAATATTGTAAAACACCAAACAACAATTGGCAACAATTAAACGCCTCGTATTATTAAAACAAGAGAGGCAGGGTTTTTATTCCTAATTTTTGGAGAGCATATTGGAGATCAGGATTTTCTTATAAAAACAGTTCAGATGTTTGAATCTAAGTCTTTGTCGCAGAGCGACTTATTGAATTTAGGAAGGTTGTCTTTTAAGGCACGGTTAAGTTAAAATTCCGCCCTTGTCGCGTCAGCGACAACTGAATTTATTGACAATTTTCAATTGTCGCTCACGCGACACAATTCTTAATTATCGCGTTCCGTGCCTTAATGGTCTTTGAAAAAATAATCCGACAATCCGCTTTTAGCCATCGTAGATGACGACGGCATAACGCCTAGCGTGAAATATTCAACTTGAGCCGCCCTTTAAACGGGCTAAAAACGAAAATCTTTATTGTCGGATTTAATTTTCAAAGACCATAAAGACGGCTAAACTCATTTTATCGCTACGCGATATTTAAGGAATTTTTTTATAAGAAAATCCTGTATTGGAGATGAGGCTTGAATGGCTAAAAACTAAAATTGACAATAAATATTTTTGCTCCTAACATTCCATTTGGGTAGTAAAGTTGCTGAAATACGCACTTCAATTTATACTTATTTAAAACTACGCTTTCCAAACAAATTTAGTTTAAACAGGTCAAAATTTATGAGAAAATCTAAAACTGTTAGTCTCTTTGCACTCGTTGTTTTATTGAGTGTTTTTCTACAAACTATTCCGGCGACATTAGCCCAAGTTCCCGATATTAACGATAAAATTCGGGAAGAAGGGATGAAGAATTCGCAAATTATGAAGACGCTCCACGTTTTAACGGATGTCTATGGACCACGTTTGACAGGTTCGCCGAATCACAAAGCCGCGGCTGATTGGGCAGTCAAACAAATGAAAGGTTGGGGCTTTGACGATGCCAAGCTGGAAGATTGGGATTTCGGACATCCGGGCTGGTTAAATGAACGCGCTTCGGGTTTTATCACTGCTCCGGTGAAAGACTCGCTCGTTTTTGAAGTTCTAGCGTGGACACCCGGCACAAATGGCACGGTTTCGGGAAATGCTTTTAATCTGATTCTTCCCGACAGACCAACTCAAGATGAACTGACTGCTTATTTTGCCAGCGTTAAAGATAAGGTAAAAGGAGCGATGGTTTTGGTCGGAAAACCCGCCATTATCCCTGTCAATATTACACCGGGTCCTAAACGAATTTCCGATGAGGATGTTCGCAAACGAATTGACCCAAGCGCAACGCCACAATCGCCTTTTACTCCTCCGGCACAACCAACGCCAAGAGCGGGGCAATTACCCGGATTACAAATTGCCGACCAACTTGATAAATTTTTGTTGGAAAATGGCGTTTTGGTTCGCATCAGCGATGCCGGACGCGAACACGGGCAAATCCGTGCTTTTAGTCATCGGGCTTACGATGTCACGAAAACCGTACCAACGGTGGTGATGAGAAATGAAGATTTTGGACGAATCGCTCGGATTTTGGGCGGCGGAACAGCCGTTTCGCTCGAATTCAACATCAAAAATAATTCATATCCCGAAGGCGTAACTTCGTATAACACCATCGGCGAAATTTGGGGAACAGACAAAAAAGATGAGGTGATTATGCTCGGCGGACACCTTGATTCGTGGCACTCCGCAACGGGCGCAACCGACAATGCAATCGGCTGTGCGATTATGATGGAAGCCGCTAGAATCTTGAAAACATTGGGCGTTAAGCCACGTCGAACGATTCGGGTTGCACTCTGGAGTGGCGAAGAACAAGGACTTTTGGGTTCGCAAGCCTACGTCAAAAAACATTTCGGCTCGGCGGAAAATCCAACCGCTGATTTTGCCAAATTCGGCGGTTATTTCAATATTGATTCGGGAACGGGGCGCGGACGCGGGATGTCGGTTTTTGGCACACCCGAAACTGCCGCTGTTCTACGCGAAGCCGTCAAACCATTTGAAGAATATGGGATTTTGGGGTCAATAAATTCTCGCAGTCGTGGTCTGGGCGGTTCGGATAATACTTCGTTTAACCAAGCAGGTTTGCCCGGCATCGGAGTTTTCCAAGACCCGATTGAGTACGGCACGCACACTTGGCACACCAATCTCGATACTTACGAAAGAATTATTGAGGATGATGTCAAGAAATCGGCGGTCGTGGTGGCAGCAGCAGTTTATCAATTGGCAATGAGAGATGAACTTTTGCCGAGATTTAAGAGTGGGGAAATGCCTGCGCTACCGACCAGATAATTCATATTACGCAAAAGTCGGTATGAACAGGGCTTTGCCCGCTGATGAGCGGAAACGGCTTCGCCTTTCCGTGAACTTCTCAACTTAACCCAAGTTTTTATCAGAAGGAGTGAAAAGCGTTTTTTGTTTTTCGCTCCTTTCCCTTTGCTAAGGTTAGAAAGGAAGCAAAAAGTGAAACAAAAAACGCTTCACCTTTTGCTTCTGAAAGCTAATTTAAGTTGAGCCAGACGGAAAGTCCGAGACTTTCCGCTCATCGGACGGCAGAGCCGAAAGAAAACTCTCTCTGCGCTACCTACCAGATAATTCAAAAATTTAGTTGGCTTTGCACCAAAAGGCGGAAACCCGCGCGTCAGCAAGGGTGCTATTACTCAGCAAATATGCGCCCAAGTTCAATACATCGGCTTCTGCTTTTGATTGATTTGCACCTAAATTGCTTAAATTTCTCGACTTTTAGTGCAAAGCCAGTTTAGTTATAAAAAAAGGGCTTCGTTCTGAAAAAGTGCGAAGCCTTTTCTATTAAAAAAAGAAAAAAAAGAAGAGACAAGCCCCCAATCTCATCCCTTCTGACGCTCAGCTATTCAACTTCTAAGAAATTTAGGGAGACTAACTGTTAATTGTCACCGAAATTCCAATATCGAACGTGAGCCAAGATCATATTAAATTTTTTGTGCTATTACTCTATCAGATTTTTTGAACTTTTGTGAACAAAAAAAAACGGACAAGGAAATTTCCCTGTCCGCCTTATTTTTTAAAGACTTATAGATTTTAGCCTTTCAATCGTCTGGCTTTGCCAACTAATTCAAGAAAATCATTTCGATAACCTTTTAAATCATTACCTTTCCCCGAATTTGCCAGACTCAAAACGTTTTGAAAACTGGATGAACCTTTGAAACGCGAATCACGCATCAAAAGTCCAAATTGGGCAACCGATGACGCAAATTTCAAATTGTCCGAAGCCGATTCGATTGAACTGTTTCGATCCATCAAACCGATTGTCAAAAGTTTGGAAGTGTCTTCTTTCGGCTCTTTGTAACGGAGTTTGACGGTCAAAAGTTCGTCATTGAAATTTGTTTCCGAAGGCTGAACTTTTGAATATTTCAATTCAATGCCGTCATTTTCAATCGGTTGCCCCGCCGGAATAATTTCGTAAAGTGCTGTCACCGAATGACCTGCGCCGATTTCTCCGGCATCTTTTTTGTCGTCGTTAAAGTCACGATTGGCGAGCAGACGATTTTCATAACCAATCAAGCGATACCCGCCAACCTTTGCGGGATTGAATTCAACTTGAATTTTGACATCTTTGGCAATCGTGTAAAGCGTTCCGGCGACCTGTTGACCGAGGGCTTTGCGAGCTTCTTCGTTTGAATCAATGTAGGCATAATTTCCGTTGCCTTTATCAGCAAGTTTTTCCATCATCGAATCGTTCAGATTACCCGTGCCAAAGCCTAAAACCGAAAGAAAAATATTGCTTTGGCGTTTTTGTTCGATGAGTTTGACGAGTTCATCATCACTCGTCACACCGACATTAAAATCGCCGTCAGTTGCTAAAATTACACGATTGTTGCCGTTGGAAATAAAGTTTTCTTCGGCAACTTTGTAGGCGAGTTTGATGCCCTGTCCGCCATTGGTCGAGCCGCCCGCTTCGAGTCTGTCAAGGGCGTTTAAAATTTCCTTTTTATCGTTGGTTGAAGGCAAAACTAAACCACTTGTTCCGGCATAAACAGCGATTGCCACGCGGTCTTGCGGTTTCAATTGATTAACTAAAATCCGCAAACCTTGTTTCAAAAGCGGCAGTCGGTCAGGCAGGATTGCATCGAGCCGGAAACGTCCACCAAAAAGACCAAATTTGACGGCGGCGTGTTATCGAGCGCAATTTTTTTGCCCTGCAACCCGATGGAAACGATTTTATGTTTGGCATTCCAAGGGCAAGCGGCAACTTCATTGGTCACCGAAAACGGAACATTTCCCACGGGTTGCGGATAATCGTATTCAAAATAATTGACCAATTCTTCGATGCGGACGGCATCTTTCGGCGGTAAATTTCCGTCATTGATAAAACGTCTGAGATTGCTGTAAGCGGCGGTATCAACATCAATCGAAAAAGTCGAAAGTGGCGCGAATCGAGTTTCAAGAAAAGGATTTTCGTTGATTTCGGCATAGCGTTCGCCGCTTTTTGAATCATCTTCAAAATCCATTCCTTTAGAGCCTGTTAGTGGCATATTGGATGACGTGTTTGAAGCGTAAGCCGGAGTGCCTTGCGGTTGGGCTGGTTTTGACTCTGCAACATCTTTTTGCGAAGTTGTAGGTGCAGTTCCACTACAAGCTGAAAATAAAAAACTAAAAATCAGCAATGCTGATAGAAAAAAACTAACTCTTGTCTGTCTCATAGTTTCCTCCAAATAGAAAAATGCAAGTTTGGGACTTGTCAGACCGAAGAACGATTTGACCACCCAAACTTGCAAGATTTTTTAATAGAATTTGCGTTTAATTTCTGCCTTTCATCAATAAAACAGGGACGGCATTTGCTTCATCAAATTTCGGTTCGAGATTTTTACTCTTTTGAAACGGAATACTTGATTCGGCTACAACGTATAAATTATCGCGTCTTTGTAAATCGTCCAACCATTGATAAGAAGATACCACCGAATTATTGGCTTTTTCGTCATAATTAAATTCAGGAGATAGAGCAACTGTTTCAGTCGCTAAATAACGGGTGCCGCGACCGTCTTTGACAAAAAAGTGTAAGGCAACTCCAACAGTTTGGGTTTGCGGACTTTCCCTTTTAACCAAAAAATCGGTATAAAGTTTGCCTGTTTCGGCATTCAAAACCGCTTGTCTTACTTTGATGGAAGCAATCTCAGCCGGAACTGTTTGAGTAACCATATTCTTACGACAACTTGTTCTGCTTTCATAGACAGGTCTTTCATAAACGGGCGGTGGCGTGGGAAGCGTGACAAAAAATTCACTCACAAAAATTGCCGTGCCAACGATAAAACTAAAAAGTATCACTCCAAAAACATTTTGATTCATATTGCCAAACTCCTTTTCAAAAACTAGAACGATGTTAATCTATTTGCTTGCAAAATTACAAGACATTTTTCAATTCCGGCGAAAAGCCCTGTATCTTGAAAGTTGACGACAGAACAATTATCTTGGAAGGTTGAAAAGGCAGTAGATTTTAATAAAAAAGTTTTAGAGTTTTTGGAGAAATAATGATCTTAAAAATCGGTGACAAATTCACCATCAATCGAGAAGTTACAGACGAACTTATTCGCGCATTTGCCGAAGTTTCGGGCGATTTTAACCCGATTCATCTTGACGAAGATTTTGCCAAAACAGACTCGTTTTGGTAAAAGAATCGCGCACGGAATGTTGAGTGGGGCGTTTATTTCTGCCGTTTTGGGCAATGAACTTCAAGATATGAAAATCGTCTATCTTTCGCAAACGATGAAATTTACCGCCCCTGTGTTTATTGGCGATACGGTGACAACCACGGCAACCGTGACACATATCCGTGATGAAAAACAGATTGTTACTTGTGAAACAGTTTGCACAAATCAGGACGGTAAAATGCTCGTCAAGGGCGAATCGAAGATTATGATTTTGGACTAACTTTTCGGCTTAAAGAAAAAAAAGAAAAAGGCGGCTGCGTGTTCCATTTTTACGCCTTGGGCATAGCCGATGGTGCTCCGCGATGAATTTTCCACCGTTCCATCCGAATTGACATAGCCAAGCGTGGAACGGCTTCCATTTTCGATGGTCCCATTTGAATTGATATAGCCAATCGTGCTTCTGCTGGCGTTTTCAACCGTTCCATTTGAATTGATATAACCAATGGTTGAGCGACTGGAATTTTCAACTGTTCCATTTGAATTGATGTAGCCAAGGGTTGAACGGCTTGAGTTTTCGACCGTTCCACTAGAGGAAATATAGCCGATGGTTGAACGGCTTGCATTTTCTATCGTTTGCGCGAAAGCCATCCAACCACAGCAGATAATAATCAACCACGTTACTAATATTTTGCTTTTCATAATTACGGATTATCAGGAACGTATAGAAAAACGGCTTCGACATCCTTGCCGGTATCACGAGTGCTGACTGAACTGCCCATCGCATACCAATCGGTCAAATCCCGCCAACTAACACTGCCGACATTAACCGGTCCCGGATCATAAACCAATACTTGATGTTCAACTATCGGAAGCCACATAATCCCTGCAATGACAACAATATGCGTTTTCCCATTAACCCACAGCGGTCCATATTGGACGAGCCAACTTTCAAGCGTTTCGGGAGTTGGCGACATTGGTGGAACGTGTCTTAATCCCAGACGTTCCGCCATTTTCAAGATTTGTGGATTTTGGATACCACCATCGGCATCTCGAAGATTTTGACACTCTTTATCAAATTCCGGCGAAATTAAACGGGCAAAAGATTGTTGCCGCTGTTCCTCCTTCCATTTAATTATCATTTGTGCGCTTGCATACCAACAACTCATATTAAGTGCTTGCGGTATCAATTTCATATTTGGAACAATATACGCCATAACTTTAAAACCTCCTCAGTTTTGGTATTTTGGGGACGTTTGTTTATCGCTCCTTTTGCCAAATAGCCGATACGAAAAATAAAGAATCAAACCAATTCCAATCGCAATCAAAATTGGTAATCCTTCTTTAGTAAAATCAACTTGAGTGAGTAGCCAAACAATCAAGCCTAAAGACAAAACCGCCGCAATTATTCCAAAAGGTGCAGTAAATTCAGCCTTTGGAGCATTTTCACGAAATCGAAAAACAGGCAGAGCGGCGCAAGTTGTGGCATAAACCATCAATCGAGTAATGGTCGCAATCGCTACGGCGGAAAAAAATGTAGATTGAATCGTCCAAATTAAAATCACAATCGCAGTTATCAAAATTGAAACAAAAGGCGTTTTGAATGTTTGATGAGTTTTGCCAATAAATTCGGGCAATTCTTTTTGTTCGGACATTGCAAACGGGATTCGCGTAGTTGCCAAAAAACCACCGTTAAGATTTCCGAAAATTGAGATAATTGCACCGATGGTGATAAAAGTTGCACCAAACGCGCCTAAAAAAACAACCGCTGAATCTGCCAAAGGCTTTTCACTTTTCGCCAATTCGGGCAATGTTCCAATCGCAACAACTTGAATCAAAATAAACAAAACCGCCACCACTCCCAACGCCAAAAGTAACGCAAACGGCATATCTTTTTTGGGATTTTTTGATTCTCCTGCAGGAATTACCGTTGCTTCAAAGCCGACAAAGGCGTAAATCAAAAGCAAGGTTGCGCTCGAAAATGCTGTGTAATCAGGAGTTATCGAAAAATTAAAATTGGCGGGCGAAATAAAAAATAAACCGACTGTGGCGAAAATTATCAACGGCACTATTTTTCCAACCGTGAAAATATTTGTCATTATGATTGATTGTTTGACCCCAATAAAATTTACCATCGTCAAAAACGCGACAATCAAAGTTATCAAAACTATTCGCGTTGCTCCGTCTTTGGCTTCGGGATAAAAGAAACTCAAATAAGCAAGCAGTAAATTACAATTGGCGGCAAAAGTCGTCACCCGAACAATCCAATAAAGCCAACCAACTTCAAACCCAACTACTGAGCCAAATCCTTCTTTGGCATAGAGATACATTCCGCCCGTTGAGCTAAAACGGCTCGAAACTTCGGCAAAACAAACCACGATTAACCCGATAATCAAAGCGCACATTACAAAAGCCAACAGACTCCAACTGCCAATCAACGCCGTCACTTTGGCGGGCAACCCGAAAATCCCCGCGCCGATAATCGTGTTAATGGCGATTGCCGTCAAATCCCAACGGCTGATGCCGCGAACAAGTTTTTCCTCTGACATAATTTTGATGATTTCAGATTTCAGACTCCAGATTCCAAATTTCAGATTTCAGATTAAATTTTTTCTCCAATTTGGAATTTGAAATTTGAAATCTGGAATCCCCACCAATTTGGAATTTGGAATCTGAAATTTGGAATTGCATTTGCATTTGTTTATACTCTTTTTGCAAGCAATCCGTAAATACATTTTGGAGAATTTTATGAGAAAGTTTTCTTTTTTTCTGATTTCAATATTTTTAATCTGCTTTTTATCCATCATTTCTTACCCCCAAAAGGTCGGAAAATATCCAATCGTGTCCGTTGAAAATTCAAATGAATTGCAAACGGTGGTTAATCAAGCAGTGTCTGAAACTGTAACCAAGTTTTCGTCTAAAGGTTTGAAGGCTGAGAATTTATCCGCCACCGTAATTGATTTGAGCAATGCCGGAAAACTCAAATCGGGCAGTTTTCGCGGCGAAGAAAAGATTTATCCGGCGAGTGTCAGCAAATTATTTTATTTGGTCGCGCTTCATCAATGGATGGAAAACGGTAAAGTTAAACTCACGCCTGAAATTCAGAGAGCCACGCGGGATATGATTGTGGATTCATCAAATGAAGCCACGCAATTTATCGTTGATGTGGTGACGGATACTTCCAGCGGTGCAGAACTTTCGCCTAAAGAGTTGGAAAAATGGGGTTTTAAAAGAAATGTCGTCAATCGTTATTTCACCTCGCTCGGTTATCAAAATATCAATGTTTGTCAAAAAACTTTTTGCGAAGATGCTTACGGGCGCGAACAGCAATTTCGAGGCAAAGACGGCATCAATCGCAATAAATTGACGACCAATGCCACGGCGCGTCTAATGGCGGAAATCGCCCTCCGAAAAGCCGTGACGGCAAATCGTTCGGAACAAATGATGGAATTGATGAAACGAGATTGGGAAGGCGAAGTAAAAGATAAAGATGATCAAACTCACGGTTTTACCGGCATCGCGCTCAAAGATTTGAATTTGAAAGGTGCAAAACTTTGGTCGAAAGCTGGATGGACTTCAACCACTCGTCACGATGTTGCTTATATCGAGATGCCAAACGGATTGAAATATGTAATTTGTGTTTTTACTACTGACTTTGCCAATGAACGTGACATTTTGCCAAACGTGGCTAAAAACATTTTACAAGGAGTAGGAAAATTAAAATAATGAAAAGATTGACTTTATTGTTATTATTCGCGGCATTTTTGGTTATTCCGCAATTCGCATCGGCTCAAACGAAAAAACTTTTGGTTTTCAAAAAAGGCGTAGCTGTCGTATCAGGAACGGTAAAAGGCTCTCAGCCAAAGGTTTATTATTTCAAAGTCAAGAAAGATACGGATATGGAAATCTTTGTGGACGAAGCCGATAAGCAAGCAAATTTCACTCTTTTCAAACCAAACGGCGAACCTTTTTATGCGGACGGAGAGATCAATTCAGGAAGAATCATTGATATGATGGATATTTTGCCGGATGCCGGAATCTACAAAATCGTGGTCAAACTTCCTGAAGATTTGCAGGTCGAAAAGCAGCCGATTAAATTTACTTTGCGGTTGATTTTGAAATAGTTTTGAAGGAGTTTGGCAAAACTAAACAACGCGTTTAGAATGTAAATTACAACTCGTTGAAGAAAAACTAATGACAAATAATAACGAAAAAGAAATGATGAAATTGTTGACTCGCGCTATTACAGGTATTGAGGAAACTAGGGCTGACGTTAAAGAGCTAAAGAAAGCGGTTGCCAACCTTGAAGTTGGTCAAGCTAATCTTGAAGTTGGTCAGGCTAAACTTGAGGCTGGTCAGGCTAAACTTGAGGCTGGTCAAGCAGAAATTAAGGAAGATATTTCGGAAATCAAGCGAGACATCAAAGTTATCAACAAAAAACTTTCTATAACTACCAATGAAACTCTCGATTTACGAGCCAGAGTTGAAATTTTAGAAGATAAAACTCAACCATCAAACTAATCAAAACTTATCTCTCATTTCTACATTTCCACAAACAAAAATCCAAAATTTTAGATAAACCAATCTTTTCTGTTTCAACATTTGCCTACATTTGCGCTAAAATCTTCTCATCTTTCCAAAATTTCAATTCAAAAGAGGTTTCAATGTTTAAATTTCGATTGTTAGCTTTCTGCGTTTTTCTTATTTCCCTGTCAATTTCTGCGTATTCCCAATATCAAAAACCGCCGCAAAATGTGCAAGATATTTTGAATGCGTCTTCGATTCCGAACACGATTGTCAGCCCGTCAAAAGATACAATTTTGATGACGGAAACGCTTCGGTATCCGCCGATTAGCGAATTGGCACAACCGATGTTGCGAATTGCGGGATTGCGAATTAATCCGAATACCAACGGTTCGCATCGCCCGTTTTATGCGGTCAAAGTTACATTAAAAGATATTGCGACAGGCAAAGAAACACCTGTTACCTTGCCGCCAAATGCCAATATTATTTCTCCGAGTTGGTCGGCGGACGGAAAATATATCGCGGTTGGCAATCAAACGCCAAACGGTATTGAACTGTGGATTTTAGAGGTCGCCACGGCAAAATTAACCAAATTAAAAGATGTTCAGGTCAATACTGCATTCGGCGGATTTGAATGGATGCCTGATCAAAAATCTTTGATTGTCAGTCTCGTCCCGAAAAATCGAGGGGCGGCTCCGGCTTATCAAAATTTAACGCCAGACTCGCCGAGTATTCAGGAAACCGCCGGAAAATCAGGCGCGGTGCAAACTTTTCAAGACCTTCTGAAATCGCCGAATGACGAAAAATTGTTCGATTATTATTGCACTTCGCAATTGGCAATGGTTGATGTCAAAGGCGCGGTCAAAAACATTGGACAACCCGCAATTTTAAATGATTCCAGCGTTTCGCCGGATGGAAATTATATTCTAACCTCAAGAATCCAAAAGCCTTATTCGTATTTGTATCCGTCCAATCGCTTCCCCAGAGAGGTTGAAATCTGGGATAAAAACGGCAAGGTTATTTATAAATTTGCTTCAGTTCCGTTGCAGGATAATTTGCCCGTGGGCGGTGTCCAAACAGGTCGCCGGGGACAAGGCTGGATTCCAACTGAAGCCGCCACCCTCGTTTGGGCGGAAGCCTTGGACGGCGGAAATCCGCGCAATAAAGCCGCTCAACGTGACAAATTATGAAACTTGCCGCACCTTTTACGGCTGAGGCGAGCGAAGTCGTCAAAACCGAGCAACGCTTTGCCGGACGGCAGTTTGGCGAAAAAGACGGGCTGATGTTTGTCACCGAATTTAACCGCGACACCAACAAACGTAAAATTTGGATGCTCGATTACCGCAGTCAATCTTTTACGCCGCGACTTGTTTCGGATTTGAGTATCAATGAGCGTTACAACGACATCGGAAACTTTGTTAATAAACGATTGCCCAATGGTTACAACGTGGTGATGCAAGACGGTGACGACGTTTTCACCAGCGGACAAGGAGCAACTCCCGAAGGCGACAGACCGTTTTTGCGAAGGTTTAGTTTGAAGGATATGAAAGCAACTGAAATTTTCCGAAGCGGTTCATCTTCTTACGAAAGTTTTGTCACTTTTGGCAAAGACAAATCCGAATTTATCACTCGTTTTGAAACTGTCGCAAGCCCGCCAAACCTAATGATTCATTCATTTAACAATCCGATTGCGATGGCAAATGCGACTACTTCAAAACCGTTGACCGAGTTCAAAGACCCGACTCCGCAACTGCGCGGCATCAAAAAACAATTGGTCAAATACAAACGGGCGGACGGCGTTGATTGTTCTTTCACGCTCTATCTGCCGCCGAATTATCAAGAAGGAACTCGTTTGCCAGCCGTCGTTTGGGCATATCCGCTCGAATTTACCGACGCTTCCACCGCCGGACAAGTTTCGGGTTCAGACCAACCGTTTTACCCAAATCGGCGGAATGTCGCATCTCTTTTTCCTTTTGCAAGGCTACGCGGTTTTGGACGATACGACGATGCCGATTGTCGGCAATCCCGAAACCGTCAACGAAACTTTTGTTCAGCAAGTTGTCGCATCAGCCAAAGCCGCGATTGATAAAGGCGCGGAAATGGGCGTGGTGGACCCCGACAGAGTTGGAGTCGGCGGACATAGCTACGGCGCATTTATGACTGCTAACCTGTTGGCTCACAGCGATTTATTCCGTGCCGGTATTGCTCGTTCAGGTGCGTATAACCGAACGTTGACACCTTTCGGTTTTCAATCGGAACGGCGGACATTTTGGGAAGCCCCCGATATGTATATGAAGGTTTCGCCCTTTGTCCACGCCCATAAAATCAATGAGCCGGTTTTGTTGACGCACGGCGAAGCAGACAACAACACGGGAACTTTTCCGATTCAGTCCGAAAGACTTTTTGCCGCGATTCAGGGCAATGGGGGAACGGCAAAACTCGTGATGTTGCCGCTTGAATCACACGGATATTCAGCCAGAGAATCAATCGAACATACTTTATATGAAATGATTACTTGGTTTGATAAGCACGTTAAAAATGCTAAACCGCGTCAGCAACAGGCGAAAAATTGATTGATTCATTGATACTTTTGGTTGGTTTAGATTTTGGAGAATCAACCAAAAGTATTTTTATCATTTTCGTTTCATATTCATTATCATAATTACGGTGGTATTAAATTTTAGTTTGGTGATTGGTTTTTGTAAGAGTGTTGTAATTATGCCAATCTGACGTAGTTCGGGAAATAATTTTAGAGATTCTTCAGATACAAGTAGAATAAATGGAGTCTCACGATGGTTTTCATTATATCCCATCCATTCCGCTATTTCATGACCTTTAATATCCGAGAGGTCTTCATCCGCAATTACCAAATCAAAGTTACTCGAATTTAATAATTTAATGGCGTTAAGCCCGGTTGGAACGGATTGATATTCACAATCTTTAAATTCTTCAGAACTAAAGGCACTTTCCATAATTTGCAAAATGCCAGAGTTATCTTCAATCAAAAGTATTTTTTTCATTTGTTGGCAATCTATAACTTCTATTGCACATTAACCAGTTCAAGTGCGTCTGAACTATCAAAAATTGATGTAGTTTCGAGCCAATTAAGATCACGAAGTTCGGGAACACCATTGAGCAACAAGTCTTCTACATTTTCTTTGGGAAGAGGTCTGGAGAAAAGATAGCCTTGCCCGAGTTTGCAACCCAATTCATAGAGTTGTTGGAATTGTTTTTGACTCTCAATGCCTTCTGCCACCACTTCCATCTTCAAATTTTTAGCCAGAATGATAATGCTTCGGATGATTTCTTCGCTTTTTGCATCGTTATCCATTTTGGATAATAAACGAGCGATCAATCTTGAGTCGATCAAACGGAAAACGGTGTAAATAACTCAAACTCGAATAGCCTGTGCCAAAATCATCTGAACTGATTCGCACGCCTAAAGCGCACAATTCCGAGAGAATTTGGAGAGCAACTTCAGCATTTTCCATAACTGCACTTTCGGTAATTTCCAATTTCAAACGCCGCGGATTGATTCCGGTTTCCTCAATTATTTCTTTAATTTGTCCGGCAATATCAGAATGCATCAACTGTTTAGCCGATAAATTTACGCTAATCGAAAGCGGCGCAGGTGATTTTTCTTGCCACTGGACAATCTGCCGACAAGATTCTTCCAAAACCCATTTTCCAATCGGCACAATCAATCCGGTTTCTTCTGCCAGCGGAATAAAATCAAGCGGCGAAATCAAACCTTGCTCAGGATGTTCCCAACGAATCAAGGCTTCAAATTCCGAAACGCGGTTTGTTTCAAAATTTACAATCGGTTGGTAATAAACTTTGAATTCATTGCGTTCAATCGCCCGTCGCAAATCATTTTCAATCTGCAATAAATTCAAATTGGTGGCATGCATTTGAGGTTCAAAAACTTTACAACGAGCCTTTCCATCAACTTTGGCTTGATACATAGCCGTATCTGCATCGCGTAAAATATCCTCCGATCTTTCATACCGCGAATCAAAAAAGGTGATTCCGATGCTGACGGAGGTAAAGATTTCGTGTCCGTCAATTTTGAATGGAACGGATATTTCGCGTTGCAACCGCTCTGAAATCTCAATCACATTTCTTGGTTCTTTAATATTATTCAAAAGGACGGTAAATTCGTCTCCGCCAAATCTGGCTACCACATCGTGAGGACGCACATGTTTTTTCAGACGCTCCGAAACGGTTTTCAAAAGTTTGTCGCCCAGAAAATGCCCCAAACTGTCGTTGATAACTTTGAAACGATCAAGGTCGAGAAAAAGAACCGCAAATCGGGAACTGCTCAAACGTTGCGAATTTTTAATGGCTTCGCTTAAAAGTTCGTTAAATTTGGTTCGATTCGGCAAACCCGTCAAAGCATCATGGAGCGCATCGTAAAGAAGTTTTTCCATTGATTGCGAGTGTTGCAAACTGTATCGAATCGAGCGTTCGAGCAATGGAGCTTCAAATTGCCCTTTGACTAAATAATCAGCCGCACCCGCTTGCATTGCTTTCAGGTCAACTTCTTTATCGCCTTGTCCGGTCAAAAGAATAATCGGCGCACTACAACCTGCCCTAATCGCTCTTTGCAAAAGGTCAAGTCCGCTATGCGCCCCTAGACGATAATCCACTAAATAGATATGGTGTTCCCTCGTCTGCATATCTCGCATGGCTTGGTCATAACTGGTTGTCCATTCGAGTTCATAGCGATTATCTTTAAACTCGTCAAACAAATATTTAGTTAAAATGTAATCATCTTCATCATCGTCAACTAAAAGAACTTTGACGAGACGGTTATCTAACTTATTCATATTTTTCAACTCTCAAATTTTGGTAGTTCAACAATTTGAAACCAATAACGGTCTAATTCTTTGACCAATTCAACCAAAGAATCGAAAGTCACAGGTTTCACAATAAAAGAATTTACCCCTAAATCGTAAGAACGAATGATGTCTTCTTCGGCTTTGGAAGTAGTCAGAATAACAACCGGCAAACGGCGTAATTTTGGGATCCGATTTGATTTCTTTCAAGGCTTCCAAACCACTTTTCTTTGGCATATTCAAATCTAATAAAATCAAGCCGGGGGTAATAGTCAGTATTGGCAAATTTGCCTCTCCGATGAAGAAAATCCATCAGTTCTTCACCATCTTCAACGGTTTCTAAATTGTTCACCAAACGGTTTTCCTCAAATGCCTCTTGCACTAAAAGTCTATCGTCAGGATCATCGTCAGCCATTAAAATTGTGATTGGTTTAGAGTTTTTCATTTTAGATTTATCTCCTTGTGAATTTGGTTAATTGGAAGGTTAATCAGAAAGGCAGCACCTTCACCTTCTTTACTTTGCGCGGTAATAGTTCCACCGTGACGCTCGACAATTTTGCGACAAACTGCCAAGCCAACGCCCGAACCTTCATATTCGGCTCGTCCGTGAAGACGCTGGAAAACCGTAAAAATTCGGTCAAGATATTTTTCATCAAACCCAATCCCGTTATCTTGGACTACAATTTGACAAAATTGTTCTCCAACTCCTTGTGTTTTCAGATGTTCGCCATTGAAACTGAAACTTCCGGTATTATTCTGAACAGTTTGATTTGAATAGACTTTAATAATGGGGCTTTCATTTGGATGATGAAACTTCAAAGCATTGCCAATCAGATTTTGCATCAACTGACGAATTTGCACCGGGTCTGCCTCAATGTTTGGTAATTCGCCAATCTCCACTTTCCCTTTTGTTTCTTCAATCCGAACTTCCAAATCGGAAATCACTTCTTCGGCAATATTTTTAATATCCACCGATTGAAATGGCTGTGCTTTACTTGTCACTCGAGAGAAAGTTAAAAGGTCATTTATCAATCGTTGCATTCTATTTGCCGCCTCTCGCATTCTTTGGACATAATCACGCCCTTGTTCAGACAAAGTTTCAGAATATTTCGTTTCTAAACGGTCGCCAAAGGCTTGCACTTTGCGAAGCGGTTCTTGTAAATCGTGCGAAGCAACATACGCAAAATCTTCCAATTCACGGTTACTTTGTTCGAGTTTGGTCGCATATCGTCGAAGTTTTCGTTCATCTTCGAGGCGTTTTGAAATATCTTTGGCGACTACTACGGCAGCAGCTCGTTGACCTTGTAAAACCGAAGAGGAAACGGAAACTCTGATTTTTTTACCATTCCGGCAGACGAAATCTTTTTCTATTTCAAGAAGTTTTTTGAACTTCAACATCTGTTTAAATTCCTCTTTGGAGAGAAATGTCTCTTTCTGCGTCAGGAGATTTACAGGTTTTCCGATAATTTCGTCTTCCTTGTATCCCAATAAAAACAAGGTTGCTTGATTAACTTTTTGAATAATTCCATCGTCATCAACAGTGATGAGCATATCTGCCATGGAACTGATAATATTTTCAACCAAATCTTTGGCTACGGATAGTTCCGAAGTGCGCTGCTCAACCTTTATTTCGAGTTCGTCTTGAGATGTTTGAAGTAAATCTTGCGTAGTTTGAAGTTTATCAATAAAGAGTTCTTTTTCTTTGGTATCGGCTTCCATTCTTTTCTTTACTTTATTGCCGTAAATCATTGCTGCACTAACCATTAACAAAACAAAGGCAGCGGTTAAGAATTCATATCTTTGAATCCCGCTGATATAATCGGATTCTTCGGTCAGTAAATCGTGTTGAATTTGAATAACATGATTGTGTAAAAGGGATAGACTGTCATTTACTTTCCCCAACATCTGATCCATAGTCGCCATCTCAGACCCGGCTGTTTCCACATCGCCTTTGTCGTAAGCATCGAAAACTTTCCGACATTGAATTGCCATTGTCTGCACGTTGCTGTCAATTTCCCTCAGATCGTTGGTCAGATGTTCTCGAAATCGGGGCGGAACATCATCCATTTTAGCGAACATGGTTTTGAATTCATCGTTGAAAGCAATAAGATATCCTTCCATATTCCGCCGTTCCAATACCGAATCCTTACTGGCGAAAACATCGTCTCCCGGCTGGCTCACTTTGTTAGCAACTTTGCGTAGTGCCAAATATTTATCTAAACGATTTACCCAAACCTCATTATCACTAACTGATTCGCGTTGCACCGAAATAAGGTGATGGTTGAGAAACAAACCGGAAAGAACTATTAGCACATCAAAAAATGCCAAAAGATAATAAATTCGATGCCATTTCGGGGCTTTCGTTTTTTGCTTCGGTTTGATAAAAGTTGTTTCGTTTTTTTCTTCAGTCATACTTTGGGGGTTATTCTAAAAATTGTCTAGCCGCTTTTACCCGCGTCTCTTTTTTGAACAGATGTTCAAAATTCAGGTAGAACAAAACGCCCTTTTCGCCCCTGCTTGCTCCGACTCCAATCGGAAAAGCAATACCGGGAACAATAGTTAATCCGTTTTTGAAGGTGTGTCCCCAGCGAAATCCGGGGCTGATGAAAGTTTCATTTGTGGTTTTGGTTAATTTGTGACCAATAACCTCTTTATTTCGTCCCCAAACAAATTCAACCAACGGGTTAAATTTAGGATGAGCCAACCAGACAAAACTTTGACCGAATTGAAAATTAGAAGTAGCGGCGCGATTGCCTTCGGAGTTGCGGGCTCGTGGAGTGAGAGTTATGCCCACGTTTGAGTGTGCCATAAAACGCCTTGAAATTACAATACTTACGGGCAAAGAAAATTTCACGCCAAAATCTCCTGCACCAAGTTCTCGTCGGTAATCTCCTGTCGGCAAAATCGCTGTCACACCCGGCGCGGCACTGACTCTGGAAACATCTCCGCCCAACAATTGATAGCGATACTCCACCTCGACATCGCCAACTCCGCGAACCTTTGAGTTATTTTCGGTTTTAAATTGAGAGGCGGGAAGCGAAATTGCTAGTTGATGTTTATTGCTCCGCAAGGGAATGGTTTCGGAAAAGGTCTGATTCCAATTGCCGTTTCGGTCTCTTTCAACCGTCAAGGTGTGAGAAATCACGTCATCCCCCGAAAGATAGGCTTCGGTGACTAAAAAGCCGTTTCCCTGCAAAAGGCGATATTTGATGTCTTCCAAGCCTTTTTTTTCCGCCGCCGTTGCTTCGCTTTCTTCTTTCGGTTCGGACTTTTCAAGTCTGGCTATTTCAACTTTGGGCGTTGACTCAGCCTTTTTTTCATCTGTTTGGGCAAATGTGGTCACAAATGCCGCTAAAGTCATAATGGTTAAAAATATAATCGGTCTCACAGTTTTTAATCTCCTTTCGGTTGACGGGGAGCGTCTTTTTTATCTTGGCTTCGGTCAAATTGATAGAATTCTGTCAAAATGACCAGCCATCAAAAGTTTAAAGGTTTTCTAAAATGCCCGTAATTACTGAGGTTTGAGCTGAATTTCTCTAAACCGTTTGATTTGTTTGCAAACAACGTGCCATTTATCAGAGGGAAGATTCTTGAGCGGCTTTTAGCGGAAGGGTGATGATAAAAGTTGCGCCTTTTCCTTCTTTACTGCGGGCGGTTATTTCTCCGCCGTGTCTTTCTACAATTTTTTTACAGACCGAAAGTCCGATGCCCGAACCTTTATATTCGGTTCGTCCGTGTAAGCGTTGAAAAACTCCGAAGATACGGTCCAGATATTTTTCTTCAAAACCAATTCCATTATCTTCGATAAAAATTTGGCAACTCGATTTGGAGGAGTCTAAAGTTTTTGAGTAAATTTTGACGATTGGAGAAGCGTCTGCCTTTTGAAACTTCAAAGAATTGCTGATTAGATTTTGCAAAAGTTGTCGAATCTGCAAAGCGTCTGCATCAATAATCGGCAATTCGGAAACTTGAATTTCTGCCTTTGTTTGCTCGATTCTGACCTCCAAATCCGATACCACTTCGCGGCATATTTCGTTCAAATTGGTGCTTTCAAATGGCTTAGCTTTGGTTGCAACCCGCGAATATTCCAATAATCCTTCAATCAAAGTTTGCATTCTCACGGCGGCATCCCGCATCCGTTTCAAATAATCATTGCCTTCTTCGCCCAACGTTTCGCCATATTTGCGATTGAGACGGTCGCCAAAGGCTTGCACTTTTCGCAAAGGCTCTTGCAAGTCGTGCGAGGCAACATACGCAAAATCCTGTAATTCGCGGTTGCTTTGCTCAAGTTTTTCCATATAGAGCTGTAGGTTTGCTTCATATTCAGCTCGCTCGGTAATGTCGCGGGCGTTTGTTAAAACGCCTTGTAAATTCAGATTTTTATCCGAAATTTGTTTTGCGATACCTTCCAATACTCGGTATGAGCCATCTTTACACCTCGCCCGATAGACGTATTTGGCTTGTTGCTCCATCTCCCCTTTTTCTAACAAATACAAGACAGACCTAAGAGCCTCAACATCATCAGGATGAACTAATTCAAGAGGAGTTATTGCATCAAGCTCTGCCTCTTCATATCCTAAAACCTTTGCTACCGAAGGGCTTCTGAAAATTCCGTTACCTTCAAAATCCAACAACCTTATTAAATCAGTAGAATTTTCAAAAAAAGTGCGAAAACGAAACTCATTTTGTTGCTCGGCTCTTTCCGAAAGAAGATTTATGTTTTCTTTAACTGCCACAAATTGTCTTAAAACAATCAACCCCGTCAAAATTAAGGAGGAAAAAATGATAATTCCCAGCCACTCTCCCCAAAATGGACGAGTTTCAATCAGCAAGATGCCAAATCCGATCGTAATGCCCAAATATGGCAACCAATTTATACCCTCTGCTTTTGTTTCTTTTTTGGTTTCTTCGCTTTCCGTTTGTTTGGAGAGTTGCTGATATTGATAATACGAAGCAATCATCAGAGGTAAACATTCCGGTCACAAATAAATTTCTCCAGTATCCGCTATAAATTGTTTTCTGAAGAGTTAAATAAGCAAAGCCGACATCCGCCACAAAAACATTGAAAAGTCCAAAAATAAGAATCATCAAAGTATGGCGAACTCTTTCAATCGGACGACTCAGAATTATTTTAGAAATCCCAAAGATGAGAACTAAATCTCCAAGAATGTAGGCAAGATTTAAAACGGTAGTCAGCCTGGCATCAGGAATTGAACTTTCCAGAGTTGGTCGAACGATAAAATGCCAAATGGCAATTGAGCCACCAAACATTACGATAGCAATATCTAAGGAAACCTTTAGACGATCTGAATGCTCTTTTTTGACGGTTGGGAAAGTAAGCAATGCCCACAGCATCAACGGATAAAACCCAAGAAATCCTACATCAACCCACGATGGAAACGGTTCAACTTCTAAAATCGCCACATAAACAAACCACAAACAATGTCCGATGGAATAGGCAGAATAGGCAAAAAAGACTCTCTGCCAAGCCTTTCGCATTTGCCCTTCAATTGCCGGATGGGTAGTCACCCGCCACGCTAGAAAAACTGAAGCCAAACTAATCAATGCCTGAATCGAATCGCTCAACAGTGAAACTTGTTTTTCTTCTCCCCATTTAAAAACCTGCACTAAGATAAAAGCGATCCCCGCCAGTCCGAAAAAGACGACCAACCCGCCGACTGAAACTCTTTCCCAAAAATATAATTTTTTTGAAATCTGCGGCGAGTTAATAATATTTTCGCTGACCATTTCCATAATTTTTATCGCAAAAGTTGAGATAGTATGACTAGAGCAGGAAGTGATTTTTGACAGAAAGTGACAAAATATGTCAGATTGACCGATTTTCAATCAGATTGAGATGGCGAAAATCAACCGATTATGACCTCTAAAATTCAACTAAACTCTTGCTGTGATTCGGGTTAGAACAATTCTTAGCTTCTCGCCCAACTTTTACTTGAGCAAATAATGTGCCTTAACTCATTACTGAGCGGCATAGTTTTTGCTGTGATAAAAATTGCTGGTTATTTTAAGAATTTTGCCCACGAAAGCCACGAAACAAACGAAAAAAGCTGGCTCGAAAAATCTGTTTCCTTTATTTTTCAGACCTTTCGTGCTTTTCGTGGGCAAATATTTCTTGTTTTCAAAGCTACTGCAATTTTTGTGCCGCTCAGTAATGGCCTTAACTATCAAATAAGGCTGATTATTTTTTTCAGACTTTTTCAAATTCCTTGTCGTCTAAGTTATTAAGTCACCGGTGGCGCGTTAAAAATAAAAAATTTGAGAGGTAAAAAATGAAGAAATCATTACGTTTAATTTTTGCGTCACTATTCGCAATTTTGGGATTATCAGTAATCTCGTTCGCCCAAGAAGGCGAAAATAAACCGCCAAATATCAATGAGCGTCAACAAAATCAACGAGAACGCATCAAAGATGGAGTTCAAGATGGCGACATCAAGAAAAAAGAACTTGCCCGATTAGCCAAAGAACAGGCTCATATTCGTCAACAAGAACGCCGTTTCAGATCTGATGGCGAATTTACCAGAATTGAGCGAGCCAGAGTTCAACGAAACTTAAATCAATCGAGCCGTCATATCAGACGCGCTTCGAGAAATTAAAATTGTCTAAAACTTAAACTCTGAGGCGAGCCATAAACTCGCCTTTTTTATTTTTAGTTTTTGCTACTGACAGATATTCCCCGTTTTTCTATCGCCCCTTTTCTTCATAATCTCTATATCTCTGCTCTAACCGTGTAGAAACAAATAGGGTTTTCCAATAAAAAAAACTCCTTTAAAAAACATTCCTTAATTGTCGCGTAGCGATTATTTGACGTTAGCCGTGTAATTTATTGCACGGAAGATGATAAACAAGAGCTTTGTCGCGTCAGCGACAATTGAAAAAACAATAAATCAGTTGTCGCTGACGCGACAGAGAATTTATTAAACCTAGACCGTGCAATAAATTACACGGCTAAAGTCAGTTAGTCGCTCTGCGACAATTAAGGAATTTCCATTTTTATAGGAAAACCCTGTTGAAACAAAGAAAAAAAGACTTAAAACATTCAATTTTCGCTTGCCTAAAGTCTTCTAAGTTCATAATATTAAGAGTCTCCTGACAATTAGATACAACGTAGATACAACGCCCGAAATGTGACGGATGATAAAAAGTGTGGTCTGCAATTTGGCTGAAAATATTTCCGAATGTGATAACGGCGGAGCTGAGTTATGGCTGAAAGGAAAATTTGTTTGATATTGGGCGGATTCTGAAAAAGCAATAAATCATAATTTGACTCTCAACTAAAAAAATTTATATCGGATGACCCTTTTTTCAGCGGGTTATCGTTTTTGCAATTAGTAACAATATTTTTTCAAAACAAACACGGAGGACAAAATAGCAATGTCTATTATCGAAAAATCAGGATTTAAAGTTTTAGCGGTGGTTTTATTTTTAGCAATGGCTGTGATGGTCAATGCACAGACTGATGTTGAGAAACAGTTAAAAGATTTTGAAGCCAAACATCCAAACGGCATCACCGTCGGCGCAAAGGTTTTGGCGATTGATTCGGTTAAAGGCGATGTCAGCATTCGTCTGGAATTTGCACCACACGGAGATTTGGTCAAAGAAGACGGCACGTTAGCAAAAACCATCAAGTTTGATACCGAAAGTTCCAACGGAAAAACAGAGGTGGTTTTTGAAAAAGGAAAACGGATGAACGCCAGCGAGGTGGTGCTTAATATGTATGGAGACCCCGTAGAGGATTATCCGTTTGATGACCATAATGCCGATTTATACCTTTATTTCTACACCAAACCTGATAAAAAGAAAGAAACCGAAAAGCCGAAAGAAGAACCCGCCGGAGAAGGAGATAAACCCAAAGAAGAAGCGGCAGAAGAAGAAGTCGAAGAGGAAGTTCCGCATTTATTGATGTTTGAACCAACCTTGCCGAGCTACGCCATTACTGCCACCAAAAATAGAGAAAGTGATGACGGTTATACGAGTATGCAGTTGGCTATCTCGCGCTCAGGCGTGGTCAAACTTTTTTCCAGCTTTATGTTGCTCTTGATGTGGGGCGTTGCGCTGGCGGTCTTGGCGTTGACTTTTACCGTCATTTTCAAAGGACGCAAGGCGGAAATTGCGATGTTTTCCTTCATCACGGCTTTGCTGTTTGCCTTTGTTGCGGTTCGTAATAATCTCCCCGGCGCACCGCCCGTGGGAACTTTGAGCGATAAACTTTCTTTCTTCTGGGTAGTCGGAATTCTCGGATTATGTCTGGTCGGGATTGTCTTTACTTGGGTATTTAGAAAACCATCGTAATTTTTGAGGGATGAATTTGAAAATCCAAAATCCGCAATCCAAAATTTAAAATCGAATGACCTTTTTCCTCACTAAAATCCGTTTAGGTAAGTGGAGGGACAAAAGGTCATTATTTTTGAGGAGAAAATTTTTATGAAAAATGTAACAAGTTTAACCATTATTTTTGCAGTATTTTTAAGTTTGGTTTTAGCCTGTGGCGGCGGGAAACCTGCTCCGGCTAAATATCAAGGAAATTGGAGTGGCGCAGACGGCTCAACGCTTTATATGACGGGCGATGGCAAGGCTGGCTTCAAAATAGGTGGTAAAAAGGTTGAAGGTGGCGGGGCAGAATTCAGCGAAGACGGCAAATCTTTTACCATTTCGCTGTTTGGCATTAGCAACACTTTTAAAATTGATGAAGAGCCAAATGACAAAGGCGAAATGAAACTGAACGGTGTGGTCTATAAAAAGCGTTGACAAGTAAAAGGAACGCCGTGCTTCCAGCCGGCATACATCGTGCAAACGATGTAACCAAGTTTAAGCAAAGGTCAATTTAGACAAAACTTGAAATGTTCGCGCACTTGCGCTCAATGCCAGCTAGAAGCGTGGCGTTCCGATTCTTAAAAAATAATGTCTATTTACTAAATTTTGAAGATTTGGGATTTGGTTTAACCGAGACCAATCCCAAATCCAAAATCCAAAATCCAAAATCGCAATGACCTTTTTTATTTCTAAAACTCGTTTAGGTAATTGGAAGGGCAAAAATTAAGGTTAAGAGGAGAAAAAGAGATGAAAAACTATCCCCGATTTAATAGCACAATTATTGTTATCGCCATTTTTTTAGCGGTTGCGATATTTTCAAACACAGTTCAGGCGCAAGGTAAAATTATTGCCACGCTGAATTTTGACCCCGAAACTGACGGCTTCGGTTTTCAAAACTATCCCCACGATGAGATGAAACCTTACAATTGGCAGAATGATTTGACTTACTACGATATGATGCTGATGTTCGGAGTCAAATCAGTTTGCGTGACGGGCAATTCCAATGCAAACTGTGTTGCCAAACGTCCGGCTGAAAATTGGCGGATAAAAGAATTGCAAGGTATGGATAGCGGGCATTGTGAAGGGATGGCGGCGGCAAGTTTGCTGTTTTTTGAGGAATACGAGTTCAAAAAGAAAAAAACTCCGGCACAATTTCAAAAAAATGCGGAAGTCGTCAATAAACTGACGTTTCCCAGTCCTTCAATCGAAAATTATATTGCTTATTTTTTCGTCACCCAACTTTTTGACGGCGTTTATGAATTTCGGGACGTTTATGCCAAAAAAGGTCCGGTCAATACGGTCAAAGATTTGGTCGCGGCAATGAATGACCAAAACGCAACCACCTACACTTTGTCGGTTAATAGAACTAAAAATGGTAAATGGGAAGGTCACACGGTTACGCCAATCGCCGTCGAAGATACGGGAAACGCTTATCGAATCCACATTTACGATAATAATCATCCTGACAAAACGCAAGAGATGACCGTGCAGAAAGGCGGCAAGCAAAAATGGACATACAATCTCTCAACCAATCTTAACAATCCGACGGAGACCTGGACGGGCGATATTTCAACCCGCTCGTTTTTCATTACGCCAAATAATGCCCGATACGGTAAAAAATTTCCCGTCCCGTTTGGGTTTGATGATGAGGAGTATCGAAGTTCATCCTCAAATTCCTCAAAGGGCGAACAAGTTGAATTTTTGGTAAATGATGATGCCGATTTGCTCGTCACCGATGGCGATGGCAAGAAGATTGGCTACGATTGGAAAAAACAGAAAACCGTCAACGAAATCAGCGGGGCAAAAATAATTAACGTAGCAACGGGGACTGACGAAAATCTTCCGCCCGTTCTGCATCTTCCTTTTCAACCTGACGGCAAAAAGCCTTATACCATTACGCTTTCAGGCAAATCATTGAAAAAAGAAAGCCGTCCCGATTTGGTTTATTCAGGTCCCGGTTTTTCCGTCGGCTTTGACGGCATCAAACTTGACCCGAATGAAACTTTAAACTTCCAAATCTCGCCCGATGGCAAAGAGATTTCTTTTACTGCCAGCGCGGATGGCGAAACGCCCGAAATTTATTTTTCCAGAGACGGCAAAGACGACAAAAGCTATCTGGTCGAAGTGGACGGTGTTGAACTCGAAGCGGGAAAAACCATTTCCGGCGAATTTGATGAGGAAACAGGTAAATTCCATTTCAAAGATAATGACGGAAATGAGGACAAATACGACGTTGATTTTGAGCGTGTATTGCCCGATGGAAAGGTGCAAACTTTTGAAACCGATGACCTTGAAATAGGCGAGTCAGAAAATTTTGAAATGGATTTTAGCGAGTGGGATGGCGAATCGCCGATGTGTTTTCGTGATGACGATGATGGCGATGGATTTGCCGATGATGAATGCGAGGCTCAACCCAATGAAGACAATGATTTGGACGCTGATGACGCGGACGACGAGGGCGATGACGAAGATTCGGACATTGATAACGACGGCAAATTTAATAATGTTGACGATGATGATGACGGAGACGGAATCCTTGATGATGTGGATAAAGATGAGGAAGATGATGATGACGGAGATGGAGACGATTCGCCAAATAAATAACCTTAAAATTACTGCGGTCAATCATAAAGTTGGTTGATCATCTTAAAAACGCAATTTTACTTTAATTTTTCTAAAATCGGAGGGCAAAATGACTATTTACAAAATTTCAATATTAACTATGATTTTGATGTTTGTTTCCCTTGTGCAGGCTCAAATAGGACAACAAGGAACGGCTTTTCCCGAAAGCGGAAAAAACTATGTTTATCTGCTCTCCGCAAATAATGATTTATACGGAATTAAAAAGAACGCCACCGGGACTAAATCTACCGAAGTGCATATTTTGGCAAGTTCGGGTGGTTATAAAACCTTCAAATTGCAAACCGGAACTCCCTTAGAAGAGACAAACGACAATTATGATTTTTTGTTAGCTCCGAACAATGATTTGGTAGCAATTAAAAAGTTCGGAACAGGCACTCGAAAAACGGAAGTTCATATCTTATCGGCGAGCAGCAACTATCAACAGTTTATCTTACAAACTGGAACCGCTTTACCTGAAACCAACAACGACCACCGTTTTTTGATGGATGCCGAGCGTAATCTTTACGTCATCAATCGCAAAGGTCTCAGATCAACCACGATTCAGATTCTTTCGGCGGCGAGTAATTATCAGAAAGCCAGTTTTACAGAGATGGGGCTTCCCTTGTCCCAAACCGATGAAAGATTTAATTTTTTATTAGATTCAGACAAAAATTTAATTACTGTCATTAAACAAGATACCGGCAAAATAGTAATTATTGTTTTCAAGCGAGATATGAATTATCAATTGCCCAGCCCGCTCAGCGGAACTTTTTTAGGATTTAGCGGCGATAATTTTCAATTTCTGATCAATCTTCAGAATGATATTTTTGGTATCAAAACCAGTCAAACCGGAACTAAATCAACGGAAGTTCACATCTTGTCCGCTATTACTAAATATTCTCAATTTGGTCTGACACTTAAACCAAGTCAACCAAATCCAACGGTTACAGCTCCAACTGCTGAACCAAATCCGACAACTGCTCCGCCAAGTGTTCCTTTTGCCAACACGATGGAAGCTATTCAAAAAATTGGGAAGGAATTCGCTTTGTTTGAGGAAGATGTCCGAAATGGTAAAATCACCGACCAAAAGTTAATCGAAACAAAAAGAAAAGAATATGAAGCTAAATTAAACCGAGAAATAAATAAACCTTTGCTGGCACAGTGGAGAGAATTGATGAGAACGATGAAAGAGCAGATAAAAAACAGCACCGTTTTCCCTGACCAATTAAAGGCAGACTTTTACAAAGGGCTTGAAACATTAGACAAAATAACTTTGGATAGTTTTGATAAATCCGATTTGAAAGCTAAAGAATTTAATCGCAACTTTGCCAACGGAGTTAAGATTTTTGAAGGAGTTAATTTACAAGGCAATTCCGCCGCTTTCGGAGTCGGCACATTTACCGCCAATAACGGTCCAATCAACGGAATCGGCAATGATGCGGCTTCTTCAGTTCAAGTTCCGGCGGGCTACATCGTCAAACTTTGCCCGGAAGAAGGCGACAATCGCCAAGGTGCAGGAAATTGCGAAGAATACCGCGAAGGAACGCACAACCTGAAATCTCCGCGAACTGCTTCGTGGGTCAATGTCCGATTGATTGATTTACCGCAACTGCCGGAACAATTTCAAAAAGCATTTTTGCCGGAAGGCTTAAACATTGCAAATATTACATTTGGCGAATTCGGAGTCCAGATTTTTGAAGGACGCGATTTTCAAGGTAAATCAGCAATTTTCGGCAATGGAACATTTATTGCCAACAATGGTCCAATCAACGGACTTGGGAATGACAGCGCATCTTCAGTCATCGTTCCAAAAGGTTTTATGGTCAAATTTTGCGGTGAGGAAGGCAACAGTCGCCAAGGTGCGGGAACCTGCGAAGAATACGGCGAAGGGAAACACAATCTGAAACACGACAATCAAATGTCTTGGGTAAAAGTCTGGATACCGTAATAATTTCAGAAAAATTACAAATCCAAAATCGGATGACCCTTTTTGTTTCTAAAATCCGTTTAGATAATTGGAAGGGCAAAAAATTAGAAGTTAGAGGATAAACAGATGAAAGACAGTCCCCGTTTTTATTACATATTTTTAGCGTTAATAATGTTGTTTGCGCTAACGAATTCAACCAAAGTTTTTGCCCAAAACGCGCCAGCCGAGTGGACTTTGATGTTTTATATGGATTCGGACAACAACCTCGAAGCCCCGCAAATGGATGATTTAGCGGAGATGATGAAGGTTGGTAGTTCTCCGAATGTCAACATTATCGTCTTGGCTGATCGAAGCAAAACAGGCGACAAAGTTCGTGGATATACAGACCGTGCCGTTGGCGGAATCCCCAATTGGACAACTGCCAAGCTGTTTTATCTGGAGCGCGGAAGATTACGCGAACTTGCCGACCTTGGCGAACTCAATATGGGCGATCCGGCAAGTTTGAAAGGGTTTTTAGAAAATGTGATGCCTGCCTTTCCAGCCAAACGATATGGACTGATTTTTGGCGACCACGGTGATGGTTGGAACGGGATTGTTGGTGATGAAAGTCACGGCGGCGACAATCTGAACGCCAAAGAATTACCCGCAGTTTTGAAAGAAGTTACGGCTCAAACTGGCAAAATCGAATTGATTGGATTTGATGCCTGTCTGATGGCAAATTTTGAAACGGCTCAAGCCATTGCCCCTTACGGCAAAGCGATGGTCGCATCCGAAGAATTAGAACCCGGCAACGGTTGGAGTTACACTCCAATTATGCAAGCTCTGACAGCAACTCCAACGATGGACGGTTTCGCACTCGGAAAAACGGTGGTAAATACCTATCGAGATTATTATTTAGGCGCAGACCAAGGCGGACGCGATAAAACCGTCACATTGTCTGTCATTGACCTTGCTAAAATCCCCGCAGTTGAAGCCGCCGCTAACAATTTAGCCTTGAGCAATGTTAGTTTTTTGCAAGCCAGTCAGCGCGAGGCATTTTTGCAAACTGCCCGCGCTCGCAAAAGCACCGAAGAATTTGGCGCAGGTGAAGATGGACAAGAAGGTTCACATTTTTACGATTTGGCGCAATACGCCGAAAATCTGAAACATCAACAACCAAGTGTAGCTCCGGCGGCTGACCAACTAATTAGCGCAGTTAAAGCCGCTGTTCCATATAAAATTGCGGGTGAAGCGCATTCTCGCTCGCACGGACTTTCAATCTATTTTCCGCCCAATGCCAACACGCTGACCGCGCCAAAAAGATTTGAATATAAGGACACGCTTTTTTCGCAAAGCGGGAAATGGCTTGGCTTTTTGAATCAATATGTTGGGGTTGAAAATGCCGACACCCAAGCCCCGCAAATTTCACAAGTTCAAACCAATGATGCTAATGTGGATAGTGATGATGTCATTACTATTTCTTCTCAAGTTAATGGTGACGACATCGAAGAAGCAACTTTTGTTCTCGCACAATCTTTCAAAGAGGGCGAAATAATCATCGGTGCGATTCCGACTGCACCCGACAAAAATGGTGTTTTGAAAGAAGAATTTGACGGAAGTTGGTTTAGCATCGGCAACAGCAAAAAAGAATTGATTTGTCCGGTCACAGATTTTACTGAACTTGAAGACGAAAAAGACACTTTTCTAGTCGAAGTTCCCGCCCAAGTTCGTTATGATGGTGAAACGAAATGGCGTGATGTCACCTTGTATTTCTATCTTGATTTTAATGAGGAAGAAGTTCTAGGGGAATTTGTTTATGCGTTTGACTTTAGCGGAAAACAACCCCGCGAAGTTGATATTTTAGCCGGAGATTCAATTCGTCCTGTCTATTTGGGAATTACCAAAGATGGCGAAACTACATTGATTGCTTCGGATGATGAAGCAGATGTTCTGACGTTAACCGAAGATGATGACATTACCGTCGGTCGGATGGATGTTGACCCCGGTAAATATTTGATTGGATTTACGGTTACCGATTTTTCAGGAAATGAAAGCGAAGAATTTACTGAGGTTACGATTCAGTAATTGATAGTCAATGATGTCTGATTGTTGACTGAATTATTAGCTTGAATGTTCACTTTTTCAAAGTTGAACAAAAACAAAAAAATCTAAGATTAAAGATTAAAAATCTAAGATTAAACTAAAAAAATAACATGGAGATGACAATGAAAAACAAAATTAACTTAGGCATTCTTGCAATGCTATCACTTTTAACTATAGCTTTTGCCGGCTGTTCGTTTTCGGTAGGAACTAATACTTCCACTCCGACTAATACAACCAAGCCTGCTAACACGGCTTCAAATACAACTTCAAATACAACTTCAAATTCAGCCGGAAATACTGCAACTAAAAAAGCTGAGGACAAACCCCAAGCTAAGTTGGATAATGAAAAGAAACCTGAAGGAAAATCTACAAAAGCCAAAGATGTTCCGGTTCCATCCGATTGGATTTATATTTATAACGAACAACGAGGCTATGGATTTTATGTTCCAGCAGGTTCAACCGGCGGTTCGGATAACAGCGGTGGCGTTGATACGTTTGTTGCTACTACTCCCGCTCCTTCCGAAATAGGAGTTATTGTCTTTGCCTTCAAAGATGCCAAACTCTCTAAAGAAGATTTGCTTGACCGTGCCGAAAAAGCTCTTGAAGCAATGGGAGAAACCGTTCAAACCGGAAAATTGACGGGTGAAAGCGAAGATTATTCAGTCGCTGAAGCCACAATGACCAGCAAAGACGGCACAAAATCAAAAGCAAAAGTCTTGGTTGGCACAGATGTTTCGGATAATTATGTTATGATTGTTGGCACGGACGAATCAAAATATGCTGCCAATGAAAAAATCATTGATGAAATTTGGGGCAGTTTTGAAATGTGGAGCGGTGGTTCAAGTGGTAATAACTAAATAGTAAGTCAAAGGTCAAAAGTCAGATTAAACTTTCGACCTTTGATTTTTACCGAAAAAAATTACCTGATGACCCTTTTTGCTCTCACAATCCGTTTAGGTAATTGAAAAGGAATTAAATTTCCAAAAACTAAGAAAATAAAAATAACAGGAGAATAGTAAAAAATGTTTAGAAAGAAAAGTAGTATTTGGTTAGTAGTATTATTGGCGGCAATCAGCCTCAGTATGGCTTGCGATGGCGGACAAACGGACGAAGCTAACAAATTAGTAAATGAGGGAAATACTTTCATTGACAAATCTAAGGCAACTGATTCTAAAATTGGTTCCTTAAGTAAAGAATTATTAGGCGAAAATTGGGTTAACGCCGAAGATAACGTCAAGTATGTAGCTGATAACAAGGCTAAATTTGATGAGTTAGTCGGCTTGGATGAACAAAATGAAAAAGCAATGACCGAAGCCGCCGGGAAATTTGATCAGGCTTCAAAATTGAAAGTAGATGATAAATTCAAAGAATATCTTGGCTTAAAATCTCAAGAATTTAAGAAGCTAGCCGAGAAATATAAATCAGAAGCAACATTTTTGAAATCTTTATTAGCAGAGAAAGACTCAGACAAAGCCGGCAAATTGTCGGAAGACTATGCCAAGAAAAGTGCTGAAATAATGAAAGAAGCCGCCGATATTACAGCGAAAGCAGAGAAGATTATGAAAGATAATCCAACTCTTTTCAAATAAAACTACTTCGTTCATTTTAATTCAAACCTCTCCCCAGCCGGAGAATGATATTTCAAATAAACAAAGGTCTCCTGTCTTCAAACTTTAGACCGAAATGTCATTCTCTATTTTTCAAAAATTTCGCCAACTGATAAACGCCCGTTTCCAATCTTTCGGCAAAACCTTCATCCACCAATTGATGATTTCCCTGCCCGGCTTCTTTGCGCGAAAGTCCGAAAGCCCGCGAAAAATCGCCTCGAAAAGTTAAACCTTGCATTTGCAAAAAGACGCGAGCCAATTCTTTGACCGCTTCTTCGCGCGAAATTTTCTTGGCTAATTCTTTCGGAAAACGACCTTCGGCAAAGTCCAAATGTAAGTAAATTTCGGAACATAAAGCACTTCGAGCGGGACAACTTTCATCATTCGCTGCAAATCTTCGATGGCTTTGGTCAATTTTTTACGGTCTTCAATTTTCGCGTCCGCCCGCAAATCGGCGGTTGCCATCTCCCATTCTTTGCGTAAAATTTGCAAAATTTTTTGTGCATCCGCCGACAATATTTCTTTCTCTTTATTTTTTGGAACGCCGTAAAGTGAATTAAAATAAGGAATTAAGCGAGGCGCAACAAACATTGAGCGTCCCTTTACCAATTTGGCATAATACATTTTTCCGCGCCGCATCACTTCGTCTTTGAGCGTCCACGCCAAACTTGTTTCGTAATCTTTTTGCACGTTGCGCGGAGTATGAGCATCGCGTCTGCCGCAAACCGCCAGATAAACCGATGGCAAAGGCGTGCGCGAATCGGTAAGCGTCAGACAAAAGCCCAATTCTTCAATCATTTCTTCAACTTGAGCGGCTTTTTCAACCTTTAAAGTTTCTTCGCGTCGCCAAAGTTTATCTCGATATTGCTCAATTTCTTCGGAAATAGTTTTCATTTGAGGAATATGCAACAGAATTCGGTTAGCCCTTTGCCTTAGCCTTTAGTTTTTTGATTAAGTCTTTTACTTTTTCCGCTTCTTCGTAGTTAGGTTTTAGCTTGAGGAAAAGTTCTAGTTCATTAGCTGCCTCAGCATATTTCTTTAAGTTGTTGGTGTAAATCAAAGATAATTGCCAATGAATATCAGCTTGTTCGGAATTTGATAATTTATCGGCTTTTTTAAGTTTTTCGACTGCTTCATCAAAGCGTCCAATTTGTTTTAGGCAAACCCCAAGTAAGAAAAAGCTGTTAATTGAGTTAGGGGCAATTTCAACTGATTTTTTAATTACTTCGAGGGCTTCAGGGTATTTTTTTAGTTGATAAAGTGCATATCCGAGAGAATATTGACTACTAAAGCCTTTGGGGTTGATTTCTACTGCTTTTAACAAAACTTCGGAGGCTTCTTGGTATCTTTGCCGATTGATATATTCTTCTCCCAGCTTGTCTAAAACAAGATAGTAAGTAGGAAATATTTCGAGGGCTTTTTGCAGATTCGTTACGCCTTCGTCTGTTTTTTTATCTTTTAATGAAGAAATAGCTTTCTCATAAAGTTTTTGTGCTTCTTTGGGAACATCCTGAGCAAAGACAACTCCAGTTACAACTGCCAAATTATTAGAATCTTTTTGTGTCAGGTAGAAATTTTGTTGGATTGTATCCGCGCCGGCGTTTGTGGCAGCCCCACGACTAATTCCTGAGATTTCAATATCTTTAGTTTGCCGTTCATAGTTAGTTCCGAGAGGCGAGACTTGAATATAATATCTGCCGCGTGGCAAACGTGAGAACAAATATCTGCCCGAACCATCTGTTTTCATTCGAGAGAGAAGACTGTAATTATCATCCAATAACTCTACTGAAACTTCTGAAACAGGTCTCCGTTCAATTCCAAAAACAAAACCCGTAATCACATTATTGGCTTGTCCGATAACTTGAGAGACAGTTGCACAAACTAAAAAAGACAACAATAGAACGCTAAAAACCTTTTGTTGACAATTTTCTGAAATCATCATTTACACCTCTCTTATCTTCACTTATTCAAATCTATCAAATGTCCCAACTTTTCTTTTTTTGTTTTCAAGTAATGCGCCGCCGGAGCTTGAGCTTCAACCTCGATCGGCACTCGCTCTACCACTTGCAGTCCGGCATTTTCCAAGGCACTAATTTTATCGGGATTATTCGACATCACCCGAACTTTGCAAAGCCCTAAATCAAAGAGAATTTCGGCACATTGTTGATATTCACGCGCATCAACTACAAAACCGAGTTTTTCATTGGCTTCAACGGTGTCTGCGCCTTCATCTTGGAGAGCGTAAGCGCGAATTTTATTGATGATGCCGATACCGCGCCCTTCTTGTTGTTGATAAACAATTGCTCCGCGTCCTTCCGTTTCAATCAGTTCCATCGCTTGATGAAGCTGCGGACCGCAATCACATTTAATCGAGCCGAAAACATCCCCCGTCAAACATTGTGAATGGATTCTGACCAGAGTTGGAAAATTTGCAGTCATCTCGCCTTTATATAAAACCACAAATTCTTCAGTACTGATCAGAGAGCGATAACCAGCAATCTTAAATTCGCCAAACTGCGTAGGCAGATTGGCAACTGCAACCTTTTCAACCGTTAGAGTTGGGAGTTCCGAATGGCAAAGATGATTATTTTCCAACAAATGTAATTCTCCAAAATGCTTTTGAGAAATTATAACTCTAAACGATGAGAATTTACAGAGGTTTAGCAGAATTACCGAAAATTGTTAAAAATAAAGATGGTTAGCAATTATTTAAACAAATCTTGCGAGATGTTTTTTGCAACTACTAACCATTCGGGGGTACGAGTCTGAATTATTTAAAAAAGTTATTTATCTTCTTTGTTTTCCTCTTCAGTTTCTTCTTCTTTTTCTTCGTGGGCAAAAACTGCGCCATCATTGGTGCCAAAAAGCCGCGTCAGAAGTCCGCTTAAAACTTCCGAAACTTTGGTTGGCGACTTGGTTGGATTCGCAACCATTACTTCGTCTTCGGCAAAGACCTCATTTAATTTTGCCAGTTCGCCCGTGACGTGCAGACAAAATGAACAATCAATTAAATGTTTGATAATAGATGGTGATTCGCGCTCGCCAAGTTTGCCTTCGACAAAAGCCGTCAGCGAATCTTCATCTAAATGATTACCGTTAAAATTATTTTTTGAAGAGCGAAAACTTAAATAGCGATCTAATAAGCCTTGTATTTTCAACTCCTCCGAATTTATTTGCCCCTTGTTTATCATAATCCAGCCTCCCACAGAGGAAGACGAAACTCCTCGGTTAAATTTGCGTTAAATTTTTGTTCGGGGGGCAAAAATTAGAAATTTAGACGGTATTTTCTAATTTTAAGTTGTCATCAAATTTCGATAAAGATTTGGACTTGCCAAATCTTGAGTGGCAATTTCCATACAAATATCAAGTTCTTCCGCTTTTAAACCACTGCCTGACAAAAGTTCGGTGCGGAAGTTTTTCAGCACTTTACCGTAAGTTTTTTCCAGCCAGCGCATTACGGTTGATTCGTGAATCTTGGCTTCGGGATTGTTTTCGCGTTGGGCGGATTTTCGTTGAAACCAATCGCGCAAAGGCGAAGTCGGAGTTTCAACCAATTTGGCGATTTCCCGCAATTTCAAATTTTCAACGTGGTAATAAAGCAACAAAAGTTTTTCGTGATTATCCAAATCGGCAAAGGCTTTTTCGATTGCGCTCAAGGTGGTTCGGCGATAACGTTCGCGGGTCAGATGGTCAATCATTTCAACTTCGCCATCCAAACTCGGTTCGGCAAAACTGGCTTGGGCATAGCCTTCGCCAACGTTTTCCGTCATTTCATCCAGCGAAACTTCATCGTGGCTGGTGCGATGCAAATCAACCAAAGAATGCCAAACTACCGTCCGCAACCATCCGCGCAAACTTCCGCGTCCGCTATACGTTGCAAATTTTGAAACCCGCGCTCCATCAATTACCCGCGTCCCGTAAAGTTCGACATAAACCGTATCCACCACATCCTGCGCGTTTGTTTCAGAACTAGCCAAATGGCGGGCAATTCGTTCCAAATACGAACGATGATGCTGATCAAATTCCCACCAAGCCCGCTCGCTTCCGTTTGAACACGCCAAAGCCATAAACAAATCAACGGCTTGAATTTCGCGGAAAAAGTCTTTTACTTCATTGACGGTTAGCGAATCAAGGCTATTGGCAAAAAGATATTTGCGGGCGGTTCTCTGCATAGACTCCTTAAAACATTCAAGCTGAACACCGAAATTAGGCGCATTTTCATTGCATTTGGCGAAAATCTCTTCGATTACGTCATCGCAGTCGTCTAATAAATGTTCGTGTCGAGCAATTTCAGGAGACATAATTATTGGAATAGTATAAACAAAATTTCGGAATTCTACTAGCATATTCATATTAAACATACAATCCTTGGGGTATTTAAAGAATGACATTCTAAAAATACATCTAGTAAAAGCCACTGTCACTACCCGTTTGGGTAGGCATTTTAAAGAAACTTAATTAAAAGTTTTCAACGTCAAGTCGCCGAGTAAGCCGAAAAAGTCAGTCGCGTTAGCGTAAGCCGATGCGTATTCATTGGCAACAGATTACGCAGTTGCTCACACAACCGTTACTGACAAGACACGCATCATAAAAACCTTTGCGACTTGGCAACTTTGCATCTTTGCGTTAAAAGATTTTTGATGAAGACCAATTCATTATTCCGCAATCAGCATTTGATTTTGAGTAGTCGGTAAAGTCGAAATCGGTAAAGTTTTTTCGGCATATTGAAGTTGGAAAAGTCGCCAATATAACCCGCGTAAGTTCAATAATTCCTGATGATTGCCCGATTCGCGCAGTTCGCCGTGATGAAAAACTAAAATTCTATCGCAACGTTGGATGGTTGAAAGCCGATGCGCTACCACTAACGAAGTTCTGTCTTGCATCACGCGTTCAACGGCTTGTTGAATCAATTGCTCGGTTTCGGTATCAATCGAACTGGTGGCTTCGTCTAAAACCAATAATTTCGGGTCAAAAGCCAATGCTCGTGCGAAACTGACCAGTTGTTTTTGTCCAACCGAAAGACCTGCTCCGCGTTCTTTAACTTCGGTTTTGTAGCCGTCATCCAGTTTTTCGATAAACTCTGCCGCGTGAACTTCCTGTGCCGCCCATTTAATCCTATCTTCAGTAATTTCTTTATTTCCAAGCCGAATATTGTCCTCAATCGAACCCGAAAAAAGAAAAACATCTTGCAAAACAACGGCAAAATTTTCGCGTAGAGATTGCAAATCCCAATCTCGAATATCAACCCCGTCTAACAAAATCTTACCTTTTTGAATATCATAAAAACGCATCAAAAGATTCGTGGTCGTTGTTTTGCCTGAACCCGTATGTCCGACAAGCGCCACCGATTCGCCCGCATTGACGGTAAAAGAAACGTCTTTCAACACCCAATCTTCTTTTTTATACGCAAACCAAACATTCTGAAATTCGATTTTACCAATCGCTTTTCCCACCTGTTTGGGTTGTTTCGGCGTTTCAACTGTAACAGGCAAATCAAGCAATAAAAAGATGCGATGCGAGGCGACAATTGCGGCTTGAAAGACATTAAATTTATCGGAAAGATCGCGGATCGGCTGAAAGAGAAGTCCCGAATATTGAACAAAAGCCGCCAGAATTCCGATGGTTAAAGTTTGCCGTGTCGAAGTGATTCCGCTTAAAAGACTTCCGCCAAAAGTAAAAATCACGACCGCGATGCCGAGTGTGCCGATAAAATCAACCATCGGATAAAAAATTGCGTAATAATAAATCGTTTCGATATTGGCATTGCGATAATCGTCATTGATTTCGTGAAACTGTTGCTCGCGCTTTCTTTTCGGCATTAAAAAGTTGGACGGTTTGTGCGCCGGAAATATGTTCTTGCAAAAATGCGTTGAGTTTGGCGGTGCGAGTGCGAACTTTATCAAAACCAATGCGCGCCTTTTTCCGAAACCAATTGGTCGCCATAAACAATAGCGGGACAGTAATTAGCGAAACGATGGCAAGTTTCCAATCCATCCAAAGCATCATTCCGATAATCGAAAAAATAATAACCAAATCGCCCAAAACATCAATTACACCCGAAGTAAAAAGTTCATTGAGCGCATCAACATCTGAGGTGATTCGGGTAATTGTTCGCCCAACCGGATTTTTATCAAAATAAGCAACTTCTTGATTTTGCAGTTTGGTATAAATTTCCGTCCGCAAATCAAACATCACTTGTTGCCCCACCCGGTTAAGTAGAATTTCTTGTAAATAGCTGAAAGTAAAGCGGAAAAGGAAGAGACCGAAAAACATTAAGGCGAATAACCAAAGTCCTTCAGTTTGTTTGGGCGTGATAAAATCATCAACCGCAGTTTTGGTGAACCAAGGTTGAAGACTCCCTAAAACATTGGTCAACAGCGTCAAAACGAGCGCAACTGCGGCGAGTTTCCAATAAGGTTTGAGATACCGTAAAAGGCGTTTAGCGATACTGAAATCGTAAGTTTTACCGATGGCTTCTTCTTCGTTGTGCTTCTTTGCTTCGTCAGACATTTGTTATTTTTGATTTTAGATTTACAATTTGTGATTGGCAATTTGATATTTGAGATTTTGTGGCATAATCCATTTTGGAAATAGGGCTTTCCTATAAAATTCCTTTATTGTCGCAAAGCGATAAAATGAGTTTAGGCAATTCTTTTAAGGACTGCACTTCTTTTGCGAAAATTCAAGAGAGTATTATTTTGATTATATTTGGGGCGGAAGATTTGGGCGTGGTTTAAGCGTTGAGTTTTATCAAAATACTTGTGAACCTATTTGGAAAAATATTTTGGTATCTTAAAATTTTATGGAAAAAGTTAATATCGGAATCATCGGCGGTTCGGGATTGTATCAAATGCCCGAACTGCAAAACATTAGAGAAATTGAGGTGGAGACACCTTTTGGCAAGCCTTCGGATGCGTTTATCGTGGGCGAATTGGAAGGTGTGACGGTGGCATTTTTGCCGAGACACGGGCGCGGACATAAATTTACGCCGACGGAAGTTCCTTATCGGGCAAATATTTATGCGATGAAATTGCTTGGCGTGGACTATATTTTGTCGGTTTCGGCGGTTGGTTCGTTGCAAGCGAAATATGCGCCGATGGATTTTGTCATCCCCGACCAATTTTTTGACCGCACACGGGCACGGGCAGAGGAATCAACCTTTTTCGGCAACGGAATTGTCGCGCACATCACGTTTTCGCATCCGGTTTGTGACGAATTGGGCGATATTTTGGAAGCGAGTTGTAAAACTGTCGAAGGCTTAAATGTTCATCGCGGCGGGACTTATATTTGTATGGAAGGTCCGGCGTTTTCAACCAAAGCCGAATCAAATGTCTATCGCCAATGGGGAATGGACATTATCGGAATGACCAATTTGCAAGAAGCAAAACTCGCCCGTGAAGCCGAAATTGCTTACGCAACGATGGCATTTGTCACCGATTACGATTGTTGGCACGAAGAACACGATTCGGTTTCGTTGGATATGGTTATTGGTTATTTAACAAATAATGTTCGCAATGCTCAACTTGTTTTGAAAGAAGCAGTTAAGCGTGTCAATGCCAAGTCAACGCCGAATCAGTTTGCGGGTGCAACGCAATCGGCAATCTTTACGCAACCTGACCATTGGAATCCTGAAACGGCGAAAAAATTGGAAGCGATTATTGGAAAATATTCGCCGAAGTAAAGAAACTTTACCCGCGAATGAAAGCGAATTGACGCGAATAGATTTTAATTCAAGAAATATTCGTGTAGATTCGTGCAATTCGCGGGCAAACTTCTCTTCTTGTTATGATTATTCACTTAAACGGAATGCCGGGCGTTGGAAAATTTACCGTAGCAAAATTGTTATCCGAAAAATTCAATGCCCGTTTAATTGATAACCATTTGCTCATTGATTTAGCCAGAGCAGTTTGCGGGCGCGGAAGTGCAGAATATTTGGCAATGCTCAAAAAGACTACAGGCATCGTTTTGGAGCAAATTGCAAATCAGTCCGAACAAACATTTATTTTCACGAATGCTTTATCCAACGAACTTTCAGAGGACAGAGAACGGCTTGATTACCTGCATCAATTTGCCCGAGACAGAAATATTCCTTTCCTTCAAGCCCTTTTAATCTGCGATTTAGCGGAAAATAAACAGCGAATTGTTTCGGAAAATCGAAAGTTAAAAGGCAAAATTTTGAATCCAAGCGAGCTGGACGAAATTTATGAAAAATATTCGATTTATCATCCCCCGACTAAATTTGCATTGACGATTGACACAACCAATTTATCGGCTGAGGAAGTTTCAGAGCAGATTAAACATTATTTGGAAACGATAACAAATCCGTAAAAATCACGCCACTAAACCTTTTGTGATAAGGGACACTTTGTTTCATACCTTTCTTAGGTTATTATTCGGGTGTTTAATATTCAAAATCTATGACCAAAACTACTGAGACGAAAGAAGAAATTAACGAAAAACCAATTGAATCAATTCCAAAAAAAATCGGCGTTCCCAAGGAAATTTACAAAGGTGAATGTCGCGTGGCGGCTACACCTGATACCGCGAAAAAACTTCAACAACTCGGTTTTGAGGTTTTAATCGAAAGCGGTGCAGGAGCAGAGGCAAATTGTCCTGACGAGGCTTTTGAGCAAGTCGGCTGTCGGATTATCAAAGATACTAAAAAACTTTGGAAAGAAGCAGACATCATTCTAAAAGTCCGCCAGCCTTCAGATGCAGAGACGAAGCTACTTTCCGAAGGGAAAACGCTCATCAGCTTTATTTACCCCGCCCAAAATAAAGAATTACTCGAAAAATTAGCCAAACAAAAAGCCACCGTTTTAGCGATGGATGCAATTCCGCGTATCTCTCGCGCACAAAAAATGGACGCTTTGAGTTCGATGGCAAATATCGCGGGTTATCGCGCCGTGATTGAAGCCGCTAATAATTTCGGGCGTTTTTTTACCGGACAAATTACGGCGGCGGGAAAAGTTCCACCCGCTAAAGTCTTGATTATCGGTGCTGGCGTGGCGGGACTCGCGGCAATTGGCGCGGCGCGTTCACTTGGCGCAATTGTTCGCGCTTTTGATACTCGTCCGGTGGTTAAAGAACAGGTCGAAAGTATGGGCGCGGATTTTCTCGAACTCGAATTTGAAGAGGACGGAACGGGCGAAGGCGGCTATGCCAAAATAATGTCAAAAGAATTTATTGACGCGGAAATGGCTCTTTTTGCCGACCAAGCCCGCGATGTTGACATTATCGTCACAACCGCCCTAATTCCGGGTAGAAAAGCTCCGACTTTGATTACACAATCAATGGTCGAAAGTATGAAAAAAGGCTCGGTGATTGTAGATTTAGCGGCGGAACAAGGCGGAAATTGCGAAGTCACCAAACCTAACGAAGTCTATCAATACAAAGGAGTTTCGATTGTCGGCTTGACCGATTTACCGAGCCGAATGGCAAATCAATCCAGCCAACTTTACGGCACAAATCTTTGGCATTTATTGAAAGATATGGGCGGTTCGGACGGTTACAAAGTTGATTGGGAAGACGAGGTGGTGCGCGGTGCTTTGGTCACGCAAAATGGCGACATAACTTGGGAATTACCCAAGCCAGCCGCAGTTGCGATTCATACTTCGACAACTCCGAAAGTTCACTCCGTTGCCCAAAAAGCCGAATCGCAATCAGGATTTAAAAACTTGGGCAGTCTGATTTTAGTAATTATCGGAGTTCTCGCGTTGACGGGAATTGGTATGACAGCACCGTCTTCATTTATTTCGCATTTTACGGTGTTTGTCTTGGCGTGTTTTATCGGTTGGCAAGTGATTTGGAATGTCACGCCGGCTCTGCACACGCCGTTAATGTCTGTCACCAATGCAATTAGCGGAATTATTATTGTCGGCGGAATGCTCCAACTGACAAACGGTTCGTATTCCGTCACAAAAATTTTGGGCGCAATCGCCATTTTTGTCGGAACTATCAATGTGGCGGGTGGATTTCTGGTGACACAAAGAATGCTCAAAATGTTTCAAAAGTAATGAATAATTGATAATTGATAGTTGATAATATGGAAGTTAAACTTTCCGACATTATCCATTATCCATTATCCACTATCAATTAAAAACTAATGTCAGAAAATCTTTTAACAGTTGCATATATCGTCGCAAGTGCGTTTTTTATCTTGAGTTTAAGCGGATTATCCAATCCCGAAACGGCGCGCCGTGGAAATATTTACGGCATTATCGGAATGTCAATCGCGTTTATTGCGACGGCTGTTTTTCGAGTCAACGATTACGGCATTTTAATAGCCGTCATCATTCCCGCGGTAATCATCGGAGCAGTTCTCGCCTCGCGGGTAGCGATGACTTCGATGCCCGAACTGGTGGCTATTCTGCATAGTTTTGTCGGTTTAGCGGCGGTTTTTGTCGGTATCGGAAGCCATTTGCAAGAACATACATTTAAAACGCCGGAAGAAGCCACGATTCACGAAATTGAAGTTTTTGTCGGCGTATTTATTGGAGCAATTACTTTTACGGGTTCGATTGTGGCTTTCGGGAAACTGAAAGCGTTAATCAGTAGCAAACCGCTAACACTTCCCGCCAGACATATTCTCAATCTTATAATGCTCCTAGCCTGCGTCTATTTCGGCTATCAATTTGTTAGTGAAAATACTGTAAAAATGGTATTGATTGACAATAGTGACCAATTTGTGACAGCAACCCATATTTTACAACCGCTTTTAATTATGACGGCGATTGCTTCGATTTTGGGGATTCATCTGGTCGCGGCGATTGGCGGCGGAGATATGCCGGTGGTCGTTTCGATGCTCAACAGCTATTCGGGATGGGCGGCGGCAGCGGCAGGATTTATGCTGTCAAACGATTTACTAATTGTGACGGGCGCATTGGTCGGCAGTAGCGGCGCAATTCTGAGTGCGATTATGTGCAAAGCGATGAACCGTTCGTTTATTAGCGTGATTATGGGCGGATTCGGCTCAAGCGGAGGAACTACGCCAACGTCAGATCAATTACCCGAAGGCGAAGTAACACCGATTTCGGTTGAAGAAACTGTTCATCTCCTAACTGAAGCTAGGCACGTTATCATCGTTCCCGGCTACGGAATGGCAGTCGCACAGGCTCAACACGCGGTTGCCGAAATTACTAAGATTTTACGAAAACGAAACATCAATGTTCGTTTTGGGATTCACCCCGTTGCCGGACGGCTTCCGGGTCATATGAACGTCCTTTTAGCTGAGGCAAAAGTTCCTTACGACATCGTTTTGGAAATGGACGAAATAAATGCCGATTTTCCAACGACTGATGTTGCACTCGTAATTGGTGCAAATGATACAGTTAATCCAGCCGCCTTGGATGATCCGAATAGTCCGATTGCGGGAATGCCCGTCTTGGAAGTTTGGAAAGCGAGCTTTTCAATCGTGATGAAACGCGGAATGGCAAGCGGTTACGCAGGCGTGGAAAATCCCTTGTTCTACAAGGAAAATACACGGATGCTGTTCGGTGACGCGAAGAAAAATGTGGACGCAATTTTGGTCGCGCTGGCAGAACAAAACGGCAAAGGCAAGTGAAAGGATTAACAAACTTTTAAGGGTTTTAGCGCATCAAAAATGGCAGGAGACAGATTTTTAATGAAAAAAGCAATTTTATTTTTTAGTTTTTTGGTGGGTGTGTTTGTATTTTCGTCTAATACTTTGGCGCAAAAACCCGTCGAACCGCCAATCCAACGCGACCCGATTTTGGAAGCTGATGCTAATCATAATTTGGAAGTGGCTTGGCAATATTACAAACTCAAAAAGGCTTACAAAGCCGTCCTGATGCGAGCTGAAGAAACTTTTGCCGCCCATCCCGACTATTCCAAAATGGATGAATTTCTTTTCATTGCCGCCATGAGCAGTAAATATTTAGCCGATGGCAAAGGTAATCAGCAATTGGTTTTGAAAGGCGAGGAAGAAAAGAAAAAATATGCGCCTGAAAGATTGCGCGAAGATGCGGTTGCCTATTTCAATATTCTCAAAGAGAAATATCCAAACAGTAAATATATCGGCGAGACGGAAAAGCAATTGAAATTACTGCAACCTAAAAAATGAATCTCAACCAAGTCACGATTTATTCAATCAACCCAACGGAGTCCATTGAGTTTTATAAAAAACTCGGACTCCGTTTAATCGTTAATTCTGCGCCAAGATACGTCCGCTTTGAATGTCCCGACGGTGATTCAACACTCTCAATTCACATTACCGAAAATGCCTCAAACTTTCAAAACATCGTCATTTATTTTGAATGCGAAAATTTGGACGAAGAAGTTAAACGACTGAAAGAATTAGGCTTAACTTTCGAGCAAGAACCGACAGACCAAATTTGGCTCTGGCGTGAGGCAATTCTTAGTGACCCCGATGGAAATAAAATCAAGTTATTTTATGGTGGTGAAAATCGCAAAAATCCACCTTGGAAAGTTAAATAAAAACGATTTTGAAATGTTAATACCGAACCTCGCGCCAGCTGGCTAAGGTAAAACCGGAACCGCTACTGGAACTTGGTCCATTACTAACAATAGGTTGCGGTCCCGATACCTGAAACGCTTGACCTGTCACTAAATTTGTCCCGTATAAAGTGTTGGCTGCATTAAGCACTCGAACCTTGCCGTATAAATGTGCATCGGAATCGCCCATGAAAAATTGATTCCGGGCATAAAAAATCTGATTTGTATCGGTATTGTAGAGGTCTGCGTCATCAATCTCAATGTCTCCACCAACGACGACAAAATATTTCTCGCCTCCCATGGTTGCTTTAGCGTCAAAATAAAAAGTTGAATCATCAAGCAAAATGTGACCATCGGCAATTAATGAGATTGAACGCTGACTGCCGGATGAACCGACTGTTGAAAACTTGGCTTGCATTGATGAATGATAAAAGTAGTAAACTCCTGCCGGGAAAGTAGTGCTAGCACCGGCTGTAAAGCCACTGCCTGAACTATAAGTCCAATTGCCCCAGCAGGCTGCGGCTTGACAGTTACTACCCAAAATGTTCCCGTTCTTATCGTAAATGGTGGCGGTGGTCGGAGGTGTGATGGCAGAAAGAGGGGTCGGCATTGAACCGGGATTAGGCGGAACCAGAAAATAATCTGCCTGACTGTAAAAACTAGAAGGCTGAATGTCGGGAATTGTAATTACGGATTGCGATTGTCGAGTGTCGGCAACCGCATCACAGGCTGGCGACACACCCGTTACCGCACCACTTGGGCAAGATTGAACGCCGGTTTTAGTGATGGTCGAGGTTGAACTGAAATACCGCTGCGCCCGCATATTTCCGTTAAGGGTAAGCGTCCCATTGACGTGAACTATTCCGTTGGTCCCGGTCACTTGCAAATTTGAACTGATTGAGACATTTCCATTGACAAGAACTGCCGGAGATGATGGAGCGCCGCCAGTTTGATAACTTCCTTCGATGGTGGCAACTGCGCCATTTTTGCCGGTTCCGATGGAAGTAATTTTTCGCAAACTCGTAGTAGAATCATATTCAGTCTGAACGGTATATGAACCGCCTCCAAATGCCACGCCGTTGCCGCTGGCGGGAATTACCGTATTGACATCAAAACTGTTTCCGTTAGCTTTAAATAATCCGACAGCGTGCGCTAAACCCGCTTCCGAAATGTAATAGGCTTCGGTTTGGTCTTTGGCATTGGTCGAAACATTTTGCGAAACCAGTCCGTTTGAAATCACCGCAAAGGCGATAATCGTGACTAGCAGAATAGCAAAAATACTAAGCACCAAAGCCGCGCCTTGTTGATTTTTATCATTAACATTTTTAGTTTGAATTTTCTTTGTTTTCATTATCTTTGCCTCAAAAATGCGGAAGATGTAAAAGTCATTGGCGTAGTGCCGGATGGCGACATAATAATTGTCAGGTCAATTCGGGCAATCTGAGTATTATTAGTCGCCGGATTAGTAATCATCGTGTTATTTGTATCGTAATAAATAAATTGCAAGTTGCTCACTTTATCCAAAAATTCAACTGCGCCGCCAGTATCGCTTGGCTCTTGCTTCATCAGTTTATTATTCGACACAGAAAAGATTACGTCCTCAAATGGATCGGTAATATCTCCATCCGGCAAACTGTTCATGGTCGAACTGCGCCAATCGGAACGAATCCGAATGGTGCGATAAATGCCTCCACCATCGGCTGTGCCGGGGTCAATCGGCTGAAGTCCGCTGACGCCATTCGGATTATTTCCGGCGGTCCGAATCAGCCGCGAAATCATATCAAGAGCCGCCGTCGCATCATTTAAGGCTTCGGTGCGCTGACGTTGTTGCGAATAACTACGTTGCACCCCGGTCACAATTCCGCCAATCATTCCAATAATGAAAACCACAATCACCGAAACGATTAGTAGCTCAATCAAACTAAAGCCGGATTCTTTGGATTTTTGATCTTTGTTTTTCAATCCTTAATCTCCTATGAACTCAGCACTAAAACAACTATCCGAATATCCGGCAATCTGACATCAGGACTATTGGCGACCACTACCACGGTTATTCTTTGCGTATTAGCGGGAACGCCCGCATCGGTCGGATTGGTTTCTATCAACCAACGTCTTTGATACCGGGAATCGGGTGAATCGTTATAGCTGGCAACATTACTGGTCAAACTCCCGCCGCGGGCGCGTTGGGTAGCAGTTGGAGCATAATTTTGCAATTCTTCAATTTTCGCTTTCGCAAGAGAATTTGCCGAAATTGCATCTCGTGATTCGGTCTGCAAACGAATTCCAACCGCTATCAATCCCGCTACTGCCAGCAAACCAATGGTGGTGATAACCATCGCAACCAGACATTCAATCAGCGTGAAACCACTTTGTCTCCTTAGTTTTATGTTCTTTTTATGACCTTGTTTTGACATTTTCTCTCAAAATAAATCTGATTAGGAAAGTTTCCCTAAGCTATCATATATTGATTAACATTGTTTTTCCAGAAAAAACTTGGTTAATCACATTTTATTAAAAGCTGTTTATTGATTTAATGCCTGAAAAATCACTTTGGGGATGAATTTTACGAATATTTTCTGCTTAGACAACTTTCCAAGTTCTTTTCTGCAAAGCAGATATAGAATTAAGCTACATCGCGTCAGCGTGTAGTCAAGTTAATCAAATTCCTTTTGAGCCTATTGGTAGGCGAAAGAAATTTCTGTCGTCTGCCAACAGACTCCAAATCCTTATTTATCAACCACTACAGGTTACGCTTTGCTTCACCTGTAGCTAAAATCTTTTGTCCGCAAACTGACTTATTTAGGAAAGATGTCTATTCTTTTTGATTTAGGGAAAAAAGAGCAGAGGTTTGTAAAAATTTGAAGTTAATACATCTGTCCAACCGTAATCTTTCCGGCGGGTGAAATCGTGATGTCTTTTCTTTTTCCTGAGTTAGTTTCTCTAATGGTGACGGTTTGAGTTCCGGTAGTTAGCCGCCCCATTGAATCAAAACTTATCTCAAGCGAATCGGAAGCATCCAATATCATCCCTTGCGGAAAACTTTCGGAAGATTTGACATCTATGGTTTCTGCGGAAGTATTGGTGGTTTTAATTTGCGCGGTTTTGGCAGTTTTATCCAGCCGAAGCCAAGTAGTGCGGTTGCGTTTGATAGCTTCCATTCTGGCTTCCATCAGTTTACCGCTAATTATTGAAACACCCGTATCAAGCCGATAGAGTTGTAATTGACGATTGCTTTGAGGCAGGGATAAAACAGCTAGAATCGCAATGCTTAAAAAAACAATGAGAAGTTCAGGGAAACTGAAACCGCCTTCCTTTTTAAACTTTTGGGGCAGGGATGCAGATTTTTTATTTATTACCATTACAATTTCAACCGAAAATTTGTGATAGAAAAACATTGTTGGCAAAGTTTTACCACAATTATCATAGCAAATATCTTGCCAAAGGAAAACAAAAACTTAATAAATCCCCTAATTATTGAGGTTAAATGATTTTGGCGTTCAACATTGTAGGATTACAAACTATTCTTATCGGTCATTTTGACAGAAATCAAGGCTTGAAATCGTCAATATGAAAATGTCTTTATTTATCTGATTCAAGAGTTATTCAAAAACCCAAGCATAAAATTGGGTTAAAATTTAGGCGTTTAGATTACTTTGACCACTCAACCAAATCCCAAAGATTGCCGTAAAGGTCTGCAAAAACAGCGACTGTTCCATATTCTTCCGTTTTTGGCTGGCGGACAAATTTCACACCTTTTTCGATAAAGTCATTGTAATCGCGCCAAAAATCATCGGTTTCGAGAAAGAGAAAAACCCGTCCACCGGTTTGATTACCGATGCGGCTTTTTTGTTCATCACCGACGGCTTTGGCAAGCAGTAAAGTGCATTCTTTTGAGCCGCTTGGCGCAACCAAAACCCAACGCTTGGTTTCCGATTGCGGCGTGTCTTCAATCAAAGTAAAGTTTAGTTTTTCGGTGTAGAATTTGATGGCATCGTCATAGTCTTCTACGACCAATGCCAGATGTGCGATTCGATGTTTCATTTTTATCGGGGATAAGAGATATTTGCCCACAAAACACACGAAACATACGAAAAAAGAAAAGAGGAAAATAAGATAATTTTAACCTCTTTTTTTCGCGCCTTTTCGCGCCTTTCGCGGGCAAAATCTTACCTATTTCGTAATCAAATTTTTATAAACCACGCCGTCTTTCATGACAAATTGGACATTTTCCAAGACGTTGATTTTGTCGAGCGGATTTGCTGTCACAGCCACGATGTCGGCATATTTTCCGACTGTGATTGAGCCGATTTTATCTTTCCAACCGAGCAAATCTGCGCCGTTGATGGTGGCAGATTGGATGGCTTGCATCGGCGTTTGCCCCCATTCAACCATTTTCGCAAACTGTTTGCCATTCCAACCGTGCGGATAAACTCCCGCATCAGTTCCAAAAGAAATTTTCACACCTGCCCGGACGGCTTTTTGAAAACTCTCTCGCTGAGTTCGTCCGACCACTTTTTCCTTATCAATAATTCTTTGCGGATAACCGAGTTTTAAAAACTCGGCAAGGATATAGTCGTCGTTGTAAATATCAGCAGATAAATAAGTTCCTCGCTCTTTCATCATCTGAATCGCCTCATCGTCCAAAAAAGAACCGTGTTCGATTGAGGTCACACCCGCTCGAATCGCCATTTTTATCGCCTCATTGCCGTGGGCATGCGCCGCCACCTTTATTCCGAGCATTCTCGCCTCGTCAACCAGCGCGTTCATCTCTTCTTGTGAATATTTCGGCACGCCAACGACCGCTTCATCTGATAAAACGCCGGAACTTGCCCCAAATTTAATAACATCAGCCCCATTTTTAACCAAGTATCTGACCTTTTTGCGAATTGCGTCTGCGCCATCAGCAACCCCGGTCATTTCAGGTGGCATCAGCGAAGTTGTCCAAGGCGATCCGCCTATATCGGCAGGACTTCCGGTCGAGCCGATATAATATGTTGCTACTGCCATTCGCGGTCCGGGAATCTTGCCTGCGTTGATTGCTGCTTTCAGGGCAGAGCTGACATACCCAACTGAGCCAAGGTCTCGAACAGCCGTAAAACCTGCTTCAAGCGTCCGTTTGGCGTAAATATGACAGACAATGGCGGCATCAACAAAACTCTTGCGCCCAGCATCAGGTCTGCTTTCCGGCTCACCCGAAAGATGAACGTGAGTGTCAATAAAACCGGGCATCACGGTCGCGTTTGAAAGATCAATCACGGTTGCGCCCGTTGGAATTGAAACATTTGCACCAACCTGTTTAATGATATTGTTTTCAATCAAAATCATCTGATTTTCCAAGACCACGCCCTTTTCCGAATCAACCAGTTTCCCTGCTCTGATAACTGTAACTTTTGTGGTTTGCGCGGTCAGACCCAAAACTGCGCTCAAAAATATCACCAATAAAATCGAATAATTTATTTTTCGCATTTTTCCAAGTTCCCTATTTAGTTTTGCAAATTGTTTAAAGATTGGTTTTACGTTAAAGGTAAAAGCCCTGACAGTCAAATAAACCACTAAAGAACAACCGACATAAAGTACATATTGCCAAGATTATTCAAGCTGTATCAATTTGCATATTTGCCTTTTGCTCCGTTGACAGTTACGATTAAATCTAACAAATTTAATTGTAAAGGACGAAAAAAGCAATGAAATTTCCCGGTGGTTTTGACTTAAATTCGATGATGAAACAAGCCCAGCAAATGCAAGAAGAAATGGGCAAACAAATGAAGTCAACGGTGGTTGACGCTTCGGCTGGCGGCGGCGCAGTGACAGTAAAAATGCGTGGCGACTTTGAAGTTTTGGAATTGACCATTTCGCCTGATTTGGTAAAAGACGGTGATGTTGAAATGATTCAAGATTTGACTCTGGCAGCCCTCGGCGAAGCCCGTCGCAAAGTGGAAGAAAAATTAAAAGGTCAGATTGGCGGAATGTTGCCTCCCGGAATGGGATTTTAAGATTGGTTCATTTTCTGATTGATTCATTGTTTCATTGTAAGAATGAGCAAATGAGTCAATGAACAAATGAATCAATGAACAAATGAATCAATGTTAGAATATTCAGAACCTGTCGCCAAATTGATTGACGAATTCAAACGTCTGCCCGGCATCGGTCATAAAAACGCGCAACGGCTGGCGTTTTATATTTTGCGCCGTCCCGAAGCCGAGGTCGAACGCTTTGTCGAAGCCTTGCGAGAGGTCAAACAAAAAATCGTTTTTTGCACAGTTTGCAATAATATGACCGATGTCAATCCTTGTCTGTATTGCACTTCTCCAAATCGAGACCGTTCGATAATTTGCATCGTCGAAGAACCTTACAATCTGGTGGCGGTAGAAAAAACCCGCAGTTATAAAGGTTTGTATCACATTTTGCACGGTTGCCTGTCGCCGATTCGCGGAATTGGACCCGATGAATTGATGTTAGCGAATCTACTTCCGCGTCTGATGCCGAATAATAATGAGGGTGTCGAGGTCAAAGAAGATTATTGTTGCGACCAATCCGAATACCGAAGGCGAAGCGACTTCAAATTACATTGCGCGTCTGCTCAAACCCTTGGGCGTGCGCGTGACACGAATTGCAATGGGAATGCCTGTCGGAAGCGATCTAGAATTTGTGGACGAAGTGACGATGGACAAAGCGATGGCGAATCGGCACGAAATATAATTGATAGTCATAATGTCACATTTGATAATTAAATTTACTATCGAATCTGAATCTGAATTATCAATTATGAATTTGGAAATGAATATCAGTGTCAAAAAATTGAATCTTGCCAAGTTGATTATTCAGCGGCAAGGTTCTTTTACTTTACGGCTTTTGCACACAATTTTCGGCATTGGTTTGAGTCTCTTTTTTCGTCAAATCGAACTCGTTAATTCGGAAAATGTGCCAAACAAAAGCGGGCTAATTTTTGTCAGCAATCACCCAAATGCGCTAATTGATCCGATGCTTTTGTTCATCGCGCTCCCGCGAAAAATTGCTTTTTTGGCGAAATCTACTCTTTTCAAAATGCCGATTATCGGTTGGCTGATTCGCACCGTTGGCGCACTTCCGCTTTATCGCCAACAAGATAAAGGGCAAGACGTTTCTAAAAATCAAGAGACGTTTGGTTTAACCCGCGAACTTTTGAAAAAAGGCGGCGCGATTGCCATTTTCCCCGAAGGGATTTCGCACAATGAAAGTCAACTTCAGCCTTTAAAAACGGGGGCGGCGCGGATTGCACTCGGCGCGGTTTCATCCGGCAAAAATCCGGCTTCGCTCGATTTGCAATTCGTCCCCGTCGGGCTTTATTACACCAATAAAACGACTTTTCGGAGCGAGGCTTTACTGCATTTTGGCGAGCCTTTTTCGGTTTTGCCGGTCGAATTAGACGAAGACGGTCAACCTCCGAAAGATGCAGTCAGAGAGTTGACCACGAAGATTGAAAAGGCTTTGCGCGAGGTGACGCTCAACGCCGAATCGGAATCTGAAATCGAAGTGGCGAAAATTGCCGAAGAAGTTTTTACCACGACCACTCCGCACCAAGAAAATCTGGGCGAACGGCTTGAATTTTTGCAGAAATTTCTGGCAGAACCTGAAAGCGAGGAAGATGCCAAACTCGAAAAACGACTGGCTGAATACAATAAAAAACTTGACCAACTCGGCATCGAATCCGAATTTTTGGTGTTGGCGGATTTATCAAAAAAACTCGTTTTGAAACACGCGATTATCCGCTCTTGGTATCTGATTTTGCTTGCACCATTAGCGATTTTCGGCGCGATTCTGCATTTTCCCGCCTATCAAATTGGCAAAGTTATCGCTCATTTTCAAACCAAAAAAGGTGATCACGATATGACTTCAACCGTCAAATTCATCTGGTCTTTAGTGATGATGCCTTTGTCGTGGTTGATTTTGGCGATTGTCTTGGAAATCTATTTCGGTTGGAAAATTGCGCTCGTTTCAATTCCCTTTTCGTTCCTTTGCGGTTACGTTGCCTTGCGTTCGCTGGAAGAAATTGGCGATTTAAGCGGCTGGCTGAGGGCAATCTCGCTCTTTTTTTTCAAACGTGAGAGGTTTTTGCGGCTTTTGGCGGAAAGGCGTATGCTCTACGAGCAAGTAAAAAGGTAACGACAGTTGGCAGAAGCAGTATTTTGTTGAAATTTGCTAATCAACTTAAGTAAAATTCAACTAACTGCCACTGCCACTGCTTCTGCAACTGACCTAAAAACGAACTTTCTCTTCTTCTTTATCCGAAGCATTGCGCGATTTTTCCCAATCTTCTTTGGTTTCGTAGAAATTGACATCAAAAGTTGTCAAACTCTTGACCGGAATCCCATCAAATTCGGTTGGAGCATCTTCAAATCTAACAATTGTTCCGATCCCGATAACATCTGCGCCTAGTTCTTTGACCATGGCTAAAGTTTCGGTGATAGCCCGCCCGGAGCGCAAAATATCGTCCACAATAATTGCCGGATGAACATCGCCTGCGCCGATATACTGACGAAACTGGCGTTTGCCTTCTTCCATTTCAGCCCAATAAATTTGCTCGGCATTTAAGGCTTCGCGCACACCGAAAGCAACCATAATCCCACCCGGACTCGGACTAATTACTGAAACTTTTGGCAGACGGCTCGAAATCGTTTTTTCCATCCGAAACAGACGGCTCAAGCCGACTGAAAACACCCGTGCATTGTCGTAATAGCGAAAAGCCAACGGCATCTGAAAATAATGCGAAGCGTGTTTGCCGTTTGGATAAATAAAATGACCTTTGCGATAAGCACCTGTCGTGTTTCAAAATATTCATGACAGATTCAGGCGACGGAACTAAATTAACCATTGATTTTCTCCTCTAAACTAATTGATTAACGCTAAGTTGATTTTCCACTAATTTGACGTTTTTGACAAAACCTTTTTGATGATTTCTTTTTGTGATTTGCTCATTTCTTCGGGCATTCGATCAATCTCAAACCAGCCTAAACTATTGATTTCACGACTTTTCACCTCTGCTTTGCCTTTGCTCTTGGCGCGAAAAACAATTTCAAGATGACGACTTAATGTTTGTATCGAATACATTTCAAGGTTTTCCAATTCGAGTCCGGTTTCTTCTAAAACCTCGCGTTTGACGGCTTCGTGAGGTTGTTCCAAAGGATTCATAAAACCGCCCGGAATCCCCCAACCCGAGGCGGGGCGGAAAATGTGATCAAGTAATAAAACCTCGCCCTTTTCGTTCAAAATTACCACGCCCACCGAAATCGTAAATTTAGTTTGCGAAGCGCGAATTATTTTCAATCTGATAAATTGAGGAGTAATACGCCAAATTTTTCCGACAATTTTCTTTAACATTTTAAAATAGTTTCGCACGAGAGTATTCAAACGCGGAAATCAATCTGTTAGAATTTTACGGTGAAACAAACGGAGTCAATTTTGCAAAACGCTGAAATCGGCGACATACTTTCGTGGAACGAAGTTTCGGAAATTCACAAAAGCCGCAACGGAATTTATCAGCGAAACGGCAAACTCATTTCGCTTCTCACCGATTTTGGCAAGATAAACCCGTGTTATCCTGATTTTACGGGCGAAACTGCCGATGAAATTTTTTATACCGGCGCAGGCAGACGCGGCGACCAAAAACTTGATATTTGGAATCAAGCCCTTCTCAAAGCAATTGAAACTCGTGCTAAAGTTCCGCTTTTTTGCAAGTTATCGGTTGGACGTTGGCAATTCTTAGGCTTTTGGCAAATTATGGATGCACAATATATTTTCGATGAAAGAAGCGATAGAATGGTCTGGAAGTTTAGATTGAGAAGATAAAATTGGAACACTGATTATTTAGGATTATTAAGATTTTCAGACAGTTGGTCGAAAGATATAAAATGTTGAAATCCAACGATTTGGCTGTTTTACAAATTACGAAAACTCTTTTATATCCTGACTTAAAAAATCCTAAAAATCTTAAATAATCAGTGTCAAAAATGATGTTGAAATCAGAAAAGCAATCGAAACTGATAAAGACGAAGTTTGGGAAATTATCCAAGCCGTAATTTCTACGGGCGATACTTACTTTTTCGCGCCCGATTCGTCAAAAGAAAAAATGCTCGAATATTGGTTTGGCGCATGATAAAGAAACTTACGTTGCGTTGTCAGAACCGATGCGGTAGCGACCGGCTTCCTCAAATTCATCGGCACATTTTTCTCAAACCCAATCAGCCCGATTTAGGTTCGCACATTGCAATGCCGGTTATATGGTTTCGCCCGAAAGCAAAAGGCAAAGGAATCGGCAGAAAAATGGCGGAATTTTCTTTGCCCGAAGCTAAACGACTTGGTTATCAAGCGATGCAGTTTAATTTTGTCGTCAAATCTAATGAAATCGCCGTTAAACTTTGGCTTTCGTTAGGTTTTGAAATCATCGGCGAAATTCCCGAAGCCTTTCAGCATCAGGAAAAAGGTTTGGTGAATGCGTTGATTATGTATCGAAAATTGTAGAAACCTCGCTAAAACATCTCTCCTCAATTTACCATTTACCATTTACCATTTACCATTATTCCTTATGACAATTGACGAACAAATTTCATTTCTAAAAAAAGGTGCGGTTGATTTGATCCGCGAAGAAGATTTACGCAAAAAACTCGAACATTCCGCGAAAACAGGAAAACCTCTGCGCGTCAAACTCGGTGCTGACCCGACTGCGCCCGACATTCACATTGGGCATACGGTTGTGATCCGCAAACTTCGTGCTTTTCAGGAACTCGGACACACCGCAATTTTTCTGATTGGCTCATTTACGGGGATGATCGGCGATCCTTCGGGCAAAAATTCAACTCGTCCGCCACTCTCGCGTGAGGAAATTGATGCGAATGCGGAAACTTATAAAACGCAGATTTTTAAATTGTTAGACCCCGATAAAACTGAAATTCGTTACAATTCGGAATGGATGGACAAATTTTCGGCGGCTGATTTTGTCAAACTTTGTTCGCGCATCACCGTCAAACAAATTTTGGAGCGCGATGATTTTGAAAAACGTCTGCGCGAAGAAAAACCGATTTCTCTCCACGAACTTCTTTATCCGCTCGTGCAAGGTTATGATTCGGTGGCACTTAACGCTGATGTCGAACTTGGCGGAACTGACCAAAAATTTAATTTAATGGTTGGGCGCAATCTCCAACGCGAATACGCACAAGAACCGCAAGTTATTTTGACGACACCGCTTTTGGAAGGTTTGGACGGTGTCAACAAAATGTCGAAATCGCTCAATAATTACATCGGCATTGACGAAAATCCAAATGAAATGTTTGGCAAAGTAATGTCAATTTCTGATGAATTGATGTGGCGTTATTACGAACTTGTGACAGATTTAACGCCAAGTGAAATCGAAAAAATGAAATCCGTCGACGAAAATCCGCGCAATTTGAAAGTCAATCTTGCCAAATCAATCATCAGAGATTTTCATTCACAATCGGCAGCAAATGACGCTGAAGAAAATTTTATTCGTCAGTTTGTCAAAAAAGATATTCCTGATGAAATTGAAGAAAAATCAATCGATGCAGGCATTTACAAATTAGTTGATTTGCTCGTTCAAACTGAAATGGTTGCGTCCAAAGGCGAAGCCAAACGTTTAATTGAACAAGGCGGAGTTAAATTAAACGGCGAAAAAGCCTCAAACACGGGCGCAGAAATCGAAGTGAAAGGAGAGATTTTATTACAAGTCGGCAAGCGAAAGTTTTTGAAAGTAAAAGTGGTATAATGCCAAAAAAGTAAAATTTCAATTGAATACGATTGTAAAATATTTCGACAAATCGGAGATTGATTTTCTTAAAGGTGGCTTATGAAACTAAAAATTATTATCGGGCTGTTATTTTTAAACTGTTACGTAGTTTTCGGACAAGTGCAGACAACTGAAACCCCTCTGAACCCTGCAATTCTTCAGGATTCGGGAGCGTTATCAAAGCGTGCGATACGCAAGAATATTCCACTTACAAGTTCAATTCAAAAGGCTTATAAGAATGGAACGAGAGATACCTCAGGTCGTCCGGGAGCGAACTACTGGCAACTAAAAACCGATTATTCGATTAACGCCAACCTCAATCCCGAAACGCAAACCATCACCGGAAGCGAGAAGATCGCTCTTCATAATAATAGCCCGGATAAACTTGACCGTATCGTTTTGCGGCTTGACCATAATATTTTTCGACCCCGTGTGCCGCGTGGTTTTTCCGTTCCTGCCGAAACTACCGATGGAATGGTTGTCACCCGAATTAAAATTAATGGAACTGAAATTGATTTGAAGTCGAGTCCGCCAAGACAAGGTGGTCGAGGGCAACAACAAGCGCAACAGAAGATTGAAAAATCCTTTGTGTTTGGCTTAGACCAAACCGTTGCCAGCGTAATTCTCGCCGAACCTATTGAACCGCATAGTGTTGCGACAATTGAGATTGAGTGGCAGACAAAGTTACCGGGCGGCGACAGTGGTCAAGGGCATCGAATGACACAGCGTTGGGAGAGCAAACTTTTTCAACCTACTCAATGGTATCCGCGTCTGGCAAAATACGATGATTTGCGTGGATGGGATACAAATATTTATCTCGGTCCTTCGGAGTTTTATAACAACTACGGAAGGTTTGATGTCAAAATTGAAGTTCCGGCGGGTTGGATTGTCAGCGGAACAGGCGTGTTGCAAAATGCAGATGAAGCCCTTGCGCCTTTTGTTCGTCAGCGGCTTGAATCTGCTTTAAAGACCGATGAAGAGGTAATGATTGTCAAAGAAGATGAACGCGGTGTCGGCAAAGCATTATTACCACGGGATAAGAATATCTGGCATTTTCTGGCAGAAGAAGTCAACGATTTTGCCTGGGCAACATCAAATCAAGCCGTTTGGCGAGCAACCCGCGCAAATATTCCAAACAAGGGTTTTGTTCCGGTTTATATGTTTTACCTCCCGGAAAGAGCAAATCTTTTTGCACAAGCCGGAAAGAATGCCCGCCACGCCCTCGAATTTTATTCTAAACTCTTGATTCCATATGCTTTCCCCCAATTGACGCTACAAGATGGACCAAGTGCCGGAATGGAATATCCAATGGTCATCAATTCAAATCAAGGTGCAGCCGATCACGAAACTTTTCATCAATGGATTCCGATGATGGTGGGAACTAATGAAACCCGTTACGGTTGGATGGATGAAGGTTTTAATAATTATTCAAATATTCTTTCGGGTGCCGATGCTAATGGAAAAACCTTCAGCCTTGATAATGTTGGGCAGAGATATGGCACAATCAGCGGCAACGAGGATGAGCCGATGATGATGTGGAATGCAAACTACGGAGGAACATTCTATGGTTTTCAAACCTACAACAAAGTATCAATGATGTTTTCGATGTTGGGTGCAATAGTCGGCGATGACGTGATGAATTCAGCCCTCAAAAAATATGTGGAAACGTGGAAATTCAAACATCCATCGCCCTGGGATTTTACCTTTTTTATGAACAAAGAACTTGGTCGCGACTTAAATTGGTTCTGGTATTACTGGCTTTTTACCACCGAATCGGTTAATGGCTCAATCAAAGAAGTTGTTTCGCACGGAGAAAAAACGCAAGTCACCATTCATCAAGCAGACGAAATGCCTTCACCTGTCGTGCTCAAAGTCGAATTTGCTGATGGAAGCGAGAAGATTAAAGCAATGCCAAATGCAAAAATGATTGATGATAAAATGGCAATTGTGAAATGGAACGAAGACGTTTGGTTTAACGGCGACCGCGATTTTCAAGCCACACTTGATTTTGGAAAACGCAAAATTACGAAGATAATTTTAGACCCATTTGGAAGATTCCCGGATTCGGATACTAAAGATAATATTTGGACGAGCAAATAGCTTTCAAACAAAAAGGCGAATAATGAACCGATTGCCTAAAAATCCTTAATTTTGCTGAGAGCGATAAAGAAAGTAGCCTATAAATCATTGTAACTAAAGGATATTTCGCGCCCTGTTCGTGTTTGTTCGTGGCTGAATATTTCCAATACAGTCCAATTTTCTTTATAATCAAACGAATGTCGCAAATCATCGAAACCGAAGAAACTTTAATCATCGAAACGCCCGAAAGAGTCCAACTTGAATTTGCGTTGGCTTCTATCGGCAATCGTTTTTTGGCGGTGGTGGTTGACCATTTTATCCAGTTTGTCGCAATGTTTATTGCATTTTGGGCTTTGATAACTTTTGCCAATCTTGGGCGAGTTGAAGGATTCGGAGAAGCTAAAGCCTTGCTGGATGAAATGCCAAAATGGACGATTGCGATTCTGATAATTGTTCTTTTTTTGCTCTTCGCCGGATATTTTGTCTTTTTTGAATGGCTTTGGAATGGTCAAACGCCGGGGAAAAGATGGCTCAAACTTCGCGTGATTCGGGAAGACGGTCGCCCGATTACCTTTTGGGAAGCCCTCGCCCGTAATCTTTTACGGCTTTTTGATACTTTCCCGGGCTTTGTGATTCCGATTTATTCAGTCGGACTGATTACGATTTTTTTGAGCAATCGTGACCAGCGCATCGGCGATTTTTTTGCCGGAACGGTGGTCGTCCGCGAAAGGACAGATGAAGCCCCAACCTTTGCCGATGTTTTTTCTAATCCGACGGCGGATGCCGCGCTTCGCCGAGTGCAAAAACAAACTTCTTTTACGGCAGATTTGAAAGGTGTCACCGAACCTGAAATTGAAGTGGTCGAGACATTTTTGCAACGGCGTTGGGATTTGACCGAACGCCAAAGAATTTGGATGGCGTGGCGGGTTGCGCTTCCGATTATGTATAAAATCAAGCCTACATATGATTTACAGACATTTACCTACGAAGGTTTTTTAGAAGAACTCGTCCATCGCTATCACTCAAAAGGTCGTTTTCTGAACTGATATTTGCTAGAATTTCAATGATAATCTTTGGTCTTTGATTTTGAGCGTTTGAGAACTGAATTTCCTTGCATTTGAATAACAAAACCGGATAGAAACAAACTTAAATCGTGATTCAATTGGTCAAAGATCAAAAATCAAAGATCGAAAATCTAAAAAAATGAAAAATATATTGGTAACAGGCGGAGCCGGATTTATCGGTTCTCATTTGGTTGATAAATTGCTTTCGGAAAATAGCTGGAAGGTGACGGTCGTAGATGATTTTAACGACTTTTATGCGCCCGAAATTAAGCGTTCAAATATTGCCGAACAGCTTAAAAATGAGTCTTACAATTTGGTTGAGGCAAATATTTGTGATGAAATAAAACTGCACGAAGTTTTTGAGCAAACTCAATTTGACGTGATTGTCCATCTTGCCGCTCGTGCCGGAGTCAGACCATCGCTTTCGCAACCCAAACTTTATAATGAAACAAATATTACCGGCACTTTGAATCTGCTCGAACTCGCCAAAGAGTTTGGCGTGAAGCAGTTTGTATTTGGCTCGTCATCATCGGTCTATGGCATCAATTCCAAAGTTCCCTTTTCCGAAGAAGATAGAATTTTTCAACCGATTTCGCCATACGCCGCCACCAAAGCCGCCGGAGAATTGATTTGTCATACTTATTCGCATCTTTACGATATTCGCACCATTTGTTTGCGCTTTTTTACGGTTTATGGCGCACGTCAGCGTCCCGATTTGGCGATTCATAAATTCTCGAAATTGATTTCGGACGAAAAACCAATTCCCGTCTTTGGTGATGGCACGACTCGCCGCGATTACACTTTTATTGATGATATTATTCAGGGCGTTCGGGCTTCGATTGATTACGATAAGGCAAAACACGAGGTTTTTAATCTCGGTGAATCTCAGACAATTGAACTGGCAAAATTGATTGAACTTTTAGAAGAAAATCTTGGTAAAAAAGCAATTATTGACCGCAAACCGATGCAACCCGGCGATGTTCCGATAACCTTTGCCGATATTTCAAAGGCAAAGAAATTTTTGGGTTACAATCCAAATACCAAAATTGAACAAGGAATTCCGAAATTTGTTGAATGGTTTCTGGGACAGCAGCAGTAACAGTTCAGAGTTTTACTCTCCTCGCTTTTCGCCCCCTCGCCGTGTCTCTGAGATGGTCAAGTTTAAATAGACAAAAAACTCTCTCTCTTTCCTCCATTTTTTATTTTCCATTCCAACTCAAATTCGATTGGACTTTTATCAACTTACGCCCTGTTTCTATTTCACTTTCTTTGTTTCCTTGATAATATTCTTGACTTTGAATGCCTCCGCTTGCTTCCTTGTTTCCATTTTCTTTTTATAAGAAAATCCTGCCTTGCCTAATAAACTTACTACTTCTTTCATACAACTTGTTGTTTGGAATTGATAGCTTGCCGACTTTGTTTTTATGCCAAACAAAGCGGATGTAAGTCAACCTAGTATCCCGTTTCGTAAAAAGGTGACAAGTTATTTTCAAATCTAAAATAATTTACCAAGTCGCTACTGCTCCTTGTTCTGATTAGTTGCACATCCTAAAGAGTTATCATCTTTTTACGAAAGCAGATACTAGAGGCTGATTTCATCGGCTTTTCGGACGATTTTCATTCCTTCGGCAACCTTCGTTCGACAGGATAAGGCAGGTTTTTCACCATTTGGAGTTTCTAACCAAACTTGGCAGTTAGCACAGTCGCCGTTCCAACAAAAATCGCCCATTGAAACCATTTCCATATTAAGAAATTGAAAACAGCGCAGTAACTCATTGTTCTCAGGCACTTTATACGTTTCACCGCAGATTTCGATTTCGATAAGTTTGTCGAATGGCTCGAAAATATCTTTATAATCTTCCCAATTTTCCATAGAAACTAACTTTTACCTAACGCAAACTCCTGTAATTCCTCTTTTTTACTCAAAATATATGAAATAAATTCACGGGTGGGTGCGGGTTGAAAGCCTTTCAATGAAACCATCGAAACCGAGCGTTTTATTTCGTTTCCCTTGATTTTACTTTGTGATAATTTACCACTTTCGACCTCATCGCGGACTGCCCAGGATGGCAATAACGACACTCCGAACCCTTTTTCTATCATCAGTTTAACAAAATATGTATCGTTTGATTCGAGTGCTTTAGCCGGTTCCAGCTTGAGTTTTTTGAAAAACGTATCGGTTGCCCGCCGAATAGAACTGCCGCGTTCAAAAAGTATCCAACGCTCTTTTTCTAAATCCGCGGGTTTGACAGATTTTAGCTTAGCAAAACGATGTTTCTGCCCGGCGACTAACACTAATTCGTCCTGAACCAGTTCTTCAACACTTAAAGTCGGCGAATAGGTCGGCATCGATGCGAATCCGACATCCGCCGTTCCATTCAAAATATCGGTCACGGTTTGTTCGGTGCTAACTGTTGTGCGAAAAAGAAGTTCGATACCCTCGTGCGTTTCCATAAAAGATTCAAAAAGCGATGAAAAAAGAAAAACAAGGGCTTGGGTTGCCGCCGCCACGCGCACTCGTCCCATCAAAGATTTTTCGCGCCCCGCCACTTTTTCTTTCATTTCTTCGGCTTCATCCAAAATTCTGACTACATATTCAAGCGCGACTTTTCCTGCCGAAGTCAAAATCACTCCCCGTTTGACTCGAATAAAAAGAGGCTCGCCGAGTTCAGTTTCCAATGCCTTAATTTGATGACTAACTGCTGACTGAGTGAGGTTTAGCATTTCAGCCGCTTTCGTAAAATTTAGCGTTTCGGCGATTACCCGAAATGTTCTTAACTGCCAAAGTTCCATAATGTTATTTTTCAGAGATGAATAATAATAATGATAATGATAATAGCATAGATTTCTTTTAATACCAGTATTTGAAATGTAGAAACCGCAAATCTGTTTATTTGAATAATTTTTTGCTAGACTTTCAATAATGAATTTTCAAACTTTAGCCGAACAACTTTCCGTAGCGGGTTATGAATTTTATCGCCGCAATTGGGTTTTAGGGACAAGCGGAAATTTTTCTGCCGTCATCGAACGTGAGCCGTTAAAACTCTGCATTACTGCCAGCGGAAACGAAAAAGGTAGTTTGGACGAAACGCATTTTTTGGAAGTTGGCGAAAACGCCGAAGTTTTACAAGGCTTTGGCACGCCTTCGGCAGAAACGCTTTTGCATTTAGCAATTTACCGACATCTGCCTCAAACTAATTCAATTCTGCACACGCATTCGGTCTGGGGAACGATTCTCTCCGATGTTTTTTATGAAAAGGGGTTTATCGAAATTGAAGGTTATGAAATGCTCAAAGGTCTGGCAGGCGTTAAAACGCACGAGCATATTGAGAAAGTCCCGATTGTCGAAAATTCACAAGATTATGTTGCCCTCTCGCACGTTATCGAAAATGTTTTGCGCGAAAACCCCGATTGTCACGGTGTTTATTTGAGAAGGCATGGGCTTTACACTTGGGGCAAAGATGTTGTGGAAGCAAAGAGGCATATTGAGATTTTCGAGTTTTTGTTTGAGGTTTTGGGTAGGGGATTAAGGAAAGTATAGCTCCAAGAGAAAGATTTTATCCCGACCAAGTAATGATTTGATACGAGTTTTTGGAAAGTTTGTCGGAAGATCTAATCGGTTTTTGTAATTTCATCTTTGAAAAAATCTTCGGGCAGATGTTCGCCGTAAGTTCTAAAGTAAAGTTGTCGCTTAAATTCTTGTTCGGAGAGATTTTTGGGGAGCGAAGCAATAATCATTTCTCTGGCGGTTTGAAACATTTCGCAAGCAAGTTCAATCCTTCGATTTGATGAAAGTTTTCGCATCATCTCAAATTGCAATCGTCGAATTTCAGCGGGTGTATCGTTCATAATTCAATCTCGTTCAAGCACTTCTTGTATAAATGAGAAATACGAAGTTTATTTGTCCAATCGCATACATACTCAACATCATATTCATTTTGCAATAAATTCTGCACGTCGCTAAATTGTTTTTCTGAAAGACTATCTTTTGCCCAAGAAAGTTTTGAAATAATCAAATCTTCCAAAGTTATGATGTAAATCTCTTTTCCGTAAAAGTCTATTTTTTGCCGTTGCTCAAAAGCATTTTGCTGAAATTCATTAGTTTTTTTGATAACCAAATCAATTTTAAAAGCAGTTTCCTGATGGATCACATTAAACATTCGTTTTCTTGCAATAGCATCTCGCACGCTACCGTGCGGAACATAATAATCAGGCTCGAAAGCATCGATAATTCGATTTGCATCTTCGTATTTTAGTTCAATCACAATATCAATATCAGCAGTCATCCGGTAATAGCCATATTGCAACATTGCGAGAGAACCCGTCAACATATATTCGATGCCAAGTGGCTCTACTCTATCAACAAAATCATGAAGAATTTTTATCGGAAGAAGTTCTTTGCTCATTTTATTAGGCAGTTTCTTTCTTTCTCAAACGCAGAAACAAAAAGATAATCGCAAATGTAGCAACCAATAAACTAATTAATTGTGAAGTTGAAAATCCGGTTAAATCGCCCAAACCCAATAAATTACCACGCGGATCATCGCGGAAAAATTCAATTGTAAAACGGATCAGCGGATACAAAATCATATACATTATCAGGATTTGTCCGTCAAACTTTTTGCGGCGGTGCAGGTAGAATAAAATCCCGAAAACTATGAGCATCGCAAAAGATTCGTAAAGTTGGACGGGATGCAGATGAATTGCTCCGCCGTGGTCATCGTAAATCGGAACGCCTGTGTATTCGTGTCCGAGTTGGCTAAATTGCACGCCCCACGGCAAATCGGTGGCTTTTCCCCAACAACATCCGGCGGCATTACAACCCTGCCGTCCGAAAAATTGTCCAAGTGCCAACGCCCGGCGCAAAAGCATCGGCAACTTTCCAAAAATTGAGTTTGTAGATAAACATCAACAGCACAACGGTCAAAAAACCGCCGATAAAACCGCCGTAGAAAACTCCGCCCGAACGCAGAAAGTCAAGCGAGAAAATATTCCAAAGATTTTGATTATAACTCTCATCAACCAAGAGCATCAAAATTTTTGAACCCGCCAAACCGCCCAAAAGTGTCCACAAGCCAAGGTCAAAAACGCGGTCTCGATTGATTCCATCGCGCGCGCCCAAACGTGAAGCAACAAACAAGGCGAGAAACATTCCCAACGCCAACATTACGCCGTAAGTTGTGATAGGAAAACTGCCGATGCGAAAAATTTCTGGAAACATATTTCGATTTTCGATTGTAAATCACTTTGATTTAGTTTATGACGAATTTCATTACAATTTCGCCATCACTGATTTCACCTGTGCGGGCAAAACCGACACTTTGATAAAGTTTTTCGGCTAAAACATTTTCGGGAACAAAACTCAGATAAATTTCCTGACAATCTTTATTTTCCCGCATTTTTTCAATAACCGCATTTGTCGCAGATTTACCGAAACCTTGACCTTGATATTTTTCGTCAATCATCAGGCGAATCAAATAATATCTGCCATCATCGTCATCCAATCCAAACATCGTAAAACCAACCATTTCATCATCAGCGTAAATCGCCATCGGAGTTACAGTTGGATAAACTTTTGATTGCGCGATTGACTTCACGTTGCTGGCGACAAAAGAAGTTTGCAATTCAGCAACCTCTAATTTGATGCACTCATAAAAGTTATTAGATGTAATTTCTCTTAATTCAACTTTCTTCGACATCTTTTTTCGGCTCTACTTTTTTCGTCCAAAACATATCCAAAATCAAAAGCCCTGCACCGACACAAATTGCCATATCTGCAATATTAAAAACGGGATAAGACCAGGACTCTTTGTAATGAACTTGGATGAAATCAACCACAAAACCGAGTCGCACACGATCAGTCAAATTGCCAACAATTCCTGCCAAAAGTAATGCCAATGCGCCAAGCAGACGATCATTTGTGCGTGGAACTCTCCAAAAATAGAATAAAACCAAAATCGCCGCAATACTTGCCACGACCGAAAGTCCCCAGCGTCCGGTGTCTCCGTGACTGTCAAACATACTAAATGCCACGCCCGTATTTTCGGCATAAACAAAGTTCAAAAGACTCGGGATAATTTCTCTGTCGCCGCCAAAACGCAGGTTGCGAACCGCCCACGCCTTGGTAGTTTGGTCTAAAAGATACACCCCGCCTGCCGCGGCGAGATATGCCAATTTCCAATATATATCTTTTCGTGTCATTTATTCAGTATAAGGGAAAATTGATTTCGGTGCTTTGTAGTCACGCCACCAAGTTGCATAGCAAACATCGGTGCAACCGATGGCGTAATTTATAACTCTCCATTTTCCGCCCGTTTTTTTCATCAAAGCGAAGAAATTATTATCAAACATATCAGCATCAATCGCTTCTTGATATGCTGTGCCTTTGTAGTTTGGCTTTCCACCACTCGGACTTTTGCGGATCGCCACCGAGAAAAGCCCAAGTGCCGTTGCTTTTAAATTGTTCAACGGCAAACTGAATCTTTTGTTTCAATTCTTTTTCCACCGGAACACGCAAAGCACTCAAAATTGCGGTGCGTTCGGCTGAACCTTTAGTCGGGGTATAAACCTTTTGAGCCAAAGAAACTGCCGACAATGCAAAAATTACAAACAAACTAAATAATAATTTTTTCAGCATAATTTTATTCCTTTATTTCAAATACTTATTGGCAATGTAAGGATGTTTCGGATTAACAACAAGTTTTTCTTCTTTCGGATGAATCAAAACATCCATATCTTCCATCGGAATTGAGCCAAGCAAAACATCTTGAGCATTAGGCAAAACAACCGCATCACAAGTTGTGCGACGATTTTCAAAACGAATTTCGACAGGTCCGACTATTTCAACTTCGAGTTGTGTTTCATCTGCTAAAGTAACAAATTGCTTTTCTATCAAAGGCAAATCAAGCTGATTTTTGACATCATCATTTATCGTCAGCATATACGCACCCGTATCAACCAATGAGCGCACTTTTATTTGTTTAATATCACTTTCTTCAATCTCTTTCTTACGAAAAAGATATGCCTCACCTGCGTTTAGCAATTCGATTTCTGCGAAGACTAATCCCATCTCATTTCTCCCCGATTCATAAATCTTTTTAGGTTTTCTTTCCTTTGCAACTAATTTAATCATAACAACCTCATTATACTCGCAGATGAAGCGGTTTAAAACAATTTACCCGCCAAATATTACGAATAAGACAAATTATTTTCGTAAATTCAGCAGGCAAGTTTTAGTTTAAGCCGTCACCAATTTTTCAATTTCGGATAAAGCCGTGATACATCTTTCGCAAACGGTTGGATACTTTTCAAATTCACCAACTCTTTCGGAATAATTCCAACAACGCTCACATTTTTGACCTTCGGCTCTTAAAATTTCAACCTTGAAATAGCCATTTTCAATATCACTCGCTGTTTTCATAGCTATTTGCGAGACAATAAAAATTGCATCTAGGTCTATAAAATATGGCTTTAAGAATTTAAATATTTCTTCATCAACCGTCAAGTTTAACTTTTGCTTCCAAACCCGATCCGATTAGCTTTTCGTTTCGCGCTTCTTCCAGAGCCTTCAAAACCTCATCGCGGATTGAGAAAATTCTTTCCCAATCGCTCAAAAGTTGCGAATTGTCCGCCTCTGAAGCTTTCGGAAATTCCGCTAAATGCACCGATGCAAATTTTTGATGCGGCAAATTTTCAAACGCTTCGTCAGCCGTGAAAACCAAAATCGGCGCGAGCAGACGGCAAAGTTTCTCCGTCATTTTGTAAAGCGCAGTTTGCGCCGAACGCCGTTCAAGTGACTTTGGCGCAAAGATATAAAGACGGTCTTTAATAATGTCAAAATATCGCGCCGAAAGAGTTACGGTGCAGAGATTGTAAATCGTTTGATAGACGGTTTGGAAATCATAAGTTTTCATAACCGTTCAAGATTTTTTTCGCCGCTTCGTCAAAACTTGCCAACGCCCAACGGTCAATTTCGAGCATTTCGGAAAGCGCAACAGTTTCGGTTTCGGGATTAAATCCGTCCAGATTTCCGAGCGCGTAACGCAAAGTATTTCTGAATTTACGATAAGCGTCCGTCACGCGCTGAAGAATTTCGTCCGAACAGCGCACGTCTTCCGTATAATCAACTGCCGCCGCCCACAGACGCAAAACATCTGCGCCGGATTTATTGATGATTTCAATCGGTGCAGTTACATTTCCAACAGATTTCGATTGCTTTTTGCCTTCGCCGTCAACCACCCATCCGTGCGTGATGATTTGTTTATACGGTGATTGGTCGTGTGCAGCGAAACCGCACATCAAAGATGAATTAAACCAACCGCGATATTGGTCACCGCCTTCGAGATAAACGTCTGCCGGAAAACGCAGAGTGTCGCCGCGAGTTTCCAAAACCGCCACACACGACGAACCCGAATCAAACCAAACATCCAAAATATCGGTTTCTTTGCGAAAATCAGCACTGTTGCATTTCGGGCATTTGAAACCTTCGGGCAAAAGTTCGCTTTCAGGTCGCGCATACCAGGCATCAGCCGTTTCCTTGGCAAAAATATCGGCAACATGATTGACAATTTTCGCGTCGGCAATCGGCTCATCGCATTTTTGGCAATAAAAAACGGGAATCGGCACGCCCCAACTTCTTTGACGCGAAACGCACCAATCGGGACGACCTTTGAACATATTCGCCATTCTACCCATTCCCCAAGCGGGATGCCATTTGACATTTTCAATCTCACGCAAAGCCTGTTTTCTGAGCGATTTTTCGCCTAAATCATCCATCGAAATAAACCATTGCGGCGTAGCGCGAAAAACGACCGGCTTCTTGCAACGCCAGCAATGCGGATAACGATGTTCGTAATTTTCCGAAAAAAGCAAAGAGCCGTTTTCGCGCATCAATTCGACGATTTTCGGGTTCGCCGTAAAAATATTTTCGCCGACAAAGCCTTCTACATCATCCATAAAACGCCCTGCGCTATCAACCGGACAATAAATCTCCAAGCCGTATTCTTTGCCGATAACAAAGTCATCGTGTCCGTGTCCGGGCGCAGTGTGAACTAAGCCAGTTCCGGCTTTGGCGGTTTCTTTTTTCTCACGCGATTCGGAAACATCGAGCGAAGTTTCGGCATCAGCTTCGCCGCCAAGCGTAACGTGTTCGCCATTCATTATCAGCGATTCGCGGTCAATCCACGGATGTTTCGCCTTCATTCCGTTCAGTTTTGAGCCTTTGAATTTCGCCAAAACAGGCGGCAGCAGTCTCTCACCTTCTTCATTTACGCCACCGATTCCGCATTTGACGATGACGAACGCGACCAATTCCGAAGCCACGATTAAAACTTCGCCATCGGTTTCAATTGCCACATATTCAAAATCGGGATGAACTGCAATTCCCAAATTTGCCGGAATTGTCCAAGGCGTGGTCGTCCAAATTACGAGCGAAACTTTTTTATCTTTTAAGTTTTCATCAATTTCCGCTGGATTTGTTACGAGCGGAAATTTGACATAAATCGAAGGCGAAGTGTGCAATTTATATTCAACTTCCGCCTCAGCCAAAGCCGTCTGGTCGTGGATGCACCAATAGACGGGACGCAAGCCTTTATAAACGTAGCCGCGCTCCAAAAACCGTCCAAAAAGCCGCGCCGTTTCCGATTCGTATTCATTCGACATCGTGAGATACGGCGTTTCCCATTCGCCCAAAATTCCCAAACGCTGAAAATCGCGTGTCTGATTATTCATCGCTGTCGAAGCGTGTTCGCGGCAGATTCGGCGAAACGTGGCAACGGGCAAATCTTTTTTGTCTTTGCCTTTTTCCGCCAATTTCTTTTCAACGTGAGTTTCAATCGGAAGCCCGTGGCAATCATAACCGGGAACGTAAGGCGATTGAAAACCCATCATCGTGCGGGATTTGACGACAAAATCTTTCAAAATTTTATTCAACGCCGTTCCGATGTGAATGTCGGCGTTGGCATACGGCGGACCATCGTGCAAAATAAATTTCTCGCGGTCTTTGCGCTCCGCTTGAATTGTTTCGTAAAGTTTCGCATCCGTCCATTTTTTCAAACGGGCAGGTTCGGCTTGTCCGAGATTCGCCTTTTGCGCGAAATCGGTTTTCGGCAAATTAACAGTTTTTTTCAGTTCTAAAGGTTCGCTCATATAAATTAGTGGTCAGTGGTCGGCGGCTAGTGGTCAGTTGCCATTTAGTCCAAAACGTAAAAACAAAATCTTAACATTCATTCAGCAAAAATCCGCAATCCAAAATCGAAAATCCTAAGTCGAAATGACTTAGGACTCACGGCACAATTAGATTTTTCGTTCCAACTTATCTGCCGTTGTCCTCCAAAATAATAATGCTAATTATGATGTTAAAATTTCTCATCGCTTTTATTTATGCCAATTTTGTAGCGATTAGTCAATACTTTAAACCAAATTACTTGGCAAAAACATATTCCGAGCGAGCGCGAATCACGGTTTGCGGCTGATTGACAGTAACTTTTATCTGTCGGCGTTCTCCTTTGTTTGGATTGTCTTTCGGATAATAGCCGATGCTGTATTGAAACCGTAATTCATCGGCAATTTTGGCAAAAACCTTGTTAAAATCTTTCAGTTTGTCGGCTCTAAAAAACATTCCGCTAGTTTTGGCAGGGATTTCTTTCAGATATTTGTCGCCTTCATCGGTGCGAAAATTTGAATCGAATTGAATGGTGTAAATCTGCGTTCCCGTTTCTTCGGCGGCTTGAATACTGGTTTGATAAGTTTGGATGGGTTTCGCGCCTTTCGGCTGATCCCAACTCCAAGCCTCTTGTCCATCGGTAAAAAGTATCAATGCTTTACGCCCCAGCAAGCCTTTGAAAATACGATTGATAATTCCTTCAACGGTGGCGTAAAGATGCGTTCCTACGCCTGTCGTCAAATTGTAAATAGCAGTTTTCAACATTTCACGGTCACGGACTTTGTTGTTTAGAATGTATGCTTTACGGTCAAAAGCGATTCCAATCGCACGGTCATTCGGACGCAATTGGTCAACAAAAGCAATCGCAGCTTTTTTCAAATCATCAATCACAGGTTTGACCGAATCGCTGCGGTCAATCATCAAAACAACCGTAAAAGGCTCGTCAACCGACTTAAAATATTCAATCTCTTGCTTCGCTCTATTCTCAAAAATTTGAAAATCTTCCTTTTTCAAATTTTGAATAAATGCTCCGTTTTTCCCCAAAACGCTGACGGGAACGCTCACCAAATTTGTTTCAACACTAATAATTTCATCATCTTCAACCGGCGGAGGTGTTGCAGTCGGAGTCGGCGTTTGTGCCATTAAGTTAATAAAACTCAGGATTAAAACCGCTACGCCGCTAAAGAATTTTGTGTAAAAAATATTTGATTTCATTGTGATTTTTGCTACAAGATAAAATACGCTAATTTTTGAAATTAAGTCAAAATATTTTCGGCTAAATCATTTTTCGTATCGTCTAATTCAAGCGGAGGCAGTTATGAAAACTTTATATTTTTTATTCGTCATCATTTTATTTACCACCAGTTGTTTGGCTCAAAACCAGCAAACTTTTAACATTGAAGGCACAGAACGGATGGCGATTATTTACGAAGGCGAGGCGAGAACTAAAAAATCGCCCGTTGTTTTTGTCTTTCACGGACACGGCGGGAATGCTCGCAATGCCCAACGTCGTTTGAATTTTCACGATGCTTGGAAAGAGGCTTTAGTTGTTTATATGCAAGGAATTCCGGGTGTAGTTGGAATTACGGACGCGGCGGGTGTCAAAAACGGTTGGCAGATGAATCCGAGAACATTGAATGACCGCGATATAAAATTTGTTGACGAAGTTTTGAAGCAATTACAGAAAGATTATCAGGTTGATGATAAACGGATTTATGCTGTTGGGCATTCAAACGGGGCGCGATTCGTCAATGTTTTATGGGCGATGCGGGGCGAAAAGTTTGCGGCATTTTGTTCGGTCGCGGCGCAAGGCGGTTTGATGATAAACAATGCTTCGCCAAAATCAATCTGGATGAGTATGGGCGAAAATGATCCGATTGTCCCTGTATTTGGTCAAAAATTCTCCATTCCGATTGTGCAAAGGGTTTTGAAAATTGATGCTGATAAAGGCGTAATAAATGGTGAAACAACAACTTACAAAGGAACGAACAACACCGAATTGGTAGTAGAAATTCGCAATGCCGGACACGAATTTCCGCAAGCCTCAATTCCGCAAGATGGTCGAATTTTTCAAGCGAAATGTAAAAAACTAAACGATAAAATTCCTCACTTTTGTCTCAATCGTTTCACGAATTTTAACTAAATTCTCTTCCGAATCCGCTTCAAACCGCAAAATCAAAAGGGCTTGAGTATTCGATGGACGCACCAAGCCCCAACCGTTTTCAAGCTTGATCCTTATTCCGTCAATCGTGCTGATTTGGTTGGTTTTAGCAAATTCGGAAATAAGTTTTTCAATCACCAAAGCCTTTTTTTCCTCAGCGCAATCAACCCGAATTTCAGGCGTAGCAAATGTTTTGGGAAATTCGGCAAAGATTTGCGGATAAAGTTTTTATCGGTTTTTGACAAAATTTCCAACACTCGCGCACCCGCATAACAAGCATCGTCAAACCCGTAAAATCTGTCGGCAAAGAAAATATGCCCGCTCATTTCGCCGCCCAAAATCGCCCCTGTTGCTTGCATTTTAGCTTTGATAATCGAATGTCCGGCTTTTGACATGACTGCCGTTCCGCCAAGTCTTTCGATTTCGTCAAAAAGAATCTGCGTGCATTTTACTTCGGCGATAATGGTTGAATTTGGATGTTCGCGTAAAACTTGATGAGCAAATAAAATCATCAATTCATCGCCCCAAACTATTCTGCCTGTTTCGTCAATAATCGTGATTCTGTCGGCATCGCCGTCAAAAGCAATGCCTAAATCTGCATTGGTTTCAATGACTTTCGTAATCAAATCTTGTAAATTTTTCTCTTGCGAAGGGTCAGGTTGGTGATTGGGAAAACTGCTGTCGGGCTGGCAAAAAAGTTCAACGACTTCCACGCCTAAATTTTTATAAAACGGAACTGCTGTCACTCCGCCCATTCCGTTTCCGGCATCAACTACGACTTTCAGTTTTCGATTTCCGAGATTAATCCGTGATAAAAGTTGCGAAAAATATTCGTCTAAAATTTCTAAATATTCAGTTGTCCCGTTGCCTTTTGAAAAACTGTTCGAGAACGCAATCTCTTTTATTTCTTGAATTTGTGAGCCGTGAAGTGATTCTTTGCCGAGCGAAATTTTGAAGCCATTGTGATTCGAGGGATTGTGCGAGCCGGTAATCATCGCTCCGCCATCAACATTTTGGGTAAAGGTCGTAAAATACAAAACGGGTGTCGGAACTCTGCCGATTAAAACACAATCGCAACCTGTTTCGTTCAAACTTTTAACCAAAATCTCACAGAATTCAGGCGAACTTTCACGGGCATCATAGCCGATAGCGATTCGTTTTGCGCCGTTTCGCCGAAAATAAGTCCCGACAGACAAGCCGATTTGCTCAACCGTTTTTTCGTCTAAATGTTCGCCGACTATGCCGCGAATGTCGTATTCTCGAAAGATGTTTGGATTCATATTGATAAATAGTCACAAAAAGTGCATTAAACGCAAAGGTAGTTTTCAGAAAAAAATAAAATCTTTGCTATACTGAAAAATTGATTTGGGCAACAGACAATTGCAATATAGCATCGAAACCACGTTAGTCCCAATATTTTATTGAATCCTAGTTTATGAAAAATTCAGTTCGTATTTTTAGTTTTTTAAGTTTGATTTTTGCTTTGAGTTTGGCAATTTCCGCTCAGACTCCAACGCCTACACCAACCGCCACGCCGCGCCCCAAAACGGATGATGTGACGGCAGATAAAACGGTGGAAGTCCGTCTGCCGGTGAGGGTTACTGAAAAAGGCGGCAAGAAAAATTTGATTAAAGGTTTAATCAAAGGCGATTTCGTCGTTTTAGAAGATGGCATTCAGCAAGAATTAACATTTTTTAGTGATGGGTCAACCAATCCGCCCGTTTATGTTGGAGTTTTGATGGACACTTCGCCTTCAACCGCAGGTAAAATTGATTTTTCCAAAGATTCGGCAAAAAACTTTCTCTACACGGTTCTCCGGCTTCGCAAAGATAAAGCCGCCTTTATGACTTTTGACCACGAAATCAATTTGATTCAGGACTTTACCGACAAACAAGATTTGCTGGATAAAGCGGTAGATAAAGTTAAAAAAGCCGGCTCGACAAACTGCGCTGTATGATGCAGTCTGGCAATTCGCGGACGAAAAATTGCGGAATGCTCCCGGCAGACGCGTCATCGTGATTATTACTGATGGCGAAGATACTTTCAGTCGCGCCGATTTGAATGATGCCATTGACATTGCCCAGCGAACCGAAGCCACTATTTTTGCCATCTCAACCAAAGCCGGATTTGGCGGCGCAGTGCCGGGAGTTGAGGCTGGAACGGTTAAAGATAAAGGCGACAAAGACCTCACTCGGCTTTGTGAAGAAACGGGCGGAGAAGCCTTTTTTACAGGCGATCAACTCGCGCTTGAGCGGGCTTTTAAAAGGATTTCCGAAGAACTTCGCAGTGAATATATCCTGACCTATCGTCCGGCGAATCAAAATTATGACAATAAGTATCGTAAAATTGAGGTGAAATTTACCGATTCGCAAAGAACAAAGAATTACAGAATTCGCACTAAATCAGGCTACACCTCCAGACGGGAAAGTTTGAAGCAGTAAGGAAGTAAGAGAAATGAAGATTTACGGAAAAGTTGCAGTTTTAACCATTATTTTAATTTTTATCGGGGTTTCGCTCTTCGGAGTTAATTCTTCAAAAGCGCAAACTACGACTCCAACTCCGACCGTTTCTCCAACTCCGCCGATTGTTGATGACGATGAAATTCTGAAAATTGACACCGAACTCGTCAATCTGCTTTTTGTGGCTCAAGACAAAGACCGCCGCCTGCTGACCAATATTAAAAAAGAAGACATCCGCGTTTTAGAAGATGGGCTGCCGCAAGAGATTTTTTCCTTTCAGAGACAAATAGATTTACCTCTCAGTCTGGCAATTTTGATTGATGTCAGTGCCTCGCAAGAGCGCACTTTGCCCGAAGAAAAAGCCGCCGCCAAAGCATTTGTGCAAGATGTCGTCCGACCTGAAAAAGACGAGGTTTCGGTCATCTCATTTACCGGCGAAGCCACGCTCGAACAAAGTTTGACCAGCAATGTCGGACGGCTCGGACGAGCGATTGACCGCGTTCAATTCGTTCCGCCTTCGGGTTATATTGGCGGCGGGGTGGTCGTTCCCGGAACTCCGCCAATTTCAGGAGGCAATCAAACCGTAGCCGGTTCAACCGCCATTTGGGATGCAATTTGGGTTACATCCGAAGAAGTTTTAGGCGAATCGCCCGATCGAACCCGACGCGCCATCATTCTCCTTTCTGACGGCGTAAATACCTACGGAAACAAGAAGTTAGAAGATGCTGTTCAAGCGGCTTTAAAATCTGAAGTGGTAATTTATTCAATCGGCGTGGGCGATAATTTCTACGGCGGGATTGATGAAGGCGCGCTCAGAAAAGTTAGCGAAAGAACCGGCGGACGCGCTTTTTTCCCCAGAGATGAGGACGAATTACGCCGCGCTTTTGTCCAAATTCAAATTGAAATGCGCTCGCAATATTTGGTTGCCTACGAGCCGAGTAATCCCAAAAAAGACGGCTCATATCGCAAGGTTGAAGTTCAAATCACAAATTCCGAATTATCCAAACAAAAGGTTAAAGTCACTCACCGACAAGGCTATTTTGCTAAAAGTGCATCTAAAAAATAATTGAAAACGAATAATTGAAAGTGGATAATTGATATTGTTTAAACTATTATCAATTATCTATTTTCAATTATGAATTATTACGAATTTGTGACGATTTGGCGTTTTGACGCGCCGTTGGAAAAGGTTTGGGAAACTATCAAGAACATTCGGAAACTTGGCACGAATGGTGGAAAGGTGTGATTCGCGTGGTCGAATTGCAAGAAGGCGACACGGATGGACTCGGAAGCTATTCGGCGTTCGACTTGGAAAAGTAAATTGCCCTACAAACTCGAATTTGATTCGGAAATCGTCCGAATTGAGCCGATGAAAATTATCGAAGCCCGTGCTTTTGGTGAATTGGACGGCAGTAGGTCTTTGGACATTTACCGCCGAAAATGAAATGACTACTCACGTCCGCTACGATTGGAAAGTTCGCACCACCAAATCTTGGATGAATCTTATCGCGCCAATTGCCAAACCGTTTTTCAAGTGGAATCACGATGCTATTATGGGCTGGGGCGGCGAAGGTTTGGCGAAGAAATTAGATTGTAAATTGCTTGAATTGAGAGAAATTTAATCATCTTTTCCTACTGAATGTTTATCAAATCCGATGTAAATTCTCGCATTAGCGGATTTAGATAATTCCTTCAAAGTTTCGAGTTCGCGTAGCCGCAAAAGTGCGGGATTCTTTGAAAGAGTTTCGGCTGATTTTGCTAAATCTTCCAAATTTTTAATCTCTGCTTCTTTTTTGAGTTTTTCGATTTCAGCCTTTGTTTTAGCTTCTTTGCGTTCGATTTCGGCTCTCACTTCGGCAGATTTCTTTTCAGTTTCCGCCTTTTGTTCAGCTTCCAAACGGTCAATTTCGGCTTGCGCTTTGGCGTTGATTTTTTGCACTTCGGCTTTGGTGCGAGCCTCGACTAATTGCGCTTCGCTCATCCGTTCCGCCGCCAAAACTCGATTCATAATTTCCTGCAAATTGCCAGGGAAAATCAAATCTTTGACATCCGCCCGCAAAATCGCCACGCCATAACCGCTGGCGGCTTCTTTGACATCATTCAAAATGTCTTCGCTCAAACGGTTTCGATTGGTCAAAATTTCTTCCAACGTCATTGAGGCAAGCGAGCGTGCGGGCAGCAAGCTGAACATCGGTGTAAAGGCGGTCTTCGTAATTTTCGACTTCGTGAATGGCAGCTTGCGGGTCAGTGACGCGAAATTGCACGATGATGCTGACGCGAATCGCCACTTTGTCCGAAGTGAGAATTTCTTGCCCTTTAATGGTCAAATCTCGCTCGCGCACGTCAACCAAAATAACTTCAACTTTTTGCGTGCGGTAAAACCAATAATTGTAATAACGCGGAATTTCGTAGCGTCCGGCTTCAAGAATTTTAGTCAAAACGCCGTCTTCATATTTCAAACCGCGATGAGTTGTTTTGATGATAATTTCTTTTTTCATAATATTTTACGGGCAGGTTTGAATTCCTGCCCTTTTTTAAACCTCGTAGTCTTTGCTGATGTGGAGAACGAATTTTCAGATAGGCAATCTGATCCAGAGTCGAACTGGAATTTCGCGTGTTGTCCATTCGCTCCTAACACGACCGAGGCAGAAAAATTTTATCACAAATTGAGAGAAATTAGATTATCAATTGCTGACTTTTCCTAGCGTTTCATCCAACCAATTGTTAATGTTCGGCGCAAAAATTTCGGATGGCGGGACGTGTCCGCTTTCGACAATGACGGTGCAACGCGGTTCGCGCATATCAACCAAGCCCGGAATGAGATATTTGCCTTTCCCGTCAATAATTTGTGACCCTTTTGGGATTATTATTTTTGCGCCGATTTCAACGATTATTCCATCTTGAACAAGGACGGTTTGATTTGTCAAAACGCGCTCTTTGTCCATCGGAATCACGTTGACATTCTTAAAAACAGCCGTCTCGTTTTGGGCATAAACCGTTGAAAAACAAATAGAAACTAAAATTAACCAAGTAAATTTTCTCATTAAATATTCACCTTTTTTCCGTCAATTGTTTATACGCCGCCTCAGTTGCGGGCAGAAAAACGTAGTTTTCAAACACAAAACTTTTATGTTGCGAATCGCCCGCAAATAATTTTCTAAACTCTTCTAAATTAACACTTTTTCGCATTTGTTCGAGCGTTTCGCCTTTCGCAAACGAACTTTCACATTGTGATTTGATTGAATTCAAAAGCCGAATCATTAACTTGATATAAGCATCATCGCGCATCACGCCGCCGTGACTTGGAATAATGATTTTAGCTTTTAATTTGGACTAAATTTTCGAGCGTTGCGCCATATTCCAGCGGATACGAAGTCGAGCCAATCAGCGGAATCGGAAAAACGGTCAAATCTCCGCTGATGACGATTTTTTCTTTCGGCAAATGCACGACCAAATCCCCGCCTGTGTGCGCCTTGCCTAAAAATTTAATCTCAATTTTTCGCTTGCCATCGTTTAATTCCAAACGGTCTTTGACGGTGATGGTCGGCAGAATGATTTGAAAATTCGGCGATTCCGCCATATATGATTCGACCAATTTGATGTCGCTCGCATAGCCAAGCCGTTCTTCATCAGTGATTTTTTTCTTATCCAGATTTTCGCCTTTTTCGAGCAGTTTTTTGAGGTAATTTGCAAAGCCTGTGCCGCTTTCAACCGAGTCTTTGCGATTGGTCTGCGCCGATGGTCGGCAAATCTTTCAGAGTGCTTTCGTGACCGATAAATTCGAGCTTTTGGAAAAGCTTCACGATAGACGCGATTGCCGATAATGTGATCTTCGTGCCAATGCGTGTTGATGACGTATTTGACAGGTTTGTCGGTGAGTTTTTTCAGTTCGGCAAGGACTTCGCGGGTATATTCGCTACTGATATTTGAATCAACGACAACCACATCTTTTTTGCCGATAATAAAAATCGTGTTCGGATTAAACCACAGCGAAGGCGGTTCTTTGCGAATCACGGCGTAAATGTCATTGCTAATTTGTTGGACCTCGTAATCGGGACTCGCAATAGCCGGAATTACCAAAATAAATATCGCTAACAGCGACAAAAAAAACATTTTGGCATATATAAAGTTTGAGTTTTTGATGACCAAGTTTCTCTCCAATTGATGCTTTTTAACTTTTGTAAATTCAATTTTTATTCGGTTTAGGATAAGAAACAAGAGATTTGTGATGAGCCGTAAAAAATGAGGTGTATGACGCAAATAATGCAGAAAATTAAGTTCTGTGCGAAATTTTGCAGAAAAAAAAGGCAGATATTATGCTCAATGCCTGCCTCAAAATTTTGACTTTTGAATCTGCTCTACTTCATCGCTTTACGCGGCAATTTTTCGTCCATCATCGCTGTTTGATAAACGAACGCCGCCATAATGGTTGAGGCTTGTTTCATATCATCGGCTTGGATACGGTCAAAATTATCTTGGTTTGAATGGTGTGTGCGGGTGTTGTATTCCACCGCGTCTTGGATAAATTGAAAACCCGGAACTCCCACACCATCAAATGAAAGATGGTCTGTTCCACCTGTGTTTGAGAGCGTTAAAGTTTTCGCGCCCATTTCGGTAAAAGGTGTCAGCCACGCCTCAAATAATGGCTTAACTGCCGCATTTCCTTGTAGATAAACGCCGCGAATTTTGCCCGTCCCGTTATCAAGATTGTAGTAAGCCGAAATTTTATCGTAGTCTGCGCCTTTGATTAAATTACCATTTTTCATCTCTCCAACATGTTGTTTCACATAATAGGTTGAGCCGTAAAGCCCTTGTTCCTCGCCTGACCAGAGTGCAACGCGAATGGTTCGGCGTGGTTTTAATCCTGATGCGATTAAAATTCTTGCGGCTTCCATCGCCACCGCACAACCTGCACCATTGTCGGTTGCCCCGGTTGAAGAATGCCACGAATCAAGGTGTCCGCCGAGCATCACAACTTCGTCTTTTAATTTCGGATCAGTGCCGGGAATTTCGGCAACTGTGTTGTAGCTCATTGAGTCTTCGTCATGGTATTGAACCTGAACATCAACGGTCATTGTCGGTTTTTCGCCAAATTGAATCATTCTCACCAAACGGTTGTAATCCTCAGATGCCATCGTTACCTGCGGCATCATATTCGCATCTGCGCCTTTTCGTTGTGGTTGAAAACCAGCTTGGTTGAAGAGGTCTTCGATGGTTTTGATGTCCGATGAAAGTTCAACGGCAACCGATGCTCCTTGCACAAAAAGAGTGCCACCGCTACCTTGTCCGCTATTATCAATCATCACTGCCGCGCCTTCGTCCATTAAAAACTTCATCCGACGGGCTTGGGTATTGAAAAAATTCAAAAAGTTTTTGATTTGTTCGGGCGAAAAACCATTTGGATTAGTGTTTGGGGGAGCAGGTGCACCTGCCATTTTTGCTAAAGCCTCGTCCGAAAGGCGATTGGAAAGAGGCGCGTCTATCGCCTTAAGCGGGCGCAAATGCGAGGCTAAAACAATTTTTCCTTTCAATTGTCCTCTATACTTGGCAAGATCTTCGTCGGTTTTAGCATCAAGATAAACGACCTCGCCGGTAATCGCGCCTTTGGTTGAAGGTGCCCACGCTTTCGGATAAGCAATGACGGGAATCAATTGCGGAGAATTGACCTGTGCAGAAAATCCTTTCAACGACCAACCGCGTCCAAATGGTCCCCACGCTTCAAGTTTGGCATTTTGCATTCCCCACTTTGCCATTGTGTCGCGTGTCCACTCGTTGGCGCGTTTCATTCCGGGCGAAGCAGTCAAACGCGGTCCGATGACATCTGTTAAATAAGACAAGGTTTGCATCACTTGTGAGCGATTCATTCCTTCGTCTTTGATTTTATCAATCGTTTCTTTGGGGGCTTGATAAACAGCAGTTGCTTGCCCGAAAGCCACACTTGAAAGCAGAAAAGTATAAAGCAAAACTACGCTGATGATTTTGCGTCTGAACATCTGAAAAATCTCCTTATTTATTTTTGTCTCGTGCGAATTGCCCAAACTCAGATAGCCTTTATTCAATTTCAAGTCATAAATCCCGTGTGGAATCGCTTTCCCTACTCCAAGATGCAAATAATCGTGGTCATACGTCTCAACTGCTTTCTTTCCTTTAGTTAAAACTGGTTCATTTCTCGTCAACTCACCTAAAATCTCTTTTTTCTTAGTATCAATGCTGATTATCGGATTGTTTTCCATCAGCATAAATACCGCCATTAAAAATGAAATCACCCGAAATTGTTCACTTCGGTCGGGACTCTTTCCCGTTGCCATCTGCTTGGCTGGCTTTCTTTTTCGATACCCGTTTGCAGATAAAATCCGTTTGATGCACTTGGGTTTAATTTCGACTTGATACCTATTTTCTAAATAATCAGCAATGTCGCAATATCTTAAATGTGTCCATTTAACCCGTTCATCCGTTGGACTTCCCGCCGTGTTTTGGTCAACATACTCAAGTATCCAACTCGTTAATTCAACCTGACTTACTTCGTTTTTTTGCGTCCGCCACCAGCTTTTCGTTGGCGAGAGTAATCAGCTTGGTAATTACTCTCGCTCAATTCTGCTAATCCTTTCTCAATAGTCAACCAATGACACCCAAAGACCCGACTTAAATACCTTTTGCTGTCTTTGCCCAACCGCTGATGCTCCATCGCTAAAAAATGTCGTCGCTGTTTTTCTGGCAAACTCCGATAAAAACTTACTTGCTTCTCTAAAAAATCAGCTTCATAATACTCTTTTTTTACTCTCATTCTCTTTTGATGCAATATTTCTTTATTGCATCACTTTATTTCGGACTTGTTACTAAACAAAATTTCTTACGTCAAAAATTGATGTTTTGTTTAACAATAATTACGGTTTTCTTGCTTTTTCTTCGGTGGTGCAACTGGTCGGGTCAATCGTCGAAGAGCCATTAGCAATTTTCCAACCCGAATCCGTTTTAACCAAATGAAAAGAATTTACGCCACAATGCGAAACTTTGCTGTCAATAAAAAAGACGTATCTGCCCCAAACAAGCGCAAAATCGCCATCAACTTCGACTTTCGGAGCATACATATCTTCTTTGATTTCGCCACGTTTTTCAGCAAAATTCTGCGAAAACTTTTCGCCTGTAAATGCCACAACTGCGCTTTTACCATCTTTTCTTTTGATGATTGCGGTGAGGTTTGCCTCTTTGGTAAAAAATTCAACAATCGCAGTTGGACTGTGGTTTGCCATTTCCGTAAAAAGTTTATTGACAACGTCTAAAGCATCTTTTTTATCATCCGTTTGAGCGGTGACAGAAAGCGAAATTGATAAAGTCAAGATTATTGTAACTAAGATTTTTTTCATAACTTTGAAGCGGAACGAGAAGGGGTAGCGACTTGATTCTTTGTCCGCCCGCTACCGCTCGCGGTTCTCCTAATTTCTTACGTTCACGTCAACAAAAACCACTACATTTTGCTTTCCCCAAAACGGCTTTGCTGACGTGAACGTAGGTTGCCAAATCAGAACGCTTCTGAACAGGCAATCTTTAGATTTTATTTTGGCAACGGTTTATCCACAGTTGGACGAGTTGCGCGGTTTGCCAATGCCCAACCTGTCGCAAAAATTGTCTTGACCGTTTTTTCCATCGCCTCAAAATTTATTTTTTCGATGGAATCCGTTACTTGGTGATAATCTTCGTGGTCGCCGTCCATATAGAAAATAATCGGCACACCTTTGCGAGCGTAGTTGTAATGGTCGGAACGATAAAAATATTGTTCGGGATCGTTCGGATCATCGTATTTGTAGTTAAATTGCAGATTCAAAAAGGCTTTGTTGGTTGCCTCGCTCAACTCGCCAAGTTCGGTGGACATCAATTTTGAACCAATCAAGAAAATTTCACCTGGTTTTGGTAAAAGTTTGTTGCGCGGATGCGTTTCGTCACCCGGCTTTTGATAACGCCCAATCATATCAATATTTAGCTGGGTGATAATTTTATCCATCGGGACAGTTGAATGGTCAGTAAAATAATCGCTGCCCCACAATCCCTTTTCCTCGCCGGCATGCCAGATGAACAAGATTGAGCGTTTTGGGCGTTGTGCTCCCTTAGCAAAGGCTTCCGCCATCGCCAAAACCGAAACAGTCCCTGAGCCATCATCGTCGGCACCATTAAAAATCTTGTCATCGCCCGGCACATTCAGATTCATTCCAACGTGGTCGTAATGCGCTCCGATGGCGACATATTCGTTTTTCAAAACCGCGTCCGAACCTTCTAAAACTCCAACCACATTTTCCGTATAAATTTCTTCGGTTTTGACTGCAACTGATAAATTGATTTTCTTAGTCGCTTTCAACTCAAAAGGTTCGACAAAATCTTGCGTAATTGCTTTGGTAAAGACATTTGAACCGTTGGATTTTTCGCCTTGAAATAAAGCGGCAATTAGGCGTGGCGAAGCGGTAATCGTGGGAACTGTTATTTGAATTTGCTGAGTGCCAAATTCAAGTGCGCCTCTTTCGGTTTGATTTAATTTTGTGTTTTGCCAATTAGCTAAAGAATTAAAATTCCCGAAAGCAATTACTGCTTTTGCGCCGTGCGTTTGTGCGTAAAGCGGTGGTGAAAAGAAATCTTCACCCGCCTTTTTACCCTGTAAATCATTGAAAGTTACGCCTTTCGGCAAACTATTAACAACAACGATGATTTTATCTTTAACGTCAATTCCTTGGTATGGATTAATATTTTTTGATGGAATGACCCAACCGTGGCTGACGTAAACAATGTTGCTACCGGAAATATTTGCGGAATTAAAACTTGAGAGAAAATCCTCGCCATAGACAAATTTTTGTCCATTTAATTCGAGCTTGGTGGCAGTTGCATCAATTTTGTTGCGTTTGAGTGGAACTTTTTGAAAATAAGTTCCATTGTCGCCCATCGGTTTGATCCCCCAGCGCGAAAGGTGTGCGGCAATGTAAAGTGCGGCAATTTCCAACCCGCGCGAAGGCGTATCGCGCCCTTCGAGTTGGTCTGAGGCGATAAATTCCAAATGATTCCTCAGTTGCGCGGCAGTTATTCCATCGGTGTTTCCGAAAGTCGGTGGAGCGAGCGCAGTTGCCGTTTTGCTCGGTTTAGCTTTCGGTTGCGCCGAAGCGGTTGCGGGAATTCCGCTTAAAATAAATAAAAAGATTAAAATTAGTGCTAAGTTTTTTTTCATTAGATATTTGACCTTTGATTTTTGATTTTCGATCTTTGATTACTTTCAAACTGCCTCTGCTTCTGCCGACTGACTTACATTCCCAAAAGTGCAATTCCATCAGGCACTTGTCCCGATTCGACTTTGCTGATAACTTCGCCTTTTTCTAAATCAATTTTGAAGACAAAATCGGCTTGGGCGGCGGTCACAAAAGCTAGTTTGCCGTCTTTGGAAAAAACAATTCCGAGTGGAACACTTTCGAGTTGAATCCGTTTAATTTCTTTGCGAGTTGCGGCATCGGTGACAATCAGTTGTTTCGTAGTTGGAATTGTCGAAACTACATTTTTGCCATCCGGCGTAAATCGGACACGATACGGACGCTCGCCTAAAGTTATTTTTTCCTTAACTTTATAGGTTGCCGTGTCAATAATATCAATCGCGCCTTCGGCATTTAGCCCAACCCAAACTTCCTTGCCATCGGGCGACAAATCAATCGCTTCGGGCTGTTTGCCGACTGCGATATGCGTCACTTTTGAACCAGCGGGCGGAACATTCTGGAATTCAAACATCGTTACTGAATCTGACGCAATATTTGCCGTATAAAATTTCTTTTGGTCTGCGCTCCCAACAATCATATGTGTTGCGTTTTGCCCCGTTCCCATTATCCAATCAACTTTGTCAGTCGCCGGATCATAACGCGCAATGAGCCGATTTGTTTCCGAAGTAAAATAGACTTTTCCGCCAATTTCCTGAATTCCGTGCGGACGCATCAAGGGCAATAAACTGACGCGGCGCAGTTCTTTTTTGGCTTCGACATCAATTATCGAAAACGAATTACCCGGCGTTTGTGCGCCATAATTGGCAACTACCGCAGTTTTGCCATCAGGCAACAAAACAACTTCGTGCGGACTGTCGCCGGTGGGAACTTTGCCCAAAAGTTTCATCTCAATCGGGTCAATAATCGAAAGCGTGCTTTCATTTTTATTCAACGCGACCAACACAGGTTTCGGCGTTTGTCCGATGACAATAACATAACTTTTCCAATAAATAATGATAGAAAAAGCGAGCAGAAAAAGAGTCTTAAACTTGGTTTGATTTGTCATAAATTTATCGTCTTTGTGAGTTTAGCGATTTGTAGAAAAGTTGAAAGCAAAATGTGACGAAACGAAACTCGTTGGGATGAAGTGTTTTAGAATTCGGATAAGATTAAAATTAGATATTTGGATTGTGGACAAATTTATGGATTATTCATTCAAGAAATTTTCAATGCAAAGGCGCAAAGTAGCAAAGGCGCAAAGATTTTTTGGACTTATAATGTGAAATCGGAACAAAGGGCGATAGCAACTTGCATCTTGCCTTTTACTAACCTCTGCGTCTTTTGTAACTTTGCGCCTTTGCGTTAATGTTTTTCTTTAATTACTACGAAGATTTCTCAAATAATTCCAACAATCTATCACGATAATTTCGGCTCAGAGTTAATTCCGTTCCATTTTTGAGCATTACAGAATAATCGCCGCTAAAAAGCGGATTGAGTTCTTTGATGCGGTCAATATTTACCAAAGTTGAGCGATGAATCCGTAAAAATTTGTCGGGATTGAGTTTAGATTCTAAGCCGTTCATCGTTTCGCGGATAAGATGTCCTTCGCGTCCAACGTGTAATTTGGCGTAATTTCCAGCGGCTTCAACCCAATCAACCTCATCAGTCCGCAAGAAAAATACTCGTCCGACCGATTTCACCACCAATCTTTCCAAATATTTTTTACCTTTCAAGTCCGAAAGGAGTGAAACGAGGCGTTCATCAATTTTGCCAACCTGAGTTTTCTCAATTTGCTCGCGGGCGCGTTCAACTGCTCTCTGGAAACGCTGACGGTTAAAGGGTTTGAGCAGATAATCCAGCGCGTGAACGTCAAACGCCTGAATCGCATATTGGTCGTAAGCCGTCACAAAAATAATCACCGGAACTTTATCCGAAGCGATTGCCTGCAACGCTTCAAACCCCGTCATCTCCGGCATTTGAATATCCAAAAAGACCAAATCGGGCTGATTTTCATTGATAAATGTGACTGCTTCCGCTCCGTTTCCGCACTCGCCGACAATTTCGATGTCGTTTTCCTCGTGCAACATCCGCCGCACACGGTCGCGGGCAATCGGTTCATCATCAACAATTAAAGTCTTAATTTTCATTGGCAGTTTCAAATGGAATGGTCAAATTTAGCGTCACTCCGCCTTTTTCGAGGGGCAAAATTTCAAATTGATGATTGACTCCGTAAAGATGCTTGAGCCGCGATTTTGTATTTTTTAGCCCAACCCCTTCGGGAATAGTTGATATATCAGCATTTTTCAAACCTACGCCGTTATCCGAAACGCTTAACAACAAGTTTCCGTTTTGACGTTCTGAACTAACCTTTACTTTTCCACCTTTTGAAAGCGGGGCAATTCCGTGTTTGATGGCGTTTTCGACCAATGGTTGCAAAATCATATTCGGCACTTTCGCGTCTAAAGTTTCAGGTGCGACATTCATTTCAATCGTCAAACGGTCGTGAAAACGCATCTGCTCGATTTCGACGTATTTTTTCAAAAAATCTAATTCCTGTTGCAATGATACTTCTTGAACCTCCAGTTTTTCCAACGAAAGTCGCAAAAGATCGCTCAAATTGGTAATCATTTGTTCGGCTGATTCTTGGTCTTTATAAACTAATTCGGAAATTGTATTGAGCGTATTAAACAGAAAATGTGGTTGTAATTGGAATTTTAAAATCTGTAATCTGGTCTGCGCCAGACGCGCTTCGAGTTGTGATGCAGTAACCTCCCGCTCACGAAATTTTCGATAATAATTAAGCGACAGCGAGATTGCCACAATCGCCCAATAAATTCCAACACTGAGATGCAAATTAACCCCCAAGAAAAACTGATAAGCCGCCCAATATGAAGGAAAAACCATTCCCGGCGGATAGCCAAGTTTGGGCAAAATAAAGGCATCAATCAATTGTTGAAACACCGAAATTAAAATGCTAAACAAAATATGAAGTGGAATATTTCGCAATAATTTACCGCTTTCGAGTGGAAATTTCTTCGCTAGCCATAATATCAGCGGAGTCAGCGCAAACCAGACATAACCCGAAAAAAGTTGCCACGAAAAAACTTTCCAGAGCGGGATCGGAACTTTTAGAACTTGATATTGCAGAAAGACTTGGCTGGTAAAGAAAAGGGCAAAAAGTGTCCAAACTCCTCCAATCGCCAGCCATTTGACGAACCTTTTGTTTGAGGTGACTTCTAGTTTCATAACTTTCATCAATTCAGCCTTAAATTATACCAGCAGACAAGCAAACTGTGACAAGGTGCAATATGCTGTGACGAAATTGATTGAGAGAGTGACAAGGCGAATCGTCCGAAATTATTAAGCCTATTCAAAGGCAAAACAATTTAATATCAGCACAAGTGAGAGTGGTCATTGATTGATGGTTCTTTTTCCTAATCATATTCGCAGTTTTCCAATCAATTTGACCGTTTTTGTAAAAATTCAAAAGAAACTAGCCAAAAAAATCGGAAATGTTCTAAAATTAGAATCTTAGTAAAGTAACGACAGAAATTTTACTAGAGAAGCGAGTTAAACTTTATGCAAGAATTTTCCGACCAAATGCCCGCCAGACATTTCGCGTTTTCCGATGGTGCCGATCCGTGATGTAGTTATTTTTCCTTTTACCAAAGTTGCTTTCAAAATCGGTCGTCCGAGTTCGGTCAAGCGCTTTGGAAGAAGCGATGACTTGGCGATAAAAATATTTTTCTCGCCACGCAACACGATGCCACCGATTGACGAACCGCGCCCGGAACAAATTTTTACGGTCGGAACGATTGGGCGTATTTTGCAAGCGCAAAAGCAAGAAAACGGACAAGTAAAAGTCGTGGTCGAAGGACGCGAACGCGGTCAATGCCGTCCGTGTTGAACAAGACCCGCGACGGAATGTTTTATCGCGCACGTCCGCCGAATTGCATTCGGTTGACGAATCGGGTTATCGCACCGACGGACTGCTTGCAAAAGATTCATAATTTGGTCGAACAATTGCTGCGCGTTTCGCCCGATGCTTACACGGACGCGCTTCACGCTTCTTTGCGCGGGATTTCTGCCGCGCAGATTGCCGATGCGATGTCTTCGCATTTGCGGATTCCGGTTGATGAAAAACAAGAGCTTGCTCGAAACTTTTTCCGTCCAAGAGCGTCTGCAAAAATTGATTGCAGATTTTCGAAGTCGAAATCGAGAAAAAACAACTTGACCGCACGGTTCACGCGCACGAGTAAAAGCAGATGGACAAACATCAGCGCGAATATTATTTGAACGAGCAAATCAAGGCAATTCACAAAGAACTTGGGCGCAAAGACGACAAAGCTGAACTTGAAGAACTCAAGCAAAAAAATCGAAGACAGCCGGAATGACCGAAGAAGCGAAAGACAAGGCTTTGCAAGAACTTGCGCGGCTCGAAGCAATGCCGCCGATGTCTGCCGAAATCACCGTTTCGCGCACTTATATTGATTGGCTGATAAATGTGCCTTGGAAAAAGCGTTCGGAAGAAATTGAGGATTTGACGCGAAGCCGAAAAGGTTTTGAACGAAGACCATTACGGTCTGGAAAAGATTAAAGAACGCATTTTGGAATTTTTCGCCGTCCGCCAATTGGTCAAAAATCCGAAAGGCACGATTTTGTGTTTTGTCGGTGCGCCCGGCGTCGGTAAAACGATCGTCTTGGCAAATCAATCGCCGAATGCGACGGGCAGAAAATTTGTTCGTCTTTCGCTTGGCGGCGTTCACGATGAAGCCGAAATTCGCGGTCATCGCCGGACTTATATCGGCGCATTGCCCGGTCAAATCGTTCAATTGATGAAACGCGCCGGAACGATAAATCCCGTGATTTTGCTCGACGAAGTTGATAAATTGGCAGAGATTTTCGCGGCGATCCGTCGTGCGGCACTTCTCGAAGTTCTCGACCCCGAACAAAATGACACTTTCCGCGACCATTATTTGGACGTTGATTACGATTTGTCGCAAGTCTTTTTTATTGCGACGGCAAATGTTCTTGCACACAATTCCGCCCGCGCTTCAAGACCGTCTGGAAATTTTGCATCTTTCGGGTTACACCGAACGCGAAAAAGCCGAAATTGCCAAACGTCATTTGATTTCTGAAACAGGCCGAAGGCAATGGTTTGACGCTGGAAAACGTGAAATTTACCGAAGACGGAATTTTGGAAATCATTCGCCATTACACACGCGAAGCCGGCGTGCGAAATCTCGAACGCGAAATTAGTTCGTGCCTTCAGAAAAGTCGCGCGAAAATTTGTCATTTCGGCAACCAAAGAAGATTTTCGGGAAGTAATTGACGCGGAAAAAGTGCGCGAACTTTTGGGCACAATTCGTTTTCGCAAACAAGACATTGCGCGCAAAAGCGAAATCGGCTTGGTCAACGGCTTGGCTTGGACGGAAGTTGGCGGCGATGTTTTGCAGGTCGAAGCCACTTTGGTCAAAGGTCGAGGCGAATTGACTTTGACCGGAAAACTCGGCGAAGTGATGCAAGAATCGGCTCGCGCCGCGCTGACTTGCGTCAAAACCCGCGCCGAACAACTCGGCATCAACCCCGACATTTTCCGCAAAATGGATTTGCACATTCACGTTCCCGAAGGCGCGATTCCGAAAGATGGTCCGAGTGCGGGAATCACGCTGGCAACCGCGATGGTTTCGGCTTTGACCGGCAAAACGGCGCGTCACGATGTCGCCATGACGGGCGAAATTACTCTGCGCGGAAAAGTTTTGCCAATCGGCGGTTTCAAAGAAAAACTATTGGCGGCGCATCGTTTTGGTCTGAAAACAATTATTATGTCGAAAGACAACGAAAAAGATTTGGCCGATATTCCCGAAGAAGTGCGTGATGATTTGACAATTCACACGGTTGAAACGATTGACGAAGTTTTGGCAATTGCATTGGAAAAAGTAAAACCCACCGAAATTTTGGAAACGCCGCAAATTTGGACGGATCAACCCTCAACGGATATTACAACGGCGGTTGAGTAATCAAAGACTCTAATCTGAAATGAAATTGAAGCCCAAGCATTTGCAAGGGCTTCAATTTTTTACATCGGCAAAATAGGTGTTCCGTGTGACGAAATAGCCAGCCATTTGCCTTTAATTTTCAAAAAAACATCCGTCCATTGATTGTTTGAAGTTATCGGATTGCCTTTGAACATTCCTTTATCTGAACTGCGATAGCGAACAATCGCCATATTTCCGTAAATTTTGACTTTCATTTCGCTATTGACCGAAGATTCAAGTTTTAAATCGCCTGATTTCAAAAAATCGGTCAATTCTTTGATCGTCAAAACTGCGCCTTCGGGGGTCGTAATCACATATTCGGGCGAGTAATATTTTTTAATACTGTCAACTTTTCCGCCAACTACGCCGTCAACAATCGCTTGCTCAATGTCCATCAAAGTTTTCTCATCCGTCTTTTTCTGACCGAAAGCGATTGTTGAAAAGGCAAGTATGAGCGTTAAAATCACAAATAAATTTTTCATCCTAAATTCTCCTTTGAAATAGATTTAACTAATGTTTCGTGAATCGCTTGGTTTTGGATTCACAAGGCTTGAGTTACAATAGAACAAACTTTTTAGAGGAGCAAATTATGAGTGTAGTAGATTCGGCAAATATAATTTTGAAACTGTATGAACTGAGGCGTGAAGACAAAATGCGTGAAGCGCGAAATTGGTTCACCGGCTTTTTCCCGAATAGCGCGGAGGAGATTATGCAAACCATTCTCAATCCCGAAACTTCGGCAAATTATCGAATGGTGGTCAGCTATTGGGATATGGCGGCGAGTTTTGTTAATCACGGCGCGATTGACGAAGAAATGTTTAACGATGTTTCAGCCGAAGGCGTGATCGTTTTTTCAAGAATTGAGCCTTATTTGGAAGCCCTTCGGGAAATGACAAAGAGACCGCAAATGTTGAAGAATCTCGAAAAACTCGTGATGAAACAACCAAATGCCAAGGAGATGTTAGCGACTCAGCGCGAAATGATGAAAAAATATATGGAAGGGCGAAATGAGATGACTAAAGGCGCGTAAATAAATATTGATCTTTGATTTTTGACCTTTGACCTTTGCAAGTAAATACTAATCAAAGTTCCAAAATCAAAGATCAAAGATCAAATCAAATGAAAATCACTTCAGCAGAATTCACCAAAAGCGCGTTTAATGAATCTCATTGGACAACAGATGGCTTGCGCGAAATTTCTTTTTTGGGGCGTTCAAATGTGGGAAAATCTAGTCTGCTCAATTCTTTATTGAGTCGAAAAGGATTGGCGCGCACTTCCAATACGCCCGGCAGAACGCAAAGCATCAATTTTTTTCTCATCAATAAATCTTTTTATTTTACCGATTTGCCCGGCTATGGTTACGCCAGAGTTTCAAAAATGATGCGTGCCGATTGGGGCGTGATGGCAGAGGAATATCTTGCCAAGCGGCGCGAAATGGTGCTGTCAATCCAGTTAATTGATTCTCGACATTTGCCTACTCCGTTAGACCTCCAACTCAACGAATGGCTGGTTTTTCATCAGAAACATCACATTGTAGTAGCAACCAAAGCGGATAAATTGTCGAAAAATCAATTAAAAAAGAGTATGGACGAAATCACCAAAGCTTTGCCAAATAGCAAAATAATCGCTTATTCATCTCAAACGGGGAAAGGCAAAGATTTAGTTTGGCAAATGATAGAAAATGCTTTACAATCAAAAAATAAAAAAAATCAGTTGATTTATTAGCGCAAATTGAGTAATAATTAGAGCATCTCAGAAAACTCAGGGTTTTGAGAAAGCTAGAGGGTAAGAAGGTGAAACTACTTTCCATAGCTTTGAATCATAAAACGATAATTTTAGCCAAAAACCAAGGCAAAATTATTATCATAAGGTTTGAAAATAGCTATGAAAATTACAACCTTACCATGAGTTACACGGGAAGCCTTGAAAAAGAGGCTGAAACCTGTGGAGTGTCATAATCACCAAAAGCCGAAAGGCTGAGGGACAAACCGTTGGCAGCAGGAAGTCAACCGCAAAACTGAGAATGTGCCAACGGCAGTTGTATAGGTTTGGCGTAACGGCTTAGGTCAATTTGCACCCCTACTTAACTTTCCATATTTTCTCCACGAGAAAAAGCAAATCAATCGTAATTAAATGATGGCTTCAATCGTGCCTTTATAAACTTTAAGGTTTAGAAATAATAAAATTACAGATATTGATAGACAAACAAGTTTTTTCCTATTAAATCAAACGGATAAATTAACCATGGCAACTAAGACAACTCGTAGTAAAACTACCAAGAAAAGCAATCCCGAAGAGAATGGTGCAGTGGTCGCAACTGAAGAAGTTTCTGAAGTTGCTGAAACTGTAGCCGAAACTCCCGACTCCAACAAAAAAGAAAAGAATAAGCCTGCCGAAGTCGGTGAAATTTTGAATTTAGCGACCTTGAAAGATATGTCAATTTCCGAATTGACGGGTATCGCCAAAGAACTTGAAATCGAAGGCGCAACCGGAATGCGAAAGCAAGAATTGATTTTCAAACTGCTCGCCGCGCAAACCGAAAAAAGCGGTCTGATTTTCTCGGCAGGTGTTTTGGAAACTCTGCCCGATGGTTTTGGATTCTTGCGCGCGCCGGAATACAATTATTTGCCCGGTCCCGATGATATTTACGTTTCACCTTCGCAGATTCGCAAATTTGATTTACGCACCGGCGATACCGTTTCGGGACAAATTCGTCCGCCCAAAGAAGGCGAACGATATTTTGCCCTCATCAAAGTCGAAGCCATCAATTTTGAAGCTCCCGAACATTCCCGTGAAAAAGTCTTTTTTGACAATCTCACACCACTTTATCCCGAAGAACAATTAACTATGGAAACCACGCCCGATTTTGTCGCGGCGCGGGTGATTGACCTCGTGACTCCAATCGGAAAAGGGCAACGTGCCTTGATTGTTGCGCCGCCACGAACTGGTAAAACAATGCTTTTGCAAACGATTGCCAATTCAGTCACGCACAAATCATCCCGAAGTTACTCTGATTGTTCTTTTGATTGATGAACGCCCCGAAGAAGTAACGGATATGCAACGCTCGGTGAAAGGCGAAGTTATTTCTTCGACCTTTGACGAACCGCCAACCCGCCACGTTCAAGTGGCTGATATGGTCATCGAAAAAGCCAAGCGATTGGTCGAACATAAACGCGATGTCGTAATTTTGCTTGACTCGATTACGCGGCTCGCTCGCGCTCATAACGCAGTCGTTCCGCCATCGGGCAAGATTCTTTCGGGCGGAATTGATTCCAACGCTTTGCAACGCCCGAAACGATTTTTCGGGGCGGCACGAAACATCGAAGAAGGTGGAAGTTTGACGATTATCGCTACAGCTTTGATTGATACTGGTTCGAGAATGGACGATGTTATTTTTGAAGAATTTAAGGGAACAGGTAACTCGGAAATTCATCTCGACCGCCGTTTGAGCGATAAACGGCTCTTTCCGGCGATTGATTTGCAACGATCCGGTACGCGCAAAGAAGAGCTTTTGTTGAGCAAAGAAGACCTTAATCGAATTTGGGTGATGCGTCGGGTTTTAAATCCGCTGTCGCCCGTCGAACAGATGGAAGTCGTTTTAGAACGACTCAGCAAAACCAAATCAAATGCTGAATTCTTAGCGTCAATGCAAAGTTAAACCAATTTCAGTAAGAAAAAATTGAGAGGCGAAAGAAATTTCACCTCCCAATTTTTTTTTGCCCAACGACAAAAGGCTGAAAAAATGCTAAACTCAAAGCGTATGGAAAAAAATCTTTTAAACCTCAAACGTCGGCATGTTTTAGGCAATCTTTATAACAGATGTGAAAATATCGAAAGTATTCCGGTTTATTTGGATGTTGTGACCGAAGAGCCGATTGGGTTTGCCGATGAAAGTTTGGGGCGATATGTGGACGCATTTTCCTTTCATTTGCCCGAAGCTATCTGTAAAAAACTCTCGTCAAATGGCTATGTGGTCGCCGTAGATTATGATGTTTCCGTCGAAAATAATCGAAAATATAAGTTAAATCATTTCGTTTTGGTTGCCCCGCCAAACGCTATTGCTGCTCCCAAACGCAAGGTAGTCGAAGAAAAAGTTTAAGCAGTCCCATCCACATCTTCCCAAAATAAATGTTTCTAAATTGAATCCGTTTGGTAGAGGGTTATAGTTTGGAGTCCGCGTTTTATTGTCCAAATTGCGGTAAAATTCGATTCAAACGTGAAAAGTTGAAGTATAATTCGATTTATGAAAAAAATAATTTCTTTCTTTATCGTTTTATCCTTTTCCTGCCAATTCGTTTTCGCCCAAAAGGTTGATAAAAAACAAACGGCTTGGGTAGAAAAAACGTTGAAATCGTTGACTTTACGCGAAAAAATCGGGCAGATGGTAAATATGCGAATGTCCGGCGAATTTTCCAATATCAGCAGCGAAAAATTTGCCGAATACAGACGTGAAATTCTTGAAAGCAAAATCGGCGGTTTTACGGTTTATCGTGGCGAATCAAATGCGATTGCGAGTTTGACCAACGAACTGCAAAAAATGTCGAAATTACCGCTTTTAATCGCTGCTGATTATGAACGAGGGTTGCGAATGGGACAACGAACAGGAACGCCTTTTACGACCAATATGGGTTTGGGCGCAACGGGCGATGTTTCCGCCGCCTATCGTCAAGGCAAAATTATTTGCGAAGAAATGCGGGCAATCGGTGTTAATTGGCTTTTTGCTCCGGTTGTTGACATCAACAATAATCCCGACAATCCCGTCATCAATATTCGTTCCTTCGGCGCAGATCCCCAAAAAGTCGGCGAATTCGGCTCGGCTTTGGTTAAAGGTGTCAAAGAAGCAAATTGTCTCGCCACGCTCAAACATTTCCCCGGTCACGGTGATACGGCAACTGATTCGCACATTGGATTGTCGGTGGTCCCGATTGACCGCCAAAGACTTGATGCAGTTGAACTTGTGCCGTTCAAAATGGCGATCGAAGCGGTGCTGATTCGGTAATGACGGCTCACGTTGCTCTGCCAAAAATTACTGGTGACGAAATTCCTTCAACTCTTAATCCGAAAGTTTCAACCGATATTTTACGAAAAGATTTGAAATTTGACGGCATCATTTCAACGGATGCGATGGAGATGGGCGCAATCAAAAAGACTTATTCGGATGAACGCTCGGCAGTTTTGGCAGTTTTGGCGGGTGCGGATGTTGTTCTACTTCCAAACAGCACAAAAGTTGCGATTGACACGATTGAAGCGGCGGTTAAAAGCGGCGAACTGACCGAAGAAAGAATCAATGAATCTGTTCGCCGTCTGCTTAAAGCTAAATATAAATTGGGTTTAGCCAAAAATCGTCTGGTTGATTTATCGAAAGTAAATGCAATCATCGAAAAGCCCGAAAACGTCAGCGAAGCAAATGCGATTGCCGAAAAATCAATCACGCTTTTACGAAACGAAGGCGAAATTTTGCCGTTGTCGAGTGAAACTGCAAAGAAAACGATGTTCGTGGTAGTCGCGGCGGATGACGATGCGGTGGAAGGTGCAGCATTCATTCCCGAAGTTCAACGCCGAGTTACGAACGCGAAAATTATTCGGCTCGATCCGCGTTCAACTCAACCCGATTACGACAAAGTTTTAGCTGATGCAAAAGCCTTTGAAAATATAGTTTTAGCAGTTTTCGTGAAACGTGCGGCGAATAAAGGAACGGTTGCTCTGCCCGAAATGCAGACTAATTTTGTCCGGCAGGCGATTGCTTCGGATAAAAAAATCGTCGTCATTGCCTTTGGTTCGCCGTATTTGATTCGCCAATTTCCCGAAGCCAAAACTTACGCTGTCACATATGCAGTCGAAGAAGTTGCCCAATTTGCGGCAACCAAAACGCTTTTTGGCGAGGTGAAATTTCAAGGGAAATTACCGGTTTCAATTCCTAATTTGTTTGACATTGGAAGCGGAATTGTAAAGTAGTTTTGCAATTCAGAGGCAAACGAATTGTCAAAGGAGAAGAAACTCCGGCGGTTTCGTTGATAAACATTCTTTCGTGAATTTGATAAACTTGAGGTATGGCAATTGCTTTGTAAAAATATGCAATTTTCATTTGATATAAAATTAGATAGAATCGCGGAAAAGGTTAGATAGAATTTTATGCAAGCAGTATTAGAAAATATCGAACAAGAAGTGCAAAAACTTTCAATCGAAGAACTTGCAAAGGTTAAAAAACTGGTTGAGTCTTTGCTCAAAAAGAAGAAAGCAAAACCGCAAATGACCGAAGAAGAATTTGAACAGCATCTTTACGAGAAAGGAATTATCAGCGAAGTTAAGCCGCCGATTACAGAATTTTCGCGCTATGACGATTACAAACCGATAACCGTGACAGGCGAACCGATTTCTGAAACGATAATCAGGGAGCGCAGATAAATGTCGACTTTCTTCTGTGATACAAGTGCTTTGGTTAAGCGTTACGTTTCCGAAATAGGTTCGGCGTGGCTGATGGCGACCATTCATCCGAATTTAAAACAAAGAATTTATATTGCCCAAATTACAATTGTAGAAATAGTTTCGGCAATTACAAGACGCGAGAAAGGCGGTTCGACTACGCCGCAAGAAGCATTAAACGCCTTAAATCAATTTGAGCAAGATTGGAAAACCGAAATTACGATTATTGACCTTTCGGCAAATTTAGTAAATGACGCAGTTGCTTTAGCGAGAAAACACGCTTTGCGCGGTTATGATGCCGTTCAACTTGCGACAGTTTTGGAAGTTCATAATGAAAGAATGGCATTGGGTTTATCGCCTTTAACTTTACTTTCCGCCGACACGGATTTAAACGCGGCGGCAGCGGCAGAAGGTTTGACAGTTGATGATCCGAATAATCATTAAAATTATGCGTTATATGATTGTGATTGAAGAGAGCGAAAAGAGTTTCGGCGCGTATGTGCCGGATTTGCCGGGATGTGTCGCGGTTGGCGAATCAGAAGCGGAAGTCAAACAATTGATTCCGGAAGCAATCGAATTTCACCTTGAAGATTTGCGCGACACGGGCGCAGAAATTCCGAAACCTTTGTCGAAAAGCGAATATGTCGAAGTTTTAGCCGCGTGATTCGGAGTAGTTTATGAAAACAGCAAAAATTTTCATCGCGTTTATTTTTCTTTTGGTTTTTGCCGTTTGCGTTTCGGCGCAAATTTATTGAGCTTTTGTCGAAACAAGTTTTTATGGATTTTATTAAAGAACATAAACTTTATCCAAACGACGAAGAATCTATCTTGAGTAATTTCGCAGGAATTTATGATTGTGTTTTTATTGCATATTTACCATTTTTCCGAATTAAAGACCATAATCTTGAAAAAGTGAGTGTTCAAAAATCTCATCAAATTAGCTTAGAAGAATTCAAAGCAAATGATGAAGTTTTTGGTAAATTACCAGATTTTAACGCAAACGTTTATTCATATGAAAATGACGAATATCCTGAAGACAGCGAGATTTTTGAGAAAGCAGAAATGGTAAGTTGGAAAGAAGTAAAAAACGGTGCAAACTTTACTGATTATGCAGAAATTTACAAAGCTCTAAAAACCTCAATTGGTTCTTATCGAACAGTTTTCGAGAGAAAGGACTTGCGAGACAGATTAAATGTTTTCACCGAAAAAAAAAGAATCTTTCATCCAACGGAAGGTAATTTTGAAGTTCTATCGAAAATTGAAATTTACAATGCCCTGAAAAGTTTGGGTAAAAACGAAATAGTCATTATTGATGAATTCTACGAGAATGAAAAGAAATTAAATCTAAATTTCATCAGCTTAAAAGAATTTATCGAAAAAATTGAATACAAGGATTATTACATTTATGCAGAAGATAAAAGCATTCTGTTCACGATTGAATGGGACAGTTTCTTTTACCTGATTTGTTCTGATAAAAACAATAATGATGACATCTTAAGAAAATCAAAAATTGAAGGTTTTTTCTGCACAAACGAAACCAAACACACTTGGGAATGGAAGGAGGAAGAATTTTTAAGATTGCTTAGGAACGTGTAAAAAATAAGTTATAACGGATGAATCTGATAATTCCATTTCGGTAACAGTTCATCAAAAGCAATAGTCATCGTTTCTTTGAAATCAGCACTATATTTTCTGCCGCTTTGATAGAGTTTTTCGTTGATCCACGCCACTACTTTTAAGCCTCTTTGTGTCGTAGTTTGCTCGGCTCGCTCTTTGACAATCTCGTAATCGGAGAACAAAACTCCTTCCCAACTCCTTTGTAAATGTGGAAAAAACCGATGTTCGATTGGATTATATTTTGAACAATACGCTGGATAATGTGCCACCCTAATTGTCATTTGTAAATCATTTGCCAAGTTCTGTAAATCCTCTTTGACGATGTAATGGAGGCACGAATTGCTGCCGCCGCCGTCCATTAAAAGTAACATTTCGGTGGCTTCAGGATAGTCTTGCCGGATGTTATTTTCCCAATGATATTTCACATTGTCGCACAGAAACTCAGACGTATCTTTACTGTTCCCAATACTTAGATAACCTTTGTTAAGTATCACATCATAAATCCCGTGTGGCACTACTCGCCCTTCGGCTAACGAGGGAAAATCGTGGTCACAAACCTCTATCGATGCTTCACAATAAGACTTTCCAGCGCGATAAAACTGTCCGAGAAACTCTTTTTTCTTGGTGTCAACACTCAACATCGGCAAGCCTCTCGCTTGATAATCTCTTTTCAAATCAGCAATCCGCCCGAACTGCTCGTCTCGTTCCTCAACTTCTTTGAAAGTCTTTGTTTTCTTCATCTTGCGTTGGGCTAATCCCGCTAAATCGGTTAATTGTTTGACGATAAAACGAGAGATTGAATATCCTTTTTCGCCAAATAATCTGACTATTTGAGAGTCTTTGAGGTTTGTCCAACGCACTTTTTCCCGCATTGGTGAACCCGCAATTTGATGCTCCACAATTTCCCCAAAGACTTTTCCTAAATGCGGCTCATTGGCGAGTTTTTTTTCTCCCACCGCCAACTTGCCGAATCCGCGCAGAAATCTCTGAGCCTTTGGCAATCTCGACCAATTCTTTTTGTCCAACCCGAATCGTATGTCGGTTAATCCCAAGTCTTTCTGCCACTTGACCAACCCCCAAATAACCAAGTTCGTTGGCTTTTAAGGCAGCATATTGTCGTCTTTGTTTTTCGTTCAAAGACTCGAAAAATATTTGCTCATCAGTTTTACTCATCACTAATTCTTGTTACACTAAACTTTCAAGTATTAGTATATCGTTATAACTTATTTTTTACATATTCCTTAAGAGTGAACCTCAAAAAGAAAAGAAAGGTATTTGGACGCAATTCAAAAATTTCTTGGCGAAATAAATTTATGCAATTTTCATTTGATACAAACTTAAACAAAATCGCCGAAAAGGTTGAAGCGGGCGAGCGTTTGACCTTTGATGAAGGCATCGAATTATACAAAACCGACGATTTGAACGCGCTCGGCAAATTGGCGGATTTTGTGCGGCGCAAAAAACACGGGAAGACGACTTATTACAACGTCAACCGGCATTTTAATCATACGAATATCTGCGTGGCGGATTGTAAATTTTGCGGTTTTTACCGCCGTGCGCGGCAAGATGATGCTTACACGCATTCGATTCAGGAAGGCGTTGGAGATTGCCGGAAATGCCGTCAAAGAAGGCGCGACCGAACTGCATATTGTCGGCGGTTTGAACTCGAAATTGCCGTTTGAATATTACACCGATTTGTTTTCGTCGTTGAAGCGCGAATTTCCGCGACTTGCATCTGAAAGCTTTGACGATGGTTGAGCTCGATTTTTTTGCGCGATTTTACAAAATGTCGGACGAAGAAGTGATTGAAAAATTGAAAGCGGCGGGAATGGATTCGTGTCCGGGCGGCGGCGCGGAGATTTTTGCCGAACCGACTCGTTCGCGCATCTGCGACCACAAATGCGACGGAAATCGTTGGCTCGAACTCGCCGGAAAAGTTCATAAAGCCGGACTTAAAAACAAATGCGACAATGCTTTACGGACATATCGAAACGATCGAAGACCGCGTTGACCATTTCATCAAACTGCGCGAACAGCAAGACAAAACCGGCGGATTTCAATGTTTTATTCCGCTCGCATTTTATCCGAACGGAACTGCGCTTTCGTCACTTCCGGGACCTGATGCGATTGATAATTTGAAAACGATTGCCGTTTCGCGTTTGATGCTCGACAATTTCGATCACATCAAAGCCTATTGGGTGATGCTCGGGCAAAGCGACGACGCAAACCGCGCTCCATTTCGGCGCAAACGACGTTGACGGAACAATCACCGACGGCGGCGAACTGACTCACGCCTATTCGGTCGAAGATGGCGGCGAACAAAAAATGACCAAAGCAACAGCTAATCACAAATGATTGAAAACGCAGGATTTGAAGCGGTTGAGCGCGATACGGTTTATAATCGAGTGGAAAGAGCAACGGTTTAAGGTCTTCAATGAAATTCAACTTTTTATTCTCTTTATTTCACTATTTAGCGTTGTTAATTTTGCTCAAGTAAAACCATTTGAGGCTTTTGTTGATGCAGTAAATAATGAACGCGGTGGATTTAGCGGAAATAAAGAAAACTTATCAAGGATTTTTAACCAAGAGCGAATCAGGCTTGGCGAAAAATTTGAAACAGAACTTTGGAGCTATATTGAAAATGATGCTGATAAACACTATTGGATTAGTTCGTTTGTTGAATCGAATTCTTACTTGCACGGAAATACTGCTTTGCCCGAATTAGCTTTTAGGATTCGAGAAAATGCACTTAAATTATTGGAAAATAAAGATGATGTGCGAAATTTAGGCAGAAAAGTTTCTCTTAATCGAAATCAAGCAATCTATTATCACAATATTAAAAACCAAGATTCGGCAATAAAAAGTAAAATCCTAGCCGAAGAAATATTAAAGAATAACCAAATATCAGCTTATGTTGGTGGAATGAGCTCGTTTAGATAATTGTATTTATAAAAATCTTGAGAAAGATACTTCTTTTTGCGAGGAAGAAGCAAAGAAACCAATAGAGATAATAATTTCCGCAGGATTCATCAATGGTAGAGCCATTGAGTTACCGCAACCAAATCATCCAAAAGATTGCAAAAAATCTTTCAGGGGAAGTCTATGTGAAAGTGCTGATTGATTTTGAAGGTAAAGTGATTTCTGCCGAACCAACAAAAGGTCAGGTCGAATTTTTTGAAGTTTCAACAGAAGCCGCAAAAAAAGCTAGATTTAAGCCGACAACCCTATCAGGAAAACCTACAAAAGTTTCGGGCGTAATAGTTTATAGATTTACGAAACAGTTTTAGCCAAATAAATGAAAAAACTTCTTTCAATTCTACTTTTTCTTTCCCTTCTTCTTTCCACTTTTGGGCAAGACTCCCGCCCAGTTTTCCAAGGTCAACCGCCCGTTGAACCCGTTTCGACAGTCTCGCGCCCGATTGGAAAGCAGGAGAAACGCGAATTTTCGTTTGAAACCGACCAAGTTTATTTCTCAAATCAGTTTGACGGGGCAAGGCTTACTCAAATTCAGCGAGATGGTGACAATACTTATACCATTACGATTACGCCCGAAAATGCGCCGATAAATATGAGTCCGTGGTATGCGTTCAAGGTTCGGAGTAAGAAGAAAAAAGAGATTACGGTCAAACTCGTCTATCCCGAATTTGCCAAGCATCGTTATTCCCCGCAAATCAGCACAGATGGCAAAAAATGGAAGCCTTTGGAAGCAAAATTTATCACCGAATTTGAAAAAGAAACGGCAGCTTTCGGTCCTGAATCGCGTCCGAAATCGGTTGATTTGAAACTCAAAACGAGCAAAAAACCGACTTTGGATTTCTGCACAGGAATTGCAAACTTCTACGCACGTTTTCAAATGGATGAACGATCTCGCCAAAAAGAAAAAGTTCAAAGTTGAAGAAATCGGCAAAAGCACCGAAGGTCGTCCGATTCGGATGTTGAAAATCGGCAACAGGGACGCAAAAAATATGATGCTCGTCATCTCGCGCCAGCATCCGCCGGAAGTGACGGGGTATTTTGCAATGCAAGCCTTTGTCGAAACAATCGCCGATAAATCTAAATTATCAAAAGACTTTCGCAAAGACTGGGCAATCTATGTTGTGCCTTTGATGAACCCGGACGGAGTTGATAACGGACATTGGCGACACAATATGGGTGGGATTGATTTGAACCGCGATTGGTCAGCTTTTAATCAGCCAGAAACCCAAGCTGTCCGCGATTTGCTCAAAAAACGCGAAGCCGAAACAGGTGGAAAATTCTACTTTGGAATAGATTTTCACTCAACCTGGGAAGATATTTATTACCCGATGGTCAAGGAGTTCACGGATACGAATATGCCCGGTCTGATGTGGAACTGGTTGAATGCAATTAAAGCAAATATTCCGAATTATGAGCCGAATATTCAACCAAATGCCCGTTTAGAGCCAACTGTTGTTTCGCGCAATTATTTCCTCAAAGCGCATCAAATGGAAGCGATTGTTTTTGAAATCGGCGACAATACACCACGCGATTTTATCAAGAAAAAAGGGCAAGTCGGCGCGACCGAATTGATGAAATTGATGATGGCGAGGCAAAAGAATTAAAAAGAGGGGTTTGCCCGCGAAAGGACGCGAAATACGCTAAAAAAACTTTCTTCTTTTTTTCGTCTGTTTCGTGTGTTTTGTGGGCAACATTTGTTTAAAAAAGAAATGGTAAAAGATGCTCGAAAAAATTTAATCCGAATCTTACAAAATGCTCATGCGGGCGAACTCGCCGCCGCGTTCGCCTATCGCGGACATTGGAAATCAGTCAGAAATCCTGACGAAAAAGAACAAATTAAACAAATTGAAACGGAAGAATGGCAACACCGCGAAGGAGTACGCGCTTGGCTTGAAAAATTAGATGCTAAACCTCGAAGATTGCGCGAAACAATTTTTTGGACAATCGGCAGAGTTTTAGGAACGACTTGTTACATTTCCGGCTGGTTTTTCCCAATGTATTTTGCCGGACGGCTTGAAAGTCAAAATGTGCAGGAATACTTGCACGCCGCGCATTTCGCCAAAGAACTCGGAATGGATGATTGTGTTGCTGAAATGCTCGAAATGTCTGCTACTGAACAACGGCACGAAGATTTTTTCAAAGCTATCGTGCAAAATCATTTTCTTTTACCGATTACCAAAACCTTTTTTCGCTGGGGATAATTCGATTTTGGATTTTGGATTGCGGATGTTGGATTGTAAAATCAAAACAGCAATCGCAAATCGCAAATCTAAAATCGCAAATCCGAAAGATGTCAAAAAAACGCAGTAAATTTCAATCCCAAGCTGAACTTTATGCCGTCCGTTCCTTGCTCGGAGCGATTGGCGCATTGCCGCTTGAAACTTCGATGCGGTTTGGCAAAGCTGTTGGCAAATTTCTCACTAAACGTTTTCCCAAATTGCCAAAAACAGCGCGTCGGAATCTGGAAATTGCCTTTCCCGAAATGTCCGAAGTGGAAAGAGAGCGAATCGTGAAAGGCACTTTTGAGAGTTTGGGCAGACATCTCGGCTTCGTTTCACATTTCAAAAAATTCAAACACGAAGACATTCGCAATTTGGTTGAAGTGGTCGGCAAAGAAGAATATTTTGACAAGGCTCACGAAACGGGGCGCGGAATTTTGTTTTTTACCGGACATTTTGGCAGTTGGGAAGTTTTTAACCTGTTACCGGCTGCATTTGGTTATGAAATAAATATCTTAGTTCGCCGGATTGATAATCAATTGGTGGAAAATTATGTGGACAAAATGCGAACCCGTTTCGGCTCAATTACTTTGGACAAGACCAAATCGGCGCGAAAGATGTTTCGGCTGCTCGAAAATGGAGAGATTTTGGGGGTTTTGGCAGATTTAAACACTCAAGAACGCGAGGGCGTTTTTGTTGATTTTTTCGGAGTTCCGGCTTCTACCACCACCAGCATTGCCAAATTAGCCTTAAAAACTAACGCGATTGTGCTTCCCGCATTTGCCGTTTGGGAAGAAGAAAAACAAAAATATGTCGTTTATTTGGAACCGCCCGTTGAATACAAAAAAACTGAAAATGCCGATGAAGATATTAAAAATTTGACTCAAGATGTAACGAAAATAGTTGAAAAATATGTCCGCCTATATCCAGAACAATGGCTTTGGATTCATAAGCGTTGGAATACTCGCCCCGTAGGAGAAGAAGGACTTTATTGATGCGGAGAGGCGGGAGTGACATGGTCTAATATAAAGTGGAATCAAAACTCTCCTTTGATAAAATGAGAGAATGAACAGAAAATATGATGCTGAATTTAAGCCAAATACGGTCAGGAAAGTTCTTGATGGACAACCAGTTTCTTCGGTTTCAAGAGAACTTGGAGTCAATGAAAGTTTGATTTTCGAGTGGAAGAAGATTTTTTTCACCAACGGTAATGGGATTCAATCAGGTCAAGAGTTAGTTGACTCGGAAACTTTGCGAAAAAGGGTTCGTGAACTTGAGATGGAGAATGAAATCCTAAGCGACCCGCTTCGCGGCATCTTCGGCAGAGGAAGTTAAAACGCTACAAATTCATTGATGATCAGTAGATCCAAATTTAGAGGTAATAGTTGTTCTTAAATCAGTCGAGCGAACAATAGTGAGCAAGTTTAGCAGGATTAAACTTGAATAAAATTAGAGATGTTCGCTACCGCTCACGATACTGATTCAGTTTTTAACTCTATCAATTAGTAAATTTGGAACTACTGATGATGAGAAAGAAAACTATCCGTTAAAAATACTGTGTCGGGTGATGGAAGTTTCGCCAAGTGGATATTATGCGTGGCGCAAACGACAAACTATTGCTCCAAAACCAAGACGCAAATCTTTTCTCTGCTTGCCGTTTATGTTGTGAAATTGCGGTTGATTATATTTTATGTGAATTTTGGGTAACGGTTGGCAGCTACCCGAAGGTGGAGATTTCGAAGCACTTCACTGTCAACCAAACACGAACTTTGATAGAAGCACAAATCTTGCTTTAAGCACTGAACCGCCACTTTTGGGTAGGTGCTGTTATAGGGCGTTTTTCTTATACGCTTTCCCGAAAGATACTATGCAATAGCCTCTTTCCAAGCGGTCATCAAATATTCAAACGAGGTGATTGAACTGATGGCGCTCTCACTAAAACTTTTCAATCCTTCTGACACCAGTTCTTGCACTTCTGCCATCGTATTTGGTTCATAATCTGACAACCAATCTTTCAACTCTTTCCAAAATCGCTCTATCGGATTCAACTCCGGGGCAGATGGCGGAAAAAATACAAAGATGATATTCTCCGCTATTTTGATCTGTGCCGTGGTGTGTGCCGAAGCATTATCCATCAAGACAAGATGCAAACTCGTCTCGTCCGTTTTGCCAAATTCTCGCATAAACAATTCCATCAATGCCCCCTCTAAATTCGGCAATTCCATCATAAAACTCTTACCCGTCAATGGCTCAATCAATCCATATAAATACTCGTATTCTCTTTTAATCTCAGAACTTATCAACGGTCGTAAACCTTTCTGCGTGATTCTTTTGCGATGTATCGGCATCAATCCAATTCGGGTTTCATCTTCCACCCACAGTTTGATTCTTTGATAAATATCCCTGTATTCATTCACGATTCCTTTAAATCTGGCTCCTATTCCGCTTCTGAATTGGCTGACTTCCGCTTCGTTTTTTTGGGATTCGCCGGGCGCGGCACTTTCGCTTTTGCCTCCAGTTTATATCTCACCAAATCGTGAACATTTGAATAATGAATATCTATTTTGTGTTTTTTGACCACCATTTGATGAATCTCTTTATAGGTTCGACTCCCTTTCGGACTCCTTAAAATCTCAATAATATCGGCAATCGCCACTTCTGTTATTTTGCTCTTTACACCGGGCGGACGATATATCTCCAACAACTTTTCTAACCCACCCGTTTCATACAAACTCATCCAATCAGAAATCGTATTTCGGTTTTTCCCCAATAATTGAGCCACTTTGCTCCTTGATTTGGCTTGCCCTGCGACAATCATATACAATGCCTGCAAGCGATTCTGCTTTTTACCCTCTCGCTCTTGTTGGAGCAGTTCTCTTAACTCTTCTTTTGTTTCCTTGATTTTCGGTAATGCTTTGTTCATTCTCTTATTATTGCACATCTACTATCGGGAAAGCGTATTAGTCCGTCAAGCATCTCCATTCACCATTAGTTCGTAATACTGTCCTGTTGTCAAGTTTATTTTTAGATTGAAATAACAGTTTCCACCGTCTTTCACAAAGATTAGATTTTTCTTCCAATTCTGACTTCCTGCGCCACAAAAGCAATTTACCCAAACTTCCTTTTCTCCTTTGGAATTTAAAACCGCTACATATTGTCTTTTGTAAAGTGTCAGGTCAATAGTAAAATTTTTCTTGTCAAGTTTATACTCTGGATGTTTGTCATTAATCTCTTTAAACTTTCTTTCTTGGTTAGGGTTATAGTCCTTGATAGATTTGTTTAGAATAGTTTCAATTTTCAGCAAGTCGTCATTTGTTAAGTTAGTCGGTTTACTGTCCTTAAAAATCCAATATTGAGTCGTGTCAAAAGGTAATATAGCAACTACTGAAGTGTCAACAGTGTATACATTTTGGTTCTGTTCTTGATTTTTAGTCTCGGGTTTGGTCTGTCCGCAACTCGTCAAGCAAATTGTCAAAATAAAAGTCAATAATGTTATTTGTCTTTCCATTGGTGTCGGTCCTTTAAAATGCCCTATAACTCGTTAAGATACGCACCTTTTATAAATCTAGCAATATAAAGATAATAAAATCAATTATATACCTAAATCAATTGAGTTCTTACGCAGTTTTTTACAATAAAAATGCGAATGTTTATACACATCAAAGAAGTTTGATTATTGTCCGCTCAATTTCTTCATCAATGCTTCCTCAATTGGTGCTTTGATTTTTACAACCGCATCAACATTGTCATTCGGAATCGTCATCGAAAGAACATATTGCTGTAATTTCCACTCTTTTCCTTGTTTGGTCAAAACTCCCGAACCGCGACAAATCTTCATTTGTGTATCCAATAATTCGTCAAACCAAGCAAATTTTCCGCCTTTATCAACGAAAATATGACGCTCAATGGCTTTGAAATTCCACGTTCGCTTTTTGTCGAAATAAGGCTTTGCCCAAATCATAAAACTCTTTTTATCCCAATTTTCAGTTGCATCAGTTCCGATAAAAATTCCGTTTTCGGCAAAGAAATTAAAATATTTCTGATAATCGGCATTGGCGGCGGCGACATTAAAATCATCCAGCATTTTGGCGATTTGGACTTTGTCTTTGTTTCGTTGATTCTTAGTATCATTTGCAAAGGTTAATGAAAACGCTGCGAAAATGATTAAGGCTAATAATGTCAGTTGTTTGAAAGTCTTATTCATATTGTTTGTTCAACGAGAAATTAACAGGGATTAAAGGGATGAAGGGGATTTTTGTCATATTTGACTATATAAAATTAAATATCCCTGTTTATCTCCTTTATCCCTGTGAATAATAAAACTAATTTTGTTTAACTTCGCGCCAAATTTTCGGTGTCAGCGAAGTAAATTTGCGGAAAAGCGTAGTGAAATGACTTTGATTTTTGAAGCCTGTTTGGAATCCGATTTCGACAATCGGTAAATTACTTTTAGCTAACAATTCTTTGGCTTTTTCGATGCGGCGATTGGTGATGTATTGTTGCGGCGTGACACCCATTGTCTTGCGAAACGCCCGCGCAAAGTGAAAATGACTCAACTCTGCAACTTGGGCAATGTCGGTTAAAGTCAAGTCTTGCTCTAAGTTATCGTTGATAAAATCAGTTACACGGCGCATTTTGTTGCCCGAGAGTCCGCCTAAAAATTGTTTGGCTTGAACAATCGCATTGGTGTAATTTTTGATGATGTGAAACATCAAAGTGTGCGCCAATGAATCAGCGAAAAGCCTCGAAGACTCTTCCTTTTTCTCAACTTCGGCGAGGAACGCAAAACTCAAATGTTGAATTAATTCGTCTTTTTTTGAGAGGTTTTCTCTTAATTCGACATTACCTGATAAATTCATCTCTAAAGCCATCTGCGACAGATATTTAGGCGAAAAATCGATCATCACGCTTTCATATTCAGTATCCCAATTTGCCTCAATAGTTTGTCCGATTGGAGTGAAGCACATTGTATTTGAATCACCGCAGTCAACGCGGGTTTTTCCGTTAGAAGTATGTCGCTGAGTCTTTATTTTACCGTCCATAGTCAAATTTATTTCGTTGATTTTGGCAGTATGTTCGGGCATTTCACCGGCTAAAACCCGCACTTGTTTGACACAAAAATCATTCCAACAGGCTTCGCGTTTGAACAGAATCGGCGATTTTTTGGTAACGTCATTTTTCCAATTAACTTGCATAAACCAATCATAGAGAAATTTTTTTATAAAAAGCAAGTTTATTTTTTACAAACTTTGCAAGTGATTGATTAGATAGACGTTCTAAAATTGTCAAATTTACCCTGCAAGGAGTTTTTTAGATGAAAACCAAATCAATTTTTCTAATAGCGATGATAATAATTTCAAGTTTGAGTTGTAGCGTTTATGCCGATACGACCAATAAAACCACAGGTTTAGCCGCCCAAGCCATTTCGGATAATTCCAAAGAATCTGAAATTGCTATCAGCGAACTACGCAAACTTGGCGCAACGGGTTTGCAAACTTTATTTGAAACTTACGCCGCTGAGATTGAAAATTTCAAAAAAACGGGCGTGACAGACGAAAAATGGACGCGAATCGCCAAAGCCCTCGACACGGTGGCGATGCAAAAGGACGTTTATGCCTCGAAACTCTTTTGGCACAAAGATTTAGAAAAGGCACAAGCAGAAGCAAAACGCACCAAGAAACCAATTTTGAGTCTGCGTCTGTTAGGAAATTTGAACGAAGAATTGAGTTGCGCCAACAGCCGATTTTTCCGCGCCATCCTCTATCCTAACTCACAGATTTCCAACTATTTACAGACAAATTACGTTTTGCATTGGCAATCGGAACGCCCTGCGCCGAAGATTACGATTGATTTTGGTGACGGTAGAAAAATTGAGCGCACCATTACCGGCAACAGCATTCATTACGTTTTGGACAAGGACGGCAAGGTGGTTGACGCACTTTCGGGTTTGAATAGCCCGCAGGTTTTTTATGAATTTCTCAACACGGGAAAATATTTGGTTAACAGCGACGCAGGACTTGTGCAAATCATTCCGCCGAATCGTTTTCACAGTAACAAACATCGCGTTTTGACGACTCAAATGAACCGCGTCGGACAACAGTTAAATTTGAAATTCGACACGACACGCAAGGCTTCGAGAAATTTTGAAGAAATGCCACCCGCCGTCAAAGCAATGACCGTGGCAACGACCAAAATGCTGGTGGAAATGCGGGTGTTGAAAGACATTACGGCTGATATGACTCGTTATGGCGAAGATCAAATCAACCTCGAAAATTGGAAAAAGATTGCCAAACTCAGCGCAAAAGAAGCCAAATTAGATGCAAATTCAATCGCTTTCATTCGCCGTCAAACAGCGAGTAATGGTCTTTCGGAAGCCGAATTTTCTAGTCTGATTACAAAACTGGAAGAATATATTTCGATTGACACGGCGCGAAATGAATTTTTGCTCCGCCCGACTCTGCTTGTTTGGCTGGCAAAAGACGAAGGTAACAATCTCGAAAAATTTAACGGCAAAATTTATTCCGAACTTTTCCTGACTCCAAAAGCCGATAAATGGCTAGGTCTTTATGCACCCGATATTTACACGGCTTTAGACGGCAATGGAGTGAAATAATTGATAGTTGATAATGGATAATTGAGAATGAAAAGCTAGTTTTTTTAACTCCAATTCATTTTCAATTATCCATTGTCCATTATCCATTATTTTGCATTCATCCAATTCGTGCCAATTCCAACCTCTGCAATCAACGGCACGTCCAATTGAACGGCATTTTCCATCTCTTTTTTGACGATTTCGCAGACCCTTTCGAGTTCTTTTTTGGGAACTTCAAACAGCAATTCATCGTGAATTTGCATAATCAATTTTGCATCCAAACCTTCTTTGGTCAAGGCTTTGTCAACTTTGAGCATGGCAATCTTGACAATATCACTTGCCGAACCCTGAATTGGAAGGTTTATCGCTTCGCGCTCCGCCCGTGAACGGACGTTGAAATTTTTGTCGTGAATTGATGGAAGCGGTCTGCGTCTGCCAAAAATTGAGGCGACATAGCCGTGTTCGCGGGCAAATTCGGGCGTGGAATCCATATATTTTTTCACGCCTTTGTAAGTTTCGTAATAATCTTGGATGATTTTTTTCGATTCCGAAACGCTCAAACCGATGCGTTGCGACAACCCGTAAGGCTCGACCGCGTAAGCAATTCCGAAATTTACAATCTTTGCCAGACGGCGTTGGGATTCGTCATTAAAAACCAATTTGGCGGTGCGGGCGTGAATATCCTCGCCGAGTTTGAAAGCGTCCGACAAAACTTCATCTTTGGTAACATGAGCCAAAATCCGTAATTCGAGCTGCGAATAATCAACCGAAACCAGCAAATTCCCTTCATCGGAAACAAACGCCGAGCGAATTTTTTGACCGAGTTCGGTGCGAATCGGAATATTTTGTAAATTCGGTTCAGTTGATGAAAGACGACCTGTTGCCGCCACCGTTTGATTCAATTTCCCGTGAACTCTCCCGTCCGAAGCGATTCTTTCGGGCAGAGTGTCGGTGTAAGTTGATTTGAGTTTGTCGAGTTCGCGGAATTCCAAAATCAACTTCGGCAATTCGTAAGTTTCGGCAAGTTCGCTCAAAACTTCTTTGCTGGTCGAGATTTGTCCTTTCGCAGTCTTTTTGCCCGTTTCGATGTTTAATTCGGTCAAAATTTCGCCGACTTGTTTGGGCGAATTGATTTTAAATTCACGTCCGGCGAGTGCGTAAATTCGAGTAGAAAGTTTGGCTAATTCCGCGCCGAAATCAGCCGAAAGGTTTCGCAAAACGTCTGCATCAACCTTCATTCCGTTCATTTCCATTTCATACAAAAGCGGAACAAGGGGCAGTTCGATTTCTTTATAAATTTTTTCTAAACCAAAGGCTTCCAGACGTTTATGTAGAATTGGTGCGAGTTGGAAAGTAAAATCCGCCCGTTCCAAAGTCCGCCATTCGTGGTCGGTAAAGCCTTCGGGAATTTCGTAATTCGCATCAACATTGATTTGTTGCTGCGCCAATACTGCGATGTCGTATTCGGAACGGCTGGGGTCGAGCAAATACGCCGCTAACATCACATCGTCTTCCACCGCTTCGGGCGAAATTCCAATCTTTTTCAGGGTTGCCAAATTTCGCTTTAAATCAAACGTGCATTTATTCAAAAAGCCATTTTCGATAATGTCTTTGAGCGGGGCAATCAAACTTTCGTCCGATAAATCAACATAAAAAGCCGAGCCTGCGCCATTAGCAATCGCCACGCCTTTCGGTTTCACTTTGTCGAAACTTCCAAGTTTTTCATCATCATCAACCGCAACCGACCAATGTTCGCTTTCCCAAAGTTTGCGAATCAATTTATCCAATTCTTCACGAGTTTTGATGAGCGAATAATTTTTCGTAACTTGTTCAGTATCAGGAAGTTCGGCGAATAATGGCAGAGAAGCATCGGCAAATTCGCGGGTTAAAGTGTTGAATTCAAGTTCACGGAAAAGTTGATACGCCGCCACCCGATTCGGTTCACGATGTTTTAATGAATCAAGGTCAAGTTCAATGTCCATGGTGGTATGAATCGTGGCGAGTTCGAGCGATTGACGAATGATAGGTTGATTATTTTGCAGAGATTCTCGATAAGTTTTGTGCGTAATTTGATCGGCATTGGTAATCGCATTTTCAATCGAACCGTATTCCAAAATGATTTTCAACGCGCCTTTTTCGCCGATGCCGGGCGCACCCGGAATATTGTCAATCGCATCGCCCATCAGTCCCAAAAGGTCAATAATCTGGTTGGGCGGCACACCGAATTTATTCAAAACCCAAGCCTCATCGCACCATTCAATCGGCGGCACGGGAACTTTGCGTTTGATATTCTGCGAATTTTGCCGCATACAGATGATATACGGGTCGCGCACCAGTTGGCACAAATCTTTGTCATTGGAAACAATCACGGCTTGCAGTTTTTGGTCGGCACATTTATATGCCATAGTCCCGATAATGTCATCGGCTTCAAAGCCCGGCATCCGCAAAATCGGAATATTAAAAGCCTCACAAACGCGGACGATGTAGGGAAGTTGGGTTGACAAGTCTTCGGGCATTTCCGCACGATTTGCCTTATACGCAGCAAAATTATCGTGGCGAAAAGTCTTTTCGGGCGAATCGAAAACGGCGGCGATGTAATCGGGTTTTTCGTCATTCAAAAGTTTGCGGAGCATATTCGTAAAAACGAAAACTGCTTGCGTGACCTGACCTTTTGAATTTCGCAAAGGTTCTTGGCGCATTCCCATCGGCGCAAAAAAGGCGCGGAAAATATGCGACATGGTGTCAATTAAAAAGACTCGTTTGGGTTCTGTTGTGATCATTGTTTTTTGTAATCTGAATAATAATTAAACAATTCGATACTTACAAGTTTATCGCTTTTATCTTGAAAGTCAGAGCCCAAAAAACATAAAAATTGGCTGACTTTTCTTGATATTTGGTTTTAAGACGACTTTCAAATTAAATGTAATGACTCCTTTCAAAAATGCTTTTCATACGATATAGTCTTATAAAAATCAGATATTTGCGGATTTTTATCCATACTAAACACGCTCATAAATTGAATCCTTTCACAACAGAGGCAGAAGTCTTCACCACTATTTGGGGTGCAATTTTATTAAGGTTCTGAGATTGTCAAGCGACTCAAAATCACAAAGCCGCCTTTATTTATGGATGATTAAAGGCTTTGAGAAAAGTGTTAATGAGGAATAGCGGAAATGGCAAAAGCAACACAAGCAGGCAGACTTCTTTCGATTAAAACCAATCTCGGGGAAGACTATTTACTAATCAATAAACTGTCTGTCAATGAAGGAATTTCTCAATTATTTACGATTGAGGTCGAACTTCTCTTTGATGAAGAGGACGACACGGATATTTTCAAACCAACCACCATTGATCTCGCCGCAGTAATTGGACAACCCGCGACCATTTCTTTGACCCAACGCGATGGCAGTGAATGTTTTTACAACGGGATTTTCAACTCCATCAGATTAAGTGGGCGTTCCGGCAGATTTACCTATTTTCACGCGACTATCGTGCCACAGGTTTGGGAGCTCACTCAAATCGGACAAAGCCGAATTTTTCAACAAAAAAGCGTCAAAGACATTTTGACTGAGGTTTTTGCCGGCTATCAGGTAAATCAAGAAATTCAAGGAGATTATAAAGCTCGAAACTATTGCGTCCAGTATAATGAAACGGATTTTGATTTTGCCTCGCGGCTGATGGAAGAAGAAGGAATTTGTTATTATTTTACATTTTCAAATAGTGCCGAAACAATGATTATTACCGACAATTTCCAAGTTCCGCGAGATTGTCCGAACAAATCCGACATTTCAATCTACCAAGAAAATCTAACTGATGAATTATTTGAATCAGCGATCAAAGGCTGGTTAATAGATTACAAACTGCAGAGTGGTAAAGTCACGCTCTGGGATCATAATTTTCAATTACCAAAGAAAAAACTTGAAGTTACCCAACCCAGCCGTTTTAATATTGGCGATAATCAAAAGATGGAGATTTACAAATATCCCGCCGGTTACTCACGCAAATATGATGGGATTAGCAAAGACGGCTCGGAACAGGCATCTGATTTAAACAATATCTTTACGGACAATCAGCGAACGGTCAAGAATGAGATGGAAGCCTTTGATGCGGGTTATATGGTTTCGAGCGGAGAATCGGATTGTTGCACCTTGACCGCCGGACATCGCTTTAATCTGAAAAATCACCCGAATAATGATTATAATATGGCATATATCCTGACTTCGGTGACGCACAAAGCTGATCAAAGTCCTAAATATTTAGCCGAGGATCATATACCCGAAGAATATTACAATTTTTTCACCTGTATCCCGCACGGCGCAGGTCAGCCCGTATTTCGTCCGCCCCTCAAAACTCCTAAATCAATTGTTCACGGCAGTCAAACGGCAATTGTAGTGGGACCCGCAGGCGAAGAAATATTTACTGATAAATACGGACGAGTGAAAGTCCAATTTCATTGGGACAGATACGGACAAGTTAATGAGTCAAGTTCGTGTTGGGTGCGGGTGGCGCAGACTTGGGCGGGAAATAAGTGGGGAGGGATGTTTATTCCGCGAATCGGGATGGAAGTTTTAGTCCATTTTCTGGAAGGCGACCCCGACCAACCGATTATCACGGGATGTGTTTATAATGCAGATTCGATGCCGCCATACACGTTGCCGGATGAAAAGACCAAATCAACCTTGAAGACGAATTCAACGAAGGGTGGAGGCGGATTTAATGAGTTTCGGATTGAGGATAAAAAAGGTTCGGAGCAGATTTTTATTCACGCCGAAAAAAATCAAGACCTCCGGGTGAAGAATGACTTGATGGAAACTATCGTGCACGACCGCCACCTGATTGTCGAAAACGAACAGTTTGAAAGAGTCAAGAAAGATAAGCATTTGAAGGTGGTGGGCGACCACAACGAAAAAGTTGACGGCTCGATTTCGATTCATGCAGGAATAGATATTGATGAAAAAGCCGGATCAAAATTTGCCCTTGATGCCGGAACTGAAATTCACCTCAAATCAGGCACAACTTTAACGCTTGAAACCGGCACTTCATTGACCCTAAAAGTTGGCGGTAATTTTATCAACATCAATTCGGCTGGAATATTTATCAAGGGAACGATGGTCTTTCTCAATAGTGGCGGAGCAGCAGGCTCAGGCTCAGGCAGTAGTCCCACCGCTCCGAAAGACCCGAAAGAAGCTGATAAAGCAGAACCGGGGGCGAGGATCCAGGTAACACCAAACCTCCCGCCACCAAGACCGGTATTACGAAGTCCGGCAGCCGTTGTGCTGATAGCTGCCGCAGCAACCGGAGCAACATTTTGCGAAATTTGTTCAAGAAAATAAACATCTGCAATAACACTTGAATTGTTGAAATTAGAATTTTAATGAAGCACCAACTGGAAAAATATTTGTTTCGGAAAGATAACCATACTTACGCTATTTTGGATGGCGCATCGGTCCCTGATTTACCAAATAAACTCTATGAAATGGCTCCGGTAAATATCTGTCTGTATCAAGGCGAACTTCCGCCCGATCTGGTTTATGTCGCGCCATATCTGGTTCATTTATCTCCCGGTACGCCATTTACGGATTGGCTGTTAACCGAATGTTGGGGAAAACATTGGGGAATTTTCGCTCAAAGCCCGATGTCGTTGACCGGAATGCGAAAACATTTTCGATTACTTCTCACCGTTTATGATGATCAGGGCAAGCCGATGCTTTTTCGTTATTATGATCCGAGAGTTTTATCGTCTTTTTTGAAGACCTGCAATCAAGACGAACTTGAAATAATATTTGGCAAGGTTAAATATTATTTTGCCGAGTTAACCGAAGAAGTCCAATTATTGAGGTTTAATTTTACTAATCAAAAATTGAAAGAAACAAAATTAAAAATTGAGATTGAAAATAAATAACTACTAAAATGAGATTATCAATTCGGGCAGAACAAATGTCGTCTATTGAGTTGGAAACACAAGAAAATTTTGTGCGTCGAATTTCGGCACATTTGCTTGAAGAGTATCCAAAAGCAATGGTCATTCTTCCGAGCGACGAAAGATTTACGGTTGATACTCTGCCAAAAGAAACTCTCTCTGATTTGGTGCGGATTGGAATTGCGAGAGCCCGCAGTTATGATTTGACTTTTGAATCTTCGATAGCCGCTTTTACCGCGCTGATGTTTGAAATATCTCCTAATTTTCATACAAATCGGATATGTCAGGTAGTATTTAATGGCGACGAAGTACCACCAAATGAGCAAGTTGATTCATTACTGAGTATGTTATCAGAAAAGAATATCGAATCAATGCAAGAGAATTACGACCCAACTGCGTGGAAATTAGATGAAGTGCCGGATAACGCGAATCAAGGGCAAGAAAATGAAGGACTTAAAGAGAATCCAAGTGAGCCAAATGATTTTGATAATCTGGAGACCGTGAAAATAATTGGTGACAAACCGAATGAGTTTGATAATTTGGAGACCGTGAAAATAACGTGAAATAGGATCAGATGCCAATAACTTTAGCTGACAAAATCAAGCAAACACAGAGTTCGTTTCCGTCTCAGCCGCCGGGTTCGGTCGTAACTTGTCCTTTGAATAAAACTACTGAAACCCCAACCTCGAAAGCAACTCCGGTTGAGGTCGAAACTGCTTTTCAATTAACTCAACATAGTATGCCTCCTCCGGTTATCAGCAGAGACCAAGAAAAGCCGAAAGAAAAGAAAGCGTGGATTGAAATAATTTTAGTTGATTTGGACGGAAAACCGATGCCCGGTGTCAAATACCGCATCACTCCGCCCGGCGGCGCACCGAAAGAAGGCAGACTCAATGAACACGGACAAGCCGGACTTTATGAGATTGAACCGGGAAGCTGCAAAATCACATTCCCCGATTTGGATAAGGAGGCGTGGGATTGATAGATGGCAATAAATTATCAAGTCAAACAAGGTGATTGTATATCGAGTATTGCGTTTGAGCATGGCTTTTTCCCCGATACAATTTGGAATGATCCCAATAATGCAAAGTTAAAAGAAAATCGAAAAGACCCGAATGTTCTGATGCCGGGCGATGTGGTTTTTGTGCCGGACAAACGGCTCAAAGAAGTCAGCGAACCAACTGAGCAGGTGCATAAATTCCGATATAAAAGCACGCCGGCGAAATTTCGGATTCAAATTATGGAAGATAATCAGCCGCGAGCTAATGTGCCATACACACTGACCATAGATGGAAAACTCGTTTCTAATCCGGGAGATAAAACAAACTCGACCGGAATGGTCATTTGTTCAATTTCACCGCTTGCCCGCGAAGGTGTTCTCGCGGTCGGCGAAGGCGAGGAAATGGTTGAATACGCATTGGCAATGGGCTTTCTAAATCCGGTCAGCGATCTCACGGGTGTCAAACAAAGATTACGCAATCTTGGGCTATTTAATGGAGCAATTGATAATACTTTGAACGAAGAAACCAAAGATTCGCTACGGGCATTTCAAAATCTTCACCAATTGCCAACGACCGGCGAACCGGATCCGGCAACGCTTAACAAACTGCGCGATTTACACGACGGCGGTTAAGTTTCAAAAATTTAGTTTGTTTGCAGATTTTTTTTCAGGAGCTAGCAAATAATGAAGCAATATCCCATAGAAATCAATTTTACCGATTTTAATACTCGTCCGCCGATTGTTAAAAGACCTGTCTTGCCGCGGGTTAATGTTACGCGGTCGGTGATGGAAAAAACCATTAAAAATACGGTTGACGAGCAAACCTGCGGACCGGTCGAAGTTTGGCTCAACAGTCTGACCACTAACCAGCGTTCCAAAGTAAACAATCTCCATAAATCAAGCGATGTTCCGACCCACGCTCTGATTGCTTCCAACAACGACTCGCGGTATTGCTTTGCTCCTATGCTGGAAGATGTTTGGATTCGTTGGAAACATAAAAATCCCGCGCTCATCAAGGAAAGCAAGTTGGAACTTTTTTGCCGGATAAATGGCGAACTCAAAAATATTTGGACAAAGGTTTTTATCTGGGACAACTGTCCCGAAAATGCCAAGACGCAGTTTAAAGGCGACTTAAAATTACTCAATGAAGACAACGACAAACTTAATAACCCCGGATTGAGAAGTGTTAAATTTGGGTTAAATAACCAACTCTATGATGCGCTGTTTCCGAATGGCTGTGTAACTGCCGAGTTTTCGCCCTATCAACTTAAATTATCGGTTGTCCCAACGTCTGATACGGTCAAAAAAGTCCCTTTTTCCGTTTGGATGTATTTTGATATTCGCGTCAAACTCGAACTCTTTTGGGGCGAAGAAAAAATGATTCCCGCAGCGCGTAATGACGGCGGTATGCCGCAACCGCGCAAATTGACGATTCTCCCAGAAGAAAAAGCGATTTTGCGGACGCTTCGCACCCAAGACCAGGGAGCTAATTTTAAGATTGACACAAATAACCGCGAAATTATTATTGACGCAAACAACTTTAAAGAAGGACACGCCGATGAGTATCACAATGATTTTGTGAGAACGACCGAACTCTGGGGCGAAGGTCCGCGGCTTCCCGTTATTGCCGAAGTCAAGATTAAACAATCGGACGGAACTTTCGAGCTTTGTCCGCCGGCTATCGGCAACGCTAAATTTCTGTGGGATTGGGAAGATACGGACGACACGCAAACAAATCCAAAATGGCGGAATTGGGTGGATGCAGCCGCCTCGCAGGAAACCCAAGACTTTCTCACCAACATCTTTCAAGCCACCCGCGATTTGACCGATCCGCTTGATACTGACAATTGTCCCACCTCTTACGGCGGCAAACGGGCTAAAAATTTGCAGCCTTTTCCGATTCTGCCCGGCTATGCTCCGGCTGATGTCATCCGCGATGGCGAATTTCCTTTTCCGATTGAAGCGTGTCGAGTGCGGAAATGGGCGGTTTTTAGCAAGGCGTGGCGGTCAGGTGCGCTTGCCGGAAAAACCGGCGTGCTTTTTCAGCCTTCGCGGATTGCCGGAGATAAATATAAATTATCCGTTTATCTCTATTACGACAGCGAGTTGGACGGTTTGGCAAAAGGAAACACTTTTCGTCCGGTGGCGGGCGACGCACATGCGACTGCAGGTTTCTGGGAAGTTTTCCGCCGCGTCAATTTGACCTACATCAGACGCGCCGGCGCAACGGCTGTTTTGTTAGGCTCGACTAAGCAGCTTTACAAAAAAGAACTCGGAATGATTTTGCAGGAGTCTTACGATACATTGGACGAAGGACGGTATCAAACTACTCTTATCAAACGGTTCAAAGAACTCAATGAGGATCTTAATAGCGTTACGGCGCGTAAAATTCTGCCGCTTTGCATCCGATATGCGTTTAAAGATCCTATTTCTCAGAATGGTAATTCACCGGCGGTTGGAGTTAAATCACGCGACGATTTCAAGCAAGCTGTCGAAGATGCCTTTCAAGACTACGAAATACTCGGCTTGGACGTTTCCACCGCCAACGCCTTTAAGCTGGAAGAAATCGAGGTAAATTCGCTCGTTAATGGAATCGTGGTTTCCATTCAGGATAATCTGCTTTTGGTTTTAGCCGACAGAGGCGGAACTTTTCAGACGGGAAACACGGTCAAAGGAGTCGCCTCAAAAACAAACGGGACGGTTACGGCTGTTCGCCCGAGTTGTTGGAAAAAAAAGATAGAAGGTGACATACACAATAAAGAGCGCGAGGTAAAAGTCGTTTCGGGAACTACCTCGAACACTATCAGTTGGGCTCCGCTTCGCTCCAGCCTGAGCGATAGCGATAAGAAAAAGTTAAGGACATTTCTGACGACGGTTGCCAACAAAGCGGTTCCAAATGCGACTGTTGATATAAAGGTTCACGGGAAATATAATGATAAAACTGATAGAGAGCGTCGGGATAACGTCAAAAATTATCTGGAGAAACTTTTCACCAACCGCGTGGTGATTGAGAAAGAATCTCTGCTTGCCGAGATTGTGCAGCAAAGAGACATCTATCTGGAATATTTTCCGACCGCCCCGCAAGAACGCGCCAATAAGATTTACGGATGGGGCGTAACAGCATTGATGCAGGACGGTTTCAAAGACTACGTGGACACAACTGCGACATATAACAACAAAAAGGGTATTTACTTTTTCCATTTTCCTGGGCGCGACGACCTCTACAAATCAAAAATCGCCGGAGCTTCTTTTCCTGATTCAAGCAAGCGCGATAGAGCAATTGCCTATATCACGACCGTTGATGACGGAACTCATCTGACGCACCGCGAGTCGGATGGCAACCTTATCAATTACAAAAACAACCCTTCGGTTGTTGCCCACGAAATTGCCCACGCTTTGTTTATTCCACACGCCAACAAAAAAACCGAAGACCGTCATCCCGGCACTCCGCGCGAACCCGGTCATCACGTTCACAATGATACCTGCATTATGAACTACGACACGGATTCCGACCATTTCTGCGGATTCTGTATGCTTCGTCTGCGCGGCTGGGACTGGAAATCGGTGAAAACCGATTTTACTTTCGGTGTGCCGGAAATTCGTTTAGCGGCGACGGTTGGCACGAAAAAATCGAAGGTTTATTCGGAAGATTACAAAGATATTAAAACCGCGCCTAAAGACGGGCAAGATGATTTTCATTTCGCTCCCGAAAAGGAAACCGTCAATATCGAGTATAAAATCAAAGACCCCAAAAGCCAGATTGCGTCAGGCAAAATCGAACTGCTCCGCAAAAGCGATAGAAAAGTGCTGTGGACAAGGGTTTTGCAGCCAAACGAATTTCTCGACGGACCACGCACGATTGTGTGGGACGGTAAGACAGCGAGAAACGCAGATTTTCCCGATGAATATATCACTGCCGAACATTCGCCTTACATTATGGAAATTTCGGTGGAAGGAAACGGTTGGGGCGAACCGCTCGAAGGCTTGGACAAACTTTGAAATACAATTAGCTAAGATTGAACTGGAATGGGGACCTCGAAGTGTCTTGGCAGCTTCTCCGACTTTAGGAACGACGGCTATCGAGCGTGACCATCAGGTTTGGGATTATCTGAACGATCCCACTGATAATGCCAATCTGCAAAATCGCCTGCCTGCCGTCGGTGAAACTAAGAAAGTTTATTTGGTCAGCAACACTTTCTACACCGACACTGACCAAATGACCACCAATGATCCCTACACCGCGCACAAAACACAATGGGGCGATGGTCCGAACATTCCGCTATTTGCTCAATTGTTGATTAAGAAAACTGATGATACGGTCGTTCTGTCTCCGAAGGCTTTGGGAAATATTTCTTGCCTTTGGGATTGGGAAGATATGACGGAGGAAATAGTAGTTGACCCAAATCCCGGACAGCCGCAAAATATCCAAAAGTATTTGGAACTTACCACCGACTACCATTCGGACACGACAAAACCGACGGGGCTAAACTGTCACGTTGACCGCGGCGGCAAACGCGGAGCTAACGCCAAACCTGTTTTTCCGATACAGGCGGGAATAGCTCCCGCAGCAAGTCTGGCTAACCCGAACGACCTGATATTTCCGTTTAATGTTCGGGCGGCGGCTAATCGAACTTGGGCGGCAATCAGCACTCCTTGGCGTGACGGCGACGCGCAGGCGGCAGGCAAAACGGGCGTTATTTTTCAACCGTTCGCGGATGGCGGGAGACAACTTCAAAGTCAATGTCTATGCCAGCTATAATGTCAATGCGCTTGACCAAGACACCAATGATGAAATCAATAAAGTTCCCGCCAACCATAAAACTTCAACCGGAACATTTCAAATCTGGCGGGAAGTTCATCTAGCGGGCTATCTCAAGAAAAAACGAAACGTAACCGCAGCCCTGCATCCCGGTTTGGATGTCGGAGGAATTCGACGGATGCAGGACATTAATATAACTCAGATGCAGCAGCATTATAACCAAGCCTATATTCGCATAGCCGATAGAACGGGCGGGATACAAGCGATGACCAGACCAAATTTCGTTCAAGCTATGACGAATATTATCGTCGCGCTTCCATGGTATATTCAAGCCGCAATAGTAGCGGGAAATATCGGAGTGGATCAATACGATAACAGCGACGACGGAGTAGTATTTAAAGACCATCCGACATACGTTACAGACTTGAGATTAGCCGCTCCTTTTTCTCCTCTCGGTCCCGATGCTTACATTAGAGCTATGGCACCAGCCAATATAAATCCATATGCGGGCGGAGTTCATAATGGCGGACCTACTCCGCAGTATCCAACCGGTGTTAAATCAAATTTATGGAAAGCCGGTATCTATCCAAATGCTTTTGATTATGAAGGTGCTTGCAAAATTAATTGGGGGCGGTATGTTCTTTTACATCTTGTTCAGGATTATTTGGGAGCAAACCGAGCTGATGGAATTTACGTTGTGCAAATGAATGAATTGGATAATTTCGGAGGTCCGAACGGTTTCAGTGTTCCTTTTCTCGACCAATCCCCGAACAGCAGTTTTATCGCTATTTGTGGAAACAAATATGATACCAGCGGACAGAATACCAGAGAACAGACCTTAGCTCATGAAATGGGACACACCCTCGGCTTGAATCATACGGATACTCCGGCAGGCGATCCTCGAAGACTTCACGATAATTTAGGCAAGGGAGGATGTTTGATGTCATACAACTTTACTGTTGCGCGTATATTTTGCGGAAGTTGTCTTTTGCGTCTGCGCGGTTGGAGCATATATCAAACTGATGCCAATGGAGTTCCTCAAGGAACAAACTGGCAAAGTCGCACCCTTTGTGATAACCCGGAATGCAATAAACAACCCGGCGGGCTTAATAATGATCCAGATGTTGCTTTACAAGGAGTGTTAAATCAAAACTACATTGATCAGTATAAACTCTTTAATGCTTAAGCCTTGTTTTGTTTATTGAGAAACTGAACGGCTGAAAAAGAAAAGCAAAAGCCCTGAGCCCCGAGTTGGGTAACTTTTCAGGTGGATGGAAAAAGATGCTCAGGGCAATCTGCCAAACGGTAATAATCATTATTTGATGATAGATGCGCCGACTTTAGGATTAGGCAAAGCCTTGTATCTTGATTCCCTTGCACGCGGAATCAAATTAAATAATGGTTTTAATCCGGGCTTAATTTTTGTCGAAGCGCAATGTTTCGACAACCTTACTGCCGTGGCTGAACCGTTAGCTTCACAGGAAGGAAAAGCCGTTGGGCAAGTGGTATTTTTATTTACGGGAGCAACCTCCCCCGCTAATAAATATAAATCGTTAGTTATTCACGAAATGTCACACGCTTTGTATCTGCAACACGCACCCGGCGGAGCGGGAACTTCGGGCGTAGAGGTAGATTTACACGATCCGATTGATACTTGTGTGATGTCGTATGCCGATAACGATGCCGACCATTGCGGTAAATGTGTCGCAGCGTTGCGCGGCATAAATGTCAGAAGTATTGATAAGAGAAAAGAAAAGAAAGTGTAAAAATTAACCAAAAGAAAGCGTGGATTGAAATAATTTTGGTTGATGCCGAAGGTAAACCGATGCCCGGCGGGGCACCAAAAGAAGGCAGGCTCAATGAACACGGACAAGCAGGTTTGTATGAAATTGAGCCGGGCAATTGCAAAATTACGTTCCCCGATTTGGATAAGGAGGCGTGGGATTGATAGTATGGCAATAAATTATCAAGTCAAACAAGGTGATTGTATTTCAAGTATTGCTTTTGAGCATGGTTTTTTTGCCGATACGATTCGGAATCATCCGAATAATGCCGAATTAAAGAAAAAACGAAAAGACTTAAATATATTGATGCCCGGTGATGTTGTCTTTGTGCCGGACAAACAAATTAAAGAAGTCAGCGAACCAACCAATCAGGTTTATAAATTCAAATGCAAAAATACGCCGGAGAAATTTAAGCTGCAACTGCTCATTCACGGAGAGCCGCGTGCCAACGAAGATTATGAATTGCAGATTGAAGGTTTAAAATTTACGGGTAAAACCGATAGTCAGGGGCGGCTCGAACATTTTATTCCACCGGATGCCAAAAAAGGGAAATTGATTCTGTCAAACGGCGCGGAAATTCAAGAACTTATGCTCGGAAATCTAAATCCATCGGACGAAATTACCGGAGTGCAGGGACGTTTGCGGAATCTCGGACTTTATTTTGGTTCGATTGACGGAAAAATGTCGGATGAATTGGAAGAAGCCATTCAGGAATATCAATTCACTAAAAATATCGAGCCGGACGGCAAACTTACGCCGGCAACCATAGCTGCCTTAAAGCAGGATTACGGAATATAAAAATTCAAGCTCAATTCTGTTACAAAATTGAATAGGAGAAAATTCCAAAATGAAGTGGAGCGATGTTGAAATAATAGATAAAAATGACAAAGTTCATACTGGTATGATGGCTTTGAGGTATCGTCGAAACTAATTGTAACCCATTCGCAAACAGCGATTAAAGACAATGAGTTAATTGAAGTAAATACATATTCTCCGAGTGCTTCCACTGACGATAAAGATGTTAAATCAGTCTTATTCTCGAAGCTCAAAGGTAAGGTAAAAAGCGTAAGATTTTTTGAAAGGAGATACCACTCCAAGAGAACTTCTCCCGCTTGCCAGAGCCGTTCATAATATCGTCAACTTCAATCCGCCGAAACTCAAAGTCGAATTTATCTACAAACAAGACCCCTTGAAAAATGACCCGCCAAAGCTGTTCAAAGAACTGCCATTCAAGGTAACGAGCAGCTTGGGACCGTCAATAGATTCACAGGACGGCGAAGCCGATTTCAAGATTGTCGCGCCCGGTAAGCATAAACTGACGATTGCCTTTTGCGATCCGTCTCAGGACAAATTCGATTTTCGGGATTCTACAGCGAAAATTCCGGGACAGATCGAACGGGACGCGGATTTAGACCCGGGCGACGATTACACTATTACCGTAGAAATTGTGCCGCTTTATACAAAGGTGATATTTATCGGTCATTGTTTGGTGACCATCGCAAAGCAAATCTATCACGATAACACAAAAGAGTGGGAGGCACGATATACCGGAAAAACGCCGGAAATACAGGATATTGAGGCACGAGTGAAGTTTTTGGGCGAGGTTATCAAAAAGGCTGCCGGTATTGTGGGTGATAAGCAAGAGGAATTGAAGGTATTCGTTGCTCCCGAATGCTTTTTTCTGGGACCAAACGGCGCGTATTCGATAGATGCCTTGAGTAGTTTAGTTGAGGAGTTGCAGGATTTGGTAAAAGACCCTCAATGGGAGAACTGGGTGTTCGCGTTCGGGACGGTCAACGCCGTGTATGAGGAGGAGGAGGGGAATTTCTTGGAGTTGTTGAATCACACTCCGGTAATCCGCGGCGGATTTAAATCGGCGGATAAGTCACCGGATTACACAAAACTGATTCAAAAAACATTTTATAGTGCGGAAATGCCCTTCGAGTCCGAACTCAAGAATCCGACTGACGAACAGTTTTACGGGGAACTGTTTAGAAAAGATTTCAGCCCGACGGAGTATGAGTATATCTTTGGGCGGCAGGTGCAGGAGTTGTTGGAAATCACTTGGGATATCGAAAATGAGGAATGGGTTCCAAGCCTAGGCAGAACCCTCATATCCGGTGTATTGATTGATGCCTTTTGCCTCTCGAAGGGCTGGAATCCAGGGGAGTGGGCAGGACTTAAAAATAATGCGCTAAATCAATTGAAAACTCGCGGGATGACCTGTGTAGTAAGAGACGTGCGGGACAACAAAGGCGCAAACTGGGGCGCAAATCGCTTTAAGGAAGTATTGATTTGGTATGTGAACAGCAAAACAGACAAGATTCCAAAGAATGCACTTATACCCAAGACCAGTAATACTTTTTCTCCAGAAAACTTTACCTTTTACTGCGCCCGCAAACCCGGACCATTATTGAAAGAGGATGCCTTACCGAAGAAATTTAATATTAGCTTTGGATTGGAAATCTGCGCGGATCACTCGCAGGGCAGGTTAAAGGGTTCACGGTCGGATGCTTCCAACCAGTTAGAGGAGTTAGCCGTCCCAATCGAAAATAACCTTAAATTGCTAAAAGCTGAGAAGCTAGGCACCCTTGGTGTGCCAGCACTAGATAAGAAGATGAGAGAAGCAGCCGAAGGAAAGGAAGTGTTGGAGAAAGTGGTCGAGTTCCTGAAGCAGAACGAAATAGGGGAAGCGCAGAAAATTTTCAAAGAAGTCTTTCAAGAAGCCCTTAGTCCAAAGCAGCCGGAAGTGTCGCTGACGGAGGCAGAAAACTTGCTGAAAGAGGCAGAAGAGTTGCTGAAGGAAAAGACCGAACTTTTGGCTACCTTACAATTGCGGAAACCGAAGTTGGAGGAAGAATTCAAGAAGGCAACCGATGAAATGACGAAGATTCAGTTACAAAGAACTGCCATTGCGAAACAAAAGGAACTTGACATCCAGTTGGTCCCGTCGGCTGGAATGTCAGTCGCGCCAATGAACGTAGCGACAAAACCGGGAGGGTATTTCTTCAATTGCAATGGATGGAACCCGAGTTCAGGACAAGTGCAGGAATTGAATAAACGTAATGCTAAAATCGTAAAGATCGAAAAACCGAACTATCCAAATAGTGCCGGACAAAATCCATTGTATTACCACAGCGAATTGTTAAAAACTCCGATGAAGTCTGTGCAACCTTCGGTTACCGATCTCACGGAAGATGTCTCCGAGATTTTTGCGGAAGGTCCGGGACAACTTCACATCTATCCGCCGCAAGACCTAGAGAAGTGAGTGGTCTTTGTATGGATAGAACTTCGCAGAGGATCTGACAAAAGCATAGGTATATTTTATGAGAGGGACGAACCGTTTCTGAGACGGAAAAAGCGGTGAAATGATAAAAGAGGCTTTTGCTGATTATTCGACTGCGGATGACCTGAGATGGTCAGGATATTTAGCTAACCTCTCTGCTAATAAATCATCTTTATTCGTTTCCATAATTGTTATTCTTACCACCCTTTCCCGCTTTTTCAAGGCTCTTAGCTGTGCGTCACACTTTTAATTGCACCCGTTTTTGCAAAAAATACTTGCCCTCGTTTGACAGAATTACATCATTTCGCTAGTCTAACTCTTTGACAATTTTACTTGGTCGGTTCGTCTAGGGGTCTAGGACACCGCCCTTTCACGGCGGCGACACGGGTTCAAATCCCGTACCGACTACCATCTTTCTTTCATAAATTCGCATCAAACCTGCTAAACTATTCGCTTGGGTTTGAAGCGAATTTTTTGTTTTACGAGGAAATAAAGTGCGAAAATCAGTTTTAATCAGTCTTTTATCAATATTCTTTTTTGTTTCAGCGCAGGCTCAAACCGTTCAAAATTCGGATACGGTGATGATTTTGCCGTTTGAAAATGCTTCGGGCAAACCTGAATTTAATTGGGTCGGCGAGAGTTTTGCCGATGCTTTGTCAGATTTATTGGTCGAAAAAGAAGTTAAATCTTCGGGTTTGAATGTTATTTCAAATCAGGAGCGGAAAATCGTGCAGGAGAGTTTAAAAATTCCGCTGACCAATATTCCCTCATTGGCAACCTCAATCAGAATTTCACAAAAAGCCAAAGCCAATATTTTGGTTTATGGCACTTACACCATTATTCCCGAACAGGGCGAAATCGCCGCCAGCATTGTCGTCAGAGCGAAAATAATCAAGGTTGATGAAGGGAAATTTTTGATCGAAAATTTTCAAGACGGCAGTCGGAAAATGCGCGAAATCGTTTTAAAAGAGGCTTTGGCTGATCTTGCAAACGGTGGAAGCTAAAGTTCTGGTCGAGGTTTTAAGACAACTCGACAGAGGTTTGACGATTATTGAAAATGATGTGATTAAGGTTGCTACCAAAGTTCCCGCCAAAGCCTTTGAAGCGTATATTAAAGGACTTTTGACTCCCGAATCGCAGTTGCCCACCCGCGAAGGTTATTTCAAAAATGCGATGCGTCTTTACTCGGAAGCCAAAGCCGCCGAAACTGAGGCAGATGCCAAAATCTATGCGGATGTCGCGCTTGAACTTGGACATTTTTATCTCAATCAGAAGCAATACCAAAACGCGATTACACATTTCAGCCAAGTGATTAGCGCAGTTGAAAAATGTAACGAAGAGGCGAAAAAGGTCAATAAAAGAGCGGTTTGCAAAGATAATGAGTCTGCCGAAGCCGCTTTTTATACAGGTTTGATTTATTGGCAACAAGAGAATTATGAGCAAGCCCTCGCTGTTTTAACTCCGCTGGCGGATAATTGGAAATTAACCAGCGTTTATAACACTTTGGGGGCAATCGCCGTCCAAGCCTCACGAGCGGAAAAGAAAGATAAAACCAAAGCTGCCAATAATTTGAATAGAGGGCTTGATTTTCTTAAAAAAGCCTCCGAATCTGATCCTGACGAAATACAATCGAGGTTTAATTACAGCGTAGCGTTATTTTTGACGAGTGATTTTAGTGAAACGATTCAACAAATTCGTCCGGTGTTGGCACTTAATCAACGAGACGGCGAGGCTTATTATCTGCTGGCAAAGGCTTTGGAAAAAAATGGCGATGCCGCGGCGGTTGAATTTGATACTCAGGCGCGAAAATACGCTTCCAATTACGCCAAACTCGAAACCGAATGGGCAAGGGCAAAAACCATCGAGGGATTAAATCTGCGCGTTATCCAACCGCCGCGCAAAGATTTTGTGAGCGTGGTTTTGATAAAAAAACAAAACACATCTAACACGCAAAATCCGGTTAATGAAACCGATACGCTTTTAGAACAGGCTCGTGCATTTTTCAAAGCCGGTAAAGAGGATGATGCGATGCAGCTTTTGAGTCGTATCTTGGCGGGCGACCCGATGAACGCCGAAGCCTATCTTTTGCGCGGCAAAATATTTATCAAACGCATAAATTGGGACGAAGCCGCCAATCAATTAAAAACTGCGCTTTTCTATGACAATCGTTTGATTGAAGCACACATCATTTTGGCAAAAATCTTCCTCGAAAAGAAAGATTGCCAACAGGCGCAAAGCTACGTTGCATCGGCTTTGGCAATTGATGAAAACAATCAAGAAGCGCTTGGATTGCAACGCCAAGTTGAACGATGTTCCAAATAGTGTAACTTAATAGATAAAAATAGAGGTTCAGAGGCAAAGAATAACTCTTTAAAATTCTTTCCTTTGAGCCTTAATTATTTGTAAGACCCTGATTTTTATTGACTTCAGTCCGCAATCCGCAAATCTGCAATCCGCAATCAATCAAATCTGTGGCACGGTTTGTGCATAAAGGAGAAGTGGCTAGCTTGTTGAACTTTTAACAAGACCCCGCCGCCAACCCTTCTCCGAGCGTGGTTTGCCACTGCGCTTGACAACCTTCCGAGCGTTCCTTCAGTTACCCTTCCGATTGTGAGCCTAGTTAGCAATAACTAGGCTCTTCCACTTTTTATTAAGGCTTTTCGGCTAAATTATTGTAAATATTGATGTTTTCAGTCATTTTGAGATCAACTTACTCAGTTGTTTCTTGATGACTAGTTTTTCAATTTGACTTAGCCAAACTTAGCCAAATATTCCGTAAAATGACAAAAAACGTCACTTTTGATGACAAATTTTGACGCTATCAGTCATACTGACAAATTCAGTCTGAAAGAATTCGATTCAAATTGACCGAACATTGCTAAGCGAGGTAAGTTTTTGCTAAACTGTCGGTATGAAGTTTTGCGTTCAGTAAAATAAAAATTACCTTCACTTTCCAACTCACTTTTAGCGATACTTTCGGCAATTTTGTTAATTTTGGCGTTTCCCGATTTTGAATTTTGGTTTCTCGCCTACATCGCACTCATTCCATTATTTTTTGCCATCGAACGCGAAAAAGAATCTAAAACCAATGCATTTTTAGTCGGCTGGATATTCGGCGCAGTCTTTTTTACCGGAACTTGTTGGTGGCTGACCTTCGCCCCGATAAATTACGGCGGAGTTCCCACGCCGTTAGCCTATCTTTTATTGCTCGGCGCAACGTCAGTCGCCGGATTATTTCCTGCGTTGTTTGCGCTTATTGCTTGGAGTTTTGCTGAAAAGATTTGGAACTTGGGCAATGTTTTCCGCGCCATTTCTCTGGACGGCGATTGAGTTTTTGAGATTTTGGACAACAGGGAATAATTGGAATGCGATTGGTTATTCACAGAGGCTTTTTCTGGGCTTTTTCTGACCTTTTGCAAGTCTTGGTGGAATTTATTTGATTGGTTTTCTTTGTATTTTTATCAATATTTGTTATTTCTTCCCAATTGTATTGCGAACCAAAAACAGTGCATGGTTTGCAATAATTCCAATGCTTCTGCTAATTTTAGTGCAATTTTATCAACTTTATTTAGTGAAAACTGCACCCGAATATGAACCAAAGAAAACTGAAGCAAATTTAATCTTGCCATCCAACCAAACGTCCCAATGAGTAGTTTGAAATATGAAGAATGGAAACGCCTCCGTGACCGCCACCTTCAACTGGCTGAAAAAGAATTACAAAAATTAAAGACAATCCCAAATCCCAAATCCCAAATCCCAAATTGGTGGTAGTTTTTCCCGAATCTCCAATGAATTTCGGTTATACGCAATGACCGCGATTTTCAAGAAGTTCTACGCGAATTTTACCGCAAAAAATAATGTCCAAGTTTTGTTTAATGCGGCAGAGCCTTCGGAAAATAACGGTTATTACAATTCGGCAGTTTTGGTCAATGAAGAGGGCAAGAAAATTGCCCAATATGATAAAATGAACCTCGTTCCATTTGGCGAATATGTGCCTTTGCCTGAGCCTTTGGCGAGCCTTGTGCCCTCGATGGTCGGGAATTTTGAAATCGGCAAAGAATACGACATTGTTCCGCTGGGCGAGGCAAAAGCGGGAATTATGATTTGTTTTGAGTCGCATTTTCCAACCCTTTCGCGCCAATTTGCGCTTCGTGGCGCAGATGTCATCGTGGAAATGACGAACGACGGATTTTTAGGAAATACTCCGATTTTGCGCCAACATCTTGCCAATGCAGTTTTTCGCGCGGTTGAAACAAATCGTCCGGTTTTGCGCGTTACAAATGTTGGAATTACCGCCTATATCAATGAACGTGGTGAGGTCTTAGAGCCAAGTCAACCTTACACCGAAGAGACGCGAGTTTGGGCAGTTTCCAAATCAGACGGAAGCCGGACAATTTATGTCAAATATGGCGATTGGTTTGCGTGGCTTTGTTCATTGGTGAGTTTGGCGTTATTATTGGTTGGCTTTTGGAAAAAGAAGTTTGTTCTAATAGAAAGTTAAGATGAAAAAATCCACAATTATTTCAGTTGTAATTTTGATGTTTCTCTACATTTTAAGTTACGGTTGGTTTCGTCAAACTCATCTTGAAACTTGGGAAAAGGATGGCAAAGAATATGTGATATTTCCCGAAGACAATACAGCTACTCGATTTAAAAAATAAGTTTGGAATTGAACAAACCTTTGTCAATGATTTATTTACGGATTATGCGCCTCTCAAACCCAGTCAACTTTTGTTAGCAAGTTTAGAACAAAATTCACTTTTTGCCTTAGAGCAAGGGAGCGAAAAAGCCAGTTCCGAATTTATAATTGCACCAATTTTTGCCGAAATACGTTTTCTTGCTAAAGATAAAATCAGCGTTTTTTCAGGCGTTGAGTTTAATGTTGATAAAAAACTTGGATTAAGTGGTTTTTGCGACTTTTTGATTTCGCGCTCTACTTTTCAGCGGGAACTTGAAGCACCTGTTGTAGTTGCGGTTGAGGCAAAACAGGATGATTTCAAAAAAGGTGTGACGCAGTGCATTTCCGAAATGTATGCCGCTCGACTTTTTAACGAAAATGCAGGTAGAACTTTTGATAAAATTTACGGTTGCGTAACGACTGGCGATGCTTGGCGTTTTCTCTTTTTAGAAAATAATATTGCCAAAGTTGAAGCCGAATTATTTGATATGCGCCAAGATTTAGAAGATATTTTAGGCATTTTATATGCAATGGCATTGGGAAAATTAAATTAGTGAAAAAATCCACCTTGATTTCGGTTGCAGTTTTACTTTTGCTTTACCTTGCAAGTTACGGCGTATTTCGCCAAACTCATATTGAAACGTGGGAAAAGGACGGCAAAGATTATGTGATTTTCCCCGAAGATAAGATTTTTTTATATTACTTTTTCCGTCCTTTGAGTTTGATTGATGGAAAACTAACAGGAATAAATTTTCACATTGGACAACATAGATAAAATAATGGAATTAAACGATTTACACAATAAATTTGAAGAAATAAAGCTACAAGTTGAACAGCTTGGGAGGTTTCTTTGATGTTCCAAGTTTGCGAAATGAATTTGAAAAATTAGAGGCAAACATTTCCGAACCTGACTTTTGGAATAACCCGTCAAATGCTCAAAATGTGGTGAAACAACGAAGCCGAATTGAGCGTTTAATTGAAGGACAAGAGAAATTTGAAAAGGCGGTTTCCGATGCCGAAGTGTTGTTTGAATTTGCTGAAACTGACGAATCTTCGTTTGAAGAATTAGCTGATTTAATTAAAAAACTTGAACCCGAAGTCAATCAAACTTTGACTGAAGCACTTCTTTCGGGCGAAACTGATGCCAATAACGCGATCTGTTCAATTCAATCGGGCGCAGGCGGGACGGACGCGCAGGATTGGGCGCAGATGCTCTTGAGAATGTATCTTCGTTGGGCGGAAAAGCGCGGTTTCAAGATTGACATTTTGGACGAGCAATCAGGAAGTGAAGCGGGAATTAAATCGGCAACTTTTCGGATGGAAGGTGAATACGCTTACGGCTTGATGTCGTGCGAGGCGGGTGTTCATCGCTTGGTCAGAATTTCGCCATTCAATTCGGGCGGAAGCCGTGAAACATCATTTGCCTCGCTCTTTGTTTCGCCGGAAATTGATGAAAACATTGAGGTTGAGATAAACGACAAGGATTTACGGATTGATACTTATCGTTCGTCGGGTGCAGGCGGACAGCACGTCAACGTAACGGATTCGGCAGTTCGGATTACGCATTTGCCAACGAATACGGTCGTGACGTGTCAAAATCAGCGTTCGCAACTTCAAAATAAGGCACTGGCAATGCAAGTTTTGCGGTCTAAACTTTACGCATTGGAACTGGAAAATCGTCGCGCCGGAGCAGCCGAACTCGAAGCAACTAAACAAGATATTTCGTTTGGCTCGCAAATTCGTAATTACACACTTCAACCGTATCGTCTCATCAAAGATACGCGGACAAAGTTTGAACGAAGTGATGTGGAAACGGTTTTAGACGGCGATATTGATGAGTTTATTAAAGAGTTTCTCCTTTTCAAAAAAGGGCGTAAATTATAATTCTTAAATGGGATATGGCTACTGAAGTTGGAAAAAAGCGAATTGCCGCACAAAACTCTTCGCGGCTTAATGAAATTATCGCTATTATTCTTTTGGCGATAACTGTTTTAGTGTTTTTGTCGTTAGTTTCTTTCAATGCCAATGATCCTTCGATAATTACCGAAAGTTCGTACAAAACTCAAAATTGGATTGGAATTTTGGGCGCAAATATCGCCGCCATTTTGTTTAGCATTATCGGTTTGACAGCGTATGTCTTGCCTGCGGTGTTGGCTTTGATTGCGTGGCGCGTTTTTCGAGCCGTTAGTCTTTATGCTCCGCTGAGTCGAATCATCGGTTTTGTTTTATTTGTCGCCTCAATTTCGGCGTTACTTTCGATTTGGTTAAATTCCGGTTTTCGCGGCGGTCTGATTGGAGCATTTATTTCCGCCGGATTACTTGCCCTAATCGGCAACCTCGGGGCGGTAGTCTTGCTCATTGCCCTTTTCCTAGCTTCGATTTTATTGATTACAAATCTTTCGTATCTAGCTGCTATTAGCGGTTTCCAACTCGCCCTGGATAATTTCAAAATTCATTTTGACGAACGCTTTAAACGTTTTCGCGCTTGGCGTGAAGCGCAAAAAACTGAGGCTCAAGTGCGTTTGGAAAAACGCCGCGAGGCTCTCATCGGAGATGAAACGGAAACTAAAAAGGTCAAAAAACCGACCATTTCAATCGGCGAAACACAGATTAGTCAACCTGCTCCCAAAGTTGAAGAAAAAGTCCAAAAGGTTGAAGAAAAAGCAGTCGAGCCGGAAGAAACGGTTGAGGTTGAAATTGATAAACCCAAGAAAATTGAGGATTTGCGTCCCAAAATTATCTTTGGCGAAGAGCCTTCGCCCCACGCCATCACCGAAGATTTGCCACTCATTTTGGAAGAAGAAAAAGAAGTTATTTTAGATGATGAGATTGTCCAAATTCCGATTACGCCAATTCGGGCAACAGGCGATTTGGAGCAAATTCAAATGACGGAGATTGATGTGGAACCTCTCGAAACCAAAAAACAACCGCCAAATTATGAACATTATATTTTGCCGAATTCGGATTTTTTAACCTCATCACCGCCTCGAATTGAGCAAAAAGATGCGGAACTTTTAGCGATTGCCCAAGAGCTGACGGAAAAAACTAGTGAGTTTAACGTAACCGGACGAGTGATGCACATCTGTCAAGGTCCGGTCGTGACAACTTACGAATTTAAACCGGACGCAGGGGTTAAATATTCTCGAATCACAGGGTTAGGCGATGATTTATGTCTGGCATTGAAAGCCGAATCTATCCGCATTGATCGAATTCCGGGCAAGGCTTACGTTGGAATCGAAGTCCCAAATCGGGAGCGCGAAACAATTTTTTTGCGTGAAGTTATCGAATCCAAAAAATTCCAATCCGCTGAGTCGCTCCTCTCAATTGCGCTCGGCAAAAGCATTGATGGACTAAATTATGTTGCTGATTTGACCAAAATGCCTCATCTTTTGATGGCTGGACAAACCGGCGCAGGAAAATCTGTTGGCGTAAATTCGCTGATTGTTTCAATTTTATATAAAGCAAAACCTGATGAAGTAAAACTCATAATGGTTGATCCGAAACAGGTCGAACTCGGAGTTTATGCAGATATTCCGCATCTTGCCACGCCGATTATTACCGACCCGAAACGCGCTTCGGTGGCACTCAAATGGGCGGTTGGGCAGATGGAACGCCGTTACAAAGATTTGGCAGGTTGGGGCGTTCGGAATATTGATGGCTACAATTTAGAGGTCAAACGCCGTAATGACATTGAACATTTTGACGATAATGGCGAGGCTTGGAGAAAATTGCCGTATCTGGTCATCATCATTGACGAACTCGCCGATTTGATGATGGTGGCGGGTAAAGAGGTCGAAGAATCCATCACCCGTCTGGCGCAGATGGCGCGCGCAGTTGGAATTCACCTCGTTTTGGCTACCCAACGTCCTTCAGTTGATGTCATTACGGGCTTGATTAAAGCAAATTTCCCCGCGCGCATCTCGTTTCGGGTTTCTTCAAAGGTAGATTCGCGGACGATTATTGATGCCAATGGGGCGGAAAGTCTGCTCGGCAAAGGCGATATGCTCTTTCTTCCGCCCGGCACATCCAATCTGATTCGGGTTCACGGGGCATTTGTGGATGAAAAAGAGATTACGAAAATCGTTGAACATATTAAAGCACAAGGCAAACCTGAATACGATACAACCATCACCAAAACGGCGGAAGAACTGGACGATTCGGACGATTTGCCGGGCAAAAAAGACCCATTGTTTATAGACGCTTTGCGTTCGGTAGTAAGTTCAAAACGTGCTTCAACTTCAGGGCTTCAACGTCATCTGAGAATCGGGTACGGACGTGCCGCCGCGATTTTGGACGCGATGGTCAGAGAGGGCTATATCGGCGAAATGGACGGCAGTACTCGCGCTCGTCCGATTCTCGAAAAAGGCTATGAATACCTCGAAGCCTACGATAGTGCCGATAATAATTAGGTTTTGTAATGCCCCTGTAACTTTTCCACACTTTCCTGTGGAAAAAACTGTGGAAAAGTAGATTTCCACAATGTTAAATTGTTGATTCTTAACAACTTCTAGCACTTTGCACATAAAGAATGCAATTCTCTAACTCATTTATTTTCAACAATTATAGATTGTTGCTTAAAGTGATTCGTTTAACATTTTTGGCAAGCTGTGTAGGGCTTTGTTTTTTACTACTTTCCTGCTCAAATCCTCAACAAAATCAACAATTAAACACAGAAAAACATCAGCCAACGTCTAAAAATGCCGTGAATCTTAATCTGGCAACAGCGGAAGAACTCGAAAAATTACCCAAAATTGGAAAAGGAATTGCCAAAAGAATTGTCGAACATCGTGAGAAACACGGAAAGTTTCGACGAGCAGAGCATCTGATTTTGGTGCGCGGAATGAGTGACAAAAAGTTTCGTGAAATACAAAATTTAGTTAAAGTAGAGTGATTAGTAACTCACGTTACGCATTTTGAAAAAATAATAACCACAGAGTTCGCTGAGACCGCTGAGATTGCAAAAAGTTGGTCAAAAGATGGTTTCAGTCATTAGATTCTTTATTTTAGAAAAGCAACAAAAGCAATTTTTGTGAAATTTGTAAAAAATAAAAGTTATCTTAAAAATCTCTGCGCTCCCTGCGCCCTCTGCGTTTTAAATTCTTTCTTTTGCGTAAGGTGAGTTAGTAAAAAGGAAATTTAGAAATGTCTCAAAATGTCCCACAAGCCCCTTCAAATTTCACGCTCTATCCTCTGGCGTGGCTGACAATTTGTTTTGCCATCGGCATTTTGCATGGCAAGTTCTTTAGCTTTGAGTGGCAAATTTATCTTATCATTTGTCTAATTTCGGCAATCTCGACCGTCATTTTCATCCAAAAGAATCTGGCTATCCTATTTCTTTTCCTAGCTTTTACGGCACTTGGCGGATTGTGTTTGCAGATTGAAAAAATGTCTGTTTCCGCAAATCGTCTGAAAATTTTATTTGATTCCGAACAACTAAAATCAGGCGAACCAATTGAATTGGTTGGAATCTCGCAAGGAAAACCTGAACTCGCGGTTGGCGGATTCTTTTTGATTTTGAAAGCCGAAACCGTAACTTTCAAAGGAAATGAACAAAAAGTTTCGGGCAATGTGCGACTGTTTTTGCCTTTCCGAGACGAACAAATCGCCCAAGAGTATGAGCAGTTGCAACTTGGCTATGGGACAAAAATTCGAGTGGCTGGTGAACTAAAACGCGAAGAAAAATTTCAAAATCCGGGTGGCGTTTCGAGCAAAGAAATTCTTGACCGACAGAGAATTGATGCGACTGCTATTGTCAAAAGTCCGTTATTGGTTGAGAATTTGGGCAAAGTTCAAACTTTTCCACCGCTGGAATGGATTGCCGAACGCCGACAAAATCTCATCCTCGAATTCAAAAAGCATTTTTCGGTTTCGACCGCCGGAGTTCTCATCGCCTCGCTTTTGGGCAACAAATATCACCTCGACAAGACTACATCGGAAAGTTTTCGGGAAGGCGGAACATTTCATATTTTGGTCATCAGCGGACTGCAAATTACGTTTATCGGCGGACTGGCGATTCTCTTTCTACGCCAATTTACCAAAAATCGTTTTTGGCAATTCTTTTTGGCAACCGCGTTTTTATGGACTTACACAATTGCGGTTGGGGCAGATGCTCCCGTCACGCGAGCGGCGATTATGTTCACGGTTTGGTATTTTGCGTATGTCGTTTTCAGGCAAGCGACTTTGCTCAATACTCTTACCGTAAGTGCTTTAGTTATATTGATTTGGCGACCTGCCAATCTTTTTGATCAATCTTTCCAACTAACTTTTTTGTGCGTTTTGGCAATCGTGGCAATGTCCGTTTCACTCCTTGAAAGATTGCAATCAATCGGAAATTGGCACCCCACTTTGGAAACACCCGTTCCGCCAAATGTGCCGAAATGGTTGAAAACATTATGCGAAACGCTTTATTGGAGCGAAAAGAATTGGCAACTCGAACTCATTCGTTCGGTGTGGCAATGCAGACTTTTCAAATCGCCGTACGCCGAGAAATTGGAACATTGGAAATTGCAAAGAATTTTCCGCTATGTTTTTGAAACAATTGTAGTTTCCGTGATAGTCCAAGCGTGGCTGATACCTTTGGCGGTCATCTATTTTCATCGCATTTCGCTGGTTTCGATATTCTTAAACGTCTGGGTTGGGGCATTGATAGCGATTGAAAGTTTGACCGCGATTGTCGGAATTTTTGTGGCTCAAATCAGCGAAATTTTAGCTGCGCCATTTATTTGGATAACCGAAATTTTGAATTGGCTGATTCTCAACGTGACCATCTTTTTTACCGATAATAATTGGTCTTCGCTCAGAATTCCCGCATTACGCAGGCGAACTCAAAATCGTTTATTTACTATATTTTCTACCGATTATTGCGCTGACTATTTTGCTTTTTCAATGGAAGCCATTTGCTTTCAAACTCAAATATCAAAATTCAAAAATCAAAGTTCAAATTGCCTTTGAAAGCTATATTTTGCTCTTCGCTATCATTATCTTTCATCCTTTTAGTGCGCCAAAACCTGTGGGCAAACTTCAACTTGATTTTTTGGACGTTGGGCAGGGAGATTCGGCTTTGATAACGATGCCAACGTGGTGAAACTTTGTTAATTGACGGCGGGGGAAGGGCAAATTTTAATAAACTTTATGTTCAAAGAGAAGGCGAAGAACCCGAACCGTTTGAGCCTGATGTGCAGAATATCGGCGAAACCGTAGTCTCAAATTTTTTATGGGAGAGCGGTTATGACAAGGTTGATTATTTGCTCGCCACGCACGCCGATACCGACCATCTTCAAGGCTTAACCGATGTTGCACGAAATTTTTCGATAAACTCCGCGCTCATTGCTCGAACGCCTTTGCAAGATGAAGATTTTGCAACATTTTACAAGACCTTAGAAAAGAAAAACATTCCTCTGACAATGGTTAAACGTGGCGATGTCTTGAATTTTGGAGAAGTGAAAATTGAGGTGTTGTCGCCGAATTCGGACGATAATCCAAGTGTCAATTGGGACAACAATCATTCAATCGTTTTGCGAATAATCTATGGCGAGACGAAGTTTTTATTGACGGGCGACATCGAAAAAGAGGGCGAAGCCGAACTTTTACAAATGCCCGAATTGTTGCAAGCAAATATAGTTAAAGTCGCGCATCACGGAAGCCGAACATCTTCAACGCAAAGTTTTATCAATGCAACTAAAGCCAAATTAGTCATAATTCCGGTTGGCAAAACTTCGCCTTTCGGACATCCGCACGAAGAAGTGGTGGAGCGTTGGACAGATTCGGGCGCGAAAATAATGACGACAGGCGAGAAAGGGACGATTACGATTTTGAGCGATGGAAAAGCGATTTCAGTTTGGACTTATCGGTGAGCAACTCCCTGAAGCGTTTCGAGTGGCGGGTTGACCCCAATGGCATTAAGTTAAGGAAATTTAGCCGCAGATTTCGCAGATTTCGCAGATGTAGAAAAATTAAGATTCGCGTTTATTCGCGTTTATTCGCGGGCAATTTCTTTTCTTAATTTGTTAAACATCGTTATCTTAATGCCATTAGTCTAAAGCCGCCACTCAAACCGTCATCAAACTTTTATAAGTTGTTTTCACTTATTTCTTAAAAATCTTCCGAACCTAGATTTCTCATCCCTTGTTTTTCAGCTTTTTCGGTGTCTAATTGGGTTAAAATATCAAGCAAAAAGTTGGTGTTGCTCGAAACGCGGATGACGATTGGGAAATCTTCGGGCGAAAGCGAAAATTCAAACCCGCCGCTATTGAGTTCAACGATTATTTTAAAAGCAAATTCGCCCCGAAAACCGTCTGCTTCTGCGTCAACGATTTTTCCATTATTGAATGAGACATTTGCCAAATGAACGTCTGATTTAATGATCAATAATCCGGTCATTTTAGAGTTTTCGACCACTTGGATAACATCGAAAATTCCGACTAGCGAAAGATCGCCCGCCAGAGCGCAATCGGTGCGAACCTTGACCGGAGTTCGCTCTTTATTTTGGTCAAATTCAGGGCGACGGGCGCGTCGAATTGCTTCCAAACCGGGCGCAACCGAAATTCGCGGGTCGAGCAATTTAGCTTCTTGCAGACGGTCATAAGCCACGTCAAATTCTTCGCGGGCAATATAGAGATTAACTAATGCCAAACATTGCCTTGCCGATTCGGTCAAATTTTTATGAGTGGTAGCAATTTCGCGCATCTTTTCGCGCAGGGCAATTGAGCGCGGACTGCGTTCGATTGCCTCTTGAAGCAAATTAAATGCTTTATCAATTGAGCGATATTTAACGAAAAGGTCGGCATCCAAAAGCACTGATTCTACTGAGACTTCCGAAAATGGCGACGACTCCTTTTCTAAGACTTGCCTGACAAAACCTTCGCTCTCCATTAATTTTTCTTCTAAAACTTGATTCACAATTTCCCCCCAACAGCAAAAACTGTTCAACATTTATAAACTATCATAAACTTGGGTAAATAGTCATTAGTTAATTTTAGTTTTTCGCAAAAAAGAGGCTACTTTTTTCAAAACAGCCTCGTTATAATGATGATTTTAGTTTTACCGACTAAAAATCGAATCTGATGCCAAGCCGAATATCGCGTGGGCGATAGGCACGAGTGGGAATAAGGAATTCATCTCTTTCAAAAACAGTTTTTGCGGTTTGTTGTGTTGCGCTGCTTCCAAACGTTGCATAATCCACAAAGCCGGAGCCAAAACTTAGAATACTTGCATTCAAGATATTTCCAAATTCAATAATTGGACGTAATTTATATCGTTCACCAATTTTGAATTCTCTGGTTACATTCAAATCAAAGGTGAAAAGAATTGGTCCAATTCCGGCATTTCTAGGTAAGTTTCCGCCTTTTGCGCCAATTGGCTGAAGTGAAAACTGTGAAAGTAATGTGGTTGGAACTGGCGAGCTTGGTGCTCTCCATTTGATGTCTGAGATATTGCCACTAAAATTCTGGCGGTCATTTGAAATATCATCAAGGTTGCGGTCAATTCCGTTGTAACTGAGATTGAACGGGGCTGATGAGCCAAATCTGACTAATGGCGAAAAGCGTAATTTACCAAACCAATTTGGAGTATCAAATGTTCCAGAAAAAGCAAAACGATGTTTTCTGTCTTGTCCGGCGCGTGACCATTCTCGTCCAAAATCTCCGTTAGCTTCCGCATCAGAAGTATTATTTAATCCATCATCCATTAGTTTAGAAAGCGTGTAGGCAACTCGAAAGTTTCCGCCAAACCCGTATCCCATTTTTTTGTAGCGACTACGAATTTCCAAAATCAGACCTTGATAAAATGACTTTCTATCCGAAGCCATTAATTCTTGCTGATTAGTGTTTGGAAACTTAGGTCTAAATTTATTAATTGATGCTAAAGCTAATCCTATTGGCGAACTGGCGGCTTCGCTGGGGTTAATAGTGTTCAAATTAACAAAGCAGGTAAAGGTTGTAGTCGTAGAAGTGGAACAAGCTGTTATTCCGCCTTGTGCCGTTGTTGCGCCAATATTGTCGGTGGTCGCACCTAAATAAAAATTATAAGTTGCTTTCGTTCCATTCGTATTTGTCACAACATATTGATTAGCTGCTAAATAAGCAGTCCAGTCAGCATAATTAGCTCCTAATGTAGAATTTGCAATAGCTAAACTTGGCGCATTTGGGTTGGATTCTCCCCAAAGATGAACGGTTTTATTCCAAGTATAATTGGCTTCAAAAACAAAACCTTTAAATACCTCGCGCTCAAATCCAACATTAAATTGATAACTTTCAGGCACTTGCAAAGTTGCAGTATTCACAAATCGAGTCAGAGCATCGTTGCCTGTTGTAAAACCTGCCCCAGCCGCTACCCCTAAAATTGGATTTATCAAATCTTTTATTGCTTGAGCAGATGCATACCGCTTAGGAAAGTCATTTGAAAGTGCGCGCATAACCAATAATTTAGTAGCTGCAGAGACTCCCACAGTTGTAATTAAATTAGCAGTATCAAATGATTCTTGCTGTCCCGTAATAATAAAGTCGTCAATGGAGCGAAGCAAAACACGATTGTAAAAAATTCCGGCTCCGAAACGAATAACACCTGTCCCTTTTTTGAACGGGTCCCAAGCAATGCCTACTCTAGGTCCAAAATTATTATTATCGCCAATTACTTTTTCTTTCTCGTATCTTAAACCTAAATTTAATGTAATGTTTGAACCAAACCGCATTTCATCATTTAGAAATAAACTCCAATAAGTATTCTTCACACTTGAACTCGTTCCAAAATTTTGACGAAATCGGGTAACTTGATTTAAGACATAATTTTGGATTGCTGAATAGCTGACTGTGGTTGGTGTGCAAGGAGTGGGCGTACACGCACCAGTGTAATTTGCTGTTGTAGTACCTGTTCCAGAATTAGCAAAATTATAAGTTCCTGTTGCATCGCCTTGGTCTAAATTAAAAGAATCAACCCGTTGCCAGTCAAATCCGCCTTTAAAAGTGTGTGAACCTGCAATATGGGTTAAAGAGTCCTGAAATTGCCAGCGTTTTTCCCTTCGCTTATCTGCAAAAATTCCACTTGCATTTAAAGAGGCAGTTGAGTTTCCGGCAATTAGTGTTCGAGTATTTGAAGTGGTAAATCTTGGATCTATATAACCAATTAAAATAACTGGAACTTCGGGATTTTCTGCCTCATAACTCGGCTCATAATTTGAGTATTGCATTCTGAACTGATTAACTGCGTTTGCTCCGAAAACGTGATTGTCAGTAAAGTTGAAGGCTTCAGTGCTGTTACTCGTTCCTTGTAATGCTTCTTCTAATTTAGTTGTCGAAGCAATATTCTGTCGTCGGTTTTTAGTTCTTCCTAACTGAAAACCAAATGTCGCATCATTGTTGTCCGAAAAGCGGTGATCAATTCTAGCTGTAAAAGTGTTTTTTAGATTTGGAGTAGCGATTGTTTTTGAATATGGTGCGATGAAAGTTGCACCGCCATTTTTTACAAGTCGAAGTAGTGCTATTGGTTTCGCAAGCAGGGGTGGCGTTAGTTGCTGCCGGAAGTGTAAATCGTCCGGTTAAAACCGGAACATAAGCATCAATTAAAGTTGTATCTCTAAGATTATCGTTTTCATACGAAACTGCAAAAAAAGTTCGATTATGTCCGTCATAAATTGATTTTCCTTCACCAAATGGAATAATTACAGGACCACTCAAAGTAAAACCCGGGTTATAATCTGTCATTGGAAGTCGGGCGAGACTTCTGCTGTTGTTGTAATAGGTGTTTGCGTTAAGATTATCATCCCGAAAAAACATAAACGCACGTCCGTGAAATTTGTTTCCCCCGGCTTTTGTTCTGATATTGACGCGGCTTCCGGCGGCTCGCCCGTATTCGGCTGAAAATTGATTTGTAACAACCTGCACTTCGGCAACTGATTCAAGAGAAGGTGTAAAGCGGCTATTGGCTGTTCGGTCATCATTGTTGTCTAAACCATCAATGGTTAAATTATTTGAATATGACGCACCGCCCGATAAAGAGAAAAGTTCCTTGCTCGGTTGGGTGCAAGGCGATTTGCCGCTTGCCTATCCTCTGCTAAATCTTTAGTTGAAAGGGCTTCTTCTGAAGTTCCGCCAAGGGTTAAAACCAAATCAAGCGCATTCCGCGAATTATTAGGAATTTCTTCAAGTTCTTTGGAGGTTAGTGTTCCACCAACCACCGTCCGCGTTGTATCAACCGCCGGAGCATCATCGCCATCAATCGTAATCGTTTGCTCGGCTGTGACACCTGCGGGTGCCAGCGAAATATTTAGTTGAACATTTTGTCCGGCAACTGTGGTTAAATTTTTCTGTTCTTTGGCACCAAAACCTTGAGCGGAAAATTTAACCGTGTAAGTTCCGGGTTCGAGTTTGATAATCAAGAAACGACCTTCATCATTGGTGATAACAGTTCGCTCTATTCCGGTTGAAGTCAATGTAGCGGTGACATTTGCGCCGACAATCGGGGCGTTATTGGAATCCGTCACTTGACCACTAATTGTAACGTTATCAAGGTCTTGGGCGATGCCAAGGGTTGAAAATACAAAAATAAATAAACTTGTTAAAATTGTGGAAGCAATCTTCCTTTCAAAAGCACTTTGCATTACTAATCTCCTAATAATTTTCTGTGATAGGTTTGGGGACACGATAATTTTGTCGCAAAATGACGGAGAAAGCAAAAGAAGAAATGATTTATGCGGTTAAGAAAGTCTGAAATTTTAATCTTGATTGGTATGTCGACGGGTTTGCAGACTGCCCAAGCGAGAGATTGGAATCAAGGCTTCGGAGTCTGAGGTTTCATCTTTCGAGTGTGAAATTTCCGAAGCGTGATTGCGTAAATATTCAAAAAATCGTTCAAATTCTTTTTGCATTGCGTCCATTTTTTCACGCATATTGAGGATAATTTCAACTCCGGCGAGATTTACGCCCAAATCGCGGGTAAGAGAGAGAATTATTTCCAGACGTTCAATGTCAATATCGGTATAATGTCGCGTATTGCCATCGGAGCGTGAAGGTTTGAGCAATCCTTCACGTTCATACAAACGAAGCGTTTGCGGATGAATTTCGTAAAGTTCGGCAACTGCGCTGATGGTGTATGTTTTGACCTTCTTTTTCATATTTCAGATTTCATATTCCAGATTTCACATTCCAGATTTCATATTCCAGGTTCAATTTGGAATTTGAAATTTGGAATCTGGAATTACTCAAGTCCCATCACTCTACGTCGGATTTTCGGGATTCGCTTTTTCAAACTGACGCAAAATTTCCTTAGTTTCTTCGCTGATGATTCGTCGGCAAAGCTATTTGCACTTCGATAAATTGGTCGCCCCGCAAATTGGATTTCTCAGACTTGGAACTCCGCGTTGACTTAGGCGAAATTTTTGTCCTGATTGTGTTCCGGCGGGAATTTTCAATTGGGCTTTTCCTTCCACCGTTGGAACTTCAATTTTTGCGCCAAGTGCTGCTTCGGCAACAGTTATCGGCACGGTCACATAAATATTATCGCCTTTGCGGGTAAAATATCGATGTTTGCCGACATTGGTAATGATGAATAAATCTCCCGCTTGTGCGCCAAGCCGTCCGCCCCAACCTTTACCTGCGACACGCACCCGCGAGCCTGTATCAACTCCTGCCGGAATTTTTACTTTTACTTGTTCGGTTTTTGGAGTTGTGCCTTTTCCGTTACATTGCGAACACGGCGTTCTGCGTCTGCCGGTTCCGCCGACAATCGCCGCAAGGTTTTGAAAATTCAAGACTTCCGCCGACTCGTTGGAGTTGTCCCGCGCCTTTGCAAGTGGTGCAAGTGACAACTGCGCCGCCCGTATCGCCCGCGCCTTGGCAACGTGAACATTGTTCGGAACGATTAACGCTCAAATTGGTTTGATAGCCATTGACCGATTCTTCAAACGAAAGGGCCAGCGGAATTTCGATGTCGCCGCCTTTTTTCGGGTATGGCGCGAGGCGGTTCGGGTTGAGTTTTGGTCGAACTTCCCCTGCCGAAAAGATCGCTGAAAATATCGCTGAAACTTGAGCCACTGCCGAGCCGCTCGCGAGTTTGCACATTTTCCCAATTAAAGCCCGAAAAATCGAAGCCGCCGCCACTGCGAAGCACCTGCCTCCAAACGGCGAATTGACATCCAAATTATCGGCGTAATAACCGAATTTATCAAAGACTTTGCGCTTCTTTTCGTCCGACAAAATATCGTAAGCCTCTTGGACTTCTTTGAATTTATCTTCGGAAGTTTTGTCATTCGGATTTACGTCAGGGTGATATTTCCGCGCCAAACGGCGATAAGCCTTTTTAATCTCATCAGCGTTTGCGTCTTTTTTAACGCCTAAAATTTGGTAATAATCTTTTTTTGCCATCTTGGGCTAATTGAAAACAATTTTTATTGAGCCACGAACAAACACGAAAAAGCACGAAAAAAAATCAAATTGTAAAATAGTTTTTATTCGATTTCATCAAGATTAAAAAAAAATCGTGTCATTTCGTGTTTATTCATGGCTAATCTGTTCAAACTTTTGAAGTATCGCAAAATCAGCCGTTGCCTGCAAGAATTTACAAGCAACGGCTGTTTTATCAGTTCTAAGACAAAAGCATTTTTGCCTTTTTACTTTTTACTTTTGCCTTTTCCGCTTACTTCTTCTCTTCATCAACATCAACATATTCAGCATCAATGACATTATCGTCCGAACTGCTCGAAGTTGATTCACCGTCTCCGCCTGCGCTTGCCGAAGATGCTTGTTCTTCGGTTGGCGTAGCTGGCTTGTTGCGAGTAAAGAACTTCCGCGAGTTTGTGCGAAGCGGTTTGCAGACGATTGAAAGCATTATTCATTGCTTCGGCATCTTCGCCCGCGAGAGCAGTTTTCGATTCGGCAATTGCTGCTTCGAGTTCGGCTCGTTCGCCATCGCCGAGTTTGTCTTTATTTTCGCTGAAGGTTTTTTCAACGCTGTAAATCAAACCATCAAGACGATTTCTCGATTCGATAACTTCTTTGCGTTTGTGTCTTCGCCCGCGTGCGATTCGGCATCTTTCATCATCTTGTCAATTTCATCTTTCGACAAACCTGATGAGACTGTAATCGTGATTTTTTGTTCGCGTCCCGTGCCAACATCTTTCGCCGAAACATTGACAATGCCGTTTGCATCAATATCAAAAGTTACTTCGACTTGCGGAACGCCGCGCGGTGCGGGTGGAATTCCGACCAAGATGGAATTTTCCGAGCGTTTTGTTGTCCGAAGCCATCGGGCGTTCGCCTTGTAAAACGTGAACTTCAACCGAAGTTTGATTGTCCGAAGCAGTCGAAAAGATTTCCGATTTGCGGGTCGGAATCGTCGTATTGCGCGTAATCATTGAGTTGCACACTCCGCCGAGAGTTTCAATTCCGAGCGACAAAGGTGTTACATCAAGCAACAAAATATCGGTTTTTTCACCGCCGAGAACGCCGGCTTGAACTGCCGCGCCGAGCGCGACAACTTCATCAGGATTAACGGTTTTGTTCGGTTCTTTGCCAAAGAAATTTTTGACCATTTCCTGAACTTTCGGAATGCGGGTTGAACCGCCAACCAAAACAACTTCGTCAATGTCCTTTGCTCTAAATCCTGCGTCTTTAATCGCTTGTTCGACCGGCGGCATCAGATTTTTTCAAAACTTTTTCGATCAAACGCTTCAAATTTTGAGCGGGTCAATTTCATAACCAAATGTTTCGGTCCCGAAGCGTCTGCGGTGATAAACGGCAAGATTGATTTCGGTTTCCATCGCCGATGAAAGTTCGATTTTGGCTTTTTCAGCCGATTCTTTCAGCCGTTGCAAAGCCATTTTATCTTGTCGAAAGATCAATGCCTTGATCTTTTTTGAATTCGTCAATAATCCATTTAATCAAGTGCTTCGTCAACATCGTCGCCGCCCAAATGCGTGTCGCCGTTGGTTGATTTTACTTCGACTACGCCTTCGCCAACTTCCAGAACTGAGATGTCAAAAGTTCCGCCACCAAAGTCAAAAACTGCAATGGTTTCTTCTTTTTTTTTGTCCAAACCGTAGGCAAGCGCGGCGGCTGTCGGTTCATTGACGATACGCAGAACTTCAATCCGGCAATTTTGCCGGCATCTTTGGTGGCTTGACGTTGTGCGTCATTAAAATAAGCCGGAACAGTGATGACGGCTTGCGTGACTGTTTGGCCGAGATAATCTTCGGCGGCTTTTTTCAATTTTTGCAGAGTCATTGCCGAAATTTCCGGCGGTGAATATTGTTTGCCTTCTGCGTCAATGCGAACATCGCCGTTGCCGGCTTTTTCAACTTTATAGGGAACTTGTTTGATTTCGTCCGCCAACTTCTTCAAAGCGTCGTCCCATAAAACGCTTGATCGAATAAAATCGTATTTTCAGGATTTGTCACGGCTTGACGCTTCGCAACTTGTCCGACTAGACGATTGCCATCTTTTGTAAATGCGATAACCGAAGGAGTTGTGCGTCCGCCTTCTTCATTTGTAATAACGACAGGTTCGCCGCCTTCCATCACGGCGACTACCGAGTTTGTTGTTCCTAAATCAATTCCAATAATTTTTCCCATTTTTTAATTATCTCCGAAATTATTTATTGCCTTTGCCCAACAGCCTGGACAAAATTCCGGCAAGTTGAATATGGGGTTAGAATAATATGTGAGTGTGTTATTGTCAAGTTTATTTTATAAAAATTTGGAAGCCTTGCGAAGAAATAAAAATGATTTCATTAAGAATTCATCATTGGCTTGGTATCATATATATCTTAAAACTTTCATTTTTCTTATATTGTGATAAGATAATTGAATAATCTATTGAAAACGAGTCGTTATTACTCGTTTATTTTTTTAAGTTTTAAACAATCAATTTAACAAACCGTTTTTGAAATAATTTTTGGAGAAATTTTATGTCTAATTTAAATATTCCCTCAAATGTAAAAAATAAAGAGTTAATTAAATGGGTCACGAAAACCGCTGAACATTGTCAGCCTGATAACGTCTATTGGTGCGATGGTTCGGAAGAAGAATATGACCGTCTGTGCGAAGAAATGGTCGCGGCGGGAACATTTATCCGTTTGAATGCTGAAAAACGTCCGAATTCATTTCTCGCTCGCTCGCATCCGTCAGACGTGGCGCGGGTGGAAGACCGAACTTACATTTGTTCATTGGCAAAAGGTGATGCGGGTCCGACTAATAATTGGATGGCTCCCAAAGATATGAAGCCGATTTTGATGGACAAATTTGCGGGCTGTATGAAAGGTCGCACGATGTATGTTATTCCGTTTTGTATGGGTCCGATTGGTTCGCCGATTTCGCAATTTGGGGTAGAAATTTCGGATTCGCCGTATGTTGCCGTCAATATGCAAATTATGACGCGGATGGGAAATAAAGCCCTCAAAGCATTCGGCGATGGCGATTTTGTGCATTGTTTGCATTCGGTTGGAATGCCGTTGGCGGAAGGCGAAAAAGATGTCGCGTGGGCGTGTTCGCCTGATCCGAAAGATAAATATATCGTCCATTTTCCCGAAGAACGCTCCATCGTTTCCTATGGTTCGGGCTACGGCGGAAATGCTTTGTTAGGCAAAAAATGTTTGGCATTGCGGATTGCTTCGACCATCGGACGTGACGAAGGTTGGCTGGCTGAACATATGTTAATCGTTGGCGTTGAATCGCCTGACGGACAAAAAGATTATGTTTGCGCCGCGTTTCCAAGTGCTTGCGGAAAAACGAATTTTGCGATGTTGATTCCGCCCAAACCTTTTCAAGATGAAGGTTGGAAAGTTACGACAGTTGGCGACGATATTGCGTGGATTAAGCCGAATGCGGAAGGCAAACTCCACGCCATCAATCCCGAAAATGGATTTTTCGGCGTTGCGCCCGGCACAAATTATAAAACGAATTCAAACGCGATGGAATCAATCAAAGAAAACACGATTTTCACCAATGTTGCGTTGACTGATGACGGCGATATTTGGTGGGAAGGAATGGACGGAGACGCACCCGCCCACGCGATTGATTGGCAAGGAAACGATTGGACTCCGGCAGTTGGCAAACCCGCCGCGCATCCAAACGCCCGTTTTACCGCGCCGATTACACAATGTCCGGTAGTTGACGCAAGATTTTGATAATCCAAAAGGCGTGCCAATTTCCGCATTCATTTTCGGCGGACGCAGAAATTCGGTTGTTCCCCTTGTTTTACAATCATTTAACTGGGCATTCGGCGTTTATATGGCTGCCACGATGGGTTCGGAAATGACCGCCGCCGCGTTTGGCAACATTGGTGAAGTTCGCCGTGATCCGTTTGCGATGCTCCCGTTTGCGGGCTATCACATGGGCGATTATTTTTCGCATTGGCTCAATTTCGGACGCTCGATTCCCGAACCGCCACGCATTTTTTCGGTCAACTGGTTTTTGAAAGGCGAAGACGGCAAATTCCTCTGGAACGGATTCGGCGACAATATGCGAGTGCTGAAATGGGTAGTTGAACGCTCACGCGGAACGTCAAAAGGTGTCGAAACTCCGCTCGGCTGGCAACCACGCTACGAACATCTCGACTGGCGCGGAATGGAAAACTTTACCGAAGAAGATTTCAAAAAAGTAATGAACCTCGACCGCGATTTATGGCTCAAGGAAATTGCTTCGCACGATGATTTATTCTTCAAACTCTATGATCGTCTGCCGAAAGAAATGACGTTTATTCGTGAGTTATTGGTTTCTAATCTATGGAGAGCTAAGGAGTTAGGCTTGGCAACTCCGAGACCTTTGGATGAAGAGGCTACAAAGGCGGTGGCGAAGTAGGTTTTGTAAGGTAAAAGGTAAAAGGCAAAATTTGCCTAATTTTAAGTTGCGGAATGTTCTTTTGAATGTTCCGCAATTTTTGTGCAAAATAACGTCAAGCAAATGGACAAAAATTATGACAACAGCTCAAACAATTCCGGCGAAATATGTTTATCTTGATGTAGTTCGATTTACTAAAGATAGAAGCGTAGATGCTCAATCTGACATTGTTCATTCTCTTAATAAGATAGTCTCGGAAAGCATCTCAGAACTTAAAATTGAAAAGGAGAATTTAATTCTTCTACCAACGGGTGACGGAATGTGCGTAGCCCTACTCAATGTTGAGATATTCTTTGAAATTCATCTTCAACTTGCTTTAAGTATTTTGAAACGACTTCACGAGCATAACAAAAGCACGAGAAATAAAATGCGAAAATTTCAAGTTAGAATTGGAATAAATGCAAATGTTGATAATCTTGTTACTGACATTAATGGAAATAGAAATGTCGCAGGGGATGGAATAAACAATGCGGCTCGCATAATGAGTGTTGCAGAAGAAAACCAAATTTTCGTCAGCAATTCCGTATATGATACCTTGAAAGGTCGTGAGAAATATATGAAGTCCTTTAAGCATCATTGGAAAACCGTTAAGCATGGTGATTCATTTGCTGTTTATCAATATATTGCTAAAAAACACAATGGACTTAATATTAAATATCCAATTCCAATTCCAATTCCAATTCCAATCGTATCTGCTGAACCTTCTACGCCCATAAAAAAATTACCGCAACTTGTAGCGTATTATATTGCTCACGCTATCAAAAACAAAGATCTATTTCTTGAGAAGATCAAAAATAAACTTAGTTACGAGGGCAAGATTCTTCTATGGTTTCTTGCAAACGAGTCTCTTGAATTTTCAAACGCAACTGACGCAGAAAAAAAATATAATGAAGTAACTGCGAAAACACCTGATTCGATGAAAGCCAGATATGAACATTATGAGAAACAAGATTTTTGGTTACAATGTGTGGCAACAAAAGTCATTGATAAAGAAATAAGACCTTTCAGCGAATATTTTGAAGACTATGACAGTTTTATATTTGTTACACTAGCAGGAGTTCAAAGGCTAAAAGAGGAATGTCCAGATATTTGGCAGGAATTTGAACTAGATTCTGTTTAATCCACAACAAATTTGTTGCACAACAATCTTGTTGTATATCCATTTTCAAAAAGGCGATTCGGTTAAGTCGCCTTTTGTTGTATAATCAGCCCTTGAGGTAGAAATTATGTTGACCACAGTTGAAGCGGAAATTGATGTAGATGGAAATGTGCGGTTGCTTGAGCCTTTGAAATTGTCGAAGAAAAGTCGGGCGATTGTCACCGTTTTGGATAAAACAAATGGCAATGGTGAAAATGATTCAAACAAAAACTCAATTGTCGAATTGTTAAAAAGTCCCGAATTTGCCAATCGCAAAAGTTATTCAGCCGAAGAAATTGAAGCACAAATTCAAGAGATGAGGGATTCTTGGGAATGAGAACAATTTACCTTGATACCTGTATCATCATTTACTTTGTAGAAAATAATCCTCTTTATATTTCAAAGGTCGAAAATGCAATGAAAAGTTTGAGTAATGTTGAGTTTTGTTATTCTCCGCTAACTCGTTTGGAAACTCTTGTAATGCCTTTGAGAAATAAAGACCTAAAACTACAACAGACTTACGAACTATTTTTTAACTCACAAAAGTTTTTGCAAATTGATAATGATGTTTATGAACGAGCCGCTCAACTTCGGGCTGATTTTCCAAGTCTAAAAACGCCTGATGCGCTCCATCTTTCAACTGCCATTTATCATAACTGCGATGAATTTTGGACAAATGATAATCGCCTCGACAAAGTTGAGCCAAATTTAGTCAAAAATATTTTGTAAAAAGCCTTCATCCGTGAACTGCTTGTTTCTAATTTATGGCGTGCCAAAGAATTAGGCTTGGCAACTCCGAGACCTTTGGATGAGGAAGCTACGAAAGCGGTGGCGAAGTAAAAAGGTAAAAGTGAAAAGTGAAAAGTGAAAGGCGATTCGGTTGAGTCGCCTTTTGTTGTATCTGAGGATTTTCACAATTTTTTGACTTCAATCTTTGGTCATTGTTTAACTTTCTCCTAAAGATATGGCTGATAAAAATAAACAAAATATTGAAGATAAAGCAGATGAGACAAATAAAAAGGCTGTTGTAATTTCATCCGCCTTTAATAACATAACTCCTCCATTATGATAGTCGAAATTCCAGACCAAGTTATCGCGCAATCAGAATTTTCCGCCAAAGAACTTTTACTCAAAGTGGCGATTATGCTGTTCCAAGAAGAAAAACTCACGCTCGGACAGGCGAGTAAATTGGCGAGGCTTCATCAGGCGCGAATTTCAGAAAGAATTAGCCGCCAGAAAAATCTCAATCCGAAAATAAGTCCGTTTGCGGACGTAAGACTTTAGCTACTGGTGAAGCGCGAGCGAAACCTGTAGAAAATTGATAATAAAGGATTTAGAGTCCGTTGGCGGACGACAGATATTACTATCGCCTGCCAACAGGCTTGATGGATTTATTTATCAAAGACTACACGCTCACGCGAGTAGCTAAACTCTAACGTCTGCAAACAGACTAAAGCCAAAAGCAAGTTTGTGGGAAAAATTTCTAATCTACAACAAATTTGTTACACAACAGTTTTGTTGTAGATTCATTTTCAAAGGCGATTCTTATTGAGTCGTCTTATTCTACGCATATCGTTACTCCACAAACCATTTCGTTAATATTCAAAACTTGATCATTATAAAAAATATAGAAAACTCGGTAATTTATCGGCTAAATCCCTTTTGGCACAGAAATCGCCTTGCTAATCCGCGGGAGAAAAATTTCAATGAAAAAAAATTCAATTCAACGCCATATCCGTTTTGTCGGGCTGGCATTTTTAATGGTTTTCGGGTTTGTCGCATTTTCAACAATAGACGCAAATGCTCAAGGTCGTGGTAATGGTCGAGGAAACGATAATCAAAACGCTCGTCGAAATGATAATCAAAATAATCGCCGCGATGATCGTGATGATAATAATCGTAACCAACGCGATAATGACAATGACCGTTATAAAAATCGTGATAATGATCGTGATAGAAATAATGGTTATGGAAATAATGGCTATGGAAACGGTTCGTATGGAAATAGCGGTTATGGAAATGATCGTTACGGAAATAACAACTACAACAATTACGCTGTCCAGCAGGGTTATCGGGATGGTTTAAGACAAGGATACGAAGATGCCCGCGAAGGTCGTCGCTTTAACGCCAAGAGAGCAGCAGGTCGCGCCACCGGACAAGCCAATACCGGCTACAATTCGCGCTACGGCAATCAAGGTTCGTATAAACAGGCTTATCGTGATGCGTTTATTCGCGGCTACCAAGAAGGCTATAATCGTTACGACAATCGAAACGACAGATGGAATAACAATCGTAATCGTCGAAACAGTTTCTAAATCAAGAGTTTGAATTTATTAAAAAAGGTGTAGTTTCAATTGAAACTGCGCTTTTTTTATTTTACTTTCGATTGAGGTTAAAAAACACTTTGACAATTTCAGACTAAGAGGCGTATCCTAACAATGAAGGAGGTGATAGATATGATAGAAAGTTCAGTCGAAACACCGCCAGACAGTTTAAGCCGGTAATCAGCCGGTCAAATTTCTGGAAAGGTTATTATTAAAAGGGATTAGATTGGTAGCGAAATAATTGATAATAAATCAAATGTCGGTTGTCTAAAACGTAAATAATTCCGACAATTTATAATTTATCAGTCGAGTTATTCGATTAAATCCAAATAAAAGTTTATAGGTAAGGCGATTCAAGAGGAGTCGCCTTTTTCGTTTTTTCCTAAATTTGATAATCGGCTACAATATTGAAAGTTATGAAAAAGAAACACCGACATAAATTAAAACAAAAACTCTTAAATCGAATCGAACGAAAAGTCATCGGCTACCACGTCTATCGGTCAACCGATGAAAATTTGCCGTTTGTATTTTGGGCGAGATTGACCGATGACCCGATTCCCGAAGGTAATTTTAATGATCCGGCAGCGGAGGTCGGCAAGCGTTATTTCTACAAACTCACCCAAGTTTTTGAAAATGGCGATGAAAGTGCGCCAATTACGCCGAAAAGCAGTTTTACCGATCACGCCGGAAATACGCACCAGCAAAATCCTTTAGTTGATTTTGTCGGCTACAATATTTATCGCTCAATTGATGAAAAATTGTCGCTTAATCAATGGGAACGCCGAAACCTGGAGCCTCTGAAAACCACAGAATTTAAAGACGAAGGCGTAGAATCGGGCGAAGTTTATTTTTATTACATCCGCGCCGTTGATTCAAAAGGTAACGAAAGCGCACCGGGCGAAATTACGCGGGTTATCAGAAAGTAATGAATTTATGGAAGCAAAAGATTTTTAGCTAAACTCTGCTGTTGGATTGTTTTACAATATGTTTTATTGACTCCGCTTGCCATCCAATAAATCAATTTTGGCGGCGAAAAGAATCCGCGTACTTGTCGTCCGACTTCCAAAAATGAATTCAAAAAATCTGCGCGAAAGTTACCTAAAAACAATGGTTAAGGTTTAAAACCTTGTTGTTCGAGAAAACGAATCGCCTCCAAATGAGAAGAAAATAATTCTTCAATAGACCTTCCTTCAAAGATTTGCAGCATCCTGTGATTCGGACGCGGAATGTTTCCCGCATTTTTGGAATTGGCGGTAGTCAAAGAAAATCCGTTATCGAATTTCGTGACTAAATCGTAGAATTCCAATGTTCCAAAATGATAGTGACAAAAATAGATCGGCTCGGTTTGATGTCGGTAAATGTAGGCAATCACATCATTTGAAAGTCGTAAATAAAACTCGTCAAATTTTACAAAACCTAATTCCGACAAATTATAACCCGTCAATTCCAATCCTTCCCGACGCTTTTCATAACCCTTTTCGGGAATCAATTCGTAATCCAAAGAATCTCGAAAGGTGTATCTATTGAGCGCGTAAATTTGTACATACGCCAATAGGGGTAAGGTTACGATTAATATCCAGACCGGAAAACCGAGAAATGAAAGAGCTGCCAGACAAGCGATGATTGCAACTAATAAAACGCTTTGTTTCATAGTGAAATGTAAATCGGTGATTACGTTCTCGAAATCATATCGTTAAGCTGAACCACTCCGCTCTGACGTTCCATATCTTCTTTCGCCATACTGCTCGTATTTTGAATACCAGCCAGACGCAGACGGAATTCGTCAGGATTAGTCGAGCCGCGCAAGGCTTCTTCGAGGGTAATCAGACCTGATTGATAAAGATAAAAAAGTGATTGGTCAAAGGTCTGCATTCCGTATTGCGAAGTTCCGGCGGAAATAGCGTCACGAATCGAAGCGGTTTTTTCTTCGTGCAGAATATAGTCGCGGATCAGCGGGGTTGAGACCAAAATTTCAACCGCCGGAACTCGTCCATTTCCTTTGGAAGTTTTCATCAAACGCTGTGAAACAACCGCTTTGAGCAATCCCGCCAATTGAATACGAATAGATTTTTGTTGAAAAGGAGGAAAGACCGAAATAATCCGCGCAATTGTTTCGGAAGTATCGAGCGTATGCAAAGTGGAAAGAACCAAATGCCCGGTTTCAGCCGCTACGAGGGCGGTTTCGATGGTTTCAAGGTCGCGCATTTCGCCGACCAGAATTACATCCGGGTCTTGACGGAGCGAACCGCGCAAGGCTTCGGCAAATGAGCGTGTGTCAACATCAATTTCGCGCTGAGTAATAAAAGACTGTTTGTCTTTGTGGAGAAATTCAATCGGGTCTTCAACCGTTACGATGTGCGAATTTCGATCACTATTTATTTGGTCAACTAATGCCGCCAAAGTGGTTGATTTGCCTGAGCCGGTCGTTCCGGTAACTAAAATCAGACCGCGTTGCTCTTCCGAAATTTTATGCATCACCGGCGGCATTCCCAGTTCGCTAAAATTACGAATTAAATCGGGAATCACCCGCGCCACAATTCCGACCGAGCCGCGTTGTTGAAAAATATTGACCCGAAAACGTCCGAGTCCCGACACGCTGTAACCGATGTCAACCTCGTAAGCCTCTTTAAAATGTTGCTTTTGCCGATTGGACATCATCGAAAAAGCCATTTCCAGAGTTTCTTCTTGCGCCATCCGATTGACCCCCGATACGGGACGCAATTCGCCGCTGACTCGGATGACGGGAAAAGAGCCCGCCCGCAAATGAAGGTCGGAAGCCCCAAAACTCATTGCCATTCGCAATAAATCGTCTATTCTTGTTGCCATATATTGATGAAAGAAACCAGGTGGAAATTTTTTATAATCGAAAGACTTGAAACTTTCAATTGACCAATTTTAATTTTAACCGTGATAAACACTTGCGTCAATAAAAAAATGTTTAGGGCATTGGTTCATCGGTTCATTGATTCATTGTTTTTGAATGGAACGCTTAGCACAATCTTAAAATGACTCAATACTTAGAGTGATTCAATCTTAAAATAGACATCTTCCCAAACAATACCTTCGCCAAAAGATATTTGAAAATTTGAAATGAAGAGATGAAATGAAACGAGTCTTTTAGTAGATTTATTTTTGACCAAATTAAACACTAAAACCCCCGTTCATTTCAATGGAAATATTAACATTATTGGCGTGCTGTTCACCACTTCTGACCACTACTTGGCTGGGGCAATTATCAATTATTGTTCAGGCTATTTTCTCGATGACCGGGCGAGTCACGATGAAAGGGATTTCCCGTTGGACTGAAGATGGCGGCAGTTATCGCACCGTCCAACGCTTTTTTGCCACCGATTTGCCGTGGTTGGATTTGCTGGTCAAGTTTGTCCAGACTCATTTATTTGAGGCTTCTCACGAATATATTTTGGCGGGAGATGCCACGACAGTTACCAAATCCGGCTCAATGACGCACGGCATTGGGCGTTTCTTTTCCGGTGTTTTAGGTTGTGTGGTCAAGAGTTTGGAATTTTTTGTTTTTTCTCTGGTGGATGTGACGAAACGCACTGCGTATCCGTTATGTGTCAAGCAAACGGTGCGAAGCAAGGCGGAAAAAGTAACCAAAAAACCGCGAAAAAAGGCGAGAAAAAGTAAAAAGAAAGAGCCGTTGAAAAAACTCAAAGGGAGACCCAAAGGAGTCTTGAACAAGAATAAAAATGAGTTAAATCTTTCGGCGGAGTTGTTGAGAATCAACGAGTTACTGTCAAAGTTAGTTCAAGTATTACGAGTCTTTGTGAAAGTCAAATATCTGGCACTAGATGGACATTTTGGACACAATCAAGCCGTTTTGATGGCAAAAGAAAATGAGTTGCATTTGATTAGCAAGTTGCGCCGCGACTCGCCGTTATTTGAAAAATACGAAGGCAAACAAAAGCCCAAAGGACCGCGCCGAAAGTATGGCGAGCAACTGCACTATGAAGCAATGCCCATCAAATATTTGAAGAAAACAGAAGTTGAAGGACAAATTATTGTCAATTATTATCAAGGAGTATTCTTGCACAAAAGTTTCGGGATGCCGCTCAAGGTGGTGGTGATAGTCAAAACGGACTTGAAAAAACGGAAAGTGGGATATGTGATGCTGTTCAGCAGCGATGAGGAATTGGAATGGGAAAAGTTGATCGAATATTACTCGTTGAGATTTCAGATTGAATTCAATTTCCGAGACGCGAAACAACACTTTGGGTTAGAAGATTTTATGAACACGACGCAAAGAGGAGTGGAAAATGCGGTCAATTTATCATTTCTGATGGTCAATGTGAGTGCCAAATTGTTAAAAAACAGCGAAGAAAAATTGACTGGCATAAATGATTTGAAAACGCATTATCGAGGAGCAAAATACGCGCGTTGGATAATAAAAAAGGTTCTGAAAAATGCAGAACCAATATTAAATAAAGAGATACTGGCAGAGATTGGCAGACTAGGCAGTATTCATCAGGCTAAATCTGCCGTTTCTTCTGCTTAATTTGGCGAAGGTATTGCCCAAAATAAATGTTGACTGGGCTAGATTTAACCAAATAAAGTCATTGAAAATGACAGTATCTTTGTAGCCCATTACGCGAGCTATGGGTTAAGGTTGAACAAATCATTCAAGTTCTCAAAGAGAACGGCATAAATTTATGCCACCATTTTCAATGGTTCAATGGTTACTTCGCTGATTTACCCATAGTTGCACTATGGGCTACAAAAATGCCGCAAACTTCGTTTGCTTTTCCATTCAATTTATTTGGGAAAGATGTCTATTTAACGTGAGTTCGACATAAGAATTGTTGAAAAATAAGGGTAACTGTTTGAAAAACAACCGTTTATCAGCTCGTTTCTAAAATTTAATGCCCAAATTTTGCATTTTTTCAACTTTTTGGCTAAAAAAGACTTAAAAAAATTGTCATACATCAAACAAAATGTTGATAATGCAAAAGTTACGGGATTTTCTTATGTCGAACTCACGTTATTTATTAATTCACCGCAATTTCAAAACATAAACGGCAAGCAGAGAAAAGATTTGTTTGCCGTTATTCTTTTAGACTCAATTTGAAACTAAAGTTTCGAGGAGAATCTAAAAAAATGAAAAGGTTAATTTTTGTAAGTTTATTCGTTTTGATATTACAATTTGGCGCGTTTGCCCAAGCTACAGAATTTGATTCAGGAATGAAATCGGCAAAGATTGGAGATTTTCAAAAGGCGGTCGTCCATTTCCAAAATTCCCTTGATAAAAATCTTTCGGATAAAAAACTCGCCCAAATTTATTACAATATCGGCGTTTGTTTTTATCAGCTAAAACAAACAAATGAAGCAGTTAGCGGAATTTGAAAAAGCAGTTCGGTTAAATCCGAATTACGAAAAAGCCTTCTACGCGCTCGGAATGGCGACGGACAGATTTGAAGAATTTAGACGAAGCGGAAAAGGCTTTTCGTCAATCGCTCAAACTTGCTGATAGACGTAATGGTGAGGCATGGTTTGATTTGGCATTTGTCTATGTTGAGCAAAATAAATATGATGAAGCGTTTGCGAGTTTTCAAAACGCAATCAAATTTGAGAGCAAAGCAAAAGCCGCCGGTCACAATAATTTAGGCGTAATTTATGCGATTAAAGGAAACCTGCAAATGGCAACCAAAGAAATCGAAACCGCCAAAAATCTCGGCTTTAGCGAAGCCCAAAACAATTTGGAAATCTTACGCAAATTTATGATTTCAGGCGATAAAAAATTGATTGCAAAAATAAGTTTGAAGGAGAAAGTTATTGATTGATTCATTGTCTGATTGAGTCATTGATTCATTGTTTGGTTTCAATGATTAAATGATTCAATCAACAAATAACTAAATTTTAACGGGAGAAAAATAATGAGCGATAAACAAACGGATGTCTTGGCAATTTTGAAACTTTATGAACTGCGGCGTGATCCGAAAATGCGCGAGGCTAGAAAATGGTATCTTACTGAATTTCGTCCCCAAAGTGCGATGGATATTATTAAATTATTGATTAGTGGCGAAAAAGAAAGTGCTAATTTCCGAATGATTACTTCGTATTGGGATATGGCGGCATCGTTGGTCAATAACGGTGGGATTGATGCTAAACTTTTCCTTGATGCCAATACCGAACACATCGCAGTTTATTCCAAACTACAGCCATTTTTGGCGGAAGTTCGGCAAATTATCAATGAAGACGATTATTACATCAATTTGGAGAAACTCGTGACAAGCATTCCAGATGTTGACGTAAAACTCGAAAAACGCCGTCAACTTTTCGAGAAATGGGCGGAAAGTAAGGGATGAAATGATGAGGGATGAGGGGTGATTTGTCCTTCATCCTTTTACTTTGTCGGCTTTGCTTAGAGGATTTTCCGTTGTAGAATTCAATAAATTTATCGAATCCGAAAATTATGAAAAGTAAAGAGCCAACCCGTCGTGAATTTTTACAAACCAGCGTTGCAGGACTGACTGTTTTGAGTCTAGTGAAAAACAGCAAAGCCATTGAAACCAATGTTTTCGAGCCAAATGCCGAACTGCTTGAAACGACCATTTTCGATCTCCAAGCCAAGATGAAATCCGGCGAAATCACTGCCAAAAAACTGGTTGAAATGTATTCGGAAAGAATTAAAGAAATTGACCCGAAAATAAAATCAGTTTTGGAGATAAATCCTGATGCGATTGCGATTGCCGAAAAACTCGACCAAGAGCGCAAAAAAGGTAAAGTTCGCTCAATGATGCACGGCATTCCAGTTTTGATAAAAGACAACATTGACACCGCCGACAAGATGAAAACTACGGCTGGAAGTTTGGCTTTGATGGACGCGCCAACTCCGAAACAAGATGCGTTTATCGTCAAACAACTTCGCAATGCGGGTGCCATAATTTTGGGTAAAACCAATCTGAGCGAATGGGCAAACTTTCGTTCCACCAAGTCAATCAGCGGCTGGTCGGGGCGCGGCGGGCAAACCAATAATCCGTATATTTTGGACAAAAACCCGTGTGGTTCGAGTGCCGGAACAGGCGCAGCAATTTCGGCAAATTTGGCGGCGGTTGGAGTTGGCACGGAAACCAACGGCTCAATCATTTGCCCTTCGGTCAGATGCGGTTTGGTTGGCATCAAACCGACACTCGGTTTAGTTTCCCGCAGCGGAATAATTCCCATCGCGCATACCCAAGACACCGCCGGACCGATGGCGCGAACTGTCGCCGATGCCGCGATTTTACTCGGAGTTTTGGTCGGCAAAGATAAAAAAGATTCAATCACTTCGGACAGCAAAAAAGGCTTGAAAGATTACACTAAGTTTTTGGATGCAAACGGTTTAAGCGGTGCGAGAATCGGTGTGGCGCGGACTTTTTTTGACCTGACCCGACCACTCGGCAAACTCACTGAGCCGTATTTGCAACTTTTGAAAGAGGCGGGCGCAACTTTGTTTGATGTCGCTTTTCCAAGCACAAATTTTGGTGATAATCAATCTATTGTTTTGCAATATGAATTCAAAACTGATTTAAATAAATATCTGGCAGAGCGGAATTCACCCTACAAAACGTTGGCAGATTTGATTAAATTCAACGATGAAAATAAAGAAAAAGAGTTGCCGATTTTTGGTCAGGAAATCTTTCTCGCATCGCAGGAAAGGGGAAACTTAACCGATGAAACTTATCTCAAAGCCTTACAACTTATAAAAAATACAACTCAATACGGCATCAACTCGGCAATCGAAAAAGATAATCTTGATGCAATCGTTTCGCCAACCGGCGGAACTTGGGGAATGGCGGCGATTGCCGGTTATCCGTATATCACCGTTCCCGCCGGATTTGTCGAGGGAATCCCCGCAGGATTTGCGTTTTTCGGCAAGGCTTTTTCCGAGCCGACTTTGATTAAATTTGCCTACGCTTTCGAGCAACAAACTAAAAAGCGAGAAGCACCGAAGTATTTGCCAACGATTTAATTTTGGAGTAGTGAGAATAAGAGTTGAAAACCTTCTTTCTAAGTTTCGATTTGAGTCTGCTTTTTAGGCGCGATTATGATTGTTACAAATGAAATTTTTAGTGCATTTCTTAGCTGTAAAACAAAGTCTTACCTTAATTTTTTACCTGAAGTAGAAATTCAATCAAAACTTATTGATTGGAAACAAAAAATTCTCGCCGATTTCATAAATAGAAGTTTTTTCAAGTCCAATTCTCAACTTCAGAAAGAAGATTTCTTGATTGGCACAACTAATGAGCAGATTATTGAAAATAACAACTACAAATATTTATTCGATTGCGTAATACAAACGAAAGAGTTACATTCTCGCATACCCGTTTTAGAAAAAATAGTTACTCCTAACAAACATAAATTTGCACATTTTATCCCAATTCGTTTTGTCCCAAATGGCAAATTAACCAAAAACGACAAATTACTATTAGCTTTTGATGCCATCGTGCTTTCTATTGTTTCTGGAAAAACACCTTCGTTTGGGAAAATAGTCTATGGTAATCAACAGCGGATTGGAAAAATTAAATTGGCTGGATTAATAAGTTCAGCCAAAAACGTAATTAGCGATATTATCAAGCAACTAAAATCGCATAATCCGCCCCAACTTATTTTGAACAAACATTGTGCAGAGTGTGAATATCAATTACATTGTCGTCAAGAAGCAATAAGAAAAGATGACCTTTCTTTACTCACCAATCTAACTGAAAAAGAGCGAAAACATTTACAAAGTAAGGGTATTTTTACGGTTTCCCAACTATCATATACATTTCGTCCAAGAAGGAAATCGAAAATTCTACCGCCAAAACCTGAACGACCATCGCCCCCTTTAAAAGCACTAGCCATCAGAGAAAATAAAATTCACATTGCAGGAAAACCAGAGCTAAAAATTATTGGTAATCCAGTTTTCTTAGATGTTGAGGGAATTCCTAATCAAGATTTTTACTATCTGATTGGTTTGTGTTTTAAAAGTAATTATTCCTATATTCAACATTCTCTTTGGGCAGATGAGCTATCTAACGAGAAAGAAATTTGCGAAACTTTTGTCCAAATCCTTAAAACAATTGATAATCCCCAGCTAATTTATTATGGAAGCTACGAAAAAGTGTTTTTGAAGAAGGTAAAAGAAAACTATATTCAATCAGAAATGGATTCTATTTTCTTAAATCAGTTAATTGAAGCCTGTGCATAATTCATAATTTAATCCTCAATCGAGCATTTTCGATGTGTTCTTTAACCTCCGCCGGATTCTTCTGGGCTTTGAAATTATTGAGCCAACAGATTTGATAAGTCCAAATGCTTGCCAAAATAAATGCTCCATTTTTACCTTTCCCTTTGACTTGACATTTTTTCAAATCAAAGGCTTGGATAATTCTTTGAAAGAGCAATTCGATGGTTTCTTTGCGATAGTCATACAAGTCATTTTTCCACGACCGATTCTTTTCGGGAAGTTGATTTGGAGTCAAGACGAAACCACCTGCTTTTTCGTATTCAGGAACAAAATCTTCTTTGCCGAAAGTTGTATCACCAAGCATCACATCAGTTACTTGAAGTCGTCCTTTTCCCAGTTCTTCCAAAGCGATTTTAGCTTCGTTGTGGGAGTTCTCACGCCAGACCGCAAAAAGTGGAACAGGCACCGGAAAGACCAATGTTTGCAAGAGGATTCGATAGCCTTGGACCCATCCACGATAGTTTGATTTTGACCAACTTGATTCAACATCGACATTTCTCAACCCCGTTGGAATGAGACCTGCTTGGCGATGTTTTTTGTGCCACAGGGGACCGAGTGCTTGATACATTCGACCATCAGTAGCACTCACTTCAGAGTTGGCTTCCGAGATTGGAACTTCTCGTAAAATCTGTTTCCCAAACCACGAAACTTGTTCTTCGGCAGTTGGCACCAGAGATTTCAAACGACGCATAATCTGAGTCCGATGTGGGGTTCGAGAAAAACCCAAACGGGCGCGAAGTTCTCTGTCTTTTTCAAGAAAACGGCGCAATTCAGAGTCGGAAAAAGTCTTGGTCACCACCGCGACAACTGCCAAAAGCAGAAAAGAGAGGGGAGAAAAATCAGGTTTTCTCCCCCGCCTGAGAACTTCTTCGGGTGGTTGATAGCCAAGTTTAATTTCTTCAATTAAACTGAACAAAGCATCAGAAGAATCGGAACTATTTTCAAAATTCATCAATCCGATTTTAATCATTTTCGCAATGATTAGCTTCTGATGCTACTAACTTGCTGATTTCAAAGAACTTAATTATGCACAGGCTTCAGTTAATTGATCAATCCATCAATATTTTATCCATAATTTATGCAAAAATTTACTTCCCAACTTATTCAAACGGACTAAAGGAAATAGGACAACATATAGGATATAGATGGTCAAATAGTAATGCTTCAGGAATTTCTTCACTTATTTGGAGGCAAGAATGGGAATCTTCCAAGAGCCTTGAAATAAAAGAAGACCTCATTAAATATAATTCCGATGATTGCCTCGCATTAAAAAAAGTTTTTGAGACAGTCAATTTTCTTTGCAAAGCAAATAATGATGCGACAAAAGCAATTGATGGCGATATTGTTCATACTGATTTATTAAAACGGGAATACCCTCAACACTTTGGGAAAGTTGATTTTGAATTGCCGGAGCTTGAGATAATTAACAGAGCCTCTTATTGGGATTATCAAAGAGATAAAATTTATGTCAAATCAAAAAAAAAATACAGGTGGAGATCACAAAAAAGTATCAAGTCTTGTAAAATACCCTTATCTCCTAACAAGGTAGTTAAATGTTGCATTCCAACCTATTGTCCAAAATGTAAGGCAACAAAAATCTATAAAAATGCGAAAAGGACCAAAATTGTTTATGACTTAAAGTTCAGCAGAACTGGTATTAAGCGATGGATTGTAAGTTATTTCTACCATCAATATATTTGTTGGGATTGCCATTTTACATTCACTTTTTACGACCGAGATTTAATTAAAAATAAGTTTGGCTTAGGTTTTTTGGCATTTGTAATTTACCAAATCATAGATTTAAAAATCCCTCAGAATACGGTTGCCGAAAATATCAAACAACTATTTAAACTTCCAGTTAGAGGTGGCATTATTAGCCGTCAAAAAGAAATAGCGGCTGATTTTTATAAAGAGACATACGAATTTATTCTCAATAAAATAGCTACAGGAAATTTAATACACGCGGATGAAACAAAAGCAAATATTCAAGGTAAAGAGGCTTATGTTTGGGTTTTCACTAATATGGAAGAAGTTGCCTACGTTTATGCAAAAACACGCGAAGCCGACTTGCTCCAAGAACTTTTGAAAGATTTTAAGGGTATCTTGGTTTCCGATTTTTACGCAGCCTACGATTCTATTGATTGCCTTCAGCAAAAGTGTTTAATTCATTTGATGCGAGACTTAGAACGACGACATATTTAAGCAACCATTTAATACCGAGTTGAAAGAATTATTAAAAGATTTTGCTACTTTACTCAAACCAATTATTGAAACTATTGACAGATTTGGTTTGAAATCCAGATTTTTACGAAAACATAAAACCTTTGTTGACCGCTTTTATAAAAAACTTTTCACACGAAATTATCAAAATGAGTTGGTAATCAAGTATGTCAAAAGATTTGAGAAGAATCGAAATAAGTTATTTACTTTTCTTGAACATGATGGAATTCCTTGGAATAACAACAATGCAGAACACGCAATCAAAGCATTTGCGAGATTACGCAATATAATCAAAGGTTCAAGCACAGAAAAAGGTGTCCGTGAATATCTTACACTTTTAAGTGTGTCTGAAACTTGTAAATACAAAAACATCAATTTTTTGCATTTTCTACGCTCAAGAGAAACCCAATTCGACAACTTTGCTAAGAAATAAAATTATTGATGAGCGAAAAACTACAAATCAAACCTTGAAAAATTTGCCCTAAACTGTAGAAAAGCTAAACTGAGATTATACTATGACCGTTTTAGATTATATCGAAGAAACCAACCCGCCCGAAGCTCGCCAACTTTTGCTTGTTGCACATCATTTTTTGCAAGAAACTCTCCCGCCTTTTGCGACTTGTGCGATTAAATGGAAGATTCCTTTTTACACGCTCCATCGAAATTTTTGTTACCTCAACCGTCACCGAGACCATATTACACTTGGCTTTCCCAACGGTTACAAACTTTCCGCCCGTCCCGATATTCTTTTGGGCGAGAATGAAAATTTGAAACAGGTGCGTTATCTCGAAATCCGTTCCATCGAAGATTTATATTCGGACATTGTTCAAGAAATTTTGCACGAGGCGATTTTGCTGGACGAGATGTTGGGGAAAACAAAGTCTAAAAAAAGACATCAACGCCGAATGTAAATCGTTGACGTAAAGTATTGTGACAGAATGATTTTGAGCAAAAGTTATGAGGCTCAAGACGAAAATCAGGCAAACGGAAATGGCGAATTTTTTCAGGAGGTTATTTTAGATGGATTTTGGAGAAATAAAAAAGGAGGAAGCCGAAACTTTCTCCTTTAAGTTTAGATTTTTGCCACGAGTAAACACGAAATTTCACGAACCCAATAAAAAATCCAATTCTCCATTAAAAAGTTTTGAAAATGTATCTCTGTCAACTATTTTATCCTTTATTTTTGTTGCATAATTGGCTTTGCACACTCCTTGTTCAGTAGGATTTGGTTTCTTGGCAATTTCCTCTTTAGCAATTTTTTCTAGTTGTCCATCCAAGTTTGAATAATAATCTTCGAGTGAATGCAGAGTTAATTCTACGAATCTTTTATCTAGTCTTCCGCGTATCTTACCTAATCTTTTCTTTAGTGCATCATCCTTTATGTCATCTGTGTTATCTATAACTAAATAATACTTATCAAAATAGTATGGATTACATTTTATGAGAGTATTTAACTTTTCAATTTCGTAAATGGTTTCTGATAAATCCAATGATTTAGAAACTCCTGATGCAGATACAAATTGAATATTTCTAATAATTCCCTTATTTCTTGCATCATCAAGAATTAGTTGGAGCGAATATTCCTCCAGTATGCAATAGTTCTCAGGGTATCCAATATCAGTAATATCAGCACCGAGCATTTTGCTTACAATATAAGCACATTAGAGAACCTTTGTAACCTTCGCTGTTGTTCGTTTCAGCCCAAGAATGATTATCAAAATCTATAACTAAAGGTTTTCCGTTTTGTAAAGGGAATACCTTTTGGTTTTGCAAACTCCGACGAAGCACTGATAACAAAAGGACTATGCGTGGAAATGAAAAAGAAAATTCTTTCTGCTATTTCAGGCGGTAATTGAAGGTGAATGTTGTTTAGCAAAACAGGTATTTCTTTTTGAAGATTCGGATGTAAATTGTTTTCTGGTTCTTCAATAATCACAAAGTTGACATTTCCCAGATTGGCTCCATTCATTTTATCCAATTTAGCCAGATTTGTTTTGAGGTGATATAAAACCCTCAAACCATCTGCAATCATTGAAGGTTCAATTTCGGATTAATAAGTTTCAATTATGAATCTTCCGTTATCTTGATTAAATGGATCACTCTGATCCATAAATTTTTTTGCCGTTAATATGCTATGTCCAATTTCTTCCAAAAAAGTATTAAATTTAGATAAAGAATCAGCATTTCCAATTCCAATCATTGAATCAAATTTTATATTTGCTTGTAATCCGTTCGCACCTTTTTCTGTGGCATTTGAAATTAACAAATAAATATTTGGATTTAGAACTCCTTTATGTTCTGTCTTGTTGGGATTTTGGTTATTCCAAAAAAGATACTGAGAATCGCTATCACATCTAAATTCTAAAATACTTTACAGGACCAAAAAAATGTCTTAGAGTTGAATCCATCATTCAAAAATGAGATTCCATTCAAAATGCTAGTTTTTCCACTTCCATTTTCCCCAACAAAGTAATTCACAAAGTCAAAATGACGTAAAACAACTTCATCGTAGATTCGTTTGAATTTTTTTATTCTTAATTCAGTGTTCATATTTAGTTGGTGGCGTGAAATTAAAGTCGAACTCAAAACTTTATCCTTGCTTTGCAATCAAATCATTCCTGCGTTTTCAGCCATTCCTCAAAGTCCAGCAAAATCTCGTATTGGTCTTTTTCGTTTGATTGATTCAGAAAATCGGTCAAGATTTTGGCGGTCAGAATCGGCAGAGATTTGCTTTGTTTGATTGGTTTGTATTGACCGCTTTTTTTTAGTTCGTAAATCTCAAACTTTTCGCCGTCGTAACGCCAAATTTCTTTGACTCCAAAGGCGGCGTAAATCTCAAATTTTGACTTTGAATCGTGGTAAATATCAATTTCGAGGATGATGTCGGGCATCGGGTCTTGGGTGAAATCAATGCGAAGTATGTTGGGTAATTTGTCGGCAGATTGAACGTAAAAACATCCGTCAGGCTCAACGCCTTTTAGTTCTTTGGTAACTTTCATCGTCGAAGAAAGATAATTCAAAACTTTAATTCGATTTCTAAAACTAATAATTTGGACAATTCCGCAAATCAAAGTTGAAAAATATTCGTGTTCCGTAGAGAGAGTTTTAATTCCAAGATTTCCTTCGTGTGTAGCTAATCCGCAAATGACTCGCTTCGCCAACTTCTTTAATCAAAGTCTCGTAATCATTCCAAGTTGTATTACCGAAAGTGACATCCGCTTTTTCGGGAAGTTTTTTGACGATGGCGTAATAATCGGATTTTTTACGGCTAACTTTATATTGAGTTTTCGGGGTTCGTTCTTTAACTGCCAACATATTTTGTAAAACCTCTCAGCCATAATTTTAACTGAAAATAGAAAAAGGACGAAGCCGAAACTTGCGTCCTTAGTTTTACATAATTGACAAACCTTTAATTATCAATTTTAGGCTCATCATCATCCGGCGGTCTTTGTCCACCGCCACCACCACCGCCCGGAATGTTCGGCATCGTGATATACGGAACATTAGCCTCGCGCATTAGTTTGTTTAAGGCTTCGAGTTCGGTTACCAAACCTTTGACCTGTCCATCGGCTTCAGGAATCTTTTGCGTCAAAATTTGAATTTGATCCAATTCCCAAGTCGTTGGCGCGGCTGACGTTCCTTCGATGGCAAAGGCAATTTGCAAAGCCCTCTGATTCAAAGGAGTCGGCAATTCAACTAAAGGCGGTCCGGCTTGGCTGCGGTTTGAAACCAACGAAGGCGGAGTTCCCCAATTAACATAAGCTTCGTCAATCTTTTTGAGCAAATCTTCCGCCGCTTTTCGCACATTGTCCGGCGCTCGCGGTGCGCCCGGACGTTTCCAAGATTCAATCGCCGTATTGAGATTTGTTCTCAGATTGACAATCGTAAATTGAGCGATAACTGCTTGCGTCATCAAAGGTTGCAGTTGATGTCAGAGCAGCTTTTTTCTTCGCCCGATCTTCGGCAGAAAAATTGATGCGCGGGTCTTCGACAACTTTAACAGTCTTAGACATTTCGGTTTCGCCGAGTTTGATTTTGACGGTATAGTCGCCCGGGTCAACGCGGAAACCTTGACCTCCGCCACCGCCAAATCCGCCACCACCGCCACCGCCACCGGGTCCACCGCTGCCAAGTTGTGGAACGGTTGAACGAGCGCGTAAATCCCACTGGAAGCGATTAAGTCCCGGTGCGGCAAAGCATTGGTTTCCACCACCGCCTCCGCCACCGAAGCCACCACCGCCACCTCCGCCACCAAAGCCTTGACCTTGCGGAGTCTGCGGAGTTGTGGTTGGACGACGACCGCAGTTATAAGTGCGAACAACTTGTCCGGCTGAATCTTGAATCGTAATAGCAACCGATTCACGGTCAGCTAAGGCGGATTTCAGATAGAAATTCAAAATCGCACCATTCGGCGGATTTTGTCCGTAAAAGGCTTTATCCGAAGTAAGCGGTTTATTGTTCCAAGTCCGCCACATTACCGCTTGCCGAACATCAAACAAATGCACATTACTGTTCATCACCGTATCATTCATTTGCTCCAAGCGGGGTAATGTCGTCCATCACCCAAATCGAACGTCCGTGTGTTCCCAAAATCAAATCGTTATCACGCGGATGAATCAAAATGTCGTCCACCGGCACGGTTGGCAGATTTAATTTGAATTTCATCCAGCTTCCGCCTTTGTCCCACGAAATAAACATTCCGTATTCCGTGCCGACAAAAAGCAAATTCGCATTGCGCGGATGTTCGCGGATAACATTGGCGATGCCGTTATTCTGCGGTAGATTTGAAACAATTGATTTCCAACTTTCGCCAAAGTCCATCGTCATATAAACATAGACTTTGAAATCACCGTTGCGGTGTCCGTCAAAAGTTGCGAATGCTGTTCCTTCGTTAAATTTTGAAGCAACAACGCGGCTGACGTAAGTTCCTTTTGGCACTCCCGAAACCTTTTCCACTACGTTTTTCCAATTTGCCCCACCGTCTTTGGTGACTTGCAGATTACCGTCATCGGTTCCCGCCCACAAAACATTTTGATTGACGGGAGATTCGGAAATTGTGGTTGTGGTCGGATATTGTTGCACGCCGTCGTGACGCGAACGAGTATTTTTATCCGGCACTTTGCCCATAATTTGCAAAGTATTGCGGTCAACATTGGTGGTTAACTCAGGGCTAACTTTTACCCAATTGTCGCCACGGTCAGTTGATTTGAAAAGGAAATTTCCGGGGTAATAAATTGTGTTTGAATTGAATTTTGAAATTACTATCGGTGAATTCCATTGGAAACGAAACTTCGCTTCACCTTCGCCTTCGCGGGGTCGAATGCCTTTATTTTCCCCGGTTTTGACATTCCGACGCAGAAGATTTCCATCTTGCGATTCGGCATAAACGATGTCTGGGTCATTTGGGTCGGGTTGGGCAAAAAAGCCGTCACCACCGCCGATTGTGAACCAATCATCGTTGGTAATTCCGCGTGGATTAAACGACATACTCGGTCCGCACCAGGTGTTATTATCTTGCAACCCACCACAAATTTTATACGGCATACTGTTATCAGCACCGATTTCATAAAATTGTCCCAGCGGAATGGTGTTAGCATAATCCCAAGTTCGTCCACGGTCGTAAGTAATATTGATGCCGCCATCGTTGCCCTGAACGATATGATCGGAATTGTTCGGATTTATCCAAATTCCATGCGTGTCGGCGTGTGGCGCACGCGAAAAGTTACCGGAAATAGTCTTGCCACCATCATCGGAATATTGCATCGAAACTCCAGCAATCCACAGCCGTTGGTCATTATTTGGGTCAATCCGAATTTGGCTAAAATACATCGGGCGCGGATTATTTGCCATATCGCTCATCCGTGTCCAAGTTTCGCCTTTATCATTTGAGCGAAAGATTCCGCCGTTAGCGTGTTCGACCAAAGCATAAACAATGTTTGAGTCTTTGCGATAAATATCAATTCCAATCCGCCCAGTTTCGAGCAAACCTTCCGGTCGTGGGGTCGCCGCATTTTCAACATCGTAGGGCATCCCAGCAGTTATTTTTTTCCAAGTCGTGCCACCATCATTTGTTTTGTAAAGCGCACTCCCTTCTCCACTACCGTTAAAACCGAAAACGGTTCGACGACGTTGAAACATCGCCGCATACAGGATTCCGGGGCTTTCCGGGTCAATCGCAATATCAGTTGCACCCGTATCGTCATTGACTTTCAAAACCAATGCCCAACTCTTTCCGCCATCGGTTGTTTTATAAACGCCACGTTCGGGATTTGGTCCCCAAAGTTTTCCGGTGGCAGCAACATAAACCGTGTTTGGATCAGTCGGATGAATAACAACGCGGGCAATATGATGAGTTTCGCTTAAACCCATTTTTTGCCAAGTCTTTCCGGCATCGAGCGATTTATAAACGCCGTTTCCCCAAGATGAACTTTGGCGATTGTTTGATTCGCCCGTTCCAGCCCATAAAATTGACGGGTCTGATGGCGCAATCGCAATGTCGCCAACAGTTGGAACATCTTCTTTGTCAAAAATTGGAGTCCAAGAAGTTCCGCCGTTAATTGATTTGAAAATACCGCCCGAGGCGGTTGCGGCATAAATAATTCGCGTATCCTGCGAAGGAACTTCGATGTCGTTGACACGTCCGCCCATGGTTGCCGGTCCAATTTCTCGAAATCTTAAGCTCGAAATAGCTGCACTGTAATCAACCGCAGGAGCGGGGGCAGGCGCAGACGAAGTGCTTGCAGATTTAGCTTTATTGTCCTTACTTTTATCTTGTGGTTGTGCCGAAATAGGCAATATGGTGAACAAAAGTAATAAACAAAAAACAAATAATGTTTTTAGAAAATACGATTTAGTTTTCATTGATTTCCTCGAAAGTTTGTTTGAATGGTCAAAATTAGAACTTCAACGTAACCGGAAACAGCTTGGCAACGTTACGATTATGTTTTTTTTTCTAAACTGCTTAAATTAGAAATGTGTGAGCATTATACGCATAAAAAAACTAAAATGTTTAGCGAGGATACCAAACAAATCTATAAAATCCAAAAAAATGTAAAAAATAAGCCCCTTTTTTGCCTTTTGACTTTTGCCTTAAATCTTGTCACGCCATTTTTCAACCTCTGCCCGAAGAATCGGGTTTTGTTGAAAACTTCCGGTCTGCCCTTGGGCGGCATTTGCCCGTTGAATATGCCAATAGGTAAGTCCTAATTTGCCAACTGAGCGTAGAAACTTCCAACGCGCAAAGAATTTTCCCGCCGGGATTCCGCCAAACAGCCAACCTGTGCTTTTGAAGGCGGAAGTTGCAGTTTTCAACTGTTCATCCGTGATTAGTCCTTGCGCGACATCAATTGCCAGCGATTCGCGCAAAATTCTGTTTTGCCGACGCATAATATAACCGCTGAAAATAATAAAAATAATAAAGAATGGCAAGGCAAAAATTGCATACGCAATCAAAAATCCATAGATAGAATCTTCAGGTCTCCCGCCAAACATAACAACATATAAAATGGGGGCAAGGGTTGCCAAAACCCCATTCCAGAACATATGTAACACAACCGCCAGAATATAACCTCCGATTGGGGCTATTATTCTAATCGCCCAATTATGAGATTCGCGGGCAATTCCGCAACCAATCCCTGTCATGGCGGTAAAGGAAGAATGAATAAAGGGTGACAAAACGCCTCTCACAAAAAACAACAACAAAACCCCTTCAATAGCCCCTGTATTTACTGCGCGTCCGTAGTAAAGAATATTTTCAACCGTGGCAAAACCAAGCCCGATTACGCCTCCATAGACAATTCCATCTAAAATATCGTCAAATTCGCGGCGAAAGAAAATAAGTAGAATGACAACTCCCAGACCTTTAGAAAATTCTTCAAAGATTGGGGCAGAAATAACCGTCCCGACCAGCATTTGAATCAACCCGCTTCCGGAAACCCCCCCTGCAATTAGCCCAACTGTGGTGTTAACAATGATTGAAAAGAAAACTGCCACAATCCCGCCCCAAGCAAAAGCAGCCGCTATCAGCCAAGGCGGTTCAGGGTCATAACGATCAAGAAAGATAAGCGGCAAAATGTAAATTAAGGGTGGAATAAAGGCAATCACAGTTGCCATCGCGGCGGTTACAAATCCAACTTCAGAGGCAATAATAAGCATCGAAAGTAGCCCTAAAACAGCATAAATAGCAACCGCAATCACTGCCCCAATAATTTTGCCGACATTACTTTTTTCTTCGACCTTCCCGGCAGGATTGCTCAATCCGATAAAACTCATTGAGTTGCGGAAATTTGCCGGCTCTTGCGGAAATGGTTCGACAAACTGCGGTGGTTGAAAGGGCTGTGCGAAATTTGGCGGCGGAGGTTGAAATGACTGTCCGAAATTTGGCGGTGGGGGTTGAAAGGATTTTTCAAGATTTGGTGGCGGCGGCTGAAACTGTTCGCCCATAGCAACTGTTTGAGCGTCTGCTGAAGGCGGCGGCTGAAACTGTTCGCCCATAGCGACTGTTTGAGCGTCTGCCGAAGCTGGCGGTTGAAATTGATTGAATGATTGTGGTTGCACCGCCTCAGCCTCGATAAAAACTTTTACCTCAGGTCCATTTTTGCCAAATTGAATGGTGTCACCCGAATTTAATTTCGTGATTTGGACGTGACTGCCATTGACAAAAGTGCCGTTGGTGCTTCGATCATCAAAAAGATAAAACCCATCCGGCTTGGTTTCGATATGCGCGTGCTTGGTCGAAACCATATTTTCTTGCATCGGGTCAAACAAAAGATTGCAACCTGCGCCTCGTCCAACTGTGATAATGCCTTCAGTCAAATCCAGTCTGTTGCCCATTAAAGTGCCGCTTTGAACAGTTAGGGTTAATTTCATACACCTATCATAAAAATCAAAAGCCCATTGTCAAGTTTTTTTTCGTGACTTTGGGCTTTTTATCAAATTTTGTTGTTTTTTTTACGAAACTGCTTGCGAAGCATCCCGCATTACCAAATCAAACGTGCCGGGAGCGACTTTTTTAAACCTTCGATTTCGATTTAAAGAAACGGCAATCGAAATGGTCGGATTATTGCCCGTAAATTCCATCCCGCCGGCTACCAACAAATTGTAAAGTTCATTGACGTGGAACGGTTGCCCGGCTTCGCGCAAAAGCAAAGAGCAAGCCTGCGTAATAGTCCGATCACGAAAACGATGGCTGATTGGCTCGCGTTGCGGACTGATTGATGGCACATTGCGGGCATTATTGTTGATATAAGAAACAGAACCGCCCCGATTGTAATTATTCTGATTATTATGATTATTCTGAAGAGGCGGCGGCTGACGTTTTATTTCCGAAGGAAGGTCGTAAGCCTCTTCAATTCGCGGATTTTTAGGAATATTCCAAGTTACATTTCCCGAACCAATCGAAGCTAACAGACTAATAATTGCCGCTTCGGTTTGCGATGCGCTATTATCCATGGCTTCAATTTCTTGACGCAAACGCTCTGCTTCGGACTCAACCTCACGAAGTCTGCCCAAAAGCCGAGTTTGGGCATTTCGCGTTTGCCGCAAACTCTGTTCTAAAGTAGAAATAAGATTTTCGTCTAACATAATTTTACTTGTTCCGCTCAATCATAAAGGAAGGAATTTCTGCTAATGCTTCACAATACTTTGAATTGGCTAAAACTTCAAGGTTTTTTCGTGCTTTTTCGACAAAGGTGTGGGCTTTTTGGCGGGTCGCCTCCAGCGTTCCGTGTTTTTCCAGTTTAGCCAACAGATTCTCGCGGGCGACATTCCGATAATCGCCATCGTGCATAATTTGTTCTAAATCGCTTTCAATAGTCGGCTCTTTTCCTCGCAAAAGAATCAGAGGAAGAGTTAATTTCCCCTCCAATAAATCTGCGCCGGAAGCCTTGCCTAAAATTTCATCATCCGCCGTAAAATCAAGCCAATCATCGGCTAATTGAAAAGCGATTCCGAGATTCATCCCGTAATCCCGAAGCGCATTTTGCCGTTCTTTATTTGCTCCGCCGAGAATTGCGCCGATTTCGCAACAGGCGGAAAAAAGATAAGCGGTTTTGCGTTGTAAAATATCAAAATAATCAGTTTCGGAAATATCAACCCGACCAAGCAGTGTCAGTTGAATCAGTTCGCCCTCCGTCATTTTGCGCGTCAGGGTGGTCAAAATGTCAAGAATTTCAAGACTTCGCTCTTGCAAACTCGTCTCAAAAGCCGACATATAAAGCCAATCCCCCATCAAAACGGCGGTCTGATTGCCAAACCGTGCATTGACGCTCGTTCGATTGCGTCGGGTATCGGCATTATCAATAATGTCATCGTGAACCAGCGTGGCGGTGTGAAGCATTTCCATCACCACGGCGAGGCGAATCACGTTGTCATTGGAAGCATTTCCGCCCGAAGCGTAGTTTGACAAAAGGAGAAGCGACGGGCGAACCCGCTTCCCGCCCGAAACTCGCAGATAATCGCCTAAATAATTGATAACTTGGATATTAGACGAGGCTTGGCGTTCAAATTCCGCTTCAACTAGAGCCAATTCATTAGAAATCAAACTAAAAATTCGACGCGCCGTTAAAGCTGTATTTGGAAAAGCTAATTTTGGAGAAAATGTTTGCATTAAGATAATATACTCACCAACGCATTAGTTTGATGAAAAGGGTAAATTTTGTAGAATGAAGAAATGATAAAGATTGAATTTACAGCCGAGCAAATCAAAGAATTGCATTTTGAAAGATTCAATCACCCGAATCCGCGAGTGCAGTTGAAAATGGAAGTATTATATCTGAAAAGTCAGAATTTACCACATCCAAACATCAGTCAGTTAGCAGGAGTTTGCGAAACCACCGTCAGAACCTATCTCAAGGAATATCAAGAAGGCGGCATAGAAGCCTTAAAAGTCGTCAAATTTCGGCGACAAGCGAGCGAATTAGCGGTTCATCAAGCAACGATTCGGGAGCATTTTGGGAAACATCCGGTCGCCGGATTAAAACAAGCGAGTGCCGAAATAGAGAGTTTGACAGGCATCAAGCGTTCACCTGAGAGAGTCAGTAAGTATCTCCAACGCGAAGGCTTAAAGCGAATGAAAGTGGGGATGATACCAGCCAAAGCAGATGTCGAGAAGCAAGCCGAGTTCTTGGAAAAAGAACTTACTCCACGACTTGAGGAAGCCAAACAAGGAAAAAGAGAGGTCTTTTTTTAGATGCTTCGCACTTTGTTTTATCAGCCTTTTTGGGATATTTATGGTCATTTACGAGAATTTTCATCAAAGCTCCGAGTGGGCGACAAAGATTTAATGTCTTGGGGGCAATCAATGCCATCAGCAAAGAATTGGTGTTAGTGACCAACACCGGTTACATAACTTCGATTCAGATTTGTGAAATGTTGGTCAAAATCGCGGCGAGAAGGAAGCCTGAAGTCCCGATTACGGTAGGGTTGGACAATGCGAGGTATCAAAGATGCAAATTGGTGATGGAAAAAGCAGAGGAATTAGGAATCGAATTATTATTTTTGCCACCCTATTCGCCAAATCTGAATTTGATTGAAAGGTTATGGAAGTTTGTCAAAAAGGAAGTTTTATATTCGATTTATTACGATAATTTTGAGAAATTCACCAAAGCCATTATGGAATGTTTGAGTCAAACTGAAACAAAACACAAAAAAGCGTTGGATTCTTTGTTGACTTTGAAGTTTCAAACCTTTTCTCAAACATCACTTTAATGCGTTGGTGAGTATAGTTTCAAAAAATCATCATTTGACAATTCGCAATCTTTCAAGATTTTGTGAAACAATCCTATTCCAATAACTTCTTTTCCATGAACAGGCACTACGGTCGTGCGTCCATCGGTGTGACGTAAAAAATGATGACTTCCTTTGATACGAATAACTTCAAAATCAACTTTTCGCAAAAGAGTAATCATTTTCCTACCATTTATTTGCGGAAGTTTACTCATACTTCAACTATAATTCTTTGAATTCCAATAAATCGTGGTGAAGCTACCTTCAATTCTTCCACTTCTAGGCAAAGTTCAATTGCCTCACGAATTCGCTTCATCAAAACATCGAGCGATTTTGCCTGCGTATGACAACCGCGAAGTTCGGGGACAGTTGCCACAAAAAAACCGTCATCGTCTTGTTCAATAATTATGTTAAATTCCTTTCTCATCATTTAATTACTCCTGTAATTATCGAATTGCATATCAATTCCAAAGTCTTTGGCTTTGAGTTTGCCAATCACATCTTGGAGCGTGTCGCGGTCTTTGCCTGAAATCCGGACCGTCTCGCCTTGAATTGAGGCTTGCACTTTTAACTTGCTGTCTTTGATAAATTTTACGACTTCTTTTGCCTTTTCAATCGGAATTCCCTGTTGGATTTTTACTGTCTGCCGAACCGTGCTTCCGGCGGCGGGTTCTATTTTTTGATAATCCAGAGCTTTGAGCGAGATTCCGCGTTTGAGAAGTTTTCCTTGGAAAATATCGTTCATATTGCGGAGTTTCGTTTCATCTTCGGCAGTCAGCAACAAATCTTTGTTATTTAGCTCGACCGTAGCCTTACTTCCTTTGAAATCAAAGCGTTGTGAGACTTCTTTAGTGGTTTGGTTAATTGCGTTGGTCACTTCCGCGTAATCGGTTTTTGAAACAATATCGAATGAATTTTCTTTTGCCATAGTTTTCCTGTTGATTTATGTCTTTAAATGATAAATAATTACTTAGTTTTGTTATTATAACAAAATTAGCTTAAAATCTTGAATGGGCATTTAGCCGACGAACTAAAAGCCACATTACCTAATCAACTTAGATTAAGGTTAGATAGGATTTTTATTTAACCCCTTTTGAAGTTTCCAACTTGTAATTTAATAAAAATGTCTAAATTTTTTTGTAGATATTTTTGTGACGTTACGCTTAAATCGCAAAAGAATCAATTGCTCAAAGGTATTTTCTGAGTATTTTTCAGAGGCTGAAAGCTAGTTTGGTTTTGCGCTTTATCACAAAAATGATGACCACATTTGATGATTTAGTTGATGAGCTTAAAAAAGAGAATCTACTCGATGAATTCGCCTTTGTTTCAGCCAACTTAAAAAAACATTTTGCTGAGGCTTAACCTAAACCAATCGTCAAAGAATCCGTTTTGGCGGTGGATAATCTGCAATCTTCTTTTAACGATTCCAAAACAGAATTACCAACCGCTGATTTGGAACAAGTGGCAAATGATTTCCAAAACATTGAGAGCATCAAGGTTAATTCGGTTTTTGAACAACCATATTCCCCGTATTATTCAGTCAGTTCGCTTCATAAAACGCAAAACTTAATCAGGTATAAAACCCGCAGATCCTCAAAAAAGACAGGTAAAGGTTTTAAATTTTGTCGGGCTTGTCAGGTGAGTGTCCCTTTCTTTAGTTTAAACTGTAAACGCTGTCACGAAAGAGTAGTCGGAGATTTATCCTATTACACTTTGTGGATATTTTCCGCCGTTATTTTTACCCTGTTTATATTGTTTATTGTTTCCAATAAAACTTATAAATGAAAAAAGTCGGTAAAATTCTTGGTAGTTTTTTCGGCTAAACCTTCTAATTCAATCCCATAAAAATCAGCTAAAAACTTTGCCGTTTCAATCACATACATCGGTTCATTTCGTTTTCCGCGAAATGGAATGGGCGTGAGATACGGACAATCTGTTTCAATCAAAAGTTTTTCGAGCGGAACAATGCGGGCTGAATCGCGTAAGTTTTCGGCTTTTTTGAAGGTCACATTTCCTGCAAAACTAATCAAAAACCCAATCTCCATCAGAGCTTTTGCCATTTCAGGAGTCCCGCCAAAACAGTGCATAATTCCACCGCGAAATTCAGGGTAAGAACATTCATTACATAAAATCTTGACCGTTTCATCATCAGCATCTCGACTATGAATAATAATCGGTAAGTTCAAATTTTTGGCAATCCGAATTTGGCGGATAAAAACTTCCCTTTGCACATCACGAGGCGAATGGTCGTAATAATAATCAAGTCCAATTTCGCCCCACGCAATATTTTTTTTGCTTGATTTGGCAAGATTTATTAGTTTTTCTTCTTCGGATTTGCCAAAAGTTTTGGCATCGTGCGGGTGAACACCGATTGAGCAATAAATATTTTTGTGTGATTCGGCGAGTTTGACCACTCTGGCAAAATTTTCAAACTCGGTTGCATCGCCAGTCCCGACAACAAGCATCTTTTTCACGCCCGCTTCCTTTGCTCGTGAGATAACTTCTTCGCGGTCAGTATCAAATTGTTCGCCGTCAATGTGGCAATGGGAGTCAATAAAAATCATTATTTTTACAACTATTTCGTCAGTTGAAAGGATTCAAAAAACTTGCTGACGTTAATTTTATTTTTCTCAATCGCAATCTCAGGATTTTCGCTGGACAAAGTTTGATACCGGCAATTAGTTCGTATGACCTTTTACCAACTGCATAAACCCGATGTTGAGAAATCGTCTTATTAGCCTTCTCATAAATTATTTCCAAACCCACCACTTCGCCAAGTTTTATTTTTGTCTCCCTGATTACTTTTCCTTTAATTGCAATCAGTTTTCGTAAAGTCTCAAGCGTTTTCTCATCATTAAAGTGACCTTTAAAAAATGAATCGGTAAAAGAAACGGCATAGACGTTAGTTCCGCCATAAGCTTGATAAGAAACTGTTTTCAGACGCAATTCTCCTGCACCATCATCGCTGGTATTGGTAACGGGAGGCGTAGGAAATAATACTTTGAATTTCCCTTCCGCCGAAACAAATTCTTTCCAAGTGCCATCAACTACCGGATTAACTACTTCTTTCGGCTGAGTTTTAACCGGTTTTTTTTTCTTGCCGGTAGTTTTCTTTTGGGCAAAGATTTCAGATGAATAAGCCAAAAAACTTATTCCGACTAAAAAAATAAATAAAATTTTCCTCAAAATTTCTCCTCCTTGTGAATGTTTTGCATTCACTATTTCAATCTCGCCCCATTTGGAACATCTTCCATCACCGTTGCCAAGACAGGCTTCTCGCCATCGCCGATGGATGCCGCGCAAACCATTCCTTGTGATTCAAATCCGCGAAGTTTGCGAGGTTTTAAATTTGCCACAACTACGATTTTTTTACCAATTAAATTTTCAGGTTCGTAATATTCGGCAATCCCCGCCAAAATTTGACGCGGTTCAGCCTCACCGACATCTACTTTAAAAATCAATAACTTATCAGATTTTGGCAATCTGTCCGCCTCTAAAATTTGTCCAACCCGTAATTCAACTTTCAAAAAATCTTCGATTCCGATAAATTCGTCTTCGGCTTCCTTCTCCGTGTCCCCGGGTCCCCGCGTCTCCGCGTCTTTCTTCTCTATTTCGCTAACTATTTCACTCATAACTTTTACTTTGTCTAAGCGTGGAAAAACTCCTTCGGTCTTTCCAATTTTTGTTCCTTTTTCTAATTCTCCGTATTTCAAATTTTCGGGATTAACTAAAGTAATATCATCAGTTAACCCGATTTGCGAATAAATATTCCGACAGGCTTCGGGCATTACGGGATAAAGCAAAATGCACAACCAACGAAGTGTTTCTGTAGCCCGATACAGCACGGCGTTAAGCGTTTCGCATTGTGATTCATCCTTTGCCAAATCCCAAGGCTTGGCATCCGAAAGAAATTTATCAATTTTGGCAATCACGCCCCAAACGGTTTCCAAAGCCTTACTAAATTCATAATTATCAAACAGTTGCAAATATTCATTTCTGGCAGTTTCCAGAGTTTTGGCGATTTCCTGCGCGTCGGGTGAAATTCCAACTCGTTTTGCATTCAGAAAATTTGCATCGTGAATTGTTCCATCAGGGATTTCGCCGCCACAAAAGTTGCGAATCATGGTCAGAGTTCGGCTGGATAAATTGCCCAAACCTTTCGCCAAATCGTCATTGGTGCGGTCAATCAAATTTTCGTAGCCAAATTTTCCGTCTTGCCCAAAAACCATCTCGCGCAGACAAAAATAACGCACGGCATCATTAGAAAAATGTTTATGCAAAATGTCTAAATGAATAATATTTCCCAACGTTTTACCCATTTTGCGACCTTCGGCATCGAGCCACATTCCGTGGGCATAAACCTGTTTCGGCACAGGCAATCCCGCCGCCAGCAAAAATGAAAACCAATAAATCGTATGAAACCGCAAAATGTCTTTGCCAACCAAATGCGTCACATTCGCCCAATATTTTTCGCCGTCTGCGCCCTTTTCGTGTTTGATCGCCGTCCAATAGTTTGAAAGCGCATCGAGCCAAACATACATCGTATGCTCTTCATCATCAGGCACGGGAACGCCCCAACTAACCGCCGATTTAAGACGCGAAATCGAAAGGTCTTGCAAACCGCTTTTGATGAAGGAAATAACCTCATTTCGTCTCGCTTCAGGGCGGACTACTTCCGTGTTTTCAATAATTTGCAGTAATGCTTTATCGTAATCGCTGAGACGGAAAAAGTAACTTTCTTCCGAAACTTTTTCGAGTTTGGTTTCGTGGACTAGACAAACAGGCTCATCATTTTCGAGTTTGTATTCTTTTTCGGTCTTAAACTCCGCACACGCCGCACAAAACCAAGCGTCATAAAACCCTTTGTAAATAGGCGAATTCCCTTTCGGAGTTTTATTTTTAGCAATTTTGCGCCAGAGATTCTGCACGCCTTCGTAGTGAAACGCACTTGTAGTCCGCATAAAAATATCGTAGCTCAGACCAAACTCGGCAAAGACTTTCTTTAATTCATTAGAAATATAATCAACTTGCTCTTTTGGTGTTCGTCCATTTTTATCGGCGGCACGTTGGATATTGATTCCGTGTTCGTCTGTTCCTGTCAGAAAATAAGTCTCGAAACCGCGTTGCTTTTTATAACGGTTGATCGTATCGGCAACTAGCGTTGTGTAAAGGTGTCCGAGATGCGGCAGACTATTGGCGTAATAAATCGGGGTTGTAATATAAAATGTCTTCATAAATAGCTAAAACAAAAATAATAACACAGACAAACTTTTAGCCTAAATTCAAGTCTGTCTGTGCTAATGGTTTCTTAACTGATTGTTTTTAAGAGCTAATGATTTCTTTTCTCAGGAGATAAAAAATCTAATGTCGAACACCAGCTATTGTCGAACCTTTCTTTTTTTATTGGAACAATTGCAGCAAGTGTCGAAACAATCAGTTTTTTATCCGTTTCCGAATGTTTAGCTTTTGGCAGTTTTTTGATTTTGTCTAACTTCTTTTCTCTCATAATACCACCTCGAAAACAGTATATCACATCAATTAGTCTTTGGTTTTAGGTCTTTGAAAAACGAAATAACATAGACCAAAAGCCAAAGACCGAAGACCAAATCATTTCAAATATTTCCCAAACCAATCCAAATTACTCTGCATTGCAGCGATTTGCATTTTCGGTTCATTTGGACCGTGTGGCTGGCGTGGCAAAACGATCATTCGGGTTGGAACTCCTTGCGTTTTCAGGGCGTTATAAAATTCGTAGCCTTGCGAAATCGGGACGCGGATGTCGGCATCTCCGTGTTGAATAATTGTCGGAGTGGTTACGCCTTTGATATTGAACATCGCCGAATGCTTTTTGTAAATTTCGATGTCGTCCCAAGATTGTCCGCCAAAATAATCGGGGATGAACGCCGGAATGTCAGCCGTGCCGTTAAAGCTCATCAAATTTGTGACAGGCGCACCTGCCGAAGCGACTTTGAAGCGTTTGGTTTGCGTCACAATCCAACTCGTCATAAAACCGCCGTAGCTCCAACCCATCACGCCCAGACGGTTTTCGTCCGCCACGCCCATTTTGATGACCGCATCAACGCCAGTCATTAAATCCTGATAATCCATTCCGCCCCAATCTTTGAAATTTGCCCGCCGAAATTCAGTCCCGTAACCCGAAGAGCCGCGCGGATTAGGACGCAAAATCGCATAACCTTTGGCGGCAAAACTTGCCAGCGGATAAACTCCGCGACCACCAACAAAACTCATCTGAAAAACTCCCGCCGGACCGCCGTGAATGTTCAAAATCAGAGGAACTTTTTGCCCCGCCTGATAATTAACCGGATAAGTTAAAATTCCTTCAATCTCGCGCCCATCGGTGCTTTTCCATTTGATAACTTCGGTTTTCGGAATCAGAATCTTTAATTGGTCAGCATTGACTTTTGAAATTTGCACAGGCGAAAGTTTATTAACTGTCGAAACATAAACTTCGGGTGGAGATTTTGCGCTTTGCCAAACCATTCCAAACATATTGCGTTGAGAATTCATCGTGACCGTAAAAATCCCGACTGTTTCATCAAACTCGGTAATTTTATTGGCGGTGACATCAATCGAATACAAACCTGTTTTCGTTCCTTTAGCTTCGGTAAAATAGATTGATTTGCCGTCAGCAGTCCAATCAACCATATTTGGCTGTCCATCGAATGATGACGCGAGTTTTTTCAACGAGCCGTCTGCAATATTGTAAATATGAATGTCATTATGCTGCGCCCAACGCGGCGGATTATCGCTGACGGTCATCGCAATCCATTTACCGTCAGGCGAAAAAATCGGCGCAGTTTCGGCAGAAGTTGTCTTGGCAATTGATGAAATGTTACCGCTTGAAACGTCAAGAATCGAAACATCAGCAGTCGTCCAATCGTTGGCAACAGACGACTTAACGTGACTAAAAACGATTTGTTTGCCATCGGGCGACCAATCGAAACTGTTGACTGTGTAGTTTTCCGAAGTCATTTTTTTCGGCTCGCGTTTGCCGCTTGAATCCTTTTCGAGCGAAACAGTGTAAAGTCTGGCGTGTTTGAGATTTTCATCCACCCAACGAAAATCATTGCGTGCCTTGTCATTTTTTTCTTCCTCGTCCGATTTCGCATCGGTCATCAAAAAAGCAAACCATTTTCCATCCGGCGACCATTCAAAATCCTGCACGCTTGATTTAACATCGGTAATCATTTCCGCTTCGCCACCGCCGACGCGCATCACATAAATGTTGCTTTTGTTATCTTTACGCGGAGAAGTGAAAGCGATTGAAGTGCCGTCCGGTGACCATTTCGGATTAGACGAAGACTTATCGGCAAAGGTGAGTTGGATTGAATTAGTCGCGTCCGTATTGGCGAGATGGATTTGATTGACATACTCGCTTTTGTCCGCCGTCAGCATCTCGTAGCTGACCGTATAAACAATCTTTTTTCCATCCGGCGAAATGCGCGGCGCGGCTAACGCCTTTGTTTTCGTCTGTAATTCAGGTGTCCAAGCAGTTTGGGCAACTGCAAAAGTGGTCAAAGCCAGCAAAATCAAGCCTGTTTTGAAAAATAGTTTCATCCTTTCCTCCGTTTTTTTAGTTGTAGATTTGGACAAAATAATAACACAGACAAACTTTTTTCAAAATCAAAAGGCTCAGAGTTACGCTTTCAAGCGTGATTTACGCTAACCATAAGCGGCATCAGCCGGAGTGAACAAGTCTAATGACAACTTGGTTGAGAGTTGCCAATCAATTCACGTCTGAAGACGTAACTCTAACCGCTTTTAACTTTTTATTGAGCCATTACCGATTATTATCCTAACGAAATTTCATCACGTCTGACCGAAAGTCTTTCAATTAAATCCGTTTTGACTTCATAACCAATTCCTGCCGTTGTCGGTGCTTTTATTGTTCCGTTTGGGCTAACAAAAACTTCCGGTTCAATAATATCTTCCGCCCAATATCTGGCGGAAGCTGAAACATCTCCCGGCAAAATAAAACCCGCAAGTGTTGACATTGCAATATTATGCGCCCGTCCGATTCCGGCTTCGAGCATTCCGCCGCACCAGACGGGAATATTTTGTTTTGCGGTAAAATCCTGAATTGCCTTTGCTTCGGAATGTCCGCCTACTCTTCCCAATTTGATATTGATAATCCGGCAAGCGTCAATTTCAATCGCTTGTTGAGCCTCTCTTAATTTCGTGACGGATTCATCCAAACAAAGCGGTGTTTTGACTAGCTTTTGCAATTTTGCGTGGTCAATCAAATCTCCGGCGGCAAGCGGTTGTTCAATCATCAACAAATTATATTCATCGAGTTCTTCAAATATTTCTACATCGTTTTCCAACCGATACGCAGAATTTGCATCAACCGAAAGCGTGATGTTGGGAAAATGCTGGCGTAAGGTTTTCACCAATTCAATATCGTGTTTGGGTTTGATTTTGATTTTGATTCGTTGATAACCAGCGGCTAATTCAACCGCAACTTTTTCGACCAAGTCTTCGGGCGATTTTTGGATTCCGATGGAAACGCCGCAATTAATCTCGGTTTGCGTTCCGCCGAGATGCTTCCAAAGCGGAATTCCGAGTTGCTTTGCTTCCAAATCCCAAATTGCCGTTTCGACTGCCCCGATTGCCATCCGGTTTCCTTGAATCGGCGTTAAAACCTTGGAAACTTCGGCGGCTGTCGAAACATTTGCCGTTGTAAGCATTGGGACTACGGAATTTTTGATGATTGACCAACAAGTATCAATCGTCTCGGAAAGATAAAAAGGACGGTTTGGGGCTGTGCATTCCCCCCAACCCGAAACACCGTCTTTATTCCAAACTCGAACCAACAAGATTCGGCGGTTTTGAGTCGTTCCAAAACTCGTTTCAAACGGATGTTTGAGTGGCATTTCGATTTCAAATAATTCAATTTTTTCCAGTTGCATTAGTATTTTGTAGGTTGCCGATTAAAGAATTTTAGGAATATTTGCCCGCGAAAGAACGCTAAAGAACACGAAAAAATCTTTCGCGCTGTTTCGCATTTTTTAGCGGGCTAAATCGTTGCACTAGGACTAATAATTTGACTTGAAACTCAACAAATTTGCCGCATAAACAAACCAGAGAACTCCAATACACGCCAAGGCAAAAATCGTTGCTTGCAGTTTGCCCCAGATGCGGAAATTTTTGCTTCGCCAAGTGTGGAATGCGTTATAGAACACAACCAGCGAACCGATTGAAGCAATTAACCCGATGAACTGAATTATCCAAAGTTTGGTTGTGCCGGAATCGCTGAGAGCCTCCAAATGACTAAACGCATAGGTCACAAACGCGGCAAGTGAAATCACGAAAATTAGGTTCAGCGCAAAAACAATCCGCACCGCCCAACGAAGTTTCCATTCCAAAGGAGTCAGTTCTAGTTTATGTCCGTAACTTCTCCGCACCCACCACGCGACAAACCAGAGGATGAGCGTCAAAATCATTATGCCCAGCGAAAGTCCGACAATGGGCGTTATCAGTTTGCCGTTATCCAATGTTCCGACTCGCGTGAATGTCATAAACGGATAGCGCATAACCAATTGCATCCGTCCGTTTTGGTCAGGTTTGAAAATTATTTTGTCCTGTCCATCAACTTCTTGAAAGGTCATTGGAGCAACGGCACGCCAATTAATTGGTTTGCCGTTGGCACCCATCAGCATTGGAACTTGAATCGTTCCGTCTTCATTTGCCGTAACCGCTACTTCACCGATGACTGCTAATGATCTGTATGCCGATGCTTCAGCCCGACGGCTGCCAATGTAATTTCCGACGACTGCTTGAGCCTCTTGTTTGGCGGTTTCAAGCGTTGGAACATCGGGAATTTTATAAGGAAAATAACGGTCGAGAAATGCTTCCCAAATCACTTCACGAGGCGATGAATGTCCACGACTTTGGCTGTTATACGAGATGAAAAAACCGACTCCGGCATCGTGGATTAAATGCAAATCGCTGTGAAACCACATCGTATCGCCGCCGTGACCGATGATTCGATGTCCGTTGCGCGATTCTTCATAAAATCCGTGCGCCATTCCCGGCATTCCCTCATCCATCGTGTATAAACGGCTATACATTTGCTTTGCCGTTTCAGGTTTCAAAATTTGCGCCTCGCCCAATTTCCCGTTTTGTAAATGCGCCAACATAAATTTGGACATATCAAGGGCTGAACTGCTCAAACTTCCGGCGGGAAAGGCGTTGATCATTTCAAACTCTTTCGGCTCATCCGAAGCGAGTTGATAACCGCTCGACATATCCGGCGCAAGATTTCCGGGCAAAGGTTGACGAAAAGTCGAATGAGTCATTCCGAGCGGCTTAAAAATGTTTTCTTCAAGGTAGTCATCAAAAGGTTTTCCCGAAACGCGCTCGACAATATATCCGGCGAGTGCCGTTCCGTAATTTGAATAAGCCGGAACAGTTCCCGGTGGGAAAATCCGCGTTGGAATGTGCGTTTTTACATACTCACCAAGGTTCGGCGTATTCGAGCCGATGGTGAATAAATCCTTTATTTGCTCTTCAAATCCGGGCGTATGCGTCAAAATGTCTTTCAGCGTGATTGGCTTTCCGAAGGCTTCGGGAATCTTGAAATCAAGATATTCATTGACATCTTTATTGAGATCAAGTTTGCCTTGTTCAACCAATTGCATCACCGCCGTCCAAGTAAAAAGTTTGGAAACCGAACCGGGACGAAAGAGCGTAGTTTCAGGCGAAACCGATTTTTTGGTCTTCACATCTGAGTAACCGTAACCTTTAGCAAACAAAAGCTTTCCGTCTTTGACCACCGAAATCGTCATTCCAGCAATGTCGTTTTGCGTTAATTGCGGCGGAATAATTCCGTCCAAAAAAGCCCCAACATCAGCCGCAGTCATTTCGGGTTTGTCTGATTCGGTTGGTTTGGCTTCTTCCGTTTTCGGTTCGACTGGTTTTTTGTCTTGTCCGATGATCAGCGAACAAAAAATAAAGCTCAGTAAAATAAATGCAGTTAGTTTTTTCATAATTTTTTATTTACTTTGTCTTCGGAGCAGAAAGAGTAGTGCCGCCCTGATTAAATGTCATACTCGTAACTTTTCCTTGTGCATCGCTATTAAATGTAATGGTCACACTCACGTCACGCGAAAAGAATTTATTTTCCGTTTCAGCCGACAAAGATATTTTCTGCTGATCCGCAACTTGTCCAAAGAGTTTTCCGTTTTCAAGGATGATATGCAAAACAATATTCGGTAGAAGCTGATAATCCCCAACGTATTTTTCCAAGATCTGCGGCGAAACGGCGATTTCTTTGCGTTCCTGGGGGATTTCGTATTTCGCACCGAAAACAATTGCCGACAAATCATTGGCAATCCTTCCTGCTGGCGAACCTTGAACATTGCTTAAAACGATAAACGTCAAACGCTCAGTTGGGAATCGGCTGATTTGAGTTGAAAATCCGAATATACTGCCGCCGTGGGAAATCTGCTGTTTTTCAAATCTGTTACCAATGCCCCAGCCATATCCATATCCGTTTTTAGAAGGAGTAAAAATTTCGTCGAGCGATTTACGCGAAACGAGTTTTTCCGTGTAAAGGGCTTGATCCCAAAGCAATAGATCACCTGTCGTCGAATACATCGCCCCAGCCGCAAAAGGAATAGTCATATCCATATACGCGGCGTTCAAGATTTGACCGCCTTGTCTTGTATAACCTGCCGCACGATTATTGATAATTAGAAGCGGATTATCGTAACCCGTATTTTTCATATTGAGCGGCGTAAAAATATTTAGCTGCAAAAAGTCGGCATAAGTTTTACCCGAAACTTTTTCGATAATCGTGCCGAGCAAAAAATAGCCCGAATTGTTGTATGAATATTTTTCGCCGGGGACAGATTCAAGCGGTTTATCCTTAAGCGAAGCATACATCAGTGACGAAGATGTCGGTAAACCGGCGGTTTTGGCAAAATCAGGGAAACTCGTATAGCTTATAATTCCCGACGTGTGCGTCAAAAGATGTTTGATCGTAATCGGCTGCCAGGTCGCCGGACAATCCGAAAAATATTTACAGATTGGGTCGTTGACGCTCAATTTGTCTCGCTCCTGAAGCATCGTAATCGCCATTCCCGTAAATTGTTTTGTAATCGAGCCAAGTCGGAAAACAGTTTCCGGTTTATTCGGAACATTTAACTCGACATTTGCCATACCGTAGCCTCTATTGACAACGGGCTGACCGTTTCGGGCAACCAATATCGAACCGCTGAAACCGTCAACTTTTACGGTTGCGTTCATATACGACTCAGCCTTTTCAACAATTTCGTTATCCGTCGGCAGCTTTGCAGTGTTTTGCCCCAAACCAAACGAGGTGACGAGCAAAACTAATCCGCAAAGTGCTGTTAATTTGTTCACAATCTTAATCTTTTTGCACATAAAAACTCTATTTACTTGGTTTATCCGGCATTCGTTTGAACTCAGAAATTCCATCAACGCCGATTGAATCAATTTTGCCCGACGTGTTGAGTTTGAAATTAACAAACCCTTTGCCTTGCACATCTTCCGACCAAGTAACTTGAAATGTGTCGAAATGCCAATGCTCCAAAGTGCCTTTAAAACCTGCGCCGTAGTTAATTTTCAGTTTGCCGTTTTCGAGTGTGACTTTGACATCGCCATACATTTCGTCTTGGTAATCGCCTGCGTATTTCGCCAAGTCTTGAGACGGCTTAGTATCTTTTGCTCGTTCGGCAATCATCTTGTCTTGCGCGGCTTTGCCTACCGCCTCCTGAGCTTTTAAGCCTTTCAGAATATCGCCACTCCAATCTTTTTCTTTCGCTCCCATGAACGAATCAAAAATTCGTTGGGCGAGGGCGAGGTTTAGTCCCGTTTGATTCATATTTGAGAGAATCACCACGCCAAGTTTTTCTTCGGGAATCATTGCCACGGCTGAACGCATTCCGTCAATCGCGCCGCCGTGTTCCACCATCTTTTTGCCGTTGAAATCGCTCAAAAACCAGCCCATTCCGTAATTTAGAAAATGGGCTTTTGGATAAAACATTCCAAATCCCGGACCTTCGAGCGGAATAATCGTATGCGATGCCCACATATTTTTGATGCCCGCCTCGCTGATGACTTGTTTGCCATCATATTTGCCCATCGCCAATTGCATCCGCACCCATTGAGCCATATCCGTTACATTTGAATTGATTGAACCTGCGGGGGCGATGTTGTCAATATTTCTCCACGCAATCGGTTTAATTTTGTCCTCAACAACCATATGAGGGGTGGCAACATCTTTGGAATTAGCAAGCGGTTTGGTGCTGGTTACGGATGATTTCATTCCAAGCGGGGTAAAAATTCGTTCACCAACAAAATCATCCCAACTTTTACCCGTCACCGAAGGAACAATTTGTCCAGCCGCGAGATACATAATATTTTGATAACCGAAACGTGAACGCATACTCGACGAAGGTTTCAAAAACCGAATCCGGCGCAAAATTTCCTCACGGCTGAACGACGAGGCATACCACATCAAATCACCCCGCTCCAGCCCGACTCGATGCGAAAGCAAATCGGTTACTGATAATTCCCGCGTCACCCACGGGTCATACAGCTGAAAACCCGGTAAATATTTGCTCGCCGAGTCGCTCCATTTCACTTTTCCTTCATCAACCAATATCGCCATTGAAGCCGCCGTAAACGCTTTTGAAGATGAACCAATAGCAAAAATCGTGTTTGGTGTCACGGGATCAGGCTTGCCCATTTCGCGGACTCCGTAGCCTTTCGCAAAAACAATTTTGTCGTCTTTTACGATCGCAACTGCCAAGCCAGCCGCTTTCCATTCTTCCATCGCTTTTTTGACATAATCGTCAAACCCTTGCAACGGAGCGTCTTGAGCAACGACTGAGCCAAAACTGATAAAAAGCATCAGAATTACACAAATGATTCGATATTTTAGTAGTTGAATTTTCATAAGTTCCTTAAAAAGTTATAGACAAAAAGGCGGAAACCCGCACGTTAATAAGGGTGTAAAAGTTGAATAATTACAGTCGGTTGACACACTTGCTAACGCGCGTGTTTCTGCCTTTAACCGGTCTGCCAAATCTGTTTCAAAACCCGTGCAAAATTACCGCCAAGAATCCCCTGAATGTCCTTATTACTGTATTTTCGGCGAATTAAGCCTTCGGTCAAATCAAACATCCGTTTTGGATGGTCAAGTCCTTCAATATCAATCTTTTCGCGGAAGGCGTAACTTCCTTTGTAGCCCGCCCGCAGTTGTTTGTTTAATTCGGGCGGCATTTTGTCATATCCATACAAATCTATATCGCTCCCGACTCCCAAATGCTCCGCTCCAATCAATTTTCTAACATGGTCAAAATGGTCGAGCGCATCTTCGATGGTGGTTGGCTCAGACGCTTTGACGAACATTCGGACACCCGTAATGCCCATCACACCGCCCTTTTCGCCGACTTTTTTGATTGCCTCATCAGTTTTTACACGCGGATGTCCGGGAACGAGTGCGCGGCAGTTTGAATGCGTAATCAGAACAGGCTTTTTAGAAATATCAAAAGCATCAAGCGTTGTTTTGTCACCGCAATGCGAAACGTCCACAGCCATCCCAACTTTGTTCATTCGTTCGATGATGGCGATACCAAAGTCCGAAATTCCTTCATCACGTCGTTCAGTTGCGCCGTTGCCAATCAGATTGCGCGAGTTATAAGTTAGCTGTGAGACCCGCTGTCCGATTCCGTGAAATAAATCAACGTCATCTGGTCTGCGAAATTGATCAGAATTTTGCAGCCCAAGCATGACACCCAATTTGCCCGATTTTTTCACGCGGTCAAGGTCTCCGATGCTATCAACCCGCATCAAAAGTTCATCGTGATTGGCAATAAACCCGTTCCAAGCGGCGAAAAACTGCAAAGCCTGTGTGTAAGATTCGGGTCCGCCAATGCCGACTGCCGGATGAATGACATTGATTCCCGAATCCTTAAATGGCTGTAAATCTGCCGCCGTAAAAAGTTCGGGATTAGCAAACCATTTGTTTTGTTTGCTAAAATCCAGAGTCAAAATGCAAAGCATATCCAAAATGGTTGATTGTTTGACCAAATCAATTGCCCGCGCCGAATATTCGGTTGGCGAATTGGCAAAAATTTGGAAGCGATTTAGGTTAATCATCGGAGCGGCAATCACGCCTGCGCCTGCCAATGCCGCTCGTTTAAGCATCTCGCGTCTTGATAGCAAATTGTTTTTTTCGTTCATAAATAATAATCCATATTCAGTAAATTCAACCGTTTGGAGTCCACGCTTTAGTGTGCAAGCTCCTTAATTACTGAGGGTTACAGCCTAAAGGCTGGACTCCAAACGGATTTGAATTCAAACTCAGATCTTTCGCGTTAGCAAATAAACACCGTAATCCTGCCCGTCCCGATTCATTCGATAAAATCCTGTCGCAAGGTAGCCTTTTCCAAATGCCTCTATAAAAGCACTACGGGTTGCTTTTCGCCATTCTACGGCTAATTCAATATTTTCTTCCTGCAATTTGTTTATATTCGACGGAATTTCTATCGCAACTTGGGATTCATCACCAACCAAATTGAAAACTTCTAAAGTTTCATTCTTTCCCAATTGAACCAGCCGTTTTACCTTTTCAAAATCAATTTTAGAATCAGTTCTCTCATCCTTCAAATTCCAAATCGCCCAAAGCCTGTCAGTGCTATTCTGATGCAAAAAACTTGGAGCATCGTCGCCGTAAAAATCAATAAAATAAGTGTCGGAAACTACGCCGAGTTTATTGAAATTGAAATAAGCGTTCAAACTCTGCAACGGGTCAAACGTCCACGACATCATTGAAATTCCCTGCTGACGAACAAATTCCTTTTGCGCTCTTTTCAACTTTTCGCCGAGTTTATAATTGCGATATTCAGGCAAAACAGCAAGCATATGTGAATGATGCGCCATTTTCCCTTTTTCAAAACTGACAAAACCGTAAGCAAAACCGACCAACTTTTCCCCGTCAAAGGCTCCCAGCAAAACACCGCCCGCTTTTACTGCCGCGATCAATTGCGAATTCGGCACAACCTCAATATCAGGAACTTGCCAAACTATTTTTTGCAGTTCTTCAACCTCGCACATTTCCGCAATGCTCGTTATTTGGCGGATTGTGATAGTTGAATCAGCTTGGGAAACCATTGTCATTTTTTTAGCTAATATTGTTAGAGTTACGCCTTAAGGCGTGAATTACGTTGTCTTTATTCAACTAGGAATTTAACTATTTATGTTGAATCACGCATAAATGCCTAACTCTAACTACCTTTGAAAACCCTGCCCGTAAATTACTTTGCCCGGACGCGCTCCCGTATGTTTGCCGTTTTCGATAACAACCTCTCCATTGACTAAAACATAATCAATTCCCATCGGGCTGAGAAGCGGTTTTTCAAAGGTGGCATTGTCTTGAATTTTGTCGAAATCAAAAATGACCACGTCCGCCCAACCACCTTGTTTGATTACTCCGCGACCTTGAATCCGCATTCGGGTTGCTGCCCAAGAAGTCATTTTACGAATCGCTTCGGGCAGGGTTAAAACCTTTCTCTCACGGACATATTTGGCGATTAAACGCGGAAAATTTCCGTAGGCTCGCGGATGTGAGAGACCGATTGCATCGCCCTCACTTTGTTTGAGCGAGGCACCTGCGTCACTGCCGATGCTTGTCCAAGGGAATTTCAAGGCTGTTTCAATGTCCTGCTCGCTCATCATAAAATAGATGGCATAAACTCGCCCGCTACCCTGCGCGACCAAATCAAACGCTGTATCTGCTGGGTCTTTTTTCAATTCTTTGGCGATTGCCGCGATACTTTTACCTTGAAAACGGGCATTATCTTTGTTTTGAGCATTTGCCAGAATAATTCCGTTCCAGCCGCCAGCCGCTTCGACAATATTCCACCAACCGGGCGAACCGGTTTTTTGTTCTCTTTTGAGCCTCGCACGGATTTTCGGGTCTTTCAGACGCTCCATCAATTTTTCTTTACCGCCTTCAAAAGCCCAAGAAGGAATTGTCGCTTCGAGTCCTGTGCCGCCCGCTGTGTAAAGATACAAATCCGCCGCCACATCCACGCCACGCATTCGAGCCGCCTCAATTTTTTCTCCAGCGGCTTTCATTAGCGTTCCCCAACCGGGTTGATACGCGGCTTTGAGATGGAAAATTTCAACGGGCAAATTTCCTTTTTCGCCAATCGTTATGGCTTCTTCGACTGATTGGACAAGTTCTTTTCCTTCCCCCCGAATGTGGCTGGCATAAATACCTCCATATTTGCCAGCCACCTTTGCCATTTCGATCAATTCATCTGTTTTGGCATAGCTTGATGGCGGATAAATCAAAGCCGTAGTCATTCCGATTGCGCCCTGCTTCATCGCCGTTTCCATCAAGGCTTTCATTTTTTCAAGTTCTTCAGGTTTCGGAGCGACATCGTTTTGCCCTAAAATTGCGACACGGGCTTGGGTTTCGCTGTAATAACTGCCGAAATTGATGCTGATGCCTTTTTTCTCAAGGTCGGCAAAATATTCGCCAATTTTATCCGCCGGAACGGGTGTTCCGCCTTCGCCGCCGATGGCAGTTGTTACTCCCATTAATAATTTATTTTCCGCTAAACCGTTTTGCGGGAGAACATAGCCGGATTGATCCATCACATCAATCCAACCCGGCGAAACGTATTTCCCTTTAGCATCAATCTCCCGTTTGCCTTTCCCCTCGATTCTGCCGATGCGGACAAATTTCCCATCTCTTATGCCTACATCGGCTAGAATCCAAGGGTTCCCCCCACCGTCCAAAACTCGACCATTGCGAATCACGATGTCGTAAACTTCGCCGTTTTGCGCCACGATTGGCAACGGCAAAAGGCTGAAAATAAATAAGAAAATCAGCGCGAAATTGTAACGAAATTTGTTCATTTCAGTAATTAAAAAGATTGGGACTTTTTTGCCGCCGATTTACGCGGAAGACGCGGATTTTTCTTAATTATCAGCGGAATCTGCGTTTATCTGCGGCTAATAATATTTTTAAACTCTAATGGAAAGTTCGTTAAAAATGCGGATTCGAGTTTTTTATGTTGCCGTCGGTCCCAAATCCGCATCTTCCCCCTTAAAACTCAACCCTAAATCCGAATTGTCCTTCGCGTCCCGGCAAAACTTGGGTTGCTTTGCCAAATGGTTGTCCGGTGATTCCTATTTATTGTTCCAACTGCCGCCGGATTTTGCCGATTAAATACGTTAAAGAACTCAAACAAAAGGTGTAATTTAACTCTTTCGCCAAAGTTGAATCTTTTGCTAAAACGTAAATCGAAATTGGTAAATGCCGGAGCAGTAAAGGCATTTCGTCCCGCTCTTACGTCAAGTCCATTGATTGTTGAATCACCATCAGGGTCAGTTTGCTCAACAGTTGATCCAGCCGCATTTGCCCTTGTAAAGTGGAAACCGCTTTGAGCCCTGAAAATGCACTAATTTGGAATTGCCACGGAAGATCAACTAGCCCATTAACTTGGAAAACGTGGTCTAAAGCTAAATGCCGAAGGTCCTTTATCCAAATCAGGACCGTTGTAAAATTGTCCCGCCTGGGCGACAAACCTTCCTTGAGTAGTTGTAAATGAACCGTTGGCATTCGAATTAGCACCTTGGGTGACAACCGGCACGATCCCGACAAAACTGTCGGATGGAATCGTGACTTGATTCCAAGTGAATTATCAGTAGCTTTGGCATAACTGTAACTTGAACCAACGACAAACCGTTTGGCAAACCTTGAATTTACACTAAGAACCAATCCATCATATTTTCCTTCATACCACGGTCCGAAAGTGTCAATGGCTCCAGTCGGAAAAGGAGGATCAAAAACCCGTCCGACAACTCTGGCTCTGAATGGAAGATTGTCCTTCCGGCCCCTAAAAGATTACGCATTTCACGGTGATAATAGTCTGCCATTAAGCACGGTATCTTTCACTAATTTCCCGTTGAATTCCAACACTGAATCCAAGTGTATTCGGAGTTTTGAAATTTTCATCAATGCCTATCGGAACTTGATTAGCCGGAACTATTTGATTTTGCAAGAAGTCCCAGACTTCCGAAAATAAAATATCCGACCGGCTGCCCGATTGCCAAACTTGCCTGGTCAGCATATTGCTGTGGAGTTAAGCCCCGTCAAAGCCTGAACATTAGCCGAAGTCACAACAGTATTGGCAGGAATCGGCTGGCGACCTGCCGCCACTACCCGATTAAGTCTGTCAACTCCAATAAACGGTGCGCCTGTGAATGGGCAGATTCCGTCCGCTCCGGCGGCTGCAACTTGAGCATCAGTTAAGTTTCCGGTAGTCAAGTTTTGAAAACATCCGCCCGGCAATCCGCTCAATAAGGCAATACTGGAAACATAAGACGGCGAACCATACAAAAGTCTTGGGAAGACAAAGAGTTGCCCGGTTCGTTGGTCTGTGCCGCCAAATGCCGGAATATTTTTTACCAGTCCCAAACGGAATTGGTCGTAATAAACTCCAAAATTTGCCCGCACGACCGTTTTCGGTGTAACTGCCCAAGCCACACCCAAACGCGGTCCAAAATTTTTCTTGGTGCGGAATTCAGAATCATAATCCCACCGAATTCCCAGATTCACACTTAAATTATTTAACATCTTCCAATCATCTTGAACATAAACACCATCATAATTGTTGAGCAGATGAATCTCATCCTGCTCGCCGGAGTTACTCCGCCACGGTTGCAGCAAGTAAATAAACTCCTGAAGTGGCCGCTCCAAAAGTCGTAAAATCGGAAGCAGTGGCAAAAAGCTGATTTTGCAAACGCCGTGTTTCAACCCCATCAACTCTTGTTCTCAGATAATTCCACCCAAATTTAATATCGTGATTACCCACCAATTTGTTGACATTAGCCGAAAGAGCAACATATTTTTGACTCAGATTTGAAGCGAGTATTCGGATTTCCAAAAACAACCACCGGCAAATCACCAAAGAAAAACGAGCCCGGTCCGCTATATGGATTAAAGCGAGTTGAACCTTTAATTTCGGGGTGTGCAGGTTCGGTATTTGAAGGCTCTCCACGATAAGCCGCCCGCAATGTCACAATATACGGATTGCTTTGATTGCCGAATAAAATAGTGTCGCCTAATGCAAATAACAAACTTCGCGAGCCTAGATTATTTCGTGCAGATGGCAAACTTTCTGATCGGCAGAAAGCGGAAGAAAATTCTTGATTCGGCTGTTTGTGTAATTAAACTCTTGAGACAATTGATGGTTTCCAAGATTTTGATTGAGTTTGATGAAGTTTCTCGTTTCTCTGAGTCTAAGGAGGGAGTATCAAAAGGATTTTCTTGATTTCTCAACAAGCGCATTGACAGTTGCATTTCCGGTATCGGGAAAAGTAAAATCTATTTGACGATTTTCGGTGATTCGTTCAGAAGAAGCAAAAAAGAAAAACTTATCCTTAATAATCGGACCGCCTCCTGCAATACTGTAATCATATCTGCTCAGGTCGGGGGCTTGAGTATTCGTTGCTCCCAATGAATTTGACGAATCTAATTGATCATTTCGGAGAAATAATGAACCAACACCGTGAAAATTGATTTCCGCCACTTTTGGTAATTACGTTGACGATTGCTCCCGATGCTTGTCCGAATTCGGCTTTGTAACCTGTGGTCAAAACTTGGAATTCGGCAATCGTTTCCTGATTAAATTGTGCCGCAGGACCGCCGTTGACCGTATCTTTATTCGGATGTCCGTCAATGAAAAAATTATTATTTCCGCCCCGTTCCCCAAAACCGGGGTGGCATTATCGCCCTCTGGATCGGCTTGGCGGTTAATTGCCACACCCGGCACAAGTTGCAGCAAATCGAGATAGTTTCGTCCATTGACAGGTAAATCACTAATTTGCTTTGGAGTCACGGTTGTTCCAATCGAAGACGTGCTGGGTTCTAACAAAGGGGTTTCGGCTGTAATATCTACTTGTCCAACCGCCTCTCCAATCTTCAATTGCACATTAAGAACGGCAGACTTTATTGAGCGTCAACTCAATTTTGTTTGCGTTGTTAGCAAAGCCCGTTTGCGAAATTGTTACTATGTATGCTCCCGCAGGCAACGCAACAATTCGATAAAAGCCATCTTTGTCAGAAGTTACGCTCCGTTCCGCCGCCAAAGTCGTCCCGCTTGCCTTGATCGTTGCACCCGCAACTACTGCGCCGTTAACGTCTGTCACAATTCCTTCGATAGTCGAAGTCGTGGTTTGTGCCGTTGCGCTAAAAACAAACGCAAATACCATAAACAAAACCGAAAAAGTTAAACATTTAATTTTTTTCATTTTTTTCCTGCCTCTCAAAACTACTTAAATAGAACTTAATATTGCTTTTCTTCATTTTCCCGAAACCAACGCTTTCCGCTTTCATACTCTTTATCGCTTTGTTCCAACCATTCAAGGGCGCGTTTCGGTTTAACGTGAGCGCAAGCAACCAGAATCGCATTGATGACCGCCATCGGAGCAACATACGAATCCAAAAACGATGAACGAGCCGTCGAAGCAATCAGATATTGATCGCAATATTTTACCAGCGGACTCTTGGTGCTGTCCGTAATTCCAAAGGTCGGAACGCTTTTTTCTTTTGCCCGCTGAACCGCTTCAACCGTTTCGCGCAACCCTCGACCAAATGTAATTGGTATCAATAAGTCTTTTTTTGTCAACATTTTGATTTTGCCTTGCACTGTTCCGGTGTGTCCGATTGGGGCTTCTGCATTGCAACCTAACCGCACTAATCCGTAAGTTAAAGACATTGCCAAACCTGCCGCAAAATCTACTCCAACGACAATTATTCGCTGGGAATGATGAATTTGCTTGGCAAGTTCAACCACTTTATCCGGACTCAAAGTCGCTTTCAGTAAACTCAAATTTTCAAAATCTTGCTCAAGACTTTGATTAACGCGCGAAACAATACTTCGGCTTTGTTGGGTTGCCGCTTTCATCGCGGTATATGGCGTGATTTGGGTGACAAAATGTTCGCGTAAATCGTGGGAAAAATCTGCAAATTTTTTGTAGCCCATGGCTTGAACGGTGCGAACAATTGTGGCTGAATCAACTCCATAACGTCGCCCCATTTCGCGCGATGAAAGAAAAAAGGTTTCTTGCGGCTCGTCCAAAATTTGCTTCATTAATCGTTGACGGCTGGAACTCAAACTGTCTTGCGCGGCAACAAATCTATTTTCAAGCGGTGTCTGACCATCCAAAATTATTGGGGATGCAACATTTTTGACCTCGCCAGTATTTGGAGTTCCGTTTTTTTTATGAATATCTTTACTATCCTTCATAATTATTTACTGAGTTATGAATTCAAAAATGTAATGAAATATTGCGATTCAACAAGTTTTCCAAACTAAGTCGGAATTCTTCAAATTATTAACAGAACAAACATCTGTTGCATTAGTTGTTGCAGATTTAATGTAATCGAAAGGCATTTTACACACATTGTTGCATTTGTGTCAATGAAAAATATTGCAAAATACAACAATTGATGTATTATAGTGATATTTTGCAACAATTGATGTAGAAGCATTGAGAATATTCCCACGCTTATTTTCAACCGAAGAATTTACTTAAGCTAATACAGTATAAGAACTTATGAGATTACAATTGCGGACAATACTCATTTTTAGTTTGACGTTGGGGCTAATATTATTTGCATTTAGCTATACCAAAAATGTCGTTAAATCAGAAACTGCCGAAATCAAATCGCAGCAAAAATATCCGAAAACCATTGCCATGCTCGATTCTCTTATTCAGCGTGAGATGGCAGATAAAGAATTGCCGGGTGTCAGTATTGCGCTCGTTGATAACCAGCAAATTGTTTGGCAACACGGGTTTGGCTTTTCTAATCCGCAAACAAAAACTCCGATTACTGCGGACACCGTATTTCGAGTCGGTTCGGTTTCAAAACTTTTTACCGACATTGCCGTAATGCAGCTTGTCGAGCAAAAGAAACTCAATTTGGATGCACCGATTTCAAACTATTTACCTGACTTTAAGCCGAAGAATCCATTTAAGAAGAACGATTACGCTTCGTCAATTGATGTCGCATCGCGCCGGGTTAGTTCGAGAGCCGCCGATTGGGAGTTATTTTGATTCAAATAATTCTTCTTTGGCGGATTCGGTCAAAAGTCTCAATCAAACAGCTTTAGTTTACGCCCCCGAAAGCCGAACCAAATATTCAAACGCGGGCATTGCAGCCGTTGGATATGTTTTGGAAAAAACGCAAAGGCAGCCATTTGCCAAATATTTGAAAAGTTCCTTGCTTGAACGGCTGGGAATGAAAGAAAGTGATTTTCAACCATCACCGAATGTTGAAAAAAACTTGTCAAAAGCCGAAATGTGGACGGTTTTTGGTAAAACCTTTGAAGCTCCCGTTTTCGAACTCGGAATTGCCCCAGCCGGAAGTATGTATACAACGACCGGAGACTTGTCACGGTTTGCCAGCGCGATCTTTTCGGCTGACGACAACCCTGCCACCGTCTTGAAAAAAAGCACGCTCGAAAAAATGTGGGAATTGCAATACGCCCAGCCGAATCAAAAAGCGGGTTATGGCTTGGGTTTTTATATCTCTGACTTTGCGGGACATCGCAAGGTTGACCACGGCGGGGCGATTTACGGTTTTTCGACTCAACTGAGCCTTTTGCCCGATGATAAATTGGGCGTTGTTGTTGTTTCAACCAAAGATTTTTCTAACGGCGTTACCGCACAGAGTTGCCAACCTTGCCTTAAAATCAATGTTGGCGGAAAGAGAAAATAAGCCCATCGAGCAGCCTGAAACCACTTCGCCAATTGATGCCGGATTGGTGAAAAAACTTGCGGGACGATTTACCAGCGGAGACAGGACGATTGATTTAATCCGGCGCGGCAACAATCTTTCGGTAATGGGTCTCACCGGCGGTTTTGAACCGCGTCTAAGTTTTCAGGGCGATTCGCTAGTAATTGATGACAAATTCCTTTTCGGCACTCGGATTGTTCCGAATGCGGATGGAAATGGTATTAAAATCGGCGATAAATCTTTCAAACGAATTCCCGTTGCAAAACCGACAAATGTTTCGCAAAAATGGCGTGGTTTAATCGGCGAATACGGTCCTGATTACGACATACTTTATGTTTTTGAACGCGACCGCAAATTATGGGTTTTGATTGAACAATTTGAATTTGACCAACTCGAACAGGTTTCCGAAAATGTTTTTAATTTTCCCAAAAGCGGTTTATACGACGGCGAACAGGTTGTCTTCAAACGTGACCGAAACGGAAAAGCAACCGAAATAATCGCCGCTAATGTTTCGTTCAAACGCCGCCAAATCGAACCCGAAACCGGCAATCAATTACAGATTACGCCCCAGCGTCCGGTTAATGAATTGTTAAAAGAAGCACTCGTCTGCCAAACCGCCGATTGAGGCAGGTAATTTTCGCCAAACGGATTTGGTGGAATTAACCAAACTCGATCCAACCATCAAACTCGAAATTCGTTACGCCAGTGAAAATAATTTTCTCGGAAAGGTTTTTTACTCGCAAGCACGGGCATTTTTGCAGCGTCCGGCGGCAGAATCTGTGGCAAGGGCAAACCAAAAATTGCGAAAACAAGGCTACGGATTGCTGATTCACGACGGCTATCGTCCTTGGTATGTGACCAAAACCTTTTGGGATGCCACGCCGGAGGATAAAAAGATTTTTGTCGCCAATCCGGCAAACGGATCGCGCCATAATCGCGGCGCGGCGGTTGATTTAACACTTTTCGATTTGAAAACGGGCAAACCTGTTGAAATGCCAGGCACTTACGATGAAACTACTGATCGCTCGTTTCCCAATTATCCGGGCGGAACTTCTTTGCAACGCTGGCATCGGGAGTTGTTACGCGATGCGATGGAATCTGAAGGTTTTACCGTTTATGAAGCCGAATGGTGGCATTTTGACTACAAAGATTGGCGTGAGTTTAGAATTGGAAATCAGCGGTTTGAGGACATTGGTGGAAAATAAATGCACGGAATCACATTGACTAAACGGTCTCAAAATTTCGGTCAGACAACAAAAAGAAAGTTTGCCCGCGAATGAACGCGAATCGGCGCGAATATTTTCTCTTTTTTCGGTAGTTGCCTGAAAATCTTCCAATTGGCTTTTGATTCGCGTTCATTGGCGTAGATTCGCGGGCAGAAAATCGTAAAACAATTCAGAGGAACTTTATGAAAAAATTATTGGCATTATTTTTGCTTTTTGCAGCATTTACAACAACACAAGCGCAACCAGAAAAAGAAATCGCGGACACTTTGCGAGAGCGTATTGATGTCGGTAAAACAATTCAAGGCATTTCGGTCGCCGTCATTGACGAAAAAGGGACTCGCTTTATCAATTACGGCAAAATGGATAAAACTGCCGGTGCGAAAAACGTGGATGAAAACACTCTTTATGAAATTGGTTCAATTACCAAGGCTTTTACCGGCATCCTTTTAGCCCAAGCGGTTGAGCGGGGGGAGGTTCGTCTTGACGACCCGATTTCTAAACATTTGCCGATTTCTAAAACTCCAATTCGAGGCGGCAAAGAAATTACCCTGATCGATCTAATCACACACTCTTCAGGATTGCCGAGTTTGCCGACTAATTTTCAAATTAAAAGTATGGTTAATCCCTACGCCGATTATACCGTTGCCCAATTGTATGAGTTTTTGTCAACCTATCAATTGACACGCGACATCGGCGCGCAATACGAATATTCAAATGTTGGAATGGGTTTGGTTGGACATATTCTAAGTCTAAAAGCCGGAATGAGTTATGAAAATTTAGTCAAAACACGGATTCTCAAACCGTTGAAAATGAATGATACGACAATTACTTTGTCGCCCGCTTTGAAATCGAAAATGTCGCAAGGTTTTGATGATGGCGGCGAACCGGCTTCAAATTGGGATTTACCGACACTTGCGGGCGCGGGCGCGTTGCGTTCAAACACCAAAGATATGGCTAAATTTCTGGCAGCCAATGCCGGATTAACAAAATCCAAACTTTTTACTGCGTTTGCCGAATCACACAAATTTCGGCGTGCCGCAGGCGGAACAATGAAAATTGGTCTGGCGTGGCATATTTTTCCAACTTCCGAAGGCAATGAGGTTGTTTGGCATAACGGCGGAACCGGCGGATTTCGCACCTTTGCGGGATTTCTAGCAGGAAAAAAGAAAGCGATTGTAGTTCTGAGCAACACAGCCGAATCATCTGACGACATCGGAATGCACTTTTTCGACCCAAAATTTCCCCTCAAGAAAGTTACGCCAGTTTTAGCGGTTAGCGAAAAGCTTTTGGAGGAATACATCGGGGAATATGAACTCGCGCCCAAGGTTATTATTACGATTACGCGCAGTAACGATAAACTTTTTGTGCAGTTGACCGGGCAACCACGCTTTCGCGTTTTCGCTGAATCCGACAATAAGTTTTTCTTAAAAGTTGTTGCGGCAAAACTGACTTTCAATCGCAATGCCGAAGGGAAGATAGCAAGTGTCACGCTGAGTCAAAACGGCGAACAGATTGCCAAGAAAATTAAATAGTGGAGAAAGACGAATGAAAAGAAAATTAAATCGAATAAATTGGCTCGCGTTATTTCTTGTAATTTTTCTGCTTGGAAGTCTTGATGTTCGCGCTCAAAATTCTAATCTCAACCAGTATGTTGGACAGTATCAATTGGGTCAAGGCATCGTTATTATTACTTTGGAAAATGGAAAATTGATGGTGCAAGTAACCGGCGATCCAACCAAAACTGAGCTTATCGCTGAATCTGAAACTGATTTTGTGTTGAAAGGACAGCCCGTAAAAGTCACATTTAGTAAGGATGCGAACAATCAAGTAACTGGTTTGATAGTGATTCAAGGTGGAAACAAAATTCCGGCTCAAAAATTAAGTTCGGAAACCGCTGCTCCCGTCAAACCCATTGATAAATCACCACATAAAAGCGAATTTATCACGGCTAATGGAATCAAAATGAACTATCTTGATTGGGGCGGAACGGGCGAAGTCGTGCTGTTGCTTAGTGGTTTTGGTAACGATGCCCATATATTTGACGAGTTCGCCACGAAATTCACAGACAAATTTCACGTTATTGGCTTAACCCGTCGCGGCTTTGGCGAAACCGACAAACCGAAAAACGGATACGATACCAAAACCAGAGTTGAAGACATCCATAAATTTCTGGATGCGCTGAAGATAAAAAAAGCGCACATATTGGACATTCACTGGCAGGAGATGAAATGACTTTGTTTGCCGGGCTTTATCCAAAACAAATCGGAAAACTTGTCTATCTTGATGCCGCGTATGACCGTTCTAAAAATTTTGAGTGTGATAAGGAGATTCCCGGCATTCCCTTGCTTTACAAGCGTCTCTTTCGTGAAGTAAGCGATTGCCCCAATGCGTCTGAGATTGTAGTGGAAAATATGTTGCCGCCCGATACTTGGAATGTTTATGTTTCCACGCTGAAAGGCTCGCTCACCCTGAAATTGGATTACAAGAAGGTCAAGTCTCCGGCGTTATCTTTTTATGATGTGGCTGAAAATAATCCTCAAATAACGCCGCAAACCGACGAAGAAACCCGCAAAAAGATGCAAGCCTGGTGGCAAGAAGTGATGGTGCCAAGAAATCAGGCGAGCCGGGAGCAATTTCGCAAGGAATTAAAGCGTGGGAAAGTTGTTGAAATGAAAAACGCCGGACATTACCTTTTTATGGGAAAAACTGCTGACGAAGTAATCCTTCAAACGAGGGAGTTTCTACTTGGATTCCAAAAATAAAAACACAGACAGGCTATTAATTTAAATCAAAATTTATCTGTGCTTTCATTTTTTACTTTTTACTTTTTACTTCCGATTCGGCTGTGCCTTAGCAAATTCGTCGTCTTTTTTGAACTTTGGCAATTTATCCATATTTGAGATTTTCAGCCCAATCGCCAACTGAGATTTCCAACGATTTGCACAACACCGTCAAATCGCCAATTTTCATCAAAATTATCAGATGGCTGATGATAATTTTTGGCATTGTATTCTTCGGCTATCTTTTTGGCATCAATGATTTATCCAAAAATGTTTCACCGCTACTGACGCTCAAGGCCGGAACGCCCCCTTTAGCAAACGGAAAATGATCGCTGAACGGAAAAAGAATCCTTGTTCGGTTCGGTCATCGGGGGAAAAAGTCATTCCGCGTTCTTTCAAAATATCGTTGAACGATTTTCCAAGTTTCTTCTGAGCGTTCCGCGCCTAACGCTCCGTAATCTTGGGTTAATCCAAAGAAATTTGCCCCATCGTGATTGATATTGGCGGCAGTTTTTTCGAGCGGGAAAATCGGATTTTTCGCATACCATTCCGCGCCTAAAAGTCCTTGTTCTTCGGCGGTAGTGAAAAGGAAAACTTGCGAGCGTTTCGGCTGTTCTTTTTTCGGTAATTTGGTGATGGCTTCGGCAATCGCCAAAATTGAGGCACAACCCGAAGCATTATCCAATGCGCCATTGTAAATATTGTCACCAGTTGGATTAGCCTCGCCGACTCCCAAATGATCCCAATGTGCGGTCTAAATTAAATTTTGGTCTTTGAATTTTAATCGCTTCCTTCCCAAATAACCAATTACATTGTTTGAATTAACCCGTTTCATTTCGGATTTCACGTCAATTTTGGCGCGAACTCCAAGTTTGACGGGTTTAAAATCACGATTGCGAGCCTTGATTCTCAGTTCGTCCAAATCCTTTCCGCCTTGTCTGAAAATCGCGCGAGCCGTGTCTTCGGTCATCCACGAACGCCAATTCAAAACAGGAGTTTTGTCGTTCGGAGTTCGGGCAACATCGAAACGCCAATTGCCATTTGAGGTGCGAACCACATTCCAACCATATCCGGCAGAATCGCGCGGTGTGAACCAAAATCACGCCAGCCGCGCCTCGTCGAGCCGCTTCTTCAAATTTATAAGTCCAACGTCCGTAATAGGTTAAAGCCTTTCCGCCAAACAAATTCGGTTCTTTTTCAGTCGCTGGCGGATCGTTGACGATCATCACCACAACTTTGCCCTTGATAATCGTCCCGGTCGCCTTTCCAATCGTTCCATTTTTGTTCTGGCGCATCAACCCCGTAACCAACAAAAACAAGTTCGCCATCAATCGAAATATTATCGATTTGCGCTCCGGTTGAGCCGACAAAATCATCGCCAAACTTATAATTCGTGCCGTTGACGTTCAACATCGTATTCGGATTCGTTTTAATTGCAACCAACGAAACAGGCTGAAAATAGGAGCCGTTATTCGCAGGTTTAATTCCAAGTTGTTCGAGTTGAAGCGCGATAAACTTTGCCGAAAGTTCTCCGGCGGCTGAACCCGGCGCACGTCCCTGAAAGCCATCATCGGCAATAAATCGGGTTAGATTTTTAATCTTTTGTTCGTTGAAAAGATTTGTGTATTTGCCTTGTTTTTGGGCAAAAATATTGACACTAAACGCAATTAGAATTAGGAATAACCAAAGTTTGTTCATTTTTTCTCCAAAGATTTTTTCTAGGGGTTTTGAAATGATTCTAACTCAATTTTGTAATTTTTTCAGAATAAGGCGAGCGCGATTCGTAAATATCTTTGAATGTTGTGTTTATTTTCGAGTAATCAAATTTAAATTTCTCGCGCTGGTCGAGGCAAGTAACAACCAAATTTTTATCGATATTTCCCGAATAAATTTCATCAATTTTTAAGGCTGAATGTAGTAAATTATAATCAATTTCACCAATCCGAAAATCTTTTTGATGTTCATTGAAAACATTTATTTCCGCTTCGGTATTGATTAACTCAACATTTTCTTCATTCGGCATCCAACCAACTCCGTGACGGGTTGCATAACAACGAGTAATGTAGAAAATTTCACGACTTTTGATGTTTAATTTATCGCAAATTTCAATCGCATTTTTAGAGGTCGTATTTGCAAAAGTAACGTGTGGGAAAATGCCGTGATGTTGGTCGAGCATTATGCCCTGAGAGCCTTCAAAGATAATGTTTTCAAAGGCTTGGAGTATTGAATAGTTCGCAATTTGAATCGGTAAATGCGGTAAAAAAGCGTAGAAATTTTCTAATTCATCATCAAGCAACTCTTTGTCTTCAGCAGAATATTCGATAAAATTTTCGTAATATTTGCCAATTTCATCAAGTTTGATTTTCAATAATTTTACATTTTCCAAATCAATCGCAAACAGTTTGTAGCCCAACTCATCACGCTTCATTGTCGTTCCGATTCCCAGACCACAACTGCCGTGATTGTTTTTTCTCTCTAAAATTCGATTGGCGATTACGTCGTAGGGCGTGGTTAGTTTCGCGAGTGGATGAAGATAAAGTTTCGGCGAGACATTTTTTTGCTCTAAAACCTTCAATTCATTGAACATTGTCACAGGATAAAATGTGCAATGTTCCGAAAAAAAAGACGGCACCCCGCGCAGAGTGCCGCTTCCAAAATTTGAATGAACGTGGCTTTTATCACCGATGCAGACGTTATGTCCGCATTGTTGTCCGCCCGAAAATCTGACGACCAAACTATTTTCGTTTTGTGAGCAAAGATAATCGGTTGTGATGCCTTTGCCTTCATCGCCAAATCCAAGCCCGACAACAATTTGCGCTTTCATTCATTTTTTTATTTGCCCGCGAAACACGCGAAATACACTAAAATAAAATCAAATCCAAAAGATATTACCCCTTTGTTTTCGCGTCTTTTAGCGTATTTCGCGGGCAATTTTCTTACAGAATTATTTCTTCTTCCTCAACCGCTTTTGTTCCGCTCAAATCTTGCAAAATTTTATCGCCTTGCTTAGTGATAATATCCGAAATTATTCCCGGAATATCTTCGCTATGAGCAACTTCGATGCAGTTTTCGCGCAACAATTCTTTCCAATATCCAAGCGAAGTATATCCCGCCGAACCTTCCATAACGTGCAGATGATAAACGTGATATTGCTCTTTTGCTTTGGTCAAAAGTTCATCTGTTGAATAAGTTTTTTGACTTGGTTCATCCATCGTTTCGCGCAATTCAATCGAAGTTAAATGCGGCAAACACGGCTCATCGCCAATCGTGAACAGAAAACCTTTTTGCTGGCGTTTGTCCCAAGCATCGTGTTTTGTTCGCATTCCCGCAAACGCATACGCGAGGTTGTAACTTTCGCCCGCATTTCCGCCACCACCGCCTTCGAGATAGGTGCGAGTGAGCCACAAATCGAGTTCTTCGTCACCCGATTCAAATTGTCCGACTTGCAACGGATAACTGTCGCATTCACAATCGCCAACTGCGACAAACAAAATTTGCGGGTCTTTAATTCCCTTTTGCATAATGGATTGCATTAATTTCGGCAAACCGTCTTTGACCAATTGATGCGGAATCGTCCGCATTGAACCCGTTACATCAAGCGCAATTACAATCGGAACTGAAAGCGGATGTATCTCTGAATCCCGACTTTCGCGCATTAAAGCTTTTTTCGGATCCATTGAATCGTGGATTCGGCGTTCTTTTTGCTGAACAAAAATTTCGTCGCGCGATTTTGTGTCATAACCCAACGCTTCGGCTCTGACGGCGCGGCTCGTAATTGAATAACTTGTATATCCCATAATTTTATTATTGAATCATTGATTCATTTATCCATTGACTCATTCAAAAACAATGAACAAATGAATCAATGAACAAATCTATTTTACCCAAATAAATAATTGTATCTTTCTCTCGCAATTTCGAGTTTAATTTCCAAATTTCTGATTTGAATGCCAATCTGGATGTCTTTTTCGACAAATTGTTTTGAATCAAAATCAGTTGCCAAAACTAAACTGTCGGCAGTTGTTGGCGATAAATCCAACATCGAATCGCGTTCACGTCTTAAACGCTTGATTTGAATTTCCAAATCTTCAACCTCGCGTTTGTAAATAATTTGAGCATCTTCGGCAATCGAAATCGCTCTGTCCTCGCGGATTTTGGCGTTGTTGCGTTTCAAAGAATCAACAAACGCGCCTTTTCCATCAATATTTAAATCTGTATTTCCATCCATAAATTTTCTACCTCAATACGATTATTATACGATAATTTTTAAAGTCTGAAACTTTTTTCTTTACTTAATTTTAGAACGAATATCGATTAGACATCTTTCCTAAATAAACACTTGTCTGCCAAGTAGATAGAGAATTTGAAATAAAAAGATAAATCACAATAACTCAAAAGCCAGTCCGTTTGCGGACGGGAGAATCAAGCTACACGCGAGAGCGTGTAGAAATGTCGTATTCCACAACTAGCCTGTTTTGCAGGCGGTAGAAATTGCTGTCGTCCGCAAACGGACTCTAAATCGTTAATTATCAACAACTACACGCTCACGCGAGTAGCTTGATTCTGCTGTCCGCAAGCGGACTTATTTTAGAAAGATGTCTATTAGTTTTTTGCAGTTTTTTTTTATTCAGCCGTCAACATATAAATCCAAACAGGTTTGAAAAGCGGAATTCCATCTTTATCAAGCGGGGTTTTGCCGCCCATTAACGAAGTATGGGCTTCAAGCGAGTTTATCGGACTACCCGGAAAATCGGTGATTAATATTCGTGAATTGTTGAAAGGATACGCAGTTTTATCAATGTCAGCAGGTTCGCCAAATTGATAAAGTCCAAGCGTTTTAAGAATTTCTAATTGTTGCGGATAGTCGCAACCTTGTTTATCTTGCTTGTGATTGAAAGCAAAATAATTTTTGAGCGGAGTCGCGCCCTCGCCATACCATTTGGCGGGTTTATTGTTGGTTCTATCCCAATCTTTCGGCGCACTAAACATAATCACCCGCGAAACTTTGTGAAATTTTGCCATCAACGGCGCGTGTCCACCGCCTTGAGATTGTCCGCTGAGAATTAACTTTTCCCAATTTATTTCGTCATCATTGTTCAAATATTGTCCCCAATTTTCTGAGGCAAAGTTTTTCTTGAGATAAACGAGTAATTTTTGCAAACGATTTTCGATACTATTTGCTCGATTTACTTCAATTAAAGTGGATAAATCTTTACCTTCAATAATTTCGCGCCGAAAATTTTCAAAACAATTCTCATCATTTTGCGAATGACAAATCGTTGCCGCAATAGATGTAGGGTAACTCAAACTGACAACGTGAAAGCCTTCATCTGCCGCCACTTGAGCAAATAGTTTTCCACCCATTCCGTTGCCGTTTGTGCCGGGAATAAAGACGACAAGTTGATTTTTAGATTTAACCGATGGATTAAAATAAACTCCGTGAACAGTATCAAAAGTGTTAATTTCCGAATCAGTCAAACTCGGCAAAACCATTTTGAAATTCGGCATAGTTTGCCCGAAAACATTTAAACTCAGGCAAAAAAACACAGCTACTAAAATTAAATTTCTTTTCATTTTGACCTCATTCCGAAAGCTGGTTGTAATCGGAAAATAATAACATAAAAAAAAATTAGCGTTTTGATAAAGAAATGTCGCTTAGATAAATGAGTATATTTCGGAGTAATTTAAGATAAAGAGGAGATTATCCACGAAGTTTCACGAAAGAAACACGAAGTTTTTTTCCTCTTTTTGAAATACTAATCGGCATTGTCAGTGCAGATTTGAACAAATTGGCAGATTTTTCTTTCCTTGGTGTCCGCTTCGTGTTGCTTCGTGGATAAATTGATTTGAAAAAATCCGAAAGAGGTTTATGATGAGCGAACAACAATTCGATGAATAATTCAAACGAAACCCAAGAAACCAAACAATTTGACGCAACCGAAGAAATAGCCGAGCGTTGGCAGAAAATTAAAGGTCTTTTTGAAGCGGCATCTGCATTACAGGTAAAGAAGCGCGAAAATTTCTTAAAAAAATCGTGTGGCTGATGATGCTGAATTGCGAAAGGAAGTTGAGAAACTGCTTCGTTCATTTGAGGATTCCGACACTTTTCTCGAAAAAGGTGCGGTGGCGGAAGTTGCTGATTTGATTGAGGAAAACAAAACTCTGATTGGCAAAAATACAACGGGCGAAGTTCATAAAGGTAGTTTTGTCGCGGGAACGATTCTCGCCAGCCGTTATCGAATTCTCGGTTTAGTTGGCAAAGGTGGAATGGGTGAAGTTTATAAAGCTGAAGACATCAAACTTTCGCAAACTGTTGCCTTGAAATTTTTGCCCGATAATTTTCAAAAAGATTCTGCCGCACTTGAACGATTTCACGCTGAAGTTCGTAATGCCGCAAGTGGCTCACGTCAATGTCTGCAGAGTTTTCGATATTGGCGAGATTGACGGCAAGCATTTTCTTTCGATGGAATTTATTGATGGTGATGATTTATCGTCATTGTTGCGGAGAGTTGGACGGCTTTCGTCTGAACGGGCGATTGAGATTGCTCGTCAGCTTTGCGTTGGACTTTCGGCGATTCACAATGCGGGAATCCTGCATCGTGATTTCAAACCTGCCAACATCATTATTGATTCAAAATGGTAAAGCACGAATCACCGATTTTGGCATTGCGGGAGTTGAAGCGGAAATTGCCAAAGATAATCTTCGTGTCGGCACACCTGCCTATATGTCGCCCGAACAGATTACGGGAAAAGATATTTCGGCCAAAAGTGATATTTAGCCCTCGGTTTAGTTTTATACGAGATTTTCACGGGCAAACAAGCCTTCTCCGCCGATTCGATTCCCGAATTGATTCGCAAACAAACTCGGAAACGCCGACCAATCCATCGGAATTTGTCAAAGGAATTGACCCGTTGGTTGAAAGCGTAATTTCGCAATGTATCGAAAAGAATCCGAACGATCGTCCGCAATCCGCATTTCACGTTGCGATGGCTTTGCCGGGTGGAAATCCGTTGCAGATTGCCTTGGATGCGGGGCAAACGCCGACTCCTGAGATGATTGCCGCTTCGCCGAAGAAAGGAGCGTTGAAACCGAAAGTGGCGTTGGCTTGTTTCGCGTTCTTTGTCGTGGCTGCACTAGCGATTGTTTATGTTCGAGGGTTTTACTCAGTTAATAATCTGATTCCGTTTGATAAATCGCCCGAAGTATTAGCTGAGAATACGAAGCGAATGATTAAGAGTTTCGGCTATACGGAGAAACCCGCTGACATCAAATATCACATCACTCGTGCCGATCAGGATTTTATTCAAATATGGGCGACTCAGAATGAGACAACACCCAAAATAGTCGAACGACTGCGAACCGGACAACCCTTTATTGTGGGTCTGCTTTATCGACAATCGCCGCAACCTTTACGCCCTTGGGATGGTAATCGAGTGGCATGGTTTGACCCGCCGCTGACAGTTCCCGGAATGATCAGCGTTCTGACCGATACCACCGGACGATTGATCGAGTTTAACGCAGTTCCACCGGAAACAACCGAAAACAAATCAGAGGCGGCGAAAGTTGACTGGAACAAGTTTTTTGTCGAGGCGGGACTCGACCAAACTAAATTTGAAACGACCGAATCCCAATGGAGACCGCCTTTTGGGTTTGACGAGCGAGCCGCGTGGAAAGGAACAATGGCGGATTGGGCGGACATTCCGATTCGGATCGAAGCCGCTTCGTTTGAAGGCAAGCCGGTTTATTTTCGCGTGGTTGCTCCGTGGGATGAAAAACCGCAGGTTTACATTGCCCCCGGAAATAGTTCGATTTTTATCTTGGTGATAGTTTAGCATTTTGTTTATCGGAGTCATTGTGCTGGTCTGGCATAACATCAAAAACGGACGGGCTGATTTGCGGGGAACGGCTAAAATTGTCTTAGTTTTTATGGTGTTGGGATTTGTTATTAGTCTTTCTGACTTCGATCACGTTTTTAACTCTTCGCAGGAATTCGCTGTGTTGGTTAAAATCATTAGACAAAGTTTATTTACCTCACTATTTACGGGTTTAATTTATTGTGCCTTAGAACCTTTTGTCCGCCGCTGGTGGTCGGAATATCTGATCTCGTGGAATCGTCTGCTGGCGGGCGATTTCCGCGATCCGATGGTCGGGCGGGATATTCTGATCGGCGGAGCAGCGTCTTGTATTTGTTTCCTTATCACCGCGGTCGTCAGATTTGTCGCCGAGTTTGGATTGGATGGAAAAAGGCTGTTTCAAACTGCTATATTTTGGGAGGCTACGGACAGTTTTCTCGATGGGATGGCTATGTTCGTTTGGATTCTAGGCTTTGTGCTCACCTTTGTCTTGAGTTATTTGGCGATTTTCCTGATACTCTATTTTTTTACCCGAAACAAGAAAGTAACGATAATTTTGTCCGGCATACTTCTAACGGCATACTTTGCATTTTCTTTCGGAGCTGCCGATTACATGTTTGTCTATGTATCTAATGCGATTTTGGTTTTCTTCATGATATTTGTCCTTAACCGTTTTGGGATTGTTGCACTAGCGTCCGCACTGTTCTTTTTTAGGTCAATCGGTGGTTATTTACCGCTATCTTTTGACTCGGCGAGCATCCTCTTTCCCCAAACTGTAGCCACCCTCGTCATTTACTTTGCCATCATGGCGTATGCCGCATACATCTCCATCGGCGGGGCGAAGATGTTTGGCGGGAAGTCGTGGTTGGGAGACTGATTCAATTTGGGATTTTGGATTGCGGATTGGTCGTAGTTATACCAAATAACTTGAAAATAATGAAAAAGAATTTAGCCAAAAAAGGCGGAAACACGCGGGTAAGCAAGTGTGCTAAACTCTTGCAATTACTCAACTTTGACACCCTTACTAACGTGCGGGTTTCCGCCATCAATGAAAAACAAAGAAACTTAAATTACTAATCAATGCGTCCAACCGAATTTTTCAGCTTTTACTTCCATCGCCTCTTTTGTGTCAGCCGGCATATAAAATTTTTGTAAAGACTCAAAGAAAAATGGCGGACGTTTTTTATTACTCCCGAGTTCATTCATCGTTGCCGCATCATAAACACGACCATTGATAATTGTGTGTGTGACAAATTCGCTGCGTCGTAAATCTTTCAAAACATCGCCGTCAATGACGACTAAATCGGCTAATTTACCAACTTCAAGACTGCCAATATCTTTGTCCATTCCAAGATGAGTTGCGCCGCTAATCGTGCCGTTGCGGAGTGCTTCCCAAGGCGTAAAACCACCTTGCCCCATAATCCAAAGTTCCCAATGCGAGGCTAAACCTTCGCGTTGTCCGTGTGCGCCGATATGGACGCTGACACCTTTATCAGCTAATGTTTTTGCATATTTGGCAACTTCAAAATGATTATATTGATTGTCCGGCGCGGTTGGTCTTCTGATTGAACGAGCGTCCAAAATTGTTGCCGGAGTGTAGCGAAGCAAGCGTGGATTTTTCCAAACTTCGGTGCGGTCATACCAATATTCTTCGCCCATCAAACCGCCGTAAGAGACGATAAATGTTGGAGTATAACCAAATTTTGTAGCTGCCCAAAGAGTGTTTAAATCTTTGTAACCGCGAGCAATCGGAAGCGAATGTTCGAGTCCCGTATGTCCGTCAATCATCATTGTAATATTCTGATGAAATTTACCGCCGCCTTCCGGCACGACCATCATTCCCAGTTGTTTTGCAGCCGCAATTACTTGCTGGCGTTGCGAACGGGCGGGTTGATTGTAGCTTTTGACAGAAATTGCCCCGCTATCTTTCATTCGTTGCAGATGGAAAAGTGCATCTTCGTAATTGTCAATAATTGCTTTTGCCCCAACGGATTCCGCCCCGTAAAGAATGCGTCCGGTTGAATAAATTCGAGGTGTCACAATCAATCCGGCGCGTTGCATTTCTGCCGCTGAGAAAATTTCATTGGTGTCGTTGGATGGATCGTGAATGGTTGTCACACCAAAGGCAAGATTAGAATATTGACTCCAGTTTTGCCGTGGAATAATCTGATTTGTTGCCATCGAACCGTGTGCGTGGGCATCAATTAAGCCGGGAATTATCGTTTTGCCTTTCGTATCAATAATCAGCGCATCTTTTGGAATTTGCACCGCACCCACTTTGCCAACTTGCTCAATTCGGTTGTCTTTTATCAGCACGACACCGTTTTCAATAACTTCTTGAATGTTTTTTGCATCACGCATTGTGACAACTTTTCCGCCGACTAAAGCCTTGTAGCCACTTGGTTTATCAGCTTTACTTGAAAACGAAAGATTTGTTCCTGTTTCGACTGGTTTGGGTAATTTTTGCGGTGCGCCTTCAATAAAATCAAACGCATCTTTCAAATCACGTTCATAATAATCCGAACCGTGTGACCAACCGACAGTTTTGCTGTCTGCGCTCCAAATCAGAGATTCCCCGGAACGACTGGAAAGTTGTTTAACTTGAATTGAATTGGCTTTTGGTCCAACGTCTATCCGCTGTCCGAATTCAGTGAACGGCATCACATACGCATTGTATTGCGAAGTAAAAGCCACCCATTTTTTATCGGGCGAGAGGCGAAATTCTTCCACCAAATCTGCCCCGTAGAGATGCTCACGGCGGTCTTTGCCGTTGAGGTCAACGCTGACAAGTTGTTGTTCAGGGTAATCTCTGGCTGGAACGCCTGTCGTAAAATAAACTCGCGCATTGTCGCCCGCAAAATGTGCATCAAACCCTGATTCGGATACTCTTTTATGGATTTTAGTTTCGAGATTTGCCACATAAATGCCGGGTTCAATCGAATATTTCGGGTCAAGCAAAAATCCACCGTTAAATTTGTTGTAAGTAATCAATTTTCCATCAGTCGAAAAATTCGTCTCCATATACCGACCCGGCATATTTGAAATCGTTTTTCCTTCATCCCCACCATGTTGCGGAAATTATTTTGATAGTGCCAAGTTCTACATCGTGCCAAGTTGTATAAACGATTGATTTTCCATCGTTTGAATAACGCGGATAATATTCATCGTGATTATTTTGTTTGGTTAAACGACTCGTTGTGCCAGTTGCCAAATCCTTGACATACAATTTGCCCAAGGCTTGAAAAAGAATTGATTTTTTATCGGGAGATTTTTGCGCCCAACGAACAAGTTTGACATCAAAATCATCGGGAGCAACATTGACGGGAAACCGAACCGCATCAGCATATTTTAGCGTTGCCTGAACCCGCACCGGAATATTTTTTACCGATTGATCTTTGAGCGATAATTTGTGGAATTTGCCGCCTGTCCAAAAAACAATATTTTCTGAATCGGGAGTCCAATCAAAATATGCGTAATAACCTTCCGAACCGAAACCTTCTTGCATATCCCGTTCCATTTCGGTAAAAATCGGTTTTTCAAGTCCTGTCGCTAAATCTTTGATAAATAAAGCAGTTTTGTTTTGAATCCGCCGAATAAACGCAATATGTTTGCCGTCGGGCGAAGGTGTCGCCACGATTGCACCGCCCGTTCCGCTGATATATCGCTCTTCTTTGCCATCTTCGAGCGTGTAACGGGTAATTGCAAAAATGGATTTCAAAGGGTCACGGTTATAATCGAAGGTAAAGCCGCCAGTCACATCTTCGGTAAAATAGAGATATTTTCCATCGGGAGAAAATACGGGATCGGCAATATTTTTTTGTTCACGCCTGCCACCTTTGCGTTTTTTGACGGCATAGCCCGAACCGCCGGAACGATGATACATCCAAATTTCGCCCGCCGGAATACTCCGACTCGACATAATACCTTTCATTACGGCAATATATTCGCCATCGGGACTCCACTTTGGACTGTGAATAATATTTTTCTTTTCATCGCTCACTTGTTTGAGATTTTTGCCGTCAATATCCATTACCCACAGGTTTGAAATTCCCCCGCGATCCGAAATAAAAGCGATTTTCTTGCCATCAGGACTGACTGCCGGTTGAATATCCCACGAAACATCTTGAGTCAAATAAGTCGCTTGCCCGCCCTCAATATCAACCACATAAATATCGCCCAGCATATCAAATAAAAACTTTTTACCATCGGGCGTGATGTCCAGACTTGACCAAGTTGTTTCGTCTGTATCAATCGAAACGCTGTTAAGTTTGTATGGCGGATTCAGCACATCCCACTTCGGTTTTTTATCCGTTTCGGGCGTTACCTGAGCATTCACAACCAGCGCACAGCTCAACAAAAATCCCATAGCTATGCAGAGTAAAAAGTTAATGGCTTTATTTTTCATAATGAATTCCTTGGCGTGTTTTAGAGTCTGTTTAAATTTTCAGTTTTAAGCCGCGAAAGCGGCAAAAAGAAACTAGCCAGATGCGAAGCGTCTGGTCAGTTGCATAACCGATTCCGCACCGAAAGGTGCGAAAAGATTGGTTCTCAGCGTATTTTCAATGCGCGAATCGTATTTTCAATGTTCCAGAGGTTTCACCTCTGGCTACTTTTCCAAAAAACGCTTTCAGCGCAAATCTCAAAAATTTAAACAGGCTCTTATTGTTTTTCTTAAAGGTAATATACAAAATTTTTCAAACTGAGGCTAATTGAAATGAATTTCTCGCCTTTTTTTATTAGGGCTTATTCAAAGTAGCAAAGAATTCCTTAAAATCGCTGGAAACAATAAATTTAATAGTGTGAGGTAAAATGGAGCAGAGCGTAATGACACCCCACGACTTTAGAAAGAAGCCAATTCGATGCGGCGAAGCTGTTGTCGCACTATCAACAATAATGTCCGTCACTTTCAGCGAATAATGAGAACAAGGAGTGGTAGCAATTAGGCAAAGTCGGTTTCGCCAGTTTCGGTATCACACCAACAAACAGTTTGTTGATGTGGATGAAAATCAACTCCAATGTATAATGACATCACGGTTTCTCCTTCAAAGAACGATTTTGATTTTCAACAACGATTATAGTTCATCGCTGCGGGAAACTGTCTTTATAACATCAAAGTAGAATCAGTAGATCCAAATTTGGAGGTTATAGTCGTTCTTAAATCAGTAGAGGGAACGATAGTGAGCAAGTTTAGCGGGATTAAACTTGAATAAAATTAGAGATGTTCGCTACCGCTCACTATACTGATTCAGTTTTTGACTCTATCAATAGGTAAATTTGGAACTACTGAGAATTAACAAATGGGAGTCTATTTTACGATTTAATCCTACATTTTAATCTTTTTCTATCTTTGCGAGGGTATCAATTATGCGTTTTTCTTCTGTAAAACTTTTGTTCATCAATCTGTTTTTGCTTCTTTCCATATTTGCCGTAAATGCACAAAAGAAAGAAGATTGTCTGGTCAAAGTGACTTTTTTGCACGTCAACGATGTTTATAGTTTTATGCCAGTTGACGGCGGTGAGCGAGGCGGATTGGCTCGGCTTTTGACGCTCAAAAAGAAGGCTTTGGCAGAAAATCCGAACACGATTTTTACGATGGGCGGCGATACGATTTCGCCATCGGTTGAATCGCGCACTTATAAGGGAGCGCAGATGATTGACGCTTGGAACGCCGTCGGGATTGATTATGCCGTCTTTGGCAATCACGAATTTGATGTCAAAACCGATGTTTTGTTGCAACGGATGAAAGAATCCAAATTTCAATGGCTCGGCGCGAATGTTTTTGACAAAAAGACAAACAAAATTTTTGCCGATACGCCGCCGTTTGTGATTCGTGAAATCGGCGGGGTCAAGGTTGGCATCATCGGTTTTTTGCTCCCCGAAACCAAGCAAACTTCTTCGATGGAAGAACATTTGGAAGTGCAAGATTTTTGCCAAACGGCGAAAAAATATGTCCCGCAGATGCGAAAAAAAGGCGCGAAAACGATTATCGGATTGACACATCTTTCGATGGCGGAAGATAAAAAACTTGCCAAATGCGCCGATTTTGACCTTATCTTAGGCGGACACGAACACACACTTTTGCAAAGCAGTTCCAACGAGACACCGATTTTCAAAATGACGGCAGATGCCCGCGAACTTGGGCGTTTTGACCTTTTTATCAACAAAAACACGGGACGACTCGAACAAATGGATTGGCAGATTATCCCTGTCAATAACAAAATTGAAGACGCGCCCGAATTTGCCGCTGTCGTGGACAGATACAAAGACCTTTTGCAGAAACTTTCTGAGCCGATTGGAATGACGGGCGAAGTTTTGGACGCAACCTCATTTTCCAGCCGTAACAAAGAAACCAATATCGGAAATTTTATCGCCGATTCGTATCGAAACGTGACCAATTCCGACATCGGATTCGTCAACGGCGGCTCAATTCGGGCGGATTTGACCTACAACCCCGGAATGCTGACCAAACGCGATGTGCTGGCAATTTTGCCGTTTAACAATCCGATTGTGAAGATTGAAATTAGCGGAAAAACTTTGCGCGAAGTTTTGGAACACGGCGTTGCCCGCAGTGCCGAAGACAGCGAACCTGGACGTTTTCCGCAAGTTTCGGGCATGACGTTCACCTACGATATTTCCAAACCGGCGGGCAGTCGCGTCAGCGAAATCAAGGTCGGCGGACAGCCTCTAAACGAAAGCAAAACTTACAGTTTAGCGACTTCGGACTTTTTGGTGACACGCGGCGGCGATGGCTACACGATGTTCAAAGACGCGAAAATTTTAATCAAAGCCGAAGAAGCCCAAAAAGATTCCGAAGTCTTTGAACGCGCAATTCGGCAATCGCCAAATTCGACTATTTCGCCACAGGTTGAAGGCAGGATGAAGAAGATTGGACAAAAATCGGGTGAATCGAGGGGCGATTGTAAGTAAAAGTTTGCTAAGAATTCTACGAAAGTATTGCTACTGATTTTGTGGGAGGTAAAGGATTTGATTATGAAAAAATCTCCAATTTTAGTGATAACTCTTCTATTTTCATCCTGTGTTCAAAATTATCCGCCAAATATAGAAGTTTCAAATTTACCAAGCCTGCAACCAACTTTAACCGAATTTGAGAAAACTGAAAAAGCCGAACGTCTCGAAAAAGCCAAAAAACAATTCAGACAATTTATTGAAGAAGTATCAAAAGACTTTGGAGTTTCGACTCTTGAAAATGCGGAAATTACAAGTGAAAATTTAGAAGTCCGTCTTTGGAGATTTTCTTCTTTTAGCACTCAAGATTCGGTTTTGATTCTTAAACGATTAGATAATAAATGGTTTGCCAATTTAATCAGAAGGACTATTAAAATGTCAGATTTAGACAAGAAAAAACCGCCAACAAAATTTTTTCGTGAAGCAATAAATAATCCAAAATCAGGTTGGAAAATCTTTTGGCAACAGCTAGTTACCGAACAAATACTGACTTTACCCGATGGAGATGAGGTAGGGAATGAAGTTTGTCCTGATTGCGAAACTTTTATGATTGAAATCAAAGTCGAAGGAAAATATAGGGTTTATGACTATCATTCTCCTGAATATTTCAAAGAAATTAAAGAGGCGCAACATATCGTAAAAATTTATAATCTTGTTTCTGATGAGTTTGATTTAGCTGATTTCAATATACAAATTAATGAAGTTTCTGAGTAATACCTCTTTAATATTCGGATTGATTACACGCCAATTTTAGGTGACTGCAACAAAATCTGAATCGCCACATTGCCGCGAGTTTCCGATGTTCCAAGAAACGAAACGCCGGAGGTAATTCTAAATGGCTTTTGTTTAATGTTCCATTATCAGTGTCAAGGCTGGTTGGCTTGGATAACGTCTGCGTCTGTTCAAAACTTCGCGTTCTAAAGTTTGGTCTTCGTGATTCATTTGCAAAATTCGGATGGTTGCTTCACCGATGTCGGTTAAAGGCTCAATGATGACTCCATTCAAGCGAAAATGTTCACGCCAACGGTCAATCCGAGGATTATAAAAACGAATAAGCGTATCTGTTTCAGGAATTAACGAAGCAATATCGCTTCCTTTGTAACGATTGCAAAAGACACAAGCTAAAGCCAAATTATCGAATTCAGACGAGCCGCCGTGTTTGCGACTGATGATATGCTCGACTTGATGACGATAATAAGCGTCCTCTTCGCTTATCAAACAATATTCGCAAACATTATTGGCACGGTCAGCGACAATCCGGCGGGTTTCGGGACTGATATAATCACTCATTTGGCAAAAAGTCGCGGGCGCGGGCTTTGGCAAGACGCATCAAATGTTCGATTTGTAGATAATGGTCTAATTCCGATTTTTCGGCAGAGGATAATTTGTCTTCCTTTTCACGCGAGAGCAATTCAGTAACTCTCTGCTGTGATTTTTCTGAAGGACGAAAAGCAATCACCTCTTGGGGAGTAGTTCCGGCGGCGATAAAATCAACAATTTCTTCATAGACTTTAACCGTATTCATAACGAAGATAGAATACACTTTTACTCTTTATTACGCCAACTTTTTTTGTCCAAAAACATTTGCTCAATGAATTTGATTGGAAACCAGCCGAGCGAATCAATTACGAATTGCGAATTACGATTCACGATTTACAAATTACAACAATTTCGTCTTTCGTAATTGATAATTCGTAATTGATAAAGCTATCATTTCAATATGGTTAAAAAAGGTGTAGAGATTGCCGAAGCAAAAGGCAAATTAGGGATTTTATTGGTTGGATTGGGCGCGGTCAGCACGACTTTTGTGGCGGGTGTCGAGGCGATTCGCAAGGGAATGGCAAAGCCGATTGGCAGTTTGACGCAGATGGGGACGATTCGTTTGGGCAAACGCACCGACAATCGTGCGCCGAAGATTAAAGATTTTGTGCCGTTGGCGGATTTGGACGACATCGTTTTCGGGGCGTGGGATATTTTTTCCGATAATGCTTACGATGCCGCGATGAAAGCCGGCGTTTTGGAAAAAGATTTGGTCAATTCGTTGACGGAAGAACTTGCTTCACTAAAACCGATGAAAGCCGTCTTTGAGCAAAATTACGTCAAACGCATTACGGGCGAAAATGTCAAAACTGGCAAAAATAAAATGGAACTTGCCGAGCAGTTAATTGAAGAAATTGCACGGTTTAAGGTGGAAAATAATTGCGAAAGATTGGTTATCGTGTGGGCGGCTTCGACTGAAATTTATCTCGAACCATCGGAAATTCATCGAAACAATCGAATCATTTGAAAAGGCTATGTATGACAGCGATGAGCGCATTGCCCCTTCGATGATTTATGCTTATGCGGCGATAAAATCGGGCGTTCCGTTTGCCAATGGTGCGCCGAATTTGACGGTTGATATTCCGGCTCTGACCAAATTAGCCGAACAAAATAACGTCCCGATTTGCGGAAAAGATTTCAAAACCGGGCAAACTTTGATGAAAACTATCCTTGCACCGGGCTTAAAATCGCGGATGCTCGGACTCGAAGGCTGGTATTCGACCAATATTTTGGGCAACCGTGACGGCGAAGTTTTGGACGACCCCGAAAACTTCAAAACCAAAGAAGAATCAAAACTTAGCGTCCTCGAACATATTCTTCAACCCGAAGTTTATCCCGATTTGTATGACAATTTTTCGCACGTCGTCCGCATCAATTATTATCCGCCGCGCGGCGATAACAAAGAAGGTTGGGACGCGATTGATATTTTCGGCTGGCTCGGCTACAAAATGCAGATAAAAATTGATTTTATGTGCCGCGATTCGATTCTTGCTGCGCCGTTGGTTTTGGATTTGGCGTTGTTTATGGATTTAGCCCAACGCGCAGGGATGCGCGGCGTGCAAGAGTGGCTTTCGTTTTATTTCAAAGCCCCGCAAACTGCGCCGAATCTCTATCCCGAACACGACATTTTTATCCAATTGAAGAAACTCAAAAATACCTTACGTCATCTGAAAGGCGAAGATTTAATCACCCATTTGGGTTTGGAATATTATGATTAAACTCGGAGAAATTTCGTCTAAAATGTTGAATTTGAAGGCTTTACTCTGGACGGGGGCGATTACTCATTTAGTTGCTACGATAACTGTCTATTTGATTGGACGACTTGGCTTATTACCTCTCTTGATAGACCCCAACGGAATTTTGCGAGGCGATGCAAGCAGTTATTTGGAAAGATGTATCGTCATCAGCCAACAAATTTCAAACGGCAATTTTTGGTTTTTAATCGCTAGAGATGAGCAGATTCACACCAGAATCTTTGTGCTGTTTTTTAAGATTTTTTCGTTTATTTTTGGGGAAAACATTTTTGCTTTTGAATTTATAAACTTGACCGTTTTTCTCGGCATATTGTTTCTAATTTACAAAATTGGTGAAAATTGTTTTGATACCCAAACAGGTTTAATTTCGGCGTTTGCAGTTAATTTTTTTCCAAGTTTTTTGCTTCACACTACCCAGCCTTTGCGCGACCAATTTTATGTTTTATTCTTTCTTGCCATCATCTTTTTGCTTCTCCAAATATTTGATAAAAAGTTGCAGTTGAAAGAATCGTTATTTTATTTGCTTGGTTTTTTCGCTTTGTTTTTAATGATTTGGCTCATCAGAGATGGGGCGATACTACTTTATTTGGCAGTAATTTTTATTACTTTGTTTTTATTGATTCTAAAAAATCTGAAAACGCTTCTGACGATTCGTTTCAACCTCTTATTGATGATAATTTTACTGGTCAGTCTTGGGGTTACTCCGTTTGTTTTTAATCAGATTCTGCCGCGAAAGGCTCTCACGAGTTTTCAGAAATATCAGACTGAAAGGGATTTTACCACTCAACAAAAAGCCGATGGAAAAGACCCGCTCACTGCCAAGATAAATGTTATCAGATTTAGGTTTAACAATACTTATACAGGCGGGAGCGGTTCGGATATTGATGAAAATGTTTTATTTGACAGTTGGTTACAAGTCTTTGCCTATTTTCCGAGAGCTTTTGAAATAGGACTCTTTGCTCCGTTTCCAAATATGTGGCTTTCGGAAGGGAAGTTTTATGGCAATTTTGGCAGATTGGCGGCAGGCTTGGAAACACTTTTGATGTATTTCGTCTATGCACTTGCGATTATGGCGATTTATTATTACTCTCGTTCAATAAAAAGTTGGTTTCTGTTACTGATTTGTGTAACCGGTGTTTTGAGTTTGGGGTTGGTGGTAGTCAATATCGGCACGCTTTATCGAACTCGATATATTCTTTGGCTTTTTTTCATAATTCTCGGAGTGAAAGGATTATTAAGCCTCTGGGAAAAATTAAACTCCAAAGAGTCGTTGCTGATAGCTGAAAATTGAATGAAAATTCACTTGCAACAATTTCAATTTTGTGCAAAATTAGGATAGTAGGGTTGTTTTTAGAAAGCAATCTTTACAATTCTTTGGACGCGTCCCCTTCCATTTCCCAAAGTCCATCCAACTAATTCATTTTTGAAAGCATCTTTATCTACCAAGATTTGCCAAAAATCCATTTGGCAAATGCGGTTTTGAAAATTCGTCTATGAGTAGCTAAACGGGAAACTTTGCAATGAGTTTCAATGTTTTGAATGACGAGGAGAAACGATTATGAGTAACGAAATGGCAAAAAATAAATCAACTGGTGAAAAAATAGTCTTGCTTGACCCTGAGCAAAAGTCGCCGCGAGCAAAGGAATTTGAAGATAAAATTTCGGCTCGCATTGTCGGACAAGAACGCGCGGTTCGCCGAATGAGCGGTCTCTTTCAAATCTATTTAGCCGGAATGAATAATCCGACTCGTCCGATTGGCACAATGCTTTTTTTAGGTCCAACGGGTTCGGGTAAAACCCGTGTAGTCGAAGCCGCGGCGGAAGTTCTTTTCGGAGAGCCACACGCGGTGGTCAAAATTGACTGCGCTGAATTTCAACATTCGCACGAAATTGCCAAACTCATCGGTTCGCCTCCGGGATATTTGGGACACCGCGAAACTGCGCCGATGTTGACCCAAGAAAATCTTGATAAATCGCACACGGACGATACGAAATTGACATTTGTGCTTTTTGACGAAATCGAAAAGGCTTCGGATTCGCTGTGGCAACTTTTGTTGGGAATTTTAGACAAAGCCACCTTGACGCTGGGCGATAATCGTCGGGTAGATTTCTCGAAAACCGTAGTCATTATGACTTCAAATCTCGGCGCACGGGAAATGTCGGAAATGATTTCAGGCGGTATCGGTTTTGCTCCGACGAAATCAGGTAAATCGCCTGATGACAACGAAATTGACACCAAAATTTATCGCACCGCTTTGGAAGCCGCGAAACGTAAATTCTCGCCCGAATTTATGAATCGGATTGATAAAGTGGTCGTTTTCCGCAGTTTGAAAGAACATCATCTGCGTCTGATTTTGGACATCGAATTGCGTCTCGTGCAAAATCGGATTACCGAATCCGCCGGCACAAAATTTGTTTTTGAATGCACCGTTGGAGCGAGAGAATTTTTGCTCAAAGAAGGGATTGACCTCAAATACGGCGCACGGCATCTGAAACGTTCAATCGAACGCCATTTGGTTTATCCGTTATCAAATTTGGTGGCAACCGAACAGATTGAAACGGGCGATTTGGTGATGATTGATTTTGACGAAGCAGGCGACAAACTGACTTTTGCCAAACAAGCCGGCAAAATGATTGTCAGCGAAACTGATGATTTGAGGTTTGAAGATGAGCCGGAAACCAAAACCGATGCGGTTGGACTTCCACTTCCCCAAGCCCACGCCGCCGCTAGTGGAAAAGGCAATAAAACCAACAACGGTGAAAACCAAGAAAGTTAGTTTTGAGCCAAACTTGAAATGAAGAGAGGAATGAGCAATCGTTCCTCTTTTTTTTAGATATTTATTCGCAACCCATCAGTTGCCTCAATCACTTCGCACATTGGCGTAAATTTAGCAACTTCTTTTTGAAAATCAATCTCGTCCCATTCAGGATAAAAATGCGTCAATAGCATCTTTTTCGGCTTCGCGTAACGGGCGAGGTGCATTGCTTCAGCGAGTTCGAGATGCGACTCCACGGGTTTATTTTTTACAAACGAACATTCGCAAACGAATAAATCCACGTTTCGCGCTACTTCGCCCAAAACCATCTTCATTCCTGTATCAGCCGTATAAACCAAAGTTTTATTGTCTTTATCGCGCAAACATATCGCGTGGCTTTCGTTCGTGTGCGGAGTTTTGACGGGAACGGCTTCGACATCGGGCAATATTTCAAATTTTTCTAGCGTTTCAATTTCAATAATTTCAAGCGGAAAAGGTTGTTTGAAAAGTCTGTAATCTCCTGCTTTATCAAAGTCATTCAATAATTTTCGCAAGCCTTCTGCGCCGAAGATTTTCAAAGGTTTAGTGCGATTCTGAGTCTGCGGAGCGTATTTTGTCGCAAATAAAAATGGGGCAAGTCCGCCAACGTGGTCGAGGTGAAAATGCGAAATCCAAATCGCATCCAGATTCGCCCAATCCAAGTTTTCCTCTGCCATTCGTTGGATTACCGATGCCGAAAAATCGAGCAGCAGCGAACCGCGTTCAGTTTCGAGCCAATAGCCTGATGAACTGCGTTGCGGATGCGGAACTGATGAGCCTGAGCCGAGAACTATAAATTTCATATTCCAAATTTCATATTCCAAATTCCAAATTGAACTTGGAAAAATTTCTTATTTTTCTGTTAAAGTTTAATGGTTAAGAAAAGATTCTAGCAAATCTGGAATCTGGAATTTGAAATATGAAATTTGAAATTAACTATGGAAATTGATATTTTAGCAATTTTCGCGCATCCCGATGATATGGAATTATGCGTTGGCGGAACTCTTTTGAAAATGAAGAGTTTGGGATACACGACAGGAGAATTGGATGTCACGCGAGGCGAAATGGGAACCCGCGGGACACCCGAAATCAGAGGCGAAGAAGCCGATGAAGCCGCGCGGATTTTGAAACTCGATGTCCGCGAAAATCTCGAACTTCCCGATGGTCACGTTCTTTTAACGGATGAAGCCAGAACCAAACTCGTCCGTGTTTTGCGCCGTGTTCAACCGAAAGTTATTTTGACGCATCAATTTGACGATCCGCATCCTGACCATAACGCAATCGCCCAACTCGTCCGCGAATCAGCCCGTCTTTCTTCGATGCAAAAATATGATGGCGATTTTGGTCAGGAAAGAATCAAAGTTCCAATGGTGGCGCACAATATCTTTTCTCAGCGGGTTGTGCCTTCGTTTATTATTGATATTTCTGAGTTTTTGGATGAAAAGATGGAAGCAATTTTTGCGTATAAATCGCAGTTTCATAATCCAAATTCGGGCGAACCTGAAACTCGTTTGACCAGCGCACAATTTTTAGACGAACTCGAAAATCGTTCACGCTATTTTGGAAGTTTGATTGGAGTTGAAGCCGGTGAGCCGTTTTTCGTCCGCGAAATGTTGAATATTGATGATCCGATTGCTCTTTTAACCCGACCGATGAATTTATATTCTTGATGTGATACATTTTTCTCTGAATTTGCGCGTTTAAGAATGTCGGATGATTTTTCGGCAATGCCATAATTCTAAATATACAAGGAGACTTTTAAACAAATGAATGCAACTTCCCCCGAATTACAACAATTACCACCGCAAGCCATCGTAACTCAGATGGCAATGAGCTTTATGGTTTCGCAAGCTCTCGGTGTCGCTGCCAAACTAAAAATTGCCGATTTATTAAAAGACGGCGCGAAAACCACCAAAGAATTAGCCGAATTAACCAAGACGCACGAGCCTTCGCTTTATCGTTTGATGCGGGCTTTGACGAGCGTTGGGATTTTTCAAGGCGATGCCGAAAATGGTTTTTCTAATACGGCATTAGGCGAAGTTTTACGCTCTAATCATCCTGATTCTATTCGTGCCGCGGTGCATATGATGACTGATCCTGAGCATTACGGCGCACACGGCAATATGCTCCAAAGCGTTACAACAGGCGAGATTGCTTTTGAATATACTTTTGGAATGCCGGTTTTTCCGTATTTCGCCACGCACCCCGAAGCCGCTGAAGTTTTTGATAATGCAATGACAAGTTTTGGCATTTCTATTGCTAAAGCTGTTGCCGCAACTTACGATTTTAGCGAAGCTAAAACGATTGCCGACATCGGTGGCGGACACGGACATTTGCTTTCAACCGTTTTAAAAACCAACGATACCGCCAAAGGAATTTTGTTTGACCAACCGCAGGTTTTGGAAGGAAATATTTTGGAACAAGAAGGCGTAGCAGATCGGGTTGAACTCGTCAGCGGCAATTTCTTTGAGGAAATTTCGGTAGTTGCCGACATTTATCTGATGAAATTTATTATTCACGATTGGAATGATGAGCAATCCATTACAATTTTGAGCAATTTGGCAAAATCTGCTCCAGCGGGCGCGAAACTTTTGCTGGTCGAAATGGTGGTTGAAGAAGATAATTCGCCTTCGATGAGTAAAGTGATGGATTTGAATATGCTGGTTATGACTGGCGGAAAAGAACGAACGGCTACTGAATACGCCGAACTTTTTGAAAAGACAGGCTTCAAATTTATAGCTGTTCATCCGACTCCTTCGCCGATGCAGATTGTCGAAGCTGTCAGGGTTTAAAAGTTTAACGTGAAAAGGTAAAAAGTAGGCTGAGTAAAATCAGCTTACTTTTTTTTCGCCAAATATCCAAAATTTATTGTCACAAAACCTAGGCGGGCGGTGTTTTAGTTTATAGAAAAACCATTCTATAAAACTTCAGGAGGATTTTGTGAAAATGAATTTACGTTATTGTTTTTATCTTTTATTACTTTTTGTGCTTTGTATTCCGGCTTCAAATGTCAATGGACAGGATAAATCCGAGAAGAAAAATTACGAATTTTGCCAAAATAACAACTGGTCAAACGGCGACCGTGTTTCGTTCAGCGAAGTTCGGGAAATGACTGTCGCCAAAACTAATCTTTTAACGGTGGACGGAAACCGCAACGGCGGAATCAGCGTCAAAGGTGAAAATCGCTCGGATATTTTGGTTCGGGCGTGTATTCAGACTTGGGCAGATTCGGATAGCGAGGCTCGTTCATTGGCTCAAGGAGTTAAAATTCAAACCAATCCCACCGTTATCGCCGAAAATTCATCCGCCGAAAAAAACTGGTCGGTTTCTTATCAAATTCTTGTTCCGCGCAATACAAATTTTAAATTAACCGCCCACAATGGCGGAATTTCAATTAGTGGCGTAGAAGGCGACATGGATTTTTCCACCAATAACGGTGGAATTAGCGTTAAAGATGTTGCCGGAAATGTAAAAGGCAGAACTAAAAACGGCGGCGTAAATGCCAAACTGGAAGGCAAATCATGGAAAGGCGCAGGGCTTGACCTTGAAACAACTAACGGCGGAGTAAATTTAACGATACCTGAAAATTACTCGGCACGTCTTGAAACCGCAACAGTCAATGGCGGATTCAAAAGCGATATGGAAATAACCGTTAAATTAAAAGAATTTCGGCGCGGGGTAAATATCAATACCGACATCAACGGCGGCGGCGCACCGATTCGCGTGGTGACAACGAACGGTGGCGTGCGGATAAATGCGGAAAAGTAAAATTTAAACGAAAAGTTGTGATTTTAGCTCGTTAATAAATTTTGAAGAGTAGTTTCGGCTACTCTTTTTAATTTAATTTCGACAAAAATGACGGCACTTTTGAACCGCCAAAAGTGACAAATTAAACAACCTGACTTTTCACCCGCTAACAATTATGATTTAATATTCACTTCCGTTATGAGCCAAGAGAATTGTATTTTTTGCAAAATTATTGCGGGGCAAATTCCGTCCAAAATGGTCTATGAAGACGAAGTTTGTGTTGCTTTTAATGATATTAGTCCGCAAGCCCCAACTCATATTCTCGTGATTCCACGAGAGCATTTTGACTCGCTGGACAAAGCCGAAAAAAGTCAGAAAGAGGTTTTGGGTCATCTTCTTTTGACATGCGCCGAAATTGCGCGTCAAAGCGGTTTTGCCGAAAAAGGTTATCGAACCGTCATCAACACCAATGATGATGGCGGACAGACGGTTTTTCATCTGCACGTTCATCTTCTGGGCGGACGACAATTTATCTTTCCCCCGGGATAAAATTTCAAACAACAAATTTAAGCAGATTTGCTTCTAACGGCTTTTGCCCCTAAAAGAGCTTTGAGAACTTAATTATCAAGGGAAAGCGAAATGAGAAATATATTTACAATTTTATTTTCGACCGTGTTTGTTTTTTCAAGCATCGGTTGTGATTCAACATCAAATAATTCAAATAATCAAAATACCAATGTTAGCACTCCGACTGCTACTCCAACCATTGCCACAAATAACAACTCAAATTTAAGTAATGCAAATGTAGCCAATGCAAATGTCAAACAAGATGAGCCGGTGCCAACTTTTACCGATGCCAACACTGCGCTCACCGAAGGCAACAAATATTTTGATGCCGACAAAACGGAAAAAGCCATCGAAGCCTTTAAGCAAGCTGTCAAACTAAATCCTGATTTAGCCGAAGCTCATTTCCAACTGGGAGTTGCCTTTGCCTTGCTCGAAAGCGAAGAGGAGAAAGAAGTTAAGGTCGCTGAACCGGAGCCTTCCAAAACTCCGAAAAAAGGCGCGAAAGAAGTGGTTAAGAAAAAAGAGTCGGAAAAGTCGTTTGAAAATGCAATCAAAGCCTATCAAAAGATTTTGGCTAAAAATCCGAAAGACGATAAAGCCCAGTTCAATTTGGCGCGTTCTTACAATAAATTGAATAAAGATAAAGAAGCCGAAAAAGCCATTCGGCAAGCCGTCAAACTCAAACCCGATGACACCGAATATCAGACCGAACTTGGCGCAATTTTGATCAAATTTGCCAAGTATGATGAGGCAATCGGGGTTTTTAAAAAAGCACTCAAGCTCGATGAAAGCAATTCGCAAGCCCAAGACCTGATGGAAAAAGCCCAAGCCGGCAAAAAACGTCAAGAATATGGCATTCCAAAAGATAAACTTAAAGACTCCGGCATTTCAAAACAAAAGCCAAAGGCTGAAAAATCAGAAAGCAGCGTTTCCAAAGAAACATCCAAAAAAGAACAGTAAAAACATTTATAAGTTAAGTGAAGCAGGCGAGAGATGCAAATTCTTTCGTCTGCTTCTTTT
>CAVZXI010000019.1:0-19119 GCA_963779235.1 Pyrinomonadaceae bacterium
AATTTTGGAAGATTCAAGCCAAGAAGAAAATCTCCTTCAAACCGAAAATGATTTGATTGAGGATTATCTGGAAGATAACCTTGCAAGTGATGAGGCAGAAGCATTTAACCAAAATTTTTTGGTGACGGATGAACGTTGTGAAAGAGTTGAATTTTTACGATTGCTAAAAAATGAAGCGCAAAGTTTGACTGAAACAGAAGCAGAAAAGCCAAGTTTTTTTGAGCAACTGAAAGTCATTTTTAACGTGGCGACCGATTGCTCTTGCTTTTGGCACGATAATTTTAATAATTGGCATCGGAATCGGGTGGCGTTTGATTTTTAATAATTCACAGAATGGAATTGAGACGGAGATTGTGGCTCATCAATAAGCAGGATTTGTCGAATTTGGAAGAGTTTAAAAACTTCAAAAATCTGAGTTTAGCCTCCGACAATTTGCGTTCTTCGGGGAATGTTAAATCATTGTCAAAACAAGACCTGACGGAAAGAGTTCTGTTACGCCTAGCCCTTCCAAATGTCGTTAATTCTCCTCAAAATTTTACGGTAAAAATCTCAAAAGATGGCAAGGTTTTAGAAACCATCACTCGACCTGCTTTTCAAAATCAAGAAGTTCGCATTCTTTTGCCAAAATCAATTCTCAATCAAGGTGAATATCAAATTACACTCGAAAAAGACTCGGAAAAATACGATTATAATTTTGCAGTTCGATAGAGTTTTGAAATTCTCAAACGCCAATATAAAACCACTCCAATCAAAGTTAATATACCAAACAAGAGATGATAAAAATAGCTTGGCGAAACTGAAACGGGATGGCGAAATTCGCCCTGCACGGTAAAAGCCGCCCAATAAAATGGCGACTTAAATTGATTGGATTTTGACATCGAAATTTGTGCTTGTCGTAAGGCTTCCGAAGGAGTAAGCCCTTTGTCTGTCAGGTTTGTATAAAAATGTTTCATCAATTCGGCGGTTGCATTATCATCTACTTTCCACGCACTCGAAAGCACGGTTTTTGCGCCGGCTTGCAGGAAAGCGTTATTGATTGACATTAAGCCTTCGCCTTTGATTTCTTTGCCCACGCCCGATTGACACGCGCTCAAAACGACTAAATCAGTAGCTAAATCAAGTGCGTAAATATCTTGGAGACGCAAAAAACCTTCGCGTTTTTGTCCTGCTTCATCAAATTGGGAAAGAATTATGCTCGAAACTTCGGGTCGCGTCACATCAACCAAACCGTGCGTGGCAAAATGCAGAATTCGATAATCTGTAATATCGGCATTTAAAACTCTTTCTCGATTGGCAGCAAACCCTGATGCAATCACCGTGCGAGATTTACCGATTACCTTGGCAATCGAATCGGCTTCTTCTTGCGTAGCAAAAAGGCGGGGAATTTTGCCATTAGCATCCATCAGTCGAAAATCACGCAAATTCAACCCTAAAATGGTCGGAAAACTTGATTCGTTTTCCGTTTTTGCCGTCAAACGATTATCGTCATCATTAAAAACCGGATCAGCAAAAATCAATAAATCTTTATTTGGCAATTTTTTAGGGTTATTCATTTTCCCCAACAAATTCAAAAGGGAAGCGGATGGCTGATAAACAATTTCGTGGCGAGAAACCAAAGATTCGTCAGAATTCGGAAAAGGTAAAGCCGAGATAGGAAGCAAGGCAAGTTTGCCGTCAGGGACAATTATCAAACGCTTATCTGTAATCTTTTCAACCACTTGTCCGAGCAACTCGTACTCAAAAGTTTTGCCTCTTGATTAAAAGTGGTTTCCAAATCCGCCATTCGATTTTGATAAACTTCAATCTCTTCGTCCGGCTTCATTGGGCGTCTTTTCAAAGGTCTGGCGAATCTTTTCAATTCGATTTTCAATCACCTTTCGAGCGGGTAAAACAACGTGAGAAACTTCATTTTTCCCAATCAGCCAGAGATAGCTTTCCTTTTCACCCAACGAAAATTCAAGCAAAACCGTTTTATCATCCAAGATATTTTGTTGAAATTCGGCAACCTCAAACGGCGGGGGGTTTTTGATGGCGGAATAAATCGGACTATTTTGTTTGAGTTCGGCTTTGACATTTTCGAGGTCGTTTTCAAGTGTGCGAATCTCATCCTCAACCTTGTTTATTTCGATCTTTCGCCGCGTTCCCACTCAAAAGTTCCGTCAGTTTATCTGCTTTCAGACTTAACAAGTTACGCAGTTCTTTTTCTTTTTTTACCAATTCGGGGTTGGCATCTTTGGTAAAATTCGCTTCGGACAGACGCAAAATTTCAAGCAATGACCGTGACCGCGATTTTTCACTCGCCTGTAACGCCTGAATCGCAAAATTTTCATTTGGGTGATTCTTTGTATCTTTTGCATTAAAAGGTTGATATAGAGTTCGTAACGGTCATAGACATTGGAAAAATACGAGCGTTTGAGGTTGGAGTTGGAAATATCGGAGTAGAGGGTTTCGGTGAGACTGAATTGATTCGGTAATGTTTTTTAAGGCTTCATCGGGGTTGTTTTCGATTTGGTCGAGTTTGGCGAGGTTGTAAAGGGTATTTGTCTCTAAAAATTTATCCTTAATTTTTTTACTTATTTCAATGCTTGAATTGTAGTATTTTCTCGCACCTCTTAAATTCTTACTTCTTAATTCAATAGTTCCTAAGTTTTCCTGAATTAAAGCTGCAACTGGATATGTTTCTAGCTTTAGAATGATGGGAAATGTAGATTTGTAGTATTCTGATGCTTTTGAGTTTTGGTTTGTCCTAAAATAATGGTCAGCTACATATTTCTTAGAAATTGCTAAATAAAAAGAATCGCTAAGTTTTTGAGATAGATCTTTACATTTCAAATAGTATTCATCAGCTAGAGAAAACCGTCCGGTAAGATAACTTAGATTAATAAGTGGCGGTAATGTAGATAATTGACCTTGTTGATAATTATCAAAACCAAAAGTTGTAAAGGCTTCTTGTCGCTTCGTAAATGAAATTTCAAGTTCGTTAAAACTTTCATAAATAAAGCCTATTCCGTTTAACAATCTGGCTTTTTCAATAAAATCCATATCAGTTGGAAACATTGATTCCGCTTTCAGATAGTAGCTAAGTGCGGTCTGTTTTTCTCCGATTGAATTGTAAAGATGCCCCGTTGCAATTCGTGCTAAAGCAATTCCACGATTATTATTGAGTGTTATAAATTTAGATTCAGCTTCTCTAACTATTTGTAATCCAAAGCCTGAGTTATCTGATGCCATAAAAACGTAACTATAACTTATTAAGGTATATGCTTCATTTTCTACATCATTAATCTTAGACCAAGTTGAAATCGCCTCTTCGTAGTATTTTTTAGATGCGTTAAGGTCGCGTTGATTATAAAGTATTTCAGCTTTTGTGCTGTAAGCCAATGCTTTTTCCTGATTATCAGAATTTGAATTTAATTTAGCAATTGCTTTATCCAAAAAAAACAGACTGTTATTAATATTACCTGATTTAAAGAGTGCGATAGCATAAAAACAAAGTGTTTTAATTTCAACTTTTGTTAAATTATTTTCTTTTTGTAATTTTATTGCCTCGTTCAGAGTTGAAAGTGATCTTTTGATAATCTCCAAGCAATATTTCTTTTTCGGCAATTTTTTGTAAATTACTCACTACTTCAGAAAAATTTCCTTTGATTTTATTTTTAACTACTTCATTTTGGTAAAGTAAAATAGAGCGGCGAACTGATTCGCCACTCCAAACTTTGTTCAATTCTTTTTCATTTTTTTCTAGCTCTGCTGTTTCTTGCCCAATAGCTTGTAGAGCGTTAATGGATAAAAAGAACAATAATAGAAAAAAATAAAAAACAGGTGTAATAATTTTCTTCACAAATTAAAAACGAAAATTAAATTTCTAAGTCTCTCGGTATTCTGTTTCATCAGAATAACCTGAAATCTTCCACGACATTTGAAAATTCTTAAATTTAGCAAAATAAAATGCTGAATTTGCCAATTCACCTTTGCTAAAAGGCGGACTATCTTTGCTAAAAGGCGGACTATCTTTGCTAAAAGGCGGACTATCTTTGCTAAAAGGCGGACTATCTTTGCTAAAAGGCGGACTATCTTTGCTCCAAACAGGATTATTCTCATTAAAATCTTCAATAAAGGCAACTCTGCCATTTGCAGTTTTTCGTGTTCCGCGGAGCGTTACGCGAGACAAGTAAGTTTGTAGAAAAGTATTCCAATCTTTACCAACTCCTTTAGGATTTTCTGGTTCTCTATTATCTTCTCCTTTATTAAAAATAAGATACCGATAATTAAAGTTAGTAATTGAATAACCTAAAAGCGTCCATGGGAAATATAAAGAAATACCATTAGAAAATTGGTATTCTTCTCCTACATAACCACACTTCTTGACGCAAATATCAACATTCTTTATGACTTCTTCACATAAACGGATAATCTCTTTGAAGACTTCTTTAAATTTACCATTGAGTAAGAAACCTGATTCAAAAATTAACTGCTTACAAAAGTCTTTAATATCAATATTTTGCTCCCTCATATAGGTTTGGGCATTGTAATGACTTTGTAAAAGTATTTTTTTAAGTTCTTGAAATACGGCTATTTCATCATCAGTAATACTTTCATTTTGAATTTTGTCAGTTAAATCAAGGCGGTTTTTTAATTCAATCCCCAATAAATTTATGCTTTCGGCTAATGGTTCAATTTCATCCAAATCCCAAGCGGCAATATCTACTGAACGCCCTCCAATAGCAACTTTTTTATAGTGTTCAACAAAGGCTTCAACAAATCCTTTGGCATATTCTACGACATAACCAGGAGTCATTAACTGAGGGAAAAGTGCAATCGTTTCGGCTAAAAGTGCAGAATATCCCCAACCTGAATTAGGAAGGCTTCCTTCTGAGGCGATTAAAATATGAGCTACATCTTTTAGTTCATAACCAACTTCCAGCATACTCATTACACAACTATCAAAGCCTAAGATAGCAAGTTTATTACCACCAAAATACTTGTCTCGTAATTGTTCCATTGCATAACGAAACATAAATAACGTCAGGTTTTTGTTTGAACTTTCATCTTGCAAAAATGTAGTATCCTTAAATGCTTCACTATGACCTGAAAAAATCATTGCATAATTGGCGGCAGTTTTTCCTCGAGTTTCAATACACCATTTCGCAAATTTTTCTATTGAAGTTGCACTAGCAAAATTAATTTCGGGAAAATCTTCAATAAAGGGATTGCCATTAGCATCAAGTTCTGAGAAATCAATATATCTGGTGGGAGCAGTTATTGAACTGCTATCAAAACACGCTAAAACTTTCAAACTTGCTTTCGTAGTATCAATTCTTTTACCTAAATCAATTGCTGAATATAACTCATTAAGAGAAAATGCCATATTTTCACTCAAATTGTTGTCTCCAGCCATATAGACCATTATTGTCCAATCAAATTCGTTTGCCATAATAGTTTTCTCCTCTGCTTAAATTTAAACTTCAGACCTAATTGTGTATGTGCCAAAACATTACCACAAAATTGCCTTATATTGATAATGTTTTTTTAAGGGAGAATCTTACAAAATCTTTATGGGTAATTTGGTAGCGAGCTAAAAGTAATGCTTTGTCGGAACGCTCTTTGCCCTCGACTGTTTTGAGTGCGAGAGTGGGGAAAACTTTGGTTTTCTTTCAGGTTGCCGAAAATGTAGCTTTCAATACATTGCTTGAGCAATAGACATTATTGAAAATACAAAAAAATTCTAAAAAGGTCGCTGAAGGAGACAAGTTTAATAGCGATAAGTAAAGCGTGCGACTATTATCAATCAACCATTTAAATGTTGAAAGTTCTATGTCCGGTATTGGCACGCATAAACTTGCACTTGTTTGCCAATTTCTTTGTTTTGGCAACTGCACAACTTGTAGTTGCCAAATGTATATCCATTCCGACATACTTATGATTATTTATCGGATGTTCTTCCATTTTTGTTGGGTGTGAGGAGTTTATAAATTGAAGAAAATACTTGCTTTAATAGTTACACTTATTTCATTGCAAATTAGCAATTTTGGGCAAACAAAAGCTGGCGAATTAAAACTCGAACCGTTTAAGTTTGAAGCCCCAAATCAGCAACCTATGGACACAGAGCGCGGATTTTTAACCGTTCCTGAAAATCGCCAAAATCCAAACGGTCGTTTGATTCAAATTGCGTTTGTTCGTTTCAAAAGCACTTCGCCAAATCCAAAATCGCCAATTGTTTATCTGGCAGGCGGTCCCGGCAGTTCGGGAATTAGTGCCGCCCGAAGCGCACGCTTTCCGATGTTTATGGCTTTGCGTGAGGTGGCGGATGTGATTGCGCTTGACCAACGCGGAGTCGGGCAGTCGAAACCAAATCTTAATTGTTTGAATTCGCTGGATTTACCTTTAGAAAAAGCGATTGGCGAAACCGAATTTTTGCAAGTTGCAAAGGAGCGTTCAAAAGGTTGTGCGAAATTTTGGACAGAGCAAGGTGTTGATTTGACAGGCTATAACACGATTGAGAATGCGGACGACATCGAGGATTTACGCAAAGCATTGGGCACAACCAAAATCAATATTTTGGGCATTAGTTACGGAACTCATCTTGGTTTGACTGTGCTGAAACGTCACGGAAAAAACATTGAAAAAGCGATTTTAGCGGGAGTCGAAGGGCTTGACCACACTTATAAATTGCCGAGTAATATTCAATTACAACTCGAAGCAATTGCGCGCGAAGTTAAAGCCGATGCGGAACTTAGCGCAAAAATTCCTGATTTTATTGCTTTAATGAAAAGTGTGTTTGAAAAAGTTGAGAAAAATCCGCCAACCGTTGAATTTACAGATTCGCGCACCCAACAAAAAGTAAAAGTGACGATTGGAAAATTCGATTTACAGATTTTAACTTCAAGCGTGATGGGTGACACCAACGCTATCAGTCAATTGCCCGCACTTTTTTATGCGATGGATAAAGGCGACTTTTCTTTCATTGCACCGCAAGTTATGACTCTCAGAAAACGCGGAATCGGTTCGGCAATGACGTTTATGATGGATTGCGCTTCGGGAATTTCAAAAGCAAGATTTAATCGAATTGAAAAAGAAAGGCAAAACACTTTACTTGGTGCAACGATTGATTTTCCGTTTCCAAATATTTGCGAGGCGTGGAATCAAAACGATTTAGGCGAAAGTTTTCGTAAGCCATTCAAAACAAATGTTCCAACGCTTTTCATTAGCGGAACTTTAGATGGTCGAACTCCTGTCAGCAATGCCGAAGAAACGCGCAGAGGTTTTTCCAACAGCCAACATTTAATTATTGAACGCGCCGGACATAGCGACGATTTATTTGTTTCTTCGCCGCAGATTGCTGAAAGAATGCTGAAATTTTTGAAAGGTGACAAGATTGATTCAACTAAAATCACCTTGCCTCCGCTGAAATGGAGAAAATTTTAGTAATTTTTCAAACATCAGAAATTTCAGTTTAAAGACTGTTTGGTGCAAATTGAAAATAGAAACTGCAACTGCAACTGCAACTGCAACTGCAACTGCAACTGCAACTGCATTTAACTTTCCGCGCTGTAATTTGGAGCTTCTTTCGTAATAATCACATCGTGAACGTGTGATTCGCGCAATCCGGCAGAAGTAATTCGCACGAAACGGGTATTTTCTTGAAACTCCTTAATAGTTTTGCAACCTGTGTAACCCATTCCACTTTTCAGCCCGCCGACGAGTTGCGTCACCATATCGGAAAGCGTTCCTTTGTAAGCGACCCGCCCTTCGATGCCTTCGGGGACGTATTTAGAATCGTTGACCGTTCCTTCTTGCGAATAGCGGTCACTCGAACCTTTTTTCATCGCGCCAATTGAACCCATTCCGCGATACGATTTGAAAGTGCGTCCTTGGAAAAGAATCATTTCGCCCGGAGATTCGGCAGTTCCGGCAAAAAGCGAACCAATCATCACACAATCCGCGCCGGTTGCAATCGCTTTGGCAACATCACCCGAAAATTTAATTCCACCATCAGCAATGATTGGAACACCTGTGCCTTTCGCCGCATTGACGCATTCATCAATCGCTGTAATTTGCGGAACTCCCGCGCCTGTCACGACACGAGTTGTACAGATGCTGCCGGGTCCTATACCGGTCTTAACTGCATCAACCCCTGCATCAATCAGGGCTTTAGTAGCTTCGGCGGTAGCAACATTTCCGGCAATTACTTCGACTCCAAATTTTTTCTTAACTTTTTTGATAGCTTCGAGAACCCGCGAACTGTGACCGTGAGCAGTATCAATAACGATGGCATCTACGCGGGAATTTATTAAAGCGGCGGCACGTTCAAGGAAATCGCCCGTTGCCCCAATTGCGGCGGCACAGCGCAAACGCCCCAAATCATCTTTGGCGGCAAATGGGTATTTGATAGCTTTCTGGATGTCCTTGACCGTAATCAAACCTTTCAATAATCCTTCGTCATCAACCACTAAAAGCTTTTCGATGCGATGTTTTTGCAATTTAACTTTTGCGCCTTCTAAGGTTGTACCAACAGGAACAGTGACCAGCGGTTGCGGAGTCATTACTTCGGAAACGGGAATGTCGAAACGGGTTTCAAAACGCAAATCGCGGTTGGTGATAATGCCAACTAACAAGCCGTTTTCGTCCGTCACGGGAACGCCCGAAATTTTGAAGCGTTCCATCAAATTGAGCGCATCAGCAACGAGCGCGTTATCTCGAATCGTCACAGGGTCAACAATCATTCCACTTTCGGAGCGTTTTACTTTGTCAACTTCTTCGGCTTGTTGTTCGATGGAAAGATTTTTATGGATTACGCCAATGCCGCCTTGTTGGGCGAGCGCGATGGCTAAATTTGCCTCTGTCACCGTATCCATCGCCGATGAACAGAGCGGAATATTTAAGCGAATATGGCGGGAAAATTGGGTGGCGGTATCAACCTCATTCGGCAGCACATCCGAAAAGGCAGGAACTAATAAAACATCGTCAAAGGTTAGACCTTCTTTAATTTCTTTAACTAACATAATCTCTTATACGAAAAAGCCCGCTATTTTTCAAGCGGGCTGGTTTTCTTTCTAACTTTTGGGATTTATCTCGGTGCAGTATTTGCCGTATTTGTATTCGCCGTATTAGCATTTGGCGGAGCGGGTGTTCCAAGCGTAATTGCCCCACTTTGCCAAATTTGTTGAATATTTGCCTTGTTTATTTCAAATTCAACCCCATTCTTTTTAGGATTGGGAGTTGGTAGCGTAATCGGTTTACCATTGATGGTCAATTGCAGGTTAGCGGTTTGATATTTTGAATAGATAACTTTTAATGACTGCTTAGGAGTAAATGTTTTAACTTCATCCCCTTGAAAGGTAAAACTTTCATAACTTCCATCTATCCAAGTAGTTAAATTGGGTTTTTGAGCTTCGGTCGAAAGGGATTTAAACTGAATATTCATTTCACCCGCCGGCATCACCGAAGGGATTGTGACATTTGTAGCAACATTTGAATTACCCGTATTGGTCGCTTTATTGGAATTTGAAGCGGTGTTGGCAACAATCGGTTGATTTTGATAATCGCGGTAATAACTTAATAAAGTGAACACTCCCCAAGCAAGCAAGCCTAAAATAACAACCGCAAAAAGCAAAGTTGGAATCATTGACGAAGTGTTACGGTCATCGGTCAAAACTTCGGGGCGATAAGTTTTTGTTTCTTCGACATTGCTTTCGCCTTGTTCGGCAATCAACTGAGCATAGTCCTGCAAAGCATCCTGCTCGTTGATTCCGACATATTTAGCGTAAGATTTAACAAAACCTTTGTTAAAAATTCCACCCGGCAGCCCTCGATAATCGTTATTTTCGATTGATTCGAGATAAAGCGATGAAATGCGTGTTTGTTCCGCTACTTCGCTGATGGTTATCCCGCGAGATTCACGAGCCTGTTTTAATTTTTCGCCCAAAGTCAATGACATTGTATAATTGTTTGTCCTTTAACAAATTGAATATCCAAAACTCGTCTTAACCTTGAAATATATCTGTTAAGTTGCTTTATTGTCAATCGGTTTCGCTTGAAAATGTGAAAAGAGCGTGTTACGTTTAGCCTTTACTCAAATCTTATATTAAAATCAAGTAAGTAAATCTTAACAAGAGAGGAATATAAAATGAGTCTCGAAGCACTCGGAATGGTAGAAACGAAAGGTTTTATTGGCGCAGTTGAAGCAGCTGATGCAATGGTAAAAGCTGCAAATGTTCAACTTATCGGCAAAGAATATATCGGCGCAGGATTAGTTACAATTTTTGTGCGCGGCGATGTCGGCGCAGTCAAAGCGGCAACTGATGCCGGTGCGGCGGCGGCACGGCGAGTTGGCGAACTAATCAGCGTTCACGTCATCCCTCGTCCACATCAGGAAGTCGAAAAATGTTTGCCAAAAGGCGTCGGCTACAGCCCTGACGAAAAAGCCCTCCAAGGTGGCGGAAAAGGTCAATTGGGAAGTGGCGATCGATAAGAAAAAGTAGAAAAAATTAGCGATATTATCATATTACGAATTACGAATTAAAGAAGACTGTTTCGTAATTCGTAATTATGAATTTCGTAATTGTAAAGAAATGACGGAGCATAAAGATTTAATTTCGCAGCAAGAAGCGCGTGATGCGGTAGAATCGGCGCATCTGGCGTGGCTAGACTGTGGCGAAATTTGACCAGCCAACCATTGACCGGATTTGCGAAGCGATGGCACAAGCCGGTCTTCGTGAATCGTTGCGGCTTGGGCAGATGGCGAATGATGAAACGGGTTTTGGCAAAGCGGAAGATAAACGCGAGAAAAATCGTTTTGCGGCGGAAGACGTTTGGAATGCGTTTCGCAATATGAAAACGGTTGGCGTTGTTAAAGATGAACGGAAGCATCGTTGAAATTGCTTCACCTCGCGGAGTTGTGGCGGCAATTATTCCTTCGACCAATCCGACTTCAACCGCGATTTTCAAAATAATCATTGCCATCAAATCTCGAAATTCGATTGTTCTTTCGCCGCATCCGTCTGCCGCTCGTTGTATTGCGGAAACGACTAGAGTTTTGAGAGAAGCCGCCATCAAGGAAGGTTTGCCGCCCGATGCGATTAAATGTTTGACGACTTCTGCGCTCGAAGGGACGGAAACCTGATGAAGCATAAAAAGACTGCGGTGATTTTGGCGACCGGCGGAATCGGACTGGTTCGGGCGGCATATTCTTCGGGCAAACCGGCTTTTGGTGTCGGACCCGGCAATGTTCCGGGTTTTATCGAAAAAACGGCGAATGTCGAAAAAGCCGTTAGCGATATTTTGACTCGACTTGTTTTGACAATGGCACGATTTGCGCTTCCGAACAATCGGTTGTGTGTGATGCGCCAATTGCAAATGCCGTCCGCGAACAATTCAAAGTGCAAGGCGGACATTTTTTGAATCAAACAGAAGCCGAAGCGGTGGCGAAAATTTTATTGACCGCCAACGCACTTTGAACGCCGAGAATCGTTGGAAAATCGGCCGAATTTATCGCCAATTTGGCGGGAATTTCAATTCCCAGCGGAACTCGATGTTTGTTGGCAGATTGCGGCGGAGTCGGGCGCGATTTCCCTTGGTCAATCGAAAAACTTTCGCCCACATTGGCATTTTTTGTCGCGGACGGAATCGAAGCAGGCGCGAATCGGTGCGAAGAAATTTTGCAATTTGGCGGAATGGGACACACCGCCGGAATGCACACCCAAAACCGCGAAGCCGCGATACGTTACGGCGCACAAATGCCCGCGTCGCGCATCGTCATCAATTCGCCGACGACGCACGGCGCAATCGGTTTTTCTACCGATTTATCGCCTTCGATGACTTTGGGTTGCGGTTCGTGGGGCGGAAACGTAACCAGCGACAATGTTTCGCCGATTCATTTGATGGACATCAAGCGCGTGGCTTTTGAGACAAAAGCCGTCAGTCGTCAGTCGAAAGTCGAAAGTCGCAAAGTCGAAAGTTCAAATTACGAAGACAAAGGCACAGTACTCAAAACGCGAAGAAATTGCGGCGATTGTTGATAAATTTTTGAGTCAAAAAATTAGCTGAAACACCAGAAGAAGTCGCAAGTGCGGAAATTGCAAGATCCGCAATCCGCAAATCCGCAAATCCGCAAATCGGAAATGCTGCCTGTGAAAACGATTATTCACGAATTAAGACTGCAATCTGCGAACAATGCGCAAAACCTCAAGCGGTTGATTTTGTGAGCGAAACCGATGTTCGAGCGGCAGTTGAAAAAGGCGAAAAAATTTATCTTCACGGCAAAACGATAATTACTCCGTCGGCGCGTGATTTGGGCGACGAAAAAGAGATTTTTGCAAAAAGTTAAGAGAATGGTTGAGAAATTAGAGAAAACAGATTTGCGAGGCTTGTGGCGTAGATGTTCGCCCGAATGCCCTTTTTTGCTACAACTGCGGCTCGCAGGTTGCCAGCGACGAAGAAGTTCAAGCTGAAAACGAAAATGGAAAAAAGGTCAGTGACGCTTGGTTTAAGGAAGAACTTGCTCTGGTCGCGCCAAAACCAGTAGTTGCCGATAAACCGGAAAAAAAAGAAAAAGCCAAACCTGTAATTACTAAAAAAACATTTGAAGCAAAAACTGAAACTCGAACCAAATTAAAGACGGCGGCTTCATTGCGGGATAAATCAAAACTTAACCAAAAGAAAACGGTTGAAGTGGTCTGGGAAGAGCCGCAGAGCGCACCAAATGTTTGGTTTTTATTGGTCAGTATAATTTTGATTGCATTTGCCGTATTTATATTATTTGCAATGCTTTACATTAGATAGTCTTTTGAGGATAACAGTAATGGAAATAGCTATTATTATCTTTTTTGGCGTAATTCTTGGGGTAATGGGATTGTTTTTGGCTATCATTCTGATTTTCCGAAGACTACGGCGAGGCAGAAATTCAAGCCAACATTTTTCCGGCGGTCACGTTTATCAAAGTTACGATTCAACCTCAGATTCATCTTCCACCGATGATTGGGATTACAATGCTCAAGACAATTCAACCTCATCCGATTCAACCTCATCCGATTCAAGTAGCAATTGTTCCAGTAGCTCAAGCGATTCAGGTTCGTCCTGCTCAAGCGGCTCAAGTTGTTCAAGCGGTTCATCTTGCGGCGGAGGCGGAGGCGGAGATTAGGCTGATAAAGTAAAAGATATGTTCAAAATAATCAAAATAATAGCAGGATACTGTCTAATAATTGTTTTTACCGCGGTTCTACTAATTTTGGGTAGTTTGTTAATTGGTCGGTTACTGAATTGGTTTTTGCCATCAATTGATTTTGGGATTGCTTCAATTTTAAGTTTAATTTCCCTGATTTGCGGAGCCAAGATGGTTTATTTCTTTAGCGGATTGCAAAATTCAATTGATGATAGATTCGAGAACCTGGAAGAACTAGACGAATCCGATGAAGATGAGCGATCGGAGATTATTTATGTCAATCCTACCTTTATCAATCGAAAACGCAGAAAACCGCGAAGAAGGTGATTGTTTAGTCGAAAATCTATTGCAACAGTTTTTCAATTTCACTATAAACCGTCTTAACACTCAAAACCGTCATCACCAAAACCACCAGCCAACCGCAAATTTGCAACCAAAGTGGATGTTTGTAATCCCCGACAATTTTTGATTTAGTCGAAGCCAATAAAATCAAGCCCAGCGCAATCGGCAAAATAAAGCCGTTCAGCGTTCCCGCCCAAAGTAAAACCAACACAGGTTTTCCGACCAATAAAAACACAAGAGTTGAAAAAATGATAAACCCGACAATGACCAAGTTATTGTAAGTTTCGATTTTCTTACTGAATGTTTTGATAAATGAAACGGAGGTGTAAGCCGCGCCAACTACAGAAGTTATCGCCGCGCACCACATTACCACGCCGAAAATTTTGTAACCCGATGTCGCCAGCTGCCAGTTGAAAAACTGAGGCGGGTGGATTGTCTTTGTCAATCTGCAAACCCATCGCGACCACGCCCAGCGAGGCTAAAAATAGAGCAAAACGAATGATCGCGGTCAATAAAATTCCGGTCACAGCCCCGCGATTTGCTTCGGGTAAATGTGCTTTTCCGCGAATTCCGGCATCAAGCAAACGGTGTCCGCCCGCAAAGGTGATGTAGCCGCCAACCGTTCCGCCGACTAGCGTGACGGTTGCCAACGGGTCAAAAGTTGTCGGCAAAATTGTTCGTTTGAACGGCTTCGACAATCGGAGGTTGTGATTTGAAAACAACGTAAATTATCAAAGCAATCATCACCAAGCCTAAAATTTTAGCAAACCAATCCATGGCTTGACCGAATTCTTTGACAAGGAAAATGACGATCGCAATGATTGCCGAAATCAACGCACCGGATTCGGTTGAAATGCCAAAAAGCGCGTTCATTCCAAGTCCGCAACCCGCAATATTTCCGATATTAAACGCCAGACCGCCAAAGACAATAAGTAAGGCTAAAACATAACCGCTTCCCGCTACGGTTTCGTTTGCCACATCTTGAGCGCGTTTCTCGCTGACCACCAAAATTCGCCAAACATTCAATTGAGCAAAAATATCCAAAATGACGGAAAGCAAAATGACAAAGCCGAAACTTGCCAAAAGCTGTTGGGTGAAAACTGTAGTTTGGGTCAAAAAACCGGGTCCAACGGCAGAAGTCGCCATCAAAAAAGCCGCGCCAAGCAAGGCGGAAGTATAGGATTTCGGTTTATTTATTTCGGACATTGTTTGATTTTGCAAGTTATCACGCAAAAATCCTTGCGTCAATAGCAAAAAAGGGGGAAAATACTGTTATCGTTGAAAAATAAACGGGTTGGAACAAATTTCAGCTTAAAGTCGTATCGTTTTTGTAGAGCAAAAAGGAGGAAAAATTAATGATTTACAATATTATTAGTTGGGTAGTTTTCGGTTTAGTGGTTGGAGCAATTAGCTAAATTCTTAATTCCGGGTGCGGATGGCGGAACTTGGCTCAACACAATGTTGTTGGGCATCGCCGGTTCATTTATTGGCGGATTTCTCGGCAATTTGTTATTTGGAAGCAAAGGCGAAAGCACCGCCCGTTATGCAGGTTGGAGGATGTCAATTGTCGGCGCAATATTGCTCCAATTGGCAATTCGCTGGCTTTTTTAGGTATTAAGCGGAAATAGTTTGAATTTTCACGCCTTTTTCGATGAGGCGTTGGTTAATTGTTTTCGCAAATTCAAGGCGTATTCGCCATCACCGTGAAGACAAATCGTTTCGGCTACGATTGGAATTGTTTCTCCGTTCGTAGCCGTAACTGTTTTTTGTGTAATCATTTGTAGAACTTGTTCAATAGATTTTTCGCCCGAAATAATCAAAGCATTTGGCTGACTCCGCGGGGTTAAACTTCCGTTTGATTGATAAGTTCTATCCGCAAAAACTTCACTCGCAGTTTTCAAACCAATTTTCGCCGCCTCTGAAATTGAACAACTTCCCGAAATCCAAACAAAATCAACTTTTCATCAATCTTTCTAACTGCTTCTGCCACTGCTGCTGCCACTTTTTCATCTTTCGCCGCCAAATTGTAAAGTGCGCCGTGTGGTTTAACGTGGTGAAGTTTTGCCCCAAACGCCTCGCAAATTCCTTTCAAAGCCGAAACTTGATACAACACAATATCAAAAATCTCTTGAGCGGAAAGCGACATTTCGCGTCTGCCAAAGCCTTGCAAATCTGGAAAACTCGGATGTGCGCCGATGGCAACTCCTTGTGTTTGAGCCATTTGGACGGTTTCGCGCATTGTCCCGGCATCGCCCGCGTGAAAGCCGCAAGCCACATTTATCGAACTGACGAAATCCATCAATTCAGCATCGTTGCCCATTCGCCACGCACCGAAACTTTCGCCCATATCGCAATTTAGATCAATTGATTGATTCATTTTTTCATTTCCTCATTGATTCATTTGGAATCTGCAACCAACTTTCAGAAAATTCAAATCCCGTTCAAATTTTACAGCTAGATTTTCGGCTTCTTCAAGCGAAATTAGCTCAAAACTTAAGTTTATCATTTGCGCCAAGTTGAGCAATTATCGGCAAATCTTGGGCAATGACGTTGGCAATTCGCGGATAACCACCCGTTGTTTGATGGTCAGCCATTAAAATAATCATTTGTCCGTTTGGTAGAAGTTGGATTGTCCCAAAGGTCACAGCAGACGAGACTAATTCCTTTTCGTGCAATAAATAAAGCGGATTTCCGTTGAGCCGAAAACCCATTCGGTCTGAGTTTTGGCTGATAGAAAAACTTTGATTTAAGAAATTTTCCGAACTCAAAGGAGTCAGCAAATTAAATTCTGCGCCCTCAATGATGCGGATTCGGTTTGAATTTTTGAAGTATGGCAAAAAATGTTGCGAAATTTTCAGATGTTTTTGGAATTTGGAATTTGGAATTTGGAATTTGGAATTTAGCCGATTATTTATTTCTAGTTTTCGTCCTTCAAATCCGCCAAATTTAGCTTTCAAATTTGTGCTTTTACTTCCGAGCCAATCGTCAATTTTAAATCCGCCTGTTCCACTTAAATATAAACGATTGCCCCAATTTTTGTGCGAAAAACTCAACGTCTGTCCTTTTTCAACCCACACGGTTTGCCAGTTTTCAATCGGTGTTTCGTCAATCCTTGCGCTAAAATCCGCTCCACCAAGCGCGATTAAAGCATCCGTTTCAAACAAAATTTTGGGTGCGGGAAAGTGAATCTCCAAAACGGCTTCATTTTCATCATTGTCCAGCAAAATATTGATTAAACGCAACGCAATTTTGTCCATTGCGCCATTGGGATTGATGCCAAGCGCACGAAAACCATTTCGCCCTAAATCTTGGACGGTCGTTAAGAGGCTGTTTGTTTGGATTAGAAGACTCATTCTTTAAAGGGAAATTTTTAACGCAAAGACGCAAAGTAGCAAAGGTGCAAAGATTTTGGAGCAAATTAAATCAGTATTTATGGTTATTTAAAATATTACACACTTTGCGTCTTAAACTCTTTGCGTTAAAAATTAACACTATAAAACTGAACGAAATCGCCCGTTTTCAAAAGTGAAATCTGATTACTTTCGGGCTGAAACATTTCCAAATCGGTTTTGCCGATAATTTGCCAACCGCCGGGTGATTCGAGCGGATAAATTCCGGTCTGTTTCCCTGCGATTCCAACGCTTCCTTTTTCAATTTTGGTGCGCGGAGACTCTCGGCGCGGAGTGGCAATTCGCTCATCCACCTCGCCCATATAGGCAAAGGCGGGTAAAAACCCAATCATAAAAACGCGATACTGCTTTGAAGTGTGAATTTTAATTACTTCATCTTTAGCCAAACCCGCATTGTTTGCTACAAATTCCAAATCAAGCGCAAATTCATCCGTATAATTGACCGGAATTTCAATCAAACGAGCAGTGCTTTTTTTTGACTTTTTCAATTTGGATAAACTGTTTTCGATGAAAGTTTTAACGGCTAAAAAGGCGTTTGGATATTGATTATAGTTTTTTCTAACCTCAATTAAATCGTAAAAAATAGTCAAAGATGAGTAGGCTGGCACAAGTTCGACAAATCCTTCAAATTTGGTTTCTTCAATAAAATCAGCCAGTTGGATAACAATTTCATTTAATTCGATAGAAATTTCATTACCAAAATCAATTGTCACAGCGTTTTCGCTTAAAGGAAAAATCTTGTAATTCACAAAATGATTTTAGCTTAAAGTTTGGCAGACTTAAAGAGTTTGGAAATAATTGGTTTAGCGTGTAAGATTATTCTTTAAAATCAAAGGAACTTTTGAAAAAAATGGAAGCACTCGGAATGGTTGAATGTTATGGACTGGTGGGGATGATCGAAGCGGCTGACGCGATGGTCAAATCCGCCAATGTCCGCTTGGTCGGTTATGAAAGAATTGATGCCGGATTGGTGACGGCAATCGTCCGCGGGGAAGTCGGCGCGGTCAAAGCGGCAGTAGAGGCAGGCGCGGCGGCGGCAAATAGAGTTGGAAAGGTCACCGCAGTTCACGTCATCCCGCGTCCGCACGAAGAAGTGCAAGATGGTGTGCCGGTCATCGAAACGGGCGAGACAACTCGCAAAAAGATTAGTGGCTCGGTCCCTGAGAAGTAGAAACAGAAATTACAGAAGAATCGCGGTTAAACAGACCGCGATTTTTTTGTATAATCGTATCAATTTATGCCCAAACGCACAGATATTCATAAAATTTTAATCATCGGCTCAGGTCCGATTGTGATTGGTCAAGCCTGTGAGTTTGACTATTCGGGAACGCAAGCGTGTCGCGCTTTGAAGGACGAAGGCTTTGAGGTCGTGCTGGTAAATTCAAATCCTGCAACAATTATGACTGATCCAGAAATTGCGGATAAGACATATATTGAGCCATTAACGGTTGAAACCTTGACTGCAATTATCGAAAAAGAGCGACCTGACGCGCTTTTGCCGACAGTTGGCGGACAAACAGGCTTGAATCTTTCGGTTGATTTATTTGAGCAGGGAGTTTTAGATAAATTCGGCGTAAAGCTAATCGGTGCAAATATTAACGCGATTAAAGTTGGCGAAGACCGCGAACTTTTTAAGATTGCGATGGACGAAATTGGGATTCCGTCTGCCAAAGGTGGTTTTGCTCATAATTGGGAAGAAGCGCAGAAAATTGTTGAGGAAACAGGCTATCCTGCCATCATTCGCCCCGCTTTTACGCTTGGCGGAACGGGCGGCGGCGTGGCGTTTAACCCCGAAGAATTTGAGGGAATTGTCAAAGGTGGACTCGCCGCATCGCCGATTTCGCAGGTTTTGATTGAAGAATCAATTTTGGGCTGGAAAGAATACGAACTCGAAGTGATGCGTGATTTGGCGGATAATGTCGTGATTATTTGCTCAATCGAAAATTTTGATCCGATGGGCGTTCACACAGGCGATTCCATTACGGTTGCTCCAGCGCAAACTTTGTCCGATGTCGAATATCAACGGTTACGCGATATGTCCATCGCTTGCATCCGCAAAGTTGGTGTCGAAACGGGCGGCTCAAATATTCAATTTGCGGTAAATCCTGAAAATGGGGATGTTAGGATTATCGAAATGAATCCCCGTGTCTCGCGCTCGTCTGCGTTGGCATCAAAAGCGACAGGTTTTCCGATTGCGAAAATCGCGGC
>CAVZXI010000020.1:0-8782 GCA_963779235.1 Pyrinomonadaceae bacterium
TAAAAATGCTGACCATTTCCTCCTTGAAATTGCAAGCTATCGAAGTCAATGAATTTTACTGTTGTCGAGAAAAGTATGTTACTTTCATTTATGTCGCCAATGATAAAATCTTCTTTATGAATATTATGAACCGCAATAGCTAAATTTTTTACGACCTTGATAAAGGAATGCCATCTTGCCTTTGGGTATTTTTCAAAACGCTCTTTCCAGTAAAGATGTGGAATTGTTTCTCCATCAACAAAATCCATTAAGAATCCGACAAACTTTCCATTACTATCGTATAAACTTTCAGTTGGCGGAGCAGAAAATTTCTTTAACGATTCGGGAACAAAGAGATATCATTTCCCTAACTTTTTCCTCTTTTCCTTGTAGTCTATTTTGAAAATAGATTTTGATTAGAAAGTTTAGGAAAATCTCGAACAGAATAAATCTCGCCCTCGCCGCCTTTGGCAATTCGCTTGTCTAACCGATATGGGTTATCTGATTTGTGTAAAGCGTTCGCGGAGACATATCTAAGTTGAATTTTCATCAGATGTTTGGATAGTTTTACATTTTCCGTTTTCTCTAACGGCTAAAATCAAAGTTTTATCATCATCAGTTCTTTCGTTTATCTTCGGCGAATCTAGATAATTTTTGAGAACTTGATTACCTGATTTTTCGTCTTCAATTTCCCTCAACCATTGAAACCATTGAGAAAAAAATTCTTCGTTGATAGCTAAAGTCTGAAAATTCAGAACGAGTTGCTGAATTCCATCAGTAAAAAGCGCAACTTCATTAAATACCTCATTACGATAAGAAACTTCAAGAAAATCGTTTGCGTCTTCATCCGTAGCAAAAAATGTTTCATTAGCATATTCGCCTTGTTGCGGAACAAATGCCAAAGAATAATTATCTTCTGCACTTTTTCATTACAATTGCGCCGTCTCCAATTTGGGCAAAGCAAGCAGATTTCTCTCCAACTATCGCAACTAAAAAGGTGCAAGCATAATCCATTAAACTTAAAGACTCAGATTCTGCTTGTAGCTGTAATTCTTCTTGAAATTTTACTAACCAATCTTTGAAAAAGTCTTGTGTGAATTCCTCAATAGTCGTCCCGTCTTTTATGGAATTACCGAAATGCTCAATAAACTTTTCGCAAATAAATTTAGAACCAATCTCCGCCTTCTTTACACTTCCCGCTCCGTCCGAAACAATAGCAATTAATGTTCTCAATCCATTTGAGTCTTCGATAATTGAACAAGAATTGTTATCTTGACAAACTATATTATCAAGGATGTGAGTTATGTGCCTTGAACAGAAGCATTTATGTATTTCCACATTTTTTAACCTATCTCTCCCCAGCCACCTGGAACTGTCGGATTAGTAAGTTGAATTTTCTTACAGGGTCTTGACCTCGAAATGCTTTTGAGTGAATCGGAAAGCCATTTGCAACAAATCGCTAAATTTTGCCGTTGTTATTAATTTCACTGGCTCTTTGACAGAAATTCTAGACAAGATTTGTTTATTGTAATCTGTAACTCCAATAGGAAAAAAGTTAAAGGCGTTAGAATCTTCACCTTTGCGAACCAATTCTGCCGCATTTTCCCATCTATCTGTTGGTTCACCATCAGTAATGAGAACGATTAAAGGTGGCTTAACTTCAACACCTTGCAAAATTATTTGTTTTTTCCGAAAATCTAACATTTGAATCGCTTTTTCAATCGCTTCACCCATTGGAGTATTGCCTTCCTCAGAAAGCGTCGGCGGCTGAAAATCTTCTGCTGTTTGAAATTTAGAAACTAATCTTACACTACCGCCGAAAGTAACTATCGCAACTTCAACACGCTTTCTTGCCAACGTATCCTCCATCAGTTCTCACTTAAAAGTCTTGAGTCCTGAATTCAACTCTGAGATGGGACGACCAATCATTGAATAAGAGGTGTCGAGTAATAGAACGCAAGGACAACGTGGCTCAACATTTACAAATAAGTCTGGGTCAGGAGCGCGAGTTTCTCGCAGTATTGGAATCATCAATAAAACCTGTAAAATCAACTTGGTCATTATGTTCAGGCATTTGTTTCTCCTAAAATTAGAATTGTAATTTTGTATCAATTAAAGTAATGAATATGAATCAGCAAGTCAAGAACAATACCTTCGCCAAATTAGGCGGAAGAAGTGGCAGTTTTGGCTTGATGAATGCTGCCTAGACTGCCAACCTCCTCAAGGAGTTCGTTTATTTTTATTGGTTCTGCTTTTTTCAGAACATTTTTTATTATCCAACGGGCGTATTTTGCGCCTCGATATTGACTTTTAAATCATTTATTCCAACACAACTTTCGCCCTTCTCGGCTAACAGTTTGGCACTCAGATTGACCATCAAAAATGATAAATTGACCGCATTTTCCACGCCTCTTTCCGTGGTCGTCATAAAATCTTCCAACCCGAAATGCTGCTTGGCATCTCGAAAGTTAAACTCAATCTGAAATCGTAATTGGTAATATCCAACGATTTTCTCCCAACTCAAATTGACATCGCTACTGAACAACAAAACGTGTCCGATTTTCTTCGTCTGCTCATTTTTCTTTTCAATGATGACCACTTTCAATTCCATGCCAAATGAAGGATGGAGAAATACTCCCGCATAATAATTGGTTACAATCTCCTTTTCGCGCACCTCTCGCTGCCAATATTTGCGTGGTATCTCCTCTAATGAAAGTCTTTCGCCCTTCTTTTTTCGCGCTCCTTTCGGCTTTTGTGCGCCTTCATATTTCTCGAACAAAACCGCGTCTTTTCTTAACTTGCTAATCAACTCCAAACAATTCTCGCCTGCCATCAAAACCGCTTGGTTATGCCCGAAATGTCCATCCATCGCCAAATATTTGACCGCCACAAATAATCTCAATAACTGCAAAACCGCTTGAACTAATCCGTGTATCCGTAACAATTCGCTTGATAATTCAAGTTTCAGTTTGTCTTTATTCCGCACTCCCGCAGGTCGCCCTTTCAAGTTCGCGGGCTTCTTTTTTGTCTTTTGGCGCGGCTTTTTCCGTCCTGATTTTTTCCGCCCTGCCGCTTCCGCTTTTTCCGATTCCTCGCGCTTCGTTTGTTTGACCGACAACGGATACGCTTTGCGCCCGCTCACATCTACCAAAGAAATTACAAAAAATTCCAACCCCTTGACGACTTTGCCGAACACCCCCGAAAAAAAGCGGTCAAGCCCGAAAGTGGCTTTCCCCGATTTGGTGACGGTGGTTGCGTCTCCGGCTAAAATATACTCGTGCGAAGCATTAAACAAATGACTTTCAACGAACTTCAGATGCAGAGCCGTCCACAAAAAAGTCATCGCAAAAAAGCGTTGCACACTCCGATATGAACCACCTTTTTCAGCCCAGCGCGAAATCCCCAACATTGTCACCCGTCCGGTCATTGAGAAAATAGCTTCGGCAATAACCGCTAACTGACGAATCGAAGTGGCTGAAGTAAGTGGTGAAAACGGGGCAAATAATGTTAAAATTTCCATTGAAATGAACGGGAGTAGGTTAGTGTTTTTAGTGCAAAATAAATCTACTAAAATACTCAGTTCATTTCATCTTTTCATTTCAAGTTTTCAAATATCTTTTTGGCGAAGGTATTGAAAAATATGACAACTAATTATTCGCCCTAAAATTTTATTACGGCAACAATGACAAACTCGTTTCTACGAACGATTTGCAGAAATCGACCTGTCTCGTAACCACGCGCAAAGGTCTGAATCTTTGTCGAAATTTCTTTGGCTTCCGTCGTAAAATCGGTCATCAAATCAAGCAAATCGTTATCGCGGCTGACGATAAAATCGGCTTCAACTTCCGACGGCGAGATTGATATAAGGCTCGTCGTCGGGGTCGCGTGAATAGCTGATTTTTTTCTGAACCGCGGCGAAGTAATTTGCCAGTTTTCTTCGCAATCGCAAAAGAAACGCTTCAACGATTTCATCAGATAAAGTTTTGAAAATAATGTCGGATTTCGGGACGATTTAGAACATCCTCAACTTCCGCGAGAACTTCTTCACTCAAATAATGCTGAACCAAACCTTTTTCAACCAACCCGCGAGACATTCAGCTGCCGTACCCGCCCGTTTCGCGGGAAGCCGCCTGCAAATGCACGTTGCAATCAAAGACTGCACCAAACAAAACCGTGTTCCTTTTGATTTATTACGCCGCGCTTTTCTGCAACTTTTTTCGTGCCTCTCAGTAAATAATTCGTCCAATTTATCATCGGAGATTCCGCTTGCTTCAACTTCATCGCGGAAAGGTTTAAGGATTTCGTCAAACGATTTTTCTGATAATTGCCGAACTCTTTGACGTTTGAAAATCGTGTCTTTAACAACCGATTTGACATATTTCGCCAACGGCAAACCTTCTTCGGTGGCTTGTTCGTTTGCCGTTAATTCAACTTGCGGGTTCGAGTTTCAAGGGTTACGGTCATAATTGGTGATTTTAACACAAATCGGTAAATTTTTAGCTCTACAAATTGCAAAAATTCGACCTGCGATTTCTAGGCTTTTCGGGTTCCGGCTTAAATATTAGCCATCATAAAATCGTGAAAAGCGTTGGGAAATTCTTCGTATTTTATTTCAATTCCGGCATCCAGACATTTCAGATAAAATTTGCGGCAATCCCACAGAAATAAATCCGCCGTGCCGATTTGGAGAAGAATCGGCGGCAGATTTTCCAATGCGCCGAACATCGGCGAAATCAATGGATTTTTCTAAATTATCGTTAGCGGCATATTCTTTGGCGGCGTTTGAAAGCCTTTCGACTGTGAGCATTACGTCTTCGTGTTCATTGAGTTCAATCGCCGGATTTTCAAGCGTTGCATCAAGCTGAGGCGAAAGCAAAATCAATTTTTTCGGCTAGTTTTGAGTTTAATTCTTTGAGCTTAAAAAGTTGCCTGAAGCCGCCATTCCGCCACCGCAACTGTCGCCGATGAGAAACCAATTTTCGGGTAAATCTGCGTGTTCAATAATTTCGATGATGTCGTTAAAACCGATTGGAAAAGGAAAAAGCGGCGACATTCGATAATCAATCAGCAGAGCCGCAAAGCCTGGACATTTGCGCGATTTTGGCGATGTATTGCCAATGTTCTTTGACCGGACCGAAATAAAACGCGCCGCCGTGAAGATAAACCAAAACGCCTTTTTCCGCACGTTTTTTATCAATCCAAAAGCCTCGCGCCTCGCCGATTTCGAGTTTTTCGCAACGCGCCGCAAGATTTTTCGGCGGTTCGGGCAGGCTTAATTCTTTTTGAGTTTTCAGAGAGTCAAACTCTTTTTCCTCGCGGTCAAAATATCGCAGATAGATTTTTGCCAAAGCGTTTTGCCAACTCATAAAAACAAACTTTACGCCGATTTCAGCCCAAAACCAAATTTAGCAATGCCTCAATGAAAAGTTACAGATTAAATTAAGGAAAGCGGGCGCAGAGCAACCCTTCCCGACCTGCAAATGTGATTGAGTTGAATGATAAATTGTAACATTCTCAGAAGATAAAGTGGAAAAAGACAAGTTGATAACATTTGCAGGTCAGGAAGGGTTGCTTGCGCCCGCTAACTCTGAACTGTAACTTTTTATTGAGCCGAAATTATTGATATACTTGAAAAAATTTATGCTGAATTCATTAACTTATTCATTGCCCGAAGATTTAGAAAATGCCATTCGTCAAATTTTTGACGAATGGCAGATGGAAAATAAAATCGCTCGAATTTGGAAGCAAGACGCAACGGTTTGGACAAACGAGGACGAGGCAAAATGGCTCGGTTGGCTTGATGTTGTGGAAAAAGAATCGAGCGATTTGCAGAAATATCGTGATTTTGCCGAAGATGTGAAGAATTTCAAACACATCGTTTTTGTTATGAATGGGCGGCAGGTTCGCTTTGTCCCGAAGTTTTTTCGATAACTTTCGGAGCGCGGAATTTTCACGTTTTGGATTCGACCGTTCCGGCGCAAATCAAGACGCTTGAAAGCAAACTTGATTTGGCAAATACGCTGTTCATTGTCGCTTCAAAATCCGGTTCGGACGCTTGAGCCAAACTGTTTCAAACAATACTTTGACGAGCGAGTTTCGGAAAATGTCGGGAGAGAAAATGCCGGGAAAGCAATTTGTCGCCATCACCGACCCGAATTCAAAAATGCAAATCGTCGCCGAACGGAGAATTTCCGCAAAATATTTTTCGGCAATCCCGGAAATCGGCGGAAGTTTTTCGGCACTTTCGCCTTTTGGAATGGCGGCGGAAGCGCGATGGAGTTGGATGTTGAAGATTTTTTGAAACGCGCAGACGAAATGGTCGAAAATTGTAAAATTGAAAATCCGCACGAAAACACCGGCGCGATTTTTGGAACGATTCTCGGACGTGCCAGCAAACGGAAAAGATAAATTGACGATTTTTATTTCGCCCGAAATTTATGATTCAGGTGCGTGGCTCGAACAACTAATTGCCGAATCAATGGGCAAAAAAGGCGTTTCGATAATCCCCATTGACCGCGAAGGCGTTCAGGAAGATTACGGCGACGACCGCGTTTTTGCATATTTAACGTTGAAACGCCACCTAATTGTTGGATATTGACAAACTCGAATTTCAAGGACATCCGGACGTCAAAATCGAACTTAGCGAAATAGAAAATCTTGGACAGGAATTTTTCCGTTGGGAATTTGCGACGGCCGTCGCCGGTGCGATTATGAAAATCAATCCGTTCAATCAGCCCGATGTCGAATCGGCAAAGATCGAAGCTAAAAAAATCACCGAAGAATATGAAAAAACCGGCGAACTTGCCCGAAGAAACTCCTATCTATAAAGCAGACGGCATCAAACTTTTTACCGGCGAAGAAAATGTCGACGAATTAAACGCGACGGCCGAAAAATCTTTGAAAAAATATCTGCAGTCGCATTTCAGCCGAATTGTCGAAAACGATTATTTCGCGCTTCTCGCATATATCGAAATGAATTACGAAAAAGAAAGAATTTACAAAAGATTCGGGAAAAAGTTTTGAAAATAAAGAAATTCGGACGTGTCTGGTTTCGTTCGAGATTTCTGCATTCGACCGGACAAGCCTACAAAGGCGGCGCAAACAGCGGGGTTTTTCTGCAAATAACTTCGGATGATGCAGAAGATTTCGCCGTCCCGGAACAAAAATACACTTTCGGAGTCGTCAAAGCCGCCCAAGCGCGCGGCGATTTTCAGGTCTTATTGGATAGAGAGAGACGCGCTTTGCGTGTGCATTTGGGCGCGAACGTGCGTGAAGATTTGGAGAGATTATTGAATCAAATTTAATTCGCGCAAGGCTTCAAAAGTCGGCGGATTTTCTTGCCAGAGCCATTTGAGGCGCAAGAAAAATCCGTCTAAAACTCCCGAACGGAAAACGCCTTCGCTCGTTTCGATTTGTTTGTAAAATCCGTTTTCGTCTAAGCGGTAAAATTCGGCTTGTTCGTTTTCGGGATCAATCAGCCAATATTCGCCTACTCCGGCTTTTTCGTATTCGCCGAATTTTGTTTCACGGTCGCGTTCGACGGATTCGGGCGAAATAATTTCAACCGCAATATCCGCCGCGCCGTTTAGATATTCGTGTTTGAGAATTTCGGATTTTTCTTTTCCGACAAACACCAAATCAGGTTCGCGCCCGCGTTTTTGCGCTTCGAGTTTCATTGCATAACCGGCTTGAACGACTTCGCCCAAGTTATGAAATTCAGAATACAATCTCATTATAATTTCTAAAAAACCGCCGACTCGCTGATGCGTTAAATTGTTTGACATAAAACCGATAACCTTTCCATCAATCCATTCGAGACGTGAGCCTTCGACATCCAATTTAAGATAATCTTCAAACGAGATGTATTGCCCATTGCGAATTTCAAACGAGCCGATTTGGTAGTTTTTCGGTAAATCTATAACGAAGGTGTTCATAAAATCTCTCCGCTTGCATTTTAACACAAAAAAGCCGCCGCGCCGATTTACGCAACGGCTTTAATCAATCTGAAAAACGTCTAAACTCCGTCAAATTTTTGCGTTCCATCTTCAACTAAATAAGGCGTAACGGCGGGTTTATCAAGGTTTCCTGCAAGACTTTGGCAATTACCGGAAGTGACAACGAGCGCGTTTTGGCGATGCCGGGAACTTCTTTGCCCTTTGCATAAACGTCATGTCGCCCATGTTCCTGATACCAGTCGGCGAGGCTGGCGGTCTTGTGCATGTTCTTCGATAATCTGTCGCCAACCGACGCCCGGTTGTAGGCGCAGAATGAAATCTCGCCTTCCTGGGTGCCATAAGAAATAACGCACATCTCTGTTCGGCGGAAGTCGTAGTTGAACAGGTCCTGAAACCACATTCCCTCGACACAAAGAACGCGCCAGATGTCGTTTCGGATCTTCCTTCTGAGTTTCCACTTTCCATCCGGTCGTTGCGATCCGAATTTGAGTTCGTTGAAGAAGGCTTAAACAGATTCAAGATCTGTGAAATTGGGAAACCCTCTGGGGCTTTTGGCGGCGTCGGAAGTTTCGCATAATCGCCATGCCAAGCTGCGCGTACGAGAGCTTCTTACCGCGGGCGGTGTTCGGTGATCACCGCGACATCCTTCATAAACTGTTCGTAGTTGAAGAAGTTGAAGAGAGAACTAAACTCTCCTTCATTTCGATTGACAACCATCAGCGTGAAAATTCCGCAGTTCGGGTGGCAGTTACAACTGGACCAACCCCACGGCGCGTCCGCGCCCTGCAACATGTCCATCACACTTGTAAAGGCAGAGTAAGACGATAGCGGGAACCAATCACGCAGAG
>CAVZXI010000021.1:0-106322 GCA_963779235.1 Pyrinomonadaceae bacterium
AATATGCAACTCCCGTTTTCTTGCCCATTATCCAATCAGTATTTTTGATAACGACTGGCACAATCGGAGCTTTTGTTTGCAAGGCGAGATGAAATGCGCCTTTTTTGAACGGTAAAAGTTCATTCGGATACGCCCGTGTTCCTTCGACAAAAATGCCAATCGAAATTCCTTTTTCAAACACTTTGCCGATTGCCTTCATCGTTTCCAAGGCTTTTTGCGAATTTGAACGGTCAATTTTCAAAATATTAACAAACGGCATCAGCGTTCCCACAACTGGAACTTGCGCTAATTCTTTTTTGGCAACAAAACCCATTCGCCTGCCCATATACGCAAACATTGTCGCAGTATCCAGATAACTTTTATGATTCGCCACGAAAATATAACTTTTATTTGCGTCCACATTTTCTTGCCCGGTCACATTAACTTTCGCACCGCACCAACGCAACCAATTTTTTGCGCCCCAATGACACAAAGGATAAAGCCAATATCTGCGACCAACCAGACTAGCGACCAACATCACCGGCGGCGCGACAAATAAAAACATCACAGTCGGAAAAATCCAGCACCACCAATAGTGTAATTTGCCGAAAATTTTGGATTTTGTGCTAATATCTTTTTCTGTAAAGACAATTTTTTCGTTACGTTCTACTAATTCCGCAAAAGGTTTATTGATTAAATGTTCGGACATAATAAAAGTGTAAAGTTTAAATCAAAAAGTCAAAAGTTTGGAATGTCTTTTGGCATTCTTTTTTTGCTAATAACTCTGTCAGCAAATGTTTTTGCTCAAAATGTTCCAACGCCGAAATCGTTTTTGGGTTTTGAGCCAGCCGATGATAAAAAAGTCGCCGATTGGAAACAAATCACCGATTATTTTAGCAAATTAGACAAGGCAAGTCCTCGCGTGACGGTGCAAGAATTTGGTAAATCCACACTTGGCAAACCGATGATTGTGGCATATATCAGCTCACCACAAAATTTGTTGCAACTCAATAAATATAAACAAATTAGCCAAAAACTAGCCGATCCGCGACAAGTTAAAGCTAATGAACCGCAGACTTTAGTTGCGAATGGCAAAACGATTGTTGCGATTTCGTGTTCGATTCATTCGACTGAAATTGTCGCTTCGCAAATGTCAATGACTTTGGCTTACGAAATGGCGAATGCGAAAGATGCGGAAACTTTAGAGATTTTGAACAACACGATTTTGCTGTTAATTCCTTCATCAAATCCCGACGGAATTGATATTGTTGCAAATTGGTATCGCAAAACCTTGGCACAAAATCGGAAGGAACTTCTCCGCCCGAACTTTATCAACATTACGCCGGACACGACAACAACCGCGATTGGTTTATGTTGAACTTAAAAGAGACTCAAGCAATCACCAAACTCTTTTGGCAAGAATGGTTTCCGCAGTTTGTTTATGACGTGCATCAACAAGGGCAAAACGGTTCGCGATTTACAATTCCGCCATTTTTTGACCCGCCGAATCCGAATATTCCGCCTAGTCTTTTGCGCGAAGTCGGGCTGGTTGGCTACAAAATGGCGGCTGATTTGTCGGCAACGGGTTTTCAGGGAATTGCGACCAACGCCCAATATGATATGTGGTGGCACGGCGGATTTCGTTCCGCACCGTATTATCACAATTCAATCGGGATTTTGTCCGAAGCCGCAAGTGCAGATTTGATGTCGCCCGTAACAATTACCAACGAACACACTAAAAATAATCGTCCGGCGCGAGGTTTGCGAAATCCCTTGGAATCCTCAATCAACTTTCCCGAACCGTGGCAGGGCGGACATATGGCGACCAAAAGATATTGCAAATATGGAACTTATCGCTGCTCGTTCACTTTTGGCGCTTTCGGCAAAATATCGCACTCGATATTTGCAAAATTTTTATAATTTGAACGCTAAAGCCTTAAAGAATGAAGCGTTTCCGAAACAACCGTTGGCGTATGTGATTCCCGCCGGACAGCCGAATGAAGAAAATGTTTCGCGGATGATTGAGATTTTGATTGCCCAAGGCGTCGAAGTTTACGAGATGACAACTGAACTGCATTTGCTGATGGACGAAAAAACCAACCACGAACATCCATTGGGCAGTTTTTTGGTTTTTCTCAATCAGCCGCAACGCAATAATGTCCAAGCCCTTTTTGAGCGTCAAATTTATCCGAATCGGCTTAATCCCAATGGGCAACCCGATATTCCGTATGATGTTGCGGGTTGGACTTTGCCTCTGCAAATGGGCGTGGAAACTATGCCGGTTTTCAAAATTACGGAATATGAAGAAGACCGTGAGATTAGAGAAAGTTAACAAATATCAACCAAGTTCGCACCCAATTAAATCTCAAGTCGGTTAATGAACCTTTCGCCAAAATTGCCAATCCAATCAAAAATCAAGCCAAAATTGGAATGTATAAAAGTTGGGTTGCTTCGATGGATGAAGGCTGGACGCGATTGGTTTTCGATAATTTTCAGATTCCCTACACTTCAATTTCGGATGCTGATATCAAAAGCGGAAATTTGAATTACGAAGCAATAATTTTGCCATCCGATACAGAACGCGAGATTTTGCAAGGATTCAATAAAACTCGTTATCCCGACGAAATTTGCCGGCGGAATCGGCGACAAGGGCGCGGAGAATTTGAAAAAATATGTCGAAAATGGCGGAACACTGATTTGTTTTGACGAATCGTGCGAAATGGTTATCAACAAATTCGGTTTGCCAATTAAGAAATGTTTTGAAAGGCGTTGCATCGCAAAGATTTTTATTGTCCCGGTTCGATTTTGCAAATTGAAAGTTGATACAAAATCACAAACTTGCAAAAGGTTTAAGCAAAGAAACCGCCGCATATTTTATCAATAGTTCAGCATTTGAAATTACTGATTCAAGTAAAGTCAAAAGTGTCGCCAAATACGCAGATAAAAATGCGTTAATGTCGGGTTGGTTGTTAGGCGAAAAATATTTGAATGGCAAAACTGCTTTAGCTGAAACGAGTTATGGCAAAGGCAAAATTATTTTGTTTGCCTTCCGCCCGCAACATCGCGGACAAACTTGGGGAACTTTTCCCTTTATTTTCAATGCTTTGGAAAAATAATTTTTGTCGGACGTTTGAAAAGTTAGTGAGGTGCTAAAATTATGAAAATTCGACTGATTTTGGGGTTAATTTTGTTGGCAATGACATTTTCAATATCTGGGGTTTCCTGTGCATTTTCAAAGCCTGTTTTAACAAAAAATGGCACATCCGAACCTGCGAATTTAACAGATGTCCAAAAGAGCGAAGATGAAAAGTCCAAACCTACGAATCTAAAATATGCTGAAATGAATGAAGATGAAAAACTTCGTTTTATCGAAGCTAAATCAAACGAATTCTTGAGTCTTTTTCCCAAAAAGAACAATGACAATATTGATTCTGACGGGGTAACAGCCGTGAAGCAACACGTTGATTCGTATTTCAAAAGAACTTTAGCTCAAAAATCTACATCTTCGGGGTGTAGATTTGGAGATAATTTAGCTGATGTTTTGCAACGGGGAAAAGGTTTCGCGCCTGATCTGAGTTCTGCCTTTGTTAATAAAGGATTACCGGCACAGCTTGGGATTTATATTCCAATGATTGAAGCGGAATTTTGCCCTTGCCTCCAAGCCCCAACCGGAGCGTTAGGAATGTTTCAACTTACCGCGGCAGCAGGATCCAATTACGGACTCAAAACCATTAAAGGAGCGTCACCTAAAAAACCTGATGACAGATGCAATGCCAAACTGTCGGCAGATGCGGCGGCTACCTATTTGAAAAGATTATTGGACGTTGATTTTGGAAATAATTCCATTGGTGCGCCGTTTGCAATTTCATCATATAATGCCGGTGAAGGAAATATAAAGACCCTCATCAGAGCAATTAACGAGAGTAAAAGCACAGATTTTAACTATTGGACTTTACGAAAATCTGTGTTGGGTCCGGCTCAGTCGAATAATGCAAGCAAATTATCATTTGCCCAATTTATCAATGAAAATTCCAAATATTTTCCTAAATTCCTAGCTGCTCGCATTGTGGGGGAAAATCCTAAAACTTTTGGAATTGAAATGGAGCCTTTAAGCCAAACCAAATAGCATCGGAACTATATTTTTATTCAAAGGCAATCAACAGTTTTAATCTTTTTACTATTTAAAACTATTGATTGCCGATTTTTTTTGGTATGATTTTAATATGAAGTTTCGCAGTATTTTGTTAATTTTTCTCGTCCTTTTTTCATTTACAACCATTTTCGCCCATTACAGATTTATCGAAGAACCGACTATTCGAGTGGCTTTGACGACCAATGCGCGTTCCGTTTCGATTTCGACTGCGGACTCGCAACTAATTTCGGTTTCGCCCGATGAGCAAACCAAATTCCTTGGAATTAAGCAACTTACGGTTTCAGCTCGTGCGTATCGTCCGCCTGTTTTCGAGAAATATTATTTTGAAATTCCAAACATTGCCAACAAAGAAGAAGCCGATTTGCTGGCTAAAGATGTGAAGGAAGCAATCAATGAAACCACGCTCGTTAATCTTGATGCGAAAACGGGAAATACTTATCGAATCCGCATCGGTGGCGAGAAAGAATCTTTGGAAGAAGCCAATACTTTCAAAGAGTTTTTGGCGGAAAAAGGCTTTGAAGATGTTGAGATAATTACCGAAAAATATGAAGTTCCATCAAATGAAGCGGTTGCGCTTTCTAAACAAATCAACACAAACTCTAATTCGCAAGTTCGTAGTTTAATTCTCTCAAACCCTGCAAATACAGCGGTTAATTCAAATACTGTGCAAACAATCGGAAGTTCAATCAATCCCAATTTGCGCGAAGTAATTGTCAACGGCGGAAAAACTGCGAGTTTTACTTCGCTCAAACCTGTCTTAATCAGTTCGACCAATGAACGCACGATACCTGTCCGTTTTAATGGCAAAGCGTATCGCGGAAAGTTGGAAATGTTTGTCAACGGACGCGGCACTTTGAGCGTGATAAATGTGGTCAAAGTTGAAGATTATGTGCGCGGAGTCGTGCCAAATGAGCTTGGATTCCCTGCGCTCGAAGCGCAAAAAGCCCAAGCTGTTGCCGCTCGAACTTACGCCGTGAGCAAAGCCGGACAATTTGCGAATGAAGGTTTTGACGTTTTCCCAACTACGCAATCCCAAGTTTATAAAGGCTACGCTTCGGAAACTACGATGGGAAATCAGGCAGTTGCTGAAACTCGCGGAGTAATTGCCCTCTACAATGGAAAACCGATAAGAGCAATGTATACTTCGACTTGCGGCGGACGAACCGAAGATGTCAAAAATATTTATACCGATTACGATGCACCATATTTGAAAGGTGTCGAATGTGCTTTTAGCGGACGCGAATATTTTCAAACGATGTTGGTCAAATCAAATCGTGAGCCCGCCAACATCAAAAATGATAACTATTTAGAACTCGTCCGCATCACTTCACAATTTGCGGCAAACGGTTTTGTTATCAACGGTAATCGGCTTTCGGATGATTGGTTTCAAGACTCGCCAACTAGCGCAGAATTATCAAGTTGGCTCGGTCAACTTGCAAACCGTTTCGTTAAACCGTTTCCGCAAGTTTCAAATAATTCGGCGAAAAATATTGAGTTTGCAAAGTTTATGGCAACGATGCTTTATTCGCCGAAATGACAGATACTTTGTTGAGCGATGGCGACATCAATTATCAACTTTCGTTTGCTGATGCGGACAAAATCCCGACTGAACAACGGGCAAATTTGGCGATGTTGTTTCGTGACGGCTGGCTCTCGTTGTATGGAGACGCGACTTTTCGACCTAATGACTCAATGTCGAGAAGCCGTCTAATTCGTCTAATTTATTCGATTTACGCAAAAAAGAAATGGCTGCCGACGATGCAAAATGGTTCAGCAAAAACTACGGTTGACGGCAAATTAGTTTTGAAATCAGGCAAAGGCGAAAAACAATTAACTTTGCGCCCAGATGTTTTTTTGTTCAGACAATTTGGCGACACTTATTATCAAGTCAAAGAAACTGCACTAATCGGCGGTGAATCGGTTAATTTTCAGACAAATTATGCTAACGAAGTTACATATTTAGAAGTAAAACCCAGCACGCAAACCGCCACGCCGGAAAGAACTTCGCCTTTTACGATGTGGACGACCAACCTTTCGGCTTCGGCGGTGCAATCGCGCTTGGGACGTTTCGTACGGGGAATCGGCACGCTTTACGATGTTCACATCAAACGCAAAGGCTATTCGCGCCGCGCCATTGAACTCGAAATCATCGGCTCAAACGGCAAATTTTCGCTGGTTGGCGGAAAAATTCGCTCGGCTCTCCGCATCAAAGAACAGCTTTTTGTGATGAACAAACGCTACGATTCAAATGGTCGCGTGATTGCCTACAATTTCACCGGCAAAGGTTGGGGACACGGAATCGGAATGTGTCAATATGGGGCATTCGGGTTGGCAAAACAAGGCTACAAATACGATGCAATTTTGAAACATTATTATTCGGGAATTGATTTGCCGAGGAGTTATTAACAGAAATCGTTTTCTCCGCTATAATTACGATTGAGGTAAGGTTATGAGCAAGACTTTAGTTTTAGAAATTCCCGACGATGATTTCTATACTTTGCAAAAGCAAGCCAAAGTTGAAAATAAAACTGTTGAAGAGTTTGTGTTGGAAATTATCCTAAAATGTTCGGAGCAAGAGGGCTCTATCAAACTGCTAGAACCTTAATGAAATTCTCCCGTAATCAAATTATCGGCTCACTCATTTTGCTCGGCGTAATTTTGCTGATTGTGCTGATTCGCTTGGCAATTTATTCAAATCAATAAAAATTTTGGACACTGATTGGTTAAGATTTTTAGGATGGTTTAAGATTAGAGAGCGAAGTAGAAAAAGACCTAAAGAATCTTAATAATCTTAAAAAATCAGTGTCCAAAAATTCTCAAAAACTAATCTATTCAATCGTTGGACCGACTGCTTCGGGCAAGACCGAAATCGGTCTCGAGCTTGCGTTAAAACTTGGTAATGCTGAAATAATCAACTGCGATTCCGTCCAAATTTATCAAGAAATTTGGATTGCTACAGCCAAAATTACTGAAGCAGAAATGCGTGGTGTGGCACATCATTTGTTGGATTATGTTTCACCTGAAATCAATTACACGGCGGCGGATTGGGCATCGGACGCGACAAATAAAATTTACGAAATTGAAGCGCGGGGAAACATTCCGATTTTAGTCGGCGGAACAGGTTTTTATCTTCGGACATTGCGCCAGCCTTTTTTTGAAGGTCCGAAAACTGATGAGAAATTGCGCGAAAGATTAAAGAAAATTAAAGAGAAAAAAGGCGCGGAACATTTGCATAAAATATTGCAAAAAGTGGATGTAACGTCTGCCGAAAAACTTTTTCCGCGTGATTATGTGCGATCAATGCGTGCGCTCGAAGTTTTTTTTCAGACCGGAAATCGTTTGTCCGAACTTCAACCAAAACGCGCTGAACCGCCCGAATTTGCAGCTCGAATAAAGATTTTTGCCCTCAATCCGCCGCGAGATTTGCTGTATGAACACATCAATCTTCGTGCCGAACAGCATTTTGCCAAGGGCTTGATTGAGGAAGTGAAACTTATTCGCGCAAATCGGGCGTAAAAGATGATACAAATGCACTTGGCGCACACGGTTATCGACGGGTTTGCGAGTTTTTACGCGGCGAAAGCTCGCTCGAAAGCGCAATTGAGCAAACCAAACAAGATGTTCGCAACTATGCCAAACGTCAACTCACTTGGTTTCGTCATAAGGAAAATGTAATTTGGCTGGATGGCTTTGGAGATGATAACGAATACTCAAGCAAAACTTTGGAAATTATTGAATTTATAACTGCTTGTGAAAATTTTCTTGTCAGCCAAGCCAAATTTGGTATAATTACTTCGAGCAAGTTAAATTTAAGAAAATAAACGAGAAATAGCAATGGAAAAATCTGCTGCCCAAAATATCCAAGACGCTTTTTTGAACACAGCGCGTCGAGAAAAATTCACGATTATCATTCATCTTTTGCACGGTTCAACCATCAGCGGCAGAATCAAAAGTTTTGATAAATTTTCGGTTTTGCTTGACGTTAGTGGACAAGATTTCTTAGTTTTCAAGCACGCTGTCTCGACCATTTCGATTGAGCGAAAAAAGACTAATCCAGAGTAAAATTTTGCGCGGAAAATTCATCACTTTTGAAGGAATTGACGGAAGCGGCAAGTCAACGCAGTTGCGTTTGCTGGCTGATGATTTGCGTTTCCGCGGATTTAATGTAATTAAAACTCAAGAGCCGGGCGGAACTCCGCTTGGTCGCCGTTTGCGAGAAGCCTTTCTCGAAACCGAAGAAAATGTTGCTCCAATGGCGGAATTGCTTTGTTATGCCGCAGACCGCGCCCAGCACGTTGAATTTCTGATTAAACCTTCCCTCAAAGAAGGAAAAATCGTCATTTCTGATCGCTACGCCGATGCGACCGTTGCCTACCAAGGCGCAGGACGCGGATTTTCTCCGGCAACCATTAAACAAGTGGTCAAACTCGCCACCGATGGACTCAAACCTGATTTGACGCTTTTTTTCGATTTACCCGTTGGAAACGCGCTTCAACGAATGAATAAACGTAATGAACTGGGCGAACTCAAAAATCGTTTAGACCGAGAAAATTCCGAATTTTACGAACGAGTGCGCGATGCTTATTACGAAATCATTGCCAAAGAGCCGAAACGATTTCGGGTAATTGATGCTACTCTTTCGGTTGAAGAAATTCACGCTAAAGCCTTGGAAGTTTTAACCGATTATCTGAAAAAATGAAGTTTTTCCTGTCAATTTTCTGCTTTTGCTTTTTTGTTTCAAATCTAAATTGTCAATCCGTAAAAACTTCTCCTGAGTTTTCCGCGCCGATTGAAATCACCGATAATCGTCCATTTGTCGCAGTTAAAATAAAAGATAAAACGCTTCAATTTGTGGTTGATACCGGCGGTTTTAATTTGATTGATCTCGAAAATGCCAAAGAATTGGGACTTGAATTAACCAATCAATCTCAAACAGGCGGCGCAGGTGAGCAAAAAGTTGATGTCTGGACAACCACGGTAGAAGCATTTTCTATCGTCGAAAAAACCTTTACCAATCAACGATTTAACGTCTTGTCGCTAAAAAATATTAAGGAAGGTTTGAATTTGCCGTATCTTGACGGAATTATCGGTTACGATTTTTTCGGCAGTTCGGTTTTGCAAATTGATTATCCGAATAAAAAGGTCAGTTTTTTGAATTCTTACGGTGGCAAAAATGGCATTCCATTTATAATTTACAGCTCGCATATTCCAAAAATTAAAGTCGAAATTGACGGATTAGAAAGCGATTTCATTTTGGATACGGGAGACCGTTCAAACTTAACTTTGTCAAAACATTTTAGCGAAAAATTATTTGAAACAAGCCGATATGAACTTTCGGAAGAAAAGATTACAGGTTTTGGCATTGGCGGACCGATTATGGCTAAGACCTTTGATTTGAAGAGTTTGAAATTTGGACAAATTGAATCGCAAAACGTCCTGACTAGAATCCCAAACGTCAAAAGCGGTGCATTTGCAAACAGCAGTTTTTATGGAAGTATCGGGGGCGGACTCTTGCAAAAATACAAAGTCACGCTAGACTATCGGAAAAAACTCATTTATTTTGAATAATCGATGTTCAATAAACTCGTCGGAAATAATCAAGTTAAAACAATTTTTCAGCGTTTGCTCCGCGCCGAGCGTCTGCCGAATTCCCTGCTTTTTACGGGCGAAAACGGTATTGGCAAAAAACTTTTCGCGCTCGAATTAGCCAAAGCCTTTGCTTGTCAAAATCCAAATGATGGTGAGGCTTGCGATAGCTGTGGAGCGTGCCGTCGAGCCGATAAATTCAGCATTCCAAAGACTGACGACAAAAATAAAGACGAATTCAAACGAGTTTTTTTTAGCGAACACGCCGACATCGGCATCGTTACGGCTTACAAAAACAATATCTTGATTGACGCGATTCGTTCGCTGGAGGTTGAAGCAAATTTCCGTCCCTACGAAGCAAAAGCGCGTTTTTTCCTGATTGACAATGCCGAAAAAATGAATGATGCGGCGGCAAATGCCCTTTTGAAAACTTTAGAAGAACCTTCCACCACTTCACATATTTTTTTGATGACTTCGCGCCCGAATACCCTCTTGCAAACGATTCGTTCGCGCTGTCAAACCGTCCGTTTTGCTCCGATTGAACCCAAAGAAATTGAAAAACACCTTTTGGACACGAAAACATTTGCGCCTGATGATGCCTGCCTTTTGGCAAAACTCTCGAATGGAAGCATCGGACGAGCCTTAAATTTGGATTTGGACAAATTCCGCGAACGGCGCGAAACGATGTTGAAAGTAGTGGAAAGTCTGGTAGTTAGCGAAAATCGAGCCATTCTGATGCGGACTACCGAAGAAATGAATGATGCCAAAAACAAAGACTCTTACAACGAATATTTAGACATTTTACAAACTTTGATTCACGATGTTTGGACGCTTTGTTTGAATGAAACTTCGGAAAATATTGTCAATTCGGATTTAGCCATCCAACTTAAACGCTTGGCTGGAAACGCTGAAAAAAATAAACTCGCTTCGTGGCTCAAGGAAATCGAGACCTTGCGCGAGAATTTCGCCGTTAATTTGAATAAAAAAATTGCGACGGATGCACTTTTTATGCGGATGGCAAATTAAATATCTTTATTTCACTAACAACAGATACGCTCCCGATTTTATTTTTTTATTTCTCGAAAATTTCAATAGCTACACTATCCTTTGTTATCCTGATTACCCCTGCATTCGCTTCAAGTTTAAAATTATCAGAATTTATCGCCAAACTTTTATCGAATTTCAGTTCACCGGATTTATTCAAATCAATCTCTTTTCCATCAGCTACAACACTTTCTTTTTCTGCAACAAACGTTGTGTATTCCTTTTTGTCCAAATCTTCAACCACGGGTTGTGAAAATTCGGCGGTAAATTTCTTTTCATTACCAAATCTCACGCTTCGTGTATGCACCCGAACTTTCGGTGAAATCATCGTTACATTCATCGGATCAAAATTACGAATTCCCGTCCAACCTGTTAAGGCAGAATAGTTTATCGTGTATTTTCGTCCCTTTTGATTGAGCGTATTTTCCAGTAAAGACTGATTTTCCGCTTTTCTTTTAGCTACGGATTGTTCTTCTTCGGCTAGAATCTTTTCATACTTATACTGCGTTAATATCTTCTCAATTTCGCCTTTTGTTGAAGTTTTCCCAACCGCGGTTTCGAGTAAATCCTGCACCGCTTCGGCATCCATCTGGACTTTTGTTTTCCAGTCTTTCATCAAGCGATCGAGCAAAAATCCTTGCGCCGAGCCGGTGTAATAAAATTTGCGGCGGATATTTTTACCAACATTGGTTATTGCACCCAGTAATTCATATTTGTTTGCCAAAAAAGATTCGGGATTCGAGAATGTAAATTTAATCTCCAGTTTCTTTTGTCTAGCGAGTTTCATCGCCAAGACAACCGCATTTAACCCCGCATATTCAGCCATTCCTTCGTTTGACTCTGCGCCTTTTTCAAACTCAATAAAACGAGGTTCGATTTCGCTTTGACGCAATTTGCGGATGGCGAGAAATTGGCGCACTTTTTCTTTGAGTTGACTAATGTTTTTGGTTTGCAAAGCTGAATTCAAAATCTTTCCTTCGATATTAAACAAGGCATTATTTCGAGCGGAAGATTCCTGATATTCAAAAATCAACATCGAATTTTCGTATTTCCACTCTTTCCCTCCCCTTTTTTTATCAGCCGCAAAAGCGTGAAAGGCTTCGTGAAAAGTTATCACCAAATTATCTTCTAAAGTGTTTTTAAAAAAATATTCATCCGTCAGCCTCCACGAAAATGAACTGTTTGAACTTTCAAAATTTTCAGAAAAAGCAACAAATTGCGACTCTTTCTCAGACTTTAGCGCAATATATTTCATCGGCTCTAACTCGTTCCAAATTTGATTTTTGGTGACTGCTGAAACTCTTTTTGAGTAATCAAAAATCTGCTTTGAATTCCACTTCGGAGCTTGCGCGGAGACAGAAATCCCCCACCAGCCTATAAATATCAAGACAATACATCTCATTTTATAACCTCTGTTTTTATTTTATTCTTTGCTTAAATTGACCTTAAAGCGTAATTCGTAATTTGTATCTTTCGGTAAACTGGCATTCTCCAGACGATAGCTAAACTCTTCGCCTATTGTGTTTATCCCTGCACCTTGCTCAATAATGGATGAAATTTCATTCGTTGAATTGCTTTGGTAAAAACTAAAATTAATTCCAACCAAATCTTTGGGACAACTGCGGTTGAATTCATTAACCGTTACTTTAGCGGCAAAGGATTGGGCGGTTGAATTCGTAATTGGCTGCAAAATAATCTCTTTTTCTTCTTCAAACAAACAATCTGCTTTTCCGCTCGCTATTCTTTCTCCATTTGCCAATAAAATTGCTTCAAACTCGTAATGATGCGGAATTTTTGACGCTCCAATTGAAATTTCGCCGCTTGGAATTTGTTTGTCGAAGTTAATTTTTATTGGCTCGCCTTCTGTTTTAGCCGCAAAAAGTGTCGGCGTAATTTCGATTTTCAGCGTTTCATCGCCTCCATTGCGCCCAAAAGGAAGGAGAACAATCGTTTCATCAAACCCGACTTCTAAAGTTTGTTTTTGCGAATCTTCTTCATAGAGCGGCAGATTTATCGGCGAATTTCCATAGAAACGGCGAGTATTAAGGGTGGCGCGAATTTTTAGTTTATCTTCCCCAATTAAATCACTCAAAAACTTCGTTTCCATTTTAAAGTTTCCAGTTTGGAGATTGATATTAAAGTCTGTTCCGGGCAGACCTTCAATAGTTGTTTGCGCCAAAGTTTTACGCTCATTTGCCTTTTCCACAATGGTTGTAATTTGAAAACGAATTCGCTTTTGATTACTTGCTGAGACAGTTCGACTATCGCTTTGAAAAAAAACGTAAAGCAAAATGAAGATGTAAATAATTGCTCTTTTCATACTATTTCGACTCTTTTCTGACAACAAAAATCTCCGCTCTTCTGCCTTTGTCATACTTTGCCAGAGAAACTTCATTTGGTTGATTTGGAGTCGGCTTCACTTTTGCTAATTGCTCATTTTGCTTGACTTTAGCAACCCAAAGCCAACCTCCGAAGCCAATCAAAACTATCAATAATCCAGCCAAAACAGGCACCGGAATTGCAATTGCTTTTTTCCAAAACGGTGTTTTTCTTTCAGACAAAAACTCGGGTAACTCAAAATCTTTTGTTTCAACCGATTCTTTGATTTGCTCACTAAAAAAGAGAACACCCTTCTCCAAATTTCGGCATTCTTGACAATCCGCAAGATGTTTTTTTACCTGTTCGCTTTCTTCTGCCGAAAGTTCACCATCTATTAGTAACGAAACTTTAATCGCAAAGTTACAATCCATAATTAATCCCCTTGTTGCTCAAACCACAATTTCCGCAATGTTTGCCGACCCCGAAAAATATCAATCTTGACTTTGCTTTCGCTGACATTCAAAATCAACGCAATTTCCCGGTAGCTCATTTCTTCCTGTTCGCGCAAAAGCAATGCCGATCGCTGTTGTTCGGGCAACAGATTTAATAGTTCGCGGATGATACGTTGGTTCTCACTTTTCACCAATAATTCTTCTGGACTTGGCTCAGTTTTAGAAAAAAAATCAAGCAGTTGATTCCAGAATTTCACTCGCGTTTTGCCTTTATTTACTTCGTTTAAAGCCAAATTCCGGGCTACCCGAAAAAGCCAAAAACGAATTTCATCATTAGAAACTTGTCCAAAATCTGCCTGGCACAGACGTAGAAAACTCTCCTGCGCGATGTCTTGCGCTTGATAACCGCGACCGACAATACTCTCCAAAAACCTACATAAATTTGGGTAGATTTCTTTGAAAATCACGGAAATTTCTTCGCTTTTGAGCAACATTGCTTTCTCTATTATGTAAAACAATTGAAAATCTACAAAGTTACAAGATGACTCAAAATTGTTGTATCTCTACAATATTCGCAACCTTTCTGATTTTTCTTACGTCTAAAAATGCGTTATTCTATTTCTCCCAACGCTTTTCTGCATCGTGTTAAAAACAATGAAAAAATCAATCTTAATCATCGTCATTGCAATCTTATTTTCGGTTAATCTTTTTGCCCAAACTTCTAGTGATGCGACACTGGCAAGCGTCCGCGAAAAGGATCGCACCAGTCGTGATGTAAAAGGAAAAATAAACACGCTTTCAGCCGCCGAACACGCTTTTCGCGCCGATGTTTATTCGACCAATCGCGTTTTTCCGCTTGCCCGCGAACATTGGCAAAAATTGATTGATAATTTCCCGAATGACCCGAATTTACCAAAGGCTTATATGGGCATCGGGCGTTCGTATATGTGGGAGCGCGAGTATGGCTTGGCAATTACTTTTTTTGACGATGCGGTCAAAAATTTCCCTTTTACCAAAGAAGGACGCGAAAGTTTGGCGTTTAAGGGGGCGTGTCAGGTGCGACTTGGGAAAAACTCGGAAGCCGCCAAAACTTACGAGCAATATACGATTATGTTTCCAACCGGAGAGCGAATCGAATCTTCTTACTTAAATATTATTGATGCACTTCGGGAAGCAAAAAAATATGACGAGGCAAATGCTTGGGTTGAGAAAACCCGTCAACGATTTATGGGAATGCCGAGTGAAACAAACGCGCTTTTTGCTCGACTCCGAATGGAATTTTTCCGCCAAGATTTTGCAAAAGCCATCGTCACGGCAGATATGCTAAAAACTTTGCGAAACTTTGACGGTTCGATGACGACACACGATGAAGTGACTTATTTAAAAGCCTTTGCATTGGAAAAACTTGGTCGAAAGAGTGAGGCGATTGCCGTTTATTCATCAATTCCGAATTATCTAAGTTCATATTACAGCGGACTTGCCAACGACCGTTTGAGTAAGCTAAACGCTTCTTTAGTTAAACCTACGGGAAGTGTTTCGGCTAAAATGTTAAAAGATTTTCCTGCTCCCTATCGCGCCGAACTTCTGCGTTATGCCAAATCTCGCGGAATTGATCCGCGTTTTGTGCTTGCAATTATGAAGCAAGAAAGCACTTTTCGCGCCAACGCCAAATCGCCCGCCGCCGCTCGTGGTCTTTTACAACTCGTCTTGGACACCGCCATCAGATACAACAAACAAGCCGGCTTTCCAAATTTGAAGGATGACGACCTCTATCGTCCTGATGTCAATATCGCCATCGGAAGTCTTTACATTGCTACGCTTAAAAAAGAATTCAACAATCTTTACGAAGCAGTCGCTGCCAGCTACAACGGTGGAGAGGATAACGCGGCACGTTGGCTCAATCGTTCAAATCCGAAAGAACCTGCCATTTTTACGGCTGAAGTTGGATTTGCCGAGAGCAAAAATTACGTTTTCAAAGTGATGGGAAATTATCGAGTTTATCAAGAACTTTATACCGAAGATTTAGTGAGAAAATAGCTTGATAATTCAAAATTCCAGATTTCAAATTCCAAACTTGAATATCCTTCAATCTTTGTGATTGTCCAATAATTTCAATTTAATTCAAAACCATTTCAATAATTTTTTTGTGGCATAAATTTACCGCGCAATTCGTGGAATTTTATGTCACAATTTTTGTGTTCGCGGTGTTTTCCTAATAACAAGTTGAGATTCTCAAAAAGATGTTAATCGGTAAAAAATACGGGCGTTACGAGATTCGTGCCAAAATCGGCGCAGGCGGGATGGGCGAAGTTTATTCAGCTTATGACCAGGAACTCAATCGCAATGTGGCGTTGAAAATATTGTCAACCGATTTTTCGCTGGACGAATTCAAAAAAAATCGTTTCCGACGTGAAGCACGTTCCGCCTCTGCGCTCAATCATCCGAATATCATCACCATTTACGAAATCGGCGAAAACGATGGCGAATTGTTTCTAGCCACCGAATTGATTGACGGTAAAACCTTGCGCGAAATCATCAAAAAGTCTCCGCTTTCGGTCATTCAATCTCTAAAAATCGTGGCACAAATTGCCGATGCGTTGGTTGCCGCACATTCCGCGCACATCGTCCACCGCGACATCAAACCCGAAAACGTGATGATTCGTCCTGATGGCTACGTCAAAGTTTTGGACTTTGGTTTAGCCAAAACAACGGTTGAAAATGACGAAAAAATTGAGACGGATGAAATCATCAAAACCACGCCCGGAATGGTGATTGGAAGCGTCCGCTATATGTCGCCCGAACAGGCTCGCGGAGTCCAGATTGACGAACGCACCGATATTTGGAGTCTCGGCGTAGTGCTTTACGAAATGTTGACGGGCAAAGCCCCGTTTGATGGCGCAACGACCAGCGACACACTTGCCAATCTGATTTATAAAGAGCCATCGAGCATTTCGGAATTTATCCCGCAAGCCCCGTCTGAACTCGAACAAATCATCTCACAATCTTTGCAAAAAGATAGAAAAAATCGCTATCAGACGATTACGGAATTTAATGATGATTTGCACAATTTGCTTTCAAAGGTCGAACACGAAATCAGTCTCGAAAGTCAAAAACAGATTTCTTCAACAGTTTGGGAACTGAGCGAAAATCCAACCATTATTCACCAAACGGCAAGTGCAAATCATCCGACTCAGGTTTCGAGTATTCCACCGACCAAGCCCGAAACTGTAAAATTTCCTGAGCCTCATTCCGCTTTCAAACTCGGATTAGTTGGACTCGGTATTTTGATTGGGCTGGCAGGTTTAAGTTTTGGAGCATATCGTTGGTTGGTCGCAAAAGACAATTCTAATCCCATAGCTTTTGAAAAGACTGAAATTTCACGGCTCAATTCTGATGGAAAAGTTCGACTTTCAAGCATTTCGCCGGACGGAAAATATGTGGCGTATGTCAATGGCGAGGTGGGTAATCGAAGCCTTGTCGTGCGGCAAATTGCGACTAATAGCATTGTGACGGTTGTTCCGCCCACCGCTTTTGATTTTCGCACTGTTACTTTTACGCCCGATGGCAATCATATTTTTTATACGCAATGGGGAAAAGACTTTTCTATCAATACTTTGTATCAAGTTCCGACTTTGGGCGGCAATCCGAAAAAATTGATTGAAGATGTGGACAGTATGCCGACCTTTTCGCCTGACGGAAAGCGTCTGGCATTTCTCCGTCACGTTTCAAAAGATGGATTGGATGCGCTGATTACGGCAAATGTTGACGGCTCGGATTTGAAAACGATTCTGACCAATAAACAAACTTCGTATGATTTTTTTAATCAACAGGCTTGGTCGCCCAAAGGTGACAAAATGATGCTGATTGTAGGAAATAGCATTGGCGGAGTTGGTCAAGGAAGCGTGCTGCTCGAAGTTTCAATGTCGGACAATAGTTTTCGCCCATTGAGCGATAAAAAATGGCGGATTGCTAACGATGTAATTTGGCTCAGAGATGGCTCAGGATTGCTATTTACGGGGGCTGAAAAAGAAGATGCTCCAAGTCAAATTTGGCGCATTGATTATCCATCAGGGGAAGTAAAACAGATAACCAATGATCTGAATAACTACTTTAATCTCAGCATTTCCAGCGATGACTTAACCATTTTCGCCATCAAAACCGATTCGGTTTCTGGAATTTGGAATTATTCGGTGGCATCCAAAACAGCGACTCAAATTGTCCCTGATGGCAATACTTTTGATGGACAGGGCGGGATCACTCAAACTCCTGATGGGAAAATAATTTACACTCGCCGGGATGGTAAAGATTCGCATCTTTGGCTGGCAGAGGGGGACGGGAAAACCCCAAAACAATTAACTTCCGAAACGGCAGATGATTTTTCGCCGATAGTTTCTAAGGACGGAAAATATATCGTCTTTGGCTCAAATCGTTCCGGCACCACTCGGATTTGGCGAGCAGACATTGATGGCAAAAATCCCAAACAATTGACCGAAGAAAATCCGGCAAGTGGTGATTATAATCACGTTATTACTGCCGATAGTAAATATGTGATTTTCAATAATGCTTTTGTCGGCGACAAACAACCTTCCGCGTTGCTCAAAATCTCAATCGAAGGCGGACAGGCTTCGGTTGTTCACTCCAAAGAAGGTTTTTCTTCATTTCAGCCCCAACTCTCGCCCGATAATAAAACTATTGCTTACACGGCTTATAATATTAACAATTTTGAAAAGAAACTTTATTTAGCCGAATTTGATGGAAATCAAGTTGGGAAAGAAATCAGGACTTTAGAATATAATTTGATAAACAGATTCTTCTGGTCGCCGGATGGCAAATCAATGACTTATTGGAGCGTGGACGGCGTGCCGAATATCTGGAAAACTTCGCTTGATGGTAAAGAAAAACAACCAATTACAAATTTTACTTTCGGCAGAATTTCAAACTTTACTTGGTCAAATGACGGCAAACAACTTCTCATTGTCCGTCCGATTGTAAATAATGATTTGATTTTGATAAAAGATGTGAATTTGCCTAAATCTAAATAAGAAAAAAATAAAATCGGTGTCGAGAATCACAATTGAATGGTAAAAAGTAGTATAACTGCGGAATAAATTGCGGAATATGAATAGATAACTGTATGTGTGATTTTCCCGACACCGATTTTATTTTCAAAATAACTAACTACAAATCTAAGACTGAACTTTCTATAACTTTTTGCTAACTTTCAATAATTTCTACGAAAAAACTTTTCAATTTGTTCAAAAAACTTTTTGAAGTCTAACTTTTCAATCCCTACGACACTGGTTTTTATTTCAACCTTCAACTATTAACGCGAAATAATTTTGCAAAATGTATCAATTTTTTTCTTAATTCACGAAAAATAGTTTATATTTATTGAAAACGGTTTTAGGAGGAAAAAAATGGAAGGATTAATCGGAGGCGTTTTATTTCTTGCCTTTATCGGCATTGCCCTTTTGGTGATAGCTTTGAAAACAGTCAAAATTGTTCCGCAATCATCGGTGTTATTGATTGAACGGCTGGGAAAATTTCATCGAATGGCAACTAGCGGACTAAATATTATTGTTCCGTTTTTTGAATCACCACGAGCGGTTTTTTGGACCAATACTCGTCCCGGTACTACTTTTATAGATTCGCGCGAACAGTTTATTGATTTACCGCCGCAAACAATGATTACGCGGGATAACGTGATGATAAATGTTGATTCCGTGATTTATTGGCAAATTACCGATCCGATTAAAGGCGTTTATGAAGTTAATGATTTAGTTGGAAGTTTAGTCCAATTAACATTTACCGGAATGCGTTCGGTGGTCGGCAAACTTGACCTTGACCATACACTTTCTTCACGCGATCAAATCAATAACGAATTACGGATGATTTTGGACGAAGCCACTGATAAATGGGGCGTAAAAGTGACTCGCGTGGACATCAAAAATATTACTCCGCCCGAAGATGTCCGGATCACGATGGAAAAACAAATGACTGCTGAACGAAATCGTCGAGCTTTAATTTTGCAGGCAGAAGGTGAAAAACAAGCCGCCATTACTCGTGCCGAAGGTGAAAAGCAAGCTGCTATCACCCGCTCCGAAGGCGAAAAGGAATCGGCCGTTTTGCAAGCCGATGGTGCGGCACAAGCGCGATTAAAAGCAGCCCAAGCCGAAGCTCAAGCGATTGCTCAAATTGCCCAAACGATGGGCGGAAATCCTGAAACTACGGCGCAATATTTGATCACAACCCGTTATATCGAATCCTTGCGCGATATGACCAAAACAAATAATGCAAAGGTTATTTTTATGCCGGTTGAAACTTCGAGTATGCTTTCCGCAGTCGGGGCATTAAAAGAAGTTTTTGCCGAAACGGGTGAAAAGAGTGATTCAGTGCAGTTATCCAAATACGCCAAATCGTCGAGAATTAAATAAATAGAAATTGAGTCATCGGTTCATTGTTTATCAGTCCAGTCATCTGTCAAAAAACAATGAGTCAATCAATCAATGATTAAATGAACCAATAAGTTAAGAAAATTTTATGTTAAAAATTATCGGTGTAGTTTTAGTTTTATTGTGTTTGGCAGTTGTGGGAATGGCTTATAAATACGGATTTATCTTTAATCCGAGTCCCAACCGAACCGCCCAAGGAAATTCGGTTTACGAATTTTCAGATGAAAAATATTGACGGTAGTCGAAATCAAACTCGAAACTTACAAAGGTAAAGTTGTGATGATTGTCAACACAGCGAGCAAATGCGGTTTGACTCCGCAATACGAAGCATTGCAAGCAGTTTATGACAAATATAAAGATAAAGATTTTGAAATTCTAGGCTTCCCTGCCAACAATTTTATGGGACAAGAACCCGGCACGGAAGAAGAAATTAAAGAGTTTTGCACGCTCAAATACAAAGTTACTTTTCCGATGTTTTCCAAAATTTCGGTCAAAGGCACAGACCAACATCCGCTTTACACCTATTTGACCAACGAAAAATCGAATCCCGGGTTTTCGGGCGATATTTCGTGGAATTTTGAAAAATTCTTGATTGGCAAAGACGGCAAAACTTTGGCGCGATTTAGTCCAAGCACTAAACCGGATGATGCGAAAGTGATTGAGGCGATTGAAAAAGCCTTAAAATAGTTTCAAAGTGTTAATCCTAATTTACAGAAGAGTTCTAAGTTTTTAGCTTCGGACTCTTTTTTGATAATATCTTTCCGCAATGAAAAAACTTATTTCAGTATTTTTTATCCTAATTCTTTTAATTTTAATCGGTCTTGGCGGGTTTGCTTATTGGATTTACAGCGCGGTCAATGCGCCAAATGCACACGGCAAAACCAATCAGTTTATCGCCATTCAAAAAGGTACTCCGCCGAATGAAATTATCGCCAAACTCGCCACCGAAGGCATCATCAAAAATGCTTTTGCGACGCAAACTTATCTGCGTATTTTCGGCGATGCCAGCAAACTAAAAGCGGGCGAATATCAATTTGACTCGCCGATTACAACTTTGCAGGTTTTGCAAGAACTCGAAAAAGGCGAAGAACGCACTACCAAACTGACCATTCCCGAAGGCTGGACGCGGTTTGAAATCTCGAAACGGATTGCCGAAAAATTCCCCCAAACTCCGCCGATGGACGACAAAGCCGTTTTGTATTTGCTGGACGATGTTTCGCTCATCAAAGACCTTGACCCGAATGCCAAAAACCTCGAAGGTTATTTGTATCCAACTACTTACAGTTTTGCGAAAGATGCCAAACCGCAAGACGTGATTAAACGGATGGTTGACCAATTCCGACGGACTTGGAAGCCTGAATGGACTCTCAAAGCCCAACAACTCGGCAAAACCAATCAGCAAATCGTAACCATTGCGAGTTTGATTGAAAACGAATCAAAATTTCCCGAAGAACGCGCCATCGTTTCATCCGTCATTTACAACCGTCTGAGCAAAGGAATGGCTCTCGGCATTGATGCGACCAATGTTTATATCGCCAAAATGCTCGGACGTTGGGACGGCACGATTCACAAAAGCGATTTGGAAGTGGATTCGCCCTACAACACGCGCAAGGTTGCCGGACTTCCGCCCGGACCGATTTCATCCGCCAGCGAAAGCTCGCTCGAAGCCGCTCTGAATCCTAAACAAACCGATTATTTGTATTACGTTTTGAATGTTGAGAAAAACGATGGCTCACATCATTTCTACGCCTCTGCCGCCGAATTTGAACGCGGAAAACAAGCTTATCAAGTCTGGCTTGAGCAGCAACGGGCGAAGAAACGCGAGGCAAACGGAAATAATTAATGTAAATAAATTTATGAGCGAAACCATCCCGAAAACTTTATTGTCTCCTCTTTTCATTATTTTTCTGGGTTTGCTTTTGCTAAATGATTTCGTTTTAAAGGCGCAATTCCATAACTTTTTAACTGGCAAACTTTCCGATTTTGTAGGGCTTTTTGTTTTTTCACTTTTTTTTATTGCCTTTTTCCCAAGAAAAAAGTTGTCAATTCTAATTTCAATTGCGATACTTTTCACTTTTTGGAAATCACCTTATTCAGAAAGTTTAATCAATTGTTGGAATTCTGTTGAAATTATAACAATCTGGCGAGTTGTTGATTATACAGACCTTTTTGCATTGATTGTCCTACCTCTTGCATATTTTTACAGCAATCATCGTCAATCCCAAAATGTCAATTATTTGCCACTTAAAAGAGCCATCGTTAGTTGTATTGTCTTAATTTCGATTTTCGCCTTTTTGGCAACGTCTTTTACTGATGAACATAGTTTTTGGATTGACAAAAACTATGAGTTTGATTTAACAAAATCTCAATTTGAAGATTTGATGAGGCAAAACTATAAAATTAGTGAGTTGGAAATTAAACCGACCAATCAATATCCCAATCTTAAACATGACCCAAGAGAATCTTTCCTTAATTTCAGGCTGAATCACAAAATTTGCGATACCTCAAATCCAACAGTTTATCTTTTCATCAAAGACCTTGGTCAGAAAATAATAATTGAAAGCATCTCAATTCGAGTTAGATGCAGTGCCTTTGCTGATAGAAATACAAATACGGCTATCAAAGAATATGAGCCTGCCGTAAAAAGTATTTTTGAAATTGAGGTGATTGAGAAATTAAAAGAATACTCCAAACAAAAGCCTTGATTTTTTTGGAACTTTTCAATAATTTTGGTGTCTAAATTGCTGAGGTTCAAAATTTATGACAAACAACTTTCTTTCACCTGCTGAACATAAGATTTTATTGGGAATTGGATTTTTGATGTTAATAATGGTAATTGGAAACATTACGATAACCTGCATAGACGCATACAATTACCAAGTCGAAAAAGAACAAAAACTAAAACGTGGAAAAGAAAGTAACGATAAAACAATTGATTTTGAGTTTTATGGAAATTGTAGTCGTCCGCCGATTTACGAGGTTATTTTGCAACTTCAAATTTTCACAGTTCCGGTTTTGCTTCTAAATCTTTGGAAATTTAAGAATTACAGATTTTCCAACTATCTTATCTCTTTATGTTTATCAGCCATAAATTTACTTTGCTATTTTATGTGGATTTACAGCGGCTACCTTGTCAGAAAGGAAAATGATGCTTTTGATGTTAACTCAGATACATTTCACAGTTATTTGATGATAAATTCCACACCTTTTGAGTTTTCAACCTTTATTTGTTTCGTTATTCTTTTCACTGCACAAACAGTTTTCTTACTTCGTTTTGCCTTAGAAAGATTTCAAACAAAACCTTTGTTATAAATGACTCACAACCGTGAATCGTTTATAATCTTCTCAATTATGAAATCAATGACCGGATTCGGACGCGGTGCAGTAGTTGAAAGTGACTTTGCCGTAACCGTTGAATTAAAAACAGTTAATAATCGTTTTTTGGATGTGGCGTTGCGACTTTCAAGCGAATTATCGCCGTTGGAATCTACTATCAAACGGCTAATTGCGAAATCGTCTTTCACGCGGACGGGTTGAGGTAAATTTGACTTACGAGCGAACTTCGGAAATCAATTATGAACTCAATCGTCCGATGATTTCGGGCTATCTTTCCGCGATGAAACGTATGCAGAATGAGTTTAATTTGGCGGGTGAGCCTGATTTAAACGTCATCGCACGACTACCGAATGTGTTGCTTCCCCGCGCCAAGATTTGAGCGAAGAATTTATTGTCGGCGTGGAAATAGCGTCAATTTTGCGCTTGATGATTTGGAAAAGATGCGCGAAAACGAAGGTTTGATGCTCAAAGGATGAACTTCTTTTTAGGCTTCGAAGCATCGAAAATCGTCTGCCACCAATCGAATCCGAAAGCCGAGAATGTGACCGAAGAATATCGCCAACGCCTCACCAGGCGCATCGGCGAACTATCTGGGAAAAAGTGATTCGCAAATCGAAATTGACCAATCGCGGCTGGCTCAGGAAGTAGCTTTTTTATCTGACCGTTGCGATATTTCCGAAGAAATTCAGCGACTCAAAAGTCACATCGAACAATTTCGCCAAATTTTGAGCGAAGAAAAAGAGGTCGGCAAACGCCTCGATTTTTTGACGCAGGAACTCAACCGCGAAGCAAATACGATTGCCTCGAAAACCAACAACCTGACCATCAAAGAAAATGCTCTGACGATAAAAAGCGAGGTTGAAAAGATTCGTGAGCAAGTGCAGAATGTTGAGTAAATTTTTATTTTTCGTCCACAGATGAACACAGATAAACACAGATATTTTTTGATAAATAACCAAGTAAAATATTATATTCGAGCGGCTAAAGCGCATTCAAAAATCTTCTTAATCTGTGTTCATCTGTGGATAAATTTCTAACGATTTAAAGATGAAACTTTCACCACAAACAAACCGCCAACTCGAAAGTTTTTTTCGTGAATATTTTGACGATGAGAGTTTAAAACTACCTAAAATTCAAATTTATGCCGAACGCGGGGCGGGACTGATTACTAAAATTTTGAGTGTTCACGGCATCACTATCGGACGACATATTTTTATCAAACCGAAGTTAGCAAAACACGATAAAAAAAATCGGCTTCAAATCTCAAAAAACCTGTTGGCACACGAAGTTACGCACGTTTTGCAATATCAGCAACTCGGCTTTTTCGGGTTTCTCTACAAATATCTTAGGGACTATTTTGCTATTTTGAGAGGCAAAAAGAAATGGGACGTTCATTCACGGATGGAAGCCTATTGGGAGATTCCACACGAGATTGAAGCCCGCGATTCGGCACAAAAGTTTGTTGAATGGTATTTTGAGAAGTAGTCAGTTGCAGTTGGCACGAGCAGGAAGCAGTATTATTTAGATTGACAGGACATAGTTTGAAAATTACGATTGCTTGCCACTGCCAACTGCCACTGCTAACTGAAATTATTCTTCCTCTTTCAAAAGTTTGAAGTGAACCTTTTTCTGTTTAATTTCTTCCATCGCAATCCGAGTCGGTTTGGTCTTTCGCGGATCGGCATTAACGCGCGGGTCTGCGCCACGTTGGAGCTGCTTGCTGCGTTGGGCAGCAAGCAAAATCATTCGATATTTGGAATCAATTTCAGGAATCGGCTCTTCCTCAACTATTTCTTCCAAATTTTCTAAATCTTCAATATTTTCGTCTAATTCGTTATTTTCAACCATAAAATTCTTGTCTAAAAATTATTTCAATCTCCGATTGAGTTTGTTTTAAAGTTTTCAAAAGTTTCTAAAATCTTTTCAACGGCTTCGTTTTGTCTCATCCGCTTACATCTTTCGGCGTAAATTACCGACTGTAAATCAAGTGTTGCCTTTGTTTTCTCGTCATTAAAAATTACATAATCAAACTTGGGAAATTCTTTTACCTCATCCCGCGCATTTTTCAAACGCAAAGCTAAATCCTCATCGCTCTCGGTCTGACGGTCAATCAGACGCTGGCGTAGAACTTCAAACGAAGGCGGTAAAATATAGATTCCAACCGCATCCGAGGCTTTTTCACGGACTAAATCCGCGCCTTGCACGTCAATTTCCAGAATAATATCGCGCCCGGCTGAAATTTCCCGTTCAACCTGTTGGCGCGAAGTGCCGTAATAATTGCCGTGAACCTTTGCATATTCAAGAAATTCGTCTTCCTTGATTAAATTTTCAAACTGTTCGTGCGAGACAAAATTATAATGTGTGCCGTCTTCTTCACCCTCGCGTATCCGGCGAGTAGTGAATGAAACAGAATAGCCGATATTAGGCACTGTCCGCAACACTTCACGAATCAATGTGCCTTTTCCGCCTCCCGACGGCGATGAAATGATGAATAAAATCCCGCGCATATTTGCAAAATGTCATTATGAATTACGATTGTCGAATTATCAATCACAAGACCAACTAGAATTTAATCAACCAAAGCAGGTAAGCAAAATTTGACGAACCCTGTGAAATTTAAAAATTGCTCTACTTATTAGTCCAATTTTTAAATTTTCTAATAAAACTGTGATGCATCAAAGGCAGAAACCCGCACGTTAGTAAGGGTGTCTAAGCTGAATGACTACAATGGTTTGGCACACTTGCTGACGCGCGGGTTTCTGCCTTTATAGTCAAACTTGACATACCAGATAATTTTAAAATTGCTCAACATATTTTTCGGTTAACCAAGACTTTCTTCTGCTAATTGCTATGGACGAAGCATTTGGTAGTTCTTCAATTTTATAGTTTATAATTTTCTCGCCGTTTGGTCTGGTTGCATTTGCCCGGCTCAATTTCAAACCGACAAATTCTAAGCCTTCGTCATACGGCGGCATTTGGACATCACGAACATATTTGGCAAAAAAATCACTCATATTTGCGCCTGTTACTTGGGTTGTGACACGTTCAAAATCTTCAATTGTAAAGCCGCGACCTCTCAGATAATAAGTATTTTTCGGGCTTTTCAGATAAAACTCGTCATACATTTTCCGCATTACATCATCAAGTGATTTTTTACCGTTTGAGCGTTTGCGAATCATCAAATCCAGCGCAAATGCTAACAATTCACCTTTTGGATAATAGCTAACCGTAATGTTTGAAAGGTTTGTGTTTTGCACCTGCGAGGCTCGGTCTAAAAAAGGTGCAACGATTGATGCTTCTACCGCGCTCATTAGCTTGCTACCGGGCGAATTTTCAATAAAATTTATTGTTCCGCTGTAACTTGTCAGTAATTGTTTTTCGTTCCAAATTCCGGCACGATGGAGCATCATATCACCGTAATAATTGGTAAAACCTTCGGCAATGAAAAGTCCGCGAGTATTGACAGGTTTGGTAAAATCCCACGGTCCCAATCCGACCGGACGCAGTCGCTTAACATTCCAGACGTGGAAAAATTCGTGCGAAGCCGTTCCAAGTGCGCCATTATATCCATCTTCCGAAGCCAAAGTATCAGTCAAAATAATTTGGGTTGAGGTCAAATGCTCCATTCCATCGCCACCCGTTTCGTTTTGGGGCGCAAAATGAAACAAAAAAGTGTAGCTGTCAAATTCCGGTGCGCCCATCATTGCCGTTTGCGCCCGCACAATTTTTTCGACATCTTTGACTAATTGCGGACGTTTTCCGCCTTCATCGCCAAAAGAATGAACCATCACCCGATAAAGTCTGCCGTCCACGCGAAATTCATCAACCGTCCAATTTGGCGCAATTTCGGTCGGCGTATCAATCAAAATATCGTAATTATCAAATTTCCAATCGGTTTGATCAGGTTTAGTCATCCAACCATTGATAATCTTCCAATTCGGTGGGGGTATAATCTTTAATTGAACTGCATCTTGTTTGTGATTAACGACATACATAAAAATCGTGCCGCCATTGAAATTGGCGTGACGCTCATCAAGTTGCGAAAATGTTCCCGAAAGATTATTGGCAAAAACTTTGTAGAAGACAGCAAATCGAGTTAATTTATTCGGACTAATTCTCCAAGTTTGGGTGTCAATTCGAGTAACTTTTAATGGCAAGAAAAAACCACAATCTTTATTTTTCGCCGGACATAATGTTCCAGCACGAACTTCCTGCACACCTTTGGCAAAATCAACCACCGCATAACGTCCGGGCGACCAACGCGGCATCTGCAAATCAATCGAGGATTCGGCGATTGAAGTTTCGATAATCATTGTGACTTCAAACAGATGCGAAGCCGGATTTGGCATCGAAAGTTCATAACTGATTTTGTAGGCGCGATTTTGGGCAAGTGAATTGGTAGTTAAAAAGGCAAAAAACAGGGCAATTGCCGCAAAACAGAACAATTTTTTCATTATGTTGACTCCAATAGATTATGCTCATAAAATAGCACGGTTGAAATTATTTATCTACAATGGTTACAATAGAAAGCAAGGGTTAAATACTCTTACCTTTCTATTTTGCCTTTCAACTTATTTTATGAATCTAACAACAAACGTCTTGGTCACCGGTGGAGCAGGTTTTATTGGCTCTAATCTCGCAGAAGAACTTATTCAACAAGGTGCAAAAGTCAAAATTATTGACAACCTAATCACTGGCTTTCGTGAAAATTTGGCAGAAATTACCGGCGATTTTGATTTTATCGAAGGCGATTTGAACGATGAAAAATCGCTTCAAAAAGCACTCGAAGGAGTTGAAATTGTTTTTCATCAAGCTGCTGTGCCAAGCGTTCCGCGCTCGGTTGACAATCCGCTCGAAACTCACGATGCCTGCGTTAATGGCACCTTCAACGTTCTACTGAAAGCGAAAGAGGCAGGGGTTCGGCGCGTCATCTATGCGGCATCGAGTTCGGCGTATGGCGACCAGCTCGAATCTCCGAAACACGAAGGGATGCGCCCCGAACCGCTTTCGCCCTACGCGGTTGCCAAGTTGGTTGGCGAATATTACGCCCAAGTTTTTCATCGTGCTTACGAATTGGAAACTCTTTGTTTGCGATACTTTAACGTCTTCGGTCCGCGCCAAAATCCAGCTTCGCAATACTCTGGCGTGATTTCGCGTTTTGTTGATGCCTTATCAAAAGGTGAAAGCCCCATCATCTATGGAGATGGCGAGCAAACTCGCGATTTTACCTACGTTGCCAATGTCGTCAATGCAAATATCAAAGCCGCCCAAACGAATAAAGGAATCGGCAAAGTAATGAATGTCGCCAATGGTGAAGCAATTTCGTTGAATGAGTTATTCAAAGTTTTGCAGGGTTTGCTGGAGCGACAAAATATTCAAGTAAATTATGAAGCCCCGCGCACCGGCGACATCATTCACAGTTTAGCGGACAATTCACGAGCGGTTGAATATCTGAATTATGAAAAAATTATCGGTTTGGAAGACGGATTATCGAAAACGATTGAGTGGTGGCGAAATAGTAGGTTTGCGAAATAAAATTTTATTTTTTCCTAATACTCATTTCGTTTTGATTAACCGAAAGTTGGTAATAATCTCTAGTTATTTTTACTGCAATTTTGATTTGACCTGTTAAACTTTCGCCTTCGTATTCAACCAAAAAACTTGAAGAACTCGAAAAATCTGATTTCGTGATTTTCAAAAGATTTTGCTTGAGGCAATTTTCAACATCTTTTTTCAAAGAGGCAATTATTTCGTCCTGTTTGAAACCAACTTCATTTTCTAATTTGTAACTAAAACTTAAAGATGAATGTTGAGTGTATCTAATTTCATCTCCGATGATTCCGCCTCCGCCCCCACTATCGCCAACTCTCCCTAATGCAGTCAAATTCAATAAAAATCTATTGTTCTTAACTAATTCCTCTAAAGAAAATTTGGATAAAAACTTTTTCTGTTCCTCATGAAATTGTTGCCAACCTTCCAGTTGTTTAGCTTCAAATTTGATTTGTTCTTGCGACTTTGGGGATTGGGGATTTCGTAAAAAATTCGGATTGATTCGATTTCTTTTGAAAAGCTCATTCAGACTTTCGGAATTTTGCAAAATATCATCAAATAAATCTTTTTTGACGGTTAGAAAAACTGAGATAATGTCTTCAGAATCAATTATCCGGCGACCTTGTGAACGCGCTCTGTCCATCGAAAATTTGAAAATCTCCGTTGTATCCGGCGCAATACGAAACCCAAAACCATTGTGAATCGGACTATTTTCCAACCGTTTTTCTATTGCTAAACGGACGGTTTCTGAATCAATTGAATTTCTTTTCATTGTTGATTCAAAAAGTTCAGATTCTTCAATTATCAGGGCATACAAAATATGTTCAGGTGAAATAAAATGTTGCTGACGTTTTCGCGCGTTAGTAAGGGCAAACTCCAAAATTCGTTTACCACTTTCGCTAAATTTATCTTGGTAGGCTTCTAAATCTTCCATAAAAAAGGCTTGCCATTGCGACAAGCCTTCATTTTACTACTCCTCAAACTGTTTCCGCAAACTCTCCGTATAAGGCGCACGAGCCACACCTTTTTCGGTGATAATTGCTGTCACAAAACGATTTGGCGTGACATCAAAGGCGGGATTATTGATTTCGATGCCTTCTGGCGCAAGCTGAATTCCTTTGATGTGCGAAACTTCCCTTGTGTCACGTTCTTCGATGGGAATTTCTTCGCCCGTTGGACAATTCATATCAACGGTTGAAAGCGGAGCGGCAACATAAAACGGGATGCAGTGTTCTTTGGCTAAAACCGCAACCATATACGTCCCGATTTTGTTGGCAACATCGCCGTTTGCCGCGATTCTGTCGGAGCCAACTACCACCGCTTGAACGCGACCTTCTTTCATCATATAGCCCGACATATTATCGGTAATGAGCGTGACAGGGATGTTATCTTCTTTCAATTCCCAAGCCGTGAGTCGTGCTCCTTGCAAATATGGACGGGTTTCATCTGCGAAAACGTGAATATTTTTACCAAGATTAACTGCGCCGCGAATTACACCAAGCGCAGTTCCCCACACGCCACCTGTCGCCAATGCGCCGGCGTTGCAATGAGTTAAAACGGTTGAATTATCGTCAATCAATTCTCCGCCAAAGTCAGCGATAAGTCTTTGTGCTTCAATATCTTCCTCGTGAATTGCTTTGGCATCATCGAGCAAAATTTGTTTGATTTCTGAAATTAATTTACCTTCAGATTTAGCTTTGGCAAAAACTCTTTTCATTCGGTCAATCGCCCAACCAAGATTTATTGCAGTTGGTCGAGTCTTGAACAAAACTTCGCAGATGTAGTCGAGTTCATCCTCCAAATCAACCATATTTGTCCCAACAAACTGTTTCACGCCAAGCGCGATTCCATACGCAGTCGAAACGCCAATCGCGGGTGCGCCACGCACGACCATATCACGAATTCCATCCGCAACTTCGGTATAAGTTTTCAAGGTCAACCAAGTTTCTTCAGTCGGCAAAAGGCGTTGGTCGAGCATTAACACGCCTTCATCGCTCCATTTTACAGGTATTATCATTCAGTTAATTTTCCTTTAAGGTTTTTAGTAATGATAACCTAAATTTGCTTCAAGTGACGAATGAGGCGAAAAATCTTTTGCTAACTGAAAAAAAATCTTCTAATATTAGCGTGTTTTATGCTACATTTAGCAGTGTCGCTTGACATAAAAACCCTTATGAAATCCATACAAACAAATCTTAAATGAGTAGCGAACTAAAAAAAGAATACTGTTTAATTGTTGAAGGAAATTATTTTGACGAGTCTGAAGCCGATAATGCTTTGCGTGAGCCGTTTATTGACGAATATTGCGAAAGCACCGGAAACTTTCGGGTTCACAATTTTGATGAAATTGACGTAGCCGGAGGAATTGCGCTCGGTGATCTGGAAATTTCGATGGTTGAAGACGAAGTTTTTAAGATTTCTTGCCAAAATTCTGCCCGTCATTTCAACGAACAACGTGCCAAATTGCTGGCTGAGGCACTAAAACGTCAAGATATGTTTGATGAAATCCGCATAGAACAGTTACAATAGGCAAGTTTGTTCATAAATCCAACAAAGATTTGCTCGGAGAGCTTTTGATACCTAATTCTTGAATGGTCGTGAATCATTCAAGTTTAAGGAAATTCGTATTTATCGTTCAATCTGAGGTCCCCCAATTTATCAAACATCAGGTGTTTTAAGCATTTAATACAATTAATACAATTGAGGACAAGCAAGGGTGCAGGATATAGAAATGAAACATGCAGTAGGACTCCAAATGGAGCAAAATTTTAGGGGGAATTTTTCTATTACTCGTCAACTTCCCAACAATTTAGAGAGTTTAGACAAAATTTCAAACAATTTTTATTGGTCTTGGACGAGTGAAGGCGCAAGTATTTTTCGTGATTTGGATTCGAGACTTTGGGAAAAATGCGAACAGAATCCGCGCAAATTGTTGCGGGAAATCAGCGATTTTCGTCTCTGGCAAAAAGCTAATGAACCTGCTTTTGTCGAAAGAGTAAATCGTTTTGCTACCGAGTTAGAAAGCTATTTGGCTCAAACTCCAAACGCCTTTGGTAAAGTCACCCCTGATAATCCGGTTGCCTATTTTTGCGCGGAATACGGGGTGCATAATTCCCTGCCGATTTATTCCGGCGGACTCGGAATTTTGGCGGGCGATCATTTAAAATCTGCCAGCGATATGAATGTTCCGCTGGTGGCGATTGGACTTTTTTATCGTTACGGCTATTTTCGACAAAAACTCGCGCACGATGGCTGGCAAGAAGAACGCTATCTGGATTCCTTCGACAATGAAATGGCTCTCTCGCCGCTTTTGGATACAAATGGTGAGCGAATTTTTATCACCGTTTATATGCGTGGACGCGAGGTTTATTCACAGGTTTGGCTGGCTAAAATTGGCAGAATTTCGCTTTATTTGCTCGATACAAATATTCCAAACAATCAGGATATTGACCGTTTTGTGACCGGACATCTCTACGGCGGCGATACCGAAACTCGGATTGTGCAAGAAAAAATCTTGGGCATTGGCGGCGTTCGTCTGCTCAGAACACTAGGAATTATTCCATCGGTTTATCATCTGAACGAAGGTCATTCAGCTTTTTTAACCCTTGAATTGGTGCGCGAATATTTGGCGGAAAATAACGATAAAAACTTTACCGATGCGTTGGCGGAAATTCGTCCAAAATGCGCTTTTACCACGCATACTCCGGTTGCCGCGGGCAATGATTTGTTTGCTTCTGAAATACTCCTTTCGTGTTTCAAAGAGGATTATCCGAATTCGTTGGGTTTGACGAAAGATGAATTTTTATCGCTTGGTAGAGTCAATCCTGACAATGAATCTGAAGGTTTTGGAATGACCCCTTTGGCAATTCGGATGTGTCGTTCGGCGAATGGCGTGAGCGAAAAACACGGCGAAGTTTCGCGCGAACTTTGGCAAGCAATGTTTGAAGGCGCACAAGTTAAAGATGTTCCGATTACTTTTGTGACCAATGGAGTTCACGCCCCAACTTGGATTGCGCCGACTTTTAAAAATCTTTACGAAAAGCAGATTGGCACAAATTGGACTGAAATTTTGAGAGACGAAAAGGCTTGGGCAAACGCTATCGAAAAAATTTCTGATGCTGAAATTTGGCAGGCTCATCAGCTTTTGAAAAATCAACTGATTGCTTTTATTCGTCAGCGCACTTTTGCCAAAGAAACAGGTTTGCACGATACGATTAACGAACATTCGAAGAAGTTAAAAACCTTTTCAATCCAAACATTTTGACCATCGGTTTTGCGCGTCGGGTAGCGGCTTATAAGCGTTGGAATCTGCTACTTTCTGATGCCGAGCGGCTTTATAAAATGATTAACGATGCAGATCGTCCGGTGCAGTTTGTATTTGCCGGAAAAGCGCATCCGCAAGACCGCACTGCCAAATATTTGCTACAACAATTGATGCTCCAAAATGGTGATTCAAATTGGCAACATCGCGCCGTTTTTATCGAAGATTATGACCAAGAAGTGGCTCGCTATTTGGTACAAGGCGTTGATGTTTGGATGAATGTTCCGCGCCGTCCACTTGAGGCATCAGGCACGAGCGGTCAAAAAGTGGCGATGAATGGCGGACTCAATTTTTCTATCCTCGATGGCTGGTGGATTGAGGGTTTCGATGGCGTAAATGGCTTTTCCATCGGCGTTTTGCAGGATGTTGAAGGCGTTGAAGACGATGTAATTGATGCCAACGATGCCGAATCGCTTTATCAAGTTTTGGAAAACGAAATTATTCCGACCTTTTACACTCAAGAAAATGGTCTGCCCAGAGAATGGATTCGCGCGAATGCGCCGCGCTTTGCAAACGCTGACTCCACAGTTTTCGAGTGATAGAATGCTCAAAGATTATCTCGAAAAAATTTATTGTTAAAAGATAATCGTTAATGGATAATAGAAAACGGTCAATGGTTAATTGTATAATTAGCCGTTAGCCGTTTTTCTTTTAGGTGAAAATATGACGAACACAGAGTTTAAAGTTGGCGTAATCAAGCCTTTTGAATGTATGAAAGAGGGCTGGGAATTGATAAAAGATCAATACTGGCTTTTCTTTGCGATAGTTTTGGTCGGAATGCTGGTTGCTGGATTCATTCCTTTTGGGATTGGTTTGGGAGCAATGTATTGCGGAATTTATTATACGATGTTTCAAAAGATGGACGGCAAACGATTTGAATTTGGAGACCTTTTCAAAGGCTTCAATTATTTTATGCCGGCATTGATCGCCACCTTGATTTTTATTATTCCGATTTTTATCTTAACCATTATCCAAGTTGTTTCGGTCTTTGGCATTATGGCTTCGATGACCGATTCGCGCGGACGAATTGATGATTCGGCAATCTTTGCGCTCTACGGAACGCTAATTGTGGAAGGAGTTATTACCGCTCTGATTGTCAGTTGTATTCACGCTTTTATAATGTTCACCTATCCGCTGATTGTCGAAAGAAACCTTTCGGGAATGGAGGCTTTTAAACTTTCAACTAAAGCGGTTTGGAAAAATTTGGGCGGAGTGGTCGGACTAATTTTAGCCGAATTTGTGATTGGATTTATCGGCTATTTGGCTTGCGGAATTGGTCTTTATCTCGTTTTGCCGATAATGTTTGCAGGGGTTTTGGTTGCCTATCGCAAAGTCTTTCCGGCGACAAATTCGCAGGGTTTCAATAATCCGCCACAGCCAAATGTTTATAATTTATGAGTTCTTGGGATGGAACGCCGTCATCTTGACGGCATAGATTGCACGAGCAATCTCACGAACTTTAATTTTCTTCAAGTTGAATTAACCAACGCACGTTTGAACGCTCTCGCGTTCATTGCCAGCAAGATGCTGGCGTTCCAAACTTCGACTTAATTAGTTACGAATGCTTTTAATTTATGAGTTTTGTAAATCTTGATACTATCGAAAAACTTGACGAATTGTTTGAAAAATCCAAGGAAACGCCCGTTGTTTTGTTCAAACACAGCATTACTTGTCCGATTTCGACGGATGCTTCGAGTCAAATGTCTATCGTTGGAGCGAATGTAAATTTGGTAATTGTCCAAATTTCTCGACAAATTTCTGATGAAATTGAGTCGCGCACCAATTTGCGTCACGAATCTCCGCAAGCCATTATTTTGAAAGATGGCAAACCGATTTTCTACGCTTCGCATTACAAAATTACGGCTGATTCAATCGAAGGAGCTTTGAAAAATGCTTGAGCCAACTCAAATAATCGAAGAATCCGATTCATCTTTAACTATTGAATGGTCGGACGGTGAGTCGTTTTTCTACAATGCTTCGCAATTGCGCCGAGTTTGCCCTTGCGCCGGTTGCGTGAATGAATGGACGGGCGAACGCACACTCAAAGCCGAAAACATTGCAGATGATATGAGTTTTAAAAGTATCGGTATTGTTGGACGTTACGCGCTGAATTTTGTTTTTAGCGATAAACACGACACGGGAATTTTTTCCTACAAATATTTGCGGGAAATCGCCGAAGGTTAGGCGTTTTTATTATTTATGAATGAACGAGATATTTTTGACGAAAAACAGGAAATCAAGAAACAAAATTACGCCTGCACTCATTGCGGACAGCGAGACGATTACGATGTGCGCTGGTTGACCCGACGAAAAAAGAGGCAAATGCCGAGACATTTTAGCGAACAAGACCGTGCCAAATTTAATAAATCACAAGATTATATGGTTCGCGTGGATGACGTTTTGATGTGTAAAAATATGCGTTGCCGCAAAAGATTCGAGATTCCGAGTTTTCAAACAGTAGTGTTTATTTGATGGAAAAGTCTTTCATATCAAACCTCGTTTGTGCTATCCTTTGACTATCGAAGTAATTGCTGAGGTGAAAGTTTATGATAACAAAAAATCTTGAATTTTATGCGGACTCCCCGCTTCCCTCTCCCGAAATACAAGAGCTGATGGAAGCCGAAATCCACGATGCTCCGCGTGCCTCAAGCGAATTACGCCAACGCTTAAAAGATCATCATTCTTCATCGCCCAAAGATTCCGGTGGCGATATTGACGCAAGTTGGGAAGAGGTCAATTCCAGCGGTTCGGAAACTGTTTTTGGGCATAACCCAACGCCTGACCAATCTGACGTGGAGGACAACGCACACGCCGTTGGGATAAATTTTGAAGATAACGAACCACTTGAATTTACTGATAAAATCGAAAAACGCGATTCTCACCGTTGGGAGCTGGAAGAAGGCTCAAAACAACAGGGCGATATGATTTAATCGGTAATGTAAAGGTTAAAAGTGATTTGATGAATTAGGTCGTAATAAAATGCAAAACGATAAAATTGATTGAGAAATATGAAAGTCAATCATTTCTCCGCCAACTTCCTCTGCCTCTCAAAATGCCCAAAAATCTCATTCGCCGCTTTTGCACCCACAATCGTTTTCAACTCATCCACACTCGCATTCGCAATCTTCACAATCGAGCCAAAATTTCTAAGAAGTTGCATTTTGCGTTTTTCGCCGATGCCTTCGGAATTGCCGTTAGTTCCGAAGTGAAATCGCGCATTTCGCGGCGTTTGCGGTGATATTCGATGGCGGTTTTGTGCGTTTCGTCGCGGATTTGTTGGATAAAACGAATCGCTGGCGAATTTGGCGTCAAACTGGAATCGGATTTTTTCGTTTCCTTTTTGCAAAAGATGCGAAATTTGGTTGTGATGTTTGGGCGGTTTGACCAATCCGACAAGCGGAATCATTTCCAAATCGAGTTCGCGCATTGCCGCCGAAGCCGCCGAAAGTTGACCTTTGCCGCCGTCAATGAAAATCAAATCGGGCAGAGGTTTTTGTTCCTCCAAACGCCGTGTGATAGGTGCGAAAAACGGCTTCGTTCATTGAGGCAAAATCGTCTTGCGCCTTCAACGGTTTTTATCATCAAACGGCGAGTTTCCGCGCGATTTTGTTTGCCGTTTTCAAAGACGACCAATCCCGCGACATTTTCAGCGCCGGAAATATTGGAAATATCAAAACTCTCGATTTTGGCAGGAAAATGCGGCAATTCGAGAATTTCTTGCAATTCTTCCAAAACCTTTTCGCGTGTCAGGTTTGAGAACTCGAAAGCGTTGTTCAAAAGCGATTTTGGCGTTGGTTTCGACAAGCGAAATCATCTCGCGTTTTTGTCCGCGTTTCGGGTCGTAGAATGTGAACTCTGCCGCCCGCGTCTTTCGGTCAAAACCTTTTCCAAACGTTTCGCGGTCTTCAAAATCCTGCGGAACGTGAATTTCAAGCGGGACATAATCGGTCGAATAATATTGCGACAAAATTTCACCTAAAAACTCGGAGGCATCAAAATTTTCCGCATCCAAATCTTCCCAAAAAAACTCGCGCCGACCGATCATTCTGCCTTCGCGCATCGTGAAAAGTTGGAGTGCAAGTCTTTGTTTTTCGCGATAAAAGCCAAACATATCAACGTCCTTATCGGCGGTTGTCGACCATTTTTTGATGTTCGCCAAGTTGCGAACCGTTCGGCGCAAATCTCGATATTTTGCGGCTAATTCGTATTTTTCGGTTTCGGCAAAATGCCACATTCGTTGTTCCAATTCGTCCGCCAGTTCGGTGTTTTTGCCTTCCAACAAAAGTTTTACATCGTTTGTAGCTTGTTGATATTCGGCGGGTTTGCAAAGGTCTTTGACACACGGCGCGAGACATCTTTTCAAGTGATATTCCAAACACGGACGCGGCAATTTGCCGTCAATTTCGATCTCGCAAGTCCGCAAGTTGAAACGTTCGATTGATCAAATCTAAAGTTTTTCGCGCCAAATTTGCCGGGCAAAAACGGTCCGAAATAATTTGCTCCGTCTTTCAAAATTTTTCGCGTGATAACTACTTTTGGAAACGCTTCTTTGGTGATTTTCAAATGTGGATATTGCTTGTCGTCTTTGAGCAAAATGTTGTATTTCGGCTTGTGTTTTTTGATGAGATTTGATTCCAAAACCAACGCTTCAACTTCACTATCCACCACAATAAACTCAAAATCTGCAATGCGTTTGACTAATTCTTTGGTCTTAAAATCGTGATTTTTTGACGATTGAAAATATTGTCGCACCCGATTCCGCAAATTTTTCGCTTTGCCGATGTAGATAATTTTCCCGTCCGCGTTTTTGTGGATATAAACACCGGCGGAAGTGGGCAAATTTTTGAGTTTTTCTTGTAAATCTGACACATAAAAAGTTTAGCGGATTGTCAGCGAAACCCAAAGTTCGTTTGATTTTTTTATCGGAAAAATGGACAATTCAGCCACAGTTTTACAATTACATTTGAGGAGAAAAAAATATGGCAAAGTCTGTTGAACAAACAAAAGCGATTGTGCAATCAATGATTACGCTGGCTTCGGCGGCGTTGGGTTTGGTGGCGGCGTTAGCGTGGAATGACGCGATTAAAGGCGCGATGAAAGAAATATTGGGGGAAAATGAAGGCGTAGCCGCGCTCTTTACTTACGCAATTTTAGCCACCCTGATTGCGGTAGTTGTGTTGCTGATTTTATCCAGAATTGCCGCAAAAGTCGGTGGCGAAGCGGCAATTTCGCGTGAAGCCGAAGGCTAATTCGATTTTGGATTTGCGATTTTGGGTTTGCGATTTAAGATAGTGGTTTAGTTTCAATCTTAAATCGCAACTATGCAAACAATTTTAACAACTTCGCCCGCAACTGCCGCCGAAATTATCAAACGCGGCGGTCTGGTCGCTTTCCCGACCGAAACCGTATATGGACTCGGCGCGAATGTCTTTGATGAAAAGCGCGATTGCCAAAATCTTTGAGGCAAAAATGCGTCCCAACGATAATCCGCTGATTGCTCACGTTGGAAATTTGGCGCAAATCAAACTGCTTGCATCTGAAATTAACGAAACCGCACAAAAATTTATCGAAGCATTTTTCCCTTCACCATTGACTTTAGTTTTACCGAAAACTGAAAAAGTTCCGCTGATTGCAACCGCGAATTTACAGACGATTGGTGTGAGAATGCCAAATCACAAACTCGCCCAAGAATTTTTACAAGCCTGTCAGACTCCCGTTGTTGCACCATCAGCCAATCTTTCGGGCAAACCTTCTCCAACTACTTGGCAAGCAGTTTATGAAGATTTAAACGGTAGAATTGACTGTATTTTACAGGGCGAAGCAACCGAAATTGGGCTGGAATCAACGGTTGTAGATTGCACTTCTGAAATTCCTTTGGTTTTACGCACAGGCGCAATCTCGCTTGAACAATTACGCCAAGTCGTTGAAACTACACAACTTTACTCGGTCAAAGAAAATGAAGCAGTAAAAAGTCCGGGCTTGAAACATCGGCATTATTCGCCACGAGCAAACGTGCGTTTGCTGATTCCAGATTCCAAATTACAAATTACAAATTCTTCTGCCTTTATCGGGTTGAATATGCCTCAAAATGAATTTGAGTTAGTAAAAACTTGTGCTTCGATTGAAGAATATGCCCACGAAGTCTTTAATTTTTTCCGCGAATGCGACCATCAAGGAATTCAAACAATTTACTGCGAAACAGTTGAAGAAACAGGGATGGGACTCGCTTTAATGGACAGATTGCGGCGGGCTTCGCAATCTTAAATTTAACTTTGTCGAAAATTGTTCTAAAATCTAACCATCGAATAAATATCCGAAATTTGGAATCTGAAATTGAACAATGCACATCACCAAAGTTGAACTCGAAAATATCAAATCTCACGGCGAAGCCACATTTGAATTTCAACGCGGGACAACCGCCATTACCGGCACCAATGGCGCAGGCAAAACCACCATCATCGAAGCGGTGGCGTGGACTCTTTTTGACCTGCTCGATTACAAAAAAGACGATTTCGTCAAACGCGGGAAGAAAAAAGGGAGCGTCAACGTGACCTTTGAAAGTAGTTTAGATGAAAGACGTTACACGGTTTATCGGGATACGGGGACGGGCTATTACGTCTATGATCCTTCGATAAAAATGCGGATCGCTGAGAAAAAAGACGAGGTGACAGCTTTTCTTCGCCAACATCTCGGAGTCGAAGCCGGAACTGATTTAGAATCACTTTTTCGCCGCGCCATCGGAGTTCCGCAAGGCACTTTTACTGCTATTTTTCTCGAATCCGTGACTGAACGCAAAAAGGCTTTCGACAAACTTTTGAAGGTTGAAGAATATCGGCAAGGCGCGGAAAAACTGCGTGAAACAGCGCGATATATTGAAACTCAGACCAACGCCGTCCGCGAACGCATCGCCCGCGCCGAAGGTGAACTTTCGCGTTTTGAACTGCTTGAAAGCGAACACAAAGAAGTTTCCGCGATCATTATCGAATTGGAAAAAACTCTTGCCGCGCTCAAAAGCGAAATTGAATCGAAAACTAAAATCGTGGTAGATTTTGATACGGTTGAAACGAATCTCAATGCACTTCGTCAAACTTGCGAAAAGTTAAAATTTGAACTCGACTCAAACAAAAATCAGAAGTCGCGGGTGGCGGAAGATTTTGAAAAAGCCAAAAATGCGGCGGAACGATTGAAGGCGGTTGAAAAAGATCATCTGTCTCATCTTTCGGCTTTGTCGGAACTTTCAAAACTCGAACATCAACGAACCGAACGCGATAAAATTCAGACGGAAAATGCGCGGGTTGAAACCAAACTTATCAATGCCAAATCTGAAGAAAAACGCCTTGCCGAATCTTTGCAAAAGGCGCACGAAGCAGGTCGAGAAATTACTAAACTAGAACCAAACATTAAGCAACAAGAGGATTTAGAGAAACAAAAAGAAACTTTGCGCGACCAATTGGCGAATGCCAAACAAGTTAATTCTCAAATTGAAAGCAAAGAACGCGAAATCCTTGAACGCCGAAAAATTTACGCCGAAAATCACAAAAAAATCGAAGAAGCCGAAACGCAAAAAGTCTTTGCCGATAATCTGCAAACTCTAGTTCTACGCGATACGGAAATCACCAAAACGCTTGCCGAAGTTCGCGCCAAACTCAAAAGTGACGAGGATTTTCAGAGCAAAGTAAAAGATGGCTTGTGTCCAATTTTGTCGCAAAAATGTTTGAATTTGAAAGCCGGAGAAACGCTCGAAAGCTATATCAAATCACAGTTTAGCGAAAGCAAAACGGAAATTGTTGCGCTTGAAACCGAACAGAAAAAAGTTTCCGCAGAACTGAGTTTGGCGCGAAATGCGGAAAAGTCCGTTGTTGCATTGGAAAGCTATCGTCAACGCGAAAAAGATATTGTCGAAGAAGGTCAACGCTTTAAAACCGAAATCGAAAATCTGCAAAAATTAGCTGAAAATTTACCGAATTTGGAAAAAGAGGCAAACGAAATCGAGGCAAAATTGCGCGAACTCAATAATCCGCGTGAACGTGCCGCCTCACTCAAAAAAGAAGCTGAAAACGAAGCAGATTTGCGCGATAAACAACGCGACATCGAAAAGGCTTTGGAAGAATTGGAGCGCGAGCGGCTGCTTTTAGCGGAGAAACTTGAACAGTTTGCGGAAGTTGAAATTTTGCTCAAAAAGTTTCAAACGACACGCGATCAAACCCTCTCCGCGCATCGTGAATTTTTGGCGAATGAATCTTTGGCAAATTCATTTCCGCAGCGCGAAAAAGATTTTCAGGAAATTACTAAAAAGGTTGAAGACGTTCGAAAACAATGTCGAAACTTCGTTGAAAGAATTGGCTAATTTCGAGAAAAAATATGACCGCGAGGCGCATCAAACTGAGAAAGTTGCGCTTATCAATGCTCAAACCCGCGAGGCTGAGACAAAGGCGCGTTTTCAGATGGCAAAAGAGCGTCAGGCAACCGTGAGCGCGGAAATTGAGCGTCTGCAACGGGTTCGGGAAGAAATGAAAGCTGAATTTCAGGAAAAAGAACGGCTCGAAAAGATTTGCGAAGCAACCAAGTTTATCCGTGACACACTCAAAGAAGCAGCTCCGAGAGTGGCACGAAATTACGTTTTTCATATTTCAAACGAGGCGAATCAGCTTTTTCGGGAAATTACGGGCAATGCCGAACGCACTTTGAAATGGGGAGAAGATTACGGAATTATTTTGGAAGAATATGGGCTACGAGCGTCCTTTTGCAAATCTTTCGGGCGGCGAACAAATGGCGGCGGCTTTGTCGGTTCGCCTCGCGCTTTTGAAACAACTTTCAGATGTTCGGATTCGCCTTTTTTGACGAGCCGACTACCAATATGGACGCTGAACGGCGCGAAAATTTAGCCACCCAAATCAGCAATATCAAGACATTTCGACCAGCTTTTTGTGATTTCGCACGATGATACTTTTGAGGGTTATGTGGATAATGTGATTACGATTTGAGGGATAAGGATGATGAGGGATGAAAAGTGCATTAGAAATTAGACCATTTAGTTTTCGGATTTGTTTGTAGGAATATTTTTGATCTTTTTGGCAAATATCTTTTTTCAAAGGATTTTCACAAAATCCTGATTTTGATTGCTATTTAGCTCTTGGATTTCCTTATCCAAATTATGAAAATCTGGGCTATTTCCCGATTTTGAACAAATTATGTGGATAAGCATAATGACGGACTATGTATTTATCACAGTAATTTTTAGTTTTTTAACAGGGTTGCGGTTTGTAAATTTGTTATTGTTTAGAAATTTACGTCAAAAGAATCAGAAGACACCAAATGAGACAAACTTTAAAAAGAGATTCAATAATGGATTTATGAACAAACTGTTTATTATTTTTAGTGTTGAATATTTTAGCTATGTGATGGCTGATTACAATATGCAAATCGAGAAATAAAGTTTGCTCACGATGGCTATAGTTGGGGATTTCCTTTATGGTCATCGAAGTATCATTTTGGGTTATCCCGAATACATGGATTTCCTTTATGGAATTAATTTAAATTTTTGTTATTATTATTGGCAGGATTTATCGTAGGCTAATTTTCAGATTCATCTGGTCAAAATTTCGCAAAGTTGAAATAATGTCTACGCACTCTTGCTGCAAACGTTTAATAAAACGCTAACGTCTCAAATTATCAAAATTTTAGATTACTCAGCAATCAAATGCCGTCAAGATGACGACGTTCCATTTTATGAAAGAAGTTACAATCGTTTGCGATGGCTCATCACTCGGCAACGGCAAAGGAATCACTCGTGCGGCGGCGGTGGCGGCACTTGGCTATAAAGGATATTGGCGGGCGTTTGGCGAATATTTGGGGAATGCGACCAATCAACAGGCGGAAATTGCGGCGGCGCGAATTGGGTTGGAACAATTGAGCGAGCCTTGCAAAGTGCGACTTTTAAGCGATTCGCGTTATGTGGTTGAAACAATGACGGACAATTTCGTAAAAAAACTAATCACGATTGGTGGGAGAAACTTGATAAAGTCGCCGAAAAACACAAATTACTTGGGAATGGGTAAAAGGTCACGACGGACACGAAATTCAGGAAATCGTTGACACATTAGCCAGAAAAACTGCCGAACTCGGACGGGTGGACGATGTAATGTTTGACGAATTAGTAGCGGAAATTGGAGTAAAAGAGATTTGAACCACAGAGACACAGAGACACAGAGCATGAAATTCACAGAGATAAAAGGAATGCAAGAGATAAAAATTGAACAATTCTGCTCGTCTTTGTCATCTCTCTCATTGTTTTTTCAAAAACTCTGTGTCTCTGTGTCTCTGCTGGTGATTTTATTGCTTCGTGGCTCCAGCGCAGAAAAAAAACGCTCTCGGCTGGGTTTGGCAGAATCCGCTACCACAAGGCAATTCGCTTTTTTCGATTGATTTTACCAAAGACAAACAAACAGGTTTTGCGGTTGGCGCGGACGGCACAATTTTGGCGACGAAAGATGGCGGATTTAATTGGACAGCACAGAAATCGCCCGTCAATTATGTGTCATTTCAAGTGTTTTTGTCCGCGACAAACTAAACGCGGTTGCCGTCGGCGCACGCGGAACGATTATTTCGACCATTGACGGCGGGAAAAAATGGACGGCAGTTCCAACCGAGGTCCGCGACCATCTTTACAGTGTTACTTTTGCGGGTGAAAATCTCCAGACTGGGTTCGCTGTTGGCACTTACGGTAGAATTTTCAAAACAACCGATGGCGGCTTGACTTGGAAATTGCAGAACTGTAAAAACAACCGAACATCTTTCCAAAGTCTCTTTTTTTGATACCAAATAAAGGGGTTGTGGTCGGAACGGACGGGTTGATTTTGGCAACTAAAGACGGCGGTCGAAACTTGGAAATCAAATAACCCGTGTCCTGAATTTTTAATGACTGACGTAGAATTTTTGACGCAAGATAAAATCGTTGCAGTCGGGCAAGGCGGATGTATTGTGCGAAGTGAGAATGGTGGCGAAACGTGGACTCCGAGTAGATATTTTTAGCCTCACGGATTTCCTTTCACTTGATTTTGCCAATGACAAAGATGGCTGGGCAACTGATTCCAACGGGATGGTTTGGCTGACAGGCGATGGCGGGACGACTTGGTTGCCATTCAATATTCGCACTCGTCCCAAACTTGTTTCGCTTCATTTTGCGGATAATTTTACGGGCTGGGCGGTTGGCGATAACGGCTTGATTGTTCGCACCGATGATGGCGGTTATAGTTGGCAAAGGTTGAGCGAAGGCGGGCGCGAAAACATCAACGATTTGGCGATGTTCGACGAAAATTATGGTTGGGCAGTCGGGACTCGTGGCAAAATTTGGCTGACGAACGATAGCGGGATTAAATTGGCTTCCCGTTTATTCGGGAACAGAAGAAAATTTAAACGCGCTGCATTTTATCAGACGAAGAACGAGGTTTTATTGTTGGCGATAAAGGGACGATTTTGCGGACAATAAACGGCGGAATCGGTTGGGGAAAGGCATTTCAGACAGTCAAAGAAGATTTGTCGGGCGTTTATTTTATCAAGCAAAAAACGGGCTTTGCAGTCGGCGCAAACGGGATGATTTTGCGTTCCGATACCAGCGGCGCGTATTGGGAAGAGATCGAATCCGGCACTCGTCTGTGGCTCGAAGACATTAAATTTTTGGATGAAAAACGAGGCGTCATTGTCGGCGACAAAGGCACGATTTTATTGACCGATGATGGCGGTTATGACTTGGCGAAAGGTCAAAACAAATCTGCGTGAAAATCTTAACGCAGTTGTCTTTTTCGATAAATTACGCGGTTATGCCGTCGGCGCAAGCGGATCAATATTGCGGACTGACGATGGCGGCGAAACTTGGATTGACCAAGAATCTCCGGTCAAAATGAATCTTTACGCGATGACTGCTTACCGACGAGATGTGGCGATTGTCGTCGGCGAATTCGGCACGGTTTTGCGGACGCAGGATGGCGGGAAGACTTGGGAAATTCAACCGAATATTACCAGTAATTCCCTGCAAGCGGTGGCGTATCGCGGCGGAACGCAACTCTGGATTGGCGGACGCGGGGGTGCAATTCTCAGACGTTCGGAAACTCTTTCAACCGTTAAAACTGTCAGCGCACCAAAATTACCACCGTTTTTGCGTTCCAATAGCAACAAACCAAAACTCAAACAGCCGATAATTACAATTGTTGATGATGATGACATTCCGTCCGCGAGACCGCCCAAAAAAGACAAACCGCAGTAGTTAAGTGAAGCCTGTGCATAATTCATAATTTAATCCTCAATCGAGCATTTTCGATGTGTTCTTTAACCTCCGCCGGATTCTTCTGGGCTTTGAAATTATTGAGCCAACAGATTTGATAAGTCCAAATGCTTGCCAAAATAAATGCTCCATTTTTACCTTTCCCTTTGACTTGACATTTTTTCAAATCAAAGGCTTGGATAATTCTTTGAAAGAGCAATTCGATGGTTTCTTTGCGATAGTCATACAAGTCATTTTTCCACGACCGATTCTTTTCGGGAAGTTGATTTGGAGTCAAGACGAAACCACCTGCTTTTTCGTATTCAGGAACAAAATCTTCTTTGCCGAAAGTTGTATCACCAAGCATCACATCAGTTACTTGAAGTCGTCCTTTTCCCAGTTCTTCCAAAGCGATTTTAGCTTCGTTGTGGGAGTTCTCACGCCAGACCGCAAAAAGTGGAACAGGCACCGGAAAGACCAATGTTTGCAAGAGGATTCGATAGCCTTGGACCCATCCACGATAGTTTGATTTTGACCAACTTGATTCAACATCGACATTTCTCAACCCCGTTGGAATGAGACCTGCTTGGCGATGTTTTTTGTGCCACAGGGGACCGAGTGCTTGATACATTCGACCATCAGTAGCACTCACTTCAGAGTTGGCTTCCGAGATTGGAACTTCTCGTAAAATCTGTTTCCCAAACCACGAAACTTGTTCTTCGGCAGTTGGCACCAGAGATTTCAAACGACGCATAATCTGAGTCCGATGTGGGGTTCGAGAAAAACCCAAACGGGCGCGAAGTTCTCTGTCTTTTTCAAGAAAACGGCGCAATTCAGAGTCGGAAAAAGTCTTGGTCACCACCGCGACAACTGCCAAAAGCAGAAAAGAGAGGGGAGAAAAATCAGGTTTTCTCCCCCGCCTGAGAACTTCTTCGGGTGGTTGATAGCCAAGTTTAATTTCTTCAATTAAACTGAACAAAGCATCAGAAGAATCGGAACTATTTTCAAAATTCATCAATCCGATTTTAATCATTTTCGCAATGATTAGCTTCTGATGCTACTAACTTGCTGATTTCAAAGAACTTAATTATGCACAGGCTTCAGTTAAGTGAAGAGTCATTACTGAGTGGTATAGAATTTGCTAGTATCTGCTTTCGTAAAAAGATGATAACTCTTTAGGATGTGCAACTAATCAGAACAAGGAGCAGTAGCGACTTGGTAAATTATTTTAGATTTGAAAATAACTTGTCACCTTTTTACGAAACGGGATACTAGATAAATCTGCTTTTTATGATGATGTATATCAAACAAGTTTTCTGAGATTCTTGTTGAAATATGACGAAAAGCAAAATGAAGTAGAAAATAACATCTTTATGAATAAAGTCCTTTTCCTATCAAACAGAGATATGGTTATTAAATCGTATAAAAATCTCATAAAGAAGATGGAAGAAAGTTAAAATACAATAACAAGTTAATTGCACCAATTTTAAAGAGGAAAATTTATGAGTCAAGAAACACAACCAATCCGTATCGAAACGGGTGAAGAAGTGGCGTTTGAATTGATGAAATTCATCGCTGAAAAAGAAAACAAACAACCTGCGCCAGAAGAAGTCCGCGATTATTATTTGGATTTGTTTTGCGAATGTGCGAGCGTTGTTTATGAAGGCGAGCGAAAATAGATTTTTTAAGATAAAATAAACATTATGAAACCTGAAACAACTATTGATACCAACTCGATTTTAGCGCAGTTAAAATCGCGGACGGCGCATCAACATCAAGCAACCGAAGCCACGGTTGATTTGATGCGCGAGGATTTTTCGCTTGAAGATTACCGTAATTTGCTCGTCAAATTCTACGCTTTTTACCAGCCGTTTGAAGACAAAATGCGCGAGGCTTTGAAACATAATCCGATTGACTTTAACCACGATGAAAGGTTGAACACGCCGAAAATTTTGGCTGATTTGCGGAGTTTGGGAATGTCGGAAATCGAAATTTCGCAGATTGAGCCAACCGATGATTTGCCTGCACTCGATTCAAAAGAAAATATTTTCGGCTCGTTGTATGTCATCGAAGGCTCAACGCTCGGCGGGCAAGTCATTTCGCGGCATCTCAAGCAAAAGTTTGATTTGGACGAAACAAACGGCGCAGCATTTTTCTCCGGCTATGGCAAAGATACGGGTAAAATGTGGAACGGTTATCGTGAATCTATCACAAACTTTGCTGAAGGCGATGCGAATTCCGAGGAAATCATCGTTGGAGCAAACGAAACTTTCGAGAAAATCGGTCATTGTTTGACACGAAAATGAGTTCGGAAATAATAAATTCGTCTCAAGCTCCCGAACCTGTCGGGTTGTATCCGCACGCCCGAAGAGTTGGAAATCTGTTATTTTTATCGGGCGTTGGACCGCGTGAGCGTGGCGCGAAGAAAATTCCCGGTGTCGAATTGGACAAAAATGGCAAAATTATTTCCTACGACATCGAAACACAATGCCGTTCAGTCTTTCAAAATGTTAAATATATCCTCGAAGACGCAGGTTCGAGTTGGGATAAAATTGTTGACGTAACGGTTTTTCTGACCAATATGAAAGACGATTTCCAGACTTATAATCGAATCTACGCCGAATATTTCAAAGACAATTTGCCGTGTCGGACGACCATTGAGATAAATTGCTTGCCGACTCCGATTGCGATTGAGCTAAAAGTTATTGCCACAATTGATTGAGACAAATGGAAAGAATCGTCCGGCTTTGGATGCTTTTGATGAATTTTTGAATAAGTTGCTTTCGCAATCCGGCAACGCTTCAGTCGTTGAAAATCTTAAATAATCTAACGGGTTACAATTTAAAATATAAAAAAGCCCTCAGCATTTGCCGAAGGCTTTTGTTTTAAACATTTCAAATATTCAAAAATTTAGTAGCGTCCACCGCCACCGCCGTAACCGCCACGTCCGCCGCCACCGCCGCCACTTGCACGATTTTCGCGCGGTTTAGCTTCGTTGACCAGTAATTCACGACCGTTCAGTTCGGTGCCGTTAAGTTTGGTAATTGCATCATCTCCGGCTTCTTTGGTTGCCATTTCGATAAACGCAAATCCGCGTGAACGTCCTGTTTCACGGTCTTCGATAATGTTGGTTGATTCAACCGTGCCGATTTCGCCAAAAGTTTTTTCCAAATCTTCAACCGATGTATTGAAGGAAAGATTTCCTACATAAAGTTTCATTGACATAATAATTTTTCACCTTTTCTCTGTAAAAAGAGAATTTCAAAAGAAGTGTCGAATCGAATGGAACTTCGGGGAAAAAACGGTAACCTGCGAAGAGTCGGATTTCGGATGCTCAAGTTTTTAAGAGCGACTTCTGTAATTATAAACGAACCTGCTCTCGAACTTATCCAGAAAACCGTCTTTAGACGAGCGCATCATTGCTGATGCAAGAGAAGGATTAACATCTCTTACAGTGCGCCCTTTATCGAATAAAAGCAAGCTAAATATAACATTTGTTTGAAATTGCCAAAAGGTTAAGAAATCGGGCAAAATATTAACCAGCGATAATTTTTTGAATATTAAGAGGTTTTTATGCGTTATTTAGCTTTAATTTTATTTTCTATTCTACTTTTTTCTGCTTGCCAAAATCCCAACCAACAACCTGTTGCCGCCGCTGATGCCAAGCGTTATCCATTGAAAGGCAAAGTCGTTTCGGTGGATAAACTCAAAGGAAAAGCTGAAATTCACCACGAAGAAATTCCGAATTTTATGAAGGCGATGACGATGAGTTTTCCGATTCGGGACAAAGACGTTTTGGAAACAATGTCTAAAGATGCTGACATCAAAGCGGAACTGGTGGTGAATCCCGACCAAGAATACTGGCTTGAAAATATTATCATTTCCGCCCCCAATCCAAACACCCCGCCGATTAACGAAAATTTTGCCAACGAAGGCAAAGAAGTCCCCGATTTCAAACTCACCAATCAAGACGGCAAGCCAATTTCATTTAAAAATTATCGCGGAAAAGCCCTGGCGATTACCTTTATCTATTCGCGTTGCCCTTTGCCGGAATATTGTATTTTGATGTCGAGCCGTTTCAGCGATTTGGCTATTCAACTGCAAAATAGTGCACAATTGAAAGACAAAGTTCGGCTCTTGAGCATCTCGTTTGACCCCGCCACCGATACGCCCGAAACCTTGAAAAAATATGGACTCGGCTATATCCGTAATCCAAATTATGACTTTTCAATCTGGCAACTCGCCACCGCACCCGATAAAGACATTCGCCAAATCGCTGATTTTTTCGGACTGCGCTACGAAATAGACGAGAGCAATAAAACTCAGTTTAATCATTCGCTCAGAACGATTGTGATTGCCCCCGATGGCAAGGTTAAAAAAGTATTTTCGGGCGGTGATTGGACAACTGATGAACTTTTGCGGGAGATGGAAAAGAGTTTGAAGTGAGATTTTTTGTTGCATAGTTGAGCAAAATAGATTATAAAGTTCTGAACAGAGTAAAGTTAGGCAAAATTATCGTAAAATAAACTACTTCTGATTTTACTCAATAATGTTTTTATTTCTTCTTTTATCAAGAATCGGGGGCTTCAAATGAAAAAAATCAGAAGAAAATTGTTTGCAATTGCAGTCATTGTTTGTATCTTTGGACTTACTTTCTCTTCCGCAATATCACAAAGTAAAAAGAAAAAGTCTAATTCCAAAACATCCTCGGCTAAATCTACAACATCAAAAACAAAAACTTCTGGTTTTACATTTGATAATTGGCAAGAATTTACTGCTAATGCAGGTAATTTTTCAGTTTTGATGCCTGGAACACCTCAATTTTTTGAAAGTGAAATATCCCACCCTCTCACTCCTCCAACTAAACAGATGTCTTGGGGAGTTGAGAATTCTAACTTAGGAATAAGCTATGGAGTAATGTCTATGGGAACTTGCCCCCCCTTTCAGTCGTCTGAAATTCAGTTAGGAATATTGATTCAAGGAGTAAAGGATGCCAGAGAGCCTCTTTCAAATCTACAAGGAATTAGTATTCCTATTGTAGATGAAAATGGGAAAACTATAGGTAGTCATCCCGGCATCGCATATGAGAGGCGGCACTATGGTGGAAAAATAGTGTATATGCAAGAAACAGTTGCCCTAACTCGGTATTACAGCAATGTTGTGGTATACAAAGACGAATTTATTGAAAAAGAATCTAGTATCTTGGAAAGAGAAGACTTTCTCAAATCTTTCAAGATAACTTTGACTAGCACTTATAAGATAGAAGACGCGGGGGTTAAAGTTATCCTTCCATTAGGGCTTACGGTTAGAACCTCGAATCAAAATTCAATGGTGGTTTTAGAAGATTGTCAATGCTTAGTAACAAGTCCGAAATAAAGTGAATCATTAAGATAAAATCGTATAAGATAATTTCGGCATTGATGGATGCCTTAAAAGTCTCTTTTCGTCAATCTCTTCAGCTAATGATAGTTGTTTGAGTGGATAGAATTTTCGGTTTATTCTGACTTCCACCCGCAACCCTGTTTTAGTTGCCGTTTTGCTCATCAATGCTTTGACTTGTTCTAAATCTGTTAAAATCGTTTCTTTGATGGTTCGCTGGACTTGGGCAAATAATCTTCTTTCAATCGGATTATACTTGCTGCAATATGGCGGATAATGACAAATCACTAACTTTTTGCCGATTTTCCGTGCCAATTCTTGCAACAATTTCTTGAATAAATGATGCCGATGTCCATTCGCTCCGCCGCTATCGCATAATATCAAGATTCTGTCAGCGGTTGGATATTCGTATTGTCCAAAATTAGTCCACCACCATTCTAAATTATCCACTACAAACTCGGCTGTCTCGTGCGAATTGCCCAAACTCAGATAGCCTTTATTCAATTTCAAGTCATAAATCCCGTGTGGAATCGCTTTCCCTACTCCAAGATGCAAATAATCGTGGTCATACGTCTCAACTGCTTTCTTTCCTTTAGTTAAAACTGGTTCATTTCTCGTCAACTCACCTAAAATCTCTTTTTTCTTAGTATCAATGCTGATTATCGGATTGTTTTCCATCAGCATAAATACCGCCATTAAAAATGAAATCACCCGAAATTGTTCACTTCGGTCGGGACTCTTTCCCGTTGCCATCTGCTTGGCTGGCTTTCTTTTTCGATACCCGTTTGCAGATAAAATCCGTTTGATGCACTTGGGTTTAATTTCGACTTGATACCTATTTTCTAAATAATCAGCAATGTCGCAATATCTTAAATGTGTCCATTTAACCCGTTCATCCGTTGGACTTCCCGCCGTGTTTTGGTCAACATACTCAAGTATCCAACTCGTTAATTCAACCTGACTTACTTCGTTTTTTTGCGTCCGCCACCAGCTTTTCGTTGGCGAGAGTAATCAGCTTGGTAATTACTCTCGCTCAATTCTGCTAATCCTTTCTCAATAGTCAACCAATGACACCCAAAGACCCGACTTAAATACCTTTTGCTGTCTTTGCCCAACCGCTGATGCTCCATCGCTAAAAAATGTCGTCGCTGTTTTTCTGGCAAACTCCGATAAAAACTTACTTGCTTCTCTAAAAAATCAGCTTCATAATACTCTTTTTTTACTCTCATTCTCTTTTGATGCAATATTTCTTTATTGCATCACTTTATTTCGGACTTGTTACTTAGGGATATTCTTTGGCGTGTTTGAGGGTAAGACATTTGAGGAAGCATGGGAAAATATCAAGCAACGAATGCCAAATATTTCTAATTTTGAGCCAGCACAAGGAGGTAGTCTTAATGGAATGCCATACACCCGTTATAATGGTAGCGACGGGGAAATTCGCGTTATTAAAGTTGCAGAAGGTAAATACCTATATGTGAGGGGGCTTCTTGCTAATTCTGTTGGTCGTATGCCAATGGAACCTTTTTACAAACAACGGCTTTTGAAACTTTGGGAAAACACACTAAATAGCATAAAAAAAGTTTCTTAGAAAACTGGTATTAACATTTAGTCAAAAGAGGTAATTAAAAATGAATAAGAGCAAGTTTTGGAGTTTCTCGTCAGAATTTTTTCTAATCGTTCTTGGAGTATTCGTAGTAATAATATTATCGTCTATTACGATTGTAGCTCAATCTCAGTCTCAACAAGAAAGGCAACGTCGCTACGAGCAATGGCGCAAAGACCAAGAGCGATTAAACGATAGACAAAGGCAAGAACAAATTTGGCGAGAACAACGAAAACGACACGAAGAACAAGTGCGCCGAGACCAAGATGACCGTAAACGCCGTGAAGATACTCTTCGGCAACAAGAGCAAAGACGACAGGGAGAGTTACGACGGAATGAGCGTTTAGAACAACAACGTCAAGACCGAGCGCGTCAAGATGCTGAACAAAGACGCAACCAACGCCAACAAGAACAACAACGCCAAGAAAGAGCGCGTCATGAACAATTAAGACAACAACAATTGCGACAACAACAGGAAAGACAAAGGCAAATTTGGCAGCAACAGCAAAATCAGCGAAGACCTTAATAATTGTATTACATCCGAATCGCCTCTAAACTTCCTTTTCCCGCGTAGCCGTCTGCGACATTGGTTGGAAGCGGCTCAAAATTCAGCGATAAAATTTTGCTTTTCAGCGTTCCTTTCACTTCAAAAGGTGGGCGTGGGCTATCTGAAAAACTTCCGGCATCGAGTCGGGCAAGTTCGATTTTCCCTTTCTTCAAAACCCCCGAAGCCATTTCGGAAAGTCTGCGTTTTCGCTCTGCGCCTTTGCCTTTCAAATCAAACCAAACGCTTACATAATCGCCGAAAGTTAGAAGCCGAATCGTGCCGTCTGCTTTAAACTTTTTGCGTTTGAAAGCAAAGCCGCCCGAAAACTCAAAGTTGCCTTTGTTGAGCCGAAAAACTTGCATTTTGTTGATAAAGGCAGACGCAAGATTGAGCGGCAGAGCCTTGTCTTCTTCAACGGGGACAAGCGAAACTTTGAACGGGGTGGTGATAACCTGCGTGACCATCATATCTTTGCGTGGGGCTTGAATAAAAATCCCAACCCGTTCGCCTGATTTTCTAATTTCAACGCCAAAACCGCCCGTTGGCTTTGTTCCCGCAAATCCCGCAACCACCGCGTTTTGCTTAAAATCAATGGTTGAAACGGAAGGCAAACCTTCGACTAAATTTTGCAGTTGGGCGTAAGTTTTCGCATCACGAGCGACAAAAATAAACGGCGTATCAACCTTTGAATTAAACCCTTCTTTTAAGGTAGTCTGCGCGTTGGAAACGGTTGAAAACACTCCAATTAACAAAAATAAAAAAACGAATAATTTAAAACTTTTCATTATATTTTCCTCTGTCCGCCCTTCCTTTCGGACTTTTTTAGAACGATGGTTTTTACGAGTCTTGCAAACTGAATTTTACGCATTTGCTCATGCAAACGCTACTGACTGTTCATCTTCCGCGCAATCGCTTTCACTTCTGCTTTTAGTTCGCCTTCGTCAATCTTTTTAGATTCGCCGCCACGATAAATTTCTTCACCTGCCACCATTGTCAGCGAAATTTCTCTGGAAGTTGAAGCAAACAAAAGGGCTGAATAAATGTCGTGGACGGGCTGTTGAGCCACATCTTTGAGCGAAAGGATGACCAAATCAGCCTGTTTTCCAGTTTCAAGAGAGCCAATTTCGTCTTCCAACTGCAACGCTCTTGCGCCGCCAATCGTCATCATTTCAATTATTTCTTTCGCCGTCAGCAGACGTTTTTTGTCTTCCCGTCCTCTTGCCATTAAAGTAGCAAAACGGGCTTCTTCCAGCATGTCGCAAGTATTATTACTCGCTACCGAATCGCTACCAAAACCGACTCGCAAACCATTGTCCAAAAACATTTCAAGGGGTGCAATGCGGTGACCGAATTTGGCGTTTGACTTTGGACAATGGGCAATGCTCGAACCGCTTTCCCCAATTAGTTCAAAATCCTTGCTGCTCGTGCGAATGCAATGTGCGAGAAGCGGTTTAGCTTCCAAAACTCCGATTTCCGCCAAATATTCGATGGATGATTTTTTTGGCGCAGTCCAATAAATTCCACGTCCTCGATAGAAATCCGCCATTGCCCCCGCATCGTGAATCATCAAATCTTCTTCCAATTTTGATTCGGAAGCGTGGATGGAAATCTTGATTTTTTCACCAACTGCATAATCGGTAATGAGTTCAAAAAGTCTTCGGCTGACGGTATAAGGAGCGTGCGGCGAGATGCCGATTTTGACGAGTTGGCTTTCATCATTTTTTAAGGCAAGAAACTTTTGTTTGAGTTTCTCAAAATCTTCGCCAGCCTTTTCGTTGAAGGGGGAAAACTCGGTTTCTTGAAAAACTACGCCGCGCAAACCTGTTTTTTTGAGGGCTTCAAAACCCGCTCTGCCATAGCGTCCGATGTCGCCAAAACAAGTCACACCGGCTCGTGCGCCTTCGAGTGCGCCAAGCAAAGCGGAAGTTTCGATATTGTTTGGAGTGAGTTTTTCATCGCGGATGGTTGCGGTTTTTATCAGCCATTTGAAGAAATTATCTTCCACATCATCGAGAAAACCGCGCATTATCGAAAGTTCGAGATGCGAGTGACAATTGACAAAACCTGCAGTGATGACAGCCTCGCCAAAATCTTCAAATGCAGCCTTTGGGAATTGTTTTTTAAGAGTTTGAGATTTTCCAACCGCTACAATTTTTGCGCCTTCAATTGCGACTGCGCCTTGTTTTAGCGGCTCTTCGGAAATTGGTAGAATCCAATCGGCAGAAAGAATCTTCATAAAATTTGGAATTTGGAATCGGTAGTTTCAAAATAAATTTTGTCCCAAACTAATCCGAAATTGGGTGAAACTATCAAGTGTTTTTTGAGCCTCTCGCCAATCATTTGTGAAAATTCGCGGCTGGATTTTCTTCGAGCCAATGCTGTCAAGCACAAAGGTTGAAACAAATATTCGTTTGTTTTGATAAATTCGGTAGTTTAATTTATGCCTTCAATTTCTCAATAATTGCGCTGGCAAAGTCAGCCGTTTTCGCCGTTCCGCCTAAATCTTTGGTGCGAACATTGCCTTCGGCAAAAACGTCCATCAGTGCATCTTCCATTCGCTTTGCCGCGTCCATTTCGCCCAAATGTCGAAGCATCATAATGCCCGACATCATAATCGCGGTTGGATTGGCAATGCCTTGTCCGGCGATGTCTGGAGCAGAACCGTGAACCGCTTCAAAGACTGCACCTTGTTCGCCGATATTTGCGCCCGGAGCGAGTCCGAGACCGCCAATCAAACCCGCGCAAAGGTCGGAAACAATGTCGCCGTAGAGGTTTTCCAAAACCATTACATCAAATTGTTCGGGACGCATCACGAGTTGCATACAGGCATTGTCAATAATTTTATCGTCCGCCGGAAGTTCGGGAAAATCTTTCGCTACGTTGTAGAAACAGTCGAGGAAAAGTCCGTCCGAGAGTTTCATAATGTTGGCTTTGTGCATCGCCGTCACCTTTTTGCGTCCGTTTGCTTTGGCGTGTTCAAAGGCATATTTGGCAATCCGCGTGGAAGCCTTTTCGGTAATAATTTTGATGGATTCTACCACGCCGGGAACGACAACGTGTTCTAATCCGGCATACAAATCTTCCGTATTTTCGCGGACAATAACCAAATCAAGTTCGGGATAGCGACACTCCACATTCGGTAAAGCCTTGATTGGACGGACATTAGCGTAAAGGTCAAGAGCTTTGCGAAGCCCGACATTGACGCTCGTAAAACCTTTGCCGATTGGAGTAGCCAGCGGTCCTTTGAGCGCAACTTTATTGCGTTTAACTGATTCAATGGTGGAATCGGGAATGGTTGTGCCGTATTTTTCAAGGGCTTGTGCGCCGATAATATGCGTTTCCCATTCAATCTCAACGCCTGTTGCCTCGATAGTTCTGACGGTTGCGGCAACGATTTCGGGTCCGATTCCATCGCCGGGAATTAAAGTAATTGTATGTTTCATAAAATTTTTCAGGCGGCTAATTTGATTTTTGCTTCAAGGCTTTTAATTTGAGCCTCAATCTTTATAACTTTTAATTTGAATTTGATGTTCTCTTCTTGCTCAACCATCAATTTATGCTCCAACAACTCAATCTCAGCGCGAACCGCTGCAATTTCCTCTTTTAATTCCATTCCAATTGCCAACATTTGTTTTTCTAATTGGTCAATTCGGTTGTTTAAGGCTTTTAAGGCTTGGATTACTTGTTTCTTGAAATCTTTAAACTCACCTCTAAAATCTTTAATTTCCTTTTCTAAAGAATCAATTTTTGAATCAAATTTCTTTTCTAAAGAATCAATTTTTGAATCAAATTTCTTTTCTAAAGAATTAACTCTTAAATCAAGTTTTCCGACATCGCCTTTTAATTCGCTGACAACGGTTAAAATTAGGTCTAATTTTTCTTCACTCATATTTTGACTTTCCTTTTGGTTAGGTTGAGACTTACAAGTTATAATTTACAACGAAAGTTAATTGGTAGCAATGGATAAAGTTTTAATCATTGGCGGCGGCGTAATTGGTCTAAGTATCGCCCGTGAGTTACAGAAAAAAGGGATAAATAACATCACGATTTTGGAACGCGGCGAGGCGGGCAGAGAAGCCTCACACGCGGCGGGTGGAATGTTGGCAGTTCACGCTGAGACGAACAAAATTGATGAATTCTTTGACTTTTGCAATGAAAGTTTGAATCTATATCCGAGACTTGCCGAAGAATTATTTAATGAAACCGGCGTTTCGATTGAGTTTGACCAAAGCGGGACGCTTTATTTGGCTTTCAATGACCCCGATGTCAGAGAAATTCGTGAGCGTTTTGAATGGCAAAAACGTGCAGGTTTAGCGGTTGAACATCTTTCCGCCAACGAAATTCATCAACTCGAACCATTTGTTTCGCCGAATGTTTCAGAAGGTTTGTTTTTTCCGAATGATTGGCAGGTTGAGAACCGAAAATTGATTCAGGCTTTGCATAAATTTTGTGAACTAAATGGCGTAGAAATCGTTGAAAATATTGAAGTAAAGAGACTTTTAAGCGAAAATAACAAGATTATTGGAACAGAAACCGATTCGCAAAAGTTTTTTGCTGATGTCGTAATTCTTGCAACAGGCGCGTGGACTTCGCTCATCAAAACGGACGGTTTTTCATTACCGAAAGTTAAACCGATTCGCGGACAGATGATAAGTTTTCAGACGGCTAAACGCTTATTTTCAAAGGTTATTTACAGCCCGCGCAGTTATCTTGTTCCGCGACAAGATGGACGAATTTTGGTTGGCGCAACCAGCGAAGATGTCGGGTTTGATAAAAGTATTTCAGATTTCGCCGCCAAAATTTTGCAAGCCAAGGCTTTGGAAATTGCGCCAAGTCTTGTAAATTTAGAGATTAGCGAAAGCTGGACAGGATTGCGTCCGTTTGCATCAGACGGCTTGCCAATTTTGGGCGAAATTGCGGAAAATCTTTTTATCGCTACGGCGCATTATCGCAATGGAATTTTGCTCGCGCCAATTACGGCAAAGATTTTAGCGGAGAAGATTGTGGGAAATAAAGATTCCAATTATTTTAAGAGTTTTAGTCCGAACCGTTTTCAAAAATCTTGGAACGCCGTCATCTTGACGGCATAGATTGCGAAAGCAATCTCACGAAGTTAAATTTCTACTCAAGTTGAAATTTAACCAAACACGTTTGAACGCTGTCGCGCTCAATGCCAGCAAGATGCTGGCGTTCCAGTAAATTTTTTATGCGTAGTTTTTTCATCATTTTAGTTTTGGCTTTCAATATTTTCGCGCAAGCGGGACGCGTCAAACCCGATTTGACCAAGCAAGCCGTAGCAACCGTTTCCGATGAATTGAGTGCCGAAAAAATGTATGCCGAGGCAAATGATTACGCCAAAGTAAAGTTTGCCGAATTTAATGAAAAAAAACTCAAATTTAATGAAGCCTTGCGCCTCAAAACTCTGCAAGAGCAAAAACAATTAGCTGCCAAATACGCCGCCATGCTTGCCACTCGGCAAAATCTCGTGGGTGAAGATTTTTACTTTTGGGGGATGCTTCATTGGATAGCAGAAAATAATGACGGCGCGTTTGAAGCCTTGAAAAAGTTTTTGACGATTGAAAATCCAAACGCCGAAAAAGCGCAAACGGCTCGCGGAGTGGTGACGATAATTGCCGCTCAGAAAAAGAATTTCGAGGACGCGGAAAAGTTTTTTGCGGCATATTTGAACAACAATCCGGTTAAACCGCGCGAACGCAGTCAGATGTTGAACGAACTCGCAACCGCCTATTTGGAAGCTAAAAATTTCACTCGCGCCACCGTTCATGCCGAAGCCGCCTATACAATCGTCAAAGAACTTTTTTCCGAACCAAATCGCGCTCGCGGACTTGCCGAAATTCTTGATCGAGGGCAAACTCTTTTTGAAATTTATCGCGAGAGCGATAATCAAACCAAAGTTGAAACCACGCTCGAAGATTTGCGAAACATCGCCGCCGCTCACGAATCAAACGGAATTTATTATTTTGCAGTTGATTCACAAATCAAATATTTGATTGAAACCAATCGCAAGCCGAAAGCCTTGTTAATCTCGGAAAATATGAAGGCTCAGATTGAAAAAGATTTTACCAAGCCGGATTTGCGGGCGGATTTGACTTATCGTTTCAAAAAACGTGCAATTCATTACAAATTGCTAAATGAAGTCGCGCCCGAACTGGTTGAAATTCATACTTGGCTGTCGGGCGAAACCAAAAATCTTGCGTCTTTACGCGGAAAAGTGGTTCTGCTGGATTTTTGGGCAACTTGGTGCGGACCGTGTATCGAAGCCTTTCCCTATTTAAACGAAATGTATCAAAATTTGAACAAAGACGGGTTGGAAATTTTGGGCGTGACGCGGTTTTATGGGCAAGTGACAGGCAAAGATGCAGATCAAAAGACGGAAATTGACTTTCTCCAAGGCTTTAAGGTCAAATACGGTTTGCCTTATAGCGTAGTTGTGTCGCAAAATACTGATAATCAGATAATGTATGGCGCAACTACCATTCCGACAGCGGTGATCATTGACCGCAAAGGAATTATTCGATACATAGAATCAGGCACTAATTCAAATCGCGGAGCAGAAATCCAAGCAGTAGTAGAAAAACTTTTGGCAGAAAAATGAGTTCTACCTTTTTAATGGCAAAAACTAAAGAGCCGAAAGACAAGACGCAGAAATTTTACGACCGCATCGCCGATGTTCATAATTTGGCGATGAAAGTGAACGGTTATCGGGATTCGGCGGCTAAGTATTTTCGTTCGTTAAAATTAGATGTGAAGCCCGATTCATTGGTTTTGGATGCGGGTTGCGGGACGGGTTTGGCAACTCTCGCGTTTTACAGCGCGGGTTATCGCCCGAAAGAAACTTTTGCGCTTGATCTGTCGTTTAAATCCTTAGAGGTTGCCAAAGAGCAGTTTGAAGAAGACAAGATTTCGGTGGTCAAAGGTGTTCGGGCAATTCAGGGAAATCTGCTTTCGCTTCCTTTTGAAGACGAAAAATTTGATGTGGTTTTAACCTGCGGGGCTTTAGAATATGTTCCGCTCGAAGCCGGTTTGAAAGAATTGGGAAGGGTTTTGAAAAAGGATGGGACTTTGGTTTTAATTCCGGTGCGTCCGTCTTTGGTCGGCTCGGTGCTGGAGGTTTTATACAATTTCAAAATTCACTCGCTCGAAGAAGTCAAAAAGGCTTCGTCAAATCATTTTAAAATTGTCGGCAATCATAAATTTCCGCTAACCGAACCAATCGGCTGGTCAAAAACGATTTTCCTTTTGCAAAAACGATAATTGATGAGGTTTTGGGTCTTTGGCTTTTGGTTTTTGTCAGAAGTCATCTGTCTGAGTTGACTTTTTGCCTCAAAGTCTAAAAATATGAGTCTCAAAATAGAAAGCGATTCGGTTAATTAACAAAATATTCAAAGACCAAAGACCAAAAGCCAAAGACCAAATATTTATGAACAAAAACGGTCATTCTCCTTTAATCATCGCCCATCGAGGCGCGTCTGCCTTTGCGCCCGAAAACACTCTGGCAGCATTTCAAATGGCGATTGAAGAAGGAGCGGACGGGTTAGAATTTGATGTCCGAATTGCAAAAGATGGCGTTCCGATTGTTTTTCACGATGCGACACTCAGACGAATCGCTCAAAGAAATGTGCGTGTCACAAATTTTACTGCCGAGGAATTGCAAAGTTTAGATGTTGGAACTTGGTTTAATGTCAAAAATCCGAAAAAGGCTGACAAAAAGTTTTCGGGTGAAACCGTTCCGACCTTGACTCAGTTTTTTGACTTTTTAGGCGACTATCAAGGTTTGCTTTATTTGGAACTAAAAGGTAAGCAGGTTGAAATTCCGGCTTTGGTCAAAGCTGTTACCCAAATCGTTAGAAAATCAAAATTGTTTCCAAATATCATCATCAAAAGTTTCAAACTTGAAGCCGTTGCTCAATCTCATCGAATGCTTCCCGAAGTCCGCACCGCCGCCCTTTTTGCGCCAAAAATAATGACCATTTTGCGAAAACAAAGTCACTTAATCGAGAAAGCCCAAGAATGTCAGGCAGATGAACTTTCTCTGCATTATTCGTTGGCAACTCATAAATTAGTAGAAAGAGCGGACGCAGAAGGAATGCCGACTATCATCTGGACGGCTGATCATCCGGTTTGGGTAAAACGCGCTTCTGAAATCGGACTCAAAGCCATAATTACCAACAATCCTGCCCGCCTGTTAGCCAAACGTTACGAATTTTTTAATAAGACTTCGATTTTGATTTAGGGAAGATGCACCGCAGAGACGCGAAGACGCAGAGTTTCGCAAGAAAACGTTATAGAACCTGTTTGCAATTAGATTAACGATATATTTTGACTTCTAAAGCTGTTGAAGTCACTCTAAAATAAAGAGTTTATGAATTGCCGTCTGCTTTAGCTGACGGTCAGTTTAGGGTTATTTGAGAGGCTTGAGCCGAATTTTAATAAAAATGAAAAACTTCCTTAGTGCTTTAGCTAAAGCAATTCGGATGATTGATATTTTTCAGAGATTTGGCTCAAGCCTTGCTAAAGTATTAAATAAATCCGTCAGCTAAAGCAGACGGCAATTGATAAAATCCCTAGAATTAACCAGTTACAACTTTGCTTAATTGCAAACAGGTTCTATAGCCAACGAAGAACATAACAAGGCAATGTTTCATCCAAAGGCATCCCTTCAAGTGTTACCCCCGATGAAAGTCTTACTCTAGGAATATATCTTTCATCTTCTGTTTCAAATAAATTTCGGAAACTCCTTATTTTGTCATCACACGCTTTAGCCCGTTGAAGTTTAAATTCAAATGTTTTTTTTATCTTAAAGTCGCCTTTATTAAATTTTTTATTGGTAACAACAAAAAGATAATCAGAATCCACTTTGCCTGTAATTATTTTTGACACCTTCACAACATAAATTTTACTAGCACCAGAGTAATTAAGATTATACCCTTCAGGGGTAACATCATATATTACAATACTTCCTTTAATTTTCAGTTCAATCTGTCGTTGCGCTTCAATTTTAGTAACGCCTAAAACAAATAGCTGAAAAGTAAAGAAGATTAAAAGCATTTTTTGGTTTTTTTTTTAGAATCATTTTGATATTTCCCGAATCGCCGCTTCGAGTTGTAAATCTACACCTTTGAGCAAAGATTGACGGGTTAAGACTATCAGAATATCTGGCTCAATTCCCTTTCCTTCAATCAAAATTCCTTTGGGCGAACGATAATCGGCGATGGCATACATAAAACTTGCGCCGGTCGGCAATCGCTCAACCGTGGCGGGTAAAACCGCCCCCGCAGTTCGCTCACCGATAATTTTGGCGCGTCCGCTTTCCTGCATTCCCGCCGTAAAAATTTCACTGGTCGAGCCGGTCGAATAATCGGTTAAAATTACGACTTTTCCCCGATAACTATTTTTTTGCGGACTGACGATAAATTCGCCTTGCGTGTTGCGCTGTTTGGTTGTGCCGAAAGAGGTTTTTTCTTCCAACATTGTTCCGCCGACATCATTGACCAGCAGCCCCATTCCGCCAGGATTACCGCGTAAATCTATGATAATTCCTTTGGCATCGGATAAACTCCGAATTGCTTCTCGAAATCTTTGGGTTTGAGTCGGAATCCAGACGTTAAATCTGATGTAGCCGATATTATTTTCAAATTTCCCTGATTGAAAAGCCAACTTAAACGCCGGAATTCCTTCCGCCACTTTCATCACTTCGCCCTTAAAAGCGAAACGTGCGATGTCGAAAGTTTTAGCAATATTTTTCGCGTTTACGGCTTCGATTTTGACCAAGGTTTCCGGCTTTCCGCAGATACTTCGCATCAAAGCGCGTTCGCGTTGCACCCTTTTCATCGCCTCGGTCATCCGGCGAACATAAAGTATTTCTTCAATCGGCAAAAGAATTTCTTCGATTGATTTATCGTCTATTTTGGTGATCACAAAACCCGTTTTGAGTCCGGCTTTTTCAGCCGTTGAATCTTTTTCAACTTGAAAAATCACGGGTTGATTTTCGAGCATTTTCAGTTCAATTCCGATTATTCCATCATTACATTTGGTTGAACTAAGCTCTGTGTTTTTGGTGTAAATCGAAAAATGCGATTGATTCAATTCGCCGAGCATTTGATTTAAAACGGCGTGAAATTCATCATCCGATTTGGCGGACATTGCCTTGGGTTGATAGGCTTCGCCGACTTTTTTCCAATCCACGCCGCCAAAAGTTGAATCAAAATGGCGTTCATTGATGGTTTTCCAAACTCGTTCAAAAGTCTTTTGCCGAAGCTGGGTGACGTTTGCGTCATCAATAACCGCAACTTGCCCGAAAACAAAAAGTTGGCAAAAAGTAAAAAATAGGGTAAATAAAAACAATTTTCGTTTCATTAGATTTTCCTTTGGAATAACTTTTCTTGCTTCTTTATACGCAGTTTTTAGTTTGAGGTTTCCTGAGTTTGCAGAGTTGCCCAGAACAACCTAAAATTACGACAGTTATTACAAATATTTTTCGGAGACATAGATGAGATTATACGACAATATTTTAGGAATTATCGGCAATACACCTTTAGTCAGAATTAACAATATTACCAAACAACACGGCATCAAAGCCAAAATTTACGCCAAAATGGAAAGCCTCAATCCGGGTTATTCGGTCAAAGACCGAATTGGAATTTCGATGATCAATGATGCGGAAGAAAAAGGAATTTTGAAAAAAGGTGGAACTTTGATTGAAGCCACCAGCGGAAACACCGGAATCGGAATGGCATTAGTCGCGGCAACCCGCGGTTACAAATGTATTTTTGTCATGACGGACAAAGTTTCGATTGAAAAACGCCGTTATTTAAAAGCCATCGGCGCAGAAGTCGTGATATGTTCCGCCGCCGCTAAATACGGTTCAAACGATCATTATGTTGCTACGGCTAAACGAATTGCCTCCGAAACTCCAAACAGTTTTTATCCCGACCAATATAATCATCCGGCGAATCCGCTAGCGCACTATCGCACCACCGGACCTGAAATTTGGAACGATACCGACGGGAAAATCACTCATTTTGTCGCTTCAATCGGAACGGGCGGAACAATTAGCGGAACAGCTCGTTATTTGAAAGAAAAAAATCCGAATATCAAGGTTATCGGGGCTGATCCCTACGGTTCGATTTTCAAAACGTACAAAGATACGGGTCACGTCCCCGAAGCAACGCCGTATTTGGTCGAAGGCATCGGACAAAATATCGTAGTCGGAAATGCGGACATCAAAATTATTGACGAAATAATCAATATCACCGACCGCGAATCTTTTGAACTTTCGCGCCAACTTGGCAAACAAGAAGGAATTTTCTGCGGCGGTTCGACCGGAACAATTTTTGCCGGCGCGTTGAAAGTCGCAAAAGATTTGACCGAAGATGATTTAGTCGTTTTTATCGTTTGCGATACGGGCGAACATTATTTGACCAAACATCATTCGGACGAATGGATGAAGGAAAAAATGATGCTCGAGCCACAAAAAATCACCGCAGGTTTGATTACCGATACTAAATCGCAAAATTCACCGCAAAATCTCGTCTCCGTTTCGCCGACTGAAACGGTTGGGGAGGCTTTGAATTTGATGAATAGTCACGGTGTCACGCAAATTCCGGTTTTAGAAAATCATAAATCGGTTGGTTCTTTGCGCGAAAGCCACGTTTTAGCCAAACTTTTAGCCAATCGGGATTTGATAAATGCACAGGTCAGCGAAGTGATGGACGATAGTTTTCCGGTGGTGGATGTGGACACCAGTTTGGCAAAAATCAAATCGAAATTGCAAAAATCACCCGCGGTGGTGGTCGAAGATTTTAAACGAATTACGGGAATTATTACCCGAACTGATGTTTTGGAGTTTCCGAGTTAGGCGGTAATTTCAAATTCCAAATTGAAAAAAAATCTGAAATAATTTATGTCGAAAATCACGCTCAAAATAAATGGTGAAAAGGAACTTGAAACCAATTCCCCGATGATTACTATCGGGCGTGACTGCGGACAATATTATTTCGCTTCCCGATGATTCAAATATTTCGCGTTATCACGCCCGGATTGAACAGCGCGAAGACGGATTTTGGCTGGTCGAACAAGGAAGCAGTAACGGCACAGCGGTCAACGGGAGCGAGGTTGACGGCGAAATACTTTTGCAAGATGGGGACACGATTTTGCTCGGCGGCACAAGCGAAATTATCTTTAGTCAGCCGAGTGAAAAAACGGATGATTCGGGGGAAGATGAAGCTGATGAAGCCGAAAATGAAACAAGTCAACCTGAAACCGAGGAATCAAATAAAAAAGGCTCGTCCTTAATGTTAGTAGCAGGTGCAGTAGTCGGTTTGGCAGTAATTTCTACCGTTGGCGCAGGACTTTATTATTGGTCAACCTCCGGCAATCAGTGTGATGCTACCGCTCGAATAAAAAAACCTAGTCATGGCGAGATTATTACGAAACCAATTGACATAAAAGTTGAAGTTCAAAACTCAAACTGCGTTGATAATGTGGTGCTGACGCTAGATGGAAAAGAGTTTGCCAGTACTTCATCCAATCCTTATACTGCTCCGCTTGACCCAAGCCAGTTTGCAGACAAAGCCGATGGAATCAATCACAATCTGCGCGTGATTTTATTGGATAAGGACGGTGAGCCAATCTCCGCCGGCGATCAGATCGAAGTTGGCTTTGAAACTCTCGCCACGCCGACTCCAACTCCTGAGCCGACTGAAACTCCGATAGGTCCCCGACCTCCAAAAGGTGATCCAAAAGGGTTGGTTAAGGACTCTGACATTTTAAGAATGGCGCGCATTTTGCTCAATCAAAATTTTCCAAAAGCACCGGGTTATAAACTTGACCCGCAATTCCTTAGTGAAGTTAATAAAAAAACGGCGGAATTTGCAGTCGAAGGATATTTTAATCGTGCCGCCCAATACCGCGATGTCATCAATGTCGCGTATGTCACCGAAAATAATTTGGATGCTCCGCTCGGTTATATTTTGGCAATGAGCCGGAGTAAATTTAATTCGCAGAGACAAGGCGCGGACGAAGGACTGTGGCGAATGTCGAATGATTTTGTGACGGCAAACGCTTTTAACGGAATGTGCGGGACTGAAACTTTAAGCGATGCTTCGCAAAACTGTGCCGCCAAATCGTCTGCACTTTATCTCAAAGCAATTGTTTTGAATGTCTTTGAAGGTGATATAATTTATAGTCTGGCGGCATTTGGGATGTCTCCGCAAGAGGCGGCGGAATTTAAAGCGCGGGTTAAGGTGACGGCTAACCGAATGGATTTTTGGCGAGTCTTAACGCCGAAACAGCGCGAAGAAGTAGTCAGATTTTTTGCAGCGGGAATCGTGGCGGAAAATCCGCCAGCATTTGGTCTCAAAAAAGACCGCCCGCTTTCGGAACTTTATCCGAAATAAAAGGTAATTGATGATGGACGTGATTTTGATACATCCAACTCCCGAAGGCTCGGAAGAGATTGCATTAGAGAGCGACAGCCTTTCTTTTGGACGCGGCAGCGAAGCCGATTATCGCTTTGATGATGACGGGCTTTCGCGTCTGCACACCACCATTTACCGTGATGGCGATAATCTTTGGGTGGTTGACGAAAATTCGACCAACGGAACTTTTGTCAATGGCGACAGAGTTGAAGGAAGAGGAACCCCGCTCGAAAATGGTGATACCATCCGCATCGGCAACTACACGGATTTGAAAGTGCGCCTTGCCGAACGCCAAACCGCTTCGGAAACCGTTTCAGAAAATCGTCAAACTCAAAGTGTTTCGGCAACTGCTGCAGCTCCAATCGGTTTGTCAACTCTTTTACCGATTGCCATTATCGCGGTTGCCCTTTTCGCCATCAGCATTTCGGCGGCTTTCATCGTTTTCAAATATATCAACAAAAATCAGCCTGAAGTCGCTAATCGAAATACGAATAATGATGAGGAGAATTCTGATGATGAGGACAACAGTTCAGATGAAACTCCGACCAAAACTAAAACTCCAAAAGTTGAAAATTCGCCTAAAAATACTTCAACTGGCAACGATGATTCAAATCTGACCAATTCGCCCGAACCGCAAAATACGCCAACTCCCATAATTTTGCCAAGCGGAAAAAAATATCTGGAAATGAGCGATGCTGAAAAACGGCAATTTATCGAATCCAGAGCGCAAAAGGTGGCGGCGATGATTGGCAATCAGGCGAGTGGACAAATTCCTGCTTTGGCGATTGATAAGATTAAAGGTTTTGTGGATGCTTACGCCAAACGGGTAAATGTTGCAAAAATGGGCGGTTGCCGTTTTGGTGATAATCTCCAAGCAACTTACGAACGAGCGAGCAAAAATGCGCCGTTTATCATTCACGCTTTTAACCAAGAAGGGATTGACCCGCAAATCGGGATGTATTTGGCAATGATTGAATCAGAACATTGTGTCTGTCTGCAAAGCCCGACCGGACCCCTCGGAATGTTTCAATTTACCAAAGCCACGGGCGAAGCCTACGGTTTATCCGTTTTCAAAGGAGCATCTCCGAGCAATCCCGATGAGCGTTGCAAGCCCGAGCCATCCGCCCGTGCAGCAGGAAAATATATGAAATTTTTGACCGGACGTTACGGCACCGGACCTTCCAGCGTTCCATTGGCAATCGGAAGTTATAACAGCGGAGAAGGCGGTTTAAGCACCAATTTGAAAACAGCGTTGGAATCAAATGAAGGTTTGCCGAGAGATTTTTGGTCGTTGATTGCCAATGGCGACAAACTTTCCAAACAGTTTCAAGCGGAAAATTTCAAATATGTGCCGAAATTTTTTGCCGCCGCGATTATTGGCGAAAACCCAAAGGATTTTGGGTTATCTTTGCAACCACTTTCGACTTATACCAAATGATTTCAAATTCCAAATTCCAAATTCCAAATTGAAGAGAAATCTGGAACCTGGAATCTGAAACGGAGAGAAGCGAAGGGCGAAGGGCGAGGAGCGAGTCAGAACAAGGAGCAGTAGCGACTTGGTAAATCTGGAATCTGAAATCTGAAATCTGAAATCTGAAATCTGAAATCTGAAATTTTAATGATTGAGCTTTGGTTAAATTTTACAGACGAAACCGGCGAAGCCAAACGAGTTTTGGTGGAAAGCGAAAAGTTTGCCATTGGCAGAACGCCTGACAATGATTTGCAGATTCCGCTCAGTAATCTCTCGCGCCAACACGCCAAAATTGAACGGTTTGCCGATGTTTTTGTCATCGCAGATTGCGGTTCGAGTAACGGCACTACCCTTAACAACGAAAATTTAGAAAAGCCGATTGCCCTCAAAGATGGCGATAGTTTGAATCTTGGCAATGGCATTGAAATTATCGTTGAAATAGTTTCCGATAAAGCAAAAGGTGGAGCATCGGGTGATGGCGAAAAAGAGGTCAAAAGTTCATCTCCCCTCGGCATCGGCTAAACGCGCTTCTGCTTCGAGTGGTGGAGATTCAATTTCAACCAGTTTTTTCATTCTCGCTCCGCTTTTGGGCGTGTTTATTTTGCTGCTTTTGGGCGGAGTCTTTTTTATTTTGAGAGGCAATCAAGAGCCGGTGGTGGTCAAAAATGATAATCGTTTTATTGCCACAGGTGATGATGACAATGATGAGCCTGATTTTCCGACCAATCAAGACAACGGAGATGACGTAACGCCGACTCCAGCCTCTACTACGCCTTCGGGAAATAATTCAACTCTTCCTCCAACCCCTAAGACTACCGAAGAAATTACCCCAACTCCAAAAGATTCGGGCGATGTCGTAAAAATTGAAAAGAGCTCCGCTTCATTCCTGCGTAATATTTCCTTCAATAATTCAAAGGCTTTTTTGACCAGCAAACCAATTTCAATAGTCAATAGCAAAGTCAATCAACTCAAAACTTCGGGGGCTTTGGCAGAAAATATTCGGAATGCCAAAAAGGGAGCCTCACAGATTAAAGCTATGGCGGAATCTAAAAACCTGAAGCCCCTGTTTTTGGCAGTTGCCGCGCTGGCTAAACTTGGAAATCAAAGCGGAGATGTCGTTGCCACCGCACAAAGTATGTTAGACACTCTGGATAATCTGAGCATTGTGCTGGGAAATGAATTGGCAAACGACAACCTCCTAGTCATCGCCGCTTTCGATCAGGGCGTTGCCGGACAAAATCTAGTAATGCGCGATATGTTAGCTAGATTGACTAAAGAATTTCCAAATAAAAGTTCGAGAGAAATTCGCACTATTTGGTTTCTCAAAGAAAACGGCAAAATCAGCGAATCTCAGTTTGAATTTGCCTTGCGATTCCTCGCCATCGGAACAATTACGCAAAATCCGAAAGATTTTAATGTCCAAGCAGAAGGGTTGACTTTTTAAATTAAAATAAGCAGATTAGCAAAGGTTTCGCGTTATCGAAGGAATTTTTATCAATTACCGCTGAGATTAGTTGTTGACGAACCGTGTCGTGCTAAACGCCTTTCGGCATCGAAGGAATTTTTACCCCGCTTGTTCGCCTTGTGTTGTTTGGGTAGGTTGTGCTAAACGCCTTTCGGCATCGAAGGAATTTTTACTAGGAACGGTAATTATCAATCCCGGGGCAAAGTGCTAAACGCCTTTCGGCATCGAAGGAATTTTTACGAATTTCAAATTTTGTTAATCCCAATTCAAACGCGTGCTAAACGCCTTTCGGCATCGAAGGAATTTTTACAACGTAATCAAGATTATGAATTTCTAAAATTCCGGGTGCTAAACGCCTTTCGGCATCGAAGGAATTTTTACCCGTTTCAGACTCGTCATCAACCGTTTCAGATTCGTGTGCTAAACGCCTTTCGGCATCGAAGGAATTTTTACTTTTTACTGCTGTTACCGTTCCTTTTCTAATCGTGTGTGCTAAACGCCTTTCGGCATCGAAGGAATTTTTACCGGTATTCAACCCTCGCAAAGTCTGATTCTTTTCAACGTGCTAAACGCCTTTCGGCATCGAAGGAATTTTTACTTTCTATTTAGGCAGGTTAAAAATAAATGAATGTTGTGCTAAACGCCTTTCGGCATCGAAGGAATTTTTACCATCTTCAAACAATCAGGCGGTGAAGTTCACACTTCAGTGCTAAACGCCTTTCGGCATCGAAGGAATTTTTACGTTTGAGCCAAATTGAAGCAAAAGTAATTGATGACGTGCTAAACGCCTTTCGGCATCGAAGGAATTTTTACTTGTCATTCCCATTCAGTTTAAGAATTGGAAAGAAGGTGCTAAACGCCTTTCGGCATCGAAGGAATTTTTACAATTCATTTTTCGGGATGCTTTTGTTTCGGCAGAGGTGCTAAACGCCTTTCGGCATCGAAGGAATTTTTACTCCGTGTCAAAGATGAAGTTTTGGCACACTCTCACAAGTGCTAAACGCCTTTCGGCATCGAAGGAATTTTTACTTCACTTAAACCACGATGATGGCGGAAAACTTTAGTGCTAAACGCCTTTCGGCATCGAAGGAATTTTTACACTACTCGAAATTAACTGCCCTTGCTCATATCGGTGGTGCTAAACGCCTTTCGGCATCGAAGGAATTTTTACTTTTCCATATACCCCGCCCGGCAGTGTCGGATTAAGTGCTAAACGCCTTTCGGCATCGAAGGAATTTTTACAGGGAATTGCCTTAGTTTTGGAATTGACCAAAGACGGTGCTAAACGCCTTTCGGCATCGAAGGAATTTTTACAACCTTAAAACCGAAACTTTTCAGCTTTTCCTTAAGTGCTAAACGCCTTTCGGCATCGAAGGAATTTTTACCCTCTCCCTTGAACGGACTAGAGATAATACCGGCGGTGCTAAACGCCTTTCGGCATCGAAGGAATTTTTACTATTGGCAAATGCTTTAAATTCATCTTTGAATCCGTGCTAAACGCCTTTCGGCATCGAAGGAATTTTTACATCCGGATTTGGCAAGTTCAGTCATCGCCAGCGCGGGTGCTAAACGCCTTTCGGCATCGAAGGAATTTTTACAATGCCGGCTTGGGTTTTGACAACCGCCAAACCTTTTTCGCGTGCTAAACGCCTTTCGGCATCGAAGGAATTTTTACCTTTTCGGGCTTTTATTTTGCAAATTCTTTGTGAGTGCTAAACGCCTTTCGGCATCGAAGGAATTTTTACGTTGCTTTTGCTTTTTCGCTTTCCAAATCATTGACGTGCTAAACGCCTTTCGGCATCGAAGGAATTTTTACAATGTTGCGAATGTGACAAATTTAGCGGTCGGCGGGGTTTTTGTGCTAAACGCCTTTCGGCATCGAAGGAATTTTTACTCCAAAGCAAACCGATATTTGCTTTGTAACGCATTCTGTGTGCTAAACGCCTTTCGGCATCGAAGGAATTTTTACGAACCTAAAACCGAAGTTGAAAGAGATTTAACTTGGGGTGCTAAACGCCTTTCGGCATCGAAGGAATTTTTACTTGTGCCTTGATTGACCTTTCAGCTAATTTGCGTCTGTGCTAAACGCCTTTCGGCATCGAAGGAATTTTTACACGGACGCGGCAACCATCGCTACGGACGCTAGTTTGTCGGTGCTAAACGCCTTTCGGCATCGAAGGAATTTTTACTTCTTTAGACGAGGTGCAATATGGAAAATAAAAATTACAGTGCTAAACGCCTTTCGGCATCGAAGGAATTTTTACGGCGCGGTTTGCGGCTGGCTATGCGTCCAACGACAAGTGCTAAACGCCTTTCGGCATCGAAGGAATTTTTACCCTCTAAATGGCAAATTAAATGATTGACAAAGCCAAGTGCTAAACGCCTTTCGGCATCGAAGGAATTTTTACGCTACTTCTGAGACTCGCAAGGAAGTTGGAAAGAGTGCTAAACGCCTTTCGGCATCGAAGGAATTTTTACTCAAGTGCAACGTGACATTCAACAAATGATTTTGGGTGCTAAACGCCTTTCGGCATCGAAGGAATTTTTACTATTTTGCTTTGTTTCATTTGTGAAAACTATTACAAGTGCTAAACGCCTTTCGGCATCGAAGGAATTTTTACTTCAAACTTTCGTTGACAAGTGGCGGAAGTGCGATAGAGTGCTAAACGCCTTTCGGCATCGAAGGAATTTTTACTTTGAATCAACTTTAATTTTCGCCTTAAGAAAAGAATGTGCTAAACGCCTTTCGGCATCGAAGGAATTTTTACTCGGCGGGCGGGGTAGAACTTAAATTTGATTTGCGCGTGCTAAACGCCTTTCGGCATCGAAGGAATTTTTACTGTATTTGCCATATTTTCTCCGTTTTGTATGAAAAAGTGCTAAACGCCTTTCGGCATCGAAGGAATTTTTACAGTATTTGGGATCTGTAATTGCAAATGGCTATTTTGATGTGCTAAACGCCTTTCGGCATCGAAGGAATTTTTACCGCGCATATCTTAACCATACTTATTGTAACATTTAGAGATACATTTGCGAGTATCTATCGAAACTGTCAAAAAAATTGCTGAATTTCTTCTCATAATGTTCTCTCATCCTTTCATAATTTATTGAATTTACTGCTTTTATTTCATACTCAAGCACTTTTCATTTCTACATCTTGGCTAATTTACTAAAAACAAACATCTTATATGCAATTGTCAAAGAACTTGTCTGAAACATTCGCAGATGCTTGAATCTGATTTTGACTCAAAATTTTTTCACTCACGCGAAATCGAAAGTTTTGTCTTCGATAACCCAAGATTCGGGACGATTGAGCGAAACCGTTTTGTTTTCACAGCGTTCGCAGACGTTCAGAATCAATAGTTTATCATCTTTCGACAAATCTTTCTCCAATTCCCAGCGCAGTTTTTCGACTTCGATTTTGGTCAAACGGCATCGGAATATCGAATATTGAAGCCGTCTGCCGTAACCGTTTAAGCGTTTATAAACTTTTCGCCAACGCGCCGGCTCGGTGATGTCGTAACAGATTACATACCAATTTTTTGTCATAAATTTGCACCCTTACTAACGTGCGGGTTTCTGCCGTTTTCAGCGCAAACGCATTCGCGCAAAAAGTCCTTTCGGCTCAAGATTTGTGTCGGTTGAAGAAAGTTTATCCGTCCATTCTTTTTCGAGCAAGCGGACTTCCAATTCCAAATGTCTCGAATACGACAACGAATAACCGATGACCGGATGTTTCCATTGGTCAGCCTTGCGGCGTTCGTAGATTTGGATAAATTTTTTGCGCCCGCTGTCCGAAAGCCAAACCTGTTTTCCGGCAATCGTAAAATCTTCCGTTTCATCCCATTGTTTGCGATTTATCGAACCAATGACGGGCAAATCAACCAATGTAACACGGAAAATTTCCATCAAATCGAGTGCCAACGGATGCGCTTGTGAACGTGGCGTGTGATAAAAACCTAAACACGGGTCAAGCCCGACGACCAAAATCGCGTTGGTAATATCTTTCAGAAGGAGCGCGTAACCGTAAGACAAAAGCGCGTTGCAACGGTCTTTCGGCGGACGGCGATTTCTGCCGTCGGGCTTCATTTTTTCGCCGACTTCATCAGAAACCAGATGCGGCAAAGCCTTGAAATAACTCGCGCCGATGCTTCCTTCAAAACCGCGCAGAGAATCAATATTGTCGGTTCGATTCAACGGCGAAAGCAGTTTGCGGATATTGGCAATCGAAGTTTTCACGTCCTCAACTTCACGCCCCGATTCGCGGCTCGCCCGAAGCAAAAAACTCAACTGCCCGCGCACCTTTGCTTCAACCAATCGCTTCGCCAAAGCCAAACAAAAATCCTGATTGGTCAAAGCCGCGTATTGCCGAATCCGCCGTTGGACAGAGCCTTGTCCGCTTGTCCAAGCCCCAAAATAACGCCCGCCGTAGCCAATCCAATGCACGCCCAAACCGCGTTCAGCACACAGACGCAAAGCCTGAGTCGTAATCTGTGCAAAACCGTGAATCACGACTTGCCCGATTTCCTGCACCGGATAAACTTGTTTTTCTTCCGTATCAGGCGACCAAACTTCCAATTGGTCGCCTTTGCGTCCAACCTTTGCGCCGTTCGTTAAAATATGAAGAATTTGGCGATCATCTTCGGCAGGGAAAAGGCGAAGGATTTGGGATTTGGGATTTGAGATTTCGGATTGAAGAGAGGATTCCCCGATGGCTGAATCGTCGGTTGTTTCAGCTTCAACCAGCCCGCTACCGCAGGCGGTTCTGACAAGAGTTTGTGCCAAACGCGCTTCTTCCGGCAAACAAACGGGCGCGAGCGAACATTTAACGCAAAGCCTTTCGTTTGAAGTGACCGGCGGACGCTCGATGCTTGTTTGAAGTTCCTTCGCACGTTCAAGATGCGTTGCGAAATTCGCTCGCGCTTTCTCATCAATCGGGACGCGAACCGTTACATTATCGGCATGATAACGCACGCGACCTTCGAGAATGTCTACACCTAAATTTTCTTCGACCAACAAACAATACGCAATAATCTGCAAACGATCCGAAGCCCAGGTTTCCGGCTTTCCGCCGATTGACCGCGCCGATTTTCCGCGTTTATGTTCGTAAGGAATAACATTTCCGTCACGCTTGCGAAGACAGTCAACTTTCCCGATCAACCCGTAAGTTTCCGATTGAAAACTCAGATTGAAAATTTCATCGTCTTCATCACGCTCGATCTCAACATGCAGCGTCCGTCCGGCATAAACTCTTTCATCCGCCAGACGAACCCGCTCAACCTCTTCCAAAAAAAACAACCTCTCGCAATACGCCAGCGCGTGAAGCGAATGCACACTCAATAAACTATTCATCCAATTTTCTCCTTTTTAATAATCGCCGCGAGGCATCAAAGGAAATTATTGGATTTTACTTTCGCAGGTCAACGATTTGAGTCCATCGCCAAGATTCTTCGTTTGGTGCTGAAATTATCTCACCTGCTTCTTTTTCCAGTTCGTATCTTTGCCAACGAGTGTCAAAACCTCGAACGTGGTCTGCCCAAACAGGTAATTCAAGCGAACCTCTATCATTTGGCAAGAGGCGATACCATTCACCTCCGATTTCTTCGCACAAACTTATATCATTTACCGCATCATCGCTTAATCCAAGACACACAACTCCTTGCCGTGTAATCTCTTGCGGTTTTTGCAAAGCAGTCAAGATGCGGTGTTCGAGAGTTTCGCCTTTTGACTTTCCTTCAGCATCCGGTTTTTCCTGTGTTGAATCAATCCAACATAAGAACTCAATTCCGCAAAGAGTTTCGACAAAATCAGGCGCGTTTCCCAATGATGATTGTTTGCTTGGGATGCCGTATTTGTAACGACTTAGTTTGCGAACAGTTGTCGCAATTTTCGGCATTTGTTTATAAGCAAACGCAAGCCTTACGCCTTCGTGTCGCTTGCGAAAACGCTCGCCGACGAGCGAAAGCAACATTCCATAAACGGTTGAAGGCGGCGGAAAACTGTAAGTTTCTGCAAAAGAACGGGCGAAAGATTTACGAAAACTTGCAAACGGAACTTCAACATAAACGGTTATCATTGTTTGTCTCCGTTTTGTTTCAGAATTGCAAAACTTTCGCCTTTTTCGGCAATTCTTTTTCTGGCTTCTTTTGCCGCTTCGCCAATTCCATTCAAAACCGTTACGCCTAACTCTTTCAATTGCTTACCTTCATCAGTATTAGCAATTTCACCACCAATAATGAGTTCGTCCGCCGAAATATCTTTACTCACAACTCGTTTGATAAGTCTTTCAACTTTAAAAGTACGATTTTCCTCATTGTGTTCAAAACAATTTTGAATCTTGGAAGAATGTGCGTTTGTTACGCGAAAAACTACCGAATACGGCGAAAAATCGTAAGCAAATCGGGCGTGATTTCCGGCAACTTGCGGCGGGTCAACAATTGCATCAATCAAATGTCCGATATTCTCTTTATTAATAACATCATCAAGATTCAAACCGAATGAATACTGATATTCGGTGGTGTGCATTTCGGCATTGTAAAGCGATAATTTACCTTTGACTTTTTCGCCACTCACCGCATTAAAAGAAAGTTCGCCACGATACGGACGCAAACTCACTGCTCTTCCAGTTGCCAATGGACTTGGACGCTTTGTTGCACCACCTTTTGGTCTTACCTTAGACTTTGGTTTGGATTCTATTTCCGCAACATCAGCAGATTCTTCATCTTCTTTCTCAGCTTTAGCCGCCACAGCATCCATAAATCCCATCAAGTCATCATCAATGAAACCGCCGCTTTCAGAATTCCAAGTCGCTCTTTTCTCGTCTTCATAAAATAGTTTGCCAAGTTCACCGTCATACGAGCGATTTACATTCAAATTTTCAAGTTGAAAACGGTAGCGTAATGCGAACCGAATTGATTCCGCAGAAACGCTCGTATGAACATCGTCCTGATGAAAAACTTTTTGCAGGGTTGTTGTATTGCCAATATTGTCGCCGCGATTGTTTGCAGCAACTGCTTCGTTAGTCAAAATTGTTCCGTATAGATAATTTGTTGCCATTATTTTGGTTCTCCTTGTTGTGAATTATTGTTTGATTTTTCCTTGCCTGCGTAGCTTACCAAAGCAAACAAACAAAGATTTTGAAAACGCTCAAAGTTGCGTTTATTGAAAATAAATTTGCGGACTCGTTCGCCATTTTTTTGTAAAGTTCTTACTGGTGCTTTCTTAGACGCATCAGCACAAAACCTCAAAAACCAACTCGCCAATGCGTCCGATGTTTTTGCCCGCAAAATTGCATTTCGCATTTTTTCTTGTTCGTTTTCAACCTTTACATTGAAAATAAACTCGCCTTTTCGGGCGCGTTCGCCCAAATCTCCCATGATGTTGTTCCACGCATCGTGAAAGACATCAATAATTATTTTGTCTTCTGCGTCTTCTATTTCATCTTTCATTTTTCGTAATCCTCCAATTGAATAAAACATTCGTTCAAAATCTTTTTTCTCGCTCACCAATGTTTTGAAACCGAAACACCAATGGCGTTCAGCGGCTAAATTTGCCGCAATTAACTCAGGAATCGGACTTGAGGGAATAACAAAACTATCACCATTTTCAAGTTTGATAATTTTGCTCATTCCTAAATACTGTCTGGCGGCGGTGAAAACATTTATCTCGTCGTAATCGCCTCGAACTTTAGCAATCATACTTCGATTCACTTGGTTTTTATCCCAAGCCACTTTTCCCATCGCCACAACTACGCAACCGCTTACACTCTTATATTCTGTTTGCACTAAGTCATCGGCTTGTAAATCAAGCAAAAATCGAAGCCCTGCTTCTTCTGCTCCGCCAACTACTCGGTTTAAGTAAGTGTTACTAAACTTTTTCAAATCTTGACTCTGTGCATTTATAAACGAAATTGCTTTTGCAAAAGCTACAAGGTCAATAACATCAGGCACAACCAAACAAGATTGGGCTTTTTCTTTGAATGTTCGCGGACGAAGCATAAAAATCACACTTCCAACTATCAAAAACAGTAATAAAATCGCTTCTTCAGTTGGGGCAAACAATTCTTCTGCTCCGCTCGTTATGCCCGGAATTGTCCATTGTTGAATTGCCGCATAAGGCGGCAAATTTCCTTTCAATTTTTCTTCAAGCAAACCTGTCTTTTGTGCTTTTTGGTGAGCAAAACTTTCAATCGCCTTGTAAGTAAAAAAGTTTTCCGTTACATCATCAGTTTTCAAACCAATTCTGCGAGAGCCTTTTTCACCTAAACGCATTTTGGGGTGTTGCAAGAAAGTTGCCGTAATACCGTTGTGAATTGCCAAACGCAAATCCTCACGAGCCACATCAAGTCTTTGACCGGGCAAATCAATCATTTTGTCATCCGTCAATTTGAAAGAAGCCTCAATCAATCTTCGCAAAAAGTCTTGGTCGGAGAATTTTTCGCCATCCCAACTAAATGAAACTTCGTCGCGTTCAATTTTGGCAGTAATTCCTTCGGGCTGATTCTTTCCCAAGCCATTATTGTTGAAGCTAAACCGCCAAGTGCGGCGCGATGATAGATAGTGTAATTTGGATTACTGAGCCGATAAACTAATGGATTCGGCAATTTATACTCTTCTTTTACTTTCGCCATTTTGCTCCTGTTCCTTTCTCTGTAATTGGGTTGTAGTCATATTCGACATCTTCACTCTTCGCCACTCTTAAACCGCCAAAAGTTTCCCATCCGAAAACTTCATTTCTTATTGGAATGGCAACTTCGTTTTCTCTCAGCCAATTTTTATCAGGTTGCTTAGTTCCTTTCATCCGTTTCCATTCTTTGCAGTCGTCTTCAAAAATTACGTTGATGGTGTAACCTTCGCCGCGAGTCATTCCCGGATATGTTTGCCATAGACCAGAGAAAAAGACTGCTTTTTCTTCCGCCGTTTCAATATCAAAATCTTTTTCGTTACTGAATTTTCCGAAGCAATCCGCTAAGCTCTGTTGACTTAGTGAATTGCCGTATTCTTTTTGAAGCTCGGCAATCCAATCTCTCGCCGTTTTGAGTTCATCAATTTTATATGGCATAGAATTTTTTTCATCTCTGGGCAATAAATAAACTAAAGCTGGTTTTATTTCTCGCTCATTTTCGGGCGTAGTCGGTTTTAATCGCCGATTCAATCTTCCCAATCGTTGAATCAAAGACGGAATTGGGGCAATATCCGTAATCAACAAATCCGCCGACAAATCGAAAGACATTTCTGCAACTTGTGTTGCTACAAGAATCGCCGGAAAGTCTTTTTTCTTAAAGTCGTCAATAACTTTCCGATGTCGTTTTGACCGATGTTTATATTTAAGCCTCGAATGATAAATATCAATTTTTAATTGCGGAAAATTTTTTGTGAACGTCTTTATGCAATCTAAATAAGCGTTATTAGCCCAATCAACCTGATTACGAACCCACAAAACTTTTCCGTTTTTCGCTACGCATTTCTTAATCTCTTCAAAAAGTTTCTCATAATCTTGAACTTCGTTGATTGAATAACGCTTTATTTCGGCGAAATCTTTATCACCGTTAATACAATTTTCATCGTTAAAATCAGGGCGAACTTTTTTGATAGCATCTAACCTTTTTTCTGGTAAAGAAGCTGTCATTAAAAGGATTGGTAGTTTGGGGAAATTCTTGAGAAAAACAAGCAAATGCCCAAACATTTGGTCATCGAAAGCGTGAATTTCATCGAAGACAATTGCACTACATAAAATTGAAGGCAAGCTGTAAACTGATTTTCGGGCGTTTGACATCAAGCCTAAAACCGTGTCCGAAGTCGCTACAACAAGCGGAGTACTCCATAAAGCCAGCGATTCAATCTTATCTTGTTTGACACGCAACATTTCTTGGGCAATATCTTTTGAATTTCGCTTGCTTCTTCTTGCGGAGAAGTTTCAGCAATAGTCTGTAAATCAACTGAATAACGCGAATGAGAAAGTTCTAACATTTTTGGTGGAACGCCTGATTAAGTGCATACTCCTTAAAATGTTCAGTTGTCGTTCCTGTTGTTGGCAAACAAAAAAATAATCTAAATCTGTTTTGCCGTTATCAGAAAACCGCTTGCACCATTTTTTTGCCCAAAGATACGCCGCCAGACTTTTGCCCGAACCGCAACCGGCTTGGGCAAAAGTAAAATAGGCTTTTGAATCGGCAACTTTTTCTTGAAAAAGATATGGTGTTTTGTCTCCGATAATTGGAATAAAATCTGTTTCTTTCAATCCATACTCAAAACTTTCTTTAATAAATTTTGGCAGAGAATAATTAAACTTTTCCTTCTTTGCTACCGCACTTGCCGCAACATCGGCGGCAATTCCCAAACCTTTTATCAAAGCCAAATAGCGTTTGTCGTTGTCTTTGGCAAACAAATCTATTTCGCTTTCAAAAGATTCTTGTAAATCTCGAAGTTCTCGTTGTGCATTGATGTCGCCTTTATCTCGATGATTCTGTGTAATCACAATTTTCTTTTCAAAATCAGGCAAATTCTTAAACCCTAAATCTTGCCCCATTTCTTTTAGAATTTGCTTAAAATCAGGATGCAAACGTGTCAACGATTAGACGCAATGCTTCCTTTGGTTAGTGCCTCTATCAAACTTTCTGTGATGTCCCATTGCCGCCCAAATAATTATCAGCAAAGATTTATAAGAGAATTTTTGGGCAAGCCAATTTCGTAAAGACAAATCTTCTTTATAAGCTAGCAATCCCGAAATAGTTTCGTGTCGGAGAAGTTGAATTCCGTCTAATTTTCCTTCAACCATTTCCTGAAAATGACTGTTTGCCTTACCTAAATCTTGAAGCCAGCCATTTGCTTTTAGCTCAAGTTTGAAGCTATCAAATATTTCTTCATCTAAGCCAAGTGCGTCTAATCCAATTTTTCCGACAACATCTGCCAAAGTTGAACAAGCCTCTGCTACATCCCGACTATGCTGCGTCAGCAAAGCATAATCAGGTGGATAGTTTGGGTATGTTGTAACATTGTAAGATTTAGCTAACAACGGTTTCATTCGTTTTCTCCTTCAAAATCAACAGGTTTGCGGATTGGGTTAAAGATTCCGCAACCCATTGAACGTCGTCCGCCGATGCCGGTTGATTGGAGTTTGAGCGAATCTTCGTCGTTTAAGCCGTGGGCGATGAGCGAGAATCCGACAATCTTTTTGCCTTTGATGGTGATGATTCGGCGATGGCGGCTGTAGGTTTCTTTCGGGATTTCGAGTTCGGCGGTAATTTCTTTTTCCGTCAAATCGCGGTTTGCTGTTTCGAGAAACTTCGGCACTTCCAATGAATTTTTGAAAGTTACGATGCGGGCATAAAGCGTTGAAGAAGGTTGCAGAGGTCGGGCGGTCGGAATTCCCAAGCGGATTTTGTGACCTTCAATATCGAGTTGTTTTCCCGCCAAACAGATAACTTCGCCAAATTTGTCCGCCGGAATTCGCAAACGCAACGTTGCGCCGCGATTCGGCAAGACAATCAAGCCTTTTTCAAACGGAATTCCGCTAATCAATTCTACGCCAAGCCATTTTTCGTCGTCAGGCAAGTCGTGTAGTTCAGGCTTTAATTGGCTGATTGCCGAATACAGCAAATAGCCGTGGTCGGCGGGAAGTTTGTTTCCTAGTATCGGAAATTGGACGGTAATGTTCGTTGTGGTATTATTTTCCATAATGTTAATTCTTCAAGTTTTGAAAAGCGAGAGGCTCGGCTTGGAATCTTCGCCTCTCATTCAAAACTTTGCATGCAAATTTCAAAGATTTCTCGCTTGAGATTAAACTTACCTCATTGATACTTTTCTTGTCAAACGCTAATTTGACAAAAAAGGGTTGTTGTATTCAAAATCAAGAGGTGATGCCTTTGGGCGTTTAGCACAGGTAAGTTTATTCTCGTTCTTTTGAACTTGTTTATTTCCTTTGATTGCCGAAAGGCGTTTAGCACCAATTTCCCGCGTATTGCAGACAAAATCGGGCAAATAAAAATTCCTTTGATGCCGAAAGGCGTTTCTCCCAATTTCATTGATGCATCTCCATTGCTTTCTTTAGTTTTTCTCGAATTATTTCTCTTAACTTTTTCGGTCTTTCCGCGATGCAATTTCCGGCGTAGGTCGTGCAAAATCGGGCGACGGCTTCGAGTCCGTTTTGTCCGATTTGGAACGAGAGCCGCAAACTGCCGTCGGGCAGGTCTTCGCGTTGTTCGTCCGGGTGAAAATGTTTGCGTTTGCGTATCCATTGGGCTTGGTAAGCATCAAACAAAATTTCAACCGTTGTCAGCCTTCCGCCGCGCATCATATTGAAACCTTTTTTTAGGTAATCTTCCTTGTTCCAAATCTCGCGGCGAACTTCAAAACCTTCGTTTGTGAGCTTTAGATTTGTGATTCTGCCAATGTGAAAATCGCGCATTGCCTTTCGCTCGTGGTCGTATGAAATTGCATACCAATCACCACCAAAATTATGGAGCAAATAAACATCAACTTTGCGATGTTCGCGTCTTTGGCGATATTGAACGTAATAATCAAACTCAACCGTTGTCTGATTTGTTGCCGTCCGGGCTAATTTATGCAAAATTTCAGGTTCGGAAAGTTCGTAAGCCGGATTTTGAAAACTGATATTCTCAGCCAAAGTTGATAAATTGATGGAAACTTCGTCAGGAAGGAGCGAAACGAGTTTGCTGAGAGATTTTTTCAGTTGTAAGGCTTCGGGCGTTTGTCCGGTCAGCCGGAGCGCGTTTTCGGCGATAAAAAAAGCTAACAAATCGCCTTCGGTTATTCGATACGGAGGCAATGTCCAAGCCGAATCGGTGTAAAAATAACCTTTTTTCCGGCGGTCATTTTTGAGCGGTGCGTTTAGTTCGTAGCGCAAAACATCCAAATCCCGTTTGGTCGTGCGAATGTTGACTTCGCATATTTCAGCAAGTTTTTGCGCCGAAGGAAACGCGCCCGAAGCAATTTCTTGGTGGATTTTATTGATGCGGGAAAACGCCCGTTGATAGACTTTGATTCTGTTTTGTAAATCGTCTTTCATGGTGGAAGCTATTTTATTTCATCCAAAGTGCCAAGCAATGTCCCTTTTCTGCGAAATTGAAAAAAATGCTACTCTTTGGTTTGGTTAAATCTATTAGGAAGATGAGAAGTTATCTGCTTTGGGGAGATAGCTTCCGTAAAAATTGTGCGATGTCCCAAAATATATGCTTAACTTTTCTAACTGTCAAGAAAAAAGTTTCAAAGCAAAAGTGATTGACAAAAATCGTAATAAGTAACAAAATCAAATACATAAGCATATCGTTTAAACAGCTTCAAGGCTGTCCGAGTTGTTGTCAGTCATCACTTCAATTATGAGCAAATATCGTAAAATCGTCTGGAACGAAGGGATGCTTCTAACTCCCCATCACTTCCAGCAAGCCGATAATTATTATGAAGAACTCCTAAATTCGCGTCTGCGTTCGGCTGTCTCATTTGAATATGGAGTTTTAGAACTGGAAATCAATCACGAAGCCATCGCCAACGGAAACTTTCAGGTGACGAGTTGTCGGGCGGTTTTGTCAGATGGTTTGTTGATAAGTTTTCCCGATACGGATGCCGTCCCCGATTTGCGTCCGGTGAAAGACCATTTTAACCCCGAACTAGAGAGGCTTGGAGTTCATCTGGTGATCCCTGCCAAAAAATTCGGAACGGCAAATGTTCAAGCTAGTGGTGGAAAAGCCGATCTAAATTTACGTTTTCTGCAAGAAGGCTCGTTGATGAAAGACGAAACTTCCGGCACTAACGAACAACCGCTGGCATTTGCCCGTCCAAATCTGCGAATTATTTTTGATGACGAACTGCGTGATGGGTTTACTGCCATTAAAATTGCTGAACTCAAACGCACGACCACCGGACAATTTAAGATTTCCGAAGAATTTATTCCGCCGATTTTAAAAGTTTCGGCAAATATTTGGCTGACTAATATGCTTCGGCAAATAGTCGAAATTCTAATTACCAAAAGCAGTTCTTTGGGCGAACAACGGCGGCAACGAACTTCTTCTTTAGCCGATTTTACGACTTCTGAAATCGCGGTTTTTTGGCTTTTGCACACCATCAATTCATCCATTCCGGCAATGTCGCATTTTTTTCACACGCCGCTCGTGCATCCCGAAAAACTTTATCTGGTAATGGCGGAATTAGCCGGAAAGATGATGACTTTTTCCACCGAATTGCATCCGAAGGACATCGTTAAATACGACCACGAAGACCTTTATTACACTTTTTATAATCTTTCGACGCAGTTAAAAGATTTAATGGAAACCGTGATTCCGAGCCGTTGCGTGCCGATTCCTTTGGAAAAGATTACGCCGACCATGTATATTGGACGAATCGAAGACGAGAGACTTTTGAAAGAAGCCGAATTTTATCTCGCGGTCAACGCGCAAATGCCTGAATCCAAACTGATTGAGGATATTCCGCGAGTTATTAAAATTGCTTCGCGGGATGTGATTGACACGGTGGTTGGGCGTGCGCTGCCGGGCGTGGTGCTTTCGCACTCGAATCCGCCACCTGCGCCGATTCCGACGCGAATCGGTTTCCGCTATTTTATGCTTGATTCAACCGGCGCGTATTGGGAAGGAATTAAGGGATCAAAAGTGATTGCGATTCATGTGCCGGAAAAAATTCCGGATGAAAAATTAGAAATGTATGCGGTTAAACCGTAAGTAGTGGAACGCCAGCATCTTGCTGGCAATGAACGCGCAACGCGTTCAAACAAAGTTGCCGCAATAGAAATGACATCGTTTGCACGATGTATGCCGTCAAGATGACGGGGTTCCTTGTAGTTGAATATTTTTTTCGAGTAATTTAGCGAAAAATTTGATATATTTTTGTAAAAAAGAACGCATTTGCATTTAAGGAGTCAAACAACGAGGCGAAATGAGCGAACAAACTTCTTCCAGACGACAGATCAATAATGATTTAGTAGCTTTTGCGGGTCCTTTTTTTGACCTGATTTTGCGTTTAAAAGCGGGCATCGTCCAGCCTTCCAATGAGTTGCGTCCAAAAATCGCCTCGCTGTTAAAGGAATTTGAAGAACGTGCGCTTCGGTATCGTTACCGCGAAAGCCTGATCCAAGTGACCAAATTTGCTTTGGCATCCTTTATTGATGAAACGGTTTTGACCAATGATTTTAACCTCAAAGAAGAATGGGAGAAATATCCGATTCAACTCGAACATTTTGGCGAACATCTCGCAGGCAACAAATTCTACGACAAACTTGATGCCTTAATCAGACAAATTGAGGTCACGGCAGATTCGGTTAAGGTTTATTATGTTTGTATGCTACTCGGATTCAAAGGACGATATGCCGTCTATGAACACGACAAACTCCGTGACACGATGCAGAAAACGGCAGACGCTTTGGTCAAGGTCGGAAAAATTTCAAAAGTTGAATTATCTCCGCATTGGCTGGTCCAAGACCAACCGCCACCGCCACCCAAAAGAGGAATGCCAACTTGGGCAAAAATCATGGCGTTTGGCGGTCTATGTAGTGCGGTAATTATTTATCTAGTGATGTTTTTGCTGTCATCGAAGTTTTTGGATGACGCGATGGGTAAATTAGGACTTTAAAATTGAATCAATGATTCATTTTTTCATTTTTTCATTTTTTCATTGAATCATTGGAAAACAAAAAACCAATGAATCAATGATTCAATGATTCAATGATTCAATTCCAACTATGAATATTATTAAGCAATCCCCCAATCTTAAATCCGCACTTGGCGTTAGCACTTTGCTGTCGTTCTACGGCATCGTGGGCATGATTGTTTATATGCTTCCGGCGCAATATGCCTCAAGGGGTTATAAGATTGTAGTCATTGCATTGGTTTTGCTGACCTTGCCGTTTGCTTTAGTTGGTTCATATCTGGTCAGCAGACGCAGTAAAAAAGCAGAGAAAGAAAAAGAAGAAGCTAAAGAAAAAGAAAAGGTTGAAGAAGCAGCGGATTCCGGTCAGGCAAACCTTTCCCGACCGTCCGGCAGTTACGACGACATCCACCAAGCGGCAGAAGAAACCGTTCAATTTTTAAAATCTTCAAATTTGGGCAGTGGAAAAGAGGCGGTTTATGAATTGCCTTGGTATCTGGTAATCGGTAATCCCAAAAGTGGCAAAACTTCCCTCTCGCTTCCCTCGGGCTTAAATTTTCAAACCCTGCCAAGCCAGCGTCAATCCGAACAAAAGATGGTTCGTCCGACTCGAAATATTGATTGGCGCGTGACCAATGATGCGGTTTTTGTGGATACCGCCGGACGTTATCAAGCCGAAGGAGCAGACCAAGCGAATGGACGGGACTTTTAGAAACAATCAAAAAATATCCGAGTTCATCGTCCGTTCGACGGAATGATTTTAACCATCAGCGCGGAAAAAATTTTTAGCAGCGATGATGAGCGCGAAATCGAAGAAATAGCCAAAGTTTTACGCGCCGGACTCGATGAAACGATGCAAAGTTTAAAGTTCGCTTCCCTGATTTATTTGGTTTTTACCAAAGCCGATTCGATCGAAGGTTTCCGCGATTCTTTTTCCAATTCGCAAAAAGAAGGTGAAAATCTCGTCTGGGGCGCGACCATTCCGCTGGAAAAAGCTGAAAACGGGCAAGCACCCTTTTCGACGCTGAATTTGATTTGTTGCAAAATTCGTATTATGAAACGGCGTTTGATGCGGCTTTCCGCGCCGTTTCCGCCCGTTCGACAGATTAGGATTTTTAACTTTCCGCTTCATTTCGGCTCGGCGCGGCAAAAAACTGGGCGCGTTTTGTTTCGACGCTTTTTAAGTCCGAATCCATTTAGCGAAAATCCGTTTTTGCGCGGATTTTATTTTACCGCAGTTCGCCGTCAATCGACCGAAAGTGGATGGCGGTCAGACCATGACTAATGTCGGACAAACCATCGGGCAGAAGTTATTTTACCGAAAAACTTTTCCGCGATGTGATTTTGCGCGATAAAGATTTGGTCACCACTTTTCAGTCTCAAAAGGTACGTCCGCCGATTATGGGCTGGCTCATGACCTTTTTAGGTGCGTTGCTGACCTTTGCCCTACTTGCCCTTGCAGGTTTTTCACTTTACAAAAACAAGGTCATGGTTGACGAAGCCTCCAAACGTGGTGAAGCCGTTTTAACTATGGTCAGAGCAGATAAAGACCGAAACCCGCTGGATAAAAACCCTGAGCAAACCACCGATGAGATTGATAGAATTGATAATTTGCGAAAATCTTTGGTTGAATTGGATGAAGATGATCGTGTCCGCCCCTCAATTTTGAAACGGTGGGGACTTTATTCGGGAACTCGTCTGTATCGTGAAAAATTACTCTCGATTTATTTCAACGCCATCGAACAACGTTACCGAAAGCCGGTAATGAGAAAACTCGAAGCCGATTTAAGCAAATTCGGGGCGAGTAATCCGGTTGCCAATACCGCCAAACCAACTCCTGAAGAAGAAGATAATTTAGGCAGACATTACGATAAACTCAAAGCCTATTTGATGCTGACCGGACAATTTAAAGAACAAGCCGAAGCCACATTTTTGGTTGATACACTCAAAGACTATTGGAAAACCGAATCAAAAGTTCCTGAAACCAGACTTCAAGTAGCTGAAGAACAACTCAAATTCTACGCCAAACAAGCTGACCGATTGCCGGAGTTTGTGGGCGATCCGAGCGCGTTTCCGCGTATCAATCTGGACGATGCCAATACCAAACTTTTAGTTGAAAATGTTCGGAAAAAACTGCAAGCATTTCCGGCTCGCGCTCGTTATCTGAAACGGGTGGTCACCGATATTTCTAAAAAAATTGAACCGATTAGTGCCACCGAAATCCTTGGCGGTAGCAGTCAAGGTGTGATTGAAGGTAATTATGCCGTTCCCGGTGCCTATACTATTGACGGTTATCGTATTCACTTCAAAGAAGCCCTCACCAAAGCGACCGAAGAATTATCCAAAGATGACTGGGTAATGGGCGAACGAGCGGAAAAGGCACAAGCCCAAGGGGATGATACTCAATGGATTCAAAAAACATATTTGGATAAATATACCGACCACTGGCGCAAATTTGTCCAAAATATAACTGTTGCCCCATATGAAAATAATCAAGATAAAGCGGTTGCTGCATTAAAAGCCTTTTCAGATACTGCCTCGCCGATGAAAATTTTGTTGGAAGAAGTTTCCAAGCAAACCAATCTCTCGGCTGAACCGGAAGACGCGAGTTGGATTAGCTCGCTTTTGGAATCTTTTCAAGTCAAAACAAAGTACTGAGAAAAAAGACCAGACCATTGTAGAAAAAGAGTTCGGTCCATTATTCATTTTTACTGACCGAAAAAGCAAAAAAGAGGACCAAAGTCCGATTTCACTCTACGGAGCGGATTTAAAAAATTTAGCTGATGAATTGGTACTCAAAAGTCCGGATGAAATAAAAAATATTTCCAAAGAATTAGCAGATCCAAAGTCCAAGAGTGAGTTTGGGATTCTCCTTAAAAATACTGAAAAAAGTGTTAATAACAAAATTAAAGGTTTTGAGGTGAACGCCGCCGGACAAGAAATTGCTAATCTTTTAAAACGACCTTTGGACAATCTGAAATCATTTTTCGGAGCTGATGAAGAAACTCAAATCAAAGATGCTTGGAATGCTCAAATTTTCCCAGCCGCGAAAAAGATAGAAAAAGGCTATCCCTTTGATAACGAGGGAGAATCGGATTTAGCCGAAGTAACCAAATATCTGAATCCGGTTGACGGGATTTTATCAAAATTCTACAAAGAACGTCTGCAAAAATTCTTTGAAGAATCAAATGGACAATTGAAATTGAAAGAAACAAGTGCAATTAAGTTTAGCCCCGAATTTGTCACCTACCTGAATAATGCTTTCAAACTGCGCGAGGTAATGTTTGGCAAATCCGCAACTCCTTCGTTTAGTTATGAATTCAAATTAACGCAAATAAAAGAGGCGTTAATTGATGTCACCATTGACGGACAGTCAATTTCAAAAGAAACAGGTTCGGGCAATTTCAAATTCCCGTCCACCACCAATGATACCGGAGCGTCTATGAAATTCGTTTCGACGACAGAGCCGACTTCGACTTCTACTCCGGTCAAAGCTACGCCGACTCCAAATACTTCGGCAAATTCTTCTCCGTCAAACGTCAATCCTATTAGTAGTCCGACTCCGAGCAAGCCATTGCCGAACTCAGGCAGTTCGCAACCATCTGAAATTAGATTCCAAGGCACTTGGGGTTTATTTAGATTTATTGATGCAAGTTCGCCTCCGGCAAAGAAACAAGGCGGCGGGGAGTATGTTTTGACCTATAAACTCGGCGGTAAAAATGTTTCGGCAACTGTCAAACCAATCGGTGGAGATCTGTTTGACAAAACCATTTTTACTTCGGCTCGTGCGCCGCAAAACGTGGTGACGCAGAAATAAGATTGAATCATTTTAAGATTGAATCATTGAATCATTATTAAGATTAAATCGTTGCTCGAAGCGTTTCATTCAAAATCAATGAGCAAATGAATCAATGAATCAATGACCCAATCAACTACAGGAGATTATGGAACAGGCTAAATCATTACTTGACTCAGGAGATTTGGATGGAGCAATCCAAGCGGCATTAGGCGTGGTAAAAGCAAAACCGACTGACATCCAAGCGCGAACTTTCCTCTTTGAACTATCGCTTTTTTCAGGCGATTGGGCGCGGGCGATGCGCCAACTTGATGCGATTGGGCATCAGGATGCAAATGCGATGATCGGCACTATGATTTATCAGCAATCTCTGGAAGTAGAAAAAAAGCGTGAAAAACTTTTCTCCGATGGGGTAATGCCCGAATTTATTTCGCCGCCGCCGCAATATGTGATGGAATTGATTTACGCCATAAATCGAATCCGCGAAGGAAATATTGCCGAAGCGAGAGAAGTTTTGGATAAGGTTGAAGAAGACCGTCCGGCGTTTGCCTGCAAAGTAAATGGCGAAGCGGTAGAAGATTTTCGTGATTATAATGATCTTACTTCTGCCATTATGGAAATAATTATCAAAGATACATATATTTGGCTTCCGATAGAACAAATCGTAAAACTGACTATTTCCGAGCCGAAAAGTTTGCGCGACCTCTTTTGGCTTCCAGCCGAACTGGAAACCACCAATGGAACCAAGGGCGAAGTTCTGATTCCAACGCTCTATGTTAATTCTTATCGGCACGAAAACACCCAAGTTCGGCTCGGCAGAATGACCGACTGGCGCGATTTAGGAAAAGACCTCTACATTGCCGAAGGAATGAAACTATTTTGGATGAACGGAAAGGCGCGGGAAATTTTGGAAATAAAAGAAATTGAGTTTGAAGAAACCGAATAATTGAGTAAAAGAAAAGGCTCTTTGACAATTAGTGGTTAAAAGCGGTAAAACCGCCTTGAGAAAGTAGCCAGAGGTGCAACCTCTGGTCAGATGAGCAACCAATTCCGCGCTGAAAGTGCGGGAGAAATCATTCTGAGTGCATTTCCAATGCGCGATTGGTGGGTTGATTATTCCAGACGTTCCACGTCTGGCTACTTTCTTTTCACGGCTTCGCCGTTGACTTGACGAATAAAATTGAATTCGCACCACTAATTGTTGTCAAAGAGCCAAAGAAAAAAATAAAATGTAAGAATTATTGTGCTAAAATAATCCGTAATAATTCTTTATCAATAATGAAGTTAAGCATTGAGTGAATTGCTGTAATTGTCTTTACCATTAGTTTGAACAATCTGAGGAGAATTTTTGATGGCAAAAGTTGAATCTGTAGCACCGACAATTGATTTTGAAGCATTGCTTCAACCAATCGCGGGGGAAAATCCATCAGGAGAATCAACCCAATATTCGGGGCTTTATGATGAAATCCGCGAAGCCCGTCGGGCTGATGATGCAAGTTTGTCGCAAGGACAATGGGTAGAAGCATTGAAAGTTGCGGATTATCATCGGGTGATTGATTTAGCAACTTCTGCCCTTTCTACTCAAACCAAAGATGTCCAAATTTGTGTCTGGTTTTGTGAGGCTTTGGCTAGTCAACAGGGATTTGCTGGCTTCCGCGACGGGATTCAACTAATTCGCCGTTTGGAAGAAGATTTTTGGGATACTTTTTATCCTGAAATTGACGAAGGCGATATGGAAGCTCGTGCCAATGCGATTGACTGGATGAATACTCAGATTTCGCTGACCATCAAAAGAATCCCGATTGTCGCCGGAGAAGGGCTTACTTATTTTAATTGGGAAGAATCAAGTCAATTTGATATTCCCGATGACATTGAAGCGGCTCCATTTGAACAAAGAGAAAAATTAAAAGCCTTAAAAATCCAAGCTGAGAAGGAAAAAAGAATAACCGGAGAGATGTGGCGAAAGTCTAAAAACGCCACTAATCGCGCTTTCTGCGAAACCATAAATCTAAGCATCGAGGAATCTTTGGCTGAATTAAATTTACTCGACAAAACAAACGAGGAAAAATTTGATCGTAATCAAGTTCCCAGCATCAATGGTTTGAAAAAAGCGTTAGGCGAAGTTTCCTCAATAGTAACCAAAATCCTTGAGGAAAAACGCGTATTGGAACCTGACCCCGAAGATGATGCAGAAGAGGCGGGTGAAGAAATTATCGGCGAAGACGGTGAAGTGATTAAAAAAGGTCCGGCGGTGGCGACCGGCGCAATTCAATCACGACAGGACGCTCTCAAGCGTTTAGCCGACATTGCCGACTATTTTCGTAAAAATGAACCAAATAGTCCTGTTTCAGATTTAATTCAACGAGCCGTAAAATGGGGCAATATGTCTTTTGACGTGTTGATTCAAGATATGATTAAAGATGCCGGAGTGGTCGGTCAAGTCCGTCAAACGCTTGGATTTAATACGGTTACTGCGGAAACCGCCGAGCCGTCACCGCCGCCACCGCAATAAATGTAAAGTTCTAAAAAGTTTCTATACAGTAGTTTAGATTATAAAAAATAAAGGAGTTAACCTAAATGCCTAAAAAAGAAAGTCTACAACATAAAATTGAGCGTGTTCGTCCCCCGCGCGTCAATATTACATACGATGTTGAAACCGGGGGTGCAATTGAAATGAAGGAATTACCGTTTGTGGTCGGTGTTATCGGCGATTTCGTCGGAAAACCTGAAGAGGCGTTGCCATCATTCAAACAGCGAAAGTTCATCGAAATTGATCCTGATAATTTCAATCAGGTATTGGCTGGGATGAAACCGCGTTTAGCCTTTACTGTTGACAACAAACTGCAAGATGACGGAAGCAAACTCGGAGTTGAATTGAAATTTAGCAATATCGAAGATTTTGATCCTGATAATCTGGTTCAGCAAGTCGAGCCGCTGCGAAAACTCGTTGAAGCTCGTCAAAAAATTATCGGATTTACTTTCTAAAATGGATGGTAACGAAAAGTTAGAAAATATGCTGAATGAAGTTATCGAAAATGCCGATAAACAAAAAGAATTGAGCGACGTCACTCGGCTTAGAAGATAAGAAGGAGGAATAAAGATATGGCTGAAAAAGCAAAACAAGAAGGAGCAGCGGTAGAAACCCAGAACAGAGGAAGTCAGTTTGCTTGACCAAATATTGACCGAAGGCAGATTGGCTCGGGATGAGTTTCAAAAAGAACAAGCCAAAGATATGATTGGCGAGTTTGTCGGTCAGGTAATGTCAGGGCAATTAACTATGTCTAAAAATATGGACGTGTCAATCAATGCCCGAATTGCCGAAATAGATCGGCTACTTTCTTCGCAATTAAATGAAATTATGCACCAAGAGGAGTTTCAAAAACTCGAAGGCTCGTGGCGCGGACTTCATTATATGGTCAGAAATACATTGACCGGAACAATGCAGAAAATCCGAGTGATGAACGTCAATAAAAAAGATTTGCTGAAAGATTTTGAACGTGCGCTCGAATTTGACCAATCAGCCTTATTCAAAAAGGTCTATGAAGATGAATACGGAACCTTCGGTGGCGCGCCGTTTGGCGCATTGATTGGCGATTTTGAATTTGGCAACCATCCGCAAGATATGGCGTTATTGGACAAAATTTCCGGGGTTGCTGCCGCTGCCCACGCTCCATTTTTGAGCGCGGCTTCGGCGGAAATGTTCGGTTGGGATGAATTCCACGAAATGACCGAAGTACGAGATGTTTCAAAGATTTTTGACCGCACCGAATATATGAAATGGCGTAGTTTCCGCGAATCGGAAGATTCCCGCTATGTCGGCTTAACCCTTCCGCACGTTTTAGGACGCGAGCCATATGGGGCAGCCACTAAACCAACCGAAAACTTCCGCTTTGAAGAAGATGTTGACGGCACCGACCACAAAAAATATCTGTGGACAAATGCGGCATATTCGCTTGGCGTTCGACTGACCGAAGCCTTTTCAATGCACGGCTGGTGCGTTGCCATTCGTGGTGTCGAAGGCGGCGGATTAGTTGGCGGATTTGCCGACCCATACCTTTGAAACCGATGAAGGCGAAGTGGCAATGAAATGTCCGACTGAGGTAGCTATTACCGACCGTCGTGAAAAAGAATTTGCGGATAATGGTTTTATTCCGCTGGTTCACTGCAAAGGCACGGATTATGCGGCGTTTTTTGCTGTTCAATCGGCAAATAAATCCAAAAAATACGACACCGATTCGGCAAATGCCAATGCTCGTTTGTCAACCCAATTACAATACATCATGGCAGTTTCACGCTTTGCACATTATTTAAAATCAATGATGCGAGACAAAATAGGTTCGTTTATGTCGCGCGAAGAGGCATCTATGTTCTTAAATCGTTGGATCAACAAATTTGTTTTAGATAGTGATGTTGCTCCGGCTAGTCAGAAAGCCAAATATCCGTTGCGTGAAGCTCGGGTAGATGTATCCGAAGTTCCGGGCAAACCGGGGGTTTATCGGGCAGTTACTTATTTGCGACCGCATTTTCAACTTGATGAACTTACTGTTTCATTACGTCTGGTCGCTGAATTGCCCAAACCTGCGAAATAAATAGCAAAGATTTGAGTTTTTTTTAAATCTTTTGCAAAAACTATTATTTCGTGCGTCTAGTAATCGTAGGGTAAGAAATTGCCTTAATGGAAAAGATAACTTGTGAGAGTCACAGGTTATCTATTTTGAAAAGCAATAAATTAAGTCCGAAAATATTTCGAGAATAAAGGAGAAAAAATAAAATGGGTAATGTATATATGCTTCCTAGTGGAGTTGAAGGTGAATCACTAGAAGTTAATCATGTAGGCTGGATTGAATGTACGGGTGTTAATTATAGTGTTAATTCGCCAACTTCATATGGCGCAGGTGGCGGTAGTGCGGTTGGCGCGCCGGAACCAAGCCCGATTAGTATTTTTGCCAAGCAAGGCAAACATTCGCCAGTCTTTCAGACCAAACAGTTTAATGGTACACATTTTGATGAAGTTAAGTTTGAATTTTTGAAACAAACCGGTACATCCGCAGGAGAAAAATTCTTGATTTTGACAATCAGACACGCATTTGTCACTAACTTTACCCCTGATTTATCAGGACAAGGTGAACCGACTGAACATATTGTCATGACATACGAAGAAATTGAGATTGATTACTGGGGACAAAACTCGCAAGGTGCATTGTCTAGCGTTGGCGCAACCAAATACAATCTGAAGCAAAAACAAACTTCATAGTAATTCGATTAGCTTTCTCATTACTTATCAAGATTCGTTTCAGGCAAATCAGATAAGTTCGATAAAGAAAGACGATTTTAGATTCTGTAGTAAGTTAAAGATTTTAACTTACTACGGAATCTATTTGCCCTTTTGCACGGGATTCTTTGACTGGAGCGCAAGCGGCTCGCTTGCCAGCGTGTTCTAACACGCTAACGTGCTTGATTTTATTCAAGTTGAATAAACATTTAAAACTGTTTTATCCGCTTTCGCGGATATGCAAGCGAGTCGCTTGCGTTCCCATCTACGAAATAAATTATGCCTGACCTTGAAGTCAAAATTGTTCCATCTATCCTTGACCGTTTGTTGGATTTTGAACCCGAGATGTCGAGGGATGCGCCTAAATCACGCACTAAATCTTTAACCGAATTAAAACAAGCGGTTCGCCGAGACCTTGAAAGATTGTTAAATGCTAAATTTATTCGTGAAGAAATCCCTATGGATTTAGAAGAAGTAAATAAATCAATGGCTGTTTACGGCTTGCCTGATTTTTCGACTTTGAGTTCAAAAAGTAGCACTGATCGGGCAACGGTCATCAACAATGTGGAAAAAGCCTTGCGATTATTTGAACCGCGATTTGCTAATTTAAAGGTTACAATTGAAGAAACCGATAAATATAGTCAGGGACTACGATTCAGAATCCAAGCCTCTCTGCGGGTTGAGCCAACCCCTGAGCCGGTTGTTTTCGATACGATTTTACAGGTTGGAACAGGCGATTTTAAAGTAACTGAAAAATAATTATTATTAACAGAAATGTAAGTTTTGAACATAATAGTTCGTTCAGCCAAGAGACATTTCTTTGAATCAGACAAACTCATCGCTAGAAAAAATAAATATTATGATTTCTGAAGAAATATTAAATAATATTGTTCGCGCCATTCACGCTCAATCCGAGTTACACGGTTGTATGATTGGGTTTGAAGGAAACGGACAATCAAGAATGCTTCATTCCGGTCTGACCCCTTCGATAAATTATGGTCGGGTATTTGTGGTAGTTGAGGCATTGGAAATCACGGGCGCACTGCCGGTAATTGGAATTGGAACAACTCCGACTGAGATGCCGACACCTCCTCCAGTAATTACAAATGGCAGCCGTTTAAGGCAAGAATTAATCGGAGCCGGATTAAGTTGTTCGCTAACTGTCGTTTCCGCCGTGGCAGTGGTCGGAGGAGTAGCGGGCGAAGTTCCTTCCGCCGGAGCCAGCACTCTCTTGGTAATTGCAGGTTGGACAGGACTTATTACCTCAGGCGCACAATGCGCTAATGGATTAGTTAGATCGTGGCAGACGATAGCTAATCCCGAAACAAATTCTTTGCAGCAATGGGATAATAATCGTTATTATTCAACTGCATTTTTGATTATTGACGCGGTCGGAGTTGTCTCGTCTTTAGTCCAGCTTCCTTTTGCTGTCCGTAATTTGATGGGCATCTTGGAGCGACAGCGGCGGTCTGATGGCGGCAGACCAACTTTCGCGGCTATCAAGGGCGGAACGAGCCACACAAACAGAAGAAGCCCTTCGGCGTGCTATGCAAACACCCGAAGGACGTAGAGCGGTAGAAACGGCACTTCGTGAAGCGGGTCTGACTGAACGACAAGTTGCTCAAACTATTGCATATGGAGCGCAAACAACTCGCCGAGCAACAGTTGTTACCAGAGTTCTTTCAGCCGAGACAACCACTCGTCTTAATGCAACTCTCCGCGATATTATTAGCGGAGTGGCAGGAATCGGAGTAAGTGCAACACCATCAAGCTGGACCGGAAGCGGAAGCGGTTCAGTCAACTCGTTAATTGTAAATGTTTTAAGCTAACTAGCAGAATTTAATTTCAAGGTTTTCATCTTTAATGCGCGACGAATTATTAGGTCATTACGAACGTGAATTGATTTTCCTTCGCCGAATGGGAGCGGAATTTGCTCGGAAATATCCGAAAGTAGCCGCCCGTCTGCTTTTGGATGAGGAGAAAGTCGAAGACCCGCACGTTGAGCGAATGATTGAGGGATTTGCTTTTTTAGCAGGGCGAATCAATCTCAAACTGGCGGATGAACTGCCCGAAATTACCGAATCTTTTCTCAATGTTCTTTATCCCCATTATTTGAATCCAATTCCTTCGATGGCGGTTTCCCAATTTGTTTTTGGTTCTCCCAAAGATAAGGTGACATCTATCCAAAATATCAATCGTGGGGCAAAACTTTATTCGCGTCCGATTGACGGTTCACCCTGCCGTTTTCAGACTTGCTATGACATTCAACTCGTTCCGGTCGAGATTCTTTCGGCGGCTTTGGAACACAATGCTCCACCCGATGCACAAGGAAAATTAGCCGATAGTTGGATTCGGATCAGCCTTAAATGTTATGGCGATGCGATGTTGTCCGAATTGAAAAATGCTGAAACGGAAGATCCTCTCAAATTTTTGCGGTTTTATATAAATGGCGATCCGCAACTCATTTTTCCGCTTTATGAATTGATTTTTAATCATGCCTCCGCTGTAGAAATCAAGCCCAAAGAAGCCCCGCTCGGCAATAGTGCGCTGACGATGACCAATTTTCAAGCGAGATTGCCGGACCCGATTGTTTTAACTAAGGATGTCCTCAAACAGGTTGGGTTTGAAGAGGAAGAAAGTATGCTTCCCTATTCAAAACGCTCTTTTGTCGGGTATCGCTTATTGACTGAATATTTTTCCTTCCCTTATAAATTTTTGTTTTTTGATATTTTTGGATTGGAACAGGCGGCGCAGAAAAAATTTGGCAGTCATTTTGACATTTTGATTCATTTAAAAAATATCACTCCACCGAAAGCACCTGTCACAACCGATACTTTCAAACTTGGATGTTCGCCGATTATCAACGTTTTTTCGCAGACGGCAGATCCAATTTTTCTTTCGCAACAAAAATACGAATATCAGGTGTTTCCCGATGTTCATCATCAATCAGCGACCGAAATTTATTCGATTGATGCAGTTTATACTACTGATCCGCGCACCAACAGCGTGCGGACATTTTCACCTTTTTATTCATTAAAACATGCGTACGGCGAACAAACCGAAAAAGTTTTCTGGTATGCCACCCGTCGGGCTTCGCAACGACCTGAAGACGAAGGAACTGAGATGTTTTTGACGCTGGTTGATATGAAATTCAACCCGCGAACTCCTGCCGAAGAGGTAATTGTCGTGAAAGCTACTTGTTCAAATCGGGATTTACCTTCACGGCTTCCCTTCGGCGGAAAAGAAGGAGATTTTGAAATCGAAGGATCGGCTTTGGTTTCGCGTATTCGTTGTTTGACCAAGCCCACCGAAACTATTCGTCCACCACAACGCCGGGCTATGCAATGGCATTTGATTTCGCATCTAAATTTGAATCTTTTATCGCTGGTCGCAAATCAAAATGGTGTCCCCGAAGCCTTACAAGAAATTTTGCAACTGTATAATTTTACCGATTCTCCGGCAATCCGAAAACAAATACTCGGAATCACCGGAATTGAAAGCCGAAAAGTAGTCCGACAAATTGGAGACCGAATTGGGGCAGGGTTTGTTCGCGGATTGGAAACAACCATTGATTTTGACGAGGAAGAATTTGTCGGAAGCGGTCTCTTTCTGATGGCTTCAGTCTTAGAAAGGTTTTTGGCGATTTACACTTCGCTCAATTCATTTAATCAATTGGTAATCAGAACTAAGCAAAAGCAAGGCGAAGTCAAACGCTGGGAGCCACGCGCAGGCGAGCAGATTTTATTGTGAGATTGAGCCATTGATTCATTGATTCATTGGTTTCATCTTTTGGTTTCGGGGTTCGTTGAAAGTCGGCAAAATGTTTGAGAAACAAACAAATATTGTGACGATTAAGACAATGGAATGCTTTGTGCAATGAATCAAACAAAAAAAAATGATTCAATGATTCAATAAACTAATGAATCAATTTTAAATCGGATGCCTAAAAAAGACTTAAATCAGGAATTACTCGAGGAAGGATACAGGTTTGATTTTTTTCAGGCGGTCAGACTGCTGGAGAGAATTTACCCCGAACGATCTTCCGTAGGATTTGAGGTGACACCGCAAAATGAAGTGGTTCGTTTCAAAAATAATCCCACTTTAAATTTTCCGGCAAGTCAGATTCAGCAAATAATTGACGTTGATGATGAATTTTATGAGCAAAGAAGGCTCGAAATGTACGTCAACTTTATGGGAATGATTGGAATCACGGGAGTTTTACCGATTCAATACACCGAATTGGCAATGGATCGCGCCCGTTATCGGGACAAAACGTTAGCCTCTTTTTTAGATATTTTTACGCATCGCGCCGTTTCGCTCTTTTTCAGAGCTTGGGAAAAATATCGCTTCCCGGTTCAATATGAACGCGGAAATGATAGTTTTACCGAGTATTTATTTGACTTTATCGGACTTGGAACGACTGGGTTGCGCGGTCGAATGGATTTGGAAGACGAAAATCTGCTTCCATATAGCGGATTGATTCTGCAAAAACCACATTCATCCGGCGCACTTGGACAAATTCTGTCGGATTATTTCGGAGTGCCGGTAAAAATTCAGCAATTTGCCGGACAATGGCTCGACCTCGAAGAAGAAAGTATTACCAGAATCGGCAAAGCCAATCATTCGCTCGGAGTCAATACGATTGTCGGGACGCGAGTTTGGGATTATCAATCAAACTTTCGAGTCGTTTTGGGGGCTTTAAAATTTACCCAATTTCAAGCGTTTTTGCCTAATGGGACCGCCCATAAACCGATGCTTTCGATTATAAATTTTATGGTTGGACTGGAATTTGATTTTGACGTTCAATTGATTTTAAAGGCAAAAGAAGTGCCGGGTTGTATTTTAACCACTCGTGCCAAACGCCGTCCGATGCTCGGCTGGACTTCGTGGCTTAAAACCAAACCTTTTGCGAGTGATGATGATCAAGTAATTTTGCAGGTTGGAAATTGATTACAGAATAATAATTTGTAAGTATATGGACAAAATTGTTTTGAAAGGTGATGGAAAAGGAACGCCAGCATCTTGCTGGCATTGAGCGTGAAACGCGAACATTTCAAGTTTAAGCTGAAATGAATTCTAACTAAACTGAGTTACGCCGCTACCGCGACGTTTGCCAGCAAGATGCCGGCGTTCCTTTGATTAAAACTTTCATTGATAATTGATAGGCACAAAAGTTTTTATTTTAAGTTTTTGTAAATTCGTGTAAATTAGTGGCAATAAACGGAGAAAAAATATGAATGTGAATCTAAAATCTTTAATCGGAAGACTGAATGATACTTGTCGCGGTGCGCTCGAAGGAGCAGCCGGACTTTGTTTGTCGCGGACAAATTATGATGTGGAAATTGAGCATATCTTGGCAAAATTACTTGAAGCCGAAGACACAGATTTCAGGAAAATTATGGCTCATTTTGAGATAAATCCTGATCGGATGACCAAAGATGTAGAGACGGCGATGAACCGTCTCAAGTCTGGAAATTCCCGCACCCCGGGTTTAAGCGAACGGCTTCCGCTCTGGATTCAAGACGCTTGGTTGCTGGCATCGGTTGAATTTGGCGCGGCGCGAGTTCGCTCGGGACATTTAATTTTAGCCCTTTTAACCAATGATAATTTTGGACGCATAGCGAGGGACATTTCGCGTGAATTCAATAATTTAACCACCAATATTGATAGTTTCAAACGCGACTTTGCCAATATTGTGGCGGGTTCTGCCGAAGACCGCGAGGCAACCAGTCTTTCGGAAACGGGCGGAGTTTCTGATGGTGCGCCTGTCGCTTCGGGAGTTTCGGGCAAAACCAAAGCCCTCGACCAATACACCGAAGATTTAACTGCCAAGGCTCGTGCCGGGAAGATTGACCCGATTCTCGGACGTGATTTTGAAGTCCGCCAGATAATTGATATTTTAACTCGCCGCCGACAAAATAATCCGATTTTGACGGGTGAAGCGGGCGTTGGTAAAACAGCGGTGGTCGAAGGTTTTGCGCTTCGGATCACGCAAGGCGATGTCCCTGAACCGCTTCGCAATGTCGCCGTTCGGACGCTTGATTTGGGACTTTTGCAAGCCGGCGCAGGCATCAAAGGTGAGTTTGAAAATCGTCTCAAAGGCGTGATTGATGAGGTTAAAGCCTCGCCCCAACCGATTATTTTGTTCATTGACGAAGCCCACACAATGATTGGCGCGGGCGGGGCGGCGGGACAAAATGATGCCGCCAACCTTTTAAAACCTGCTCTTGCGCGGGGCGAACTTCGCACGATTGCGGCGACAACTTGGGCAGAATACAAAAAATATTTTGAAAAAGATGCGGCACTTGCCCGACGTTTCCAAGTCGTCAAAGTGGAAGAGCCGGATGAAGAAAAAGGGATTGCGATGATGCGCGGCTTGGTTGACAAAATGGAGGAGCATCACAATGTCCGCATTCTCGATGAAGCGATTGTGGATTGCGTCAAACTCTCAAATCGTTACATTACGGGTCGCCAATTGCCCGATAAATCGGTTTCGGTGCTGGACACGGCTTGCGCGAAAGTTGCCATCGGGCAAGGCGCAACCCCCGGTTTGGTGGAAGATTCAGTTCGCCGTATCGAACATTGGACCAACGAAATCGAATCTTTGGAGCGTGAGCAAGTGACGGGTGGAAAGCACGAGGAACGGCTTGACGAATTAAAAGAAAAACGCACCAAAGAAGATGATATTTTAGCTAAACTCAGGGAGCAATGGGAGAAAGAAAAAGAACTGATTGAAAAAATTCGAGCGACCCGACAAAAGTTGGAACTTTCTCGATTGGACGGCAAACTTGAGGAAAAATTAGCCAAATCCGCAACTGCCGGAGGCGAAGCCGCTGCCGAAGAAGCGACAGAAGGTGAAACTGCGGAGGTTTCGGAAACTCCCGCCGAAGCCCCTGCCGAAAAAATGGATCCAAAGGATATTGAAATTGCCAGAGAAGAACTGGCAAAGCTAAATGCTGAATTAAAAGCGGTTCAAGGCGAAAATCCACTAATGCAACCAGTCGTCAATGGTCAAACGGTGGCGGAAGTCATCTCCGGTTGGACGGGCATTCCGGTCGGCAAAATGGTTTCAGATGAAATCAACGCCGTTTTGAATCTTCACGAAAGATTAGCCGAGAGAGTTATTGGGCAAGACCACGCGCTTGAAGCAATCGCCCAACGTATCCGCACTTCACGGGCAGGTTTGACCGACCCGAAACGTCCCATTGGCGTTTTCATTTTGGTTGGAACATCCGGCGTGGGTAAAACCGAAACCGCGTTGGCACTTGCCGATTCGCTTTATGGCGGCGAACGCAATTTGATTTCGATAAATATGAGTGAATATCAAGAGGCGCACACGGTTTCGAGTCTGAAAGGCTCGCCTCCGGGGTATGTCGGCTACGGCGAAGGCGGCGTTTTGACTGAAGCGGTGAGAAGAAAACCCTATTCGGTTGTTTTGCTTGATGAAGTCGAAAAAGCGCACCCTGACGTGATGGAACTTTTCTTCCAAGTCTTTGATAAAGGCGTTTTGGAAGACGGCGAAGGGCGTGTCATTGACTTTAAAAATTGCGTTATTTTGCTAACTACTAATGTCGGCACGGAGACGATTATGAAACTCTGCGCTGACCCCGACACCAAACCCGAACCGGATGGATTGCTCGAAGCACTTCGCCCCGATTTGCAAAAAGCCTTTAAACCTGCGCTTTTAGGCAGAATGGTGCCAATCGTTTATTACCCGATTTCCGATGATGTTTTACGGCTCATTATCGTTTTGCAACTCAAGAAAATTGCCCAACGCATTATGGAGAATCATAAAGCGCAATTTAGCTATGATGATACGGTCATTGATACAGTCGCCAAACGTTGCACCGATGTTGATTCGGGCGCACGCAATATCTACAACATTTTGACCGGAACGATGTTGCCTGAAATGAGTAGCGAAGTTTTGACCCGAATGGCAAGCGGTGAAGGGATTAAAAAAGTTCACGTTGGCGTAAAAGACGAGAAATTTGTTTATGACATAACTTAATGAAAACGGAGGTAGAACTCTTTGAGATTTTGCCTCCAATTGTTAAGAAGGAGATGTAAATATGGGTTATCAAGGAGATGTTTTAAATTATTCCCCGGGCAATTTGGATTTCTCGGTTGTCTATGCGGTTGTAGTTAGCGGTGATTTTCCTAATCCTTGTGGACACGCCCTTTTATTTGTCCACACTACTAACGCTACTTCATCGGACGATGGCTTTTATTTTCAAGTTGCTCAAGCGCATGGACTTCCTCGGTATATGAATACAGAAGGATATTCCCGTTATTTGCGCGAAAATGACAAAAAAGAATTGACCCGATATGCCGTACCCATCACCAATCCAACGGCTTCCTTTCAGAAACTAATTTCGCTGATGGGTAAAAAATGGGTGTGGGGAGTATTGCCAAATAATTGTGCCGCCTTTGTGGAAGATGTGGTGAAAGCGGGCGGCGCAAGTGCCGGACTATACAGCAATTGTCCAAAACTCGAAGGATTTAAGTAAATGCCAATCTAAAATTACATATGTTGACATAAATAAGGAGGGTATTATGGCGGTTAATTACATAGTTCCCGGACAGAAAAACTTATATGCTCAACCGAACACAATGGCTTGTTGGGCAACGGTTTATGCGATGATGAGATCGTGGAGAAGTGGGCAAAGATTCACTAACATTCGTTCTGCGGTGGCTACTTTGGGTGAGCCTTGGCTGGGATATTTCGACCGGAATACGGGAATTCCGCCGAGTGAAGGGCTGAGGTTTGAACGAGCTACGGGCTTAATTAGAGAACCGCGGATGAATTTGAGTCCGACAGGGTGGGAATCACATTTACGGCAATATGGTCTGATGTGGGTCAGCGGAACGGTTCCCGGCGGTATCCACGACCGGATTCTCGAAGGAATTACCGGCGATGAAACCGGCGGCGGAACTCAGATGCACATTATGGATCCAAATGGGGGAACGCGTTATACGGAAACTTTATCCACCTTTCTGGTAGGTTTTGAAGGACAAGCCGCGGTTGAACCTTTTTATGACGATTATCAAATTCTGCATTTCTGAGCAATTTGATAAAAGGCTTCAAATTCAGCAAAAACAAGGCTGATGAGCGTCACCTTTGAGGCGTAAGAATACGTACTTTTTCTTTGAGGTAAATATGGCATTACAATATAATCCGTCAATAACATATTGGAGCGGACAAAATGTTCGTCCGCCACTTGGGTCTTGGTTTAATGGTCAATCATTTTGGGCAAAAGTTCATCCTGAAACGGGCAGAAATGATCGTAGCGTAATGGTTATCAAAATGATTGTGCAGTTTCAATTTAATGATGATGGCGCGGGAGGGGCGTGGACTGCGGCTGAAAAGACGGCTTTTGCCAACAATTTTTGTAATGCAACGATGGCTGTTTGGAATGAAAAACATCGCATCACCACGACCAGCACTTCTCCTTCTCTCGCCTTACGAGATGTTGGAGTAATTTTTGACCTTCGCTATTTCATTGACGGTTGGCACACGGATGATGATTTTGAAATAGGCGTTACTAAATTACCTGCCGATGCCCCGTGGAGAGTAAGTACTTGTGATTACAGCGGAAGCGAAACAACTCTCGACAGTAATGACCTGAGACCTGAAACCAAAGGTGCTTCGATGACCCAACGCGACGGAGTTCACGAATTCGGACATATGCTCGGGCTCAGAGACGAATATGCTGCGGCAAATGCTAACCCAAATCACTTGTCGGATTTGGATAGCATTATGAATGTTGGCGAAGTAGTTCGCCCCAGGCACTACGCCCTGCTTGCCGCTTGGTTGACGGAAAAAGCCGCCACTTTAGGGCGTTTGACCAATTCAACCATTGAATATAAAGTCAATGGCATCACGGATTTATCGAACGCCGGGCTGTAAAATTATTTAAAGTTTTATTTTGAGGTTGAAAAGATGGCGTTACAATATAATCCCGCAATAACTCATATGGAAGGACAGAATATCCGTCCGCCATTAGGTTCATTTTTTAATGGTCAATCATATTGGATGAAGGTCCATCCGGAAATGAATCGAAGTGACAGAATTGTTTTAGTAGTCAAAATGGTTCTACAGTTTCAGTTTGAAGATACTGATGACGGTTCTTGGACTTCGGCTGAAAAAGATTCCTTTGCTCACACATTTGTTGATAGCGTGGTCGATGTTTGGAGTGAGAAGTTTCGGATTACAACGACTAGCACAGTTGTTGCCGCTGCCTTTAGAGATGTGGGAGTAGTGTTTGATTTTCCCTATTTTATCGACGGATGGCACTCAAGTGATGATTTTGAGTTGGGCGTAAAAAAAGTTCCGGCAGGAAAGTTTGAACATAGTAGTTGCAGATATAGGCTTGGAAATACTTACCTTCATAACGAAAGCATTAATCCGTGGAATAAAGGAGCCTCAATGTTGCAACGCCCAAATGTTCACGAGTTTGGGCATATGCTTGGATTGAGAGATGAATATCCGGATGCAGATGACAACCTAAATTATGTAGGAGATTTAGATAGTATTATGAATAAGGGAGAAATTGTCCGTGAGAGGCATTATGCTCCGATTTGCCGGCTGGCTAACCGAGAAATTTGCGGTGGCGGCTCATTTATCTAGTTCGACTATTGATTATAAGGTCAATGGAACAACTAATATGGCAAACGCAGGCTTGTAAAATTATTCTAATTTTATTTTGAGGTAGAAAAATGGCATTGCAATATAATCCGGCAATAACACATTTGGAAGGACAGAATATTCGTCCGCCATTAGGCTCAATTTTCAATGGCAAATCATATTGGATGAAAGTTCATCCTGAGCTAAATCGAAGTGACCGAAGCGTTTTAGTCGTTAAAATGGTGCTTCAATTTCAGTTTAGTGATGGAGATGGCGGCTCGTGGACATCGGCGGAAAAAAATACTTTTGCTCACGGGTTTGTGGATGCCGTAGTTGCGGTTTGGAGCGAAAAATTTCGGATCACCACCACCAGCAATGTTCCGTTAGCAAATTTACGGGATGTCGGAGTAATTTTTAAACTTCCTTATTACATTGACGGTTGGCACGCTGATGACGATTTTGAACTTTCAGTCACAAAAATTCCAAGCGGAGCTTTTAGCACCAGTTGTGTCAGATATGGTCTGGGTAGTTCAACTTTAGACAGCGAGGATTTAACGGCAGTTCAAAAAGGTGGAACGATGAAACAGCGCGGAGCGGTTCACGAATTCGGACATATGCTCGGACTAAAAGATGAATATCCGTCGGCAAATGATAATATCGAATTATACCGGCGATGTAAATAGCGTTATGCACGGGGGTGAACTTGTAAAAGAAAGACATTATGCTCCATTTGCGGGTTGGCTAACTGAAAAGTTTTCGGTAGCGGCACATTTATCCCGTTCGGAAATTGATTATAAGGTCAATGGAACAACTTTAATTTGGCAAATGCCGGATTGTAGAATTATAATCCAGGCGATTTAATAAGGAGAACTGAAATGGGCAATATTCTACCAGCTCCCTACGACACATTACCAACTCCTTTGCAGGAAACTTTGCAACGATCACACGTTGAATATGAAAAAGGTTGAAAAGGAATATCTTTGGCGGAGTATTTAAAACACCGAACTGAGGATGGTATTCTTGAGGTAGTTAAGGCAGTTTATCAAAGGTGTTTGGTCTGTTCCGGTCTTTGGAATCACATTGATTTCGTGAGTCCCGGTAGCGGTTGGACCTATCCGGCAGGAAAGAATATCTCGCAAGGCTTCGAGTTTAATTGCACAAAGCCCGAAACCTTGCTTGGATTATTAAAATCTTCCAATAGTTTTTGTCAGGATGGATCAAATTGTCATGGACCAGAGATACTTTTCGAGAACTAATCAAATCCGGTGCCGGACTTCACGTTTGCGTTGTCCAAACCAACTCAAGACATTCTCACCGTCATGATATTCATATTGATAAATTCCAAACAGTTTGCACCAAGCAAAAAGATGGTTATTGCGATTATGAATATTTTGATGAACAGATGGTAAATCATATGAAAGATGTAGTGCCGTGGTGGCTTGGCGAAAGATTGAAAGATATTGGGGAAGCGATGACTAAATATCCGCCTGAAAGAGGTCCAAAATTCTAAGGATTTTTAATCAATTGGCAAACGCCTGATTTTTGTAGAAAATATAGCAGAGAAACCGGCTGAAAAATATTGCATCATAAAATTCTGACAACAATAAGTGCAATTTCTTCACCGCATTACGTCTTACATCTAGCCGCGTGACATTTTTCGG
>CAVZXI010000022.1:0-225085 GCA_963779235.1 Pyrinomonadaceae bacterium
AAGCGGTGGCTTTGTTGGCATTGGTGCTGGTCCTTTCACACCGGAAGAAAGTTTACATATCCGTAGCGGAAATGTTTTAATTGATGCAGGATCCACCCCAACGCTGAGTTTAGGGCGGGAGTGAACGATATAGGATTTCTTCAGGCACAGGGCGGCGATATCCGGATGCGGTCGCCACAGCAAATACAAACGGGCAGGTTGCATTCATGGCACAGGGCGAAAACCAGGTTTATGTTCATGGCAACACACCCAATACCAGTACCATGGAATTTCACCAGAACAATATTCAGATAGGTTCGTTGACGGCCAATTCTTCGGGTGATATTTCAATAGTTACAACGGAAGTCGATGGTTTAGTAAGGCTTAACACCCAATTATACGTAAATGGTACGCAAAACAGGGTTGGAATCGGTACAAGTCTTCCAACAGAAACCTTACAGGTAGTAGGCAATACATTAATAAGTAACGGAGGTATCATTTCTGTAGCAAAAACCTCCGGACTAAGAACCGTTGAAATAAAACCTACTGAAAGCGGTGCAGATGGTGCTTCTATGCTATTATACAATAATGCCGGTGTGGTAACTATTGAGATGGACGCTGATTACAACGACGGAGACGGCAGGGTTATCACAAGTGAATTGCAGATCAGGGGCGGTTCGGACCTTGCAGAAAATTTCAACATCAGCGATGATGATGACAAATACCTGCAGCCGGGAATGCTTGTTTCCATAGATACTGAAAAGGAAGGAGCACTATGTATTACCAGCCGGTCATCCGACAAAAAAATAGTAGGTGTTATCAGCGGCGCCAACGGCATCAAACCCGGTATGCTGATGGGACAGCAGGGTACAATTGCTTATGGTAAATATCCCGTGGCACTGGCAGGCAGGGTGTATGTGCTGTGCAATGAAGAAGGTGGTGAAATAAACGCCGGCGATTTTTAACCTCGGCCTCCCAACGGGGTTACGCAAAAAAAGCAGGCAACCTTAACCATTCCCAGGGTGCCATTATCGGTAAAGCAATGGGCAAGGCCAATAATAAAACCGGCTATGTACTGGTTTTGATAAACCTGCAATAAAATATGTTCAATCAATAAATCATTGGTTATGAAAATTAATTCCTGCTTATTTTTTGTCGCTGCCAGCTCATTCAGTTATGGTTTACAGGCTCAAATCAATCCTTATTCCTGCCACCTGTATTGAATGGCCCTGTATATAACCTGAATATGCAAAACGGCACCCACAGTTTAACCCTGGAATAACCACCAGCACCAAAGGGTTTAACGGAAATATACTGGGCCTACATTGATCATGCAGGCCGGGGAGCAGGTATATATGAATGTCACCAACAGCATTGGTGAAGAAACAACTGTTCACTGGCATGGATTTCATGTGGCACCCGAAAATGACGGTGGGCCGCATACAGTAATTGATCCCAATACAACCTGGACCCCGAATTTTCCGGTATTGGATAAAGCGGGCACTTACTGGTATCACCCCCATGCACATTTATTAACTAATAAACATGTAGCACAGGGGCTTGCCGGGTTGATCATTGTGAAAGATGCTGAGGAAGCGGCTTTAAACCTGCCCCGTACATATGGTGTAGATGATTTTCCATTGATCATTCAGACAAAGGCAATTTCACCGGCCGGCCTGATATATCATGTCGCGGCTGATCCCATCAACCTTGATTCCACTTTAATGGTAACGCAGTTAAAAATCCTCAATTGAATGTACCCCGGCAAATGGTACGGTTCCGGATATTAAACGCATCGCACCAACGGGTATTCAACCTGGGGCTTTCTAATAATGCAACTTTCTACCATATTGCTACAGATGGTGGATTAAAAACTAGCAGGGCATCGGTTACCAGGTTGCGCCTTGCTCCCGGCGAAAGAGGAGAAATAGTGGTTCCTTTCGGTTCTTATTCCGTAGGCACCAATTTACAATTAATGAGCTATGGTAATGAACTGCCAAGCGGAACATGGGGTGCAACCATCCCTGGATCAATTTTATTAATCCTGTACCAAATTACGTCCCTAATTCTATGAACGGAGCTGCATTCACGGTGTTGCGGTTCTTTGTAACAACAACTACTGCAAACCCGGTCACCGGTGCTCCCCCTTCAACTTTAGGTTCCGACGTTCCTATTCCCGAAGCACAGGCCACCGTTACCCGTCATAAATACCTGTTTAGCGGCAGCGTTGGTGGTGGAAGCGGCGTAAAGATCAGTAACACTTCCTCCTACGCAAATGCCACTGAATTTGATATGAATGTAGTTAATGATGTGATATCCCTGGACAACACCGAAATCTGGACATTACACGGTGCCGCCGATCAATATCATCCTTTTCATATACACGATATACAGTTTTATATCTTAGATAGAAGAGATTCCTTCGGCAATCTAATTACACTCACTTCGAATGAGATCGGGAGAAAAGATGTGGTCTATGTCGGGCCCAAAGAAACGGTACGGTTCATTACCAAGTTCGACGATTTTTGGGGGATGTTCCTTATATGTACCATTGCCATATTACCGTGCATGAAGACAAGGGCATGATGAAACAATTTACTGTTAACCGTCCTATTTTGTAAATAAAGACTATACCGGAACCACGGAAACCGGCTCCCAGACATTCCCTTTTAAAACCCTGAGAAGTGCCGTGACTGCAGCCAGGAAGGCTCAACCATTTATTTTTTGAGCTCCGGCACGCATGAGGAACTTACATCCAGCCTGATCATACAAAAAAAGTTAATCATTAAACCAACCGGTACAGCAATTGTAATTCAGTAAACAACCCGTGAGGAATTCTAAAACATATAACATGGCCCTGAAAAAGATACTACTCATTATTAATTTTACAACAAGCATTAATTTTTGCTTTTCACAGCATAAGAAAGTTAGTGTGTATGCTTTTGTTGCAGAGGAATGTCCTATTTCCATTTTTATGGCACCATCATTAAAAAACATAGCTGATCAGTATGCAGGTAACGTTGATTTTTACCTGGTGTTCCCTTTTTTCAACAAGTACAGTTAAATCTGCGTCATCATTTAAAAGAAAAAATAAACTTGCTCTCTTTACTGCTAAGATTGACAAAGACCAAAGCATTACAAAAAAAATGGGAGCAACAATTACTCCGGAAGTAGTGATCACCGGAGCAGATGATTCTGTTTTATACCGTGGCAGGATCAATGATGCCTACCTGGAGCCAGGGAAAAAGAAAACATATTTATACCAAAAACGACCTGGCCACTGCCCTGGAAATTATAACCAACGGCAAAGAAGTACCAAGGCCCTGGAAGCGGGCAATAGGCTGCTTTATCACCAAAGAAAATGAATCACCTTGAAGCTGTTACTATGCAATTCATTTTTTCTGCTCTTTAGTCTGACATTGATTGCACAGACAGCAGATTACTATAATAATATACAGCCGATCATACAAACACATTGTATGCCCTGCCATGCTAAAACCGGTATTGGCGCCATGGCATTTACAAATTATAAAGAAGTAGCTGCCTTTGGCAGGATGATACAATATGTTACTGAAAACAAACTGATGCCGCCGTGGAAAGCGGATGCAGGATATTCCCATCTGAAAAATTATAATAACCTTACTGAAGCTGAAATTGAAGCGATAAAAAGCTGGGTTAAAAACGGTGTGCGAGAGGGAAAAATGACTGCTAAACCAAAAACCGCTACGTAAATTTAAATAAGATTATAGTCAAACCAGATTTGGTACTGGCCATGGAAAAGCCTTTTAAAGTTGCAGGCGACTATGTTTTCAACATCCCGGGTTTTTGTGATACCCTCAACACTTACTAAGGATGAAATGATAGATGCCATAGAATTTGTACCAGGTAATAAGAAAATTGTACAGTCTTGTACCATTTCTATAGACACGGGGCAAACAGGAAGCCATTTTGATAATAATGATGATAATTATGGATATCGCATTTTAACCGGCCTTGGCTTTATCCCTTTTAATATAACTGGTATCAATGGACAGCCGATGAGCAGGCTGGTATTTTATATATTACCTGTACGCAAAAAAAATTCCTGCGGGCAGTAAATTATTGTTGCATATTACCTATGTGGCAAGCACAACGGTTCAGAAAAGATTCTTATTATATAAAATTTCGTTTTGTAAAAAACACCAAAAGATCAAACTGGTCAGTTCAGAGGTTTTAATAGATACTACGCATTTAACCAACGGCCCCTTTGTTATTAATAAAAATGAAAAACGAAAGTTCTACGCCACCACTCAGATCAATATGGCAATCGAAATTCACAGCGTAATGCCGATGGGTCAGTATCGCCCTCAGCAGTTGGGAGATATACGCCATAGATAGTCTTACAGGCAGGCGTTTTGAAATTTTGAAAATTCCGCACTGGGATGCTCACTGGAAGAAAAAATATACTTTAGAAAATCCGGTACACTTATCTGCCGGGAGTAAAATTTTTGGATCTTGCCTGTTTATTGGCGATTCAGACTTTCGCGCAATCAACCGATTCGGTAGATTGGCAGTCGTTGGAACAAACTGTTGCCGAGGAAATGACAGCGGGCAAAGTCCCAGGGGCGCAAGTGGTGGTTATTAGCGGCGAAAAAGTAGTGTTTCAAAAAGGTTTTGGGGTAGCCAATATTGAATCCGAAATTCCTGTGACGACCAAAACTCTGTTTCGGCTCGGTTCGACTACGAAAATGTTTGTGGCTACGGCTCTCGTTATTTTGGCGGAACAGGGGAAAATTAAACTTGATGCGCCGATTGGGAATTACGCCAAAAATCTCCATCCAAGTCTCGCTAAATTAACCTTACACCAATTATTGAGCCATACCGCAGGACTAAAAGATGAAGCCCCGCAAGTCGGCTCGCCCGATGAAACGGCAATGGCGAAACGGGTTCAAAGTTGGGATGAAAAAATGTTTTTTATCGCACCCGACAAAGTATTTTCCTATTCCAATGCGGGTTATGTGTTGGCTGGCTATGTGCTTGAACAAGTTGGTGGAAAATCGTTTGCCGATATGGTGGACGAACTTGTTTTGAAACCTCTAGCGATGAAAACAAGCACGTTTCGCCCACTTTTGGCGATGACTTATCCACTTGCAATCGGTCATAATCCATCACAAAAAGGTGCAGTCGTTGTCAGACCATTTGCGGAATATGCAGGTAATTATCCGCCTGGGTCGCTCTTTTCAAATGTCGAAGAACTTTCAAATTTTGCAATCGCTTTTTTGAATCAAGGCAAGCTCGAAGGCAAACAAATTTTCTCGCCAACGCTCGTCAATCTTATTTCGCAACCCCACGCCAAAATATTGGCATTGGACAGAAATTATGGCTACGGCTTGGTGCGCCAAATTGAATCGGGCGTGCAGATTGTCCAACACACGGGCGCACGCTCAGGCTACGGGAGCATCATTTTTACAGCCCCAGAACAGCGCGTTGCCGTCATCATTTTAACCAATCGAACAGGCGCAATTTTTTCGCGCTCGACACGCAAAGCTATCGAAATGCTAGTTCCTAAAAAAGCCGAATCAATTCAACCAACCCAAACCGAACAGCCGATGAATGCCGACCAAATTGCCAACTATGCGGGAATTTATGTGAACAATGAAACGATTCGCGCTGAACTCGTTGTCATTGACGGAAAGCTGTTGTTAAAGGCTGGCGACAAAACTTTTCCGATAAAAAAAGTCGGTGAAAATCGTTTTTCCGCGCCAGGGGCTGGGCAGTTGCAAAGTTTTCTGCTCATTCCGGATTCAAGCGGAAAAATTGAGTTTATGGCGGTGGAAAATTGGGCATTGAAAAGACAGAAATAAGGAAAGTGCAAACATTAAAAAATTGCGAAAGAGAAAATAATGTTTAAATTAAATGACAAAAATTACCTGAAATACATGGCGATTTGCTTCGCTTTTTCCGTATTTTTCCAATCAATAAACGCCCAACATAATCATCAAACGCAAGAATATGCGCCCGCTTTTGAGGTCGCATCGTTGCCACCTCCACCTTTGATGACAGGCATCGGAAGTGCAAACATAAAAATCACCACAAAATCCGAATTAACGCAGAAATATTTTAATCAAGGGCTAAATCTGCTCCACGCTTTTTGGGATGTCGAAGCCTATCGAGCCTTCCGCGAAGCCGTCCGCAGTGACGAAAATTGCGCGATGGCTTATTGGGGAATTTACAACGCGCTTGGGCAAAATTCGCAAGAAATGTCGGCGGAACGTGCCAACGCTTTGAAAAAAGCCGTCGAACTGATGCCAACCGCTTCCGACCACGAAAAATATTACATTCGCGCCATTTCTTTGTTGGCAGAACAGGGCAAAGGGCGTGCCGCTTGGATTAGCGAAATGGAGGCGTTGATTGATAAATATCCCGAAGATGTTGAGGCAAAACTACTTTTGGCAAATTCGCTTTCGACACCTGCGGGGAGCTATTTGCCCGATGGCAGACCGCGCGACGGGAAGATTTACGGGCAGATGATTTTGCGAAATTTGCTCGTCACGCATCCGAATCACGCGGCGGTTCATCATTATTGGATTCACGCCGTCGAAAACGGTTTGCGCCCCGAAGAAGCCTTGGCGAGTTGCGAAAAATTGGTTCAACTTGCGCCGAATGCGGGACATCTTCTCCATATGCCTGGACATATTTACTATCGTTTGGGGATGTATGAAAAGGCTCGCAAATCGTTTCTGGCTTCGCTCGAATTTGATTTGAAATATATGCGCGAGCAAAAAATTCATCCGATAAATAATTGGAATTATACGCATAATCTCGATTATCTGGTCGCTAATTCCGCCGAAGAAGGACGCTACAAAGAAGCTGCGATGTATGCCAAAATGTTGGCGGATGTGCCTTCCGACGACAAGCGTTTGAAGGCAACGGGACTTGGATATTTGCTCTACGGCGGCTACACGGCTCTGACTCGTTTGCAGATGCGTTTCGGAATGTGGGACGAGGCGATCAAGGATTTACAGACTTCAAATCAAACTGCCACAAACCCTTTCCGAAAAATATCAGGCGGGGATTTTGAGCTATTTGAAAGGAATGAGCGCAGTCGAAAAAGGCAATGCCGAAACCGCCAATCAAAACGCAAGCGAACTCGAAAAAATCATCGCCGATTTATCAACGCAAAAAGTTCAACAGGCTTCGGACTGGTATTTTAGCTATGCCAATCGGATTTTAGCGGTGCATATTTTGGACTTGCGCGGTTCGATTCTGAGCATCGAAGGCAAACACGAAGAAGCCTTAAAATTATTAACCGAAGCCATCGAAAAAGAGAAAAATCTCGGCTATTGGGAGCCGCCGCATTACACGCGACCTGTGCTGGAAAGTCTCGGACAGGCGTATATTCGGGCGGGAAAATTTGACGAAGCGCGACATCTTTTGAAAAAGTTTTGCAGGTGCGCCCGAACAGCGGATTCGTCTATTTGGCATTGGCGCGAACTTTTGCCAAAGCTGATGATAAGACAAAAACAGCGCAATTTTACAAAGAATTTTTGAAGTCTTGGGCAAATGCCGATAAGGATTTACCGCAAATAAAGGAAGCGAATAAAAATTTAGGGAGTGAGAGATGAAAAAAATCATTTTAATCGTCAACGAAAAAAAACAACAAGTAGAAGTTGCATCTGACACGCCGCTTTTGTGGGTTTTGCGCGATGTGCTTAATCTGACTGGCACAAAATACGGTTGTGGCATCGGAGCGTGTGGAGCTTGCACCATTCATCACGACGGAAAAGCAGTGCGCGCTTGTCAGATTACAATTTCGGAAGCCGAAGGAAAATCTTTCACGACTATTGAAGGGCTTTCCGCCAATGGAAATCATCCGTGCCAAAAGGCTTGGATAGAAGAAGATGTCGCTCAATGCGGATTTTGCCAGCCGGGAATGATTATGACCGCTGTCGCATTGCTCAAGGAAAATTCGCGCCCAAGCGATAACGAAATTGACCGCGAAATGTCGAATTCGGTTTGCCGTTGCGGAACTTATCAACGAATGCGTCGCGCTATCAAACGTGCCGCCAGCGAGGTTAGAAATGGAAAATAAAACCAAAATCAATCGCCGCACGTTTTTGCGTTCTGTCGGGGCGGCTGGCGCAGGTTTGATTTTAACTTTTAATCTGCCTGATACGGCTTTTGCCCAAACTGCAACAACCGAAAGTTTCTCTCCGAGTGCTTATCTGACCATCACTCCTGACAACAAAATTACGATTTGGGTAACGCGTTCAGAAATGGGACAAGGCGTGCGGACGGCTTTGCCGATGATGCTGGCGGACGAACTCGAAGCCGATTGGAAGCAGATTGAGATAAAACAGGCATCGCCCGGAACAAAATTTAAAGGAATCAGATTGCGAACTAGCGGAAGCGGAAGTGTCTATGGGACTTGGTTTCCCCTCAGAAATGCCGGAGCTGCCGCAAAAGAAATGCTCATTTCCGCTGCTGCCAACAAATGGAATGTTTCGCGCGAGACTTGTCGGGCTGAAAAAGGAACAGTTTTGCACGTCCCGACGGGAAGACGGCTGACTTACGGCAACTTAGCAACAGATGCGGCAAAATTGCCCGTTCCCGAAAAACCGCTGTTGAAAGATGCTAAAGATTTTCGTTTTATCGGAAAGCCAACCAAACGGATTGACGGAATGGCAATCGTGACCGGACAAGCCATTTACGGATTGGATGTCAAAGTTCCCGGAATGCGTTATGCCGTTATTGAACATTCACCTGTTTTGGGCGGCAAAGTTGTTAGTTTGGACGACAAGCAGACAAAAGCCGTTTCAGGAGTTTTGGCAGTTGTTCTCGTTACTAAAGGAATTCAAAATGGTGTCGCCGTGGTTGCCGAAAATCTCTGGGCGGCAATGAAGGGGCGCGAAGTTTTGAAGGTTATTTGGGATGACGAAAAGAACAAAAATTTCAGTTCCGAGCAATTTACAGTGCAATTAAATTCTGCTCTGGATGGTCAAAGTTTCACGACACGCAAGGAAGGCGAAGTCGAATCGGCATTGGCAAATGCAGCAACAAAACTTGAAGCCGTTTATGAGTATCCGTTTCAGGCACACGCTTGTTTAGAAACAATGAACTGTATTGCTGATGTCAAAAAGGACAGTTGCGAAATTTGGGTTAGCACGCAAACCCCGGGAACAGCTTATGATGAAATTCCGAAAATGCTTGGCATTGAACCCGAATCCGTAAAGATTAATATTCCGCTTTTGGGAGGCGGATTTGGTCGCCGTCTTTTTGTTGATTATGTCTATGAAACGGTGGAAATTTCTAAAGCCATCAATGCTCCAGTTCAGGTCGTCTGGACACGAGCTGACGATATGAAATTTGGCTTTTTTCACTCCTCGACCGTTTGCCGAATGAAAGCTGGACTCAATGCTGAAAAAAAACTGACGGTTTTTACACACAAAACCGCTAGTTCCGACCTTTCAATGTTCGGTCCGCCAACGCTCAATGCCAAGCAATACGCCGAAGATTGGGTTCCATGGGGGGCGTATGATAATCCATATTCTTTTTCGGCGTATCAATCTGACTATATTCATCTGGATTCGCCCGTTCCAACCGGAGCGTGGCGGGCTGTCGGCTATCCGCAAAATGTTTTTGCCAGAGAATCTTTTATAGATGAAATAGCACTTGCAATTGGGAAAGACCCGTTGGATTTTCGTCTGGAACTGCTTGATGCTCCGACAGCCGAGCTTTTTGATATGAAGATTGAAAGGGCAGATTTACGCCGTGTTTTGGAAGTTGTAAAGGAAAAATCGGGTTGGGCAAAACCATTGCCACAGGAAAAAGACAAGCGTTGGGGACGCGGCATTGCCTGTAATGTTTATCACGGCGAAACTTTGATGGCGCAAGTGGCAGAAGTTTCGGTGGACGATAAAAATAATTTGAAGGTTCATCGGGTTATTTGTGTCGCTGATTGCGGGCAGGTTGTCAACCCGCTTGGGTTAGAAGCACAAATCGAAAGCGGAATCGTCTGGGGATTGTCTGCCGCTTTACACGGGAAAATTACTTTTAAGGATGGAGAGGCAGAACAAAGCAGTTACCTTGATTTCAATGTTCTGCGGATGAACGAAATGCCGAAAATAGAAGTTTATACGATTCCGAAAACGACTCGTCCGTTTGGGATCGGAGAACAACCCGTGCCGCCAATTGCTCCGGCAGTTGCCAATGCAATCTTTGCCGCTACAGGCAAACGTCTGCGAAAAGTTCCGTTTAGTTTGATTTAGTTAATTTTGATTGGAGGAAATAGATGAAAAAAATATTTTTGATTTTAATTTTGGTTTTACTCAGTTTTATTGCAGTCTCAGCACAAACCGTTGCTTTTACCAATGTCAACGTGATTCCGATGGACAAAGAACAGGTCTTGAAAAATCAAACTGTTTTAGTCAAAAACGGTGTAATTGCTGAAATCGGGAGCAAAGTAAAAATCCCAAAAGATGCCGTAAATATTGACGGGAAAGGCAAATATCTGATTCCGGGCTTGATGGATATGCACGCGCATCTGCTTTCGGATGGTGATGACTACCCCGAATTCGATTGCCGAAGATGAACTGAAAGTAATGATTGCTAACGGCGTGACTACGGTTCGCTTTATGATTGGCACGCCCGAACAGTTAATTTTGCGCGAAAAGTCTGCCAAAGGCGAAATCATTGCACCAACAATTTATTCAGCAAGTCCGCATCTGACAGGCAGAGAGCAAGGCAATAATTTTGTGGTCAACACGCCCGATGAAGCCCGCGAAGCCGTCCGCAAATCCAAATTGGCGGGATACGATTTCATCAAAATTACGACCTTCATCAAAGCCGAAGTTTATGAAGCCGCCGTTGACGAAGCCGCGAAACAAAATATTCGTGTGGTTGGACACGCCGATTCGCGTTTTGTCGGGGTTGAACGCGCACTCAAAGCCAAACAGCAAATCGAACATTTGGACGGCTATCTCGAAATGCTTTTGAAAGATGATGCGCCGATGAAAGGCTCAGTTTCGGACATTTACATTTATGACCTCAAAAATTGGGAAAGCCTCGATTTTATTGATGAAAGCAAAATTGCGGGGGTTGCCAAACGCACCGTTGAATCGAATCCGTTTGTCAATCCGACACAGCATTTTATGAAAAACACTTTCGCGTTACCTCGAAGCGAAGAATCAATTCGCGCTCAACCCGATTTCAAATTTTACCCGCCAAAAGTGCAGGAACAATGGCTCAATTTTTACAAACGCAATCGCTTTATCAACACAGTTTCCTACGAAAAACGCGCCAAATGGCTTGAGATTCGCAATAAACTTATCAAAGCAATTTACGACGCGGGCGGCAAAATTATGGCGGGTTCGGATTCGCCTGAATTCCTTTTTCTATATGGTTTTTCGCAACACCGCGAACTGAAAGCCCTTGCCGATGCTGGACTTTCAAACTACGCCGCGCTCGAATCCGCGACCAAAAATACTGCTCAATTTTTCAGCACTTTGGATAAAGTCGGCACAATCGAAAAAGGCAAACGCGCCGATTTGATTTTGTTGGATGCCAATCCGCTGGAAAATATTTCAGCCACCGAAAAGCGTTCCGGCGTGATGCTGAAAGGTAAATATTACACGCAAACCGAACTAAACAAATGGCTTGACGAAATCGCGCCCAAAATTTCTAATTCTTTGAGAGAGGCGAAAAAATGAGTTGGGTTTTGATAACTTTAGTGATTTTGATAGTTAGCGTTTTCTCCGCAAAGGCTCAAAATGCGGATGCTTTGCGAGTCCTAAATTCTGCTCTGCAAACACTTGGCGGTGAGGCAAAAATCAAATCTCTCGAATCAATCTACGTTTTTGCCAAAGGCATCGAACATCGTTCCGCAGATGTTCAAGGCTATCATCCCGACCAAGAAACAAACGCCACACACGAGGAAAAACTCGCGGTTTTTTTGGACGGGAAACGGCTGGCTTACGAATATCACACGGGGCGACACGATGGCACGATGCGTTGGCGGAGGAATATTTTTACCACCGAGCGCAACATTTTTGCCGATTTTATTACCAAAAGCGCATCTGCTTCCCCAGTCAGATTTCCCTCGCTTGAACGGATGCAAACGGCACGGCGAATCCCGCATATTTTGTTGCTCGAAGCGTTGGCAAATAGCGCATCGCTCAACTATTTGGGTATTAGGAGTTTTGAAAACAGAGAACACGAAGTAATTTCGGTGCAAGTGCCAACAGCAAAATCACCAATTCTACTTTTTTTTGATAAACAGACGAATCTGCTTTCTAAATACGAGTTTTCGGTTGATTTTCCATCGTTGGGCGAGAGTCTTGCCGAATATGTTTTTTCAGATTATCGCCAACATCCAGAATTGGGTTGGTTTCCCAACAGTCATTCAATCAAACTCAACGGCAAAATTTGGCGGACGATGAAGTATGAACAAATTTTGGCGGATTCAAACGAAGCCGATGCAATGTTACAAGTTCCGCCCGAACTTGAAGGCTTCATTATTCCACCCAACACAGTCAAAGAAATTGCGAAAGGGGTCTATTTAGTCTATCGGCTTGGCGGTTATCAGCCGATGTTTATTGAGTTTAAAGATTTTGTGATGGCAATTGAAGCCCCTGCCTCGGTGTCGAGTTTGGACGATACGGCGGTCGAATCTTTGACGAATCCTGATGCGCTCTCAAAAGAATTTATCGCCAAAATCAAGCAAACTGTTCCAAACAAACCGATAAAATACATCGTCCCAACGCATTACCACAGCGACCACGCGGGCGGAATTCGGGCGTTTGCAGGCGAAAATTCAACCGTTTTAACTACACAAGGTAACAAGAAGTTTTACGAAGATTTTGCGCCTAATATGAAAGTTGAAACCTTTGCCGACAAACGAGTTATCAGCGATGGCGAGCGCACCGTTGAACTAATCAATGTCGGCGCAAATCCGCACACCGCCGAAAATATTGTCGTCTATTTGCCGCAGGAAAAATATCTCTACCAAGGCGATCTGTTTTACTTCAACGGCGATGCGACTTTTCCGCTAAAAGACCGTTTGTCGGTGATGCCGTTTTTTGCAAATTGGTTGAAGAAAAATAAGTTATCGCCCACGAGAATTTACGGGTTTCATAGTGTTACTTTTGCAACGATGGAGCATATCAATAATATTTTGGAGATGAATAACAAAGGAAAAAAATGAAGAAAATTCTAACCACAACCGTCTTACTTTTAACAATTTCGATGACAATTTTTGCCCAAGACGATAAACAAGCGGCAATCGACTGTGGTCAATCAACTTTTCGATGCAATGAAAGCCAAAAACGCCGAGCAAATTAAAGTCGGTCTTTTGCTGCCGACGGGCAACTCATTGCCATTGATAAACCGCGTGACGGCAAAGGTTTATCGAAAACCCGCCTTTTTACGGGCGAGGCTTTTGCGAAGATGATCTCCGAAGCCAAAGGGGCGGATTTTATCGAAAAAATGCCTTCACCCGAAGCGCGGATTTCGGGCGATTTAGCGATCGTTTCGGGTCGCTACACTTTTTTGTCGGCGACAAATTTTCGCATTGCGGGACGAATACTTTTAATCTGGTTCGCACCGAAACGGGATGGCGAATTGCCAATGGAGCTTCGACGCTCGAATTTCAATGCGAGAGAGATTTGAAAGCGGTGGAAATTCCCAAAATCGAAGCCGAACCCGCAGATGTTTCGACCATTGACGGCATAATCCATGCCTTTTACGAAACGATTTCGGGCGGCAAAGGAACAGAGCGTCAATGGTCACGCGACCGGACTTTATATATGCCCGATGTTCGCTTTGTCGGAATGAGCGAGGATAACGGCAAAATTCGGGCGACTATGACGAATCATCAGCAATACGTCAACGCCACCAATGAATTTTTCGTTTCCGAAGGTTTTATGGAACGCGAACTAAACCGCATCGTCCGAAAATTCGGCAACATCGCGCACGTTTTTTCGACTTACGAATTTATGACCGAAGGCAAAACTGAAAAGACTCGTGGGGTGAACAGTATCGAACTTTATTGGGATGGAACTCGTTGGTGGATTTCGGCGGTTAGTTGGGATGAGGAACGTCCGAATAATCCGATTCCGAAGGAGTTTTTGCCGAAAGGGAAAAACTAAAGGGAACTTCCAAAAATGCAAAAAGCACTTAACTGCAAAGAACGCAAAGGTTACGCAAAGTTCGCAAAGCATTGATATTAAACGTGTTTCTTCGCGTTCTTTGCTAAAAACTTGGCGACCTTTGCGGTTAGATTTTCAATTTTTAGAACTGCCCTAAACTTCTTCAACTAGCTTAATCTCAACAATTTAAGCAAGTAATGCGTAAAGTATGGTAGTTTTCTTGGCTTAACCTTGCAACAGTTCAATCGGTCTTTGATTTATTCTATACGCTTCAAAATCAGTCATATAAAATCAACCCATAATTTATTTTTGGAGGATTTATCAATGACTATGAAACGGAGAGATTTTTTGATGACAAGCGCAATTGGCGGTTCGGCATTGTTTTTAAGTGCCAAAAGCGATGCTAAAAATATAGCCCAAAAGGATGATTCACTAAAACTAACACCGCCTACAAATGGTGTGATTCCAGTAGCTTTTGTGATTTCGCCGCATTGGACAGTAATTGATGCGATGGGACCTTGGGAAGTTTTTCAAGATGCAGCAACGCCCAAAGAGACAGAAGGTTTTGAACTTTATACGGTTGCCGAATCGCCTGAGCCTGTGACGGGTTCGGCAGGAATAAAAGTTTTTCCAAATTATACTTTTGCTGATGCACCGCAACCAAAAGTGGTCGTTATCGGAGCGCAAATGGGACGTTCCGCCACGATGTTTGATTGGCTAAAAAAGGTCAACGAAAATGCTGATGTCATTATGTCGGTTTGCACTGGCGCGTTTATTCTTGCTCAAAGCGGTTTGATTGACGGCAAGACGGCAACCACGCATCACGATTTTTTCGACAAATTTGCCAAGCAATTTCCAAATATCGAATTAAAACGCGGGTTACGATTTGTCGAAGAGAAAAAGTTTTCCAGTGCGGGCGGTCTGACTTCGGGAATTGATTTGGCTTTGCGCGTAGTTGAACGCTATTTTGGCAGAGAAGTTGCGGAAAAAACTGCGTTTTATATGGAATATCAAAGTAAAAGCTGGATAGTTTGATAATTAAAGGCGGAAACCCGCACGTTAGTAAGGGTGAAAAAGTTGGATGATTTTCAAGGTTTGGCACACTTGCTAACGCGCGTGTTTCCGCCTTTTTTAGCATAAATTTTCTCTAATCAAGCGAATTGCGGAATGCGCCAGGCGTAACGCCAACAAAGCGTTTAAAGATTCGGGTAAAATGGCTTTGGTCGGAAAAACCTGCGGAATAGGCGATTTCTGTCAGCGGAAGATTTTTGTCCAGCAACAACCTTGAAGCGTGGGCGATGCGGAGTTTTTGCACATATTCGCCCATTGTTTCTTGGTAAAATTGGCGAAAAACTGCGGCTAAATGGACGGGATGAACATTTGCTTCGAGAGCAAGTTCTTCGGTAGTTAAATTTTCGGTAAATTCTTCGTTCAGCTTTTCGATAACCCGCGCAAGCCATTTGGGTGGAAGCTGTTTGACGAAAAGTTCTTTTCGCGCTGAATGTGCGAGCATTTCCAAAGTGATGCCTTCTGCGACCAATTCCGAACAAACTTGCCAATTTTTGAATTCGTGATAAAGCCTAAACCCAAGCCAGACCAGCGGACTATTTTTGACATAAAAATCTTCGGGCAGGCGCGAAAATTGTTTCATTCGTTCGATTGAATCGGAGTGCATTTCAATCATAAAAAATCTACCGCCGTTTCTACCGATTTCGTCTTTGTGCGTGATGCCAGGGCGATGCCACGAAATTGTCATTGGGCTTGATTCGATGCTTTTTCCGCCGCAATGTTCCAAATAATTTCCGCCCAAAAGAAGTTGAAAATGCCCCAATTCGTGAGAATGTTGCGGCACGCTAATCTGTTGGGTGTGAACAACTTCCGTCAATGTTAAAGCGGAAATATTTCGTTTATTTGGAACTTGCCCATAAAATTCGCCTGCTCTGAGATTGTTTGACATATTGTTTAGACGCTCAATGTTGGAAATTTCTTTCAAAATCTTTTACGCGGAAAACCTTGAGAAGGTTCAAGCTACCTTTGGTTTGTTCAATACAAAGAATTGATTGTTTGGATAAAATTCAAAAGATTTCTTAATGAGAGAAAAAATTTTATGAAAACAAAATACGCATTTTTTATCGCTGTCATTTTTTTATGTTTGGCAACTTACGCTCAGGCGCAAACCAAGCCGACCCCTGTTTATTATTTCAATCCGCATTGGTCATCCGATGGCAAAAAGATTGTGTTTGAATCAACCAAAGACGGTAAATCAGCCATTTACACAATTTATGCCGATGGCTCAAATCTTAACAAACTCACCAACAGCCAAGTCACGGATGGACAGCCGCGTTGGTCACGGGATGGCAAAAATATCGTTTTTTATTCGCAAAGAGACGGACATTTGCAGTTGTATGTGATGAATGCGGACGGCTCGAATCAACACAAACTGACTAATGAACCCGATTTGGATTACCTTCCCGATTTTTCGCCCAAAGGGAATTTTGTTGTTTTCCAATCTCGCAAAGAACAGCCCGGAATTGCTCACGACATTTACATAATCCGTGTTGATGGAACAAATAGAACTCGCGTTACCGATGAAAAAAATGGTTACACCAGCCCCAAATGGTCGCCTGACGGGAAGAAGATTCTGTTTGAACGAGCCATTATCACCAAAAAATATTATCGGGATTTGTCGAGAGAAGAAATGGGGCAAATGAAAAACTCAACCGAGATTTTTGTGATGGATAAAGACGGCACGAATCTGAAAAATCTGACCAATAACGAGGTCGAAGACTCTACGCCGCAATGGTCTAAAAACGGAAAAACCATCTACTTTATGTCCAAGCGCGACGGCTCGCCCAATGTTTATGCGATGAACGCGGACGGAACAAGAGTTCGCAAAGTTGCCGAGGGAAAAACTGTGACCAATCCGTTTATTTCTCCTGATGAAAAGTATTTTGCCTACACCAAAGAAGTGGAAGGCAAATGGGGGCTTTACATTTATGAAATCAAAAGCGGGAAAGAACGGCTGTTGATTGGCGGATGAGGATAAAAATAACTGCTATGAAACTCTTTACAATTATTTTAATGAAATTTGCCATCTGCCTGATAGTGATTGGCAATGTTACAGCGCAGAAAGCTAAGGTTAATTCAAAAATAACACCGACAACTTTTGAAAACCCTTCGCTGGTCAAAAAATATCAGCAAACAATTTTGCCGGAATTTTTAGCTTCGCAGCTTTATTATTTGGCTTCGGATTTTTTTGAAGGTCGCGGGACAGGCACACGCGGGCAACGAATGGCGGCGCAGTATTTGGCTTCGCAATATCGGCAAATGGGGCTTGCGCCAAAAGGAAATATTCAAACAAATCCGCTTTCGCCAACGGATTATTTTCAACCGTTTTCGCTTTATCAAGTCAGACCAAAAGAAACCCGTTTGGAAATAATCGCCAACGGAAATAAGATTTCAGAGAGCATTTTTTCGGGCGAAAAACACGACGATTTGTCGTTCTATGCGGGCGGCGGCGCGACTGATGCAAGTGGTGGAATTATCTTTATCGGCTACGGAATTGCGGATGATGCACTTGGCTTTAATGAATTAGCAGCACTTTCTGCCAAAGGAATTTCGATTGAAGGCAAATGGCTGATAATGCTGGCTGATGAGCCTTTGGCAGATGCTTCGACCAGTTTGTTGCCGACTGAAAATCATAAAATTTCCCGTTGGACAACGGGTTTTACTGATAAAAGAATTCCGCGTTGGAAAGCGGGTCGTCCAAAAGGGATTTTGGTCGTCAGCGATTTGAGTCCGCGCAACAAAACCGCTTTTGCGGATGCGGCGGCAACGGCGGCTTTGAACACTCAGCGTCAAGGCGTTTTGTCATTTTACGATCCCGCCGAAATTCCGCCAACCTTTAACATTTCTGCCAAATTTGCCAATCAAATTTTGGCTTCATGCGGGGCAAAAAATTGAAGACATCAAACAGCAAATTGACAAAAGTTTAAAGCCGAATGTCTTTGAAATTAAAGATGTTACCGTTAATTCAAAAGTTGAACAAAGTCCGAAATTAGAGACGGAAAACGTCTTAGCTTTTATCGAAGGCGCAGACCCGAAATTAAAAGATGAAGTGATTGTAATTTCGGCGCATTACGACCATCTCGGCATCAATCCTCTACTCAAAGGCGACCAAATTTTCAATGGCGCGGCGGATGATGGTTCGGGAACGGTGGCGACACTCGCGCTGGCGCAAGCGTTTATGCAGGCAAAACGCGATGGATTTGCTCCGCGCCGTTCGATTCTGTTTGCCAATTTTACTGGCGAAGAATTCGGTCTTTTCGGTTCGTTTTACTACACAAATGTTAATCCGCGAATTCCTTTGGAAAAGACGATTGCCAACATCAATATGGACGGAGTTGGCGGAACGGATTTGAAAAACCCAACCGGTAGCCGTGATTACATTTACATCACCGGCACAAAAAATCTTTCCGAAGAATTGATTGATATAAACCAGCGAATCACCAAATTAACAGGCAGCACTCTGAATTTAACCGATGGCGCAAGTTTTGGTTTTAGCTCCGATGACAGACATTTTCGTAACCAACTAATCCCTTACATTTATTATTCGACAGGGCGCACCGAATATTATCACACGGTTGGAGACACGCCCGAAACCATTGACTACGAACACTTTGCGCGAGTTGTGCAACTAATTTTTGCCAACGCTTGGCAAGTCGCCAATCAACAATCACCCATTACGAGCGTTGACCGCAGTAAGTTAAAAATCGAAGGCTACATCTGCGAAGAATGCGGTTTAGAGTGTGATTTGGAAACAAGGAAAAAGCCTTTCGCTAAATCGGGAGTTTGCCCAATTTGTGGAATGAGTTTAGTGCCGAATTATGTGAAAAAGGAATAGTTAGATTCATTAAACTGAAAATTTAAAAACGTCAGTTCGGGATAAGAAATCTCTATTAAACAAATATGTTCAATTTTTTTAATTTTGTCCCATCGCTATTTCCATAAATTGAATTAAATTCGACTTACCCCTTAATTATGCGGTTAATCACAAATCTCTTGTCGAAGCGATAAATTTTGGCAAAACTGACTATAAGTTTTCAATTTATTAATGATGGCGGATAAATCTTATTCCGAATAATGTCCAATGACTGCGAAAAACAAATCTTAAAAGGAGCAATTATTGATATGACGAAAACAAAAAAAACATCGGTGCTGACGATACTTTTTTTCTGTCTGACAGGTTTTATTAGCCCTCTGATGGCGCAACCGGAAGAAAAGTTTCTTTATATACCGCCTGCGTATCAGCGGGTTGTTGTTCAAAAGGACATTGAATATCGAAAGAAAGGCGAAAACTCCTTAAAGTTCGATTTTTATCGTTTGCCAAATAGCGAAAAATCAGAAGCCTTGCCGGTGGTTATCTTTATGAATGGGAACGGTAATCCAACTCTGAAAGAATCCCCTTATCAGATTGAATGGGCAAAAGCCTGCGCCGCAACGGGTTTGGTGGCTATTACTTATCGCTCGCATTATGACAATCAAACCAAAAATCCTGCTCCGATGCTCCAACAGGTTTCGGAAGATTTTGATCTTCTGGTTGCCCATTTGCGCGAAAATCAGAAAAAATTCGGGCTTGACCCAAATAAAATCATTGTTCACGCGGCTTCCGGTAATGTTGAATCGGGTTTGCCAATCGTGATGGATAAAAAACGCGATTTTATCAAAGCGGCTGTTATTTATTACGGTATATCCAACGAAGTAAAGGAAATTCGTCTCGATTTGCCCGTGTTTTTTGTGCGGGTTGGGTTAGACCAAACTAATGTTAATCGGGCAATAGATTCGTTTTTACCAAAGGCGTTAGCAGCAAATGCTCCTTTTGAAATCGTGAATCATTCGGGCGGGTTGCATCCGTTTGAAATTGGACAAGAGGATGAAATATCGCGCGAAATTATTTACCGAACAATTGAGTTTATGCACAAAGCCGTCTCGAAAAAGATGCAAGACTCAATTCAAGCAACGTTGGATGTAGCCACCGCAAATGCCGCGCTACTAAACGAAAATTGGGCAGTAGCCATCTCGATTTACACAAAGTTGGCTGAAAAAAATCCGCAAGACTACGAATTTCCCCGAAAATTAGGGGATGCTTTTTTTGGCGCAAAGGAATATGCCAAAGCCATTGAAGAATATGAAAGATCATACAGTTTAGGTCACTGGCGAAAGCGGGATATTTCTTATCCTGCATCGGTCGCAAGCGTGAAGTTGGGGAATTTAGAGGTCACAATGAAATGGCTAAATCGGTTGGTGGCTAAGCTCTTTGATAGAACAGTATTGTTGACTGACCCGAACTTTGAATCTTTACGAAATGAACCCAGATTCCGTGAATTAATTGAAAAAGGAAATAAGTAAAGAGGTGAATTTATGAAACGGCGTGATTTTATCAAAACTGCAGTAGGCGCAAGTCTTTTAATTCCAAACATTTTGCTTAGTTGCCAAAAACAAACCGATCTCCAAACCGTTTCGGCAAACGCGGACGCGATGGACGAGGCTTTGCAGATGATGTCGGATATTGCGCCGTTGGGAAATCACGCTCCGATGGCGGTTGACGAAGGTTTTACCAATCGCCAAACATTTGAAACCGATACAGATTTAACCTCAATTCGTTCAGATGCGCGGTTTCAGCAAGTCTTGGCGAGATTGCCGAAATAAGGGCAGAGTTTTGGTCGAAATGTTTGAAGAAATTACCAAATGAAAAACAAAAGAAGATTTTTTACAATTGCCAAAAGATACAACATTTTGGACCCTATTTTTTTCCTAGTTTCATTTTTCGTAATTACCAAGCCTTAATGAAATGCTATTAAGGTCTTATTTTGCAAGTATTTATAGACTTAAAGAAAACATGTTTCACCTTTGGCATAAAAGTTAAATTATTGTAAATCCACCACTTACAGTTTTCGTATTTTTGAAAACTTAATTTTTGAAACTTGTAAAGGATTGTAAATACAACACTTAGCTAGGCTTGGTAATTACGAAAAATTTTAATTTGCTGATAAACCTTCTAATTACAGGACTAATTGCCAGAACATTAGATATTCTCGCCGCTATTTTTATTGCGGCAGGCGGAAATGTCGCCGGAACATTCAAATTTATTGCTCGCGGTGTTTTTGGTGAATCGGCAATAAAAGGTGGAGGTGAAATGATTGCGTGGGGGGCATTTTTTCATTATCTAATTGCGATGAGTTGGACCGCCGCCTATTTTCTGCTTTATCCGAAACTCTCTTTTTTGAAATGGAACAAGTGGTTTAATGCGGCGGCTTACGGAGTTATCGTCTGGTGCGGGATGAATTTGATTGTGATTCCATTGTCGCAAATCGCTCAACGCGGTTTTCAATTAAGAAATGTAATCATAAATATTCTAATCCTAATGGTTTGTATCGGTTTGCCCGTTGCTTTGATGGCGGACAAATTTTATGCCAAAAATGCGAAATAAAATTTCTCAAATAAAACTCCTCCGCCTCCGTGTTCTCTGTAATAAATTTTGCTAAAATTCTCTCAATGGATTTCAAATTAGATAAATTTCACGAAGAATGCGGCGTTTTTGGAGTCTTTGGACACGCCGAAGCCTCGACTTTGACTCAACTCGGCTTGTTTGCCCTCCAACATCGCGGACAAGAGGCTTGCGGAATTGTTTCATCTGACGGCAACGACTTGCATCAATTTCGTTCGCAAGGTTTGGTAGCAGACGTTTTGGTGGAAGACGAACTCAAAAAATTAACAGGTTCGAGTGCCATTGGACACACCCGATATTCAACTGCCGGGAAAGAATACGATTAAAGAAGTTCAGCCGTTTTCGGTCACTTGCCAACACGGTCAAATCGCTATTTGCCACAACGGAAATTTGCCATTTGCCGCACAAACACGGCTTGAATTAGAGCAAAGCGGGCGCAATTTTTTCTTCGACTTCCGACACCGAAACAATTTTGCATAGCATCGCGCGAACTCACGCCGAAAACGCGATTGATGCAATTCGAGAAGTTTTGAAACATACGGAAGGCGCGTTTTCGTTACTCTTTTTAACCCCAAAATCTCTGATTGCGGTGCGTGACCCGCGTGGCTTTCGTCCTCTGGTTTTAGGCAAACTGAAAGATGCGTGGTGTGTGGCAAGTGAAACTTGCGCCTTTGATTTGATTGATGCCGAATATGTCCGCGAAATTAAGGCGGGCGAGATGCTGGTAATTGATGAAAATGGTTTGCATTCGAGTTTTCCACTTGTGGAAAAACCGCTTTCGGTTTGCACTTTTGAACACGTCTATTTTTCACGCCCCGATTCGATAATTTTTGGAAAATCGGTCAATGAATCGCGTCATAAAATGGGCAAACAGCTTGCCATCGAACATCCCGTAGAGGCAGATTTAGTAGTTCCCGTTCCCGATTCGGGCGTGGCAGCGGCGGTTGGATTTGCTCGTCAATCAGAGATTAATTTTCGACACGCGATTATCCGCAATCATTACGTTGGGCGCACCTTTATTGAGCCAAGTCAATCAATCCGTTCGTTCGGAGTCCGCCTTAAACTTAATCCTGTCAAAGATTTAATCAATGGCAGACGGATTGTTTTGATTGACGATTCGATTGTGCGCGGGACGACCTCGAAGAAAATTGTGCAGATGGTGCGCGAAGCCGGCGCGAAAGAAGTTCATCTTAGGATTTCGTGTCCGCCAACGGTTTCGCCGTGTTATTACGGAGTTGACACGCCACGCCGTAGGGAATTGATTGCCGCCCAAATGTCGGTTGATGAAGTCTGTAAATATATCGAAGCCGATAGTTTAGGATATTTATCGTTGGAAGGAATGTTAGAAGCAATCGGGATTGACAAAGGCTCGGCTTGCACGGCTTGTTGGAGCGGAAAGTATCCAACCCAAGTTGTAAATGGTAAGTAGAAAATTGTAAATTGTTAAGTGAAGATAAATTTGGAGGATATGGAATGCGTTTAATTTTGTTGCTTTTAGCAATTTTGACCTTGGGAGTCGGTTTAGCCTGTAATAGTGCGGCGAAACCAACTGTTACCAAAACTGAGCCGCCGAAAACTGAAAAGAGTATTGATTCACACGGACACGCCGATGATGCCACGCGCATCACTTTGGCAGATGCTAAAAAAGATTTCGATGCGGGAACGGCTGTTTTTGTTGATACGCGGGATACGTCTTCTTATCGAACCCTCCGCATCAAAGGGGCGATAAATGTTCCCTTGGCATCGGTTGATTTTCTTTGGAAAGAAGTTCCTAGAGACAAAAAGATTATTGCCTATTGTTCCTGAACGGCGGAACATACAAGCGCCAGTTTGGTGACAAAATTAAAAGAAAAAGGAATTACAAATGCTTTCGCTCTGGTTGGCGGAACTCAAGCGTGGATGAATGCAAATTATCCAGTAGAAAAAGTTGAGCCACCGAAATAAGTCATTTTGCTTTTTTTGTCGAAATCCTTAAACAAGGATGTTATGATTCCATTTAAAAGATATTTGAAACCAATTTCAAACATTAAAACTATCGCCAAACGCTTTTCAATTAACGAGTTGCAAAGTTTGCGTGATAAATATGGTGGGGAAAAGTGGCGAAAGTTAAAAGGAGAGGCTCAAGTAGAAATGCTTGATGACTCAATTCGGCTGGCAGAATTGCACTGGTATGAATGCCACGGTATTGGAAAAAAGAAAATAAAAATCAAACGATTTATTGATTAAATATGAAAATTATTGGGTTTGCACTTTGTTTAGAAAATTCCGAGTGTGACGATTTACAATTAAACAAAATTTATCCAATTGTTGAAGTTGAAACAAATGATCCTGAAGATTTTTTGCGAGTAGTAGATGAATCGGAAGAAGATTATCTTTATCCAAAACAAATGTTTGAAGTGGTTAGTTTTCCCGAGAATATTAAAAATCGCCTATTAGAAAATACGATTGTTTTAGCTTGATTTTTGAAATTCTATCAACGCATCACAGATACGTTCCGCCGTTTTGCCATCCCAAAGCGGTGGAATTTTTGCGTTTGCCGTAAAATTTTCGTCCGCTAAAACTGAAAATGCAGTTTGTGTAATCTTTTCAGGGTTCGTGCCAACTAAAATATTTGTCCCCATTTCAATGGTGATCGGACGTTCGGTATTTTCGCGCAAAGTCAGACACGGAATCGAGAGCGCAGTCGTTTCTTCTTGAAGTCCGCCCGAATCCGTCAAAACCAATTTCGCCCCGCATATAAAGTCGCATAAAATCAAGATAGCCAAGCGGTTCAATCAGTTTAATATTTGAACTTGCAACTTTTTCGGCAAACCCAAATTTTTCAATATTTGCCTTGTGTGCGCGGATGAGCGGGAAAAATAATCGGCAATTTTTCGCCGAAATAGAAAGTAAAGCTTCAATCAGTCCGCGAAAAGTCTGCTTTCATCATCAACATTTGATGGACGATGAAGCGTCAAAACGGCGTAATCTTTTCCGTTTAAATCTAAATCTTGACGGACTGTTGAACTTTCGGCAATCTTCAAATTTCTAAGCAAGCGAATCAATCATCACATTGCCAACCAATTTGATTTTACTTTCGGGAATCCCTTCCGCTTTCAAATTTTCGTCACCATCGGGCGAAGGCGTGAGCAATAAATCCGAGATTGAATCGGTCAAAATTCGGTTAATTTCTTCGGGCATCGTGCGGTCAAGCGAGCGCAAACCCGCCTCAACGTGCGCGACCTTGACACCCAATTTGGCACAAACCAAAGCGCAAGCAATCGTCGAATTAACATCGCCGACCACCAAAACCCAATCGGGTAATTGTCCCAACACAATTGGCTCAAACTCCATCATAATTTTCGCCGTTTGAACCGCGTGGCTGGCTGAACCGACTTTCAAATGAACATCCGGCTTAGGCATTCCCAAATCAACAAAAAATGAATCGGACATCGCCGCGTCATAATGCTGTCCGGTATGCACAATCAGTGGCAAAAACTCCGAATCACGCCGTTTCATTTCCGCGTAAATCGGAGCAATTTTCATAAAATTCGGACGTGCGCCGACAATGTTTAGGATTTTTAACATTCCAGATTTCAGAATTTCAGAATTTACACGAATTTCGGATTTCTAGATTCCATGATTCCGTTTTCAATTTGGTAATTCGAAATCTGAAATTTGAAATTTACAACCGGACAATCTTCGCCTTACTTCGTTTCCCGCAAATCTTCTTTCAAAGCATTTCGCGTGTCAACGATGACTTTCGAGAGTTCGCAAACTCGTCCATAATCCACGCCTGAATGTTCGGTGCAAATGACGACGCAATCGGCTGACTTTAACAATTCATCGGTTAAATCTTGATTATAAAGCGGTTCGCCGTCGCCGATAGTGTAAGCGTGATCAAAGGTGACTTCCGCGACAAAATCATCGTGATAGACCACATCTGCCCCGCGTGAACGAACAAATCAATCACCGAAAGTGCCGGAGATTCGCGCATATCGTCAATATCTTTTTTATACGCCACGCCGAGAATCAAAATTTTCGCGCCCTTCACCGATTTTTCATTATCGTTCAAAGCATCGCGGACAAGTCCCGCAACATATTTCGGCATTCCCGAATTTATTTGTTCGGCAAGCGTAATAAATTGCGAATCAAATCCGTGTTGACGCGCTTTCCAAGAAAGTAATGCGGGTCGAGCGGGATGCAGTGCCCACCGATTCCGGGTCCCGGATAAAACGGCATAAAGCCGAAAGGTTTGGTCGCGGCGGCTCGGACAACTTCCCACGTGTCAATGCTTAGCGCATTGCAGACTTTCGCCATTTCGTTTGCCATTCCGATATTGATGGCGCGAAAAGTGTTTTCCCAGAGTTTGCAGGCTTCGGCGACACGAGCCGATGAAACGGCGATGAACATTGTCAACATATTTGCGAATAAAGCAGAGTGGAAACTTCGGTCGAATCTTTGCCGACTCCGCCGACAACTTTGGTAATATTGTGCGTTTAAAACTGCGGATTGCCTGGATCAACTCTTTCGGGCGAAAAGGCAAGCAGAAAATCTTCGTCGAGTTTCAATCCTTTTTCTTCAATCATCGGTTGGAGAACTTCGTCCGTCGTGCCGGGATAAGTTGTTGATTCTAAAATAACAAGTTGACCGCGCCGGCATATTTTTTGATTTGTTCGCCCGCAGCCAAAATATACGACATATCAGGGTCTTTGGTTTTGCGAAGCGGAGTTGGGACGCAAATGATAATCACATCGCAATCTTTCAATTCGCGTAAAATCGGTGGTTGCCTTAAATTTTCCGGCATCGAGACATTTTTTGACGTTTTCCGCCGGCACGTCAACGATATGCGATTCGCCTTGATTTAATGCATCTGCTTTTTTTGCATCAACTTCAAAACCGAGTTCCGTTAAGTCCTTTCAGCGAAAATTCAATAATCAGCGGTAATCCGACATAGCCGAGTCCGATTACTCCAATACACGCAGTTTTATCCGAAATTTTTTGTTTAAGCTGTTCTTTAATCATTATTTTATTGCTAATTTGAGATTCTATAATTTTAACAATAAGGAATCTAAATCGCGGGACAGAGCGAGAAACTCCGCTATTTTTAGACTAAGTTAAGGCTTCTACTCTGTCAAGAAGTTAATTCACTTGAAGACCAATTTAATGTTACAATTGCACTGACATAAAACGATTACTCGCCCGCTTTTTGTCAAACTGCAAGAAATCATTATTATCCAAAAGTTTCCAAAAATTCTATGTCAGTTGAAATAACTTCCAAGAATCCCATCGTCAAAGCATTGATTGAAGGCTCGGCACCGGCAGCCGGCACGGTTGGCTGCGGCACGAGGAATGTTGCCTCTTCCGCAAACCGATTTGTTAGAGGTTTTAGCTAATTTGTCCAAAAGTAGCGATGCCGAATTAGCCGAATAACGCTAATAAAACCTTGAGCGAATCAAGATACAAACTCCCTTTTACATGATTTTGGAATTACCGAATACCGCGCCCTCGATTCTTAACTATTTTGCTGAGAAAAAAAATCTTCCAAAAGAAATTTACGAAGCGGTTATTGCAAAATCCGAACACGCCCGACATTGCAATCGTGAAAATTGCGCGTCAAACTCAAAACGGCGAATTACTCGAACTTATCACTCTTAATCAACAGCGTTTGATTCGAACTCCGGCGATTATTGACGCGATTCTGCAATAATTCATTCCGCACGGCTGAAGCCGATCGCCGAGCCAGCGAAACCAAACGCGAATTTTTTGAAAAAGAACGCGGCGCACAGCAAATCGCCAACGAACTTCGCGCGCAAGGACAAAGAAGCGGCGGCGGAATTTATCGAAAATGCTGAATTTGCCGAATCGTTGGACGAGTACGGATCCTCGTTCAGTTTTGAAGACGCGATTTTGCTCGCCGAACATATCGAAATTCCCGATTCTGAAATTGATGATTCGTGGCTTTCGCTCGAATTTATCGAGGAATTTTATGAAGAAACTCCCGAAGAGCGCGAGGCAATCGTCAATAAAATTTTCGGCGAAATTAGATTTGAAGAAGATGAGGTTTCGGCTGAAAGAATTTCGACGATTAGCCGGATTCTCAAAATGAGAATGAAAGATCGCGTCAAATTGGCAATGAAAGGCGACCGCGAAGCCCGAAATATTCTGATTCGTGACCCGAATCGCATGGTCTGCCAAGCCGTTATTCAAAATCCGCGAATCACCGAGCACGAAGTTGAAAAAATTGCTTCGATGCGAACCGTGCCGGAAGATGTTTTGCGACAAATTGCCATCAATCGAAATTGGGCGCGAAATTATATGATTATGCACACATTGGCGCATAAATCCGCGCACTCCGATCGGCAATGTGATTACGATTTTAACTCGTCTCCAATTCCGCGATTTGCTTGCTATGACCAAAAATCGAAATATTCCCGATGCGGTCCGAAAACACGCCTTGCGTTTAACCAATGCCCGCACGGGAGGCGGAAAGAAGTAAAAGGCAAGAGGTGGAAAAGTTAGTCATTATTGCTCAACGGACTTTTGCACTTTTGCACTTTTTCACCTTTAAACTTTCCACCATCCAATTGAGATAACTTTCCGAAACTTTTTCTGCTGAAAGCGCAATGATTTCCGGCACTTCGTAGCTGTGATGTGCTTGGATAAATTTTTCTAATTCCAAGTAATTTTCAGGCAAGGTTTTAATCAAAAGCAGATGTTCCGAATCAATTTGAACTTCGCCTTTCCAAACATAGAAAGATTTCATATTGTGGCAAAACTTGCGCACAAGCCGCAAGTTTTGCCTCAACAATTTTTCGCGCTAAACTTTCGGCTTCTTCAGCATTTGGAGTTGTCGTCAAAACAATTAACATAAAGTCTTGAATCTTGAAGTCTAAAGTCTTGAAGTCAGATTTTCAATTGACTGTTACATTTAAGACTTTTACGACTTATGACTATTTGTTTTTCATCACTTCGCCGTATTCGCCGCTTTCTTCCCATTTTATGATTTCAGAAACGCGCCAAATTGGAAACGGATGTGTTTGTCCGGCATTGATGATATTTGCCCAAAAATTATCAAGTTGGTTTTCGTCACAATGTTTTTGAAACTCTTTGCCTTGTTCTAAAAATTGCTCGTAATCCATTTTTGAAGCAAAAGTTCCGCCCGCGAGTTTCATCATCGTGCTGCCAATGACGTGCGGGTCTTGGACAACCAAAAGCGCGGCTCTATCGCACGAAAGTTCTGCCCGACGCGCCCACGCCAGCAATGCGCTGCTGACCGTTGCATTAAGAATAAATTTGGCAATCTCGCCGCCCGGAATCATCGTCAATGAAACTTTCATCAATAATTCAAAAAGTCTTGCCGCCGTCAGATATAGTGCGTGTTCGGCGTGAATATGTCCGACTTCGTGGGCAATCACCGCTAAAGTTTCTTCATCGTTCAGGCGCTCGATTAATGCCGAATGCAAAACAATGACGTGCTTTTCCATCCCGAAAGTAAAAGCATTGACCAACGGATTTTGTTGCAAGAAAAAATCAGGCATATCAACACCGAGTGTAGTGCAAGCAACTTGCAATTTGGCGTGTAAATCGGGACATTGGGCAGGCGTGATTTTCACCGAACTTGCCATAAAATTAACCCGCATCGCCGATTCAAACGTCACCGCCAGACAATTTTCTGAGCGCGGTATCAATCCCCGGAATCGCTTTCAGCGCGGCAAGTGCTTTGCTGTCAGCCGGATGAACGTAATCGTGTTTACTCAAATCGGCAAACTTTTTATGCGGCTCATTGGAAAGCGGTAATTTACAACGCCCACAACTTGCCTGTCCATTGACAAAACCTGCACGGACATTATTTTTCTGTCCGCAATAACGACAACGGATATAATTGCTCTTGGCAACCGCCGTAGATGAATCGGATGTTTCGGATTTTTTTCTAGCCATATTTTAAAGTTTAGATTAGATAGTTCAAATAATTCAAATCGTTGGTTTATAAACGTATTTCATTGGAGAAAAGTTTAACTTTTAAGTTTCAGTCTGACAACTGTTTCGATGTGATGAGTTTGGGGAAACAAATCTAGTGCGGTGATTGATTCAATTTCGTAAGATTCGCCCAATATTTTCAAGTCTCGCGCCAGCGTTGCTGGATCGCAGGAAACGTAAGAAATTTGAGTTGGTTTTAGATTCAATAAAGCCTTGATAGTATCGCTTTCCGCCCCCGTGCGAGGTGGATCAAGCAGGACAAAATCAACGTTTTTCAATTCATTTTCACTCAGCCAATCGCTGACGTTTTGATTGTTAAACTCAAGATTTGAAAGTCTCGCGTTTTCGGCGTTTTTGCGGACAAATTCGATTGATTTTTCGTTTGCCTCAATGCCCAAAACCTGTTTGAATTTTCGCGCTAAAGGGAGAGAGAAAAGTCCGACTCCGCAATATAAATCCAGAGCGGTTTCGCCTTCCGCCTCTTTGGTGGCAACCTCAATCAAATCTTCGATTAAAAACGGATTGCCTTGAAAAAAAGTGTGAGCATCGTAAAAATATTGTTCGCCTTTGGCGGTAAAAGAAAGTTCTTCGGTCGGCTCAATGATTTCAGTAGAATAAATTGAAACTTTATCGGCTGAACTCGCCGTTTCGAGTTCAATTTTTTCTGCCCAAAATTCTTCCCAGTTCAAATTTTGACGCAAATTTTGCAAAGTGCTTTGCAAAGGCTCAGTCAAAATCGGACAGGTTTCAATGTCAAATAATGTCGTGCGAATTGCGTCTGAAATACCCGATTTTCTTGGTGCGCGTGTCGGCGTGCCATTGGGCGCGGGCGCGATAGCCGAATTCGTGCGGACTGGCAATAATTGGAATTTCGCCCTCAAAATCAATTTTCCCAATTCGCCTCAGACAATCTTGAATGATTCCAACTTTGGCTTCAAGTTGAGTTTTGTAAGACATTTGCTGAAAATCGCAACCGCCGCATCTTCCAAAATATTGACATTTCGGCTCAATTCTTTCAGAAGCAGGCTCAATTATTTCAACAATTTCGGCAAACGCCAGTTTACCTTTTTTTTCCCGAATTCCGCACCCGAAGCACATCGCCAGTGACAGCCAGCGAAACAAAAACGGTTAAGCCTTCGGCAAACGCCAAACCGTATCCATTCGGCACGATTTTTTCGATTTTAACGTCAAAGATTTGGTTGGATTTATTTAATTTGTTCAATAAGTGTTCTCGGCTTAACTGTTTTATTGCAGGGATTTGACGGCAGACTTCCACTCTGCTGTCGGAGCGACAAGATGCCGCTCCTGATAATTTTCAAATTGAATCATTTTCAGTAGAACTGAAAGTCAGATGCTCTCAAGTCAGCAACCAAGTTGGTTGCCTTACCTTTTAATTACCGAAAAGTCGGCGGTGGTGGCGGGTTTTGAAAACCACTTCTTGCAACTCTGCCAAAAACGCTTTGAAACGCGGCAAAATATGAAGCATAAATAATCGGCGCAACAAATAGCACTCCGACTAAACAGAGTAAAGCCCCACCAATAGCCATCAAGAAACTTAAAATAATTAACAAGATAAGTCCGAAAAGATTAGAAAATCCGCTTTTAATACTTAACATCACGGCTTCTCCGCCCCTCAGATTGCGCTCGCCAATCAACGGATAAACAAACATCGTCAAGGCAGTAATAATCAGATTGATGATGAGGTAAATTAGCATAAATATCCCAGCCATTACTAAAACTCCGCCGAGAAGTGCCGGATTTAGCTTTCCATCTTGGATAAGCATTCCTGTTCCAATAGCTCCTACGCCGACTGCCGCGCCCCCCAATAACATCACGATACCTACTATGAATCCAACCAAAGACATAATTACCGCTACAATTAAACACGACTGGATTTTTTGAAATCCGGTAAATAAGTCACCAAATTCAACCACACCGGTATTTGCTTTACGCGACAACGCTGAATAAATTCCGCAAAATAACGCCCCTGAAAGCGTAATCACAATAAGATCGGTAAAAATACTGATAACCAATGAAATTAACGATGGGGCTATTGATGCCGAAACTCTGGCTACGTCTCCGGCATTTCTGGTGGCAAGACCTAAGGCAAGAGCGATTCCATTTGCAATTGCACTATTGATAATACTAAGCATAAAACCTGCCGCAATTAAAATAATTATCGCAATTGTTGTCATTCCAAAGAAAAGCCAATAATCATCTTTGATGATTCTCCAGCCTTCCTCAATACTGCCGATTGGGCTAACCGCACCTGATTGAAATTGCATATCTCTATTCTCCTTTTTTATATCGCTGTATTTTATTATCACAGTTTACAGATAAAACAAACTTAATCGTGGAATTTCCACTTTTTCGCGGAATTTTTTCAAGAGCATCAAATCAAAAGTTCGTTGATAAATTTCCGCCTCCATCTGTTTTTTATAATTATGGAGTTCTTTTTCGGTTTCTGCTTGAAGTTTCGCCAGTTCGTCAGTTTCCGCGTTTTCCAACAAACTTTCGTCAATCAATTTCTCTAAATGCGTCAAATCTTCTTCCAAATGTTCGGCATCGGTAAAACTTGTCTGGAGTTCGCTCAAGCGATGGAGAACTCTCTCCAAAGTTTCGGCTAAACCTTGGTTAGTGTTAAGTTTAGCATTTCCTAACGAGGTTGAAATATTTTCCAAATGTCCGGCAATCGCTTCCTGCGAAAACATCGAATCATCGTCAGTTTTGTCGTATGTTTCGGCTGCACAGTTTTTCCCGACTTGCGATTCGAGCCATTCTTCGTATTGCGCCTCAATTTCTTCGCTACAAAACGCCAGACTTTTGATAGTTGCGCTTTTTTTTCGACTTTTCAAAATTATCAAAAACCTTCTCAATTCCGCGCAAGACAATGTGCAGAGGGACTTCACGCTCTTGCCAAGCCTCAATCAACGCCCAATCAAGCGGACTCAAGAAAAGATTCTTTCCGCGGCGGCGCACAAAGGTTTCTTCAATCTCGGAGAAATAACTGAAATAGTTCAAGGTTAATTGAAAGTTGAAAGTTGATAATTGATAGTTGATAGTTGGAAGTCTCCAAAAATATCAATTATCAATTATCAATTACTAAAGTTTTATTTTCATTCGACGCAAAGTTTGAACATCTTCTTCGGTTAAATCGAGTTCGATTTCTTTCTTGGAATGCTCTGCAAAACGCTCGACCAGTTCTTGCAAACCAATTTCCAAGCGCAAAGTCAGATTTGGTTGATAACCGATTTCGCGCAAGTTTTTGATGGCTTCCACCACCCGCGGAGATTTTTCTATTGCGGCATTGATGGCTTCGCCGAGTTCGTGAACGGCTTTTTGGGCATCATCGTCGAGATTCATTTTGCGTCCTCGGTCAATGCTACGAGAGGTTTGCCAAATAGTCAAAAAAAGAGCAAAGATTTTTCTGAACAACGTATTTTATAGGATAACGAAATCACCGATATTTGATTTCACCGCCCAAAGTATTACAATAGACAATCTTTTGTTGAGAGAAATGAAATCAACCTCGATGTCTAATCATGAAAATAAATTTTCCGTCTTTTACTTTTTACTTTTTGCTTTTACCTTTTGCCTTTCAGCGCTTTTCCCAAACGCTTTCGGTGCGCGACATTATGCGCGAGCCTTCAATTGCGGGAATGCGAGCCGACGGAGAAAAACTTTCGCCGGACGGAAAAACGGTTATTTTTTCGTGGAACGCTGAAGGAAAAGAGCCGCGAAATCTTTATATTGTCGGACACGGGCGGCGAGCCGCGAAATTTTGGTCAACGGAAGAGAATTATTGAATCCCGAATCGCCGACACCGCCCGAAAGCAAATTGAATTACGGTTTGACGGTGCGCGATGATTTTGTCAAAGCGCGTGAAAAAAACTCGAGCGGCGTTGAATTTTCGCCCGATTCAAAGCGGATTTTGTTTTTGCAGAATACGGATATTTATGTTTTGGATTTGGAAACAACGATGCAAAACCGCGAACGATCTGACGCAGGACGCAAGGTTTTGAAGGTGCGGCGCGTTGGTTGACGAATGACAGCGTTTTGTATAGTTCGGAGCGGAAATTATTTTGTTTTGAATTTGAAAGATGTTTCGCTGATTCAAGTTACGAAAGAAGCAAATCCGACAACGTTTTATTTCGATTTTCGGCGTGAATCCGACGCAAAGATGGTAAACTTGTTGGCTTATATCGTTTCGGACGGTTCGCGACAACGTGCGCTTTTTGTGCCGAATTATTTGGATGAATTTGTGCAAACGCCAACTTTTCGACGCGGATTTACCGAGCAGAAAGTTTTTGTCACTCCAACCGATGGAAGCCGCGAAAAACCTTTTGAAATAAAATTGCCGAAATCCGAAGGCGTTGGTTATATTCGCGGTCTTAAAATGGGCGGCGGACAATTCTTCGCTGATCGTTGACCGCATTGATAAAGACTTGAAACGCCGACAACTTTTCTATATTCACAACGTCGGAAGCAAAGCCGAACAAACGATTTTAGTTACGGAAGAAACTGACGAAAAATGGATTGCGCCGCTTTCAGGCATTGTCGAAGCCGAATCCGAAAGACGATTCGCAGATTCTTTTCGGCCGCGAGCGCGATGGCTTTAATCATCTATATTTAGCAACTTTAGAACGCGCCAAAACACAACCGAATCCGACCAGCGAAATCCGCCAAGAAAATCCAACGGACGCAGGTTTTACTCAAAAGTAGAAATTAAACAATTGACCAAAGGAAAATGGCAAATTGAATGGGCGAAATGGTCTGAGGCCGGCAAACAATTCATTTTTACCTCTCAACTGAAAAAACAACGGCGTGAACGGGAATTTTATCGAATTTGGATGTTGCGACAAACAGAAATATAAGGAAGTTTTTCACCGATGAAAAAGGGATGAAAACGAATTCGCAAATCTCTGAAATAGTTACGATTAAGCCTGTTTTGCTTTACAGTTTCTCACAATGGAATCAGCCGACAGAACTTAAATACACTTGAAGTTTGCAATGGTTGTCGCGGAATTGAATTATCCGCAAAAAGTCACCAAAACTACGCCGAAATTTCTCAAACAAAATGGCTGGTCTGAGCCGAAATTTATTGATATTCCAACGCGTGACGGCAAGCAAATCAAATCGAAAATTTATCTGCCGAACGGATTTTGATAAGACGAAAAAATATCCGATGGCGATTTTTGTTCACGGCGCGGGTTATCTGCAAAATACGATAAACGGCTGGAACAATTATTTCGCGAATTTATGTTCAATCATACTTTTGACGCAGAAAGGTTATGTCGTTTTGGACATTGATTATCGCGGTTCGGCGGGCTACGGACGCGATTGGCGCACCGATGTTTATGATTTTTTAGGCGGCAAAGATTACGAAGACCATTTGGACGCGATTGATTTTACGGTCAAAAATTATGCGGTTGATGCGAAGAAAGTCGGCGTTTATGGTGGAAGTTACGGCGGATTTATGGCGGGAATGTTGGTGATGCGTGCGCCGGATAAAATTGCGGCGGCGGCGGCTTTGCGTCCCGTGTTCGATTGGAAAAATTATTATCGCTTCGTCGCCGATTTATACCGTGGAAAGATTAGGTTTTCCCGACAAAAATCCCGAAGCCTACAAACGAAGTTCGCCGATTTCTTACGCCGAAAACTTGCAAAAACCATTTGTTGATTTTGCACGGATTGGTTGACGACAATGTTCACGGCGCAGGATTCGATTCAGCTGATCGAAAAACTGATGCGCTTGGAAAAAACACAGTATTTTGAAGCAATGCTCTATCCATCGGAAAATCACGGCTTTCACTCGTCCGAGCAGTTGGGCAGATGAATATGAGCGGATTTTGAGTTTTTTGAAAAACATTTAAAATAATGGATAAGTGAAAATTGACAATGAATAATGTCAAAAACATTTTTAATCTCAAATTATCAACTATCAATTATCAACTATCAATTAAATGAGAATTTTAATTACTGGCGGTGCGGGCTTTATCGGCTCGCATCTTTGCGAAAGGCTTTTGAACGAAGGCAATGAAGTTATTTGTCTCGACAATTTTTTTACGGGCAGAAAGGAAAACATCTTCCATCTGATGGACAATCGGCGATTTGAACTGATTCGGCACGACGTCACCGAACCGATTTTTCTCGAAGTTGACCAGATTTACAATCTCGCGTGTCCGGCTTCGCCCGTTCATTATCAATACAATCCGGTCAAAACCGTCAAAACTAGCGTGATGGGCGCAATCAATATGCTCGGTTTGGCAAAGCGAGTTAAGGCGCGGATTTTTCAGGCTTCGACGTCAGAAGTTTATGGCGATCCGATGGTTCATCCGCAGACCGAAGATTATTTTGGCAATGTCAACTGTTTCGGACATCGCGCCTGTTACGATGAAGGAAAGCGCGTTGCCGAAACTTTGTTTATGGATTATCACCGGCAAAACGGCGTTGATACGCGAATTGTCCGTATTTTCAACACTTACGGACCCGAAAATGCTAGAAAATGACGGTCGCGTCGTGTCAAATTTTATCGTTCAAGCCCTGCGCGGCGAAGATTTGACGATTTACGGCGACGGCACACAAACTCGTTCATTTTGCTACGTTGATGATTTGGTCGAAGGCTTTATTCGTTTGATGAATACCGAAGCCGAAGACATTCATTTGCCTGTCAATATCGGCAATCCGGGCGAATTTACGATGAACGAATTGGCGCAGGAAGTGGCAAAAGCCATCGGCAAAGACATCAAAATCACGCATTTGCCATTGCCGCAAGACGACCCGAAACAACGCAAACCGAACATCGAACGAGCTCAAAAATTACTTGATTGGTCGCCGACAATTCCGCTTGCGGAAGGTTTGAAAAAAACGGTTGCGTATTTTGCGGAAAGATTAGAAAATTCTAAATAGCGAATTAATTAGGAACTTTAAAGATTTATTTATGAAAATTTTGATTACAGGCGGCGCAGGTTTTGTAGGAAGCCATCTCGCCGACAAACTGCACAGCCAAGGACACAATATTACAGTCATTGACGACCTTTCGACGGGGCGTTATTCAAATGTCGCACATCTCGAAGGAAAAGAACGATTTCCAACTGATTATTGAACGATTTTGAACGCAAGAATTGATGGAACGAACTTGATTCGGGATACTGACAGAGTTTTCCATATGGCAAGCGCGGTCGGCGTAAAACTGATTATGGAACAGCCCGTCAAAACCATCGAAACAATTTTTCACGGCACAGATGTCGTTTTAGGATTTTGTGCGCGTTATCGCAAACGGGTTCTAATTCCTTCGACCTCAGAAGTTTATGGCAAAAGTATGGAAGTTCCATTTACCGAAGACAATGATATTTTGAAAGGCTCGACCAGCAAACATCGTTGGGCGTATGCTTGTGCGAAGGAATTGGACGAATTTCTCGCGTTGGCGCATTGGAAAGAAACTCGTCTGCCGGTGGTGGTTATCCGGCTTTTCAATACGGTCGGACCGCGCCAAACCGGACAATACGGAATGGTTGTGCCGAATTTTGTCAAAGCCGCCTGCAAAATGAACCGATTCCGATTCACGGTGACGGCAATCAAGTCCCGTTGTTTCGGTCACGTTTTGGATGTAGTCGAGGCGTTTGGTCGAAAGTCTCGAAACCCCGACATGTTTCGGTCAAGTGATGAATATTGGCAATCCTGAAGAAGTTACGATCAAAAAATTGGCCGAAAAAATAATCGGAATGACCGGAAGCCCAGCAAAATTGACTATATTCCATACGAAGTGGCCTATGGCGAAGGCTTTGAAGATATGCAACGCCGAGTGCCGAATCGCTCGAAAAAGCCAAGCGATTTAATCGGTTATCAGCCAACCCGAAACCTCGAATAACATCATCACAGATGTGGTCAGCGAATTTCGGGAAAGTCTAAAAGCCGAATCGGTTAATGCATAAATTTATGAAGTTTGTAAATAATATTGTCCTTTTTGTTGTAGTTGTAACATTTCTATCGGTTTCTGTCTTATCGCAAGAAGTTGGCGGAGTGAAAGGAAAAGTCCGCACTCCGCGAGGAAATGTGATAGCGGAAGTTCAAGTTACGGCAAAGCAAAATGACAAAGAGATTAAGACCGCCACCACCAATAAAAATGGCGAATTTGTAATTGATGGACTGAAAAAAGGTAAATACACTTTTGTTTTTACTAAAAGCGGTTTTACTTCGGGGACGATTAACAATGTCGAAGTTGGGAAAAACAAAATCCGCGATTTAGGCAGTCGGCTCGTTTTGGATATTGACGAAGGGACGCTGGTGATTGTCAAAGGGACGGTTTTTAATCAAGCCGGATACAGTATTTACGGCGCAAACGTTGAAATTGCAAGAGTTTTGAGCGATGGCTCAGTCAAAAAACTTGATTCAAAATACTCTAGCGAAGGCGGCGAATTTACTTTTCGTTTTTCCGAAGGTGCGGCAACTTATCGCGTTACCGCATCATTCAAAGGAAAATCTGCCAGCAAAGATGTCACGGTTGACGATGCCGCAATTTATCGGACGGCAATAACCTTGGAACTGAAGAAAGAAAAAGATAAGGATGATAACGAAAATTAGTCTTTTAGGAAAGTGTAGAAAATAAGTTGTCACAGTTTAATGCTGAAAGCGTTTCGAGTGGCGGGTTAACCCGCTTTCCGCCAATCTTAAAAGCGTCTGAAGCCGCCACTCAAACCGTCATCAAACTTTTATAAGTTGTTTTTTACCTATTCCTTAATTTCAGATCGAAGGCGATTTTTCTAACTCTTTTTTAAGTCTTGGAATAGCCGAATTGGTCGGATCAACTCCTTCCAGTTTGGCTAAATTTTCTTTTGCCTTTGTCGAATCCCCTTTTCGCAAATACGCCACGACCGAATTTTGCAACGCTTGAATATGATTCGGATTTGAAGCCAACACGACATTAAATTCCTGAATGGCACGGTCATAATTCGGTTTATCCCGAAAAATAAAGGTCAAACCTAAATCGGTGCGGACATTTACATCATCTTTTTTCTTGGCGAGTGCCGTCAGATACCATTTTTCCGCTTCGTCAAACTTTCCACTATCAAAACTGACATTGCCAAGATTGACCATCGTTTCATAATGATCAGGCTTTAATTTGTTGGCGATTTTTAGAAACTCCGCCACATCTTCGTATCTTTCGATTTGGTTGTAAAGTTCGGCAACCTTAATCTGTGCATCAAAATCATTTGGATTTTTCTTGGCAACATCAATCGCAGTTTGAATTTGGGGCATTGAATCCGAAGGCTGTTGACCTCCGCTGATGTCAGGATGTCCCGTTGGCACATTAGAATTTGATGACATCGTTGATGACATCGGCGAGGTTGGTTGCGCCGTCATATTTCGATTGAGCGAATTGGCAAACATAAAGCCGATAATGACCCCTCCCAATAATCCGACAATTCCAAAAAGTATATTTTCTTTGTTCATTTTAAACTCCAGATGCTAGATTCCAAATTCCAAATTCCAAATTCCAGATTCCAGATTCCAGATTTAATTTGGAATTTGAAATCTGGAATCTGAAATTGTCTATGCGTAAGAATGTAAGCCCGGAAGCAGATAACTTACGCCCAAATAGGTAAAAATAATGAATAAAAACGCCACGATAGCAAAATAAGCCGAAGGACGACCTTTCCAGCCGCGAGCAATCCGCGAATGTAGGAATCCTGCATAAGTTATCCACGCGACCAACGCCCCGACTTCTTTGGCATCCCAGCCCCAATAGCGTCCCCAAGATTCATTTGCCCAGACTGCGCCCGTAATCAAAAGCAGAGCAAGTCCGGCAAAAGTCACTCCGGCGAGTTTATACATCAAGCCGTCTAAAACTTCCGCCGATGGGAGAGCTAAACGGATTTTGTCGGTTTTGAAACTGAACATCAGGATAAAAAATGTTCCTGTAAAAGCGGTTATCAACGCCGCCAGTTCGACCGGATTGGCATTTAAGCTCAAATGCAAACGCGAGCTGTTTTCAGTAATCCATTGATTAGCAATACCATAAAGCTGTGGCGAACTCATCATCGAAATTTGCTGTTGCGGTATATCTTGTTGTTGCATCATCCACGTTGCAAATTTTTCGTATTGCGAAGGGCTGATTAAACTCACCACGTTTTGTAAGTTGTTGATTTGATAGACTAAAACGGCGATTCCCGCCCCTTGCGCGAGCAAAGCTAACTGCATCAAACGAAGTCCAATCGTGTTGAGCTTTTCATCATTTTTGGAAAGATACATTCCATAAGAAACAATCGCTCCGACCAACAATGCGCCTGCCAAAACAATCAGCCAACCAACGTAGGGAATATCTGCCCTGAGAGCCAAAGACATCCGCGAATCGCCTAAAAAGGTTGAAGCTGTGTAAGTTCCAAAGGTGCTTGGCGAAAAGACGCTGAATTTACTAATCGTTGCAAAAACCGAGAGTGCGAAAAGGCTTGTCCAAATTGCCATCGCTTGAACTTTCAGCCCGTCTTTGAGCAAATAAAGCACTGCCACTGCAAAACAAACCAACGCGATTCCGTAACTTAGAGAAGCCACGCCGACGTGAATCGGTCGCCAATACGAATCCAGAACTGGTGGTAAATCAACAAATTCTCCGCCGATAAATCGGGCTAAAACTAAAATTATGGCAGCCAGCGGAAGCGACAGCGCGGCGACAATCTGAAATTGTTCGCGCCGAATGACCAACAGCGTGGTTAGCCCCGCGCCGAGCGCAAAAGCTAGACTCAAATCATATAAATTGGCAAATGGAACATAACGAAACATCCAAGGCATTTCAGACAAATCGCGTCCTTGCCGGACAAAAATTTCGAGTTCACGGTCGTATGCCGCGACCCATCGAATCAGCCAACTCGAAAGATTGAAAAATACGCCGAGTATCGCTCCCCAAGCTCCAAGTTTTTCCGCGATGTTTGAAGGCGCATAAAGATTGGTTAGATAAAAAACCGCTGCCATCAGATAACTCGCCAAAGCCAGCATCATCAATGCCCCATCCGAAATGAAACGCTCTCCGCCGAGATTGATTCTCAGCAAAAGCAAAGCGAGTGAGCCGAAGATGGCTAAAAAAAACGGAATATATGATTGCCACGAAAAAGATTTTTTGGCTACTTCTTCTTTGTTATTTGATATTAAAACTGATGGTTGTAAAATTTCCTGACTCATTAAGCCTCCTTGATTCCTTTTTGTAAATTGGTCATAAATTTTGTAAATTTTTCGGCAAATCCGGTCTGATTCCGATTTGTGTTACCGCCAATCGTGATGTCGAAATTGTTCGGCGAAGTTTCTTCAATCGCTGCCCAAACCCTCTGGTGCGAGAAGAAAAAGACTCCAACCAAAGTTAGGCATAAAAGCGCGAAACCAAGATAAACGACATTCACGCCCGGGTCGTATTGCACCGAAAGAATGTGCTGGTCAGCGACTTTTTCAAAATCAATCAATTGAAATTTGTAGCCGCCAATCAATTTGTCAGCCATCGGAATATTTGCCATTTTTTCGCCGAAAGCATACGCCGTTTGAGGTGTGCCATTAGTTGGCGTGACCTCTAAAACCGCTCCCGGCTTCGGATAATTGCTGGTGTCTTCATTCGGATTTTCTTGTCCGAGAATGAAATTCCCGCGAAAATCAACGAATCGGATTTTTGTTCCGTCCGCTAAAGTGTTTGAATCATTTCGGTTGATGTGTATATCTTGGGTTTGACCGGTTGCATCGCTCAAACGAACCGTAATATTTCTCGCCCGACCGACAGGCACAAAACTCGCTTGGAAAAAACGATAGCCACGATAATCAAACGGACGATTCATCTGCACTACTGCTTCGTTTGTTTTTCCTTCGTCTTTGATTTGAATTTTCGTCAACCAATCAATCGTGTTCATCGCCGAAATTGACTCGTCTTTTTTAATCAACTTTTGCTGAATATCGGTGCAGGTAATTTCAAATGGTAAGCGTTTGGTGACTTCTTGAACTTGGTCAAGTTTAAACTCTGTTTCGTAAATCAAATTGGCAGACTGTCCGGGAGTGAGCGGCAAATTTCCCGTGTGTCCAAGTTGCGAGGTCATAAAACCGCCAACAAAAATAGTTAAAAGCCCAACGTGAACCGCTAAATAAGTAAACCGATTCCACACGCCCGATTGAGCAAAGATAAAAGTCCGCCCATTTTTTTCGCTGATTGCTACTTTTCGCCAACCTGATTTTTTGAAAGATTCCGCGAGTTTTTCAACTGTCGCTTCTTTATTTTCGCCCTGTATCGAAAACGAATTGGTTTCGGTTTGGTCTTTGAGCCAACGCACAGGCGGGGTCAAAACAGGTTTTTTAATAAACATCCAAGTTTTCGGGAAACGGTCAATCGAAGCCAGAATGATGTTGAGCGAAAGAACTGCGAGAAGCCCGTTGAAATACCAAATGTGATAAATGTCAAAAAAGCCGAGTGCGCCATAAACATACCGCTCCGAAGGAGTTAGTTCTGCATAATAGCGTTCAAACCCGTCAACATTCTGCTGCATAATCAACATTCCAACCAAACAAGCAAGTCCTAACAAAATCAACAAAATGATTCCCAACCGCACCGAACAAAGCACGCCTAAAAATTTTGAAAGCAAAGATTCTTTGGCTCTGACCCTGCTTGGCATTTCAACTGATGTGTTTTTTATTGTTTCTTCAATGACTGACATAAACTCTTTTTTTATCTGTTTATAGATATAGCTATTTTGGCTTAGAGCAAACCCCGTGCCTTTGACTGAAAGCCTTGTATTTATTAAGTTTTTGAAAGATTGCACACACTTGTATTAAATTTATTGGGGAATTTTACCCACCATATTAACGATTTATAAGAGGCAAAGATGTGACTAAAATCACATACAAAAAATGGATTTCTTTCTACTCTGAAATGAAGTTTTAAGATTTTGGTAGGCGGAAAATGAAAACGGGGCGTGTAACACAAATCACTCGAATCTGCTCAATGTTTTTGGTTGTCTTATTTGGCATTGGGGTAAGTGTGCTTTATTTTCCGCCTTCAGAGGCTAAAAATTCTGAAAATGGGGCGAAGGAAATTATTGAGAACCTGCAAAAGTTTTCGAGTTTTCCGCATGGCAAACATAAACAATCTTGTAATTCGTGTCATAAATTCCCATCAGCAAACTGGAAATCGGTCAGAAAAAAAGGGACTGCTTTTCCTGACATTACTGATTATCCGAAACACGAATCTTGCTTGAATTGTCATAAACAGCAGTTTTTCGGAAGCGGTTCTAAACCAACTATTTGTTCAATTTGCCATACCAACCCTTCGCCCAATAATAGTTCACGTCATCCTTTTCCAAATCCGCGTGAGATTTTCGACAAATCGCCGAAAGGCAAAACGGCGGTTTCGGACTTTGCGATTTCCTTCGCACACGACAAGCACATTGAGATTGTCAGCCAAAATTCAAATCCAATTGAGCAAAATTCAAATGCAATATTTGCGAATGCCAATTTTAAGCGGGCTGGCGAAGAAAGTTGCAAAGTTTGCCATCAGACTTTACAACCACAGGACAAATCGGATAACGAATATTTCACCAAGCCTCCGGCAAAATTAGGCGATGCTTTTTGGCTCAAAAAAGGGACTTTCAAAACTTCGCCAATTGGTCACACGACTTGTTTTACTTGTCATTCGACGGACACCGGAATTTTGCCCGCGCCCGGCAATTGTGCGGCATGTCATAAACTAAAACCAAATGCGCCAAAAAGCGATTTTGACGCAAAAGTCGCCGCGCCCATGAAAATAGGCGACAAAATTATGCTGACATCTTGGCGTAACCGCGATTCGTCATCCACTTTCAGACACGAATTTTCAAGCCACGCCGACCTCGAATGTGCAACTTGTCACAGCGTTTCAAAGATAAATACGTTGTTTGCCAAAACTAAAAAAGTTGATGTCCTTTCGTGCAGTCCGTGTCATATCACAGCCACGGCGGATGATGGGGGAATTTTGAATTATGAAGTTGATGCGCGAAAAAAAGATGCGAAATTTCAATGTGTGAAATGTCATCTTTCATTTGGGAAACTGCCGATTCCCGAATCGCATACAAAAGCGATTGCAGCTCAGTAGGGAAATTGAAATTGAATATGAAAAATCAAATTGAAAACAATCGGCAACCCGCGAAAAATTCAATGTCCTCGCGGCGTTGGTGTCAATTTGTAGTTTTGGTTTTCGTCTATTTGGTCTGCGGATATGCCTTGGTTTCTTGTTCTAATTCAAATAATAAAATTGAAAGCAATTCGACGAAATCCTTTCCGAATAATAGCTTGCCGGCAAATTCAGAGACTTCCGAAACTAATACGATAAAATCTTTAACCAATTCACTTTCAAACTCGCAAGTGCTGGCAAAATTCACGCATACAAATCAGTATCATTCCCAACTTCCTTGCCTCGTCTGTCATCGTCGGGATGACAATTCTCCACGCATCAGCCTGCCCGGCAAGGACGGACACACGCCTTGCATCGGTTGTCATACGCAACAGTTTGCGGATAATAAAAGTCCGATTTGCACTATTTGTCATACTGACGCTGAGAAAGGAACAATGAAGGGATTTCCATCATTGCGAAACTTCAATGTTCGATTTGACCACGCGCAGCATTTGAAGCAAACAAATTGCACCACTTGTCATAAGCCTTCAGGTGCGGCAATGTCCATTCCTACGGGAGCTAACACACACGCCACTTGTTTTCAATGTCATTCTGCCAATGCCGATAGTAATTTGTCATCGTGTAGTGTGTGCCATCAGCCCGGTCAAAAGACGGGGACGCGATCCGAATCGGCAAATATTTTTGCAGTATTCAGCCACGCCAAACATAAGCTCGATTGCACCAGTTGTCATAACGTCAAAGCAGGTGCGCCACGAGGTAATCAGGTAACTATGCCTTTGGCTTCGATGCACTTTGCTCCGAAGAATTCCCAGAGTTGCGGAGGTTGTCATAACAATCAAAGGGCTTTTGGGGGAACAGATTTTGCGGATTGTAAGCGATGCCACAAAGGAAATAATTTTAAGTTTTAGAAAAGCCCCTACAATTATTTAGGAGGTAAAAATGAAAATCAATCAAATAAAAGTTCTTTTAATATTAGTAATTTCAGTTCCATTCTTCGTCATAATGGTTTTGAGTTCTTCCGGTATTCGATCGGTTTCGATTACTAAAAGAGATGTAGCGGCAACTTACAAGACGCAATGTGCCGCTTGTCATACCCCGAAAGCAGAAAAGTTTTATGACCCGACAAAAGCTGAAGATGTTTTGGTCGAAATAATTTTGAAAGGCAAAAAAGGTGAAAAACCTCCGTTTATGCCCGGTTTTCAAGCTAAAGCTATGACTGCCGAACAAGCCAAAGAATTAGTCGTTTATATGAAACAATTGCGTTTGCCAAACAGCACAAATACGCAGAACGCCAATTCCAATACGACTGTAAATACAAATTCTGAGGTAAATACGAATACAAATGCGAATGTAAATATTTGTACTTGTAATTGTGTTTGTGCAAATGCCAACGCAAATGTCAGTAACAATTCAAATCCAAATATCAATGCGAACCTAAATGCGAGTTCAAATGTAACAAATACGCCGGATGTCAAAGCGATTGAAGAAGCTACTGCCACCTACAAAGCAAAATGTATGGCTTGTCATACTGCAAAAGCGGATAAGTTTTTCGATGTGGCAAAAACAGATGACCAACTTGTTGAGGCAATTTTGAAAGGTAGAAAGGGGGCGAAACCTCCTTTTATGCCGGGATATGAGGCAAATGGAATGAAGCACGAACAAGCAAAGGCGTTGGTTTTTTATATGAGGCAATTGAAAACATCAGGCAAATAGCAGCGTTTCAAAAAAGTCAAAAGTCGTTTGAAAATATCGCTGGGTAAATTTACCCAATCCCGTGAATTTTTGCACAACATCTTTTGTGAAAAAGTTGTCAAAAAGAAATGTAATAGCAATAAACCCCAATGTTTTAGGAGATTGTGAAGAATTGCACACAATTTGCATAGGAAAGATAGTGAGAGCCTTGATGAACAGAGGCTTAAAAACTTTTTGAGAGGAGACAATTATGAAAGTCAATCAAATTAAAATTTTTGTCATAGCCATTATCATTCTTCCGCTATTTGCAATAGCAGTTTTCAATATCAATACGGTTCGCGCCATCTCTAAAACAGATGAAGAAGTTGCGACAACCTATAAAACAAAATGTCAGGCTTGTCATACCGCAACAGCATCGAAATTCTTTGATCCGGCAAAAGCGATAGAAGCACATGTCGAAGTTATTCTAAAAGGTAAAAAAGGCGAAAAACCGCCCTTTATGCCGGGGTTTGAAGCCAAAGGAATGACTGCCGAACAAGCCAAAGCATTAGCGGAATATATGAAGACGCTAAGAACGCCGCCCAGCGAGTAATAATGAGGCTTTATCAAAATTCAAACGAATTACAAACTATTTGTGCATATAGCTGTACCTCAATGCTGTATGCACATTTGTTGATTGAGATGGCAATGTGATTTTCTATGAAGCTGTTTGAAAACTCAAATAATCCTTAAAGTCCCCAACGGGGACAAATATAATAGCGTGGGGTAAAGCGAGGAACGAGCGACACCCTACGTTGGTAAAAGTAATCATTTCGTCGCTGTAAGTGACGCACATTCAACAATTTGTGTTCGTCTCTTTCAGAGACGGAGGGGCTTTTTAACTTAACGTAGGGATTCTCCCTACGCTATTATATTAGTCACCATTGGTGACAGGAAGCGGACTAATTTCGAGTTTTCAAACAGCTTCTAAATATTCTTTGGTGGGAAAAATTATGAGTGACGAAAAAGAAATCATTCCAGATGAAGAAAAAAAAGAAGAAACAAAAGGCGAAGAAACAAAGGGAAAACCTAAAGTTCCAAGTCTTTTGCATAATTACATAAGCCTTGCCGGAGCATCCATTATGGTGGCGAGTTTGACGAGTGTCGGACTCCTGTTTCTAATTGAAATGTCCAGTCCTGATGGACAGCCATATCTTGGACTTCTAACATTTATTCTTCTACCTGCGGCGACATTTTTCGGCATTTTGGTTATTTTAGTCGGGATGTTGATTGAACGTTGGCGAAGAAGGAAATTGTCCGTCGAAGAAATTGTTTCCTATCCGATATTTGACCTCAATGGTCCGCGACGACGACGTAATTTTCTGGTCTTTTTGTTTGTCTCGGTGATATTACTTTTTATGAGTGGATTTGGAAGCTATCGGGCTTACGAATTCACCGAATCGGTAGAGTTTTGCGGACAAACCTGCCATTCTGCGATGAAGCCTGAATTTGTGGCTTATAATGCTTCGCCCCATGCTCGTATTCGTTGCGTTGAATGCCATGTCGGTGGCGGTGCGGAAAGTTACGTTAAGACTAAGTTTGCCGGAATTCGCCAACTCTATGGAGTAATTACTGATAATTACAATAAGCCGGTTCAAACACCCGTTCACAATATGCGCCCCGCCCGCGATACTTGCGAAAAATGTCATTGGTCGGAAAAGTTTTTTGGTGAGCAGTTGAGAGTTTTCAATCATTACGGCTACGATCAAAATAACTCTTTGAATCAAACCCGTTTGCTGGTCAAAGTCGGTGGCGGTAACCCGAATTCGGGACAAGTCGCCGGAATTCATTGGCATATGAATCTAGCCAATGAAATTACATATATCGCTAATGACGAGAAACGTCAGGACATTCCGTGGGTGCGGATGAAGGATGCGAACGGCAAAGTGACTGAGTATATGTCAAAAGATGAACCGCTTTCGCCTCAGCAAATCGAAGGAGCCTCGAAACGGATAATGAATTGTGTTGATTGCCACAATCGTCCGGCGCACATTTACGTTTCGCCGAATGATTCAGTGGATAAATCGCTCGAAGCCGGCAAACTTGATGTTTCTTTGCCGTTTATTAAAATGAAGGCGGTGGAGGTTTTAGCGAAACCATACACAACTGAGAATGAAGCTGTTAATGCAATTGGCTCTGAATTGGATTCATACTATCGCACCAGTTACCCTGATATTTATTCAACGAAAAGAGCTTCGGTTGATAATGCGGTGAGAGAAGTTCAGAGAATTTTTCAAACAAACTTTTTCCCGGAGATGAAAACCAATTGGAACACGCACCCAAACAACATCGGGCATCGCAATTTTCAAGGCTGTTTCCGCTGCCACGACGGAGAGCATTTCAGCAAAGAAGGGCAACCAATCCGAAACGAATGCAACATCTGCCATACCACGATTGATCAAACCTTCGGCGGAAAAACCATTATCCCAAATGAAGGAAAATTCCAACACCCGGTTAATCTGGGAGATAGAGGAAATTGGCTTTGTGCAACTTGTCATAAAGGCGACAAAGCGTTCACGCATCCTTTAAATCTTGGCGATATTTCAAAATTCCAATGCGCCGAATGCCACAAAGGAGACAAACTCAAGCTGATGCTGAATAACGGGAAGTGAGTTGAGCTAATTTGGAGCGGTTTGTTTTATGGCAAAAAACCGAATTGGATATTTCAGCTAAATTTTTGCAAATCTCCAACTTTGATATTTACTGGGTGTTTCTATCATTTTCATTGCTGAAATTAGACAGTAGGGTTAAAAGTCTCCAAAGTTAATTTTTAAAATCCAATTTTGGCGAAGGTATTGTTGATAATACAATTACTTTTTATTACAATCAACGGCGTTGGAGTTAATCAATCGTTGGGTTCTCTCGTGTGAACCCAACACCGCGTTGAGCCGAATGCCCGACGCGGGCAAAAGCGAGTTGATTTCGACTTGCGACACGAGAATCAACTACGGTTGACTTACACTTACAGTTGAAAGAAGTAGAGCAAGAGCAACGCCGAACCCAACTGTTATTGGAGCCGAAATGCCCGACTGAATAAAGTCCGAACTGATCATTCGCACCGGGCATTCGGCTCAACGCGGTGTTAGGCATGCTGAATCTTGAATACCATGGAAAACATATTCAATCATTTACCAAAACTCGTGAATAGTTTTGGACTCTTGTGCGATATTGTCGGGGTAGTTCTTCTCTGGAAGTTTGGCTTACCAGAATCCATTAGTAGAACCGGAGCCAGTTACTTTATTCGTGAGGAGACAGATGCGGACGAAATCAGAAAGGCGAAGAGATTTGATCGTCTGGCTCGGTTCGGGATATGGTTCCTAATAGTCGGCTTTATCTTTCAATTAATCAGCAACTTTGTTCCCTCTGTTCCGGCTAAATAATCGTTATCGTTAATCAGCGTTGGGCGGTAAAGGTCTCGCCTAACAGCTCATTGAACCGGAGCCAAATGAGCTTGCATGTCATTCGCAAAACTTGGATGCTCGATACAATGCTTCCCGCCCGGTTGATTCGGGCGTTAGGTGTAGGAGAAAGTTAAAGTATGAGTCATTTAAAACCGTTTCATCGAAACTACAGAGGATTCGTAAACGGTCCAAATTCTGGAAATAGCCAATGGGCATATATAGTTGACAGACGCTATTCGGAGTCCCCTGAACACTATGTTCGCGCATTCATATTGATCCAGAGTGACTTACAAAGATTATTCGAGTTTATTGAACCATCAGATTGCAATTTAAATACTTACTCCTTTAGAGTTCATGAGCTTTTCATGCGAACATGCCTTGAAATTGAGGCTAATTTCAAGGCAATCCTGAAAGAGAATATTTATAACCCACTTGATAAAAAAGGAAATCCAGTGCCTGAAAAAAAGTGGAATATTCACAGATATAGAATAGTGAATAAGACTCATCATCTTTCTGGCTACAAAGTGCATGTTCCAATCTGGGATGGAACACAGTCGGTTTTTGAACCATTTAAACAGTGGGCTACTACCACAGAGTTATCCTGGTATCAGGCTTACAATAAAAGTAAGCACGACAGAAGGATTCGAATTTAAAGAAGCAAATTTTGGCAATCTTCTGAACTCAGTTGCGGGACTCCTAATTTTACTTTCATCGCAATTTGGAAAGCAAGATTTCGCGCCGGGAAGCACGTTATTGTCTATAAACTCTGACAGCTATTATTCTACGGAACCAGCTCTAGGGGGATTTTTCCATATTGAGTTCCCAAATGATTGGAGTGAAGAAGAAAAATACGATTTTGATTGGAGTGATTTGAAGCAACAATCAGATCGATTTCAGAAAATCGATTATGACAATTTGTAGAATAGAGAAATACATAGGCAGAATAACTGAAGTGTTATAGTTGAAAATTTTTGACACTAGGGTTTTTAGGTTTGACATTTACATTTTTCTATTAATTTTTAACCTGTAATATCCAATTGAATTTTAGTTCAATTAGATATTATTTTATGTTTGCAAGTGTCAGAAAACTACATTTTTTTGACACTCTGTTTCATTGTCTACATAACGGTTGAACTGTCTATACCCAGCACGGTCACAAACTGAGTTTTTTCAACAAAGGCAGAAGCCTGCGCGTGAGCAAGGGCGCAAAAGTCTGCTAAAAATCAAATGCTCCATTTATGACCGTTGAAAGTATAATAAATCCGACATTTCCAAAATTTCTAAAACTTTAGACGAATTTTGCATCACTGGATTTATTGGATGAAACCGCCCCAAATAATGCCATCAAAAACATTATTCGGATGCGCGTCCGATGACGTAAGTTTTTTTAATGCTTAAATTCTGAGCGAGTCTCGTGGTTAGAGGCTGTTTCTTTCATTCAAATCTGCCCTAAGATGTTGCGCCATCATCAGCAACCGGATTTGCTTTCAATCTGCCGTATTTTGAGATAAACCAATAGGGCGAGAAATAGAATAAAAACAAGCGAAACTGCCAGACCTCCGCGTCTGAAATTGAGTTCGGCAAAGGCGGATTGTCCGGCTTGATAACTTTTGGCGGCGACCTCCATACTTGGTGCGATTGCTTTTTCAATCTCGTCAGGCGACGACGTATGAACCAAAACTCGTGCTTGCGTCAGCCCGTCCATCGCGTCGCGCAGTTCAAATTTCGGGCGGCTGACTTCCATTCCGGCGCGTTCGGCGCGTTCGAGGATTTCGGTCGCATCGTGGACGCTTGATTTTAATCCCGTTAGTTTGGCAGAAATTTGTTCCGCCGCGATAAAACCTTTATCCGCCGAATGACAACTGATGCAGACCGAACCTTGGCTGATGCCGACCATTTCGTCGGTTGGCGGCAGAATATCGTGATTGCTGTGACAGCGAATGCATTCGCCGACTTGCAATTTGTCGAAAGCGTTTTTGTGCGGGCTGGCTTGAAAAAGAGTTGATTGACGGCTGTGGCATTGTCCGCAGACGTTTGCGACAGATGTAATGCCGGGCGGAACTGCGCCGTGATTGCCGTGACAATCGTTGCAGGTCGGCGCGGATAAATCGTGTTTTTCGTAAATCGCTTTGGCGTGAACGCTCGATTTATATTTTTCATACTGATCGTGTGGGATTTGGTAATCCTTCATATAATCGGCGTTGCCGTGGCATTTGCCGCAAGTTTCGGCGACATTCACCGCATTAACCGTCGAGAGCGGATCGCTCGGTGAACGGATGCCGTGAATGCCGTGACAGCTTGCACAGTTTGCAACTTTTTGGTCGCCCGCTTTGAGCCGTGTGCCGTGAACGCTGGTGAAATATTCTTGCACTTGGTCAACCCGCAGAGAAGGGTTAAATTTTTTCATCACCGAAGCATCGCTATGACATTTTCCGCAAAAAGCCGGAATTTCACTTGGTTTTGGTTTTCCAAGATAGCCCGTGTATGGACTTTTTGCCGCTTTTACATCGTCCTGATTTGGATCGCCTCCGTGACAATCGTTGCAAGAAAGACCGCGAGAGCGATGAATGTCGTGTTCAAATAATTTTGCCGGTTCGCCCAAACGTCCTTCAAGACGCGAATGACATTCGACGCACGAGTTTTTTTTATTTTGAGCTGAGGTTTTAGTATCTGTAAAAATAAAAATCGCCGTGAAACCAAGGGTAATTGCCAAAGCAACCGCGAGCATTACAAACGGCTTCCGCACCCGATATGAAACCGTATCAAATTCGGGCTTGCCGCTATTAAATTTTTTCACTTGTCGTTTCATTGCAATAATCTCCGTCAAGTAAGAAAGCCGACAATCGTCATCACCACTATAAAAACCACCACAAAAATACCAAATATCTTAAAGACGAGTTTCCTTCTTGGGCTACTCGTTGGCTTCACCAGAAACGGCACGAGCAGAAATACCAATCCGCCCAAACCGAACGCCAAAACGCCAAGCACTTCGCCATCAATGAAGAGAATTTTCGCCGGAATATATTTGAGCGTTTGAAACATAAAAAGAAAATACCATTCAGGCTTGATGCCCGCCGGAGCGGGTGCAAACGCATCAGCTTTTTCGCCCAATTCCCAAGGGAAAATCGCCGCCAGAGCTGCTAAAACTCCAATCGCAAGAATCCAACCGATGAGGTCGCGGAGAGCGAAATTCGGAATGAATTTCATCTTTTTCAGTTCTTTTCCTTCTTGTGCGGGCGGCACACTCATTCCGTGCATCTGCACTAAAAGTAGATGAATGCCGAGCAAAACCGTCGTTGCGGCGGGAAGAACAGCAACGTGAAAACCAAAAAACCGCGTCAACGTTGCACCTGTGACCTCATCGCCGCCGCGTAAAAACCTGAGCATAAAATCTCCGACGATAGGAACAACACCCGCAATTTCAGTCCCGACTTTCGTGGCAAAAAACGCTAATTTGTTCCACGGCAACAAATAACCGCTAAAGCCGAAACAAATACAAATAATCAGCAAAAGGTAGCCGCTCACCCAAGTTATCTCGCGCGGTTTGCGATACGCACTCATAAAATAGACGCTGAACAAATGTATGAACAGCGTCAAAATCATCAGATTTGCCGACCAACTATGAACTGAGCGAATCAGCCAACCAAATTCGACTTCGGTGATGATAAATTGCACACTTTCAAAAGCACTTTCAGCACTCGGACGATAATAAAGCAGAAGCAGAATTCCCGTTACGACTTGCACCGTAAAGAGAAAAAGAGTCATTCCGCCAAAGTAATACCAGACCGAATGGCGATGAATCGGAACTTCCTTTTTCTTCGCCAATTCGACGGCTGAACTGATACTCAGCCGTTCATCGAGCCAATTTTTTGCGGCATCAAAATTCATTGGTTGTTTATGCTTTAGTAACTGTTATATCGTCGCCCTTAACATTTACGGTGTATTCTTCGAGCGGACGTGGCGGCGGACCGCTGACATTTTTACCTGTCAAATCATAAACGCCATTATGACAAGCACAAAAAATATTTTTCGCGTCGGGTTGATATTGAACGATGCAATCGAGATGTGTGCAAGTTGCTGAAAAAGCCTTCAAGTCTCCGGTTTCAGTGCGAATGATCAGACCGGGCTTGCTCCCGAATTTGAAAATTTTGCCGGAATTATTTGCAATCTCGCTGGTCTTTGCCGCCACTACCGAGTTTTGCTGCGCCTCAACCACTTCCGGGGGAATCATAAATTTGAAGATCGGATAGAAGATTGCCGCTAGGGTCGCAAAGGCACTCGTTCCAAGCAAATAATCCAACAATTGTCGTCTGCCGATTTTTTTCGGCGATTTGACTTCAAGGTCATTGATCGTCTCACTCACAACTGATTCCCTCCTGTTTCCAAATTAGGTTAAAGGCGTATTGGAAAAAGCCAAGAGGCGCATCCGAAATCAGAAACGCCTCTTAATTTCCCCAATTATCGTTCTCCGCGACCTAAATAGATGCGAAGTGATGTATATGGAAGGTTTGCATGATAATCCTGCGGACTATAAACCCAAAGCAACGGATCAACCCGAAAACGGTCATTGTATCCGATATATTGATAACCTATGTTCCAATCAATATTCTTGGTCAACCGAATTGCGATTCGGCTTTCGGCTGTAAATAGTTTGAACGGATAAGAGGTAACAAGGATATTCGATGCGGCGGGAACTCTATTGCCTTGACCCCGATCATTATTGTAACGATAACTTGCAAAGAACGAAACCCGATTAAAAGGTTGTGCCGAGACATCAAAAAATACATGATGGTCACGGATATAAAATTGACTAAAGCCACGCACTAAAGCTCCGGTATTGATGACAATATCGGTTTCGCTCGTCAAGTGTTGATATGTATAACCCGAACTAAGCGAAAACCTATCAATTGGGGTCCAGTCAACAAATACCGAAAAGATGCGGCTTTTCGTGTTGGCGATAAAATCTCCCGTTACATTTCCTTGTGGTGCGGTTGATAAGGATGGATTTTCGTTGTCCTTCGTTATAGCCGAAACATTGATAGCAAATCGGTTGAAACTCCAACGACTACGCAACCTAAGATTCGTAACATTGTAGTTGGCAAGCCGGGTGAAAGCATTATCCGCCTCGCCGGTTTCCAAATCACCAAAAATTACCCAACGCTTCATCGGCTTGGCTTTGAATCCGGCAATGAACGTATTGGTTGTGTTTTCTTCTTCTTCGCAAATAATTGCCGGATTGATGGTTAAACTACAAATATTCGACGTATTAGTAATAGTCGAAGTGGTGGTTAGATTGAAGCCCCCTAAATCAATTTTTCGATGAGTATAACGATAACCAAAATGAACACCAAAGCGGTCATTAAATTGATAATCGCCTTCAACCGTATTGGCATAACGCTTGAACCTCGTATCACGGTGATAAACTCTATTCGTAATACTCGGAGCTAGCGGATTTCCGACTGCATTTCTGCGAATCAAAACATTTCCATACGGACCACCACCCCCGATGTTGAAATGTTCAAAAGTAAAGGTATTTGAAATTCTGAAATTGTCCGTCACTGCATAAGTCAATCCGAGATCACCCCGAGTTTGCGGACGTTTGGAATCCCCTCCAATATTGAAGGTATCGGAATCAACAAAGTTATTGTTGTTATCCCGTCCTGTAATACTTTCCAAAAATTCAAACTTTGATACTGATGACGAGTAGATTATACGGGCGGTAAAATCCAATTTCTTGGCAAAAGTGCGTTGCGCGTTAAAAGTTGTGTAATGAGTATCGCCTTTGATGGGATATAATCTATTAAAAGTAGAAATAACCGTGGTAGCGTTAGTGTAACCCGGCTCTAAAGTCGAAATCAGGTAATTCGTGTTGTCGTTAAAACGGCGATAACCGTATCCGACAGACAAATTAAAGCCAAGTAGTTTTCCATCCACTCCGGCTCGAAATTCAGTAGTTCGACTATCTACCAATGAGGGGACAGGAAACTCATCGCTATAAGCACGCGAAGTAATACTGCCCGTTCCTTTGTTCCGATTGTAGCCCGCGCCAAATCGAAGCCGAAAATTTTCACTTTCAGGAAAAACGGTTAAATCAAAATCGCCGAAATTTCGGCGTGTATTTGCCGTGTGACCATTTCTGGCATGAGTTCTTAAATTATTGAAATAGACAACTTGCCGAATGTTAGCATCGAATCGGTAAGCTCCCGCCTTTTCCATATTGATACGGGTAAAACCCGAAGGGTCGGCATTCCATCCCGAAGAAGTAATCAGCAATGAATCAAAAAGTCCTCCTTTACCTTCCTGACGTTTCATCAACAGGCTGGAATCAAAAACACGAAAGCCGGGACGATAGTTAAAATCGCTCCGATATTTGTTGTCATTGCCATTGACGCTCACTCCGCGCACCCCGACTTCAAAACTGGAAGTAACGTCATAGCCACTAAACGTAACTGTATTGTTTTCGTTTGAAGGTGATGGCGAAGCCTGTGGAGATTGCGCCCGCAAATCAAGGGCTATCAGGAGCAAACATCCTAATGCGAAAAATAAGAGGAATACGATATTCATTGTTATTGGGCTTTTTCCTCTTTGATTAAATTTGTAAGCCATTGTTTTATCCTCCTCTTATTCATTATCTAAAGAACACATTACTCGCGTTCGAGCCATGAATTGCCGCATGGCAAACCGTGCAGGTTGTAGAACGGATAGATGTTTGACTATGCGGACCCCCCGTCGGACCATCCGAAAGTTGTTCGGTAATTCCGCTGTGACATTCCAGACAAAGTTGTCTGACCTGACTGCGTTTGAGCAATTTCGGGTTTGACGCGCCGTGCGGCGTATGACAAGCCGAACAGCCTTCAACCTTCAACGGAGCGTGTTCAAATACAAACGGACCTTGCTTGTCGGTGTGACATTTGATACAAGCCGAATCCACTCCAACCGCTAATTTTGTCTGTTTTGCTTCAAATCCGCCGTGCGGATTATGACAATCGCTACATTTCATCGTTCCTTCTAAAACTTTGTGATGAAACGGTTTGCTAAATTGCGCTTTTGTTTCGCTGTGACAAGAGATACAAAGTTGCGGTTCGCTCGACTTCAGCATTAATTCAGTTGCCCGATTCGGCTTTTGTCGGGAAACATCCCCGATCAAGCTAATTGAATCAGCCTTTGAATTATCGTGATTCGGTCCGTGCGCGGTGTGACAATCGGTGCAACCTACATCGTTGCGCCAATGTTCACCGCGTCGAAAATTATTATGACTTTCCTTGCCTGAATGACATGCCAAACAGGTTTCGGAAATTTGTTTTGAATTTTTATTTTTAAATGAAATTATTTTTGTTTTATCGGTGGCATCTTCGAGATGCGCTTTGCCCGGACCGTGACAAGATTCACAGCCTTGCACTTTACCCTTCCAACTGGCTAAGTTTGCGAGTTTTGCGTGTTTAGTATCCGAAAAACTATTAAATTGGTCTTCGTGACAGGCTTTGCAAGACTCACTCCCGACATAATCATCGGGATTTGCATTCGGCAGAACATTTTGAGTCTCTGTCTCGTTTGTTCCGCTGACTTTGTTCAATGTTCCGGTAATCGCCCAGATAAATAAACAAAGTGTGAATCCACTCAGCAAAATGAGTTTTATCTTGTTTGATAAATTCATACACTACCTCCTTTTTTCCTCGGAGTTGTTAATAACTCGGGGTTGTTAATAAAAAGATGGAATAAAATTATTACTTCTTCTCTCCAATTTAGATTTTATGGCTTGAAATTTCGGCTGTCGGTGAGCAGTATCACGACTATTTGTGATACAAGTCACAAGTGGAAAAATAAATGCCCGAATCAATAATTTGAATTAGAAAAGGTTTCGTAACTGAGCTGGATATTTAAGCTGAGTAGGGAAGCTAGTCGAAAACAAATTTGCGGCTCATTTTTGAGAAATTCAATAAAATCCGTCTGTTTGATAATTTCAAAATCACAAGGCGAGAGAGTTTCCAAAAACATTTCGCCAGGCGCATTGGCAAACAAGTGCTTTAAACCAATAATTTCTTTCTTTTCAACTAATCGGATATTTTTTTTCATCCCTAAATTATTTTTTAATGACATCTGAGCCTTTCCATTCTGAAGCAAATAAATGAAGGAGGAGAAACTGCCAATTTGCGTGACAATTTCTCCTTTGAGAACTTTCTTTGTCTGTTTGAGTGAAGCTAAAGATTGTTTGGTTTTGAGCGGTAAATCACAAAACAACTCGTCAGCAGAAATTGGCTTTCCGAGAAATCGTCCATAAATTGCAAAGTGTTTGAGCATTGTTGCCTTCCCTCACTCAAAGGCAATCTATTTTCTCTTATCTTCGATAATCAACTTAGGACGTTTATCACAAAAAGCTGTGACCATCATCACAATATTGTTCGCGCTCCGATTGATTGTTCCAGTTGTCTTTTGTTATTGATAACCAAATCCGAGCCTTTCAGCGTAATCAATTTTCGTTCCCTAAAATCTTTCAAAAGTCTGGTCACGGTTTCACGCGAAGTCCCAATCATTTGAGCAATCTCTTCGTGCGTGTAGGCAACTTTCAAATGAATCTGGTCGTGATTATCACAATTCGCTTTGCACCAAGCCAAAAAAAGCGTAGCTAAACGGTCTGAAACCGAATTTGATAATCCCAAAGAACAAATTTGCAGGTAAGCCGTTTGATAATTTTGACCGAGTTGTTTAACTGCACTCAGACAGGCTTCGGTATTTTGCCGTAAAAAGCTAATAAAATCATCGTTTTTGACAAAATTTACTTGGCAGGATTCTAAGACTTCCGCCGTTCCGATATGAACCGAATTTGAAACTACCGAGCTTAATCCCAAAACTTCGCCGGGTTCAGCAATATGTAGAATTATTACTTTTCCATCCCGCGAACAGGTCGAAATCTTTACCCGCCCCTGGCACAAAACATAAACTCCGTTTGCATTCTGTCCTTGCATAAAAAGCGTCGAACCTTTTGGATAAGCATTTGTAATTTTCAGGGATTCAAAAATGTTCAAATTATTATCCTGCAAACTGCAAAAGAAATTATTTGAGCGCATTTTACAATCCGAACATTTATGTTGAATTTTAAAGTTATTTAGAATTTGCATGATGGCTTATTTTTATCGAAATTAAACTATGAATTTTCTTTCAAAAATTCTTTTTAACTACATTTGGCTAATGCAAAAAATATGCCTTCTACAAACCGCGTAAATGTAGGATAAATCAATGTTTTAATCAGTTTGTTGAGTAAAAATTCGCCTTTAAGTGGGTAAAATTCCCCACTTAGCTTTAGATTATTTGATGGGATTTGAAATAAGGCTGGGATTTGGGAGATTCAAACATTTAAGCAGGCAAACATAAATTTTGCGAGATAATTGATTGATAACAAAATCGGTAGAGCGAGCGGTAGCGAGTCCGCTTAGATTCAGTCAAGCTAGAAAATAATGGTGTTCGCTACCGCTCACTATACCGATTCTCAAGATTCCACTTATCAAACAAAACTTATTATCACTTGCTTATCAAGACTAATTTACCGTCTCTGAAAATTCTTCCATTGGCGCAACCTCATTCATATTATTTGTATCTACCACAATCAACGGAAGTTCTTCTAATAAAACCGAATCTGCCAAAGTCTGAATCCAATAAGTTCCTGATTTCGGAAAAACCACGTTGACAAAAAAGCTGACGTTATCGGTAAAACCTCCGGTGGCAAGTTCGAGGGCGGTTGGTTGCGAAGTCACTACCAAATTGCCTTTATCGGGTGCAAGAATTCTGACCTCAGCCTGATGAATCCCTTCACCGCGCCAATGATTGACCACCGCAAATTTAATAATCGAAACCGGCAAACGCTCGACCATAATGTTTTGAAAAACGCCCATCAGCGAGATTTTGTTACCCATTTCGAGCCGGACATCATCGCACAGCAAAGTATAAACGAGTTGTAAATTGTCAGTTGTCATAATTTAAAGTATAAAGTTTTGTTTTGAACTAGAAAGTGTCAATCAAAAGCAAATTTCAAATTTTGACTTTTCACTTTTAAGGAACGCCAGCATCTTGCTGGCAAACATCGTAAAACGATGTAGCTGAGTTTAGCTAAAGTCAAGCTGAAATAACCTTTAAATGTTCGCGCCCTGCGCTCAATGCCGCCAAGATGGACGGCGTTCCAGTCAATCAAAAGCAAATTTCAAATTTTGACCATTCACTTTTCCACTTTCTACATCGCCTTATTTTTCTTAAACCAAGTCTGTAATGTTGCCCAAGCCTTTTCTGAGGCTTCTTTGTTATAGCTCGGACGGTAATCGGCGTGAAATCCGTGCAGGGCATTGGGGTAAATATTGATTTCAGATTTGGATTGTCCTTGGTTGAGTTCTGTTCGCATTTGATTAACGCTGTCAATCGGAATTCCACCGTCCAGTGCGCCATAAAGCCCGATCACGGGAACTTTCAAATCTTTGGCAATCTCAATCGGCATTTTCGGTTGAACCGGATTTTTGGTTGCGCCCGGCACGAGTCGTCCATACCAAGCCGCGCCCGCATTGACTTTTGGATTATGTGCCGAATAGAGCCAAACAATGCGTCCGCCCCAACAAAATCCGGTAATCGAAAGTTTTTTCGGGTTGCCGCTGTTATTTTTTGCCCACGCCACGGTTGAATCCAAATCGGACATTGCTTGCGTATCAGGAATTTTTGAGAAAATATCGCGTTGGAGTTCCCGAATTTCTTTAATCGTTTTGACATCGCCCTGTCGCGCATACAAAGCAGGTGCAATTGCCATAAATCCGAGTTTGGCAAAACGGCGCGAAACGTCCTGAATCCATTCGTGAACGCCGAAAATTTCGTGAACAACTATCACAACCGGAAATTTTTTGCCTTTTTTATCGGGCATCGCACGATAGGCGGGGATTTCGCCATCGGCAACCGGAATTTTTACTTCGCCTTCAATCAATCCGACATTATCGGTCGTAATTTTGGTTTGAGCGGCAATCGGTTGGACGGCGGCGGCAAACATTCCGGCGGCAAAAATCGAAGTGGCAAAAAATTCGCGTCTATCTAAAATCGGTGCAGACGGTTCGGAACTACTGATGTCTTGAAACATTTTCTTTTCTCCTTTAGCTTTTTCTAAAATTTTGACTTTTCCTTATCCATTGGTCAAGAGTATAATCATTTAAAAATCGAAAAACTTCCAAAATTACAATATGTTTTATGTTCTGATTTGTATTTCTTTAACCTTTGTGGGCATTGCCGGAATGCAATTTCTTTATCTTGCCTATCTCGAAAGAATCGAATTGGAACATAAAAAACGGATTCGTGAACTCGAACGATATTGCAAACAACTCACCCAAAAACTCAAAGATGCCGAATTTCAAATTGCCGAACAGTCCAAATTGATTGAAAAATTTTATGAAAATGAAGAAGTTTGGGCGGATGTGATTGAAGACAGGTAGTTTAACGCAAAGTCGCAAAGAAGCATAAGACGCAAGGAAAGAAGATTAAAATCAATAAATTTAGAATAACTTTGCGCCTCTGCAACTTTGCGACTTTGCGTTAAAAAAATCGGTTATAGCTTAAAGGTAACAATCGTAGCTCCCCAACTTCCCGAAAATTCATCCGCCGTTTTGAAAGATTTAACAAAATCCGTCTCGCTCAAAACTTTGCGGACGATTTCTCTCTGCACGCCGATTCCTTTGCCGTGAATAATTCTGACGACTTCAAAGCCTTTCCTCTGAGCTTCAACCAAATAATTTTGCACCACGTTTTTGACCTCGCGTGGCGCAAAAGAATGTAAATCCAAAGAATCCGTAATTTCTAATTCAATTGGTTCGGGAAACGGATTAAAAAGGTCTATTTCGTCATCATTTGTCATTTTTTCTCTGCCGGAATATCGGACGGAGGTGTAACTTTCAAACGTCCTTTCGCATCTTTAAAAGTTACAAAACGCTTTTCTTCAAGTCCGCTCGGAGTTTTTATTTGCACCAGAAAACTTTTATTGTCACCTGTTCCTTCAACCTTGAGCGGAATCTTCCCTTCGACATTTTCATTTCGATAAACCTTGTAATGCCCCTGGTCGTATTTATCGTAGCCAAGCACTAAAATACTATCAAAATCAGGCTCGTTGCCATCGGTTGATTTAACCACATTGCTTCGCAATAAGATTACCCAGCTGCCGGGTTTTGAAACCTTTGCCGCGCTATCTTTGGAAGAATATTTTTCTTCTGCCTCTGCACTGTCCAATCTTTGCCAAGTGATGATTTTATTTGATTCTTTTTGATAAATGCCAATATCGGTGGGCAATGCGAGTTCGACCTGTCTGCCAAAAAGCCAGCCCGTTGGAGCCGGAGAAACATCGGGAGAAAGGCGAACTTGATACCAAATATCATATTTATCATCCATCTCTTCGGGCTTATTTTCTTCCTTTGCCGATTCGACTTCTTCGTTTTTTGCCTTTTTGGCAACTTCCGCCGGGTCTATAATTTTTGGAACATATTTCCAACCGATAATTTGAAAAGTTGCACCATTTTCGAGTTTGTAAATCAAAAATTCGTCTTTTTGCTCAGGCTCCAGACGCAAATTTGAAACGGCACGAAGTTGTCCCATCGCTTGCGGTTGCAAATCTTTAACTTTTTCAGCCTGTAACTTTGATTTTTCCAATAAAGTGCCGGTGATGACATTTTGAGCCTCAATCCAACCTTCGGTTTGATCTTCGTCGTGAGCGCGAACGCGATACCATTTTGTTTTTTCAAAATCCTCGGTTTCCAAAATATCAAGTTTGTCACCGCGTTTTACTTCCAGTACATCCGCCGCGACCACCGCGTATGAACTGCGAATCTGCGCCCGTTTGACCAGCACCGTTCCCGTATCGGTCAGCCCGACTACGTTTGAAACATTGTCAATCGCTCCGCTAATCATTCCGCAACCGCTCATCACAATTGCAAAAAGCCCAATCAGTATAAAAATTAAAAATCTATTTGCCTTCATCTCGTTTTCTGTCCAATTTTGCGCCATTGATTATAACCTAATTTGTCCAATAAATCCTTCTGTCGCCCATCCGGTTTTGCCATTACTTTGAGCCGGGTGTTAAAACCATCTTTCTCTTGTTCAATCCCAACCGTGCGTAAATCATTCTCCCATTCAATTTTAGATTTGCCTTCAATGTAATTTTGGACAATCAAATTTAGTTCGGGAAAAGACTTTAAGATGCTCGTAATCGCCAAATTGCCGTCTTGAATTTGATTCGGAACGCGATGTTTTTGATAGACTTGGCGAAAAATATCTTTCAGATTTCGCTTGCCTTTGCTCTCACGCAAAAGTGCAACCTCGCACAGAAAAGCAACCACCAACCCTTTAGCATAGACCAAATTGCTGGAGCCAACCCAACGCTTTTGTGCCGCCTCAAGCAGTGAAATTTGTTGAGTTTCCGACATAATGTTTGCCATCTCAAAGGCGCGTCCGAGCGTATTCAAAAAGTCTTCAAAACGAATTTGATTGAGTTCTACGCCCGTTCGCAAAGCGTGATAAATCGTAAAACCTTCGTAAAACCAATCGTAATTTCCCGAAAGAGCCAATCCATTGGGCATCCAAAGGTGAAAAATTTCGTGGCGAAGTTGTTCGTGAAGCCGTTGAATGGCTTGGCTTTTAAAAGGTAATGTGCCCGACATTATGGTCACGGTTGCGCCACGAGTTTCCGCCCGCCAGCGTTCAGGATTAGAATTTTCTTGCGGAAAAGGTGACAGGATAATTTGCACTTTCGAGATTGGCATTTCTTTTAAAATGCTTTTATGTTCCATTAAAATTGAACGTGCCATCTCCGATGCTTCATCGTCCGAAAATTTCCAATCTCCTGCCAAAGCAAAATTTAGCGTAGTTTTGTCAATCTGAATAGTCTTTTCGCGCCAATTTTCCCCGACTAAAAACACTGCATCTTCAATATTTTTGAGGTTAAAAACTTTGTCGCCGATGTTTGTTTCGCTACTTGTAATTTTCCAATTTTTTGGCAATTCAAACGTGACTTTGGCGGAAACGGTTTTACTGAATCGCGGCAGCAAATCGCCCAACATCAAAAGCCCTAAATCACCCGAAAGCCAAGAAATATGGGCTGAATCCGTTATTTTTTTTGAAACTTCGGTTTTAATTTCGTATTGCCACGAATTTGAAATTTCCGCCGTTTGAAACTCGCCCGAAATCAGTTTTTTGACCTCTAGCGCACTTCCATCTTTTCTGAATGCACGAAAATCTTCGATTCGCTCGCCGAGTTCTGTGACATCAGCAATGTTTTGCAAAAATGAAATATCTTTGCTCGCCAAAGTTGAGTTTTCGGCTAAAATTCTTCCTTCAATACTTATTCGATTTGCTGAAATAATCTTTATCTTCGCCTCAATTTCTTGAGCGGTGATATTTTGACTCAAGAGACAAATGGCTAGGCAAATGAGTGTAATTGAAGTTTTTCGGCACAAATTCTGAAATTTCATTTTCTACTTTGAATTTTACACATATTTTTCCGCTTTCGCCATTTGTAATCTTTTGTAAAGATGATTTCTCTGCTTTGACATTCGATATTTTACGGAACTAAAATATATTTTTGTTCGTAGTTTATTGAGGCACTCATTTTTCAAGTTATGAGTTTAATAAAAATCATCATTTATACGATAGTTTTTGTATTGAGCCTGATGTTTTTCGGACGATTTTTTATTTAATCGATGGCTCGATGTAGAAAAGTTCAGACGGAGCTTGTTTTTCAGTAGAACACGCCTCGTTCTCAATTTTTACTTGCCTTAATATCAAATTTTCTAAACCATAAAAGCGGTCAAGTTCGACCGCTAATTTTATTTTTATTTGACGATTGGGATAAGACATTTGCCCACGAAAGACACGAAAGACACTAAAATTAAAACCAAAAAATATTGATTTTTTTTCGTATGTTTAGTCATTACTGAGCGGTCTGAAAATTGCAGGGCATCAAAGCCAAGAAAAGTTTGCCCGCGAAAGACGCTAAAAACGCTAAAATAAAACCAGATATTTTGTAAAATCTTTCCCCCTTCGTGTCATTCGCGTTTTTAGTGGGCAATCTTCTTAAAAACCTCAACAATTTCCGAGTGAGCAAAAACTATGCCGCTCAGTAATGATGTTTAGTGTATTTCGTGGGTGAGTTTGTTTTTGCTTTACTATTTATTTTATGAGCGAATTACGAAAAATCAAACGCGCTTTAATCAGCGTTTCGGATAAAACAGGAATTATTGATTTTGCTAAAGAGTTAGCAAATTTTGGCATCCAAATTATTTCAACCGGCGGAACGGCGAAATCTTTGCGCGAAGCCGGTTTAACGGTAACGGAAGTTGCGGAAATTACTAATTTCCCTGAAATGATGGACGGGCGGGTTAAAACTTTGCATCCGAAAATTCACGGCGCATTTTTGGCTCTGCGGGATAATGAAAATCACGTTCAATCAATGACGGAACACGGGATTGAACCGATTGACCTTGTTTGCGTTAATCTTTACCCATTTGAGCAAACTGTTGCACGAGAAGATGTTACGCTTGAAGAAGCAGTTGAAAACATTGACATCGGCGGTCCGGCGATGATTCGTTCCGCCTCAAAAAACTGGCGCGATGTTGCCGTTGTGACAGACGCAAAACTCTATGAAAGTGTCATCGCAGAATTAAAGTCTAATGATGGAAGTTTGAGTTTAGAAACTCGTCAGCGGCTCGCCACGCTTGCCTACACCCGAACCGCGAGTTACGATTTGGCGATTTCCAGCTATCTTGCCAAACAACTTTCTAACGAAGATTTAGGCTTTCTTGAGCCATTTAATCCGCTTGGAGATTTGGTTTTTATTGAACCCGAAATTGAAGATGAAACAGAAGGCTTGAACGAATACAAAACCATTGAATTAGCTAAAGTTACAGATTTGCGTTACGGCGAAAACCCGCATCAAACTGCCGCCCTGTATTCAACCAAAGAAACGGGTGGCATTGCCCAGAGCCAACAACTTCACGGCAAAGAAATGTCGTATAACAATTACGTTGACGCAGAAGCCGCTTGGAATTTGGTGCAGGATTTTGACGAATTAGCCGTTGCAATTATCAAACACACGAATCCATCGGGAGTCGGAATCGGCGCAAACAATTTGGAAGCCTACAAACGTGCGCTTTCAACCGATCCAGTTTCAGCTTTTGGCGGAATTGTCGCATTGAATCAAAAAGTGGACGCTGAAACTGCCAAAGCAATCAACGAAGTTTTTACCGAAGTCGTAGTTGCGCCTGATTTTGAAAATGCCGCGCTCGAAATCTTCCAAACTAAAAAGAATTTACGGGTTCTGCAAGTAGGTGAAACAAAAAATCCCTCGAATTACACTTTCAAACAAATTTCGGGCGGAATGTTGGTGCAAGAAAAAGATTTGTATTGCGTTTCTGAAGCTGATTTGAAGTTTGTCACGAAACGCCAACCAACCGCAGACGAATTAAACGCGATGCTTTTGGCGTGGAAAGTTTGCAAGCACGTCAAATCAAACGCGATTGTTTTTGCCAATGAAAATCGGACGCTCGGAGTCGGCGCAGGACAAATGAATCGGGTTGATTCGGTCAGAATTGCGGCAATGCGGGCGGAAAGATTTGCATTGCCTTTGCAAGGTGTCGGCGATGGCTTCGGATGCTTTTTTCCCTTTCCGCGACAACATTGACGAAGCCGCCAAGTTTGGCATTTCGGCAATCATTCAACCCGGTGGTTCGGTGCGGGATGAAGAAGTTATTAAGGCTTGCAACGAACACGGTTTAGCGATGGGTTTGACGGGCATCAGACATTTTAATCAAACTCCAGTTTTATATTGTAGTTTTGAATATTAGTTTGATTAGGGACAAGCCTGAAACCATTTAAATTAGTTCCGGTTAACGTGAACTTCACCTCAATTGGGTTATCTAGGTCTTTAGTAGCCTTTTTGCCAGTATCTTTATCCGTCACTTCTGTTGAAGTAATTTGAGGTTCTTGCTCCCTTTGTTTAATCACAAGTGTCACTTGTTGCGCTTTTTCATCTGTGATTAGTTGGTCGCTTTGGTTTTTAATTGTAAATATGTAATTCCCCGCTTTAGTGTTTGATGGCACAATAATATCAGCACTAAGAGATTTTCCATCAGGGCTTGATTTGACAGAGTTATCTTTTATCTTCAGTAGATTATTAGTGTCTGCAATTAATTGAGCATTTTGTAAGTGACTTCCAGTTATCGTAATTTTTGCTTCTTGCGTTTCTGATGATAGTGATAATAATTCTTTACCATTACCATCCTTATTGAAATTTTTAGTTGTTGGATTAATTACAGGTAATCTTTGTCCAACAAAAATAGTAAGCGGAATTGAACCACTTGCAGTTCTTAAAAGTAGAGTATATGTTCCTACGGATGCGGTTTCAGAAACAGCTAGATTAACAGAAACGCCTGTATTGGTTGTGGTTGGCGATTCTAAGGTAATTTTATCGCTATTGGATGCAATTGACGCTCCTTTTAGATTAATCCCTGTTAATTGCAATTGCTCTTTGTCGCCTAAAAAGAATTTGTTTTTATACGAGGGGTCAACCGAGGGCGGCGGAACTACTTCTCCACTACCACCTGATGTAACACTAACCCGATTTATATATTCAATTTGGTCGCCTATCAAATAAAGTTTGCCTAAACTTTGAGTTATTATTATGGGATTATCTCGATAAGGTTTTTCCAATTGTAATAAATCTTTAGGAATAAATGCTCTAGTTCTAATCTGCCTATTATTTGAAATAATAATACCGTCCCGGAGAATTTGGTCATCTAATCGTTGAATTTGTAAGTTTGTTTCGTCAGGGAAAACTGCTTCAAATCCTTTCTCAAACGGATTGCTAAAAATATTAATGGCTTCGGAAAATTTTTTAGCTCTATTGGCTACGCTAAAGAATGGTGTAAATCCAGTTAAAATTGGTCCTAATGATTTAATTAGATTTATCGAAACATTTCGCGGACTCCAAAATTCCCCGTGCGAAACAGAACCTCTGGTAATTGTATAACTACTTGCAGGAATTGTATCCTGATAAGCTAATTGGGAAAGAGCAGTTAGAGTCTCTTTTTGTAATTCAGCTTGAGCTAATAATGCTCGTTGCTCCTCTCTTTGCTTGTTTAGCAACTCAGTAAATTTTTCAGCCTTGCAAGAAAGCGGATTATCAGAATCCTTGCTACAAGACTTTTTCAATTTCTACCATTTTGTCTTGAATTGTTTGCTGTTGAGTTTTGCTTTTCGCTTGTTGGATGTTATTAACTGATTCATAAGTTTGAGCCATCGTGGTTGCTGCCTTACCAATTGGTCCAAGTTTGAAACCTACACTTGCAATCTGCAAATCGTAGCCCGTATTATTACCAATCACAACCTCTATACAATAAAAGAGTTTAGCCACCCGACTGCCAAAATTATCAGAGACAATTCTTTGCGGAACAACTGCCCACATAATATCTACTTGTGGTTTAAGTCCCGGTGGTATTGGACCTCTTGGTAATCCTTCGCTATTTTCTATTACCTCTAAATTGATTTCTTTATTAATTTCATTAGAAGGGGTCGCGTTATCTTTTATTTTTAATTTAATCAAAAAAGAAGCTAAGTTAGCTAGTTTAGTAACTTCAATATTAGCGTGAAAACTACATTTTGTTCCTTCATTTTTAATTATTGTTGGGGTTATTGTAATCCCTCTTGACTTCAATTCAGTATCATTAGATATTTCAACCAAGCGATTAGCCAAGGTAATTGCACAGTCTTTCGTAAAAGTAAAATATACAGAACTGGATTCCCCTCTTTTAATCTGCTTCTGATTAACATTTATATCATCAGTCGTTTGCCTAACTTTAAAAACATTTTTTGTTATGTTTGTCTTTGTGGTTAATAGTTTATTTGAAAAATTTTGGTTATTATTTTCTGCGAACACTATTTGCATAAAAATAATGTTTATTAACAAGATTACCGCTAGGTATCTAGTATTGGGAGATGTTTTCATAAATTTATCTTTCCTTTTAGATTTTATTTGTAGCTATTCTTAATGATAAAAATTGGTGAACCATTACAAGAAATTTAAGACGAAAATTAATCTGCGTAGGTCAATTCGTAGAAGCCAACAATAAAAAACCCACGAATACCGATTAAAGTGTGTCAGCATCATGGTAATACAACGGTATTGTGGGTAGATTTGATACGCATCGTTTGAATCTAAACTTATTGTAGTGAGTAATTTACTCGTCCTTGAATAAACTGTCAAGTTTTTTTATCTACTATTGACTTTTAATTTCTTTTGCGGTAAAACTATCAGCAGTTACAAGATTTAGAAGGAACGCTCGACAAGGTTTTCAGAAAAAAACCTTTTGGAGTGTTTTTTATTTGGCAAAAACACGGATAAAAAGATAATAGGCTTTCAATTCAACTTATCCAATCCTTTATCATCCCACCGAAACTCGCTTCATCCCTAAAATCTGTCGGAATATAACAAATTGAAACATTTTTCAGCAAAAATCGTCTAAAATAAGCGAAGTCATACCAAGATATTTACGAGGTAAAAAATGAATTATTGGAAGCAAAAATTATTGATAGCTTTGTGTTTATTGGCTTTTGTGATTGTTCCGACGGCAAACGTCAATGGACAAGCCAAAAAAGCTAAATCGGCAACGGGAGGATTAAATGTTCCCGTCAATTATTACAAATTGCCAAACGGTTTGCGCGTTGTGCTTTCGCCCGAAAAAAGTGCGCCGCTGGTCACGGTGGCAGTTTATTACAACATCGGTTTTCGGATTGAACCGCGTGACCGCACGGGGTTTGCACATCTTTTTGAACATTTGATGTTTCAAGGTTCAAAAAATATGGGCAAACTTGAATATATTCGTCTGGTTGAAAGCAACGGCGGAGTTTTGAACGGTTCAACCCGCTTCGACTTTACCAACTATTTTGCGGTTGTTCCTTCGCATAAATTAGAAACGCTTTTATGGGCGGAAGCTGACCGAATGCGCGGGTTGGACATTACCGATGAAAATTTGAAAAATCAGCAAGGCGTGGTTGGAAACGAAGTCAAAGTTAATGTTTTGAATCAACCTTACGGCGGTTTTCCGTGGATTGATTTGCCGATGGCGGCTTTTGAAAATTGGTATAATTCGCACAATTTCTATGGCGAACTGACCGACATCGAAGCCGCCACTTTAAGCGATTCCAAGACCTTTTTTGACAAATATTATTCACCGAAAAATGCGGTTTTAGTGGTGACAGGCGATTTTGAAGAACCGCAAGCGAAACAATTTGTCCAAAAATATTTCGCCAATCTTCCCGCACAAACGCCGGATGCGATTCCCGATATTTCCGAACCGCGTCAGGAAAAAGAAAAAGTTGTGACAAAGATTGATAAACTTGCCAATAAACCGGCAGTCGCTTTCGGTTATAAAATGCCGACTCGCGGCACGCCCGAATATTATGCGATGGGGTTGATTGACCAAATTATGGTGCAGGGCGAAGACAGTTTGCTCTATGCCGAAATAGTTAAAAATAAAGGCTTTTCGGGCGGAGTTAGTGGCGGAATCAATTCAGGTTTAGGAAATATGTTCAATTATAATGGTCCAATGCTGTTCGATATTAGTCTCGTTCACGATGATAAATTTAAGGCGGATGAGATTACAAAATCTTTGGATTCGGTGGTGGCTCAATTACAAAATAAACCTGTCACGCAAAAAGATATTGACCGCTCCATCGTCAAACTTCGCTCAGGTTTTTACGATACTTTGCAACAATTTGGTGGAGTCGGACGGGCTGACTTGTTGGCGTGTTTTGCGCTGTTTGATGACAACCCAAGTAAAATCAACGAAATCGAAGCAAACTTCAAAAAAGTTACACCTACTTTAATTCAAAAAACGGCAAAAGAATATCTGCGAAGCACCAATCGGACGGTGGTTATCGTCAAAGCGGAGGGCAAATAAATGTTAAATTCCAAATTCCAAATTCCAAATTCCAAATTTTTCCTTGCGCCTTTGCTACTTTGCGCCTTTGCGTTAATTTTTGTTCTAAGTGTTCAGGCTCAAAAAGAAACGCCGCCCGCAGGTGGTCAGCCGAAGCCGTTTGTTTTTCCGAAACAAGAAGTTTATACGCTTCCCAACGGTTTAAAAGTGACGCTGGTGCAATACGGCTCAGTTCCGAAAGTAGCTTTCCAAGCAACAATTTACGCGGGGACAAAAGACGATGCAAAGGGCAAAAAGGCTGTTTCGGAAATGGTTGGTTCGATGCTCAAAGAAGGCACGAAAAATCGTTCATCCGAACAAATTGCCCGCGAAACTGCCGAAATGGGCGGAAGCATCAACACCGGCACGGGAACGGATAGCACCAATATTACGGGCGAAGTTTTGTCAGAATTTGATACGAAATTTATCAATCTGATGGCGGATGTGATGCTGAATCCGAACTTCAAAGCCGAAGATTTGGAACGCCTTCGCGCTAACAAACTTCGGGCATTGGCTGTCGGACGGACGCAAGCAGGGAATCAGGCTTGGGAAAAATTCCGCGAAACAGTTTTTGCAGGTCATCCATATTCACAAATCAATCCAACCGATGACGAAGTGAAAGGCTACACGCTCGACGACATCAAAAATTTCTATAATGCGAATTACGGAGCATCACGGACGAATCTTTATGTGGTCGGAAAATTTAACACGCTCGCCGTCAAAGCCGCGATTGCTCAAGCCTTTAGCGCGATGAAAGGTGGAACTGCCAGCAGTCGAAATGTGCCAACTGTTCAAGGAAAACGCTCTTTGACGACAATTGACCGTCCCGATTCTCCGCAATCCACCATTTATCTGGGAATGCCTGCACCAAATCAATCAGATGCGGATTATCCCAAATTTGTGGTGATGGATACAATTTTGGGAGGTGCTTTCGGCTCGCGGATTACGGCAAATATTCGGGAAAACAAAGGCTACACCTATTCACCCGGCAGTTTTATTTGGACTCGTTTCAAAACTGGATATTGGATTGAAAATGCTGATGTCACTACCCAATTTACCGGCGCATCAATCAAAGAAATCCTCTTTGAAATCAATCGGATGCGGACCGAACCCGTCCCCGCCGCCGAACTGCAAGGCATCAAAAATTATTTGGTTGGATTGTATGTTTTGCAAAATTCGACGAGATTTGGTGTCATCGGTCAACTCGAAACGATGAATTACAACGAACTCCCGAAAAGTTCGATTGATAATTATGTCAAAGATATTGCCGCCGTAACTGCCCAAGATGTGCAAAATGTGGCGAAAAAATATCTGACCGAAGATAAAATGTCAATTGTGGTAGTTGGGGATTTGAAGAAAGTTAGCGAACAATTGAAACCTTACGAGAAGTAAGGGAAGGCAAAAGGTGAAAGGAAAAAGGCAAAAGTAGATTGATTCTGCTTTTGCCTTTTTTCATTGGCAAAAAGCTCTGAAAATTTCGTCTAAGCCTTGTGAAATCTAAATCAACAAAGGAATTAGCAAGATGGAAAAATGCGCTGTAATGCTGGATGACGGGAGTTGTAAGGTCGAATTCAAGACCGAAACTCCAACGGGTATTGTCTTAACCGGAAATCGTCCGGCGGATGCTCAAATCAAAGAAAGCGTTGGGCTTGGCGGACGAAATCTTTTCGAGGATGTCTATAAAATCCAATATGCGTTTAATAAAGTTCCTCCGATTGATGGTGGACCTCCGTCACCGATTGCCATCAATGGCAAACCCACCCAAGAAACAATTTCAGCTATCAAACATTTTCAGCAAAAACATTTCGGTTGGGGTGGAGTGGACGGTAAAATTGACCCGAATAAACGAACTCATCAAAAATTGATTGAAATTTCGAGCAGTTACAATGTTTTTCCGTCCTTGCCGTTGGATATGGTCAATGATGCGTGGTTTTTTCAAGCGATGATGCAACACGTTCCATTTACCAAACAATGTATTACTGCGGCACAAGCAAAAATTTCATCAGCGATGGTTGGAGGATTATTTGGCGGAAGTGCTTTGAGTTTGCTGAATCGTCATTTTACGATTGATAGTTTCCCTTCGCCGCAATCCGCAATGCAGAAAATCTATGATATTTACGGCTATATGTTGTCGGTTTTGAGCCGCCCTGATAATTTTTTTACGCTTGATACCGATGATCGGGGGGTGACCATTAGCACGGTTGCTTTTGCCAGACTGGGCGGTTTTTTTGAAACCGATAAAGCCGGAAATAAAGTTACGAACGGAAGAATTGTTTTCAGACGAGGCGCGTATTTTGCCACCGGAATCCCTGATTTTGCGGCGTTTGTGTTTATCCACGAATTACGCCATTTTGTTGATCGTGAAAACGAGGAAGGACATTTTGGCAAAGGTTGGGTGACAGACGAGGGGATGCAAAAACTTTCTCCCGAACAAAAAATCAATAATTGTGATAGCTATGCCGGATTTGCGCTCGAAGCCAAACACGGAATTATGGAGCGTCCGGGTTGGGTAAAGACGAGTAAATTCCGTTAAAAAGATTCAAATTCAAAAGACGAAAGACAAATTATGAAAGACGAAAGTTAAAAGATAGCTAACAAATCAGCTTTCTTATTTTGTAATTCGTCTTTTGTCTTTCGTAAGTTTCTCGCTAAATCTTCATTCCGTTTCGCGTCAGCATAGATTCAAAGTTAGTTTTGTCAACGGCTTTGATATAGGCATCGCGGGGTTCGACCAATCCATTTTGAACTAAATCAAACAAAGCATCGTTGAGCATTACCATTCCGACATTTTTGCCGGTCTGCATCGAAGAAGCGATTTGGAAAGTTTTTCCTTCCCGAATCAAATTGCTGACGGCAGGCGTGACGATTAAAATTTCGAGCGCAGCAACCCGTCCCCCACCTTTTTTTGGCAACAGAGTTTGGGCAATCACGCCTTTCAACGATTCGGAAAGCATCACCCGAATTTGTTGCTGACGGTCAGCCGGAAATTGGTCAATAATTCGGTCAACGGTCGAAACAGCAGTCGTAGTGTGCAGAGTTCCAAAAACCAAGTGACCTGTTTCCGCAGTTTCAATCGCAATCGCAATCGTTTCGAGATCGCGCATTTCACCAACCAGGACAATGTCTGGGTCTTCGCGGAGCGCGGCACGCAAAGCGTCTTTGAAAGAATCCGTGTGGTTATGGACTTCGCGTTGATTAACTAAGCATTTTTTGTTTTCGTGCGTAAATTCAATCGGGTCTTCGATGGTAATCAGATGGTCGTCCCGATGGCGATTGATGTGGTCAATCATCGCACAAAGCGTAGTTGATTTACCCGATCCGGTCGGACCTGTGACCAGCACCAATCCCTTCGACAAATCGCACAAATTGAGAATATGTTTCGACAGACCTAAATCTTCAGCCGTCAAAATCTTTGAGGGAATGATCCGAAAAACTCCGCCCATCCCTTTTCTGTCCATAAAAATATTGGCACGAAAACGGGCTAAACCTTCGATTTCATACGCAAAATCGGTATCGTGATCGACGCTCAAATTCCTCTTGATTTTTCTCCGGCATAATCGAAGTCAGAAGTTCGCGCATCACCGCCGGCTCAAGCACCGACTCATTTTCCTCCAGCGGCTGAATTCGACCGTCTTTTCTAACCATCGGCGGCAACGAAACGCTCAAATGAAGATCAGAGGATTTCAATTCCGCCATTTGGTGGAAAAAAGAATCCATTTTGCTTCGCGCTTGTGGATTAGCAATGGCGGCAACAAAAGTAGATTCAGTCTCCGGCATCACATACGGCGGTTGAAATTGTGGAACAAATTGCGGTTGTGGAACAAATTGCGGTTGTGGCATAGATTGAGGTTTCGGAATTGACTCAAATGATTGAACAAATTGAGGTTGTTGAACAGGTTGAAATTGTTGAACAACCTCAGATTGCTCTTGTGATTGAGTCGTTTGGAAGGTCTGAGGTTCTTGATAAGGTTGAGAATATTGAGGCGTTTCGTAAGTTTGAGAATAATCCGATTGAGAGATTATTTCTATTTCCGAAACATAGTCTTGATATTTCCCTGGCGGTTCGTAAGTTGAGGTATCGGAAAAAGTGGTAATGAATTCAGGATCATTGACCTGCGTGATTTCAATTTGAGGCAAAGAGTTGTTTGATTCGACCACGTTTTGAGATTCTTCAACGATGAGATTTGGAGTTTGATAAAGAGTGTCCGTTTCGATTTGAGGAGTCGCTTTAAGGTTTTCAAAAGATAAGACTTGAGGCTCATTTTTTGGTAAAGCAACTTCTTGAGAAAGTGAAGTCTGATTTGAGGAAACGGTGGAGGTAATTTGAGGAGTTTCTAGCTGAGGCTGAGGCTCATTTGAATCGAATTCCATTATCGGCGTAATCGTTACATTAAACCCTGCAGGAGACTTTTTGACTATAAAATTGAAATTTCCCAAACTTTGATGCGGATGAACAAATTGAATTTCAGATTTATTAGGCAATTCTTGTCTCACATTCGATGGAATCAAGGGAAAGATAATCTGACTGATATGAGTGCCTAAAATAGCAGCATTTTGCAATTCGTTGACTCCGTTTGACGAAACCATATAAGGCGGTTTGTTTGGCTCAAGATGCAATTCGTAACTACAAGAATTGATTAAAGCCTGTAAATATTCGTTTAGTTTATCCATGCTGAAAAGTCTCTTTAAGTTTGGTATTCGTAAAATTGGATTGGGCGGAATAAAAGCAGAAAAAAGGTGAGTTTTGGCGACTCACCTGAAAATAATAACACGACTAAACAATGTTTGTCACTAATTTTTTATTGATCGTAAAGATGAAGTCCCAGACCGAATTTAGCAGCCGCGCGGCGGAGAGCCATACTCTCTGCGTTACTGCTTGAATCGCCGTAAGATTCTAAACTTTCATCTTCTTGTCCGGTGGCTTCACGATAGACCATTCCTTCCAGACACGGAATCGAAAGGCGAACGGTTAAAATCAACTTTCCTGCGATATTATCAACCCGTGAAATTTCATAATTCCAGCCCGAAGCATAATGATCTAAATATTTAACCGCGTCGTGCCAAGCCAGATAAAGAATTTCTTTTCCGCCCTGTCGTCTTTTTCGTAAATGCTTTTGGGCAATTGGTTTGGATAAATCTTTAACGATTTCGCGGATTGAGCGAAGTTCATTTTTGGGTTCTACAATTTCAGTTTCTACTGTTTCTGGTTCAGTTGTTGTTTGAGTTACCATAGTTAATTATTCCTTTTCAAATTAAGATGTGTTTCATCGGTGAAACGATAACAAAAAATGGGTTTGAAATCAAATGTTTAATAAAAGAAAGTTATAGGAAAAGTTTATCTCAAAAAATTCTTCGTTAATTGAATTAAATTTTAGTGATAGTTGATGATTCTTTCTTTGGCAAATTCTTCAAAAAACTTTCCCTTTGATGTCTCTTTTTTGAATCGGATAAATTTTGTCCAACTGCCTTGTTTATCAAACTGATAGTTGGTTTTGGTTTGATAATTAAGAACCCATTTTGATTGGTCAGGTTGAAATTTATAAAACTTTTGTTTTAGCTGGAGATTGTTCGTTTGCCAAAAAAGATTCCTTGATAAAAGAGAGCCTTTTTCATCAAAAGAAAAAGTTTCAGTTTTTAGGTTATTTCCGCTAAACAATCGTTGGGATTTGAAATGATAAGTTTCAATCGGATTTACGCCGTCCGAATCCATTTTGACTCTAAATTGTTGAATAAAAGTTGAACGACCTTTTTTATCAAGTTGGTGAATACTTTTGTATTCGGGTTTGCCGTTGCGATAAGTAGTGTGTTCCATTTGCCGCCCTTTGTTTTTGTAAATAAGTTTTTCGACACTATCCGGTTTACCATTTCGGGTAATGATAATATTTGTTTCATTTTTCTGAGGATAAGTGTAATGAGAATCTGAGGCTATTTCTCCGTTGCCTTCATAAAAAGTTTCATCACTCAGTTTTCCGTCAGCATAGAATTGGCGAACTAATTTTGAAGTCATTATTTCTTTCAAATTAGAGTTTAATTTGGTTTCGCCCGTTTCCAAAATGTCGGGCAAAAGGAGGTTTTCAGCTTTGGTTGGAACAGACCTGTAAGTTTCCCATAAGACTTTTCTGCCTTGTATGTCAAAGGTATTTACGCTGCGAATATAATAGGAATTATCGCCCTGAAAACTAAACCCGATTTGTTCAATCAGCTTTCCCTGTGAGTCAAAAATTAAGATTCCGCTTAGTTTTTTTTGATGAATGGGGTGTGTTTTGGTCGGGTAAAAAATATCGTATTCTTTTACCATTCGCGGCTGCCCCTTTAGTCCATAAGTTCGCCAATCGTTTCGGGATTGAGAAAAACCGGAATTGATAGAAGCAAGAATGATTAGCAACGAAAAGACAACGGTTCGCCCTAAATGTTTGACAGGTGTTTTTATCATTTACGAAAATTATTTATTCGAGAATTTCAAAGGATTAGATAAAGGAAAATACGCTTTGAGTTGCATTTTGAATAATCATCAAAGCGTCACGCCCTCTTGATATTCGCCCCAAACACTTCGCAAACAATGACTTATCTCGCCAACCGTGACATAATTTTCAACACATTCCAGAATGTTCGGCAATAGATTTTCGTCTGTTTGGGCGGAAGATTTTAGATTATTCAACGAACTTTCAGCTTTTGATTTATCACGTTTTTCACGCACGGCTTGCACTCGTTCAACTTGATTTTGTTCAATCTTTTCGTCAATTCTGAGAGTTGGAATCGAATCAACTTCTTCGGTTTGAAATTTATTGACACCGACCACAATGACATCATTTTTTTCAACCGCTTTTTGATATTGATAAGCAGCTTCTTGGATTTCGCGTTGCGGAAAACCTTGTTCGATTGCTTTCAACATTCCACCTAAATCGTCAATTTTTTGGATATAATCAACAGCTTTTTGTTCCAATTGATTGGTCAATTCTTCAATTGCGTAACTTCCCGCGAGTGCATCCACAATGTCTGCCACGCCCGACTCAAACGCGATAACTTGTTGTGTTCGCAATGCGATACGGGCGGCATTTTCAGTTGGCAAACTCAAGGCTTCATCCATTCCGTTGGTGTGCAAAGAGTTTGTTCCGCCCAAAACTGCGGCGAGGGCTTGAATCGTGGTGCGAACAACATTCACTTCAGGTTGTTGGGCGGTCAAAGTCGAGCCCGCCGTTTGAGTATGAAATCTGAGCATCATTGATTTTGGATTCTTTGCGCCAAATCTTTTCTTCATAATTTTTGCCCAGAGCCGACGGGCGGCGCGGAATTTTGCAACTTCTTCCAAAAGATTATTGTGCGAATTAAAGAAAAATGAGAGACGAGGCGCAAAATCATCAACCTTTAAACTGACGTTTATCGCGGATTCAACATAGCAAATCGCATCTGCCAGAGTGAACGCGATTTCCTGCGCGGCAGTCGAACCGGCTTCGCGGATGTGGTAGCCGGAAATCGAAATGGTGTTCCAATTCGGCACATCCGAAGCGCAGAAAGCAAAAGTATCGGTAATCAATCTCAAACTCGGTTTCGGCGGATAAATGTAAGTTCCGCGAGCAATATATTCTTTCAAAATATCGTTTTGAATCGTGCCGCTAACTTTATCAAAACTGACATTTTGTTTTTTTGCGACAGCCAAATAAAGACACAAAAGTGTTGAAGCCGTGGCGTTTATGGTCATCGAAGTTGAAACTTGGTCAAGCGGAATTCCGTCCAAAAGCGTCAACATATCTTCCAAAGAATCAATTGCTACACCGACTTTTCCAACTTCGCCCAATGCCAAACTGTCATCTGAATCAAGCCCGATTTGAGTTGGTAAATCAAAGGCTACCGAAAGACCTGTTGTGCCTTGCGAAAGCAAATATTTATAGCGTTTATTTGAATCTTCGGCAGTTGCAAACCCTGCATATTGGCGCATTGTCCAGAATTTTCCGCGATACATATTCTTGCGAACTCCTCGCGTATATGGATACTCGCCTGCGTTGCCGATTTCGCTAAAATCAATATTTGTGTTGTTTGGGTTAAAGTCATTGGGCAATTCAATGCCGGAAGATGTTTCAAATTTATCGCGTCTTTCGCTCATAATTAGTGAAATTTTAACTCAAACGTAGAAAAGGTAAAAGTAAGTGTCTCTCTTTACTTTTACCTTTTGCCTTTTACCTTTTGTCTTTGCGATTACGCCGCTTGTTGCCAAGCCTCCTGCGTTTCGTGAATCTCTATAATTTCTTTCGTTTCCTTGGCTTGATACGCCTTAAAGTCAAACTCTTTCAAATCCCATGCCAGACCGATTTTTTCCAAAAATTTGATTTGCAACCAATTGATGTCAAATTCATACCACGCCAAACCGTGTTTGACCGAAGTAGGATTCGCGTGATGATTATTGTGCCAACCTTCGCCCCAAGTGACAGCAGCCACAAAAGCATTATTGGTAGAATCATCTTTAGTTTCAAAACGGCGCGAACCCCAAATATGCGTGATGGAATTAACAAACCAAGTGAAATGCCAACCAATCGTTGCAGTCAGAAAAACGCCCCAAATAACCATTGAAAAACCGCCAATCAAGCCGAGAATTATTCCGGTCACAATGGTTGGAACATACCAATATTTTGATAAAACAACTAAAAACGGATCTTTCAAAAGGTCGGGAATGTAGCGTTTTTCAACTTCTGAACTATTTTCTTGAGAAGTTCCAATCGTCACCCAACCGACGTGTGACCAATATTTTCCGTGTCGCGGACTATGGGGGTCTTTCTCAGTTTCGCAAAAAGCGTGATGTAGCCGATGAGTCGTTACCCAATCATTCGAGCTTCCCTGCAAAGCCATTGAGCCAAAAACAGCAAAAAGTCGTTTTAACCAGTTTGGAGTTTGAAAACCACGATGAGTTAATTGACGATGAAAGCCTAATCCAATGCCGACGCTTCCGGTCAGCCACCAAATAATCAAAAATGCCGTTAAATTTGCCCAACTAAAAGTAAAGAATGCTCCGACTGCTAAAATATGAAAGATGATTATCGGAATTACCGTTACCCAATTTATTTTTCCGCTTTTTCTTTGTGCTACTGTTGCTACTTGATTCATTATTACCTCTTATAATTGCTAAAATTTACACGGGGGATTTGTGTCAATTTCAATCCTAACAGGTTTTATGACAACGAATTGTAAGAGTTTTGTAATAGGTGATTTGTGTAAAAAGTGTAGATAATTAGGGAATCAAATTGGCTTTTCTGATGAGTTCATTAAACCGTGCATCACTACGAATTTTGTCCCATTCGGGATCGTATTTCAGATTAACAAACCAACGTTCCTTAGCTTCACCTGATTTTTGTAACCATTGAAAAGTTGCTTCTGTATCATCAATTCGCAAAGCTGTAATAGCCCTTTGATAATGGCTAAAATATTGATTTGTAGGAGGTTGCGTAACTTGTTTGTATTTCGATTCCCAAAAGCCTTTCCAACCGTCTTTTTCGTATGCTTTCTGATTTTGTCGAATCATTTCAAGTGGTAGAAAAAGTGACTCAAGCTTGATAAGTGCCTTTGCTGCCTCATCAAAATTTCCTTTTTGTTCATATGAAATCCAAAGAAAAACGTAGCCATAGACAAAGTTTTCATCCATTTCAATCATCTTTAAAGATTGTTCAATGGCTTTATCAAATTGGCGTGTGATGTAATAGTAACCTGCAATATCCGCCGCAATTATCAAGGAAAGTGGATCAAGTTCTTGCGCTTTCTTAAATTCAGCCAAAGCCTCATTCGATTTTCCAACAGCTAACAAATATTCGCCATACCATTGATGAAGCGTGGCATAATTTGGACGAAATTTCGAGCGCACGTTTGAAAGATTTTTCGGCTTCGTCCCAATTCCAATCGTAAAAAGCCTGTGTATATCCAAGCGAACAATACGCTTCGCCAAGATTTGGGTTAATTTCCAAAGCCTTCTGCGCGGCGGCGCGAGATTTGCCGAAAGCCTCGCTAATTAGCATTCCGTTGTATTCGGCTAAAAGTTGATACGAATCCGCCAATCCAACATAAGCCATTCGCATAAGCCGCATCTTTTTCTAACGCCTGTTGATAAAAACCGATACTTTTTTTCAGGCTTTCGACATTGCGTTTGTTCCAAAAATAACGACCTTGCAGATAAAGTCGAAAGGCTTCGTCGTTGCTTGTTCCGCGTTTTGCCAAAGTTTCTTGTTCTTGCGGTGAAATTTTGAAACGTAAGGCGGTCACAACTTGATTGGAAATTGCGTCTTGCAGTTTTAATAAATCGGTTTCGGCTTCGTCAAAATTTCCCGCCCAAATTATTGAACCATCAGAAGTTTTAATCAATTGAACCGAAATTCGCAGACGATTTTCCACTTTTTGAATCGTGCCTTCGACGTAACTTTCAACTTTTAATTTTTCTTGGACAATCTGCGGAGTCGGCGGTTTTTCGGCAAAGGCTAAAATTGAACTGGTTGGGCGAACGGTTAAACCTTTCAAACCTGCGAGTTTAGTAATCAAAGCATCGGTCAAAGTCAGCGAAAGTTGTTCGTGGTCTTTGTTTGCTGAAAGATTGCGAAAAGGCAAAACGGCAATAGTTGGAGAAATTGCACCCGTTGTTTTTTCCGAAGTTTTGGGCGAATTCCAAAATGTAAAAGCTAAAATTGAAACAAGCGCAACCGCTAAAATTCCCAAAATTGCCAGGTTTCGATTGCGCCGTCCGATTCGATTTTTTGGTTTTTCCGACTCTTCGAGCGTGATTTCGGTGACGGTGTGTTTTTCTAAAATCAAACTTCCATTCGTTTCATTAACATCTGCAACGAAACGATAGCCGCGTCTTGGAACGGTTTCGATAAAACGATTTTCGTCTTTTCGTTCGCCAAACGCCTTGCGAAGCGCGGAAACTGTGACCGCCAAATTATTTTCATCAACAAAAGTATCTTGCCAAAGTTTTTCTAAAATCTCGTCTTTGGTCACGGTGCGCCCGCGATTTTCGAGCAACAAAGTCAGCATCTCAACCGCTTTCAACGGCAGATAAACCTTTTCTTTCCCGTGCCATAGCGTCTTATCGTCCACATCGAGACGAAATTCGTCAAATTCATAATTTTTTTGCTCTCGGCTCATTTTTAGCGGACTTTCAGAACTATTTCAGAACTACCAAAGGACTTATAGCCCTTGCCAATGCGATAACTTAGCTCGTGATGACGCAAGTTTATCACAGACAGAAAATTTTGGAGAAAGAAAAAATGACGGCAACGAGAACACAGAAAATTCGATTGGAAAAAATAGAAAGATTGGTATTGCCAAATGTCTTTCAACGGTTTTGCCCGATTTGCCAATTTGAACAAATTTTTGTTTCGACCGAACAAGCGACATTTTTAACCAATCTAACGACACGCGAAATTTTTCGACTGGTTGAATCAGACGCGATTCATTTTTTTGAAACCGAAGCAGGTTTTCTATTTATCTGTGAAAATTCGCTCAGAAACGAAAAACAAATTAAACAAATTACGAAGTAGGAGAAAAAATTATGAAAGGACTTATATTCAAAACCACGGGCATTTTAGCAATAACATTTTTATTAGGATTACAATTGATGGCACAGCCTCCATCTCCACAAGATGTGCTTAATCAAATCTTTAGTGCCGTTAGAAGCAAGGTTATTGATGGAGCCAACAATCTTCAGACTTGGAAAGATGCGGCGACAAGTGCAGCCACAAAAAAGGCGACGGATTTTACGGATTGTCCGAGTCCCGAAGCGCAAAATTTATACAATGATTTAATCGATAAGAAACGACAAGCCGTTGCAGTCTATGATTTAGCTCACCAGGCTGACCTTGATGCCCAAAAAGCAAGGGATGATTGTAAAAACAAAACGCATTTGGACGCAGCGTGTAACACGGCTTATAACGGTCTTTCTTTTCAAGCAACGGCAAATGCGGCGAATGGAACGATTAACGCCATCAACACGGCATTAGGCGTTTTGAAAGCCTTAAAGTGTCCATCAGGTTGCAATAGAACGGCGCGAATAGTTTATCCAACTTTTGAACTTGGAGATAGAAACGTAAATATCGGCGTAAGGGGAAAAGATTTCACTAAAGTTAATCTTCCTCCAGGCGTTCCAGTTGAGTTTCCTTTAGTCAATGACATTACCTATTGCTCAGTTTGGAAACGCGGAACATTTTGGGCAAATTGGGATTCTGGAAACGGCGAATTTAACGGTGAGTTTCACGCCAAATTACCGCAATGCGAAAAAACTAACACGATTTCAGTTTGCACCGATTGGGATTTAAATCTGGTTTTGCCAAAACTGCAAAAACTTAATTTTGTGCCACCCAGCGTAAAAGTTTCGGATTTGAAAGTAGAAATTCCAAACAAAGATGTGACCGCAATTACGGGTGTCAAACAAGCAAACTGCAACCGACCGATTAAAGTTGCCAAACGCGCAAGCCTAACTTTTAATTTTGAACTTTCGTCTGATCCACTTTCAATTTTGTCAGGTCAAGGCGGAGAAATGGTTGAAATCGGTTGCGCTGACCCAGCTTTTGGGCTTGAACCAATTACAACAAATGTCAGTATGCCCGACTTAACCAAAGTTAGGATTAGCTGGAACGGAATTACGGTTAAAGGTGGCTATATCGAAGTTAATATGACCAAAGGTGAATTTCAAGGGATGTGCAAAAAAGGCTATCCATCCAACTTGAAAGTCCCAACCGTCAATGTCGGCAAAGGCTATTTGGATTTGCCAAATGTTTGTTTAGAACCGCGTTTGGTTAATCTGGTAGCAACTAGATAGTGCTTAAAAAAAAAGTTGCGTGAGCAGAAATTTCAAAATCTGACTCACGCAATTTTCGATAAAAGGAGAAGTTATGTATTCAAGAAAATCAACAATAATTTCAAGCCTATTATCAGTTTCGATGCTTTTATTATTCGGAATCGGTTGCAATCTTTCCCAAATTAACCAAAAGAAAACTCGCACCAAAGTTTCGGAAACAAAGGAATCAACGGGCGAAAAAACTCTGGTTGGACGTTGGAAAAGCGAGGTTGCGACAGTTGAAATCCGTGATGACGGCAAAATGACGATTAACGGGCAGTTGTTCAATTATCGCGTCAACGGTTCAACGATGACCATTTCTAATAGTCAAGAAACGGTGGAATTACCATTTCAATTAGACGGCGACACCTTGATGGTTCAAGTGCAGGGGCGCAATGTTGTTTATAAACGTCTGAGCAATCAACAAAATAATGACAATGAAACTACCGAAAATGGAGGCAATGTTCCACAAGAATTAGTGGGAAAATGGTGCTATCTCGCTAATATTCAGGCAAATGATGGCGGCAGAATGTCCGAAAGATGTTTTGTTTTGAATGCCAATGGAACTTATCAATATCACGCCGAAACCAGCAACAGCAATCCGTATGGCGGTTCGAGTTCGCAAACAGACGACAGCGGACGTTGGAGCGCAACGGCAACCACCATCATCGTCAATTCAAATAGTGGTGAAACTCGAACTTATACTTTAGAAAAACGCAATCATCCGAAAACGGGCGACCCGATGTTAATGGTTGATGGTGATGCGTTTGTGACTTTTAATCAACGACAACCTTGGTAAAAGAAGGAGGAAAAATGAAACTAAAATTAACTTTATCAATATTTTTGACGTTGGCAGCATCGCTCTTTGTTTTTGGACAAGACGAGCCAACCACAATCAAAGATTATTATTTGCTGATGCCACAAAAATATGACGGTTCAACTTTTGAAGAACGCGAAGAAATTCTCGGCTATGAAGGCGATACCACAATTGATATTAAGAACGGCTATATTTCTTATATCACGCATTTAAGCGGTGAAGTTTTTGAAGTAGCAATGTTCAAAAAACCGAATGGCGAGTTGATAATTGCCTATAATGAAGATTGCGACCTCAAAAATAATGTGCTGACGAAAATGTATTTCTTGCTTTATGATGGTGGCAGATGGGTTGATGTGACAAGCAAATTGATGCCAGTTCCGATTAACAAAAAATACAAATACAACTTGCCGAAAAATGGAACAACCATTCAAGTAACGACTGCCAGCGGAAAAAAGGTTTATAGTTTAAGTTGGAAAAATGGAAAATTTGAAAAGAGGTGAAAAGATGAAAAAAAATATCTTAATATTATTCGCAATTTGTGTGCTGACATTGTTGATGTCCAACGCAATTTCAGCCCAAAGTTATAATCGCATTGCGGAAAAGAAAATCACGCTAACTAAAGGAAAGAAACTAATTATCAAAGGTGAAATCCGTGATAGCGATGAAATTTCGTATCAATTCAAAGCTCGTGCGGGACAAAAATTAACCATTAAAATTATTGGCAGAGATGCAGATTTTGTTCTTTATGCGCTTCATTCTTTTGATGTTGAAACGATTGCCGAAGATACACAATCATGGTCAGGAATTTTGCCTGATTTCGTTGATGGAAAATGTGAAATCGTTGTTCATTCAAACTACAAAGTAGCAAGTTATCGTTTGGAAATAACGCTCAAATAAAAATATGAGAAATAATATTTTGACCACAGTTTTTTTGTTGAGTCTGGTAATTTTGACTTCAAATTCGGTTTTCGCCCGACATTTTTCCCTCAACTTGAAAAGTGCTAATGGCAGGTTTGTGACGGCGGAAAACGGTGGCGGCGGAGCAGTTAACGCCAATCGTGACCGTGCCACTGATTGGGAAATCTTTACGTTGCTGGATCTTAACGAAGGCGAACTAAACACCGGCGATAAAGTTGCCATCAAAACTATCAAGGGAAACTTCTTCTCTGCTATCAATGGCGGTGGCGATAGGCTTTTGGCTGACAAAAACGCCCCCGGCACTTGGGAAACTTTTATCATCGAAAGAATAAATTATCGGAACACCGATCTTATCCAAGACAACGACCAAGTGACCTTCAAAACCGTCAACAAAAACTATCTTTCGGCGGTCAATAATGGCGGTAGCGAGGTCAATGCCAAACCGTCTGTAGTTGGTAATTCTGAAAAATTCTATCTCAGAATTAAAGGTGTGCCGGAAACTTCAAGACTTTCAGGTCCCTTTACCGCGCCGCAGATGATTATCCGATCTCCAGTTGGAGTTGATGATTTAGCCCGCACTGATGGCGACGTTAAATATTGCAAAAACAACTATTTCGGCGAAAACTTCCCCAATTGCTATCGCGGACACGAAGGAACAGATTTTGGCTTAATTGGTCACGTTCTAACGCAATTAGTCAGTAGCATTGACGTTTATTCGGTTGCCGGAGGAAAAGTCGTTGCAATGGCTAGTGGCAATACGGATTTATGTTTTTACAAATTTCCGCCGCCGCCTTCAAATTCACCCGCCGAAGATTTTGTTTTTTGTATCAATGATAAAAATGATGCCAAAGAAGCAAATTTTGTCGCTATTTTGCAAGATGATGGAGTAATCGCCTATTACTATCATTTGAAAAGAGATTCAGTTGCGGTGAAGGTCAAAGACCGCGTAGAATGTGGACAATTTTTGGGTAAAGTCGGGAGTTCGGGAGTTTCATCGGCTCCGCATTTGCATCTTACTTTAGAAAGGATTAGGGAAGATCATAATTTTCCAACTACTCCCGAAGACTTTAAAGCTGCCGCCGGAGATCGGGGCGTTGCGGATATAATAAATCCATATTCCCCAATGCTTTGGCAAGAGTTAAGCGGGAAAATACCAAAGAAAACTTGCGGAAAAGACATCGAGAAAGGTGACGAAGGACAACCGTGTAGTAATATCTTTCAGTGCAAATTTGGAACAACTTGCAAAGACGGTAAATGTCAAAAACCTTCGCTTCCAGCTACCCCAGCCAGATGCGGAAATAATCCGCCGTGTCCGCCCGGAGTTGCTTGTGATAACGGGAGATGCGTTTTGAGAAGACCATAATCCTTTCAACCAAAGGACGTGGAGAAATAATAAATCTCCGCGTTCTTTTTGTAGTAGAATTGAATGAATCCCGAAAATGATTTGAAGTTCAACTAATACGTTTTACTGTTAAGAACTTGGCAATAGAGCGCGAAGCGTGTAACGGTTGCGTGAGCAACTGCGTAAAACTGCGTAAATTGTTAGCGATAAATCACGCATTGGCTAACGCCGATGCTACTGACAATTGCACAATTTCTAACAGTAAAGCGTATAAGTTGCCCCCGCCCCAAAAGCCACACATCAAAATTTCATAGTTCTTTTCAGGCAGGCGTTGAAAAAATTAACGCCCTCTACTTTTTGAATTGTTTCTCAATGAAACTAATCAATTCTATAAAAATCAAACCTCTCTTTTGAAATAACCACTAGACAAGACGCGATAAGCAAGTTATAAGTGAAAGCAACATTGATTATAAGAATTTCTTTGGCATTAAAAATTTATTGAGATTATGAAAAGTGAAAAACCTTTAGTGCTTGATTTGATTGAAGTTGGTGCGAATGATGTCGCACTTGTTGGCGGAAAATGTTCGTCTTTAGGTGAACTTTTCCGAGAGTTAAACGCGCAGGGAGTTCGTGCCGTTGATGGGTTTACAACCACGAGTTTTGCGTATGAAGCCTTGCTTGAAACTGATAATCTACGAAAAAGGCTAATTAAGCTATTAAAAGGTTTAGATGTCAATGACTTGGATGAACTCGCACGAGTTGGCGCAGAAGCCCGCCGATTGATGCTCGAAACGCCGTTTCCGCCGGATGCAGAAAAAGCCATAATTGAATCATATAAACGACTTGGTGAAAGAAGCGGAAAAAGAAATCCCGAAGTTGCGGTGCGTTCATCCGCAACGGCGGAAGACCTTCCCGATGCTTCATTTGCGGGGCAACAAGACACAATTTTAAACGTCAAAGGCGAATCTGCGCTCATCAAGGCGTGCCACGAATGTTATGCCTCGCTCTGGACAGACCGCGCCATTTCGTATCGGACAGCCAAAGGTTTTGACCATTTCGAGGTCGCGCTTTCCATCGGAATTCAGCCGATGGTGCGCTCGGACGGGGCGTGTTCGGGCGTGATGTTCACGATTGACACCGAAAGCGGTTTTCGTGATGCCGTCGTCATCAACGGCGCGTGGGGATTGGGCGAAGCAGTCGTCCAAGGAATGGCAACGCCCGACGAGTGGATTATTCACAAACCGACTTTGAAACTTGGATTTCGCCCGATTGTGATGCGAAAACTTGGTGTTAAAGAAGTCAAAATAGTTTTTGCTGATGATGGAACGGGAACGCAGGTTCGTGATGTGGTTGATTCGCAGCGAAACCGTTATTGTCTAAGCGGTTACGAGGTTTTGCAACTCGCCAAATGGGCGTGCCAAATCGAAGATCATTACTCAAAACTCGCCGGAAAACATCAGCCGATGGATATTGAATGGGCAAAGGACGGCATTACAGGTGAACTTTTTATTCTCCAAGCCCGTCCCGAAACAGTTCAATCGCAAAAGGAAGGAAATTTTGTTGAAAATTATCGTTTGACAGGCGAACACGGTGCGCCATTGGTGACGGGTGTCGCGGTTGGCGAAAGAATTGGACACGGCAAGGTTCACGTTTTGCTTGATTCAAGTAAATTGACGAGTTTTAAAGAAGGCGAAATTCTCGTAACCACGATGACTGACCCTGCTTGGGAGCCGATTATGAAACGGGCTTCAGCGATTGTAACTGATAGAGGCGGGAGGACTTGCCACAGCGCAATCATCAGCCGCGAACTCGGAATTCCTTGCATCGTCGGTTCGGGAAATGCTACTGAAATTCTGCGGAGCGGAACAGATGCAACGGTTTCTTGTGCAGAAGGAGACCGTGGGAATATCTATTACGGCAAGGTTGATTTTGTAGTGGAAAAACACGAAATCACAGATTCGGAGCGTCCGAAAACTCAAGTAATGATGAACGTCGGCGACCCCGATCACGCTTTTTCGGTTTCACGTCTGCCCAATGATGGAGTTGGTTTGGCTCGTTTGGAATTCATCATCAACAACCACATCGGAATTCACCCAATGGCTTTGGTTAATTATCCAAATCTCAAAAATATTAAGGATAAAGAAGAAATTGCCAAACGAATCGGTGAAGAAGACCCGAAAGAATTTTTCGTGCGCTCGCTCGCGGAAGGCATTGGACGAATTGCGGCGGCATTTTATCCGAAACCCGTAATTGTTAGAATGTCTGACTTTAAATCAAACGAATACGCCCGTTTGATTGGCGGTTTACAATTTGAGCCAGTCGAAGAAAATCCGATGTTGGGCTTCCGCGGGGCTTCGCGCTACTACGATGATCGTTACAAAGCCGGATTCAAATTGGAATGTCAAGCCCTTTTACGAGTCCGCGAAGATATGGGTTTAATCAACGTCAAAGCAATGATTCCGTTCTGCCGCACCGTCGAAGAAGGCGAAAAAGTTATCGCGCTGATGGCGGAACACGGTTTGAAACAAGGCGAAAACGATTTGGAAATTTACGCGATGTGTGAACTGCCCGCCAATGTCGTTTTTGCCGATGAATTTTTGCAAGTTTTTGACGGGTATTCTATCGGTTCAAACGATTTAACTCAATTAGCACTTGGACTTGACCGCGATTCGGAAATGGTCGCGCATCTCTTTGACGAGCGCAACGGCGCAGTCCAAAAAATGGTCGGAATGGCAATCGAAGCCGCCATCCGCAACGGCAAAAAAATCGGCATCTGCGGACAAGCTCCTTCCGATTACCCCGAATTTGCCGAATTTTTAGTCGAAAAAGGCATCAATTCAATTTCGCTAAATCCTGATACAGTAATTGCGACAACACATCATATTTTAGAGACTGAACAGAAGGTTAAGAAAGCAGAAGCATCGGCGAAGAAATAAGAAAATCATCCACGAAGTTACACGAAGTTTTCACGAAGTAAATCTCATCTAAAAACCTTCGTGTATTCTTCGTGTTTCTTCGTGGATAATTGATTTCTACTGATTACATTTTCCGCCCGATGGGTTAAACGCCGTTCCCGTCACCTTAAAGCACGGCTGCGGACTGGCGGCGAAATCTGCCGGAAGCGTGGTTGAATAACATATGCGTTTTTCATTGATCGTGGCATTCCTTGAGTGAAATCGTGATTGCATTCCTTTAGAAGTATTTTTCGGAATCGTGACAAGCGGAATTTGCCGCCCAGACCGTTAATCATTCCGGTTGTCAGCGTTTTCGGCATTGCTATAGTCGTGCCGTTGATGACCTGATCCACAAAATAGAGTGACGATCATTTGGGCATCGTAACCCGCATCATTTTGAAATCTGATCTGCCGCGTTTCGCCTGAAGTATCGCCAACCGTATCGTCACAAGTTGCCGCCGTTGGAGCAAAGGCAGTTCCTTCAAGTTTGTAACAGAGTTCGCCGGTAAAATTAGCCGCAACCGTGGTTGAGTTGAATTCCTTGTTATAAGATAGGAATCTAATTTTTATTGGAGTCGTTGAAGAGGTGAATGGAACTTCAACCGTATCAGATTCTAAAACTTCCAGCGGATTACTACTGACTGCTTTTGAGGTTCCGTTATCATCGTAAATGACCCACATTTTTGCCTGATATGCCCCATTGTTTTTGAGTTTGATTGTCCTCGCGGAAGTGTTGGCGGAACACGGGCTTACCTTCTTTGAAAAAATAGAACCCCAAACTTTATAACAAGTAGTGTCAAAGGCGTTGAGAGTAACTGTTTCTTCCTTCAAAGTATCACTTCCGCCTTGAACTTTGAGTTTCATCGGCTTATCCGTATCTGAATCTAAAGGCAAATATATTTTCCGTTGGAATCCCGGAGTAGTGCTTTCGGAAGTTACTGTTTTGGCAGTAGAACTGCCCAGTGGGTAATATGTCAGACTCATACTGGCATTATATCCAGCTTCATTTTTTGAATGAGATATATTTAGATTCGTAGGTCTCACGAGCCGTTACATTTTTGACGGTTTGAACAAAATCAGTTCCAGATACTTCAAAACAAAAAGTTGTGTAAATCTTTGTTTTTGGGGAAAATTGCTTTAAAAAACGGTTTATTAGCATCTTGGGATGTATATCCAAAATCAACATCTTCGTTCAATCCCGATGTCCATATTGAAGTATCCGTTTCGACTGGGTTCCAAAGGAGTCGGATTCTTAAAAAAGCTGTTTTCAACTTCATCCTTGTTATTTGGATCGGTGTAATTGGACATTAATAGAATGGAACCACGGCTGTTTTGTGTGAAACCACTCTTATTCTTCAATGTTATTGTCCGCGTAATCATCCCCGAATCGGCGGAATTTGTATTGGTCGCATCCTTGAGCGGTTCAGGCGTTAATGTAGTTTCACTTTCAACATAGTTAGGTTGATTATTTGCAGTCGAACCCGTTCTCACCCAAACGAATCCGATACTCCAATTTATTCTCGTGCCGTCTGCAGAAACCGTTCCCGTCAATCCATCCGAGGTCGTCAACGTATTGCCATTGAGCACCCCGGTTGAATTAGCCCCATAACCATTATTGATTGAAAGGTTTGCACCGCTTTGGACAATTTTGGCTTGTTTGTCGAGTTTTGCTCCTTTGTCGTTATACATTGTCCAGTCACCCTCCATTCTAGGTGATGTTGATTTCAAGGCTGACGGCGAGCAGGCTGGAGTAGCCACGCTCCAATCCACCCCGGCGGAAATCTTTGAGCTAAAACAATTTATAGTTTGTGCCGCGTTAGTCGTTCCTTTGCAAAGATTGCGGACGTTTGCTTCACCCCAAGATGTAGTTCCCGCCGTATTCCAGGCAACTTTTCCTTGCACCATAGAGTAGCAATTCTGCTCCTCGGTCGTATAGCTTTGGGCATTTGCCGCAACTTGGACAAATAGTAAAACAAACAGGGGCAGCACTAATTTGAAAATGCTGATTGAAATGGTTTTTTGATTAATCGTGTTCATAGTGTTTTGTTTTTTCCTCAATGTTAGAGTTACGGCTTCAGCCGTGAAATACGTTGCGTTCATTCAACTTAACTTGAAAACTGCTCACGTTTATCACGCATAAATTTTCCTCAAATCTCTCCATGTAAAATGTCATCCAGTTCAAATACCAATCTTCAAAGCTCAAATTTGAATCATTGGTATTTAGCCCTCCGATTCACTCACATCTTCCGGCTTTCGCAGTCGTGGCACCTCCGGTTGCACTAAAACAGGGCACCGGACTGCCGAGAAAATCTGCCGGGATATTTTCTGTGTATAAGGTATACTCACCAACGCCATAAAGGATGACGTTAACCCCGATCGGCATGCCTCGCGAGGTTTTTTTCGGAATGTTGACCATTCTGGCGATGCCCAGAGCCGAATTAAGAACTCCGGATACAACAGTCTTAAGAATTGGTATTTTGACGCCGTTCGTAACACTATCCTCAAAGTAAGTAACAATTATTCCGGCGTTGTAGCCCCCGCGATTCTCAAACCTGATCTGCCAACTGTCACCGGAAGTATCACCGATGCTCTCGATCTTGGACGAAACCAGATAATCGACTCCGTTGATGTCGTTGACAAATCTCAGCGGATCACCAATATGAATTTGATTTACCTGAAGGATGCTGGGGAAGTAAGTTTTGTCGGGATACCTCTTTATCCATTCTTTTTTCGCGGAATTGAGAAATGAATACTCATTGTAGGGGATGGCGACCAGTTCATTTGGCTGATTGGTATTAAAGGCTCCGATCACTAACAAGTTATTATTATTTTTGGCTTTTTCAGCGTCTTCTTTGGTATATTCATTCAGATTTCCATACGATGGCGGACTGAGCGTTCCATACGCTAAAAGTTTGGTTCCGGTGTCTGAATATTTTGGGGTTGCATACCGACTGCCAATGGCATCCAGCAGTTTGTTTTCGTCGTCGCTGATTTGAAAGATAAATCTTTGGTTGGTTCTGATCAATTCGGATTTTGTAGCCCAAGGTTTGCCAACTTCTTTTTTGTAGATGCCTGTCTTTAAGCCAGCCCACTCGACCTCAGCATCAAATTGGTCTTTGGTGGAGCTGTTAACTTGCGGCATCACGAAAACGATTTCATTGGGATTTTCAACCAACCATTGGTCGATCTCCTTCAGCAATTCGCTGAATCTCCGAAAGGTGTTGCCGTGTGTGGTTCCGCGAAGACTGGTGTGCGGTGCCCCACCGCAATGACAGGTATAAACGCCTTCTTCAAAGCCGTTAGGCTTATCCCAAACAATATCGATTTCCAGGGCGCGTGCTCCGCGATTAAGCTGTTCGGTAATACTGTATCGTTGACCATTGATCGAAAAATAACCGTAAGCATTAGCGGCATTTGCATTGTGAGTGCCGAGCCATGTGATTTCGTTGATCTTCTTTTCCTCAGGTGTCGTCAAATAACAGTTCTTTAATACCCCGTTATTCGGATCACCAAAGGTGTCAACGTTACAGTCAACTCCATTCTTGAATGTCTTGGTTCTCCACTTTCCATTCGCACCGAATGTTACGGTTCTTACGCCATCGAAGTCGCATCTTACGCCTTCGGTAGCACATTTTTTCGGCACGATTACGCAAGCTTTCAGAACATTGGGAGCGGGATCTTTACCAAAACCCGCCACACCGCAATGAATGGACTTTGTTGCTGTTTTGGTGATCCAATTATTTCCAGCACCGTATGAGACATCGGCAGTGCCGAGAAACGCACAACGCTCGCCTTCTTTTGCGCAGTCAATCGAACTCGGTGGAGATTGCTTCACCCAATAGACTCCGTTTGACCAGTCGATCCGCTTGCCGTCAGCCGAAACGGTCCCGTTGGTCCGCCACGTCCGGACCATCAGTTTGGAATCTACCAAGCTGACGGTTTCCTCGATGCTGAAACCATTATTCATAGTAACACTGGTTCCGTTTTGGGTAATGACGGCATCTTTTTCCAATCGCAGTCCGTCCTTTCCATACATTGTCCAATTTCCGCTCAAGCTGACTGCTGCCTGAGCTTGCGGATTCGGATTGGTTGCAGTCGAAGTCTGTTTCAACCAAACGAAACCAATAATACTCCAACTTATTTTCATCCCGTCTGCGGAAACCGTTCCCGTCAATCCGTCTGAGGTCTTTAAGTTATTGCCGCTCAAAACAGCGGTTGAATTACTGCCGTAACCATTATTAATTGATAGATTCCCGCCGCTTTGAGTGATGGTGGCGACCTTATCGAATTTTTCGTTTTTGGTGTTATACATTTCCCACGTTCCATCCAACTGAAAAATTTGGGCATTTGCCGCAACTTGGATAAATAGTAAAACAAACAGTGGCAATACTAATTTTATCAAGCTGATTGAAATAGTTTTTTGATTAATTGCGTTCATAATGTTTTGTTTACTCCTCAAATTTATTGACAGTTTCCGCCTTGCGGACTAAACAATGTGCCCCACGCCTTGTAACAACGGTTTCCCGCAAACCCGGCATCAAGGCTGGTGCTGTAAAAATTGTCTTTAACTGTTCCGTTGCCGATCAGACTAACCGTCACCTGCATATTCGGGGCTGAATTTGGAATTTCAAGCGTTTTACTTTGTCCGACGGGAATGTTGTCCGAAAATAAAAACTTCGGTAGCAGAATACCGCCCGGACCGGCTTCAAAATACTGAACCATCATTTTGGCGACAAATCCGGCTTCGTTTTTAAAGGTGATTGACCGTTTGGTTGGGGAGGTCGCATTTGTAATCTGCGAAGTTGGCTGAAGTTGTGTTTCGGCGACAATGGTGTTGATTTGAGATTGTCCGCCGCCTAATTTTTGAATATTAAACGATGAATCAATTCCCCATTTCGTATCGCCGTCAACTGCAAATTCGATATATTTATCTGCCATTCCTGATGCGTCCGTTGCAGCTATCCAGGAAGTGCCTGATTGTCTGACAAATCTCTTACCGTTTTCATCCACGATTTGAAAGGTATCGGGGTTGGGAGTAAAAATAACTCTTCTGGCAGAAATGGCAATCAAGTTTGTCCATCCTGAACCTGTCCAACGCGAGACGGTGCCGTTATCGCTCACGATCCAGACTTCGCCGCTGTTTGAAATCGCAATATCCAACGGCGTTGCTCCATTTGGACCGGGTATTACTTTCCACGAATTATTTTCTCGACGGAAAATCATCCCGATAGACGTGATGACCCAGGGAATGCCCGTATTATCCACCGCGACACGCCTTGCACCACCATCAACCTTTGTCCAACTTGATCCCGTTAAGTGATAAATTCCGAACTCATTATTGATCGCATCAGTTCCGATGATCCAAACCGCACCGTTTTTGGCATCAATATCTCTCGCGGTTCCGAATGAATTGGCAGTCTGCACCGTTCCGTTCGAGGTTGGCGAAGTCACAGGAGTCGGATTAGAATTTGAAGCCGAAACTTGTTTGACCCAGACGTAGTTTATAGTCCAGTTTATTTTTGTGCCGTCCGGGGAAATCGTTCCCGAAAGTCCGTCGGAAGTTGTGAGACTGCTGCCGTTCAGAACCGCTGTCGAATTAGCCCCATAACCATTGTTGATCGAGAGATTTGAACCGCTTTGGGCAATTTTGGCGTTTTTATCGAATTTTACGCCTTTGTCGTTATACATTTCCCAGCTTCCTTCAAGACTAATACCTGTAGAAGTTGGCTGATTTTGTGACGGGATGGGCATCTGATTAACCCGTTGTGTTTGCGAAGAAATATTTGTGACGGCACATTCCTGACTCGCTTTTGCCCAACCAATTTGCGGCATTTTTGAGCTAAAACACGAAATTGTTGACGGAGGATCAGTTGTTCCCTGACAAAGATTTTTAATATTATTTTCGTTCCACCTCTTATTTCCCGTTGTATCGTAGGCAACTGTGTTTTGGACACGGTTAAAGCAATCCTGCTCATTTTGGGCAATATTTGTATTCGTAGAATTTGAACCGGAAGTGTTCGTTGTCGCGCCGATTTTAGGCGTTGAGCCGACAGGGATCTGCCCCGAACATTCTGCAATCGCGTTCTGAGAGCCAATATCCGCGATCCTTAAACCATAACAAGCTACGGTTGCATAAGGGTCTTTGGTGCCTTTACAAAGTTTTTTAGTATTGCTTTCATCTAATAAATTGGCTACTGCCTTATCTTTATTTATTGCTTGTTGCACCAAGTCGTAACATCCCTGCTCACCCTCGGCAACCGTATTCGGATAGAGATCCGGTCTAATCGGATTTACTGTGGTAGTAGCAACCGGGTTGCCATCGCAAGTGCCGCCTTGTGGACTAAAAAGCGTTCCCCAAGCCTTAAAACAAGGATCACCAGCCAGATACCCGGCAGAATTGCTAACATAAAAATTATTATTGACCGTAGCGACACCGATCATAGATACGCTGACGTTCTTTGCGTTCGCAGGAATTTCGATCACGCTGTTCTGCGCGAACGGCATTTCCGAAGAAAAGATAAATTTCGGCAGCGGATTACCTTGCTGTCCATTTTCAAAATACTGAATCATCATCCGAGCGTTAAAGCCCGCTTCATTTCTAAACGTGATTTTGCGAGTCGGAGCGAGCCGATTTTCGACCGGATAAATTGTGACGGGTGAACCGCCCTCGATCCAGTTGTTATAACGAAATACGTCAGGTATAGAAGACCTCGGATTCTTAATCGTAATTGAGCCGAGAAACCACCTCGCGCCTTTCTCAAGGTTAATTGTGATGCTCGACAACCCGTCAGGCTTGGGTTGGTCATAAATTTCCGCCTGAGCGAGAGTATTTCGTTCAAAAGGTTGCCTTTTTGAGAATAACAAACTTGTTAAGTTCAAAGGGGGGAATTACTCTGTCTCTTCCGTTCATCGAAACATAGATTTTCGAGTTCGTTCCCCCTTGATAAACGTCCCCCGTCGCGATCGTCAGTTGATAATCAGTGAGTTCAGAATTCTCGTTTACACGAAAGGTGTGTTTAAGCGTTCCGGGAACAAACCACCGATTAACTATCCGGTTAAAGAGGCGTGTGTCGAGACTGGAAAATTGTATATTTGTTAAAAACCATTTCGGTTCTAAATCAGTAAGTTCAATTGTTACGGAATCAATATCACCCACGTCGAGTGAGTTGATGATGATCCCTGTTCCGGTGTTGCGCTCAAAAGTAGATTTTGAATTACCCCATCTGACAAAAGTCGTCGCATCTCCATTTACTACACAGCTTTTATTGGTCGGGTTACTGTCGTTATATCGCTGAAATCCCCCGCCGGATATTTCGATTTTTCCGGTGCTACCAGAACTACCGTTAATGGTCGCAAAAATTTTCCCAAAACCGCTCGGCTCGGAATCGCCAGTTTTCAGATATAAAACGTAACCCCGGCAGTTTGCGGGAATCAGAGAGCTAGGAGGAGGTTTTGGATTATCCGGATCAAAAAAATCGGACGGAGTTGTTATTCTGGATAAATCTCTTTGACCAAAAGTATTAGCTGTTAATATCAAAATAGTTAATATGACAAACACAAAAAAGTTTGCCAAAGATGTCGTCATCAAATTATTTTTCAAGTATTTCATCTCAATCATTCCTCGATCTTTGCCGACTTTTAGTGTTCAAATTCTTTGGCAAAAATGTCTTCCAGTTCAAATAAATTATCTTTCAAAACAAATCCGCTCGCGCCTGCCGACATTGCTTCGCTGCAAATTTCTTCGTCATCAAATGCCGTGACCATACAAATATTTGCCTTCGGAAATTCAGCGATTATTTGGCGGATTGCCGCAATTCCATTTACATTCGGCATCTCCCAATCCATCAAAACCCAATCGGGGCGATGTTTTTTGAAAAATGAAAATGCCTCGCTTCCATCTTCACATTCAAAAATCTCGTCAACCGAAACAGGGAGATAGTCCCGCAAAAGCAATCGGACTTGTTGGTTATCATCAACGATTAAAATTTTCATTTGCTCCATATCAAAAACGGGGGTAGCCGCGATTTATATTGGTAGGATAATTTGGAATGATTGCCTCGAGAATTCGCAGTTCTACGTATTTTGACTACGCAGAACTACGCATTTCGATTGGGGATTGGGGATTTTGGATTGCGGATTGAGGCGTTAAAGAAGTTTAGATTTATTTTGAACCGCAAATTTGAAAAGTGAATGACTTCCTTTCAAATCAAGTTTTTGGCAAATATTTTCGCGGTGTTTTTCAACGGTTCGCGGACTGATAAAAAGATGTTCACCGATTTTACGGCTCGTCAAATTTTCGGCAATCAGTTTCAAAACACGACGTTCAGTTGGAGTTAAATCATTGATAGACGGTTGTTTTTCGGTGAGTTGAATTGCCCGGCGACTGCGGTTAATGAGAAACGAAGTTAGGGCGTGGCTCGTGTAATGTTGGCTTGATGCAACTGCTTTTATACATTCAATAATATCACTCAAAGCACTATCTTTTAAGACAAAACCTTTCGCACCAAGATCAATCGCTTCATTAAACAAATCTTCATCATGGTGCATTGTCATAAAAATAATTTCGGTGGGCAATTTTTTTGCTTTTATTTCTCTGGCAACGTCAAAGCCATTCATTATCGGCATATCAACATCTAAAATCGTGACGGTTGGACAAAGTTTCTCAATAGCTTCGATGGCTTCTTGCCCGTTATTGACCTCTGCCAAGACGATAAATTTACTTTCTTCTTCGATTATTTCCCGCAAACCTTTCCGCACAATCGGATGGTCGTCGGCGATGATGATTGTGATTTCGCTCATAGTTAGAATTACCGTTAGAGTTCGCTAGAGTTACGGCTTTAGCCGTGAATTACGTTACCCACACTCAACATTTATTTTGAATATTACCGTTAGAGTTACGCATTTATGCGTGAATTACGTTGCGTGACTTCAACCTAAATTTTCACTACTCAAGTTGAATCACGCCTGAAGGCGTAACTCTAACGGCGTAACTCTAACAAAATCTTCGTTCCTTCCCCAATTTTTGAATAAATCTGCAACTCACCATTTAATAATTGACTTCTCTCTTTCAATCCAACCAAACCAAGTCCAGAACTGACATTTTCGACATTAAAGCCTTCTCCATTATCCGTAATGCTTACCAAAATATTATTTTCAGTTCGTGTTATTTTAACCACAACTGTTTTTGCATTTGAATGTTTGATGACATTATTGAGCGACTCTTGCACGATTCGATAAACGCTGATTTCTTCATTTTCGTTAAAAATATTATCAATCGAAACAATTTCGCTTTCAATTTCTACCACATCCGAAACCTTTTTGAGCATTGCATTGATAGCTTTGGTCAAACCCAAACGGTCGAGCAGTTGCGGGCGCAGATTGTTCGTGATTTCGCGCACTTCTTCGAGGGCTTGCGTGGCGGATTCAGAAATAGAATTGAGTTCTTTAACCACTCGTTCTTTATCATCACCTTTTTTGATTCCGAGCATTGCCCGATTTTTTATGACTACCAAATTTTGCCCTAAACCATCGTGCAATTCCGCCGCGATTCGTTTTCTTTCGGCTTCTTGCGATTCGATTAGTTGGCGCGAAAATTTGGTTTTAGTTTCGGCAATCTCTCTCAGCCGCGAAACTCGGTTGTGATAAATCAGCCAAATTATTCCGCCTAAAGCCAACGTGCACAAACCGATAAACCACCACGTTTGATAAAAATAAGGGCGAACAATAATCTTAATTGCCGTGCCTTCGCTGTTCCAAACGCCGTCGGCATTGGCAGCGGTAACGCGAAAAGTATATTCGCCGTGCGACAAATAAGAATAATCAACCGTTCGCTTCGTGCCGGCTTCAACCCAATTTTCTTCTAATCCTTCCAGTTTGTAACGAAATTTTATCTGCTCCGATTTTATCAGGCTCAAACCCGTGTATTCAATGGCGATATTTGATTGTCCGGGCTTGAGTTCAATTTGCGAAGCATTTAACTCAACTGCCTTTCTATCAATCGAAATATTTTCTATCACGACATTCGGCGGATTCAGATTAACTTTTTCGGCTTCGGGATTCACAATCGCAACTCCGCCCATTGTCGCAAACCAGAGTTTTCCGTCTTTGGTTTTGATGGCTGCCGGAATTCTGCCGCCATTGCATTCGGGGTTGAGCATTCCGTCTTTTTCATCGTAAGAAACGCTGTTGATTTTCGGGATTTTTCCGCCAGCAAAATCACTCAATTCCTGCTTGCTGACGCGATGAATGCCGCGATTGCTCGACATCCAAAAGTTTCCGCGATTGTCTTCTAAAATCGCAAAAACACCGTTATTGAAAAGTCCGTGTTCGACGCGGTAATTAAAAAACTTTCCGTCTTTGTATCGCACAAGCCCGTCGCCGTAAGTGCCGAACCATAACACGCCGTCTGCGTCTTCGTAAATTGCCCGAACAAATCCTCTTGGACTGTTTTCAACTTCACTGAAATTGATAAATTTGCCATCTTTGAATTGCGATAATCCATCAAAAGTTCCTAACCAAAGATTGCCGTTGTGGTCAAAACGAATGGTGATAATTTTGTCATTATGCAAACCGTCTTTGGTCGTGTAATGAGCGATTTCTTGGTCGTCTTTGTATTTGTATAAGCCTCCTTCCGTTGCTATCCAAAGATTGCCTGCTTGGTCGGAAGCGAAATCCGTTGCTCCGTTTGGAGTATCGTTTTTACCGATTCGCCTGATAGCCGAAGGTTCTTCAAATCGTCCGAATCCGCCTTCGCCTTGAAAGCCGAGCCAAATCCGCGCCCGTTCGTCTTCCCACAAACCGCGCATATAAAGCGGAAAACCCGCCGTATATTTCAGCCCCAAATCTGTAATTTTTCCTTCAGCATAACGATTTACACCTTTGACCGAACCGATGAAAATATCTCCTTTTTTTGTTTGCAGTAACGGATAAATTTCATTGCTGTTCAACCCATCTTTGACAGATAATGAAGTAATTAGCTGTTGCCGCAAACGCCTCAATCCGCTTGTAGTCGCCAACCAAAAATTACCTTCACGGTCAGTAATGCCAAAAGTTCCGCCGACAGATTCGCCTAATTTATATGAAGTGAATTGGTTGTCTTTATATCTCACAAATTGCGAGTCTGATTTCTGCGTCAAACCTGAATCTGCGAAAACGAACCAAACGCTTCCATCTGCATCATCAAAAATTTGTTGGGGCATCAATCCGTTAAAAGCCGCGATTTCTTTTTTCGTGAACGTCATTGCGACACCGTCCGCGAGGCGAGAAAGTTTGTCTGTGAACCTAATCCATAAAGCCCCTTGATTATCTTCGTGAACAAAAACACTAATGGATTTAGTCATATAATCAGGCGGCAGACTGAGCGGATATGTTGTAATTTGTCCGTCTTTTTGCCGCGAAATTTCGTTTTGTTCAAACGTCCATTTCGCCCCCGATTTGCCGTAAAAAACTAATCTGACATTCTGTTCTTTTTGGTCGGAAGTCGGAATCAACTTGCCGTCTTGCAAATAATAAAAACCGTCGAGAGTTTCAATAACGGCATTGCCTTTACCGTCCGAAACAATCGCAATCAATGTTTCGGCAATCTGATACGAAGAAAAAGTGCCATTTCGATAAACCGTAACTGCGCCATTTTCGGTCATCGCCCAAATTGCCCCGTCTTTATCTGCAAAAATACCCGAAAACCGATTATTGAGAATGCCTTTCGTGTTGCCTTTGTCAAAAATTGTAAAGCGCACCCCGTCAAACCGCGCCAAACCGTCAAACGTGCTTAACCACAAATAGCCATCAGGCGTTTGCACTACGCCGGTCACGGTGTTTTGCGGCAATCCATTCGCGGTTGTCCAAGTATCGAAGCCATATTCTTGGGCAGGTGTCGCCGAATATAGACAAAGTAAAAGACAAATCAATATCGTTAAGAATCTTAAACTTCGGTTTAATTGTTTACTAAACATTTTGGATGAGGATATTTATAACATATCTCTGAGGAGAATTTGCTATCGGTGAGTAAAAATAAAGCTTTCCGGCAAATCGATGCGAGGAAAATAGGAGATTTGCCCGCGAATGAACGCGAAAAAACGCGAATAGGAGACGATTGACTAGTATCGGGTTCAGTAGCGCAGGCGTAGCCAAATCTTCCTATTTTTCAACCCGTTAACGATTTAAAGCTGTGGTCGGACGGTTTCTGTCTCGCAGAAACGTTAAATTTTCTGCCACCGTAATTTTGTTCGCAGTTAGCGTTGTTCCTGTCGCTCGTTGAAATTCGGAAATCGCTTTGTTCAAATCGGTTTGAGCTTGGAGTTCGCGTCCGCGGGCGGCGAGGAGTTCGGTTTGGCGTTGCAAAACCAAATAAAATGTGGTGATGCCGCCTTTAAATTGTCGCTGTTCGCTGTCATAAAGTTGTTCGGCAGAAGTGCGGGTGGCAATGGCTGAATTCAAACGGGCTTCGGCGGAACGCAATGCCTGTAAAGCATTTCGCACTTGCGCTTCGATGATTTGTTCGGCTTGGGCGCGGTTGTTTTTGATGAGTTCGGCTTCGACCAAATTTCTGCCCAAATTGGCTTCGGCGGCGCGATTTTTCCAAGGCAAAGAGATACTCACGCCAACTCGATAAGTCGGATAATCTTGCTGTATCAAATTGCCTAATGAGTTAAAATAACCGCCTTCCAGATTGGGTGGAATAGTTCTCAGACCCGTATTGGAACCCGCCAAACCTTGAGTTGTATATGTTCCAACCAAATCAATCTGCGGTTTTGCTTGGTCTTTTAAATATCGCTGGTCAATCGCATTTATCTCCGCATTTGTCTCAAATTGAGCAATTTCGGGACGATTTTTCAAGGCTTCTGTGACCGCAATTTCCAAACCAATTCGTGGCGGATCAAGCGAAACAGATGAAATCGGAGTAATCGGACGCGACCAAATATCGGCGGTTCGATTGGGTAACATCAATGTTTTTAAGGTGTTTTCGGCTCGCGTCACAGTTTCTTGCGCGGTATAAACATTTTGCTCAAAGGTTGTAATTTGGGCAGTTGCGGCGACAATATCAATCGGGGCAGTCACGCCTTTATTGACGAGACGCTGATTGCTTTCGAGTTGCGTTTTCGCCTGTTTGACGGCATCAATCTGGACTTGCAAATTCCGTAGAGAGAAAACTAAATCCCAATAAGCCTGTTCAACATCAGAAATAACTTCAATTGCTTTTTGCCGGAATTGAGCATCGGTTAAACCCAAATTTTTCTTGGCAATTTCGATGTTTCGACGATTGAGGTCAAAAAGTCTCCCACGAAACAGCGGTTGGGTGTAAGTTAAAGAAAAAGAAAGCGGATATTGCGGATTGAGCGTGGCGTTGGTGTTGTTGGTATTTGAAATTGTCGAATTAAAAGTCGCCGAATACGATGCACCGAATTTAGGCGAAAGTCCGTTGATACCAGCCGAATTAAAGAGGCGTTTTTGTGTCAAAGAGCCGTTGCTTGCCCCGCCGATAATTGAGGCAACTGGTGTCGTTGCGCTCTCGTAAAAACTTTCCGAAGCTAATCGCGGATCATAAACTGCTTGCGTAGATTTGAAACTAAATTCGGCAAGTTTGACCTGTGAACGCGAGGCTTCGATGTCGTTATTATTTTTGAGAGCCATTTCGATTGCTTCTTCTAACGTCAACGATAATTGGTTGGCTAAATCAACTCCAACTCGTTCTGCGTTTGGTAAGGGACGCGCTGGAGCTTCAAAATTCGGTGCAATCGGCGGCGGTTGGTCGGGCATTTCAGTCGCCGGAACTTGGCGTTGGGTGTTCACTTTCGGGGCAGGTGTCGGCGTTGGAGTTTGCGCCAAAGCTGCACTCGCGGACAACAAAAGACAAACTAAAATCGTATTAATTTTTGATTGCGTCTTTAACATAATAATTCTATAACTCATTGTTAAAGCAATGGTTTCTCACGACTGGAACGCAAGCGACTCGCTTGCAATGAGCGCGATAGCGCGAATAAAGTATTGCGAACTCGTAACTTCAATCAGGGTTTTCCTATAAAAATTTTCAAATGGAAAATAAATCATTATTCACAGGGATAGAGGGGATAAAGAGGGATAAAAACCCGTTATTATTTTGCCAAAATATCTCCTTCATCCCCTCTATCCCTATGAATGTTTCTTTTTGAACCGATTAGAACTCTAATTTCAATCAAATTTATTTTTTATAGGAAAGCCCTGTAACTTCAATAGAAATTGAGAACATTGCAAAAGGGCGCATTTTCTTTTAAATTCTCGAATGACAAACTCAGTTTTCGCGTTGGAAGCCAACGCTCATTACAACGTAGAGCAAGCGAGGAAGGTCTTGCGCTCCAGTCAAATAACCTCTCCTTCTTCATCATTTACGACTGGCTCTTTCGCTTTTTTCTTGCGTTTGAAAATACCCCAAACAGTTTCCGCTACGGCTGAAATTTTTCTGCCCAAATGCGTTTCCTGAATATCATCAAAAATCGAATAAAAGACCGGAACAGCCAACAGCGTCAACAGCAAACACATACTTTGACCGCCGACTACCAAGATTCCGATCGAGCGATTGGTTGCTGCGCCTGCACCTGTTCCGACAGTTAGCGGAATCATCCCAGCGACCAGTGCCAGCGTGGTCATCAAAATCGGACGCAGACGATCACGATTCGCTTGAATAATCGCATCATAACGATTTAATCCCTGACTTCGCAGGGTGTTCATATGGTCAATCTGCAAAATCGCATTTTTCTTGACGATGCCGAACAGGAGCAAAATTCCGAGTGCCGAAAAGATGTTGAGCGTTTGTCCGGCAATCAAAGTTGAAAGCAGGGCAAACGGAATCGAAAGCGGAAGCGTCAAGAGAATCGTAATTGGATGGATAAACGATTCAAATTGCGCCGCCAGAATCAGATACATAAAAATAAAGGACAGCAAAAATGCTAACAGAAAGGCATTGTAAGCCTTTTGTAATTCTTTCGATTGCCCGGTCACGCCGCTGGTATATTCGGGGGGCAATTTCAGTTCTTTAACATAATTTGCCAGTTTTGCTACTGCATCGGACTCCGAAGAATTTGGCGGAAGCCCCGCGGATACAGTTACCTGACGTTGCCGATTAAGCCGATTTATCGAAGACGGACTAACTCCACTTTCAAATTTAACCAGTTTTTCCAAAGGAATTACGCCACCATTTGCAGATGTAACATTAAAATACGGCAAACTGTCACGGGTGCGCCGAAAACTCTCATCTGCTTGCACGACCACATCGTATTGCTCGTTATTTTCGCTGAAAACCGAAACTCGTTGCCCCGCTGCCATAATATTCAAGGCTTGGGCGACATCCCCCGCTTTGACACCCAAATCCGCCGCTTTTTCGCGGTCAATGATAGCTCGAACTTCGGGTGTTCCCTCCTCTGTCGCGGAATCAGGATCACGGAAACTTGGGTCTTGCTTCATCTTTTCAACCAGTTGTTTGGCGTATTCTTTGAGTTTTTCCATATCGGGTCCAGCGAGATAATAGCCAATACCCGAACCGCCGCGTCCTAAACCGAGACTATTGGAAATAGAAGATTGCGCCGAAACATTCACCCGATACTCTTTGGACTGGTATTTTTTGATAATATTTCGCGCTTGATTGATGAGTTCGGCTTGAGATTGTTTGCGTTGGTCAACAGGCAACAAAGTGATATTGACCGAACCGGCACTAGCCGAACCACCACCGCCAAAACCACCTGCGAAAACTACTGTGCTTTTAATGCCGGACAACTGTTCGCGGACATCACGGGCGATTCGGTCACAAATTGATTGGGTGGCGGAAAGCGAAGTTCCTTGCGGACCGCGAACCGAAATTTGAACAGACGATTCGTCTTCGTCAGGCACAAAAGCCATCCCAACGTATTTGAAAAGCGGGTAAATCGAAGCCACTACCAACACACAAATCAAAACTACCGCCCACCGGAATCGCATCGAAAGTTTCAAAAGCCAAGTGTATGTGCCGTCAATGATGCGGTAAAATCTGCCGTTTTTTGAGGAGTGGTCAGTGGTCGGTGGTCGGTGGTCAGTTACCTCATTTTCAATCGCCCCTTCGCCCCTTCGCCCTGTCTCCCCTACTTTCTTAGCCTTAATCCAACGCGCTGCCAACATTGGAGTTAGCGTGAACGAAACGAGTAAAGAAACTGCAATCGCCGCCGCCGAAGTTAAGCCGAAACTCGACATAAACCGTCCAACGACTCCGTTCATAAATCCGACCGGAATGAACACGGCGAGCAAGGAAAGCGTAGTTGCCAAAACCGCCAGACCAATCTCTTTCGTACCTTCGACTGCCGCTACAAACGGGTCCATCCCTTTCTCTTCAACAAAACGGTAAATGTTTTCCAACACGACAATTGCATCGTCAATTACGATGCCGACCATCAGCGTTAAAGCCAGCATTGTCATTTGATTAAGCGAATATCCAAGTGCGGCGATGGCGGCAAAGGCGGCAATAATCGAAACCGGAATAGCTAAAGCGGCAATGATGGTTGAACGCCAGTTCCACAAAAAGAGAAAAACTACTACTGCTGCCAACAAACCGCCCAATAACAAATGCTCTTCGATGGCACGAAGCGAATTTTCGATAAATTCCGATTGGTCGCGAGTGATGGCGGTTTTTACATCCGGCGGAAGCGTCGGAATGATTTTGTCCATTTTCTCTTTAACGGTTTTGATAACCGCAATCGTGTTTGCGCCGGATTGTTTGCGAATGGCAAGCATAACTGACTGATTGCCATTGAGCGAAGCCGCCATCCCCGGATCTGCCCCGCCATCGCTGATTCGTCCGATGTCCTTGATTTTGACAGGAAAACCATTGCGCTGGGTAATGACGATTTCATTAAATTCATTAACATCCGTGATTTTACTGAGAGTTCGCAGCCCGATAATTTTTTGCCCCTCATTCAAATTTCCGCCGGGTAGCTCTATATTTTGTGAACGAATCGCATTAGAAACTTCAGTTACGGAAAGATTGTAAGCTCTTAGTCTATCGGGATTTACATAAATTCTAATTTCTCTTTGTCGCGCTCCGAAGATGACAACTTCGCCAACTCCATCGGTTGATTCAACTCGTTCTTGCAAAAGATTTTGCACCATTGTTGTCAATTCAACCCCACTTCGCGGCGCACTGATGGCATAAATCAAAATCGGCTGAGAATCAGGATCGCTTTTTTGCACCGAAGGCGGGTCAGCTGTTTCGGGGAGACGATTGACGGTATTGGCAACCTTGTCGCGGACTTCCTGAACGGCAATGTCAATATCTTTGTCGAGGTTGAAATTCAACGTCACATTTGAACGCCCTGGCTGAGACAGACGAGCGCATTTCCTCAATGCCCGGCACGCTATTTACTGCGCCTTCAATAATTTCGGTGACTTCCCTTTCAATTTCCGCCGGAGCAGAACCGCGATTTGAAGTCGAAACACTCACCGTTGGCACGTCAATCTTTGGAAAGCGATCAACCCCAAGCGTAAAAAAACTAAACACACCCACCACCGTCAAAAATAAAACGATGACGGTCGCAAAGACCGGACGATGCACACAAATTTCAGCTAACCATTGCATAATTTTTATGAGTGCTAAGTTCTAAGTTTAAAGTTCTAAGTAATTGGATTTTAGTCTTAGCACTTTAGCACTCAGCACTTAGCACTAAAAGGAGACCTTTGCTCCTTCATAAAGTTGCACCAAACCACTTGTAGCCACCGTTTCATCGGCTTCGACCCCCGATAAAATCTGCACCATATCATCTTCTTCGGTGCCAATTTGGACGACTCTTAATTTAACTACGCCTTCTTGAATCACAAAAATTCGGTAGCTTTGCGTGGCTTGGTCGTTAAATACTGAGGCTTTCGGCGCAAAAATTCCATTGTTGCTTCCATCTCGGGTAATTTTTGCGGTGGCAAACATTCCTGAACGAAGCGCATTATTGCTATTTTCGATTTGGGCTTCGACAATTACTGAGCGCGAGTTTGCGTCAATGGCAGGATTTACCGCCGTCACGACACCAGCAAATTTTCGATCTTTGTAGGCATCAACCTCAACCGAAACGCCACGTCCAAGACTGACAAAACTAACATCAGCTTCGGCAATTTGGATTTGAACTTTGATTGGATTCACCCGCAAAATCGTCAAAATCGGAGTTGACGAACTGACAAATTCGCCAACAGCAACATTTCGATTACTGACAAAGCCGGAAAAAGGAGCGCGAACCGTAAAATCTTCAAATGTTTGCCGAATCGTTGAAACTTCTGTTGTTGCTGCTTCCAAATTGGCTTGGGCGGCTCGGATTGCTTGATTATTTTGTTTAGCGGTGTTGATGACAGTTTTTAATTGCTCCTGAGCATTTTTGATACGGGCTTGCGCGGTTTCACGAGCCGATTTTGCCACATCACGAGCGGCGTAAGTAGCATCGCGGGTGTTACGAAATTGTTCGTAAATAATCATTGCCACATCCCCGCTTTCGACTAATTCACGATAACGCTTTTCATTAGTTTCCGCTTGGCGAACATTAACTTCGGCTTGGCGAACATCAACTTCGGTGCGGCGAAATTCAGATTGAAGTTGTTCAACATTAGCATTAGCGGCGCGAACTTCGGGAATTGTGCTGGAATCAAATCTGCCATTTTCCGCTAATCCAAGTCGGGCTTCGGCTTGCCGAATTGCAACTTCGGCTTGTTTGACTCGCACTTCTGCTTCGCGCAAACGTAATCTTGTATCTTTGTCATCAAGTTTGGCAATTACGCTTCCTTGTGAAACAAATTGCCCCGCATCCGCATAAACATTGATAACTTTTCCCGCTACTTTTGGCGCGACATCAGAAGTCTCATCCGCTACAAAACTTCCGGTTGCCTGAATAAATGAAGGTATCTGACGGGCAACGGTTTTTCCGGTCGAAACGCTAATCGGCGCATCGGATTTTGTTTCGGTTTCTTTACCTTTTCGTTCGTTCTCCGCCTTTGAATTGTTACAAGCAAAACAACACAAAAGGCTAAGAATCAAAAGCATAATTCTCGCCAACTGCATTCTATCGGTTACTCTATGAAGCCACATAATTATTGTTTGATTGTATAACATTTGAATTATTCATTCTAAAAAACTGAGTGTAAATTTTTGTAAAGAGGCTTTTTTCAATCTGCAATTGCAGAATCACGCAGATAAAGTTATAAAAATAAGTAGAACAACCAACAAAATTTGAGAGGAATTATCATGCAAGAGATTACTGCAACCGAACTAAAACAACGCCTTGACGCAGGTGAAGACATCCAAATTATTGATGTGCGTCAGCCTGATGAATATGCCTTTGCCAAAATCGAAGGCGCAAAACTCATTCCGCTCGGCGAAGTTTTGAACCGAATGGATGAAATTGACGAATCACGCGAAACCGTGGTTCATTGCAAAATGGGCGGACGCAGCGCACGAGCCATCGAAGCACTTCAACGCACCGGATTTAAGGGAAGTTTGGCGAATTTAGTTGGCGGAATTACCGCTTGGTCGAATGAGGTTGATCCAAAAGTTCCTAAATATTAGCGGGGAGTAAGGAGTAGGGAGTGAAAAATCTCCTTACTCCTTAACTGAAGCAGTAATGATTCAATCTTAAAATGATTCAATGATTCAATTCTGAAACAATTTATTTAAGCCTTATTAAGCGAAAGACCTTCATTTTCATTGAGGAGTTTATTGAGTAGGGAGAATTTTTTTTGACCACTACCTAAAAGTGCTTCGGCTAATTGATAAAGAGGTAAAGGAATATCTACTGAGGCAACCATCTCTTCGCTTTGCGGGAAATGAGAATAGAATTCTATCTCCGCCGCGCAAAATTCACACGATTCGAGATGCCGCGCAATTTCGGCGTTTTCCCCCAACGAGGTTTCACCTTTTTGAAATGCCAACAAGTCTTGGGAAGCAGGGCAATTCACACTTTTGCAAAAGGTAATCATTTTTAACGAGAACGTAGAGTTTTTATAACTCAAAAATTTTCTATTCATCACCGTATCAGAGAACTGACAAAAACTTTTCGATACAATAAAAGTAAATCCATAATGCCTCTCGCCTTCCAAAAGTTATGCGTAAAAAATAAAAAAAGTTTTTAGCCGAAATCGAAATTGAGAACAAGGTGACGTTGTAACGCCTATATTTGCTGATACTTAGATGTTTCGTTAAACAAATTTAAAAAATACAAAAAACTGTTGCTCAAACGGAAAATAATTGATAAGATTAGAAAGTGGTCAGCAGACGAGGGAAGCCCGCTGACAAACCTACCGAAGTTATTGCTTGCTCGGCAGTTAATTTCAAAAGAAGTTTTTTTCTACCTATCTCAAAATTTAAAGGGCTGAAGAAGGTTTTAGGCAAACTTTTTGCGGGTATAAATCCGTTCGGGAGGGATTTCTGCAAATGACGATTCTTTAGTCAAACTCACGAAGGGCAAAACAAAAAATCAAAGGAAAATCGGAACGATAAATATGAGCGCAATCAAACAACAAGAACGCTCGCCAAGAGCGGCAAACAGCCGTCAGTTGCGGGTAGGAAAATGGATTGAAAGCCTCAAAACTTCAGACGTTAATCAAATTTGGACTGAATTGCACCGCGTTGTTTCCTCTCATCCATTGGTGAGAGCTTCAAAAAGTGCAGGATTACTCGTTGAAGAAGGCAGACAAAACGCTTACACGGATTTAACTCAAGAACTTTTTGTGGCATTACTCAGCAAAGAGCGTTTCCAACATTATTTGGACACGGAAATGTCAAATGCCGAAGTTGAGGCGGAAATCAGTCAAATCGAATTGACCAATTTACTGACTGCCGAACTCCGCAAACGGTACCCTGAATCATATCGGCTGGCACGTCGAATTTCGACCTTAATTCAAAACAGTAAAACATTTAAGCGTTTTGATAATATTGATAATCTCGAAATTCATCGCCGTTTGGCAGACCGAACTTACGGTTTAGCCGAATGGATGGATAAAAAATCACGTCGTAATCATCAGGAAATGGAGCCGCGTGTGAAAACCGTAGCGTTTCATAGTCGTGATACGCGAATGGTCGGATGCACGGGCGATGCTCAAGTCGTGATTAGCAATCCTGATTTAGAAATCTTGATTGTGAGAGTTTTAAAGGCGGTTGATTCGCCGGTGGATGTCCGCAGTTTGCGCTCATTTGTGATGTCGCGTCTGCCGGTGATGGATATTTATCTGGTTCCGATTGGTGGTGGCGATGATAGCAACGATGACGACCACAAAATGGAATATGATCCGGTTGATACGCGTGAAAATCCCGAACAACATTTGCTTCGTGAGGAAGCTGAAACAATTGCCGTCAGCTACGTCGAAAATTTTCTGATCAATCTGCATAAATCCGTGCGCGGTAAAGTCAAACAATATAATCGGATGGTCAGTGTTTTGTGGCATTGTTATTTGAGTTCGGATAATGGAACTCAGCTCGAAGTCGCAGCAATGTTGGGAGTTTCGGATTCTTTAGTTTCAGACTATCGCCGCCGGATTGAAACGCATTTACAAGAACTTTCTTTCACGGGGGTCGGCGAAGCCAGACAATTTGAGCAAGCCTTGAAGCTAAAAGTGCGACAGCTAATCGCCGAAAATGATGAAGAAAAAATAGCTGTTTAGGCAAAATTTGGAGAAATGATTAAAAGATTTCCAACTCAAAGTGGTAAGATAGTCTCACCAAAAGTCTGCCAAAGGCGAAATCATAGCATCCCCCCAAAGCTGGAAAAGCTAAGTTCAAATGTCTGCCAACAACGGAAAAAATATTGATTATCAAGGGATTACGCCATCCAAACAAAAGAATGGCACAAATGGTGGTGACCTCTCAACCATCAAATCTTCGCAAAAAAACAGACCGGAAATAGAAGAAAAACAAACTGACGCGCCCGCAAAATTAGTTAATCCATTTCAAAAAACTGAAATAGCTGAGTTCAAAGCAGAACTCACTCCACGCCCGAAACCCGCCGTTCAAGTTTCAGAATCAGTCACCGAAACTGAAAAGATTGAAGATCAAACGTCTTCCGCTCCGCTCAGTTATGCCGAAGAACAAAAAGAGCGCAAACTAAACAAGGGGATTGAGAGAGATAAAAAATTACTGAGCAATGACCCTTGGTTGGCGCGAAACGGACACACCCTGACTTATGTTGGGCTTTTTCTTTTTACGCTGGTAGTTTATTTTCGCCCTTACGAATGGATTCCGGCGTTTAAGGATTTTACTTCGATTGCCTTGATTTTTGCGATTCTGACGCTTTTGGCGTATCTTCCGACCCAACTTTCTTCCGAAGGCTCGATTACTATTCTGACCACTGAAGTTAAATGTATTCTGTTCCTCGTTTTTTGGTCTCTCTTGACGATTCCGATTGCCAAAGACCCGTCACTTTCTTGGCAAATTTTTAACGAAACTTTCAGTAAAATTGCGCTGATTTTTATCGTGATGGTCAATACTTTGCGAACCAAAGAGCGTTTAAAAGGATTGATGTGGCTCTCGATTGGAGTCGGAGTTTGGCTTAGTTATCAGGCGATTGAAAAATATCAAAATGGGCAGTTTGAGGTCGAAGGCTATCGGGTAAATGTCGATTTTGGCGGGATGTTTGGTAATCCCAACGATATGGCTCTGCATTTGGTTATTTTCACTCCGATTGCGATTGCACTTGGGTTAGCTTCAAAAAACACACTTGGAAAAATCGTCTATTTTGGGGCAGCAACTTTGATGGTGATGGCAAATTTCGTAACCCAATCGCGGGGCGGATTTTTAGGATTGATTGCGATTGCCGCAGTTTTGGTTTGGAAATTCAGTAAAAAAAATCGGTTGGTGGTGATTGGTTCATCGTTGTTGATTGGGGGATTGATTATTACCTTTGCGCCCGGAAATTATTGGATGCGGATTTTGTCAATCTTCATTCCCGAACTTGATGCGGTTGGCTCGGCAGACCAACGCCGTGAGCTTTTAATTCGCTCTCTGGTAGTCACTTTGCGAAATCCATTAGGCATCGGACTCGGCAATTTTCCGATAGTTGGGGTGAGAAACTTGCAGACGCATAATGCCTTTACCCAAATTTCTTCGGAATTGGGATGGCTAGGTTTGGTGGCATATCTGATATTCTTAATTAGTCCTTTGCGAAAACTGGCGGCAATGGAACGACAGATGTTTTCGCGGAATGATTCTTCGTGGATTTATTATTTGGCAATCGGAATTCAAGCCAGCATTGTCGGATATATGGTTTCGAGTTTCTTTGTTTCGGTGGCGTATCAATGGTTTGTTTATTATCCGATTGCGTATGCCGTTTGTTTGCGGCGAATTTATGCGATTCAGCAAGAGGAAAAGGGAGAAACGGCGATAGAAGAAAACAGTTTGAGAAATTATTTCAAACTGCAAAAAGCATAGATGATTTTAGCGGCACAAATTTTGTTTGGAATCAGCCTAACCGCTTTGTTTTATACATATCTCGGTTATCCGCTACTCGTCTATTTAGTCAGCCTCATCCGTCCGCGAGAGGTCAAACGCGAGCCGATTGAGCCGACTGTGACCGTCATCATCACCGCTTACAACGAAGAAAAAGATATTTTTGGCAAACTCGAAAATACTTTGCAAATTGATTATCCGAAAGAAAAACTTGAAATTTTAGTAGCTTCGGATGGCTCAACCGACAGAACGGACGAAATCGTTAAAGAATTTGCGGAAAAAGGGGTTAAACTTTTTCGACAAGAAGGACGAGTCGGCAAAACGACCACGCAAAACAACGCAATTGAGCAAGCAACGGGTGAAATCATCCTTTTTTCTGATGCGACCACGTTGTATCAGCCAAATGTTTTGCAAGCGATGTTGCCGAGTTTTGCCGATCAAACGGTTGGGTGTGTAGCGGGCAAATTGATTTATGTTGATGCGGGGGCGACAACTATCGGGGCAGGGGCGAAAAGTTATTGGAATTACGAAACTTTTTTGAAAGAGTGTGAAAGCAAGGCTTGTTCGCTGATTGGCGCATCAGGCTGTCTTTATGCCATTCGGCGCGAGGCTTACAAACCGATGTATGCGGAAGCGTGTTCGGATTTTTTGATTGCAACCGTGATGTTTGAACAAGGTTTGCGAACGATTTACGAGCCACACGCCATCTGCACCGAAGAGACTAATAATCAATCAGGCAAAGAGATGCAGATGCGGATTCGCGTCATTTCCCAAACCTTTACCGACCTCTGGCGCAATCGCCAAATGATGAATCCTTTGCGAAGCGGTTTTTATGCCATCGAACTTATTTCGCACAAACTTCTACGCTACGCCATTCCGTTTTTTCTAATTGTAATTTTCCTCTCAAATGGATTTTTATCACTTTATTCAGTCGTTTTTGAAACGCTATTTTTATTTCAAATCGGGTTTTATCTGATGGCTTTAGTGACTTGGTTTTTTGAACGCAAAGGAATTCGTTTAGGCATTTTGGCAATTCCGCTTTATTTTACTTTGGCAAATTTGGCTTCGTTGATTGCTTTTATTAAATTTCTTCGCGGAGAGCGTTTTGCCAGTTGGGAGCCAATCCGTGAGACTGACGAAGAAAACGCTAATATTTATAGCCAAACCACCTAGACAGGATGAATCAGACCTCTGAAAAAAATATCCGAATCGGTAAAAATATCATTGCCGCGCCGAAAGTGAGCGTGATTATTCCTGCGTATAACATTGCCAAATATATTGCCGAAACGCTGGATTCTGCCTTTATTCAAACTTTTACTAATTTTGAGATTATTGTCATCAACGATGGTTCGCCCGATACCGAAGAATTTGAAAATGTTTTGAAGCCTTATTTGGACAAAATCGTTTATCTCAAGCAAGCGAATATTGGTGCCGGGGCGGCGCGAAATTTTGGTATTGAAACGGCGCGAGGCGAATTGATTGCGTTTTTAGACGGTGACGACATTTGGTTTCCCGAATTTTTGGAATCGCAAGTTAAGTTTTTAGAAACCAATAATTACGACTTGGTTTATTCAGACGCGCTTTTATTCGGCGGCTCGGCGTATGACGGCAGAAATTTTATGCAAGACGCGCCTTCCGAAGATGAAGCTAATTTTGAAAGCCTTTTAGATGTGCGTTGTAATGTCATTACTTCGGGAACTTTGGTGCGGAAAAAAGCGGTTATCGAAGCCGGAATGTTTGAGTCGGAAAAGGTTCGCGCCCACGATTTTGTGTTGTGGTTGCGGATTGCCAAAAATGGCGGACGAATCGGCTATCAACGAAAAGTTTTGCTCAAATATCGGGTTCGCCTTGATAGTCTTTCGGGAAATTCGATTCAACGAATTCAACGCGAAATTGATGTTTATCATCGGGTTATGAAATTGATTAAACTAACTGAGGCTGAGAAATTGATTGTTCAAAATCAATTGACGCGACTCGCAGCCGAAATGGAAATCGAACGCGGAAAATCGCTTTTTGTTGCAAAAAGATTTTGTGGCGGCTCGTCAGGCGTTTGAGAAGGGAAATCAGTATCGCAAGTCAAATCAGTTGCGGCTGATTATCTTTCTTTTACGAGTCGCTCCTAATTTATTATTAAAATTTTATAAATCGCAACGGGCGGATGAAATTGCTTTCATTTCGCCAAATTAAAATATTTAACCCCCGAAACTATGAAAACCAATCAATCAAATAAAACAGTCGCCGTATCCATCGTCACTTGGAATAGTGCCGAAGAAATCGGCGAATGTCTTGATTCATTAAAAGATTTACCCCCAAATTGGCAAGTTTGGGTGGTGGATAATGATTCGAGCGATAAGACGGTTGAAATTATCAAAAGAGATTTTCCCGAAGTGAATCTGGTGGTTAATCCAGAAAATATCGGGTTTGCCGCCGCCAATAATCAAGTGATTGTGACGACTAAGACGGATTATGTTTTGTTGCTCAATCCTGATACAATTTCTGAAACTGCCGAATTAGAAAAATTATTGGAGATTGCCAAGAAAATCCTAAAATCGGAATTATTGGCGGAAAACTTCACGATGGAAACGGCAATACTCAAGTCATTTGCGAACATTTTCCGTATCCGTGGCGAAATTTTATCAATGCAATTGGGCTGTATCGGTTTTTTTCGGCGGAATGGCGGCAGCGATAAATTACTTGGCGAATTTTTTGATTACGAGAGCGAAGGCAAAGTTCAATGGTTTGTCGGAGCTTTTATGCTTGCCAAACGTGAAGCAATTGAAAAAGCCGGACTCGTTCCCGAAGATTATTTTATGTTTGCCGAAGCGATGCACTGGTGCTATCTGATGTGGCAAAACGGCTATCAGGTTTGGTATACAAATCGGGTAAAAATTATTCACAAAATGAATCGTAGTGCCGGACAATTGCCGCAAGCGTGGCGGGTGGAAAAAAGCACGCTCTGCAAATACGTTTTTTGCTACGGCGAGTTCGGCTGGCTCAAAACCAAATTTATTGAGTTGACTGATTTTATGTCTTACACGCTCGGCATTTGGCGATTGATGTTTAGAAAACCCGAACCATTAGAAAGTAAATCTTGGAAAATGAGTCGGAAAGTGATTTGGCAGGCTTTGAAAATGGGAAAGAAAGAGACAGCCAAAAAACAACTTGAAAAATTTACCCCAATCATTGTGAGTTTTATGACGACTGTTTGTTCTTTATAAAATATCTACTCCGCAGATTCTATGAAATTGAGTGTCGTTATTCCAACCTATAATCGTGCCAAACTGCTCTCGGAAACTTTGCGGAGCATAGCGGATGCTTGTCTTCCGCCCGATTTAGAGATTGAAATTACGGTGGTCAATAATAATTCAACGGATGAAACCGAAGAGGTATTTGAAAAACATAAAAACAAAAATCAAAAGGGCAAACTCAAATATTTGTTTGAAGCCAAACAAGGTCGCTCCTTTGCCGTTAATGCCGGAATTAGCCAATCAGACGGCGATTTAATCACGATGATTGATGACGATATTCAAATTAGCGCAGATTGGCTGGTCGAGGTCGAAAGACTTTTTCGAGAGCGTTGGGATGAACTTGATTTTGTCGGCGGAAAGGTCTTGCCGATTTGGGAAATTGAGCCGCCGAATTGGGTAAAATCAATCAAAGAGGTTGGAATTTGTTGGCGCGATTACGGAGATGAAGAATGGTGGTATGACAAAGAAACACCGATTTTGACAGGCGGACACGCAGTTTTTAAAGCAGACATTTTCAGCGAGGTAGGTTTATATTCCGAAGAACTCGGGGTCAAGAAAAAAAATCTGATTAGTTGTGAAGACGATGTAATGTTTGACAAACTTTTGGAAGCCGGAAAACGCGGAATTTATTCGCCCAAACTGGTTGTTTATCATTATGTTTCCGCCCACCGCTTGACTAAAAATTATTATCGGCAATGGAATTTTGGAGCGGGAATGTCTTGGGAATTGGTCGAAAAACATTACAAACCGTATTCAGGAAAAAAGATTTTTGGAGTCCCCGGATATTTGTGTAAAAGTGCAATGCGAAGTTTTTTTAGCAAAATCAAAGCCGGTTTGATGAGGAATGAGGAAAATTCTTTAAAGGCGGATAAAGACATTTTACTTTTTTTAGGGTTTCTTTACGGACGAAAAATTGTCGGTTCAAGGATTGATAATCCGCTCAAAAAATTGGTTGGAAGCAGAATAAAAGTTGCGGAAAGATAATGGAAAGAGAAGAAACAAAACCTGTCTCGCTCAAAGCTCAAAGTATTTGGCTTTTATTTGCCAAATTGGTCGGGTTTGCCTTGAGTTTTGCCTTGCCCATTCTAATCTTTCGCACTCTCAGCAAATCCGACATTGGTATTTATAATCAGGTTTTTTTGGTCATCGTGACGGTCAGCGGGATTATTCCGCTAGGGGTGAGTATGAGTGCTTTTTACTATCTTTCACGCGATAGAGAAAAGCAACGATTTTATGTTTTCAATATCCTCATTTTTAATTTTGTGGTCGGCGGCATCGCTTGTCTGATTTTGAATCTTTATCCAAACATTTTGTTTAATATTTTCAAAGATGCGGAGATGACTCAACTCGCCCCGCAAATTGGGTTGGTCATCTGGCTGTGGGTTTTCTCGACCTTTTTAGAAATGGTGGCAGTTGCTAATCAAGAGACGCGGCTGGCAACGGGTTTTATCATTTCCGCTCAACTTACTAAAGCCGTTTTTATGCTTTCGGCGGTTTATTTTTATGGAACAGTCAGAGCGATTCTGAATGCCGCGATGATTCAAGCCATTATTCAAACCATAGTTTTGATGGCATATCTCAATTCACGATTCAAAGGATTTTGGCATTCATTTGATAAAGAATTGATGGTTCAGCAATTGAAATATGCTTTGCCATTTGGATTGATGAGCGTCTTGTGGGTTTTGCAGGCGGAGATTCATAATTATTTTGTCGGCTATCGTTTTTCCGCCGAAGAGATGGCAATTTATCGCGCCGGATGTTTTGAACTTCCGTTGCTTTATTTGCTTCAGGAATCGGTTTCTTCGGTCATGATTCCGCGAATGAGCCAACTCCAAGCGGAAGATAATAAACGTGAAATGATTGAATTGACGGCACGGGCGACGGAGAAACTTTCGCTTGTTTATTTCCCCACTTTTGTCTTTTTCCTGATTACGGGTTATACGCTGATTACCACGCTTTTTACCACAAAATTTGCCGAAAGTGTGCCGCTTTTTCTGCTCAATATTACGCTTTTGCCGTTTGCAGTTTTTATTGCCGATCCGATTACCAGAGCTTTTGAGTCAATCGGAAAATATATTCTCAAAGTGCGAATTGTGATTGTTATCTTTCTTTTATTGATGCTCTCTTACGGCATTCAGCACTTTGATTTAAAAGGAATGGTGATGATTGTGGTGGTGACGGCATTGATTGATAGATTGGCTTCGACCATTAAAATCTGGAAAACGGTGGAGATAAAGTTTTCCGACATCTACTTGCTGAAAAATGTGTTGAAAATTGGACTGATTTCAATTGCGGCAGGGATTCCGACCTATTTTGTCTATCAGCAAATTAAACAATTTACGCCGAGTTTTGGTCAAAAATTATGTGAATTTATTGTGACTGCGCCAAAAGAAACTTTGATTGAAACTATCAGCGGACTCTTAATTTTAGGCTTGACGGGAATATTTTTTGCCACTATTTATGTAGCAGGAATTTATCTGCTGGGCGTGGTGACGGATGAAGAAAAGGAGTTTGTTCGTTTGAAAATAGTGGGGATGGGAAGAATTTTGGGCATCGCTCAAAATTCATAACTAATTATGTCAATAATTGCCGGCATTTACTGTCGAGACAAAAACCAAATAATACCGAATCAAATCTGTAATGAGCTAAAAAGTTTGATGAGCCGAAATTCAGATGAGGATATTATTGTGTTTGAAGATAAACGCACTTATTTTGTCAAAGTAGATGTTGGAGCATTCGGCGAATTCGGTCATTATCTTGATTCAAATGGCGGAGTTTCATTATTGGCAGGTGAACCTTTACTTTCAATAGAAGGGGGAAGTAGAGAAAAGGATTTGATTCAGATTCACGAGGGCTTGGAAAATAACAATTTGGAGGTTTTGACCAAAGCGCAGGGAGTTTTTTGTGCAGTAAATTATCAAACTGAAACGCTTAGTTTGATAACCGATAAACTTGGCATTCGTCCGCTGTATTATTGGATCAATGAGCAATATGTGATTTTTGCTAGTGCGCTCCGCATTCTTGAAAATCTCTCTGAAATTCCGAAAAAAATGAGCGTCAGAGCCGTCACGGAAATTGCCGGACTAGGCTATGCGCTTGGTAATAGAACGCCCTACGAAAATATCTTTCTGTTAAAGTCAGGCGAAGTTTTGCAGATAAAAAATGGAGATATTTCACACTCAAAATATTGGCATTGGGACGCGATAGAAACTTCTTCCGAAAACGAAGAAAATCTTTTGCAAACGCTTTTTCAACGATTTGAAAACGCGATCAAAAATAGATTAGGCAACGATACGGCAACGGTTGCCTATTTGAGTGGAGGACTGGATTCGCGTTGTATTGTCGGTCTTTTAAGTCATCTCAAAACACAAGTTCACACTTTCAATTTTGCGCGTCCGAATACGCAAGATCAAATTTTAGGACGGGATTTTGCCAAGCAAGCAAGTGTGATTCATACCGAAGTCCCGAAAGAAATCGGCGACCACATTCCTGATTATTCCTCAAAAATGGCGCAGGCTTGGAAAGAATCAAAAAATCGTGAGGCGAATTCAGTAGAGCGTCCGGCATTAGTTTGGAGTGGCGAGGGCGGAAGTGTGGCTCTTGGTCACGTTCATCTCAGCCGTAAAATTGTTGAACTGATGCGTGAAGGGAAAATAGATGCCGCCATCGAAGAATTTATTCAAAGAGAACATATTTACATTTCCCCCAAATTATTAAATTCAAATATTTCCAGAGAATTTTCCAAAGTTATCCAGCAAGGAATTAAGGAAGAACTTGAAAAAAACCAGACGAAAGACGCGGCTCGAAAATTTTATCTATTTTTGATGCTCAACGACCAACGCCGCAAACTTGCCGGGCATTTTGAAAATATTGATTTGCACCGATTGGAATTTCATCTGCCGTTCTTCGACAGCGCATTTTTAGAAGCAATCGTTTTCACTCCGATTGAGATGTGCCTCGAACATAAGTTATATGTGAAATTACTCAATCTTTTTCCAGAGTTTGTGACCTCAGTTCCTTGGCAATCATACCCCGGTCACGAGCCGTGTCCGCTTCCGATACCCGAAGGATTAGCTTACCAATGGGACAAGCAATATCAGGTCAATGAACAAAAATCATTGAAGCGGAATTTGATTGAACGGGGCAAAAATTTATTGAGCGCAGAAGATTTCCCCAAAGATATTTTGAGCAAAAAGAATATTCGTCTGGCGGTTTTAGCGCATTGGACGGGTTGGCGCGATTACAGCTATTTGATTGAGGGGGCAAGTCTTTATCATAAATATTGGAGAATCTGTCAGGGGAAATACAAACTTTAGTTTTCAATTATCAAAATATGTGCGGAATTGCAGGTTTTATTGAACCACAAAATTCACCCGTTGCGACACGCGAATCGCGGCTCGATGCGATGTGCAAAATCATCACGCATCGCGGACCTGATGAGCAAGGAATGACCGTGCAGGGACGTGCCGCGCTCGGAATGCGCCGACTTTCAATCATTGATCTTGCAGGGCGGACAGCAGCCGATTTTTAACGAAGACGATTCAATGTTCATCGTTTTTAATGGCGAAATTTATAATTTTCAAGACCTCCGCGAAGATTTATTGAAACGCGGCTATAAATTCAAAACTCATTCCGATACCGAAACAATTCTCCACGCTTACGAAGAATATGGCGAAAATTGCGTTGACCATTTGCGCGGAATGTTTGCCTTTGCGATTTGGAATAAACGGGACGAAAGTCTTTTTATTGCCAGAGATAGAGTCGGCAAAAAACCGCTTTTTTATTCGCTGGTGAACGGTAATTTTGTGTTCGGCTCGGAATTAAAAGTCTTGCTCGAACACGGAGAAATTTCCCGCGAAATTGAATATTCGGCACTTGATTCATATTTAACTTTCGGGTATGTTCCCGAAGAATTTTGCATTTTCAAAGATGTCAAAAAACTTCTGCCCGGTCATTTTCTAACTTTCAAAAACGGCAAGATTGAGACGAAAAAATATTGGGATTTCAAGTATGTCAAACCCGTCGAGATTAAAACGGAAGCCGAATATATTGAGCGTTTGCGGGCGGAAATCACGGAAGCCGTTAAAATTCGTCTGATTTCGGAAGTTCCGCTCGGAGCATTTTTGATCGGGTGGCGTAGATTCTTCGACGATTGTTGGCATGATGTCAAAATTGTCGAATCAACCCGTCAAAACTTTTTCGATTGGTTTCAATGAAGATAGTTTTAATGAGCTCAAATTTGCCCGCGTTGCTGCCAAACATTTTAATACCGAACATCACGAATTTACGGTCACGCCCGATTTGGTGGACATTGTTGACGACCTAATTTGGCATTTTGACGAACCCTTTGCCGATAGTTCGGCACTTCCGACTTTTATGGTTTCAAAGATGGCGCGGGATTTTGTGACGGTGGTGCTTTCGGGCGATGGCGGTGACGAACTTTTTGCGGGTTATACGCGCTATGTGGTGGACAAAAAACGAAGCGGATTCAGTAGTTTGCCAAGTTTTATTCGCAAAGGCGTGCAAGCCGTTTCGGAAAAACTCCCGCACGGGGCGCGAGGTAGAAATTATCTTTACAATGCGAGTTTGGACGCGATTGACCGCTACATTGACAGCGTTTCACATTTTAACCGTTCGCGCCGTAAGTCGCTCTATTCAAATGAGTTTTTGGCAAATTTGAATGGTAGTTTTGGCTTGGGAGAAAGTCTTTTCCAACAATTTGCTGAAAGTGTCGAGACTGGAAACCCAACCGATAATTTGCTTTATCTTGACAGCAAAACTTACTTGCCGAGCGATATTTTGGTCAAGGTTGATAGAATGTCAATGGCGGCATCGCTCGAAGCGCGAGTTCCCTTGCTTGACCATAAATTGATTGAATTTGTGACAGGAATTCCAACCGAATTGAAGTTGAAAGGACTCGAAACCAAGTCTATTTTCAAAAAAGCGATGGAGGGAATTGTGCCAAATGAAATTCTCTATCGGGAAAAACAGGGTTTTGGTGTGCCGATCAATGAATGGATAAATTCCGAACTTCGCGGACGAATTCACGAAACTTTGAGCGATGCAAAAACTCAACAGCGTGGATATTTTGATAAAAAATACATTCAAATACTTTTAGATGAGCATCATAAAGGTCGCCGTGACCATTCGCATTCGCTCTGGATTCTGTGGATGCTCGAACTTTGGCATCGTCAATTTGTGGATAAATGATTGAATTATTAGTTTTTCAACGCAAAGACGCAGAGAAACAAAGGCGCAAGGATTTTTTGATAGTTAAAATGCAAATAGTTTGATTTAAAACTTTGCGTCTTGCAACCTTGCGACTTGGCGTTAAACCTCCGTAAAAAATGACAGAACTTGATACTTATATCCAATATGCCCAACAAACTTTGCGCGATTTTACTTTGGCAAGTGAGTCAAAGCGTAATTCGTTGGTTAATCAACTCGGTGATTTTGAGGTGAAAAGTGTTTTGGATGTCGGTTGCGGAGCGGGTTTGCAGCTTTTGCCATTTGCCGAAAAAAAGAATTCATTTTGTGTTGGAATTGATATTGGCGAAGAGGTCGGCGAAGTCGGCAATATGATTTTTCGAGAGCAGGGATATGCTCAAAGCGGTGTTTTTTTGCGCGGAATCGGTGAAGAGTTACCTTTTGCCGATGAAAGTTTTGACGTTGTTATTTGTTGGGTTGCGCTTCCATATATGGACAATCACCAAGCACTTTCGGAAATGGCGAGAGTTCTACGCCCTAATGGGAAATTTTTCCTCAAAATTCACGCCCCGCTTTTTTATTGGGGGATGATTAAAGAAAGAGCTAAAACCTTGAATCCAAAACAATTAGCATATCCATTGATTTGTTTGACAGGCGGAACGATTAGCCGCATCAGAGGAAAACATCCGAGCGGAAATTTTTGGAAAGGCAAAGAAATTTATCAAACGCGCAAATCTTTGAGCGTAGCATTGGAAAAAAGAGGGCTGAAAATCGTCAAGGAATTACCCGGTTCAAACGATGGAACGCCGTCTTTTTTGATTGAGAAAATGTAATGAGTGGGAATTCTTCAAATCTTCTGACTAAATTTAAACACAACCTTCCGTGGCTGATTCGTTATCCGTTTCTGCGGGCTGAAAATCTTTTCGGTGAAAAAGCAGAAGGCAAAAAACATATCATTTTTACGGTGGCAAATCATTTTGAACCAAGCTGGAAAGCACAAGGATTTCACGATTTACCGAATCAATGCCGACGGCTTGATGAATATCACAAAATGGCGCGAAACACTGGCGAAGTCGTCCGCGATGCTGATGGTACAAAATTTCGCCACACCAATTTTTATCCTGCCGAGCAATATTTCCCTGAACTTTTGGAGAAAATGGCGGAAATGCAAGCCGAAGGTTTGGGAGATGTCGAGGTTCATCTGCATCACGGAGTTGAAAAACCTGATACGGCAGAAAATTTGCGAAAAAGTTTAATTGAATTTCGGGATATTTTAGCCGAGCGTCACAAATGTCTTTCGCGGATAAATGGTGAAGGAATGCCGATATGGGCGTTTGTTCACGGCAATTTAGCGCTTGGCAAATTCGTGTGGCGGAAAATATTGCGGGGTTGATGATGAGATGCAAATCCTTGCAGAAACAGGGTGTTACGTTGATATGACTTTGCCGAGTGCGCCCGTTGAAACGCAAGTTCCGATGCTCAATCAAATCTACGAATGCGGGTTGCCGTTGAATGAAGCTGTTCCGCATCGAAAAGGCAAATCAGTCGCAGTTTTTGGAAATCAACCTCAATTACCACTTATATTTACAGGACCATTGATTTTTAATTGGACGCGGCGAATCAAGGGTTTGCCGATTCCAAGACTCGATGACGGCGCGGTTGACGCATAATCAACCGATGGATATTGCAAGATTGAATCGCTGGGTGAACGCAAATGTTACCGTCAAAGGTCGTCCCGAATGGATATTTGTCAAACTTTATTGTCACGGTTTTTTTGACCACGACCAGTCGGCTTGCATCGGCGAAGATGCAAAACGCTTTTTCAGCGAGATTATCGAAAACGGCGAAAAAACAGGTGATTACAAAATTCATTTTGCATCGGCACGAGAAGCATTTAATATGGTTTCAGCCGCAATTGACGGCAAAGCCGGAACGCCGAATGATTTTCGGGATTATCGGCTCAAATCAATAATGGATTTTTGAAAGGTAAAAGGCAAAAGGTAAAAAGTAAATTTGAAATTTGAAATTTGAAATTTGAAATCTGGAATCTGGAATCTGGAATCTGGAATTTGGAATTAAAATATGACAACAGCTTTAACGATGGCGAATCCGATTGATACATTAAAGAAATTAAAAGGGCGAACTTGGACGGAAATTCGCGCTCGCGGCGAGCAGGCTCTCTCTGCTTACACCGAACAAATCGGTTTGAGCGGAAAACTTCCGTCCGATTCCGAACTCCTCCAATTAGTTGATAAAACTTATTTTAACGGCGCAAAGCTGACTAAAGAATTGCTTTTTGAAAAGTTTTACGAAAATGCGGACGAAAGTTTTTTCCCCTCGTTTCGGGATAAAGCAAAAACGGTTGAACTGTTCAGAAAGTTTGACGAAAAAGCGATTATTCACGTTATCGAAAAAGCTGAAAAACTAACCGAAGGCAAATTTGATTTGCTCGGTTATTTGAATTTAGATTTCGGAATGGCTTTCGATTGGCATTACGAGCCGATTTCCGGCAAACATATTCCGCTCAAGCATTGGAAACAATTTGACGAACTCGATGCCGAAGAAACCGGCGACAAAAAAATCATTTGGGAATTGAATCGTCATCAGCATTTTTTCACGCTCGGCATTGCCTATCTGCTCTCGAAAGACGAGATTTTTGCGACCACTTTTGTTCAACATTTGGAAAGCTGGATGGAACAAAATCCGCCCGGACTCGGCATCAATTGGTTGAGCAGTCTGGAAGTTTCTTTTCGGGCGATGTCGTGGATTTGGGCGTTTCAATTTTTTAAAGATTCGGAATATTTTACGCCCGAAATTTTTCAAAAAGCCTTGAAATTTCTCCATGTTCACGGGCGACATCTGGAAAAATATCTTTCCACATATTACAGTCCGAATACCCATCTGACGGGCGAAGCACTCGGTCTTTATTATCTCGGAACACAGTTACCATTTTTCAAACGCGCCGAACATTGGCGCAAACTCGGCGAAGAAATTCTTTTTGCCGAACTCGACCGACAAATTTTGCCCGATGGCGTTTATTTTGAACAATCAACTTGGTATCAACGCTACACCGCCGATTTTTACACCCAGTTTTTGATTTTAAAAACTCTTAATGGCGAAGAAACAACCCCCGCTTTAGCAGAAAAACTCGCCATCAAAACTCAGCAAATGCTTGATTTTCTGATGTATTTGACGCGACCTGACGGCACAACTCCGATTATCGGCGATGATGATGGCGGGCGAACTCTTCCGCACAGCAGCGTAAAATGTGACGATTTCCGCGCAGTTTTGGCAACCGGAGCAGTAGTTTTCGGACGCGGTGATTATAAATTTGTAGCGGGTGAAGTCTCGGAAGAAACTTTGTGGCTATTGGGGTTTGAGGGGGTAAAAAGTTTTGAGACTTTGCGCGAATTTCATCCCGAAAAGAAATCCAAATCATTTCATTGCGGCGGTTATTTTGTGATGCGCGATGGTTGGGATACGACCGACAATTATCTTTTGATTGACGGCGGAAATATGGGCGGACTGTCGGGCGGACATTCTCATGCTGACACTTTGAATATTGATTTAGCCGCCGGAGGGCGCACGATTTTGGTTGACCCGGGAACTTATACCTATCACGAATCAACGAGTTACGCGATTATTTTCGCTCAACATCGCGCATAATACTTTGATGTGTCAATCAAGAATCTTCAATCTGAACCGGGCGGAAAATTTAACTGGCAGACGATGGCAAATGTCAAAGTTAAATCGTGGATTTCGCAAGACCGTTTCGATTTTTTTGAAGGCTCGCACGATGGTTATCAGCGGCTGGAAGACCCCGCCACGCATCCCGAAGCATTCTTTTTTTGAAAAATGACTATTGGATAATGCGCGATTATGTGGAAACTTTGGGCGAAAATGATTACGGTCTGAATTTTCACTTTAACATCAAAACTCAGCCCGAAATCGAAGGCGCGGAAAACGGCAGTTTTTGCGTCAACGAAATGCCTGCCAATGAAGTTGGCATCAAGCTCACCACTTTTGGCGATAATGGCGGTTGGCAGAGAAAAGAAAGTTGGGTTTCCACTTGCTACGGCAAACGGGTAAATGCGCCGTTTTTGCGTTTTAACTCGAAAGGTGTCGGCTCACAAGAATTTTTTACTTTTATGATGCCGACTGATGCGGGTTTTTATCCGCCCGAAATTTTTGAAACCGAAGTTGTCGGCGGACGCGCTTTTGTCATTAAATACCGGGATTACAACGATTTATTTGTTTTCGGAGATGGCAACGGGCAACCGATTCGCACCGAATTTTTTGACACGAACTTTCGTTTCTTGTGGGCGCGTCTGAGCGAAGGCGAAAATTTGCCCGAAGAATTTGTGATGATTGACGGCACAAAATTTATTCTAAATGGTCGAGAGGTCATCAATTATCCAAAACGCCTAAAATTTGCCATCGCACGTCGTTTAGGGACAAAACTCAATGTTCGCACCAACGAAAGTGTGTTTAGCGTCTCGCTTCCACAAAAGCGTTCGACGACTTATATTTTGAAAAACTCCCTCCAATCATAGTAAAGTCTTTAGTCGGAAGTCTTAAGTCTTGAGCCGGAGAATACTTTCGACTTAAGACTCAAGACTTTTGACTTATGACTTGAAAAGAATGTCTCAAAGAAAAGTCTTACAATTTATCAACAGTTTTCATCAAGGTGGCTCGGAACGTCAGGCTGTGCAATTAACCCGTCTTTTGCGTGAGGATGGGACGTTTGAAGTTTTTTTAGCTTGCCTTAATGATGAAGGAATTTTGCGCCAAGAAGTTGAAAAACTTGGGTTTAATGAAATTCCCGAATATAAATTAACCAGCTTTTTTAATGCTAATTTTCTGCTTCAAGCGCGAAGCTGTGCAAAGTTTATTCGTCAAAATAAGATCGAAATTGTTCACACACACGATTTCTATACCAATGTTTTCGGGATGTTTGCCGCGAAGTTAGCGGGTGTCAAAGTGAGAATTGCGTCCAAACGCGAGACTGGCGGAATGCGTTCAAAGGCGCAAAAAATTGTCGAGAAAATAGCCTTTCGTCAAGCGAATTTAATCGTAGCAAATTCCGAAGCCGTCAAAAACTATTTGACCAACAAAGGAATTTCAGCCGATAAAATAAATGTCATTTACAACGGCTTGGACTTGGAAAGATTAACTCCAAAGGAAACAAGCCGCACAAAAATCTGCGAAGAATTAGGCTTGCCAAAAGATGAAAATGCAAAGTTCGTGACGATGGTGGCAAATCTTCGTCACACGGTCAAAAATCAACCGATGTTTCTTCGGGCTGCCAAAATAGTTTTGGAAAAATATCCAAATGCGCATTTTGTTTTGGCAGGCGAAGGGGAACTTCGAGACAGTTTGGAAAAACTAGCTAAAGATTTGCAAGTATCAGAAAATACGCATTTTATTGGTCTTTGCACGAAAGTTCCCGAATTACTTTCCATTAGTTACGTCTGCACTTTAACGAGTTTTAAGGAAGGTTTTTCCAATTCGATTTTGGAATATATGTCCGCCGGAAAACCTGTCGTTGCAACTAAAGTTGGCGGGGCAAGCGAGGCGGTAATTGAAGACGAAACAGGTTTTTTAATTGATTCGGATGATGATCAGGCTTTGGCAGAAAAACTAATTTGGCTTTTAGGCAACACACAGAAAGCCGAAGAAATGGGTAAAAAAGGGCAGAAAATTATCAAGGAAAAATTCTCGTGCGAAGCCCAGTTAGAAAAAACGAAAAATCTGTATCAAAAAATGTTTAAGAGTAGGAATCCGATGTAGTTCACAAAAATCCCAGTTTTAGAATATATTCCTACCATTCAAAGAGTTAAACAATGTTGACAGTCTTTTTCCAAATATGAGAAATTATAAATAGAAAGTGTGTTTCACACGCCCTCCGTTATCTTCAGCTAAATTATTCAAAACAAATATGAAACAAGTTATTCGCAGAGGTTTGAAAGAAATTATTGTTGACGAGGTGGCAGACCCAGATCGCGTCAAATAATCACGTTTTAGTCCGCCCGTTATATTCGCTCATCAGCACCGGCACGGAAACCGCCGATATTCATACCGACAGTATCGTTAAAGAAGTTGCCGATAATCCTTCGCATTTGCAAACGGTTTGGAATGTAATGAAAAAGACCGACCCAATCAGCACGATAAATGAAGTGCGGGCAAAGTTTAAGGATTACGCGGTGCTTGGTTATTCGGGGGCAGGAGTGATTGTCGAAAAACACGATAGCATCACAGATTTGCAAATCGGACAGCGAGTAGCCTACGGCGGCGAAGGGACGGGACACGGCGAAACAATCCCCGTCGGACGAAATTTGATTGCCCGTGTGCCGGAAAATGTTTCGTTTCAAGAGGCTTGTTTTACGACACTTGGCGCAATTGCAATGAACTCGGTTCGTTTGGCGGAAATCAATGTCGGCGATGTGGTCGCAGTCATCGGACTTGGATTAGTCGGACAACTCGTTTCGCAACTCGTCCGTTGCCAAGGCGGAGTCGTGATTGCGATTGATTTACAAAAAGACCGCGTGGAATTAGCCAAAGAAACGGGCGCAGATTACGGATTATTTGCCAGCGAAACAACCGTTGCCGAAGTTCGCGCTTTGACCGATGGACGCGGAGCAGATTGCGTTATTGTTGCCGCCGCTTCCAAATCAGCTAAACCTTTACAACAAGGTGTTTCGATGGCTTGTGATCGCGGACGGGTAATTATGGTCGGAGCGTGTCCGATTGAAATTCCCCGCGCCGAAATGTATGTCAAAGAGTTAAGTTTTATGGTTTCAAGGGCTTATGGTCCCGGCAGTTACGATCCGAATTACGAGAAGAAAGGAATTGATTATCCAATCAGTTATGTTCGCTGGACTGAAAACCGCAATATGGAAGAATTTTTGCGGCTTATTTCAATTGGTCGGGTTAATGTTAAACCGCTGATTACGGATGAGTTTAACCTCGATGATGCGCCAAAAGCCTACGAGGCGATTATGGCAGAAGGCAGTAAAAGTTTGGCTTGTGTGCTTCGCTATCCGGCTAATGATTTTGAAGATCCACTCGAAGGCTACAAACCGAAACGCAAAATCGTGGTCAATGATGCCGAACCCGTCAGCGGTGAAATTCGATTTGCTTTGGTTGGCGCAGGAAATTTGGCAAAATGGGCGCATCTTCCGGCTTTGAAAAAGATTAGCGGAGCAAAATTACAAGCAGTTTATTCAAATCGCGGAGCGCAAGGAAAGGCTTACGCGATGCGGTTTGGCGCGAATTATCACACATCGGATTACAACGAAGTTTTGAATGATAAAGACGTTGACGTAATTTTGATTTCGAGCCGTCATAGTTCGCACGCCCGCGAAGCAGTTGCCGCTTTGAACGCCGGAAAGCACGTTTTTATCGAAAAACCGATGGCGATTACGATTGATGAATGTCAGCAAATTTACCAAGCCGTGCAGAAAAGCGGCAAGCGTTTGATGGTTGGATTTAACCGACGTTTTGCGCCGTATTATGCTGAAATGAAAGAGCTTATCAAAAATCGCACGAGTCCGATTGTTGTTTCAACGCGGATGAATTCGCCCGGCATCGAAAAAGGTTGGGCTGCTGAAGCAGGGCAAGGCGGAGTAGTTTTGGGCGAAGGTTGCCACTTTGTTGATCTGATGTATTGGCTGACCGAAAGCGAACCCGTCAGCGTTTCGGCTTACGGATTTGATGAACATAATGTTGCCGCAACTTTCAAATTTGCCGATGGCTCAATCGGAAATTTTATTTACACGGTGGTCGGAAGCGAAAGTTCGGGCGGTGAAATGGTCGAAGTATTTTCGCAAGGCGTGGCGGCGACAACCGAAGATTTTAAACGCCTTGTGGTTAAGAAAAAAGACCGCAAAGGACGCTCTAAATTCTTTGCTGATAAGGGTTACGATGAACAACTCGAATCTTTCGTCAAGAGTTTGAAAGACGGAAAAGAAACCGAAGTTACGGCAGTTGACGGAACTCGCGCCACGCTTGGCTGTTTGCTGATGCTCGAATCGGCTCGGACGGGCAAACCGTGCGATTTTAATTTAGACGAGATATTGAAATAATTTTGAGAATGGATTTAACGCAAAGGCGCAAAGACGCAAAAGGCGCAAAGAAATATTATAAAATGCCAAGTCGCTACTGCTCCTTGTTCTGATTTGATATTAACCTTTGCGTCTTTGCCACTTTGCGCCTTTGCGTTGAAAATAAAAAAATGCACGTTTTACAGCTTGGACCATATCCGCCGCCGGAAGGGGGAATCCATCGGAATATGTTGGCAATACGCGAGGATTTATTAAGCGCAGGTCATCAATGTTCGATAATCGCCACCGCCAAAAGCAGTAAAATCACGCCCGAATCAGACGTTTATCATCCGCCAAGTCCTACCGAACTAATCAAACTTTTAGTTAAATTAAAATACGATATTTTGCATCTCCACGTTGGCGGAGATTTGACTCCCCGCGTGATGAGTTTGATTTTAGCTTGCGGAATTATTGGGCGAAAGAAAAATGTTTTGACCATTCATTCCGGCGGTTTTGCTGTTTCGGAAGAAGCAAACAAAGCTAAACGGGCTTCAAAAAAAGGGTTCATTTTTAGACAGTTTGAGCGAATAATCTGCGTCAATTCTTTATTGGTTGATGTTTTTAAACGCTACGGAGTTGAGGAAAACAAAATCCGTTTGATTTATCCGTTTCATCCATAAAAGCCCCGAAAAAGGCATTGAGATTCGCCCCGAGTTAAAAGAGTTTGCGGAAAAAAGCAAACCATTTTTGTTGACAGTCGGGCTTTTGGAAGATACTTACGACCTTTTTATGCAAATTGACGCGATGGAAAAGGTTTTAGAGAAGTTTTCAAAAACAGGCTTGATGATAATCGGCTCAGGTTCGCTCGAAAATCAATTGAAAGAAGCGATTGCCGCAAAAAGTTATTCTAGCCAAATTTGTTTGGCAAATGACGTGCATCATACAAATACCCTTCATCTTATCAATGATTGCGATATTCTTTTGCGAACTACTAAATTTGACGGTGATGCAATTTCGATTCGTGAGGCTTTACACCTTGAAACTGCTGTAATTGCAACAGATAACGGAATGCGTCCCGCAGGAGTGAAACTCATTCCGAAGCAAAATCAGGAAAAATTGGTGGAAGCGATTTACGAAGTCGCAGGGCGCGAAAAGCCGAAAAAATCGCCAAAGCCGGATGACAGAAAAAATATTGAGGCGGTTTTGAATCTTTACCGAGAGATTTTGAAATAAGTATCGCCAACTTTGACTCAAATATTGTAAAATGGACAAAGCCGATTTTTTGGCAAACTTCTTGTAAAACCTGCCTCTAATTTTCTATGTGTGGAATCAACGGAATAGCCTATTCAACTCGTTCAGGAAAACAAATTGACGAGCGAATTTTAACCAAAATGCGCGATGTGATTTATCATCGCGGACCTGACGATGCCGGAAATTTTATCGAAGGAAATATCGGTTTAGGTCATCGCCGTTTGTCAATCGTTGACGTTTCGCACGGCGGACAGCCGATGTTTAATGCGGACAAATCGCTCGTTATTGTTTATAACGGCGAGGTTTATAATCACGCCGATTACCGCGAAGAACTAGAGGCGAAAGGCTATAAATTTCAAAATCGAAGCGATACCGAAACAATTATTCATCTTTATGAAGAATACGGGAGGGCTGTGTAGAAAAATTGCGCGGAATGTTTGCTTTTGCGATTTGGAATCGGACGAAAAAAGAACTTTTCATTGCCCGTGACAGACTTGGGGTAAAACCGCTTTATTACGTTCACGATGAACAAGGAAACTTGTTTTTCGGCTCGGAAATCAAGACGCTTTTAGAAGCCTCAGCCGTCAAATCTGAAATAAATTACAATGCTTTGCCCGATCAGTTTGCTAATCACGGGACGAGCAAAGACGAAACGCTATTTGTTGGCGTGAAAAGACTTTTACCCGGTCACACTTTACTCTGGCAAGACGGAAAACTCGAAATTAAAAAATATTGGGACGTAAATTTTGAGCCGAAACACGAACCGCGAAGCGATGCCGAATTTATCGAAGAATGGCGCGATCTTTTTAAACATTCGGTTAAATTGCGTCTGATGGCAGATGTGCCGCTGGGAATGTTTTTGTCGGGCGGAATTGATTCATCGGCAATTGCCGCGATGATGTCCACCATGGTTGATGAACCAATCAAGACTTTTTCAGTCGGATTCAAAGAACGCGAGGCAAACGAATTTGAATATGCACGGATTGTTGCCAAGAAATACAAAACCGATCATCACGAAATCACCATTACGCCCGAACAATTTTTTGCCGAATTGCCCAAATTAGTTTGGCACGAAGACGAACCGATTGGTTTTATTGCCTCAGTTCCGCTTTATTTTGTCTCAAAATTGGCTCAACAGCACGTCAAAGTTGTGCTGACGGGTGAAGGAAGTGACGAAATAATGGCAGGTTACGGGCGTTATGCAAGGGCTTTGCAATTGCTGAATTATGGCAGGAAGTACGAATCTTTAACGCCGAAATTTTTGCGCTCCGCCATCAAAACAGGTGCCACCGCAGTCGGCGGAAAACTCACTCGAACTTTTTTAACCCGCGAAAGCGACATCGAAAATTTATTTTTCGATAATTTTGCAATTTTTGGTAAATCGTTGCAGGATAAGCTATTTTCGGCGGATACAAAATCTCGAATCGCGGAAAAGAATCCGTATTTTTATCAAAATGAATGGTTAGCAAATACGGACGCGAAAGAGGCGTTGGACAAACTTTTTTACGTTGATTCAAAAACTTATCTGCACGAACTTTTGATGAAGCAAGACCAAATGTCAATGGCGGCTTCGATTGAATCCCGTGTCCCTTTTCTTGATCATAAACTCGTTGAATTTACCGCGCAAATGCCTGTCAAAATGAAACTTCGCGGCAGATACGACCAAGTTTTTATTGAAAGAAGCGATGAAGGGAATTTTGCCTGATGAGATTTTGTATCGCCCGAAAATGGGTTTTCCCGTGCCAGTCGGAAATTGGTTTCGTAATGAATTTAAAAACATTGTTGACGAATATGTGTTGAGCGAGCGCAGTTTGTCTCGCGGAATTTTTAACCCTGATTTTGTCCGTGAAATTGTCCGCAAACATCAGGCTGGCGAAAATCACGACGAGCGAATTTGGCATTTGCTCAATTTTGAAATCTGGCAACGACAGTTTTTTGATGGCGAAATAGTTGAAAACAAATCAGTTGAAATAGAAAAAGAATTAGTAGCGGCATAAACTATGTTGATTGCAGAGATTGAAAAAGAAACATTTAAAACAACCTCAGAAATTTTGCGCGGACGAGATATTTTGTGTTTTTCGCACGATTGGACAGGCGATCCATTGTCAAAAACTCATTTGATGCGGGTGCTTTCCAAAGAAAATCGAATTTTGTGGATAAACGCGATTGCCAATCGGATGCCGACCACTTCGACCAAAGATTTTTCGCGTATTTATAAGAAATTAAAGAGTTTTACCGAACCGATTCGAGAAGTTGAGCCGAATATTTTCGTGATGAATCCGCTGGCAATTCCGGCTTACGGGAGCAAAGCTGTAGTTTCATTTCAATCAAAAGTTTTTAGTTTCGTCAAGTCAAACGCGCCATGAAAAAGTTGGAGATGCAAAACATCATCAATATGGTTTTTAATCCGGCGGCGGGGATGATTGCGGGAAAACTTGGCGAAACCGAATTGATTTATTATTGTGTTGATGAATACACGGCTTTCACAGGCGTGACCGACGGTTTGCGGGTTATCGAGGAAGATTTGTTTCGCAAAAGCGATTTGGTAATTGTTTCGGCTGAAAAACTGCTCGACAACAAAAAGCATTTTAATCCAAAATACTTTCATCATCCGTCACGGCACGGATTGGCGACATTTTCGCACTGCGTTGGATGAATCAACCAAAATTCCCGATGAAATTGCCAATTTACCAAAGCCAATTATCGGTTTTCACGGACTTTTGGCGGATTGGGTTGATTTTGAATCTTATCAAAAAAACTGCCGAACATTTCAAAGACGGCTCGGTGGTTTTAATCGGAAAAATTGCGGTTGATGCGGAGAAAGAAAATCAAAATTCTTGATGATATTCCGAACATTCATTTTCTCGGTCGCAAACCTTACGCGGAATTACCCGCCTATTGCAAAGGCTTTGATGTGGCGCTTAATCCGTTTGAAATCAGCGAATTAACTCTGGCAGCAAATCCTTTGAAAGTGCGCGAATATCTCGCCGCAGGCTTGCAAGTTGTCTCGACAGATATTCCCGAAGTTCGAATTTTGAAAGATTGTTTGGTTGGCGAAAACCATGCAGGATTTTATTGCGAAAATTGAGTTTGCCTTGAATAATCCAAAATCGAAAGAATCGATATTTCAGATGAACATTCAAACACGAAAGTTGGGATGCGAAGGTTGACGAACTGCGGGAAATAATGCGAAAGAGGCGAAAAGAGGCGAAAGGGAGATGAGTCGAAAATTCAAAGTAGCATTATTTTTTCGTTTTGTTGTTTGTAGGTTGGATTTTCATCGCTCCGTTTTTGGCGAAAAATTTGATTGTCGAAAAACCTGTGGAAAAAGCTGATGCGATTTGGGTTTTGAGCGGTTCTGCGGCTTACATTGAGCGTAACCAAGAAGCCGCACAAGCCTATAAAAAAGGTGTTGCGTCCGAAAATTTTTCTGACCAATGACGGTGGACAGGCGGGTTGGTCGCAAACTGAACAGCGGAATCCATCTTTTGTACGAATTGGCAAAACGCGAATTGATTTCGCAAGGCGTGCCGAATGAGGCGATTGAGATTTTGCCCGAAGTGGTTGAAGGGACAAATGAGGAAGCGGATTCGTTTACCAAAATTGCGCAAAAGCATAATTTGAAGTCAGTTTTACTTGTCACTTCCGCATATCATTCGCGCCGAACGCTTTGGATATTTGAACAAGCCGTGTTAAAAAATAACTTACAGGTCAATCTTGGGCTTCGATCGCCTCCGACGGGGCAACAAACGCCAACGCCATTTATTTGGTGGTTGAGTTTTAGGGGCTGGTCGGCGGTTGGGGGCGAATATGTGAAAATGATTTATTATTGGTTGTTTTATTAGATAATCCAGGTCTTTCCTATAAAAAATGAATTTGATTGAAATTTGAGTTTTATCAACTCAAAAAGAACCATTCACAGGGATAGAGGGGATGAAGTGGATATTTTGGCAAAATAATAACCGTCATTTATCCCTTTTTATCCCCTGAATCCCTGTGAATAATGAGTTATTTTCCATTTGAAAGTTTTTATAGGAAAGCCCTATTAGACAATCGGAGTAATAAAATGAGTGATTGGGCAAAAAAACAAAAAGAACGTCAGAAACAGTTAAAAGGTATTGAAAGAGGCGTGCGTTCTTATAAATGGCTGTCTTGGTTAGCTTTAATAATCGGACTGGGTTTGCCTTTAATTGCTTTGGGCGCGTATTTTTATCAAAATTACGAACAAACGACTGCTTTAGAAATTTCGGGAACTACGATTACCGTCAGACGTGGCGGTGATTTTCAAGCCGCGCTCAATCGAGCCAAAGCCGGCGATACGATTTTGCTTGAAGCCGGCGCAACCTTCAAAGGCAATTTTATTTTGCCCAAAAAAGAAGGGAATGAATTTATCACGATTCGCACGTCTGCTCTTGATGCTCAACTTCCACCGGCTGAAACGCGAATTGACCCCAAGAAATACGCCGCAGTTTTGCCAAAAATTTTAACCACCAATAGTGATCCCGCCATTTCAACCGCCAAAGGCGCACATCATTATCGTTTTATCGGGCTTGAAATCGCCCCTGACACCGAAAAATATGTCTATAATTTGGTGATGCTCGGAGTTGAGAATCAACAAGTGAACGAAATTCCGAATCATTTTGAATTTGATCGTTGTTATCTTCATCCAAGTCCAAAAGGCAAAGACTAGACGCGGCATTGCGACTAAATAATTCGGAAACTATTATCAAAAACAGCCATCTTTCCGGCTTTGCCTATCGGGCAGAGGAAACTCAGGCGATTTGCGGTTGGTTTGGTCCCGGTCCGTTTAAAATTATCAATAATTACCTCGAAGCCGGTGCGGAAAATATTATGTTTGGCGGCTCGCATCCGGGGACTAAAGGGCTAGTCCCAAGCGATATTGAAATCAGAGGAAATTATATGACCAAACCGCTCGAATGGCGCGATACGGTCGGGACAAAATGCACTTTTGAATTAAAAAATGCTCGTCGGGTGATGGTTTCGGGGAATATTATGGAAAACAGTTTTTATGAAAATGCGATCAGGCTCACCATCAGAGGAGAGAATGGCACGGTGCCATGGGCAACCATTGAAGACGTAGTAATTGAAAATAATGTAATCAGAAATAGCGGTGGCGGCGTGAATTTTTTAGGGCTTGATAATGAGGGCAAAAGCGAGGTCATGAAACGGGTAAAAATCCAAAATAATCTCTTTATTGGAATTGACCACGAAAAATGGGGAGGCGATGGACGCTTTATGACCATCACGGACGGTGAAGATATTTCCATAACTAACAATACGATCTTTCATAGCGGCAATATCATCACCGCGCACGGCACACCATCAAAGCGGTTTACTTTTCGGGATAATATCGTTTCGCACAACAATTATGGCTTTGCCGGAGATAACGGGGTCGGGAAACAAGTTTTGGAAAAATACTTTCCCAGTGGGATTTTTACGGGAAATGTTATTATCAATGGCAAAAACATTCCGAAAGAATCTGTGGTCGTTCCGGCTCGAAACTATTTTGCTTCAAACTTTCAGGCAATTGGATTTGTAGATTTGCAGAAAAATGATTATCGGCTTGCGCCAAACTCCGGTTTCAGAGGGAAAGGAACAAACGGAAAAGATGCCGGAATAGATTTTGCCACATTTGAAAAAGCGTTTGGCGGGAAACCATTTTGAAAGAAGATGTTACGAATCAACCTCAATCTTGCCCATCAATTCCGCAAAACGCTCGTCTTCGCGCAAGGCAGCAATACAGGGGTCTTTCTCAAACCACGGACGATTTTCATTGCCAAGTTTGATGGCTTTTCCCAACCATTTGAAGGCTTCATCAATATCGCCCAGCAGAGTATAAACTTGGGCTAACCAATACGACATATCGTGGTCGGCTTTGGCAAGAGCTTTGGTTTCATTGGTAATTTGGGCGTAAGCCTCGTCCTTTTTACCCTGAGATGCCAGAAAGAGCGCATAAATCGGGCGAATTCCATCCATCTTTTTATTTTTTTCCAAAACATCGCTGATAATTTCGATTGCCTCATCCACTTTGCCCATATAAAAAAGGATAAACGAACGGAAGATGCGGATTAACGGATGATTCGGCTCAATTTTTGCGCCCTCGTCAAGTTCGAACAAGGCTTGTTTAAAATCGCCCTTGTAAAGAAAAATTCGAGCGCGATTATAGCTTGAAACCACCCGCGCCACCGGATCAAAGCGGGAAAGTCTTTCCCACGCTTTGAGCGAAGCATCGTATTCGCCGTCCAGACGGTGCATCGTTCCTTTGACGAAATAAAGCGGAGCATCATTAGGAAATTGGTGCTGCAAAGTCTTGATTTCAGCCCGCGCTTTTTTCTTTTCGCCTCGTGATAGATAAATTAAGACCATTAAAACCCGGGCTTCAACCACGTTTGGATCATATTTAAAGGCTTTGCTAAAGGCGGCTTCGGCGTAAGTGTAATCTTCCGAAGTCCCCATTCCTTTGAAAATACGATTCGCATAACACGCCCCAAGCCCGCTGTGGGCGAGCGCAAACTGTGGGTCGAGTTCGATAGCACGTTTGAAATTAGCAATCGCCGCCTCGCAATCTTCCATCGAAACAGTACGGAAAATAAAACGTCCAAAGTTGTCGCGCCCACGCAAAAATTCTTCGTAGGCTTCGGGATTTTCGGTAGCCCGCCGACCGAGTTTTTCTTGTTCTTTGGGCGAAAGTTCGAGTCGCAAGCCTTCCAAAATGCGCTGGGTTATCATATCTTGGAGTGCGAGAATGTCGCCGCTTTCTGCATCAACCCGGTCACTCCATAAAATATCGCCCGATGCCACATCTAAAAGTTGGGCAGTAACCCGCATTTTTTCGCCCGAACGCAGAAATGCAGTAGATAAAACAGCATTCACCCGTAATTCTTCACCGGCTTCGCGCGGATCAATATCTTTTCCTTGATATTTGGAAATAACCGAACTCGGACGGACAATCAGCGAACGAAGCTGGGCTAATTCGGTAATGACCGCATCCGCCAACGCAAATTCGTAAAAAGCGGAAGCCTCGTCTTGACCCAAATTTTTAAAAGGCAAAATAGCAACGCTCTTTTTCTCAACGCCCGTTCCGGTCAGAGAAGTAGCATCAGTCGAAATATTTGGAGCATTTGAAACTGAGGGCGTTCGGGAAGATGAATTATCCGAACTCGATTTGCCACGAAGCCAATTCCACGCTTTTTTGACCGGATTTTCATTCGATAAATGACGCGGGACGAAATTGTCACTTTGAAAAAGCGGTGCGCCCGAAATTTCTTGCAAAACTCCGCGCAAATCATCGCGCATCTCAGCAATTTTTTGATAACGATGCCGCGGTTCTTTGGATAAGGCTTTGTCAAGAATCTCTTGCAAACGTGGCGGAAGCGGTTCGGGACGCATCTCAGCTAGAGGTTTGGGTGTGCCGTAAAGAACTTGATGGCGGACATCAATCACCGTTTTGCCTTGAAAAGCCCAAATTCCCGTCAGCATTTCATAAATCAAAACTCCAGTTGAAAAAATATCCGAACGATGGTCGGCAATTTCGCCTTTGGCTTGTTCGGGAGCTGCGTAAGTGGCTGTGCCGTAAGGAATTCCGATTTCCGTGATTTCAGTTTTATCAATCGAACGACTATGTTCTTCTTCCACCAATTTAGCCAGTCCAAAGTCTAAAATCTTAGCCTGTCCGTCTTTGGTAACCATTATATTTCCGGCTTTGATGTCGCGGTGAATGATATTTCTGGCGTGGGTGTAGGCAAGGGCATCGCAAACTTGGATAGCAATACTCAAAGCACTTTTCAATTCAAGCGGACGACCGCCAACCAATTGACGGACATTTTTTCCTTCGACATATTGCATCGCAATATAAAAAACCCCGTTGGCTTCATTGAAGTCAAAAATGGTGCAAATATTATTGTGATCGAGTTGCGAACAGAGTTGGGCTTCACGCTCAAAGCGTTTGAAATTTGCGGTTTTAGCCGTTAATTCAGGCGGAAGAACTTTGATGACAACGGTGCGGTCAAGTTTAGTGTCTTGGGCTTTATAGACGGTTCCTTGTCCGCCTGCGCCAAGTTTTTCTAAAATTTTATACTGATGAATCGTCGAGCCAATCATAAAGATTTGGATTTCAGATATTGCTTTTTCGTTGCAAGGGGAACGTCTGTATTTTAAGTCAATTTAAACATTTAGCGCAAATTAAAATCGGCAAACTGCCGACTAATCAGGAATAATTGTTCAGCCCCGCAAGGGATTACCCCAACCCGATTGAATATATTCGCCATTTTCCACGATACACGGTACAACCAAGTCTCCGCCCGAATACTCAAGCATTTCATTCTGCCGCGCCTTATCATTTTGGGCATCGTATTCGATAAAATTGACCCCATTTTCATTATAAAACTCACGGGCTTGCTGACAATAAGGACAACCCGGTTTAACATACATCACAAGTGACATTTTCTATTTTGTCTCCGTAGAAAAACTTCACCAACTATTTTACGCGACTAATTATCAAAAAACAATTGAATGAAAATACAAATGAAAAAGAGTTGCAAACCATTAAAATAAAGTAGTTTGCAACTCTTAATCTTGATGCGAATTAAATTTCAACCTCGTCAATCTGAGCCTTTTGCAGTTTGCCCGAAAAGTTAAGCCGCGATTTTTTCTCTTGCTTCCAGTTCATAACGGCTTGGATGAAGTGAGAGATATTCATTTACTTCCAAATTCATCTTGCCGATTTCTGCTAAAAAGCCGCCTGCTGATGCTTCGTATGTCGAGGGACTTGTTTCGACTTTTCGCATATTCAAAACTAAATCCATAAATTTTTGAATTCTTTCGAGTGTAACCTCTAGTTCAATACATTACTGAGCGGTCTAAGAATTGCTATGAGTAAAAAGGTGTGCAAAAGCGTGAAAAATAATAATATTAAGTGTGAACAAAACACTATTTAACACACTTTTGCAACCGATAGCGGCAATCATTGCCGCTATCTCGCCAATTATAGACCAAGCAAGTAATTCGCAGAAACTCTTTTTTGCTGATTTTGTCCAGAAATTGATTTTTGGTTATGTTTATCAGTCGAGTTCTTTGAGAAATCTGACAGTTGAGTTAAAAACCAATCCGGTTTGTCAGGCATTGGGCTTTGAGGCAACTCCATTTTCAACTTTCAAAGATGGTTTTTCCAGATTTGAGAGTCATCATTTGAAAGAACTATTTGAGAGACTTCTGCAACCGACGAGTTTATCTAAAGTTCCGTATTTAGACGAGATAGGTCTCTTTCGAGTGATTGATGGGAGTCTCTTTCCAACCCTTTTATCTATCAATTGGACGAATTATCGAGAGACGAAAAATGCTTTTAAATTGCATTTAAGTTTTGAACTGAATCGAATGATTCCCACCCAGTTTTGGGTTGGAGAAGGCAATTCGAGTGAGCGCAAATTCTTAGAAAATGTCCTTAAAGCAGGCATAACTTACATTGCCGACCGAGGTTATTTCAGTTTTGGAATTGCCGATCAGATATTGAAAGCAGAGGCTTTCTTGGTGATGAGGGCGAAAGATAATCTGCTCTATCAAGTAGTGGAAAAGTTGGTCATCGAAGCCACTCAATTACCGCAATGTTTTCGAGAAGTGACGGATGAAATAGTCATCTTTACCAATGATGAGCAGCAAAATCGGTTGCGCTTGATAACTTTCAAAGTGGCGGGAAGTTATTTTCGCTTGGTGACCAATCGGTTTGACTTGACCACGCTAAATATAATCATCTTATACGCTTATCGTTGGCAAATAGAATTATTCTTCAAGTTTATGAAGCGGACAATGAAAGGAATTCACTTGCTCAATCACAGTCAAAACGGGGTGGAAATCCAGTTTTATGTGCTAATGATAACAGCAGTCTTGATGATGAAACTGAAACAAGATGGTCAAAAGATGGAAAGAAAAGAAGAAAAAGAAGAGGTTAGACGAGAAAAAAAAGTAGAAAAATGGCAAAATCCGTCGGAATGGATTAAAGATATAGCGAAAATATTCTACAAATCGTGGAAAATATCAAAGAATTGGCTGACGGTGTTACGGAATTATTTAGCCAAAGTAGTTGATGATGAACTACTTACGCTATTGAATTCTTACTAGCAAATTCTATACCGCTCAGTAATGAGTTCAATATCGTTTTTAATCATTTATTTCTACCTCAATAATTCTGCGTAATGATTTATCGCGTTTGATTTGCCAACCTTCAATAAACTCGTCAACATCTCCGATTATACCCGATTTTGTTCCCCAGAAAACACTCGCGCCTTCATATTTTTGAGTCGTCAAATGCTTAAAAATCAGACCGCTTTTTCCAAACACTTCGTCAGGATTAAAACCATCTTTCATCAACATAAAAATATCAACATCATTCGGGTTTTCTTTGTTTGAAACAAAAGAGCCATAGACAATGAGTCGCAAAACTTGTTTCGTTTGCATCGCTGAAAAATAAACTTTTTTCAAACGCCCCGCCACCAGTTGACGTTGCAAAGAGCCTTTGCCGAAATGGTCAAGAACTTCTTGCAACGTCGCTTGGTAAATCCCAACGGGCAAATCACCGTTTTCATTAAATTCGGGAAATGCCATTAAATCTCAACCTCGTCAATCTGCGCCTTTTGCAGTTTGCCCGAATAATCAATATACAACGATTTCCATTCGCTGAAAATGTCCAAAACTTGCGTTCCGGCTTCGCGGTGTCCGTTGCCTGTGCCTTTTGTCCCGCCAAATGGGAGATGAACTTCTGCGCCGATAGTTGCCGAATTTACATAACAAATTCCGGTGTAAAGTTCTTGCATTGCGTAGAAAGATTGGTTGACATCTTGGGTGTAAATCGCGGACGACAAGCCATATTTGACATCGTTGACAATATCAATCGCTTCGTCGAGAGTCGAAAAAGGAATGACCGACGTGACAGGTCCAAAAATTTCTTCTTGTCCGATTCGGTGATTGCGATCAACATCGGTAAAGACTGTCGGCTCAATAAACCAACCGTTTTTATACTCGCCTTTGATCAAACGATTTCCGCCACAGGCAAGTGTCGCTTTGTCTTCGTTTTGCCCGATTTCAATATAATTCAAAATCTTTTCCATCTGCGCTTGATTGATGACTGGTCCAACCTCGGTTTTCGGATCAAGTCCATTTCCAACTTTCAATTTTCTCGCCTTTTCAACCAATTTTTCACAGAATTTTTTATAGACCTTTTTATGCACAACCAAACGTGATGAAGCGGTGCATCGTTGTCCACTCGTGCCGAATGCGCCCCACAATGAGCCTTCGACGGCGTTATCAATATCGGCATCGTCCATCACAATAATTGCGTTTTTGCCACCCATTTCGAGACTAACAATTTTATTTTCCGCCGCACATTTTTCGGCAATAATTCGCCCCGTGTCGGTTGAACCTGTGAACGAAATCAAGCGCACGTCTTTGTGATTTACCAACGCCGCACCTGCTTCACCGAAACCATTGATGACATTGATCACACCTTTCGGAATTCCAGCTTCTTCGCACGCTTTGACGAGGTTAATTGTTGATAATGGAACGTCTTCGCCCGATTTGATAACGACTGTGTTTCCGCAAACGAGGGCGGGAATCAATTTCCAAGACGGAATCGCCATTGGAAAATTAAACGGCGTAATCAATCCGCAAATTCCCACCGGTTGACGAACGCACATCGCAAATTTATTCGGCATTTCGGCAGGAGTCGTAAAACCGTGAAGCCTCCGACCTTCGCCAGCCGTGTAATAAGTGCAGTCAATCGCCTCTTGGACATCGCCACCCGCTTCTTTCAAGACTTTGCCCATTTCACGAGTCATATCTCGCGTAAAAGTTTCTTTGTTGCGCTCTAAAATCTGCGCGAGACGGAAAAGGATTTCTGCTCGTTTTGGCGCAGGAGTTCTCCGCCAACGGGTTGCCACATTTTTTGCCGCTTCGACCGCTTTGTTCACATCGTCTTCGTTTGATTTTGGAAAACGCCCGATAATGTCATTTGTATCGGCGGGATTAAGATTTTCAAACCATTCGCCGGACGAAGATTTTACCCATTCGCCGCCGATGTAATTATGATAAGTTGTTGGTTTAGTTGATTTTTTCGTTTTTGATTCTTTTGCTTTTGCCATATTTGTATAAAAAATAGTCGCTAATTGTAATTTCTTCGCTTAAAAGATTTTACAATTAACGACTAAAGATTAACAACCAGCCAACTTTTTTATTGAACCGTAAATGAAACGATGCGTTGTTGGACGCTCTTGGTAGAACGATTGTAATAGGCAAGGTGCATGACTACCGCATCGCCAACCTTGAATTTACTGACGATTTCGGTAAAAGTTTTCAAATCTGAAACTGTCTGGCGATTGATGCGCTGAATGACATCACCTTCATTCAAAACGCCTCTGCCGTTCGTATTTTTTACATCCACGATAAAACTCGCCGGATCAATGTCTTTGACCAAAAGCCCTTTTTGACTTTCCAAATTACTGGTTTTGGCAAGTTCGGGAGTCAATTCTTGAAGCGTTAAGCCAAAAGGTTTAAGGGTAACAGTGGTCGGATTGACGGGCAATTTTTTCGGAGTTTCATCAGCCGCCGCCACTCTATTATTGATTGGTCGCTCGCCAAGTTTGATAGTGGTTGTGTTCCGCTCAAGTTTATTATTCACTTCGCGCAAATAAACAAGTTTGACCTCTTTTTCAGGCTCAGTCGAGGCAACCTTTGAAATCAAATCGTTATGACCTTCAACCGCTTGACCGTTAAATTCGACAATCACATCGTTGATTTGCAAACCTGCTTTGGAGGCTCGACTTTCTTTGTCAGCGATATTGGTAATGATTGCGCCTTTTGCGTTTGGCATCTCATAAACCTTTCCAAATTCAGGTTTTATCGAATCGAGATTAACACCCAAATAACCGCGCCGCACCTTGCCATTGGCTATAATTTGTTGATAAACGTAGGCGACTTCATTGGAAGGAAGGGCAAAACCGATGCCGTTATAATCGCCTGTCGAAGTGGCAATTTGCGAATTTACGCCGATTACTTCGCCGTCCATATTTACGAGCGGTCCGCCCGAATTTCCGCGATTGATGGCGGCATCAGTCTGGATAAATCTTTGAAAAGGCGTGGTCGTTGGAGTTTCACGTTTGGTTTGCGAAATGATCCCGGCGGTCACGGTTTGCGCCAAGCCGAAGGGCGAACCGATTGCCAGCACCCAATCTCCAACCTGCGTTGAATTTGAATCGCCAAGTTTGACACTCGGCAGGTCTTTTCCGGCTTCGATTTTCAAAACCGCTAAATCGGTTTCATCGTCCGTGCCGATAACTTTCGCCAGATATTCGTCTCCATTTTGGAGTCTGACCGTAATCTTTGCCGCATCGTCAACCACATGATCATTGGTCAAAATATAACCCGATTTATCCACAATAAAACCGCTTCCGACCGAATATGAAGGGCGACGCGACTGACGTTTGAAATACTCCAAAATGTCATCCGGGGTTGCACTTTCAGGTTTATCGCCTTTTAGTTGGACATCGGGAACTTTTCCTTTGGTGTCAATATTGACCACTGCCGGCTCCACCCGTTTGGCGACTTCCGAAAAACTCGAAGACATCGCATCGGGAGCATTAGTATTGATAGGCTCATTGGCTTTGGCTCGTCTTTCAGAAAGCAAAACGCCCGCCCCAATTCCTACCATCAAACAAAATACGGCAATGCCTGAAAAAATTAACAACATTTTTCGTAAAACATTTCGTTCGATTTTGGAAGCCACTTCATCGGCAGATTTCAACATATTTACACCTCATCATAAAAATTTATTAGCATCTGAGTATAACCAAATAAAGTAATAATCGTAAAGGAAAACTTTTCAAACTTCATTCGTTTATTAGACGGGCAAAATCAGGGTTTTGTTTGCTTTTCTTTGAAAACTTTATTAACTCAGATTTTTGGCAGAAAGATTGTGCCTTAAAAGATATGAAAAACCTTCACGTTATCTCTATCATTCATATAATTTTCGCGTCATTTGCAGACTAATTTCTATGGCGTAAGCAAAACTTTCATCACGCCTTTTTGCGCGGCTTTTGCCATTGCCTCAACTCCTTTATCTAAGGCAAATTCTTCTGAAATAAAGTTCTCAACATCAACTTTTCCATCGCGTAATAACTCCAACGCAGGCGCAAAACGCCCGCAACGCGAGCCGATAATCGTGATTTCATCTACCACCACACGCCACATTTCAAGGTTTGTCTTGCCCTGAAAGGTTGATTTCAAGACCAATTTACCACGCGGTTTGAGTAAATCCAGCGCAGTCGCAAAACCGCTTTCCGATCCGCTGGCTTCAATTACCACGTCAAAAGTCCGATTCAGTTTCGATACATTTTCGAGCAAAACACCTTCCACGCCCCGCGCTTCTGCCACCCGCATTTTGTCTTTGTGTTTGCCAATCAGAAAGGTATTTTCGCTTGCTAACGCCATTGATTGAGCGCAAAGGATTCCGAGTTTGCCATCGCCAATGATTGCCACGCGGGTTTCGGGTGAGACTGAAACTTGTTCTAAAATTCCATACGCCGCCGCCAGCGGTTCGGTAAAAACGGCTTGCTCATCCGTCACATTTTCAGGGACTTCCAAAAGATTTACGGCGGGAAGCGTGAGAAACTCAGCGTGTGCGCCATCGCGTCCGTGAATGCCCAAAACGGTTCGCGTCGGACAATGCCGCGAATCGCCCGTGATGCAAAGTTCGCAGACTCCACAACCTGCGTTTATCTCGCCAACCACTCTTTTCCCAACTAATTCGGGCGCATCCGCAGAATCTTCCACCACACCGACAAACTCGTGTCCAATAGTCCCCGAAAATCCGGCGTAACCTCTGGCGATTTCGAGATCAGTATTGCAAATGCCAGATTTTGTGACACGAATCAAGGCTTCCCCCGCCGGTTTCGGCGCGTCAATTTCTTCAAGTTTTAAGTGGTTACCAATAAATCGAAGTGCTTTCATAAAATAACCGTTCGATCAGTTTAGACGAACGGCACGAGTTTTAATAAAATGGCTTTGCGTCATTTTATCAAGGCTTGAAATCGGTCTAAAATCGAAGTGACGTAAGATTTGGTGGAAGGAATTCCAATGCGTTCGATAAATTCTTCTTTTGATAATTTTTCGGCTTCAACGCCTTTTGCCCATTCTTCAACCCGGCTCGCACCCGCGTTGTAAGCCGCCAAAGTCATCGCTTCTTCCGCCGGAAAATCTCGATATTTTTCGCGCAGTTTTTCCAAATACCAACAACCGATTTGAATATTTCTTTCAGGATCGCGCAAGAATTCGACCACGTTTCCGGCAGTTTGTTTTTCAAATTCACGAAAGCCAGTCTCTTTCGCCCACTCGCGGGCAACAATTGGCGTGACCTGCATCAAACCAACCTCTTCATCCGCCCCAAGTATCCACGCCCGAAAATACGTCTCTTCGTAAATCACGCTCCAAACCAATTCTTTTTTCAGATGATAAATGACAGATTGTTTGGCAATAATTTCGTCATACCGATGAACCCAATAATTATCCAGATAAAAATACAGCCCGACACTTGAGCCGATGGCAAGAATTAAAAAAATGAAAAGCAAATAACGACGCATTTCGTTGGGGGCGGTGATTCAATTTTAATTTGGTTTTTTAAATTTTTGCCAGAAATCAACTGTTCGGTGCATATAATCAACACCTTCGTAGTGAGAAAACAGGGTTGATTCGCTGATGATGTGACCTTGCAGCCAAACATCGGCTTTAATCATCGCTCCGATGTGCAAATCTTCGCTCTGCAAAGTCTTTTGATTGACTAAAATTTCCAGTCCAAAATCGCCCAAATCCAAATGAAGCCAGTACAAATCACTACCCGAAAAAGGATTCCGTAGCGCATTGAGGGAAATAATCTCGCCACACAGACTCCAATCGTTTTCGGGTTTGCTGAGATTTTCAGAAGTTTCATTTAAAGATTTCCAATATTTATCGGTTTTTTCAATCACTTCGGCACGATACGCCAACCCGCAAAGTCCGATACTCAAAGTGTTTCGTTGAAAATTTTTCGCGCTCACTTCGGTCAAATTTTGAAGTTCAAACAAAACTTCGGTCTCGGTATCTTCGATAAAACCGTGAATTAGGGCTTCACCTTTTTCATCAAATTCGGTCATCACCCACGGATTGATTCTCTGGCGAAAACGGGCGCGAAAACCGGGGCGGCAATCGGCATAAAAGACTTCACCTGTTTCCGATTCATACAGCACCGTCCAGACTTCTAAACCTTCGCCAAGCCGCCAACAACGTCCGTGCAGAACTCCGCTTTGGCGAGTCAGCAGCGAGGCTTCTCCACGCTTTCCGGCATCTTCCGCCAAATTGTTGAAGGCTTTTTCGTTTGGAATTTCCAAACCGATTGCATCAAAAGCGATTTCCATAAATCATTTCTTGGTCTTTGGTCTTTGGTCTTTGGTCTTTGCAATTCTTTCAAGAATCAACGACTGAAAAGTATCAAACTCTTCGATTTTGCCCGTTACCTCCGATTGTTTATCTTCTTCATTTCGCACTAATTTAGCAAACAAATCAACATCATAATCCGCTTCACGCGACATCTTTTCGCGGATTTCATGCAAGACTTCCAAAAATTTCGGGCGACGATACATAGCTTTAAGTTTATCGTAAATGGTAAATCGTGAATGGTCAATCTAATTTAGGGGGTATGAACTAAAAATTCGGGCGTAATTATGGTCGGGACAAAAAAACCGGCGGCGGCATTAAAAAGACGAATCCGCGCTTGTTTGCGGACATTGGCGAGATGTCCGAAATTCCAAGTTACCAAATAATCAATTTGGTGGAATGAAGCCAAAGCAACGTGAATCGCATCCGCCATAAATTTTCGTTGAAAGATGCCGCGAGCGATGTAGCCTTCAGCTAAAATTGCCACTTCTTCTGCCAGTTCAATTTGTTCGAGCGGTTCAATCAGTTTTAAATAACCTGTCCGATGCGGTTCGGAAAGGCGTTCAATTTCTCGTTGCACAAGGATTGAAACAAAGGGGCGATATTCAAAAAGTTCGTGTTCCCACCAGCGAATCGTCAAATCGCGTCGAAAAGGCTCGCCATTGTCGAGATACGCTCCGATGACGGAGGTTTCTAAATATAAACTTAGTTTCATTATAAAATTTATTGATTCTTATTTTTTAATCGGCACAAAAGTTACTCTGGAGTTTTGAAAATCAAAGGTCAAACGATAATTCCGCAAAAAATTCCCGCCCAAGATTCCGGCTTGTTCAAATCCTGATGCTTCATTGATGATATCTAAATCCAAGGCAATTGCTTTCACCCCTTCGCGGCTATGAGTGCCAAAGGAAACTTTCGGAATCATATAAGAGCTAACATTTTCCGTAATTCCAGCCGCCCCAACCACTCGCATTTTTTCATCAATTGAAAATCGGCTCATCTCATCAGTGCTGGCTAAATCGGAAGAAATAACCGAAATACTTGCCCCCGTGTCAACAATAAAATTCAAAGGAAGCTCTACTCCTTGAAGTTGAACTTCTCCGCTCAAAAAACCGCTCGAAGTCAATCGTAGCGGTAGAGCAATCCCTTCTTTTTCAAGATTTTCAACCGATTTTTTATCTTTTCTGGTGAGTGTAAAGGTTGAGTTTCCGTAATCAACCGTAGTTAAGAATTTTGAAATCAAGGATAAGCCGATGTATCCGTCAACTTTTTCGCCTTCATCGTGAAACTTTCGGATATAAACCGGAACATTGATCACCCGCATTTCTCCGATTTTGACTGTTTTCAAAAAACCATAGACGATTTCAAATCTGCCATCTCCGCCCACTGCCCGCGCCATTCCGCCTTTTGAAACCGGTTTAATTTTTAGTCTTTCGGCGGTGGCATCCGAAATGACTGAGATTCCTGAGCCGGTATCTAAAACAAATCTGAGTTTTTCATCTTTGTTATTGACTTTGACTTCGATAATAGGGCGATCTCTAAGAATTTGTGCCGGAACAACCGATTGTTTGACACTGCTATCAACTTTGTAAAGTTCCTGTTTATTGCCCAAATAGCGTAGAAAATTGATAAGTCCTTTGATTCTGGCTCGGCGGTCAATTTCGCTGGGCGGGGCAATACTCAAAAATCTATTGTAGGCTTCAGCAGCTTCTTTATACTTTTCTGCCCGCGCATAAACCTGAGCTAAGGCAAAAACAAAATCTGCATCATTTGGTTCGAGATATTCTGCGGTTCTGAGTTTTTCCAGCCCTTCATCAATCCGATTCTCATAGAAATCAAGCATCCCCATTCCAAACCAAGCAATTGGCTCATTATTATCAATCCCTCCGGCACGATTCAAAATCGTATAGGCATCTTTGAAGTTGCCAAAATTGAGCAATGTCAATCCAACCAATCCGAAGGCTCTGGCATTCTTAGGTTCATTTTTCGCTACCTCAAACGACAAAGTGTAAGCATCCGCCAACCTCCGCTGTTTGAGCAAAACATAGCTCAATCCTAATTTAGCTTTTGAATTGTTTGGCTCTTGTTCGATGACCTGCCGGAAAATCTTTTCGGCTTCCAACAGATTTCCTTTGCGGGTCAGTTTTTCGGCTTGTTTAATTAATTGCTTTGTTTCTTTAACGTCAATTTGCGAAATGCCATCTCCCGCCAAAGCAGATAAGCATAAACTTGCCAAAACAATAATAATCCAAGTAGAACGGAGAACCCGTTTTGTTTGGAAAGGAAAATGAACCCTCGCAAAAAACTTTAACCTCATAACGACTCCTTTCCCCGTAGCTAAATTTATTTGAGAATCTCTCCCGTTTTGAGCGACCAGAGGACTAAATCCATTTCGTCAAAATCTATTTTAACGCTTTTGGCAAATTCTTTTAATTTATTTTCAATGCTTAGATACTTCGTCCGCGTATTTGGTGGCTTGGGGTCATCAATAAATTTTAGTTCCGCCAAACTCCGCAAAATATGTTTATCTAAAATCGCGTAGCCTTTAAAACCGATGTTTCGTAAATAATGACTTGCTTCTTTATAACCCAACCCCTTAATTCGCTTTTCTTTGACCAACCAATCGCGCCGTTCCAACTCGTCCGTAAAACTTTCTAGTTTTTTACGCAATTGCATTCCACAATGTTCCTGCAAAAATTCGCGTGAAGCCACGATGTAGCCTGCTCGTGCGCGTGGATAGCGATGTTTGCCAACCAAAGCATTCATCAATTCTAAATGCGTTCCGCTCAATAAAATCGGTCGCACCGCTTCAATCGAACGTAATCCCATTCGCGCCGAACAACCGCCGGTAAAGAAACAAAAGACCATTTCTTCCCAAAGTTTCTCATCTGTTCCGGTTTGCCAAATAGCTGAAAATTCTGCGAGTTTCAAGCGAATTTCTTCGCCTCTCGTAGAATGAGTTTCCAATACTTTTTCGATAGTGACGGGTTGGTGTATTTTTTTCACAAATAGCTTGATTTTTCGCTAGTTTAGGCTTCTCACAGGGGGTTGTCAATGTTTTTTTCCGACTTATCTAATTATTGGAATCAAATCCATATTTTTAGACATTTCAAAATATTTTTCACTTTTTCTAAAAATTCTTTTCTTTTAGGAATATTTAATGTATAAGAGATTTAGATTGATTGCATAAGCAAATCTAAACTTTAAGCATCCAAAAATGAGCAAAAGCCATCAAAGAAATCGTCATTGCCACAGAGCCGGAATAAATGTTCGGCTTTGAGGGTTTGAAAGAGAGCAGAATAAATTTTCTGCTTTAAGTGCTTGAAAAGAAGTAGGTGCGATGTGGTATAATAAGTTAGCCTTCCATTTGGAAAGCCTGCCACATCACAAAAATACGGAGAAAAGATGTTCGGTTCATTAAAGAAAAAAGCCTTTGGGCTTAGTATTACTATCTTTTGGATTGGGTTGACGGTAATTGCCGCCAATGCCCAACCGGTCTATTCAAAACCTACATCCCCCAACCCAACCCCGCCACCGCTTTTTCAACAGATTGTTATTCAACCTTCAACCAAAGCCACGCCAACTCCAACTCCGGGGGTCAATAAAACCGGAAGTTCTACTCCGACTAATCCCGATATTATCAATCCGGCTTCGCTGGAAATTTCAATTCCGGGTTATTCGGGCGTGTTGATCGAAACTTTGGACGGCAAAGTGGTTAAAGAAAATTATTCAAATTACGCTTTCAATCCGGCTTCAAACGTCAAAGTTGCAACGGCTTATTCGGTCATCAAAACTTTTGGTCCCGACTATCGTTTTCCAACCAATGTTTATACGGATGGAACGATTGACCAAAGCACCGGAACTTTAACGGGTAATCTTTATGTTGCCGGACGCGATCCATATTTTACGCTCGAACACGGAGTAGCTTTAGCTCAAACGCTGAACAAACTCGGCATTCGTCAAATAACCGGCGATTTGGTCGTCACCAATAGCTTTGTCATGGCTTTGAATGGCTCTTATCAACGCTCTGCCGAAATTCTTTTTGCCACTTTGGATATGTCCAAACGCTCGGCCGGGGCAACCCGCGCTTGGCAAGATTATCTGGCTTCCTCAGGTAAATTTAATCAGGTGACAGGGACTCCAAGCGTAAGTTTTACGGGCGGTTTGTATATTGATATTATCCCCACCAATGCCAGACTTTTGTTTTCGCACGAATCCGCGCCGCTCAAAGAAATCGTTAAAGCGACGCTCTGCTATTCAAATAATTTCTTAGCTGAAAAACTCGGTGATATGCTCGGCGGGGCTTATGCCGTGGCTCGCATCGTCCAAGTTAATGCCGGGGTTTCAACTGCTGAATTTTCATTGCAAACTTCCAGCGGATTAGGAATTAACCGCGTCACGCCACGCGCTCAGATGAGACTTTTACGCACTTTTCGTAACGAATTGGCAAGATATAAAATGACTTTTGCTGATGTCATGCCGATTGCCGGAGTTGACCCCGGAACATTGCAAAATCGGTTCAAATATTCTTCGAAGCGTAGTCGGCAAAACCGGAACTTTGGGAAACACGGACGGCGGAGTTAGCTCTTTAACGGGCGAAATGCAAACCAAAAACGGCAAACTTCTTTTCGTTATTTTTAACCAAAAGGGAAGTGCCAATCGTTTCCGTAGTTTCCAAGATTCGTATGTCAGTATGGTGCAAAATCAACAAGGCGGAGCAATGTCTTTGGGTTATTCTACAATGGCTCTTTCGACTCGGCTGGCAACTACGCGGATTGTTTATCCGAACAATCGGGCGGCTTTGGATTAGAAAAAACACCAGATAATTTGAATTGGAAGCAGAAGAAATTCTCGCTTCCTTTTTTATTTTCGCGGCTTGTAGAATTTGAAAATTTGTTGCAAACTTTGACGTTTGAAACTTTCTGAAAATGAACGAAATTGAGCAACCAAAAGAATCCTCCGAAACCGTAGCGGAACAGCCTAAACGAACCAGCGAGTGTGGCAAAATCCGCCGGGATTGTTTCGATTGCGGTGATGTTTTCGCGGGTTTTGGGACTCGTGCGGGAGATGATTTTTGCCCGTTACTTTGGCGCAGGGTTTTTGTATGACGCATTTTTAGTCGGCTTTCGGATTCCGAATCTGTTGCGTGACCTGTTTGCCGAAGGCGCATTATCGGCGGCATTTGTCAAAGTTTTTACTGATTATTTGACTAATAAAAATGAAGCGGAAGCGTGGCGGATTGCAAGTTTGGTTTTTAATGCTTTGGCAATTGTTTTGAGTTTCTTTTGCCTTGTCGGAATTTTGCTCGCGCCGTATTATGTTCCACTTTTGGCTTGGGGGTTTCCGCCGGAAAAAGCCGCTCTCGCCGTCACGCTGACGCAAATAATGTTTCCCTTTATTCTGCTGGTAGCGTTGGCGGCATTGGCAATGGGCGTTTTGAATACGAAAGGACGCTTTGGCATTCCGGCTTCCGCCTCTACTGCATTCAATATAACTTCAATTATTTTCGGACTCGGATTTGCGTTTTATTTGAGTGGTGGAAATTGGGAAACGTCTGATGATAAAAATTTGATTCCAAGTATTGCCGCGCAATGGGCAATTATCGGTATGGCAATCGGAACGCTTATCGGAGGGGCATTTCAGTTTTTAATCCAAGTTCCATCGCTTTTGAAGGTTGGTTTTCGCTTTTCGCCCGCGCTTGATTTCCAAGATGAAGGCGTAAAATGGGTGATGAAATTGATGGCTCCGGCAATCATCGGAACAGGTGCAATTCAAGTCAAAGTCTTGGTTGACACGATGATTGTTTCGAGCATTGATGGCGGTGCGTCATGGCTTGGATACGCCTTTCGGCTGATGCAATTTCCGATCGGGCTTTTCGGTGTCGCCATTGGAACTGCCGCGATTCCGACTCTTTCCCGATTAGCCTCAGAAGAAAATTTCGTCAAATTTCGTTCAACCTTGTCCGATTCGCTCAAACTTGTTTTTCTTTTAACCATTCCCTCGGCTTGCGGACTCATTATTTTGGGCGAACCGATTATCCGTCTAATTTATGAAGGCGGACGTTTTACGGCTTTGGACACAAATATGGCGGCTTGGGCTTTGGCGGCGTATTCGATTGGATTGGCGGCATATTCGGCGATAAAAATTCTTTCACCCTCATTTTACGCGCTGGACGATGCCAAAACACCAATGTATGTCAGCATCGCTTCGATTTTAGTTCACGCCTTCACCAGTTATGGAATGATGAAATTACTCTCAACCGTCGGAGTTTCGCCCGAAAGACCAAACGGCTACGGTCACGTCGGAGTGGCTTTGGCAACCTCAGCCGTGGCCACGGTTAATTTTCTGGCACTCGCCTTTTTGATGCGAAAACGGATTTCACGAATCAACGGGCGGGAGATAATGTCTTCGCTGATTCGGATTGTGATTGCTTCGGCGGTAATGTCGGCAGTTTGCTATTTCAGCTATTACTTTTTGCACCAACAATTTGGCGGAAACGGTTTGATTTACAGACTAATCGAAGCCTTTATCCCGATTGGTTTAGGCGGAATTGCATTTTTGACAATGGCGAAGTTATTAAAAATCAGTGAAATTGATAAAATTTACAACGCTTTTGCCCGAAAATTAAGACGATAATACGATTAGAATTTTAAGTTTGGAAATGATTGGGTCTAAGACTGGAACGCCACGCATCTTGCTGGCATTGAGCGCAGGGCGCGAACAATTCGAGTTTAATCTTGAGGTCATCTTTGCTTAAACTTGATTACATCGTTACACGATGTTTGCCAGCAAGATGCTGGCGTTCCATTTGTCGAAAATTATTTCGATCTAACCAATTAATTGATCCTTCTTCCCTCATCCTTCATCCCTTCTAAAATTCCCCGTGCAATGTGAAAGCCATCGCGTAATATGGATTTGAAAAGCGTTTATTTTTTAGAAACGCGAGTTGGGCTTCGCGTAAAGCCTGTGCGGGTTTTAGCTTTTTCCCCAAAAGATTTTGATAAAATTGCGCCATTAGTTCGGCAGTTGCTTCGTCATTCACGTCCCACAGACTAACCATCACCCGCGAAGCTCCTGCATACATAAATCCGCGTGTCAGCCCAATCAAACCTTCGCCGCGAACTTCTTTTCCTAAGCCTGTTTTACAACCGCTCAAAACCACCAAATCAGCCGAAAGTTTCATATTAAAAACTTCATCAGTTCGCAAAAAGCCATTCAGCGGATTGCCGTTTTCATCAATTAACGAAAAGACAAGTCCGCTCAATTCGGGGTTTTTATTGTTTATCAAGCCGTGCGTGGCAAAATGGACGATGCGATAATTGTTTAGTTCATCAGATAGCGCGAGTTGTCGGGTAGAAGCAAAGTCGAGCGCAATTCTACTTTGATTAGCGGGCGCAAATTTGGCAATTGTTTCGGCTTCTTTGCGCGTAAAAGGCAGACGTGGAATGCTCGGCTCTCCGTCCTCAACATCTTTCAACGAGCGCGACATACCCTCAAATTCTATACTCCGAGTGGCAACCGTATTAGCAGACGAACCCGGTTTAGTTTTCGCAAAAGTGAATCTTTCATCTTTCACGTCGAAAACCGGATCGGCAATCACAGCAACTGTTTTGGGGGCGGTTTTTCTAGTTTGAGTTTCACGCCGTAGAACGCTCAGCACAGAGGCGGAGGGCAAATTTACGATTTCGTTGGTTTCGATTAAATAGCGGGTTTTATTCTTCAAACTGGCAAATGGAATATATTGCAACGCGCCATCTGCCACAATCAAAAGCCGTTTATGAGCCAGCGAATTACCGAGTTTGCCTAGTAAAACTTGGCTTAATTCGTTTAAAACTTTTGGCAATTCCGCATCGGCTTTGGCAATTCTTGCTTGCTTTTCTTCCGGCGTTTCAAATTTTATTTTCAGATTTCGGGCAGTCAAAAGTTCATAATAGTTTCGAGCCTTTGTTTCAATTTCCGTTCGTTTTGGTAATTCAAAAACTTGCCATTTATCTTTGGTGATAAACCACAAAAAACTCTTTTCCGCCCCAAGTGAATAAGAAAGTAAAGCGGTATTTGCATCCAAAATCTGATTTTGAACTTCTTTGATTGAAATGGCTTGCGGTTGAGTCAAAGCGGCATAGCGCGGACTTTGTTCACGAATTTTCGACTGCACAAATTGATAATTTGCCCGAATTTCTCCAACTTCCTGTTTCAACGACTCCACCTGTTTGGAATCATTTTTCCCATTCAAAACTTTGGTCAGATTTTCCAAACGGGCATTGAGTAACCCATAAACTTCTCGTTCCTGCGTCAGTAAATCTTTGTCAACTCCTTCGGAAATATCTGCGTTTGATTCATTTAGCAGATTTAATAAATTTCGGGCGCGTCCCCGTTCAGAGGCTAACCAAGCAAGTTCGGCAAAACCTTGGTTTGGTTCTTGCGTGTCACGTTGCATCAAAAGTTCGCAATATGAATTGTAATAATCATAAAGAGTTGAAGAAAAACTGTCGCGCAATTCGTTCAAATTTAAAGTTGAACGAAAACTTTCAATCAATTTCAAGGCTTCTTCCAAATATTTTTGAGCTTCATCCAGTTTTCCGAGTTTGCTTTTTACCTTCGACAAAGAAAAAAGTGTCTCGGCTAAATGCGTTGGATCTTCAATTTGCCGATAAATTTCCAGAGATTTTTCCAGAGATTTTTCCGAATTTCGCTAAATCATTTGATTGCCAAATAGATATTTCCCAGATGTCGGAGCGTAATGGCTTCATTTACTTTGTCTTGCGAGGTTTGCGAAAGATTCAGCGATTGCGTCAAAATTTCGATACTTTTAGCCGTATTTCCAACCGCAAAAAATGCTCGCCCAAGATTATTGAGAAAAACGGGCTGATTCTTTTGATTACGAAGAGTTTTGCCTAAATCAACTGTCTTTTGAAAAAACTCAAGAGCCTCTTGCGGTTGATTTTGATGAAACCTGACTTTTCCCAGATGATTAAAGGTTGGCACTTGGCTGTCTTTATCCTGTATTTCTTGAAAAACTTGGAGGGCTTGTTGGTGAAAAGTTTCCGCCCGCTGAAAATCGTCCATTTTTTGAAAAAGCGCACCGAGATTATTGAGAGTCACGCCTTCTCCGCGTTTGTCTTTTGTTTCACGCCTGAGAGCCAGAGCTTCGCCTAAATATTCGAGAGATTTTTGCCATTTCCCCAGATTGACGTAAATTCCGCCGACCCCATTTAATCCGCTCGCTTCGCCATACTTATCATTTGCAATCCGCGAAAATTGAATGTGCAATTGATAATATTCAATAGCTTTTTGCTGATTGCCCAAACGCATATAAATATTGCCAATGTTACCTTTAGCTATGGCATATTGCCGATTAGCTTCCGCCAATTTAAATTTTTCTGCTGCCTCTTCATATTTGGTGATTGATTGGCGCAGGGAAACTGCTGCGACATTGAGAGTGGACATATTAAAGGCTTGATTAAAAAGATGATGTCCGCTGGTATAACTAATTTCTTTTTCGGTTGCCGGACGCAATTCGGCAAACTTCAGCGAATAACTTCCCGCATTTTTGCCAAAAGAAATCACTCGAAGTTCATAATCATCGGTCTTTTCTATTCCAACCGAGGTAACTTCAACCCCGTCTCCTTCGACCTCATTTTTTATTTCGATTAGATTTGTCCCATCGGAAGCAACTAACATAAAGACGACATCGCTTCCTTTCTGAGTAGCTTCAAATTTGGCGAATTGTCCTGCTTCAAGATGAACTTTGTAGAAATGTTTGGCTTGTGCCGGCAACTCTTTTTCGACAGTTTGACCAAACGCGAAAGGGATAATTTCTTTTGTAGTCTGTGACCAAACGGAAAAAACGAAACTCAACAAAATAAACGAAATAATGGTAATCCGTCTCATCTTTTTTATCCTCCAATTACTTTTGTCCGGCTAAATCTTTGACAATTTGACTCGGAATTTTAGTTGCATTTCCGACATATTTCCAACCTGAAACTCGCTTTTTATTGGGAAATACCACAAACCCATCGGCATTGACTAAACGGACAATCGCGCTGACAATGGTATTTTCATCGTTGCCGTTATCGTGTTCGCGGCGGACTGAAACCTTCAAAAGTCCATCTGCCTTTTCCCGATTATTAACGGCTAAGAATCGTTTGTTGGCATTCAATTTATCCATCAATTGTTCGCCGAGTTGTCGTCCATATTTGTCGTCTCCGCTGACTTCGACAAAAACATATTTGATATTTTTCAAAGATTTGCCAGTTTCAACTACGCTTCGGGTGGTATTGCTCTGAGTTTCGGTATCCTCTCTTTTTTCAACAATCGGAAATTTTTTAACCTCAACATTTTCGGCTATTTCGGTAGATTCAAATGATTTTTCTGAGTTTGAAGGCTCAACCGATTTAGGTTCAGATTTCTTTACTTCAACTAAATTTGGTTTAACTTTTTCGGTCTGCAAAAGCGGTCGTTTTTCGGGGGTGAAATTCTGCGGAGTTTTGTTTTCAGTTGTTTTCAAAATATCAGAAGTAGTTGATTTAGTCGTCTTTTCAGTTGCTTCATCAGCATTTTTCGCAGCTTCATTGGTTGGTAAAACTTGCGGAATTTCATTTTCAAACTTCGTATTTTGTTCGGCAACTTGCGGCGTTTGATTAAATAAATTTTGATTGACAATAAACCCTAACAAAAACGCCAAAAGCAACCCGAAGGTTGCCAAGGCTGGACGCAAAATGTTTGCTGGTTTAAACCGCGTAGCCAGTGTCCGCTGCCAAAAACATTGAAATTTGCGTCTGCCATTTTGTTTCCTCAAATCCGACTTGGCAAGTATTTGAATCAAAGCTGAACGAAACCTTTTGCCCGTCTTCAAGCATTACTGCGCTCGGCTCAAATTCATCCTCGCCACCCATCAGATAAGTCGCTAAAAGAGTATCTCGACCATTTTCAACCGCATAAACTTCAATCAATTCGGAAAGTTCTTTATCAATCTCAAATCGTTGAAATTTATTGGTCGAAGAATCAAATAAAATCCGTTCTTCCCCGTCCACCACAACCCGCAAAACTCCGCACGAAGCCGATTTGCGACGCGCCGATTCTTGCTCAAGCATCGCTTTAAGCTCTTTCATATCATCGTGTTGCAATGACGGCGGATTTTTCCGGTCGTTGTCCGTTTTTGAATTGTTATTCTTTTTCATATTAAATTTCGGAATCTCCAATTTGTCATCGGGCAGGGGAAAGCTGAGCGAATTAACTACTTTTTGAAACGTTTCGGGATTCAAAACAACGTGCATTCGGTTTAATTCAACTTTATGCTCGTCATCGGCATTTTTCCCATTAAAACACAGTGCAGCAATGGTTTGAAAATGCGGATTAAACTTTTCAGGAACTTCGCAAGCCGTATTCCAAGGCGTAAAACTCTGCAAACATTTTTTGACGAGTTCGGTTTCGGCTTCGGACGTTCCAACTGCTTGAAATCTTTGTTCGCCCCGATTGACGTTGGTAATTTCGAGCTTTTCGTCAAAGCGATTTTTCAATTCTTTCATCAAAACGCCTTTGCGTGAACGATAATAATAATCATCGTGAACCTTTTCGGGGTCTTGCACCACGACATTATAAATTTCCATCGCTTCATTGGTGCCGTAATTGTGCAAAATTCGACTCAAACCGAGCGTTACATAAAACGAATTGCGTTTTAAAGTAATCCGAATCAGATGTTTGATGAAATAAATCAACAAATCTTTTTCGCTGGCAGTTTCGGTAAATTCTTTTTCCTTCTCAAAGGCTTCGGATTCTACATAAACTAATCTTTGCAAAAGCTGTAAATCATTCATCGAAACTTTGCTCCGCGATTTTCGCGCTTCTGGGGCGTAGTAAAATCGTTTGTATTGGGCATTGCTGGCAACCTCCAATTTATTCATCGCATTAAACGCGATATGCTTTGCCGTTTCGACATCGCCGTGAATAAAGTAAGCCAGTTCAAACGCCTTTTCCAACCATTTTTCTGTCCGCGATAATTCGTTCATATTTTTTTCACCAATCAGATTTTTTTTAACCACGAACAGTTTATTTTCAAATAGCCCAAATAATCTTTAGATTTTACTGAAAAAATTATGAAAATTTTCTGAAAAAAATCTTTAAGACTTCTGACTTCCCAAATTAGATTCTAAAGAAAAATAAAAATTGTAGCGTGTAACTTTCGGAAATTTGAAAATGGCACACCACTTTTTCAACTTTAGCAAATATGTTATTTTGTAAATTCGAGGGTCGCGAACTAAAAATAGTGATTTGCTGGGAACGCGCACGCCCTCGTGTGCAATGAGTGCGATAGCACGAAAAACTTTGTTTGGTTGTTCAAGTTGCCGAGTAAAATCCGTTATGACATCGCTGGGGCGATGTTTGCACGCGAGGGCGCGTGCGTTCCGACCATTCACCTGTTTTAGAGTTTTATCAATTCAAGGAAACTAAAATGATGAAAAATTTAGCTTTAATCTTTTTTTGTTTAACGGTCTTGGTCGCTTTGACATCCGCTCAAACTCCGTCCCAAACCCCGAAAAAAACCAATTCGCGCCCAAAAACTAATTCTCCAAAAGAACCTTTTGATTTTGCCACAGTTGAAAAAATGCGTGAGCAATGCGTCCAACTCGACACTGAAGCGGGCGTGATTAAAGCAGAATTATTCCCCGAAAATGCGCCCGAAACCGTCCGTAATTTTCTCAATCTTATTTCGCTAAAGGCTTTTGATACTACTCTTTTTAGCCGTGTAGTCCCGAATTTTGTGGTGCAGGGCGGCAACGTTTTCACCCGTTTGCAAAAGACCAACGAAATGCTCGAACGTTCGCGCCGCACAATAAAAGACGAGCCGAGTTTCATCAAACACGAACGCGGAATTCTTTCGATGGCACGCCCCGATACGCCAAACGGGGCAACCTCGCATTTCTTTATTTTGGTGCGAGATTCGCCACATTTAGACGGAACTTTTACCGCCTTTGGAAGAGTGACCAGCGGAATGGATGTGGTTGACGCAATCAACAATATGCCGGTCGAAGGTGAGAAACCGGTGAAACCTGTTCGTCTTTTGAAGGCTTCAATTATGGCTTGTCCAAAAACAACAGAGCCATAAAGTCTTTGCGGTTAGCGGCTTTAAGCCGTAATATATCCTTTATGGAAGCCTTAGAAAAAGTCCAACAACTCAAAGCCGAATTAGACAGTTTTCGCCCGCTCAAGCCGGAAGCCGAAGCGCGGATTATGCAAAAATTTCGGCTTGATTGGAATTATCACTCAAATAATATCGAAGGAAACTCGCTCACCTACGGAGAAACTAAAGCCTTTATTTTGTTTGGGATAACGGCTGGTAAAAAACCGTTCAAAGATTATTTAGAGATTAAAGGACACAATGAAGCAATAAATTGGGTCGTTGATTTGGTCAAAGGCAATTCTGAATTAACCGAAGTTTTTATCCGACAATTACACGAACTTTTGCTCAAAGAATCTTCCGAAAGTTTTGCCCAAACTCCTGACGGAAAGCCGACCAAAAAGAAAATTGAAGTTGGAAAATATAAAACTTTACCAAATCACGTTTTGCAAGTAACAGGCGAAATGTTCTATTTTGCCTCTCCCGAAGAAACTCCTGCGAAAATGCAGGAATTGATTGATTGGTTTCGCGCAGAACGAGAAAAACCTGATGTCAATCCAATCATTTTAGCCACTCTTTTTCATTACAGATTTATCCGAATTCACCCTTTCGATGATGGCAACGGCAGAACTGCGCGAATTTTGATGAATTTTATCCTGATGCAAAACGGTTTTCCGCCCGTCATTATCAAAACCGAAGATAAAGAAAACTATTATGGCGTTCTACATCTCGCAGACGTAGGCGAACTTGAGCCTTTTATTGAATATATTGCCAATAATTTGGTTCATTCGCTCGAAATAATGATTCGTGGGGCGAAAGGTGAAGATATTGAGGAGGCGGATGATTTGGATAAGGAATTGGCTTTGCTTGAGAAAAACCTAACCGCATCTGGAAAAACTCTACAAGTTGACAGAAGTGTTGAGAATATAGCAAATGTATTTGGATTATCAATCGAACCTTTACTTGTGCGTATCAAAGCAGTGTGTGAAAAATTTGACCGTTTCTATGTTTCAAACAGAATGATTTTAGATATTGATGGAAGAGAAAGTGAGTTTGTAAAAAACCAATCCTTCCTCTCAATAAGAGAAGATATTTGGTATTATCAGAATACTGAGAGCATTATATTTCAATACATGCATAGCCATTTCAAAAAAGAGAACTTAGTAGATATTTCTCATATAGTTCAAATTACCATTTCATTTAATCCTACGAAATATGTTGTAAAAATTGATTTACCAAGGAAAGTAGAACTTTTATCAAAAGAAAAGAAGTATTCAGAATTATTATCACAAACTGAAATAGAAGAAATTACAAAATTTATTGCCAACGGACATAAAAAGTTCATTGAGGAAAAACTAAAAATCTAAAATTAACCAATCATCTCCCTAAATTCTTCCTCACTCAAAACCTTCACGCCCAACGACTTCGGCTTTCGTCAATTTTGAACCCGCATCGCTTCCGGCGATCACGAAATTTGTGTTTTTGCTGACCGAACTTGAGACTTTTCCGCCCCGGTCTTCGATGATTTTGGCGGCTTCGTCGCGGGTAAAGTTTTCGAGTTTGCCTGTCAGAACAAATGTTTTGTTGACAAAGTTTTCGTCCAAAATTGCGGTTGAAGATTCTTCGATTTCGAGTTTCACGCCGCAAGTTTCGTAAGCGTTCAATCAGTTCAATATTTTTCTCATCTCGAAACCATTGAAAGACGCTTTCGGCGACTGATAATCCGATGTCGGGAATGTCGTCAAGTTGTTCAACTGTCGCAGATTTCAAGTTTTCGATGGTGTGAAATTGTCGTGCAATTCGTTTCGCGTAGCCGTCGCCAACGTGCCGAATGTCTAAGCCGAAAAGTAATCTTTGCAACCCTCGTTGCTTTGAATTTTCGATTTGTTCAATAACTTTGGTTGCCGATTTTTCGCCCATTCGTTCAAAACTGGTCAGCGTTTCGACATTCAACGCAATACAAATCCGCGACATCTTTAACAATTCCTTTATCAACCAATGTTTCAATCAAAACATCGCCTAAACCTTCGATGTCCATTGCTTTGCGGGCGGCAAAATACGAGAGGCGACCTTTAATTTTGGCGGGACAGACGGGATTTGTGCAACGAGTCACGGCTTCACCTTCGGGACGGAAAACATCCCAATCACAAACGGGGCAAGTTTTCGGAAATTCGTAATCAATTTCGTTTCCTGTGCGTTTTGATTCAATAACTTGCAAGACTTGCGGAATAATTTCGCCCGATTTTTCGATTGCCACATAATCGCCGATTTTTAGCCCCAGCCGTTTAATTTCATCCTCGTTATGCAGACGACGCACGCGAAACGGTAGTTCCTGCCAACAAAACAGGTTCGAGTTCAGCAACGGGCGTTAATGCGCCGGTTCGTCCGACCTGAATGGTGATACCGTTGAGTTTTGTCGTAGTCTTGTTTTGCCGCATATTTGTAGGCAATCGCCCAACGCGGAGCTTTCGAAGTTGAGCCGAATTCTTCTTGCAAAGCGGTGGAATTTACTTTGACCACAATGCCGTCAATTTCGTAATCGAGCGAATCACGTTTGGCTTCGATTTCGTTGATAAACTCGACCAACTCATCAAAATTTTTGCAAACTTTGCGATTCGGATTGACGTTAAATCCTGCCTTTTTGAGCCATTCAAAATTTTCTTCATGCGTGGAAAAAGGCTTCTGATTGCCCTGCCAAACATCATACGGAAACATATCAAGTCGCCTAGATGCAACAATTTGTGAATCAAGTTGGCGCAAAGTTCCCGAAGCAAAATTTCGCGGATTGGCATAGAGTTTTTCGCCCTGCATTTCGAGTTCGGCATTGATTTTTTCAAACACTGAACGTGCCATAAACACTTCGCCGCGAACTTCGACTTTTGCCGGAAATTCACCTTTTAATTTCAACGGAATCGTCTTAATTGTGCGAACATTATTGGTCACATCATCGCCCGTTTGTCCATCTCCACGAGTTGCGCCGACTTGCAAAACACCGTTTTCGTAGTGCAACGAAACACTTAAACCATCAATTTTTAGTTCGGCTACATATTCGATTTTTCTGCCGTCCGCTAATTTTTGACAGCGTTCATCAAAATCGCGTAAATCATCCAAACTGTATGAATTATCCAGCGACATCAACGGAACTGTATGCTTAAAACTTGTCCAACCTTCAGCCTTCCCGCCAACTCTTTGCGTAGGCGAATCGGGCGTGATAAGTTCAGGATTTTCGGCTTCGAGTTGATTCAATCTTTCGAGCAGTTTATCAAACTCAAAATCCGAAATTTCGGGCGCGGAATTTTGATAATAAAGTTCGTTGTGCCGATTGATTTCGGCGCGAAGTTTGGCAATTTCGGTTTCGATTGGGTTAGAAAAAAGTGGCAAATTCATAGTTCTTTTAAAACTTGAATCTTAAAGTTTGTAAAGGAATTTCCTAATTTAGAAGCTACCTAAACCTTTTAAAATCAGTTTTAAGGGATTAAAAATTGCGAAAAAGATTTACTTAGTTGCAAAAGTCTATTTATAACTTGCAACCTCTATTAAAGACTTTACCTCATTAGTGTCCGGTTATAAATCTAATAGATTCAACTGTTTAGAATACTCAACTGTCGGTTTTTGTAATTGACATTCGTTAAGTAGTTGATTTAATTGGGTTTTGTCAAAAATTGAAACTGAAATTATTTGTAGAATTTCGTAGAGATTTCGCTCTATTTTCAGTTGGACGTTTCTTGGTAATCGCCACCATTAAATAAGTGCAAATGGCTATCCAAATTTGCGTTTTGACGGCATTTTCCGACTTTCGCCCCAAAAACTTTTGATTTTCAAATGTTGCTTGATCCATTTGAAAAACAGTTCGATTTTCCAACGATGTTTGTATAACAGCGCAACTTCCATCGCCGTTATTTCAAAATTATTGGTCAAGAAAACATACATTTTTCCTTGTTCTTTGTCATAATATTTGACCCGTCGCAATTTGTCGGGATACGCTTTGCTTGAATATTGGAGTCGTCAATTTAATGGTTTGGTCGCATCTTAAACCAAGTGTTTTATCAACTTTGTGCGAGTAAATTCGTTTGCAGGCCAGATTAGTTTTGGCCCGAGTGACAAAGAAAGCGGAAGCCGAATTCATCCGAAAAAGTCGCTCAAAATCAAGGTATCCTTTGTCCATTAAATAGATGTGCGAAGGGTTCAAAAATCAGTTCGTCTAAGACTTTAACATCGTGCATTTTGCCGTCTGAAATATGGATAAAAGTCGGCAGATTTCCCCGCAAATCTAATAAAGTGTGGAGTTTAACGGCGGCTTTGGTTTTCCGAAACGAGCACCCACCAAAAGACGTTGAGACATAAATCAATGGTCGTTGCGTCCAACGCATAAACGGTGTTTTGAAGCTCTAGACCAAAGTCATCTGTGCAGATAAAGCAGTCGTGCGTGGACGAGCAAAACTTGGGCAAAATCAGCATAAATCTGCCAGTTTCGATACATTGGTCGGCTAAAGTTGAACGAGAAACAGCGCAAGTTGATGCCGAGATGATAAAATTTCTTGTTGATGAGCCGACAAACAATTAACCGTATCACGCAAACTTTCGCGGTTGGTTAGTTGTCCGAAACGACATCACGAGAAATTGAAGCCAACAAGTAAAGCCTTTGACTTTGAAGTTGCCTTGATAATGAGCCACGCATTTCTCAAATTCGTATTTAGGTAAAATATCAAAGAGCTGAGCAAAAACGTATTTTCCGTGGTTCATTCAAAAGAGTTTAAGACTCAGTTGAATAGAATTGAAATCGTAAAATCAACAAAATGCTGTAAGCAATAAAAAATCAATAGCTTATAGCTGTAAAAACTTCTTTAATCGGACACTAATGTCTTGAATATTCAAATTGTCTCATGCTTTATCAACAATCGCTCAAGCCTATTTATTCGCTAAAGCCTTTTGTCGAAATTGTTTGATGAGTTTTTTTACGTCGTCATTCCCTTCAGCATCAGGTTTTACTTTCAAATAGAGTTCAAGACGATCTGCAGCAGAAGCATAATTAATAATGTTATAGGCGTATAATAAAGCAAGATTCCAATGAATATCGGGAGATTTTCCTTTTGCCAGTTTATCAGCTTGTTTTAAGGTTTTTTCTGCCTCAGGAAAATGCTTTGCTTTGCGCTGACAAATGCCTAACAGAAGAAAGGCATCTGACGAAGATGGTAAGATTGAAACCGCCTCTTGAGCCGCTTTAATGGATTCTTCAAGCATCTGAGATTCTTTTGCCGCAGAGCTAAGACCATACCATCCCATAAAACTTCGCGGATTTACAGCAATCGCTCGTTTGAATGTTTCGTATGCCTGACTCCATTTTTGGAGTGCGCCATATTCTTGTCCGAGCCGTATGAGGGCAAGATAATAGGTTGGAAATGCTGTTACAGAATTCTCAAGTGCGACAATTCCTGCATCAGTATTTTTTTTGCTAAGATTATCAATCGCATTTTCATACAATTTTTTAGCATTCTCAGGAATGTCCTGAACAAATACAACACCTGTTAGGCTTTTCTCATCTGTGGAAGTCCGGCGCAATTTAAGATAGAAATCTTGTTGGACATTTTCTGAGGGTGAGCGTCCGGTAACGCCATCAGTTCCAATATTTACTTCAGTAGCTTGTTCTTCTAAATCAGTTCCATATGGCAATACCTTAATAGTAAATGAACCACCGGATAGACCGGGGAAAAAATATCGTCCTCCGCTATTAGTTTTGACTCTGGCAAGGATTCCGTTGGTTTCATTCAAAAGTTCAACATAAATATTTGATACCGGCTGTCTTTGATCATTAAAAACGTGTCCGCTAATTGTATTATTATGCGCTTGTGCATAGGTCTTACTTATATTTGCTGATACTAATAGTAGGGGAAAAAAACATAAAAAGAATGATAAAAGTTTATTCATCGGGTTAATCTCCATACAGCTAATATTTCTAAATGCTTTGAAAAAAATATTATTTCTTTTCATCATTTTAACCGCGTTATCTTTCAATTGCTAAATCAAAAGATGGTTAGAATTTGAGGTGAATATAAATTGAAACGAGTTTTTCGAAATGTCTAACTAAAAGCTTACCTATTTTAATAAAAATTTTATCACTTTTTTCTCGTTTTGAAACCCTTTAAATGGTGACTAATACAACTTATTTTTCTTTTTTCAATTCTTTAACTTCTTCGCGCAATCTGCCAAGTCCTTTGACCATTGCATTTTGGCGTTTGTATTCGTCCAATGGCTGAACCGGCGTTCCCCACCAAACTCCGGCGCGGACAATTTTGCCGGGTAAAACTCCGGCTTGTGAACCGATAATCGCCCCACTCAAAATTCTGGCGTGATCGCCCATTCCGACTTGTCCGCCAATCACGCAATCATCTTCAATAATGGTGCTGCCCGAAATGCCGGTTTGGGCAGCGATGATAACCCGTTTGCCGATTTGGACGTTGTGAGCAATTTGGACGAGATTATCAATTTTTGTGCCTTCGCCGATGCGGGTTTCGCCTAATGCTCCGCGATCAATACAAGTATTTGCGCCAATTTCGACATCGTTTTCAATCACCACAGTTCCGATTTGCGGAAACTTAACGTATCTTTCCTCATCGCGCACATACCCGAAACCGTCTGCGCCAATACAAACTCCTGCGTGAAGGATGACATTATCGCCGATAGTGCAATTATCTTCGACAAAAACATTTGGATGAAGCACACAATTTGCACCGATTAAAACATTGTCGCCGACTTTTGCACCGGCTCTAAGTTGTGTCCCTTCACCAATTTCCGAATCATCTCCGATACAGCAAAACGCCCCGATAAATACATTTTGGCTCAGGATGGCGGTGACGGAAATAACGGCTGACGGATGAATTATTGACTCGCGTTTTTTAGGTGAATGGAGTTTTTTGGCAATTTTGGAAAAGGCTAACTTTGGATTTTTAACTGTAATGGTTGGACAAACAAAGTTTTCGGTGAAGTTTTCGGGGACGATTACGCAAGAGGCATTGGTTGGCTTAAATTCTTTTTCAACAAACGCAATTTCGCCCGATTGGGCTTTTTCGAGCGCGGCAACTCGTGTTATTTCAACATTTCCATCGCCGTTCAGATTTCCTTCAACTAATTTAGCAAGTTCTTTAACTAACATTATACGGATTCGCACTAAGAAGAATGCATTAAGTCAGTAGCGTCCGGAACGCTTGAGCTGATGCGTCACTCGTTATCAAACAATCACGCAGTTGCTCACACAACCGCTACTGACTCATTCAATTGATAATGAACTTTGGTTCTGTGTAAAGCGGATTACCTTTCACTTTGGGTAACTGCTTTTTGCAAAAAAAATTCTAAGCCTTCGAGTTCAAAACCGTGTTCGCGTTCGAGGCGTTTGATAATCGGCGCAGATTCGCTATCCAGAAAATCCAAATCCGCCAAATCAAGCGTCAGATTTTTACCTAATTCCTCACGCAAATTGAGCGCAATTTTTTCGAGCAAAATCGCGTCATCACGCGTCATCGTGCCTTCTACCCGCAAAAGAGTTTTGTGGCGTTCAGGGTCTTCAACCTGTGTTATTGATGTTGGCATTACTTGAAATTTATTCGGTTTATAGTTGAAAAGTCAATCTAAAACTTTGAGGTTACGATACGCAAAATAGTTGCTTGAGGTTTAAGTAATAAATAAAAGTTGGCAAAATAAAAGGGAAAGGCGATAAACCTTTCCCGATTTATTCCCCTAGCTCGCAAAAATTATTCTTCGGTTGGAGCAGTTTTTTCACTAAATCCGCCAAAGCGATGTCCGAATCTTTCCTTCATTCTTTTGCCAAATTGCTTGTGCATTTGTTTGGCTTTTTCACGTTGTTCAGGTGTTAGAATGGCAAACAATTGAGCTTTGGTTTTTTCTTTTTCGATGAATAATTGTTTCATCGTTTCAGATTGCTGATTGGCAATTTGATTAACTTGAGCTTCATCAAAATTTCCATCCGTGCCTAAATCTTTGGCGATTTCGTGATTTTGCCTCATCCGTTCCAGCAAAGGTTTAACTCGTTCTTTAGCTGCTTCCAAGATTGCCTTTGATTGAGTTTTTTGTTCTTCACTCAAACCGAGTTCTTTTGAAATTCTTTCGACCAAAAACCGGGGGAAAACCCTGACCTCCAAATCCGGCGTGATGCCCACCGCCACCTTTGTGTGCAAAAATCAATCCGACCAATCCGACAGTCAATATGCTGACCGCTAATAATCCAACTATAATTTTTCTCATAATAATTTCTCCTATCTTTCAAAAATAACGCGAATCTTCCGCGTATATTTTTATCAAACGATATTTTTGTGTCTTGAACGTCAAGATTTTGCGTAGAAACGTAAAGAATTGTAAAAGTCAGCCAGAGGTAAAACTTTTGTTGTAGAATAAGGTTGTAATGATGAACAAGATTTTGTTGATTGATGATGATGAAGAACTTTGCGAATTGGTTTCGGAATATTTAAGTGTTGAGGGATTTGAGGTTGAAGCAGTTCACGATGGGGAAAGCGGTCTCAATGAAGCCCTTGCCGAAAAACACGATTTGGTAATTTTAGACGTGATGTTGCCAAAGAAAAATGGATTTGAAGTTTTGCGCGGATTACGGGGAAAGTCGCAAATACCGGTTTTGATGCTGACCGCAAAAGGCGATGATATGGATAAAATTGTCGGACTCGAAATCGGCGCAGATGATTATTTACCAAAACCATTCAATCCGCGGGAACTGGTTGCCAGACTTCGGGCGATTCTTCGGCGAACGGCAAACGGCGAAGAAAATCAACAGGTTGCACACGAAAAATTACAGATTGACGAGGTTGAAGTTCTGGTTTCGGCGCGTTCGGCTAAACGAAATGGAGAGGATTTAGGTTTAACCGCCATTGAATTTGATTTGTTGGTGAATTTGCTCAAAAACGCTGGATATATCGTAAAAAAAGAGGATTTGAGCTTACAAGTTTTAGAGCGAAGACTTTCTCCATTTGACCGTAGTTTGGATATGCACGTCAGTAATTTAAGGAAAAAATTAGACAATGACCGAATTAAAACAATTCGGTCGGTTGGTTACATTTATACAGTTGAATAGATTTCAAATTTCAAATTAGTTGGGAATCTGAAATCTGAGATCTGAAATCTGAAATTGAAAAGATGAGTTTATTTTGGAAAATTTTTCTCTGGTTTTTGTTAGGAATTGCGCTAATTACAGGCGTATCACTTTTTGTTTCGTGGAGTACGCAGGGCGAACCTTTTCGGGAGCGTTGGAAATTCATTATTGGGAATACAATGAATGTCTATACCCAAACAGCCAAACAAATTTATGATAACGAAGGTAAAGAAGGCGTAGATATATTTCTGAAAACGATCAGAAATACCTACGAAAATAGAAGCGTTTGTTTGACTGGCGAAAAGAATAAGTCGTGTTTTGAAAGCGAAGGACAAAACGCTTTGCCGGCGATTCAAAAAGCATTTGAAAGCGAAACGATTGAATATATCTATTTGAATCCGGAAGAAAACTATGTCGCCCAAAGATTTACCACTCATAAAGGCGAGACGTTTGCCCTTGTTTTGCGGTTTGAATCTCCGCGCCCGCCGATTCCATTTGGGGGAGATTGGCAAACTCGAATCGTCCGTATTCTGGCAATTTTGTTGACCGCCGCTTTGATTTGTTATGCTCTGGCTAGATATTTGGTAAAGCCGATTTTGCAACTTGGCGACACCACTAAACTCTTTGCCGCTGGTGACTTACAGGTAAGAAGTGAAATCAAAAGACGGGACGAGATTGGCAGACTTTCACGCGATTTTGACGAAATGGCAGAACGAATTGAATCGCTCATCGTTTCACAAAAGAATCTGACGCGAGATGTTTCTCACGAACTTCGCTCACCTCTGGCGCGAATGAATGTGGCACTTGAATTGGCAAAACAAAAAACAACGCCGGACACTCAAAAATTACTGGATAGAATTGAGGTCGAATCGTTTCGACTGAATGAAATGATTTCAAATATTTTGACTCTTTCAAAACTCGAAAGCGAGACGGCAAACGTTGAAAAGGCTGATGTTAATCTTAAAAAATTAGTTGAAACGATTGTTTCCGATGTCAGTTTTGAAGCAAATGGGAAAGGGAAAACGGTAGAAATTTTGCACGCCGATCAGAGCCAAATCGTTGGAAATGAAAGGCTCTTAAGAAGCGCGGTAGAAAATGTCTTGCGAAATGCGCTACGTTATACCAAAGACAAAGTTGAAGTTTCACTAGAAGTTAAGGATAAACAAGCGATTATTGCGATTCGAGACTATGGCGAAGGCATTCCTGAAAACGAATTGAAAGAAATTTTTCGACCTTTTTATCGCGTCAGTCAAGCCCGTGACCGCAAGTCAGGAGGCATCGGACTTGGACTGGCAATTACCGAACAAGCCGTTCGTGCTCACGCCGGAAAAGTTTCGGCAAAAAATACCGGAAATGGATTGATGGTGGAAATAATATTAGCCCAGTAAAGCTAAATTTCTTGCAAAATATAAAGAGGAAGGACGAAGTTTCGGCTTCGTCCTTTTTCGATTTTCGGTTAAAATTACGCGAAGCAAATCTTTACCGATTCTGCACCGCCAAAGTCTTGACTGATTTTCTGAGTCAATCAAACGAAAAAGACCAAGCGAGATTTTGTTGGGCTTTGAAGAATGGCTTAGTTCGACTTTGTCCATTTTGAAAAACGTTAAAGTCAACAAAAGACATATTTTACTAATTTTGTCTCAGAGTTTTTTCAATATCATCTCGAAAAAGTGATGTTTGAAAACTCTAAGTAACTATATTGCAACACTTGCAAAATGGAGTAAGTTCAGTTTTCAAAATCTGTTAAAAAATGGACAAAGTCGAGCTTAGAATGCAAGAATAATTTAATTGTAAAAGAATGGACAAGGTTTTGGATTTGTTATTTTAGGTAACGGTTTGACAAAAGAATTCTTCTTAAAATTTATCGTAGAAAATCAACTTGAACTATTAACTATTTACGACTTAATTAAAGAAACGCCTTTTAGTTTCTATATTCCCTCATATCAAAGAGGTTATAGATGGACAAGACACAAGTTTTAGATTTGCTTGAAGATATTTATGAGTTTTCCAATAGAAAGGATAGGAAAGCTGATGAGTTTTATTGTCTCCAACCCGTAGTAGTAAAACCGCAAAATGAAAGTTGGGAAGTAATTGACGGACAACAAAGATTAATAACCATTTACTTGCTGTTGAAATACTTTAATGCACGAGTTACTGAAGAGTTTAGAAAAAAATTATACTCATTAGACTATCAAACAAGAGAAGGAAGTGCTAATTATTTGCAAACTCTTTCTGATGAAGAAAGCAATAAAAACGTAGATTATTTTCATATTCATCAAGCATATAAAACGATAAAAGATTGGTTTGCAGAAAAACCAAATATTGTAAATGATTTTGAACATAAATTATTGAATTCGACCAAAATTATTTGGTATGAAGTAAATGAAGATATTGATTCAATAGATATTTTTACTCCATTAAACATTGGTAAGATACCTTTGACCAACGCCGAACTTATAAAGGCTCTCTTTTTATTCAGAGATCATTTTGGCGAAAATGAGCAGACTCGGCAACTTCGGCAATTAGAAATTGCAAGTGAATGGGATAGAATTGAGGCAAGTTTGAGGGATAACGAATTTTGGGGATTTATAAGTGATGGAAGCAATGTTTACGATAATCGAATTGAGTTTATTTTCGTTTTAATGAGCAATAAAAATACCCAAGATAAAGATTTCACCTTTAGATTTTTTCAAAAACGATTTGACGAAATAAAGGATGTTGAAAAGGCTTGGAAGGAAGTAAAAGATTATTTCCTAACTTTTCAAGAATGGTATAGCGATAGAGAATTATTTCATTTAGTTGGCTTTTTGATAGCTGTCGGTGAAAGAATCCAACAATTAAAAAAAGACTCCGTTGGCAAAACTGAAAACTGCTTTCAAGCAGTTTTTAAAGACAAAAATAAAAAAATTTAGTGACTTTCAAGTTGCTGAATTAGATTATTCTGAACAATCCGACAGAAAAAATATTAAAAATATAATTTTGCTATTCAACATAATCTCGATTGTCAAAAATGCCGACTCAAATTATAGATTTCAATTCGGAAGATACAAGGATGAAAAATGGAACATTGAGCATATTCATTCAATCAAATCAGATATGCCTTTAAGAGTAGAACATCAGAAAAGTTGGTTACAATCAGTTTTAGAGTTTACTCAAGATGAGCAGTTAAAAGCAAAAATTTCAAAATGGCTAGATGCACAAGAAGAAGAATTTGAAAGTCTTTATAACGAAGTATTAAAGAAATACTCTGAAATAGAGGATAAAAAGGAGAATGATGATGTGAATGATATATCAAATCTCACATTATTAGATGAAAAAACCAATAAAGGCTATAAAAATGCAATTTATCCGATAAAACGAAAAATAATCATTCAAAAAGACCAAGATGGAACATTTATTCCGCTTTGCACGAAAAATGTTTTTCTAAAATACTACAACGAATCGGTAGAACAAATGTTGATTTGGGGAAAATCCGACAGAGATTCCTATAAAAAAGCAATAATAGAAACATTAAAAGAATTTTTACCTGAACAAACCACAACTCAAAGTGAATAATTATGGGCGAAAAACTAACATTTCATAAACTTGTCGCAGAAAAAAACTACACAATCGAAATCCCGATTATTCAGAGAGATTATGCCCAAGGAAGGGAATCCGCAAGTGAAATACGCGAACAGTTCCTAGAATCTTTAAAGACTTATTTAGAAGGCGATAAATCTATTGAACTTGATTTTATTTACGGTAGCTTGGTTACAAATGGAAACCAAACAACATTTACGCCATTAGATGGACAGCAAAGATTAACAACTCTTTTCTTACTTCATTGGTATCTTGCCGTTAAAGAAAATAGAATTTCTGAATTTCGAGAGGCTTTAGTTTTCAACGAAAAAGCGAAATTTAGTTATGAAACCAGAATTTCCTCCAGAGATTTTTGTAATGCTCTTATCTCAAACGATGTTGATTTTACAAATATCGCTGAAAAACAAATAAGTCTTGTTATCAAAGATTCAAGTTGGTTCTTCTCATCTTGGGAAAAAGACCCGACAATCAAATCAATGCTTGTTGTTATTGATGATATTCACAAGTTATTTTTTGATGCAAAAGGCTTTTACGAAAAATTAGTAAGCGATAACAATCCAATAATTAGTTTTCAATTCATAGAATTACAGAACTTTGGTCTGACAGACAGTTTGTATGTAAAAATGAATTCCAGAGGAAAAGAACTTACGGAATTTGAAAACTTTAAGGCAAAATTTGAACAATATCTTGATAAATTTGATAAGGAAAACGGGACAAACTTTACAATACCATTTTAGGAATAGATATGATTGGACAGACTTATTTTGGAATTACGAGATGAGTCAACAAATGTTTTTGACGCAGAGCTAATGAACTTCATCCGAGTTTTAGTCACTAATAATCACGCCTTGCAAAAAGTTATTGATGCAACCCAAATTAAAAACATAACAATTTTAACAGATAGGTCGAAAAAGCTAACTTTCAATCCGTATGAAAAAGCAAATTTGTTGGGTAAGAAATGTTTGGAAGACATTATTAACACTTTAGATTATTTAAAAAACGGAAGTGAAAAAGTTAAAACTTTCTTGGATGATAAGAATTTAATAGATGAATCAGAAATTTTCGAGAAAGCCCTTCAAAATAATCTTTCGCGTGATGAAAGAGTTATATTTTTTGCTTACTACAAATATTTGATTACTAATAATGGAGACATAAAAGGACTTTACAATTGGATAAGAATAATAAGAAATTTGGCAGTTAATACATTTTACAATGAAATAATTGATTATTTGAGAAGTATTAGGACGGTTGAAAAGATGCTTCCTAATAGTGCCAACATATTGAATTTCCTTTAAATCCCAATATGTTTTCTCTGGTTTTGCGACAGAACAAATATTAGAAGAACGAATTAAATTTATCCTCATTCTAAAAAGCGATGAATGGCGAGAAGCCATAATAAAATTTGAAAACCATCCTTATTTCAAAGGGCAAATAGATTTCTTACTTAAATTTTCAGGGGTTAAAGATTATTACAACTCCAATAAACATCTTAATTGGTCAAATGAAGAAAACTCAAAGTTTCTGGAGCTATTCAACGAATACGGAAATAAAGCCGAAGTAATGTTCACAGATACAGGTTTGAATGATTTTGGCGAATACTAATGGCAAAGAGCGTTACTTTCAAAAGGGGACTACACTCTTAAAATGATCAAAAAACAATCGTCTAGTTGATGGTAATGACCGCGATATTAGCTGGAAAAGATTGTTGCGTGATGATAATGAAAAGAGAAATTATCTAAAATCACTATTTGATGAAATAAATGTTGAAACTGTAAAAGAAGACCTTCAAAAAATAATAGAAGAATTCAAGTTAAGAGATTTAGAGGGGAAATTTTATTGGCGGAATACGGCTGAAGACCCTCAAATATTAGATGTTTGCGGAAAAAATAAATTCATAAGATTTAATAATTATAATGACATACTTCTTTTAGAGAAAAGCCAAACTAATGGAATACATAGAGAATTTTACTCCTACGCCTTAATGGTCAGACTTAAAAAATTAGGCAATCAATTTAGTTATTTTTATCAAAATTCAGTTGGATATTACACACATCAGTCAACAAACAACAAGCATATTTCTATAGGATTTCATATTTTTAACGGACGTTGGAGCTACAATATCAAAGTTGCAAATAATGATGACCTATACTTTAAAACAGAACAAGAGGTTATTGAGTATTTAATACAGATGAATTCATTGATAACCCAAATGCGTAAGAACACTTGCGATTTTTGTGAAAATTAGTGTTTGTTCATAACAAAACTAAAGATGAAGGCTGAATAAAATCTCCCTTCATTTTTTATTTCCCCAAAATCTGTCTAAAATAATCGCATGAAAAAATCCATCGTTTCCGTTTGCCTGATTTTTGTCTTGAGTGTTTTAGCTTTTGCTCAAACTCGTTCCGTAACAATACTTTACACCAACGATTTTCATTCGGCGTTTGATCCGATTCCGTCAATTTATCTAATCTGACAAAGTAGATTAATCACCTGTCTCCCTGTGAATTTCTGCTTTTCAAACTAAATTAGGTAGCTTTTCAGCCAAACTTATTTTTATCAGAAAACCCTGTTCCGGTGAAATGAGATATTTAGGAATTTTCAAACCGGAATAGACAGGATGAGAACAATTGCTTATCCTGTTTATTTGTTTATGAGGCTTAAATTTTAACTGTAATGAAAATCAAATCAATCGAACTAATCGAAATCAATTTACCGCTCGTCCATTTTTTTGAGACGAGTTTTGGCAGAACCTACGAACGCAGAATTATTTTAACCCGTGTCGAAGACAGCGAAGGAAACGAGGGCTGGGGCGAATGCACGGCGGGTGAAACTCCTTCGTATTCCTACGAATGGACGAATGGCTGTTGGGAAGTGATGAAAGAAATTCTCGCGCCGATGGTGATTGGCAAAGAGGTTGAAAAGGCAGAAAATATTTGGGATTTGATGAAACCGATTCGCGGAAATCGAATGGCGAAAGCCGCGATTGAAACTGCGTGTTGGGATTTGGAAGCAAAGAAACTAAATGTTCCGTTGTGGCGACATCTCGGCGGGGTCAATCAAAAAATTTCGTGCGGAGTTTCGATTGGGATTCAAGACACGGTTGAACAACTGCTCGAAAAAATCCAGATCGAAGTGGACGCAGGTTATCAGCGCATCAAGATTAAAATTTCGCCACGTTGGGATTATGACGTTATCAAACGAGTGCGCGAAAAATTTGGCGATATTCCGCTGATGGGAGATGCAAATTCGGCTTATACATTGACTGATATTGATAAATTAAAAAGTTTGGATGAGTTTAAATTGATGATGCTCGAACAGCCCCTTTCGCACGATGACATCATTGACCACGCCAAATTACAACGTGAAATTTCAACCCCAATTTGCCTTGACGAACCGATAAAATCGCCCGAAGATGCCCGCAAAGCTATCGAATTAAAATCGGGAAAAATCATCAACATCAAAAACGGACGAGTCGGCGGGCATACTCAATCAAAATTAGTCGAAAAAGTAGCCCGCGAAGCCGGAATCCCCGTCTGGTGCGGCGGAATGCTCGAAGCGGGAATCGGACGCGCCCACAATATCGCTATTTCAACTCTGGCAGGCTACGCCATGCCCGGCGATGTTTCCGCCAGCAAACGTTATTGGCACGAAGACATCATCGAACCCGAAGTCGAAGTGAGCGAAAAAGGAACGATTATTGCTCCCGAAGGCGCAGGAATCGGCTTTGCGGTGAGGCGGGAAAGGATTGATAAATTGGCGGTGAGGCGAGTAGAAATCAATCACAAATCGCAGATTTAAAGTGAAAAAGGTGAAAAGTGAAAAAGTTTGACTGTTCTAATTAGACTCTTAATTTTCACTTTTCCACCTTTCCACTTTTTCACTTTTAGAATATGTATCCACAAGGAAATTTATTTATCCCTGCACTACACGGCAGACTCGAGGCGATTTTGAAAGAACCCGATGAGAAGTTTCGTGGGGTAGCTTTGGTCGCACATCCGCATCCGTTGGGTGGCGGGACGATGCACAATAAAGTCGTTTTTCGTGCTTCGGCGGGGCTGCTTGATGCGGGATTAGTTACCCTTCGCTTTAACTTTCGCGGCGTTGGACTTTCCACCGGAACGCATAATGACGGAATCGGTGAACAAGACGACATTCGCACCGTGCTAGATTTTTTAAGCGAAAATTATCCAAATGAGCCGATGACGTTTGCCGGATTTTCTTTCGGAACTCGTTTCGGAACGCCCGTCGCAATGAATGATGATAGAATTGTTCGCTTAATCAGCATCGGAACGCCGGTTGATAAATACGAGTTTGAATTTTTACAAGATTGCGAAAAGCCGATTTTATTTGTTCACGGCGACAACGACGAATTTGGTAAAGTCGAAAAATTGCAAGAACTTTTTGAGAGTTTGACCAAAACTGATGATAAAGAAATGGTTGTTTTTGAAAATTGCGGACATTTTTTTGATAAACATTTGAATGAATTACGGCAAGTAATCGCAGATTGGACGAAGGAGCGAATTTAGCGAAAATTGTGATAAAATCCGCTTGAGGTTAATTGTATGGCAGAACTACTTTTAGATTCGCTCGAAATAAAAGGCTATCGCTGTTTTGAACATCTCACGATTGAAAAACTCGGTCGGGTGAATTTAATTGTTGGTAAAAATAATGTTGGAAAGACGGCGTTGTTGGAGGCTTTGTGGATTTATGCGAATCATAATAATCAAGACATTTTGCATAAGATAATTTTTGAAAGAGATGAAATTACAGAGGAAAAAGTTCTTTCGACAGAATCTCTTAGAAAATACAATTTTGCTATCAAAAATCTTTTCTCAAATCGTCCAAATACTCCAACCAAAAATCAAGCACTAAAAGAGTCCCCAAGTTTCATGATTTGTGACAGCAAAATACTAGAGTTTATTGAAAAAGAGAAATTTGAATTCAATCTTAGTGAAGACAATCTTAGTGAAGACAATGGCTCACCTAAAACCAAAGTTCGTGATGCTCTTATTAAAGCTAAAGGCGGAAGGATAAGCATCGTTCACTATTATTATGATTTAAATTTTGGGTTTCCTCAGACAGTTTATTTACCAAATGTTGATAGGAACATAGAAAATTTATTTATTAGATCAATCGGGCTGCAAAACCAAAAACTTGTAGAATTTTGGGACTTAATCACTCTTACCCCATCCGAAGATAATGTGATTGAGGCTCTTCAACTACTCCTGCCAAAGTTAAATAGAATTAGTTTCATTGGTTACCCTAAAGGTTCAGAAAAGCGCGTTCCAGTAATTAGAGTAGAGAATGGCATAGAGCCTTTGCCTTTAAAAAGTTTTGGAGAAGGGATGAATAGACTTTTAGGATTGTCGTTAGCCTTAGTTCAATGTCGTGACGGAATGCTTTTAATTGATGAAATTGAAGGCGGTTTTCACTACTCAGTTTTACCAGATGTCTGGAAACTAATTTTCAAAACTGCCAAAGACCTCAACGTCCAAGTTTTTGCCACCACGCACAGCAAAGATTGTATCGAAGCCTTTACACAAGCGGCGGTTGATGATGAAGAAAGCGAAGGGATGTTGATTCGGTTGGAACGAAATAAAGACGATAAAATTATTGCCAAGAATTTTGATGAAGAAAGTTTAGAAACCATTGAGCGAAGAGGTATTGAGGTGCGTTAATTATGACAAATAAAAGAATTTTGCTGGTCGAAGGCAAAGATGATTTGAATGTCATCGCACATATTCTCAAAATTAACGGACTTGAAGGCGTTGTCAAAATCAAAGACCAAGAAGGAATCAGCAAATCTAACAAAAGGCATAAATCCCGAATTATTTGACGAACTTTTGAACGATTTGGATGAGGAGATTGACGCATCTAGCGAACTTGAGAAAATAGGCATTGTGGTTGATGCTGACCTTGATATTCAAGCCCGTTGGGAAAGTTTGGCAAACAGATTACAAGAATTGGATTACGAGAATGTTCCTGTAACGCCAACCCCTGATGGCATCATTTTGCAAAATAAAGGTGAGCGTGTTCCTATCGGCGTTTGGATAATGCCTGACAACCAAATACCGCAAGGAATTCTTGAACATTTTTTGAAAATGCTCGTTCCCGAAGAAAGAACTTCGCTTTTACAAAAAGCCGTTGAAACTGTTGAATCAATTCCCGAAGATGAAAGACTTTTTTCAGATGTAAAAATCGCAAAGGCTGAAATTCACACATACCTCGCTTGGCAAAGTCGTCCAGGGCTTCCCTTTGGTGTTGCCATTCGGGAAAAATATTTAACTGTTGATAGCCCCGAAGCACAAAAATTTGTTAATTGGCTAAATCGCCTTTTTGTCGAATAATTTTATGGAAAAAAAACAATCCGAAATCCCCAATCCCAATGCCGAAATCACAAACCGCGAGGTTGCGATTCGTCTAACAATGATGCCCCGCGATACCAACGCACACGGGACGGTTTTTGGCGGAATAATCCTGAGTTATATTGACGTTACCGGCGGAGTCGAGGCGGTTCGTCATTCTGGACACGACAGATTTGTCACGGTGGCGATGAAAGAAGTTATCTTTCACGAACCCGTGTTTATTGGCGATTTAGTAAGTTTTTATGCTGAAACAACGAAAGTTGGAAACACTTCGATTACAATAAAAGTTGTGGTCGAAGCAGAACGAGTCGGCTCACACGGGCAATCTGTTAAAGTCACCGAAGCAGAAGTTATTTATGTGGCAATCAATCAATATCGAGAAAAAGTAAAAATCGGGAAAGGAGAATAAACAAATGGCAGGGCAAACACAACCAGAGGGCAAATGTTACTTTTGTCAGGAAATAATGACGAGACGGAAACTTTTTAATCATTTGGGAAAATGTGTAAAAAGAAAAGAAGCCATTGAAAAAGCAGAAAAAAGTAATCGAAGTTCACAAACACTATTTCATCTGCGGGCTAAACATCCATACGCTAATGACTTTTGGCTTGATTTAGAGGTCAAAGGTTCAGCCAGTTTATTCGATATAGATGAGTATTTGAAAGATATTTGGCTGGAATGTTGCGGTCACATGAGCGAGTTTTCGCGTGGGAATTTTTTCAGAGATGAAATTGAGATGGACAAAACTGTCGAAACTACTTTCAAAAAAGAAAAAGCAATTTATCATTCTTACGATTTCGGAACGACCAGCGAAACAATCGTTGAATTGATAGGAACACGGCAAGGAAAATCATTAACGAAAAATCCGATGTTTTTAATGTCTCGCAATCAAATGCCGGAAATGGAATGTTTGGATTGCAATAAAGTTGCCACCCATCTTTGTGTCGAATGTTTATATGAAGACGAATCTAACGGAATGTTATGTGACGAACATACCGAAAGTCACCCGCACGATAATTATGGTGACCCGATTCGATTAGTAAATTCCCCGCGACTTGGAATGTGTGGTTACGAAGGACCTGCTGAACCTCCATATTAAGAAAAAATGAATACTTGGAAATTAGAAATTCAATACGAAGGCACCCGCTATCGTGGCTGGCAAGAGCAGAATAATGCGCGCTCAATTCAAGGCGAACTTTACAAAGCCGCCGAAGAAGTTTTTCGGCAAGAAGTCGAGATTGGCGGAGCAGGGCGCACTGATGCCGGAGTTCACGCTTGGCAACAGTTTGCTCATTTGCGGGTGCGCGAACTCAAGCGCGATTATACGCCGAAACAGTTGCAATTTGCCTTAAATGATCTGCTTCCGGCTGACATCAACGTCATTCGCGCCTATAATTCGACACCAAATTTTCACGCTCGGCACGATGCGGTGATGCGGTATTATTTGTATCAGATTTCGACCCGGCGGACGGCGTTTGCGAAAAATTTTGTGTGGTGGGTGAAAGACCAACTTGATTATGCTTCGATGAATCAAGCCACGAAATTATTGATTGGCAAACACGATTTTTTCTCGTTTTGCGATCCGCCAACCGAAGCCGTTTCAACGCTCGTCAAGGTTGAAACTGCAAATCTGACGGTAGCGGGCGAGATGATTATTTTCCGAATCGGTGCATCACATTTTTTGTGGAAAATGGTGCGAAGAATTGTCGGTGCATTGGCAGAAGTCGGGCGCGGAAGTTTGCGAATCAAAGATTTTGAAGCCCTGTTGCACAAAAAATCACGAATCACCGCTCCGTGGACTGCGCCGCCATCGGGTTTGTTTTTAGAAAAAGTTTTGTATCGAGGCGATGAACCGCCGGAAAAACTTGAGCCGCTTTTTACGATTTAGTTGAAAGGCAGAATTTATGCGCTGCCTTTTAATTGAAACTGTGCGGAATTCCTTTTGTTAAATTGCCTCAAACAAGTTTAGAATGACTCAAATGTCAGTTCCAACCGCGAAACTTGCCGAAGATATAAATAGCGACCTCAAAACCAAATCAATTCGTGGTAGTTTTGCCTTGCTGATTGCTCAATTTTTGAAGTTTTCTCTGCAAATTATCACCACAATTATTTTATCGCGACTTCTTTTGCCCGAAGATTTTGGGCTTTTTGCGATTGTTTTTGCGGTTACAAGTTTTATCGCAATCTTCAAAGATGGCGGTTTAACAATTTCCACTGTGCAAGCCGAAACTTTGAGTGAAGTTCAATCTGACACATTTTTTTGGCTCAACACTTTGTTGGGATTTGTGCTTAGTTTTATTTGCATAGCTACAACTTATTGTGTTTCCAGAATTTACGCCGATGAGCGTCTGTTTTATGTTGGTCTTTTACTTTCCGCAACCTTTATTTTTATTGGTTTAGGCTCGCAACCTTTGGGGCTTTTGCGACGAAAAATGGAATTCACCAAACTCGCCGGTATCGAAATATTTTCGATAATTTCGGGAAGCGTTGCGGGAATCTACACGGCTTGGGCAGGTGGTGGTTTTTGGGCGTTGGCAGTTGTTAGTTTGGTGTTTGAGTTTACTCAGATGATTGGCGTTTTTCTGGTGGCGGATTGGCGACCGCGTTTCCGGTTCAATATTGCAGAATCACGAAAACTATTGTCTTTTGGCAGATATATGACGGGCTTTGAACTGCTCGGCTATCTTAATTTTAACTTTGATAATTTGCTCGTCGCGTGGCTTTGGGGAACAATTTCGCTTGGGTTTTACGACAAGGCTTATCAACTTTTGCTCGTTCCTTTGAACCAATTAACTATTCCTTTAAGTCGGGTGGTGCATTCAACTTTGAGCCGTTTGCAAAACGAGACTGAACGATTTCAACAGTATTTTTATCGGTATCTTTTGCTTTCAGCAAGTATCGGAATGCCGCTGGTCGCGTTAATTTTTGGCATAGTAGATAATTTTATTCCGTTGTTGCTGGGCGAAAAATGGTTGCCAAGTGCAATTTTATTCAAAGCCTTTGCACCCGCTGCTTTCGTAATGACAATTTCGCCTTCTATCAACTGGCTTTATGTTTCGCTCGGACGTGCCAAACGACAATTTTATTGGCATTCGATGATTACTTTGATCTGGCTTGCGACATTGGTAATCGCTTTACAATCAAGCATTTTGACGGTGGCGATTGCCTTTAGCATCTGGCGAATTGGGGCTTTTATTCCAACGCTTATTTTTGTTTGTCACGACTCACCGATTCGCTGGATTAAAGTTTTACAAACCGTCTTTCTTCCGGCATTGGCGGCACTCGGAGCATTAGCCGTTTTGCTTGCAGGGCAAACTTATTTACCCGAAATCGGCGGACGTTTTGGGCGAATTCTGCGTGATGCCGTCATTTTCGGCGTGTTTTATTTTGGCATTTGGATTTTAATGCCCAACGGCAGAAGATTACTTACGGAAAATTTTCGACTTGCAAAATCTGCGTTTAAATTATCATGAAAATACTTTTAATCAATGATTTTGCAACAACTTCCGGCGGGGCGGAGATTGCTGTTTTGACCTTAAAAGATGAATTGGAAAAACGCGGTCACGAAGTAAAATTGTTCGCAAGTTCGGCGAAAACGGACGGACAAACCTTGCAAGCGGATGTAAATTGTTTTGGAACGCTTTCACCGTGGCGAACTTACTTGCAAACGGCGAATTTTTCCGCATATTTCAAACTCAAAAAACTTTTAACTGACTGGCAACCCGATATTGTTCACGTTTCATTATTTTTAACCCAACTTTCGCCGCTTATTTTGCCTTTGCTGAAAGATTATCCGACACTTTGGCATCTGCATTGGTATCGCGGAATTTGTCCGATTGGCACAAAACGTCTGCCGTCGGGGAAAAATTGCGATGCTGATTACGGGATAGTGTGTTTGTCGGAAGGCTGTTTGCCGCTTCATCAATGGTTGCCGTTGATGTGGCAAATGAAGTATTTGGAGAAACACAAAGGCGTTTTTCGGCGAATTGTGGCAAACAGCAATTTCGTTAAATCAGCGTTTGAAAATGCAGGTTACGAAAACATAGATGTTGTTTGGTGTGGCACAAATGATATTCAAGTAGTTGAATTTGTTGAGTTTAATGCAAAACCGAAAATTGTATTTGCGGGCAGGTTGGTCAAAGAAAAAGGCGTGGATTTATTGCTCAGAGCCTTTGCCAAAGTCTTACGAAAATGCCCCGATGCTATTTTGAAAATTGCGGGTGATGGCATCGAACGGAAGAATTTTGAAACACTTTCAAGAGATTTGAACATTGAATCGCAAGTCGAATTTTTAGGACATCTTTCACGGACTGAATTAGAAAATAATTTTGCTGATGCTTGGACTCAAGTTGTGCCTTCGATTTGGAATGAACCTTTTGGGCTAACCGTGATTGAAGGAATGAAACGTGGAACGCCCGTTATTGCGACGAAAGTTGGCGGAATTACGGAATTAATTACCCACCAAGAAACAGGTTTTTTGATAGACGCGAATGAAGGTGAACTTGTTAACGCCATCTTACACATTATTGAGCAAGAAGATTTACGCTTGGAAATACAAAAAAATGCCGGAGATTTTGTGCAAAAAAGTTTTAGTGTCGAACAATACACGGATAAATTTTTGAAGATTTATGCGGAAATGAGAAATCAATAATTTGTGTTTAATGGGCATTTTTATAAATTGCCACTAGCTTGAGCTAGTGGTTAGTCAAGGAAGAATATTTGGCTTTAGCCGAACTACGAAATTAAGATCTATTCCTTACAGCTTTAGCTAAAGCATTGTGGATGAATGATTTAATTATTTTATTCGGATAAAGCCTTTTTTTATATGAAGCTGTCCACTAGCTCAAGCTAGTGGCAATTTATAAAATCTAAATTTCAATTATGTATTTTTAGAGGTTCTCTAAACAATACTTCGGACAGAATTAAGAGAAGATAGTGGCGTAATTTCTTAGTTCTGTCAGAGTTTCTTTGTATTTTATCAAACTCTGCTCCAAACCTAACTTGGAAATAAATAAATTGAGCAGCTGTTCATTGAAATATTGCTGTTTGATTGATTTCATCGAAAACGGTTTTTTGGCTTCTCCTTGTTTCTCGGCTTGAAGCGTCATTCCTCTGGCTAAATTGACACTCGTCAGTGCCGTGTTCCAATGAAATTCAAGTGCTTGATTATCTCTGGCTTGGCAATCATTCAAGCCACCTGATTGTTTGGCATCCCGAATCAGAAATTCAATCGTGAACCGACTTCGATACAACCAAAAGATTTCTTCGGCTTCCATTTCCAAATCGGTGGAAAACAAATTGACCGTTTTTTTCTCATATTTGACCACCACTAATTTGATTTTTCTTTTCAAACTGACTGACCAGACTACTTTCGAGTAAAGTTTGACTTCTTTGTTTTCAATCTTGACTTTCGTTTCGGCAAACTTGGTTAAATCAAGAAAATCAACTTTCCCGTCATATTTCCGATGCCGTCCACGCGGTTTTTGCTCGCCTTCATACAAATATTGAAGATTGGCATCTGAACGTAAGCGGGAAATCACCGTAAATCCTTGTCCAACCATTCGGCGGACAAACTTTTCTTTGGCATAATAACCGTCAAAGAGCCCGATTCGAGTGTGTTGCTGAATTTGCGAAGCTACTTTTTCGACCTGCCCGGCATAAAAATCAATCCGTGTTTTTCGCTCAGAATCTGCGGCTTGATTTGATAAATTCGGCTCAGTTTGGTCAACCGTCAAAGCAAATGAAGCCTGATTTTTGCCGCAGACCAAAGAAATTATCGAGGCTTCCAAGCCTTTTTCCGCCCGCGAAGCGCAACCGTTCCAGAATTTATCCAAGCCGAAAGTTTGTTTCCCGCTTTTGCGAATAAAACTGGCATCCATCGCAAAAGCCATAATTTGACAATCTGCTTGAGCGATGATTTCTTGGTTCAGTCCAACAAAATCAAGCTCTTTTTGAAACTGTCGGCGAAAGGTGCGTTCATTCAAGTTGGAATTTCTCGCCAAAGCCGAAAAGTTAATTCTCGACGGACAAATGAAAATAGTTTGAAAAAGAACTTCTAAAAACTTGAACTGTGGCTTGTTAATATTTTTCAAGCCTTCTAAAATTTGATTGATGAACAAAGCAGAAACCTCCGTTAGCTGAATTTTTTGCAAAATTAACTAAACTTGTTTCTGCTTTGTTTGTCAAAAAACTGTCCGAAGTATTGCTAAACTAATCTTTAATAATTTCCGCGAGTGGTTTTCCGAACATATAATCGGGAATCGGTTGATTTAGCAATGTCAAAAACGTCGGTGCAAAATCAGCAGGTGAGACATTTGAAAGCGTTCCTTTTTTCTCAATACTTGCTCCGGCGGCAATAAATAACCCTTCATCGTCGTGGGTGCTGTCGCGGAAAAATAGGTTTGGTTCTTGCGTAATGTTGCATTTTGGATGAATTGCTTCTTCGATAAAATAGGGGAAATCGTGAAATGTCGCCACAATGTCGGGTAAATTAACTGGCTCGGAATCTGAAAAAGTTCCTTTTGTTTTGACGATTTGATCAATCAGCGGCTTGCCTGATTTTTTGTCTTTTAACGCCCGCAAATCTCTTTCAACTTTTTCCAAAAATCTATCGTAATCTTCGCCAGCCGACACCGTTCCGTTTGGTTCACGACCTTTCAAATTTACTCGCAAAAAAGCCGTGAACATTGACGACATATCAAAAAGCGTGGTCTTTTCCCAATCCGTTCCGTTTTCAAATTTATCGCTGAGGATTCCGTCGCGTTGCTTCGTGTTTAAGAATTTGCGACTAAAAGCGATCCGCCAAGCCAACGGAACAGTTTTACGAATAACATTTAACGGATGTAATTTTTTAATAAATGAAGGTTGTTTGAGAGTTTGATAGCGTAAACTGACGCAAAAATTATTCAATAAATTTTCGACCGGATATTGATCTTTAAATCCGCAATGCGAGATGACAAATGTATTTGCATCGTTTGGAAGTTGCTTGATAATTTTGCCGATGCACTCGTCAGTTTTTCGGTAAATGTTGCGGATAGAATCAGTTAGCTCGCTCGGTTGCCAATCGGGGTTATTTTCGGCGTGTTCGGGACGATATTGCCAAAATTGATGAGTTGCCCCGTGAACTTCGCCAAAACCGATGACGATTACGTCAAAATTATCCTTTTTCAATAAAAGCAAAACCTTGTCAACTTTTGTGTCCAAACGGAGCATCATTTGTTGATAAATTGATTTGCTTTCTTGAAAAGTAGCCGGCATTTGCTGATTGGCGAAAATCCGTTCGCCCCACGATTCGACTTCGGCAAAAATGCTTGCGGGAAGTGCGGTCATTTCCCTTTTCATATTATTGACTCCCCAATTCGCAACTTGAATTCCTTTCAAATCAGCCACTAATCGGGCATCAAAAACATCCATCACAAAAACGCTTTTATCTGTTTCCTTCAAGTTTCCCCAAAATGGATCACGCCCAAAATCAGTTCCGTCAACGTGATGTTTAATTTTGTATGTTCCCGGAATTAACTGCCGAAAATCGTAATATCCAGTTTCATTACGCGATTCGCCGGTCAGGATAATGTTATAAATTCCTAATTCAATAATTGTATCTTTGTCTTTGATGGTTGCTTGCGAACCTCTTTCGGCTAACTTTTGCAAATTGGGCATATCACCGTCAGCCATAAATTTCTTTATCAGTTTTGGGTCTGCCGAATCGAGGGCAAAAATAACAAGTTGATTGTTTTTCATTTCAACAAAAACCTCAATAAATTAGTCATTTATCCGCTTCAAGCATAGCAGAAACAAAATTATTGCCAACCTAAAATCCAAAGTTTTAGAAAAGCTGCAAGATTGTGAAAACCAAGCCGTTCCCCTCATTGAAGACGAATTACAACTAACAATCAGGCAAGAGATTTGTGCTAATTTGAGATTGGAACTTGTTAGCTACAATGCACTTATAGGCTCAATTTTAAAACACCACCGAGCTTAATTTGAAATAGTTTAGCCGTAGGTTGGTAAAAACATTTCGATTAGTAATTTTGATAGGAGTTACGCAGTTGAACGAAAAATCAATAACTTATGAGCCTTTTAGGTAAAACTTCAGTGATCTAAGTCTTTTATTTTCAATAAACCTGTGTTTAACAATGTTTCAACTGCGTAACTCCTATTTGATTAGGTTTCTGATATTATCAAAAAATACTTTATGAATACCCCCCAAACGAATGTCATCATTATCGGTGGTGGACCCGCAGGATTAACTGCCGCCTACCAATTGTCAAAAAAACAGATTCCCGCGATTGTTTTAGAAAAAGATAAACTTGTCGGCGGAATTTCGCGCACCGAAAGTTACAAAGGTTTTTTATTTGACATCGGCGGACATCGTTTTTTTACGAAGGTCAAAGCCGTTGAAGATATTTGGCGCGAAGTATTGTCGGATGACGATTTTCTCAGTCGGGAAAGGCTTTCACGCATTTATTTTAACCGAACTTTTCTTCCCTATCCGCTTCGTCTTTCGCGCTCGCTTTTGCGGGTTGGTTGGCTAAATTCTCTAACTATTCCGGTTAGCTTCTTAAAATCTAAAGTTTTTCCACATCCGAAAGAAGAAAATTTGGAGCAATGGGTTTCAAATCGTTTCGGCAAAAAACTTTACGAGATTTTTTTCAAAACTTACACCGAAAAAGTTTGGGGAATTCCTTGTCACGAAATTTCGGCGGATTGGGCGGCACAGCGAATAAAAGGATTATCGCTTGTCGCAGTTCTAAAAAATCTGACGCGAAAACAATCATCACGCGACAAATCTGAGGTCATCAAAACTCTGATTGACAAGTTTGATTATCCGCGCCAAGGTCCCGGAATGATGTGGGAACGAATGACCGAACTTATTAAAAATCTGGGCGGCGAAGTTCACAAAAAAAGCAACGTGACACAAGTTTTTTGGGATGAAAAAGGTGTTAAAGCCGTCGAAATCGAACTGGACGGACAACTGGCAAACCTTGCAGGGACAGACTTTATCAGTTCAATGCCGATTCGGGAACTAATCAATAAACTATCTCCTGCACCGCCGAAAGAAATCATTGAAGCCGCCGATAATTTGCGTTATCGAGATTTTATTACCGTTGCTTTGGTCGTCAATAAGCGCGAGGTTTTTCCCGATAATTGGATTTATATTCACGAACCGAAGGTCAAACTCGGACGCATTCAAAACTTCAAAAATTGGAGTTCCGAAATGGTGCAAGATCAATCAAAAACTTGTCTCGGATTGGAATATTTCTGTTTTGAAGGCGATGGATTGTGGCAAATGTCCGAAGCCGAACTGATCGAACTCGGCAAACGTGAACTCGTTGAAATCGGTTTGGTAGATGCAAAAGATGTGATTGACGGCAAAGTTTTGAAAATTCCAAAAGCGTATCCGATTTATGACAATGAATATAAAAATGCTTTGCTCGTAATTCGCAAATTTTTGGGGAAACTCGAAAATCTGCAACTCGTCGGGCGCAATGGAATGCACAAATATAACAATCAAGACCATTCGATGCTGACGGCAATGTTAGCCGTAGAAAACATTTGCGGCGCAAAACACAATCTTTGGCAGGTAAATACCGAAGAAGATTATCACGAAGAAACGAAAAACAATTCTGAAAATTGGGATGAAATGATTAGCAATATTTCAGCTACACAACCACGAGTGCCGCAAAAAATGACACCTGAATTTAGCGAATAATACCAAATAAAATGCAGGTTTCAGTCATAATGCCAATTCATAACGGGGGAAAATTTTTGCCAAAAAGTCTCATCGCTTTAGTCGAAGCGAGGGATGAGCAGACCGAAATAATCGTCGTGGATGATGCTTCAACTGATGACACGGCTGAGTTTGCGTTGAAATTTGCGGATAAAGTTTTACGCCTCGAAAAACAATCGGGATGTGCGGAAGCGCGAAATGTCGGAGCAAAACAAGCCGGTGGAGAAATATTTTTTTTCGTGGATGCTGATGTCGTTGTCCAGAAAGATGCATTCGAGCAACTGCGCCAAATTTTTCGTTCAAATAGCGAATACGTCGCAGTCTTTGGTTCGTATGATGATGCGCCAAGTGAAACAGGTTTTTTTTCGCAATATCGAAATCTGATTCACCATTATTTTCATCAAATCAGCCCCCGCGAAGCCGAAACTTTTTGGTCGGGATGTGGGGCAATCAAGCGCAACGTATTTTTAGAGATGGGCGGTTACAATGAAAGGCTCTATCAACGCCCCGCCATCGAAGATATTGATTTTGGCTATCAGTTGCGCGAACAAGGTCATCGAATTTTGCTTGACCGCAATTTTCAAGCAAAACATTTGAAAAAATGGACGTTTCGCAATATTTTACGAACTGATATTTTTGATCGGGCGTTACCTTGGTCACGTTTATTACTGCAAAATCCGCAACGTGAACACACTTTAAACGTAAATATTACCCAAAAATTTTGTGCGATATTCGTGTGGCTAATGATTTCGGCATTTGTAGTCGGATTTTTTTATCAACTCGCTTTTGTCGGGACATTCTTTTTTTTAGCGTTGGTGATTGGGTTGAATTGGTGTTTATATTACTTTTTTGGGCGAAAAAAAGGTGTTTGGTTTGCGTTACGAGCAATGCCGATGCAGATTTTATATTACATTTACAGCAGTTTGGTGTTCGCTTTCTGCTTATTTGAATTTTATTTTTTGCCGATACAGAAGAAGGAATCGTGAAAAGAAATTGGTTAATTTTGAGTTTATTGACGCTGACAGGTTTCATCTTGCGCGTCTATTTTTTGCGATTTGAATTTGTCATGAATCCCGATGGCGTTTCTTATTTACGACTTGCTAAAAATTTTGCAACCGGAGATTTGAGCGGAGGTTTTGACGTTTACTGGTCTCCGCTTTATCCAATTTTAACCACAATTCCGATGCTTTTTACGTCAGACATTGAAATGCCGGGACGGATTGTTTCGATAGTTTTCAGTAGTCTATTAACCATTCCTGTTTTTCTTTTTGTCCGCCAAATTTATGGTGAAATCGAAGATTTAGTTGCGGCTGCTTTGGTTGTCTTTTATGGACATTACATTGCGTCTGCGCTAAATGTCGGACCCGATGCTGTTTATTATTTCCTTTTTGCTTTTGTTATTTATGTCGGCTGGAAAGCGTTGACAGAACAGAGTTTAAGTCAAGTAGTCGGGCTTGGAATATTGCTCGGACTTTGTTATTTGACACGCCCCGAAGCGATTGGTTATGTGCCAATTTTCACAGTTTTATTATTGAGCGGATGGTTTGGAGAAACGAAAACTCCGCTCAAAAATCGTTTATTTTTAGCATTTATTTTGTCGGTTATATTTCTCGTAGTTACTGCTCCATATTTGATTTATTTACGCGAAGCGACGGGGCATTGGACAATCAGCGCGAAGGTTGCGCCACATCTTATCGGCGGAAATTTTGCGGAAGTTTCGGCTTTCGGACAGTCTCAAACGCCGCCAAATACTTTTAGCGGAACAGTAAAAACTATCGTTTCGACGTTGCTTTTTAACTTTCAGAAACAACATAAAATTTTACCGTATATGTTTCCGCCACTCTTGATTATTTTGGCGAGCATCGGTTTTTTTGGTGGAAAATGGAACAAACAGCGTCGGAGTCACGAATTTTATCTGCTAATTCTGTTTGCGGCGACGTTTGCGGCATATCTGCTGACGGTGGTTGAACTTCGCTATATGATTTCCTATTTGGCAATTCTATTTGCGTGGACAGCGCGAGGGATTTTTCAAACTCGTGACCGATTAAACGAAAACTTACCGGATTTCAAATTAAAAAAACAGATGTTTGGGCAAAAGTCTTTGATTTTTGTGATGCTTTGCGTAGGATTTATCTCGCTTTATGCCTTGCCAACAGCGGGGATTTTTAGAAATGACGCGCAGGATCGAGAATTTCTTTGGCGCGAGGTTAAAACTTCCGGTTTATGGCTCAAAAAAAATGTTGCGCCCAACCCGCGAGTGATGGCGTTTGCCGTCCAAATAGCTTTTTATGCCGAAGGCGAACACATTCCTCTCAAAGCCAAAACCTTTGAAGAAATACTGACCGTTGCCAAAGAAAATAGAGTTGAATTTATTGCAATTTCAGAGCGAACCGAAAAAGATTTACCTGATTTCAAAGATTGGATTGACGGAAAACCAACGTCAAATGAAGTTGAAGAAATTTATCGGGATGAAACACGCATTGGCTGTAAGCTGATTATTTACCGTCTCAAACAATAAAATGTCAGATTCCGAATTAACCTTTTCCATCATTGTTCCAACCCATAAACGCCCGACTGAATTGGCGCAATGTCTGGCGGCGATTTCTAAAATAGTCTATCCGCGTGAACTTTTTAACGTGATTATCGTGGATGATGGGGCGACTGTTTCTGAGCAAATTGCCGCGCCTTTTCGTGAAAAACTCAATATTATTTGGCACGCTCAAACCCAGACAGGTCCCGCAACCGCCCGAAATAACGGCGTGAAATTGAGCGAGGCAAATTTTTTATTTTTTCTTGACGATGATTGTCTGCCCGATGAAAATTTGTTACAGATTTGCGCGGAAGAATTTAAGAAAAATGCCAATCTAATGCTGGGAGGCAAAATAATCAATGCGCTTCCAAACAATATCTATTCATCTTCGAGTCAACTTTTAGTAGATTTTCTTTATGATTATTTTACCCAAAATAATAGTGAGATACAGTTTTTTACGAGTAATAATCTGGCAATTTCGCGGGAAAATTTCCAAAAAATCAACGGCTTCAATGAATCGTTTCCACTTCCGGCGGGAGAGGACAGAGAATTTTGTTGGCGTTGGCGCGAGTTGGGCGGCGCATTGCAATTTGTTACTGACGCGAAAATTTTTCATGCACATCGTTTGAATTGCCGCGAATTTTGGTCGCAACACTTCAAATATGGACGCGGAGCCTTTCATTTTCATACACTCCGCGCCGCAACTGATGATGGAAAAATTAAGTTTGAGCCAATTAAATTTTATCGAACCTTGCTGAGTTTTCCGTTCAAAACATTTGGCATTTTGCGGGGCATACCTGCGGCAAGTCTTTTTGTTGTGTCACAAATTGCAAATGTCTTGGGGTTTTTATATCAAAAATTTAGTCGCGCATAAAATTTGATTTTTCCGCTTTTGCTAATCAGACAGTTTGGCTCGGACAGATTTTTTAATTTTTCGCAGTTTTGTGACAATCCCAAACTCAAGACTCCGCGTTGAATTTTCCAAAGTGACGAATTCTTTAGTCTTGCTGACAGATATTTTGCTTTTATTCAAAAAAACGACTTTTTCGCCCATCAAATTTTTCTTTGGATAATCTGCATCGGGACTCGTGTAAAATTTCATCGTTTTTCCAACGACTTTTCCTTTGAAAACTTCTTTAACTTGAGCCGTCAACTCATACAAACAATAGCCTGAACCTGTGTTGGTCTCACAATTGCCGCTTCCCATCGAATCAACCAGTTTCAAAGCTGTGACATTGACATAAACAACTGCATTGACTTGCTTTAAGTCAGATTTTAGCACGTTCGCTTGATAAAAACTGTTCTCGGAATCTTGTCCAAATGTATTCAGACAAAACGTAAAAACAAACAAAAACACAATAATTAGGGGTAGTTTTTTCATAAATTAGATTCTCCGAGGTATTGATGCTTGAGGCAAAAATAAAGTTTCCCTCTTTCTCTAATCCAATTTTCGTGCCTGACGATGGAATCTCGTAATTACATTCGGATCAGGATAGAGAGTTGTTGCTGAAGTTTCTTTCCCTTCGTAATTCATAATCGAAAGCACATAGCGAATACTTTCGAGGCGAGCTTTTTTCTTATCATTCGCCCGAACAATAATCCAAGGGCTAAACGTGGTATGAGTGCGACTAAACATTTTTTCTTTGTAAATCGTGTATTTATTCCACATTCCCTGTGCCTCTTGATCAATCGGACTGAGTTTCCATTGTTTCAGCGGATTGATTTCGCGTGAGGCAAAACGGGTTTGCTGTTCATCTTTCGAAATCGAAAACCAGAATTTGATGACCGTAATGCCGTCTTCATACAACATATGTTCAAATTCGGTCACTTGCTGCATAAAGCGTTCATACTGCTCCTCGTTACAAAAACCCATTACAGGCTCGACAACAGCCCGGTTATACCAACTGCGGTCAAAGAAAACTACCTCGCCCGGATTCGGCAGTTGGCGAACATATCGCTGAAAATACCATTGTCCGACTTCTTCTTCAGTTGGTTTTGGCAAAGCAACCACACGCATTGCACGAGGATTGAGATGTTCGATAAAGCGTCGAATCGTTCCGCCTTTGCCTGCTGCATCGCGTCCTTCAAAGATAATGGCAACACGCTTTTTGTTGGCTTGCACCCAGCGTTGTAATTTGACTAATTCAACCTGTAATTGTTCTAATTCGTCTTCATATTTGAGAACCCTCTCAGCATTTCTAATCCGAATTCCTTTGGAATTGAGCAAAGTAATTAAAGGACGGATTGATTTGATATTACTGAAATCGGAAAGTGTCAAAACACTTTCCAGTTCTTCTGACGTAACGTGTGCGCCTTTGGGAAATATCAAATCGTTTTCGGGTTCTACAACCTCAACCGTCTCCAAGGGTTTTTCTGTATCTTCGTTATTTGAATCTAAGTTGTTTGTTTTTTCTACTTTTGTTGCTCTTGCCACTATTCTTTTTCCTCTTTTTTTAATTTTAGTGATTTACCCGATTTTAATTTTAGCTCCAATCTTAAAGGCATTTCAAGTAAAATATTACACAGATTGATTATTTGTAGATTTGTAAGTAAGTGGTTCTAATAGCTTTAATGTGCCTAATGACTAGGAATTTGTATTAAATGTCTGACAAATTGGCTTATTAACTTACCCCGCTTGATTTTCCCCGCTCAAATGTGCCAAATTCAAATAAGAAGATTTCATTATAATTTTAAGAGGAGCAATAGCTAAATGCCAACAATTACAGCAGAAACAGCTACCGGAACAGTTACGATTGAAGCCCAGGCGGGGCGCAAACTTGTTCTCGAATTAGAAGATAACGGGGTGGATATTCTCCACCGTTGCGGCGGAAATGCCAGATGCACAACTTGTGGAATTGAGGTCACTTCGGGTGACGCGGGAGAAAAAACCGAAGCTGAAATCGCAGTTATAACCGCGAAAGGAATTGACAATGCAAACTTTAGATTGTCGTGCCAAATCCGTTGCGAAAACGATTTGAGCGTGAAAATTTTGAAACAAGCCAGCACCGCCGGAATTGAACCGGGAACTAGACCAGAAGAGTAAAAACAAAAGTAAAAAGTAAAAAGTAAAAAGGCAAAAATAGGAGAAGAAACAGATGTTAGAAAATTTGGAAAATTATTTAGTAAATTCGACCGAAATTAAAACCGCCGAAGCGCATTGCGACGGACCTTGTGGAGTTTATGATCCGGCTTCGATTCGGATTGCTGCCGAAGCAGTCGTTTCGATGACCAAAAAAATTCTGGATTTGAAAGCCCCCGAAAGTGGAGACGGAAAAGCGATGGCAAATTATATCAACACAATGTCGCGCTATATTTCCATCAAAGAAGAACAAGCAACTTTGGCGAAAAAAGAAATGCTCGTGCTGTGGACAGACTATTTTAAGCCTGTTCACCTCGAACAATTCCCGAATTTGCACGATGTTTTTTGGAAAGCGGCAAAAAGTTGTTCAGCCTGCAAAGTCGAAGTGAGCCTCGAACACGCCACCGAATTGATGGCAGCCTGCAAAGAAATCCACGACATTTTTTGGGCAAGTAAAAATCGTGAAGTGACTTATTACACAGCATCTTAACGATTTTGGAATTGGGATTGCGGATTGCGGATTTTAAAATCTGCAATTCGCTTTTTGTTTTATGAGCATTGACGATTGTGAACGCTATCGAGTGCAGGGAGATTCAATGTTGCCAGATTTGAAAGATGGCGATGTAGTTTTGGTCAAACCGTCCGAATCTTATCAAATCGGCGATGTTGTAGTTGCAAAACACCCTTTCAAACAAAGCGTTGTTTTAATCAAAAGAGTGCGCGAAATTAACGAAAATGACGTTTTTTTAATTGGCGATAATCCTTCCGAAAGCACAGATTCCCGCACTTTGGGCAACATTCCGAAAAAAGATATTTTGGGAAAAGTTGTGCATCTTTTGAGTGATGAAAAGTGAATTACCGGAAATTGACTGGACAGGAAGAATTTTATCGCTTCTAGGTTGGAGCGAGATTTTTGAAATCGAAGGCGAATCAATGTCACCGATTTTAAATGAAGGCGATTTAGCACTGGTAAATTTTCAAGCCGAATTAAAAGAGGGCGATATAATACTCGCGCATCATCCATTTGAAAAAGGCTCAAAACTAATCAAACGCATCTGGAAAATTACACCTGACGGAAAATATTTTCTGATTGGCGATAATCTTGCCAAAAGCACCGATAGCCGAAACTTTGGCGAACTTCCCGCCACCGACATTTTGGGAAAAGTAGTAGCAAAATTAAAAAAATCACGCCGTTAAAGATTGACGGCTACCTTAATATCCATATCGCTTTTCGCCTGCTCTAATTGCCAATTTCAAACGATTTTGTTGTGGCGGAATCGGGCAAGTGGCAAAAATTGTATAGGCACAGGGCGGATTTTCGGCTTGGTTAAAATCCAAAATCACTTTGTTATCTTTGGATTTTTCCGCATACAAAAATCGTCCTACGCTGTAAGTTTCCTTTTTACTCGTTAAATCGCGGAAAATAATAAAAAATTTGCCTTCGCTCTCGGCGGGTTCGAGTGAGTATGATTTGCCGAGAAGTTTGAATTTCAAGATTCCCTCACTTTTCATCTTGTAGCCGCTGCCAATCGTGTTAGGAATTAAAATTTCTTTCGGTTTGTCAAAAGGTTCAAAAGTCGCCATAACTCTATATTTTTCATCAATTGGAAACCAACGCACACCTTTGAAATTTAATCTCGTCTTATAGTTTTTATCTTTCAGACGAATTCCGTAACACTCTTCGCGTTTGATTAGATAAAACGTTTGACTGCCCGTTTGAATAATCGTCTGCTTTTGTTTTTCGTCTGAAACTAGGACGATTTCGGAAATTTGTTTGCCTTCGTTTAAGGCTTCAACACCTTTTTCAACCTTTAAAGTTGCCATGCCATCTTGAAACAAAATCTCGCCAAATTTTACGCCTTTGAAGTTTTCGGTCAATTGAATATCAAAATTTGAACCTTTGCCAATCGTATTTACACCATTTTTGAGCCAAAACAACCCCGCCAATGAAAGCCAGCTATTTTCGCTTGTCAACTCTTTTTCATAATTCGCCCGCCATTTTAGTATTTCGGATTTGTAAGTCGTTTGAGCGTTCAAGATGGCGATAAAGGTTGTAAATACAATGGTTATGCCGATAATAATTTTCATAAATAAACCTGCCATCGCTACCGCTCTTTGTTCTGACTGATAATTTGAAACATAAATTGGAGAACAAGTAAAATAATTGCCGCTCCGAGCAAAACTACCAAGCCTGCACTCAAACTGTCGTTGTAAGCATGGGAAACAATGCCGATGAGCGACACAATTGTCATCGAACCGACACTTCCCATGACAAAAAGCGGAACAGTTTGCTTATTGGCACTCGTACCGAAAGTTTCGGTAAAACGCGCCATATTGGTTGGGAAAACAGCCGCCAAACCAAGTCCTAGAATTGCTGCACTAAAGAAAATAGTTTGCCAACCGGTTGAAAAAATCAACAAAATTGTGCCGATTAAAGTCAGCGTCAGACTTGCCCAAATTATCTGATTATTTGATAAAAATCGAGCTAAAACGGCGGCAATTGCCCGCCCGATGGCAAAGAAGATGAAGAAAATTGGAGTTGCGGAAAACCACCATATTTCAGTCGGCAAATTTGAACGAAAAGTAAAGGTAGTTAACCAATTACCGACTCCGCTTTCAATTCCCACATCACACAAACCAAAGGCGACAATTAACCAAGATTTGGGGTTACTCCAAATCGGCACACTTGGCAAATCAGAGTCAGAATCGTTTTGCTCCATCGAAAAACCCTTGAAGAAAATCAGATAAAGAACAGCAAATACTAGGCTTATGGAGACAAGAATCAAGGTCGGAACTATCAAAGTCCCTCTGCCTAAGATACTGACAAATGGTTGATTTACAACTGCACCCACCGCCCAAAAACTACTCATTAAATTCAGTGCAGAGGTGGTTTTGACCGGATTGAGTGCCGCCGTGAGCATCAACGTGGAGGGAATTAACAATCCCTACCCCGATTCCATAAATCGAAATGCTTGCCCAACACAGCCAAAAATCACTAAAATTAATTCCACTCAGCCCGATGACAAAAAGCAGAAATCCAATACCGACCGTTTTTACAAAACCTATTCTCCGAATCAAAAATGCAGTTGAAATTGTTCCAATTATAGAGCCAAAAAATTGCGAAGTCGCAAAAAAGCCTAATTGTGCATCGTTCAGTTTCAGACTATTTGCAATTATTGGCAATATTGGTCCAAGTATAAAAGTAACAATTCCAACGATAAAAAAGCTGAAATGGAGCGCGATTTTCAAGGGTAAAAAACTGGTTTGATTTGGATTAGACATATTGGATTCTTCATAATGTCGCCTAATTATTCGGAAAAAGCAATCTTCCAGATAGTCATTTGGTCACGACAATTTGCAAAACGCGCTGCTACGGGTTAGCAAACTTGACGGGGTTTCCAATATTTATGATTCACCGAGCGAACTAGAATGGTCGTTCTACCTTAAACATTACAAAAGAATTCGGAACAGTAGATCCACCCCAATGATCAATTGTGTCGCTCAATCCACGGCACAATCGGGTCCATCCAATCATCTGCGGTCCGGCACCAGCCAGTCTAACGGCAATATTGCCGGGTCTCGAAACCCCTCTCGTATAAAATTTGATTTGGTTTTCCACTCTTTCAAAGCCGAATTCCCGGGAACCATTTTCCGGATGAGTTCCTGCTTTGGGTTCTGTTACCGTCTGAAAAATAAAATGATCAGTTGCCAGTTCTGCAAGAATCACACTGCCATTGTCAGGACCCGCAATATCAATAAATACTATTTCCCCAACTCTAGGTGCGCCTCCACCACGGATAAAGATATTTATTGCGTTAAAACCGCCATCTGCAATAGTTCCATTTAGATCGGTTGCTAATGCCAGCAAAGTGGCTTCAGGTGTAACACCGCTTGGCATTGCTGCAACCAAAAATGAATACTCATCAAAAACGCAATCACCTGAACCATCAGCCAACGATTGAAGTGTTGCAGATCCCGCTGAAAGTCCAGCAGTAATCATTACAGTACTCGACCATGCTTCGGCACGCAGACGCGTGAACGATTCTTCCCGAGTTGCCATAAATTATTTCTCCTATTTCTCGTTATTACCAAAGATTTTGAGATTTTTATCCTAATCCAAACCTCGTCCAAAACATTTTGCCGAGGGATTTGCTGCCAATCCTGAAATCGCAAAATATATGATAGACGGTCGAAACAACGACAATTTGCAAACCGAAATGATAAAATGATTTCATAAAGATTATGCAAGAACAAGTTTTAATCCAAAAGTTTGTTTCGAAGAAAAAGAAAGAGCGGCTGAAAAAACCCGAGTGGTTGAAGATACACATCGGCGACCCGACCAATCAAAATAAGGTTTTGGAATTGATAAAAGGCTTAAATCTGCACACGGTTTGCCAAGAGGCGCGTTGCCCGAACATTTTTGAATGTTGGACGGACAAAACGGCGACTTTTATGCTCGGCGGCGACACTTGCACACGCCATTGCGGATTTTGTGCCGTCAATAAAGGCAAACCGATGGACTTAGACCCGCTCGAACCGACGCCACGTTGCCGAAGCCGTCGCGCATTTCGGATTTAGCTCACGCCGTTATCACTTCGGTCAATCGTGATGATTTGGCGGACGGCGGCTCGACGCATTGGGCGGAAACGATTGTTCAAGTGCGCGAACTCAATCCGACCTGCAAAGTCGAAGTTTTGATACCCGATTTCAACGGCGATGAAGACGCTTTAATAATGTTTTCACGGCGCGTCCCGATGTTTTAAATCACAACACTGAAACGATTGCGCGGCTTTATCGCCGCGTGCGTCCCGATGCAAAATACACGCAAACACTTGAATTATTCGAACGCGCCGCGCATTTCCGCGACACGCAATTTCCGACAAATGAAAACGAAAAGCGGAATTATGGCTGGACTTGGGCGAAACTTTTGAAGAAGTCGTCGAATTGATGAAAGATTTGCGCTCAAGTTTCAGTGCGACATTATGACGATCGGGCAATATCTCCAGCCATATGAACGCCGCTTGCCCGTTGAACGCTACGTTACACCCGAAGAATTTGCCGAATGGAAACGATCGGTTTGGATTTAGGATTTCAAGCACGTTGAATCTTCGCCTTTGACGCGAAGCAGTTATCACGCCAGACAGCAAACAGAAGATAGCGTGAGTAATTTTGTGCAGATTGGGAATTAAGGTTATGAGAAGGGTAGCCCTATTGTTTTTATCTCTTTTTTTACCTTTAGCAGTTTCGGCACAAAATAATAGCCGAATGTAAAAGGTGTTAAGGTTGGAACTCGATATTCGACTGTTATCAAAAAATTGGGCAAACCCTTATCAATCAAAAAAGGTGGCACTTATCCTTGTGATGATGAAAAATGGTAACTGTTCGTTACAATGGCTTAGTTATCGAATTTATTGAATCCAACTCTGACAATAAACTTTTTGTTGCTTCAGTAGAAATCACCTCGCAAAATGGTCAGTTTTAGGAATAAAGATTGGTGTAAATTTGAGAGAGGTAAGAGCTAAGTTTCCGGGCAAATTACGAAGAGGATGGTTTTGATGTTTTGGGGAACTTTTATAACGAAGGATTTTCAGGTTTTTATTTCCGAAACAAAGACTGGTAAAAATAGCTTGGGAGTTTAATATTTGCTGAATTGTCTTTTCAAATTCCTATACCATTTACGTTTCAGCTTTGCCTTTACCACCAGCCCAAAATTTTCCACCAAATCGTGCCGCAATTGACCAAATCAAAATATTCAAAATCGAAGCAATAAAGCCAATCGTCCACCAATTTTTTTGTTTAACGTAGCCCGTCCCGAAATAAATCGGAGCGGGAGTTGTGCCGTAATGGGTTAAACCTGCATTCAGATTTGAAAAATAAGCCAGCATCAAAACGGTCAACCCGACGGGTGCACCGGCGGCAATCGTGACGGCTAAAAACGGCACGAACATTGCCAGAAACGTGCGCCGTAATTGAGGCAAAAAAGTAATGTGAATAAAAATAAACCAAGACCAAAATTGCCAGAGCCGCCATCAAGTCATTCCCGAAGTATAGCCCGCCATTTTATCGGCAAAGATTTTAGTCAAACCCGTTTCGCCCAACAACGAAGCCATATTGACCAATCCGCCATACCAAATAAAGACCGACCACGCATTAGTTTCGCCCATCAAATCTTTCCATTCCAGCACCCGCGTCACCAATAAAAATCCGATCCCGATGAGCGCAACAAATGCCGTGTCGAGTTTATGAAAATCTTTGGTTGCCCAAAGAATAACTACCGAAACCAAAATGATTAAAGTAACAATCTCATTTCGGGTCATAGAGCCAAGTTTATTGAGTTCGACATTAGCAAATTCGGCGGCTTCGGGCGTTTCCTTGACCGTTGGCGGAAAAAATTTGTAAATCACCATTGGAATAACCATAAGCGAAATCAAACTCGGCACAATCGCGGCAATAAACCAACTCAAATAACTCAACTCAATATTGGCGGTTTCCTTCGCAAGTTTTGCAATAATTAGATTTGAGGCTTGTCCTGTCAGAAAAGTAGCGCAGATTATGACATCGCATTGATACAAAAGATTCATTAAAAACGTGCCGAGTTTGCCCGCCGACTCGTCATCCGGTTTTGAATCGTAAGTATCGCAAATACTCAGAGCAATCGGCAAAATCACGCCACCGTTTCGCGCTCCGTTTGAAGGAATCATTGAGGCAAGAATAAAATCGGTAGAAACTAAAGCATACCCGAGTCCGATGGTTTTGCGTCCCATTGCACGGACAAAAAGAAGTGCAATTCGTCTGCCTAAACCTGTTTTTATCATCCCGACTGAGATAAAAAATGCCGCCAAAACAAGCCACACAACAGGGTCGGCATAACCCTTGAGCGCGTCTTTTGGTTCTAAAACTCTGAAAACAACGGTTGCCAACACGCCCAATAAAACCATTGCGCTTCCCGTCAGCGGTTGGACGATTGAGCCGACAATAGTCGCAATAAAAATTGCCAAAAGCGTCCAAGATGCCTGTGTTACGCCTTCCGGTCGCGGTAAAATTGCAACTCCAATTCCGCAACCCAAAACGATTAGCCATTTAATCCAAGTATTTTGCATATCATAAAAAAGAACGCAAAAGCCTAAACCTTTGCGTCCCATATTTTTCAATTCAAGACATAATGAAATTAGTCTTGAGGTTTGTTCAAATTACTGTGGCTTCTGCTATATGCAAAGTAAATCACCACCCCAATAACCATCCAAACAATTAGACGAATCCAAGTATCAAGAGGCAAACTTGCCATTAGCAACAGACTTGTAATTGCCGAAAGCGGTGCCACAACCCAAACAGGTGGAACCTTGAATGGACGAGGCAAATTCGGTTGAGTCTTTCTCATCACCAAAATACCAATAGAAACAATAACAAAAGCAAATAATGTTCCGATGCTGACCAATTCACCGAGCAAACTGATTGGAACTAATCCTGCCATAATTGCCACGATTCCGCCTGTCACCAGGGTTGTAATATATGGTGTTTGAAATTTCGGATGAATTTTTGCCGCCCATGCCGGAAGCAAACCATCTTTCGCCATCGAATAAAAGACGCGGGGTTGTCCCATCATCATCACGACCATGGTTGAACTCAAACCCAAAACCGTGCCGATTAAGACAACGTAGGTAAATGAGGTCAGCAAGGTTTTCATAAATGTTCCATCAGCAGCCTGAGTTGCAGCGGCACTCATCGCCGCCGCAATTGGAGCGGTTTCGCCTTTAAGTTGGGTATAGGAAATCAATCCGACCATAATACCGGAGACCAAAATATACAAAACCGTACAAATCAAAAGCGAACCAATGATGCCGCGCGGCATATCTCGCTGTGGATTTTTCGCTTCCTGAGCCGCCGTCGAAACCGCATCAAACCCGATGTAAGCAAAGAAAATTACTGCGGCTCCGGTGAAAATACCACTAATCCCAAATTCGCCAAAAGTTCCTGTATTGGGCGGAATGAACGCCGCACAATTCGGCAGCATCGCCGCACAACCGATTCCAATATTCGACATATTGACATATCCAATTCCGGCGATAATAAACAACAAGACGACGAAAATTTTGACCATTACAATCAGCGAATTAAAACTCGCCGATTCTTGGATACCTTTAACCAAAAGCAAACAAACGGCAATCGAAATCAAAAATGCCGGAAGATTGAAAAGTGCCGTGTCAATCTGCCCGGTTACTCCGACTTGTGCCATCGCTTTCGTCAATTCTTCGGTTACAATATTCAACCCCGGAGTCGGATGTAAAATCGTATCGCCGACTTTTTGTCCATCAACTTTCTGAATCATCTCAGAGGTAAAGGTAACAAATTTAGTTCCGGGAGCCGCGCTCAAACTGACCGGAAACGGAATGCCAAGTGCGCCCAGCAGTTTGACAACATTGCCCGACCATCCGACAGCTACTGTCGCTGCCCCAAAAGCGTATTCCAGAATCAAATCCCAACCGATAATCCACGCTACAAATTCGCCCAGAGTTGCATATCCATACGCATACGCCGAACCCGAAATTGGCACAGCGGAAGCAAATTCCGAATAACACAAAGCGGCAAACAAACTAACGATTCCCGCAATTATCATTGAAATAACAACTGCCGGACCTGCGTGTTTTCCGGCGGCTTGTCCGGTCAAAACAAAAATTCCAGTCCCAATGATCGCGCCGATTCCAAGAAACGTTAGAGCCGATGCACTCAGAGTTTTCTTTAAAGTATGTTCGCCGGTTTCTTCAGCTTCGGCAACGATTTTATCAATTGATTTTGTCGTAAAAAGTGACATTAGAAATCCTCCTAAAATTTTGAAATTATGATTGCTGTTTGTTTCCTAAACTCTTCCAAATGAAATAGACAGGCACGCCTGTCAGCACTATGACCAAACCCGGAATTGACGTGCTTGGCTTATAAACTAATAAAACTAAACAAATTACGGTTGCCGCGATGATGTAAATAATCGGGATTATCGGATAACCAAATGCTTTATACGGACGCTCGACATTGGGACGTTTGAACCGCAAAATAAATAATCCGATAATCGTTAAAATGTAGAAAATCAAGACCGCAAAAACGACATAATCAAGCAATGTTCCGTAAAGATTGCCATATGTCGTCACACCTTTATCATTGACGCTGACGGTGCGCGGTAAAACTAAAAGACACGACCAAACGCATTGCAAAATCAAGCGCAACGGCTGGAACTAATTTACTGCTCAAATTCCCGACCGATTTGAAAAACAAATTGTCTTTCGCCATCGCGTAATAGACTCGCGCACCTGCCAGAATCAAACCGTTGTTGCATCCGAAAGTCGAAATCACAATCGCAACCGCCATAATCGTGGCACCGATTCCGCCGAAAATTACGTTTAAAGCGGCAGTTGCGACTCGATCATCAGGTGCAGTTTGAATTTGTTGCAAAGAAAGTGTTGAAAGGTAAGCAAAGTTTGCCAAAATATAAAGACAGATAACTAAACCTGTTCCGAGTGCCAATGAAAGCGGAATATTACTTTGTGGGTCTTTTGACTTCGCCCGCCGTAAAAGTGATGTTGTTCCAAGCATCTGATGAAAAAAGCGAACCGACTTGAGCCACACCAAACGCAACGACAAGTCCCAGTATTCCGTCCGTCACTTTCAAACCTTCGAATCGTGGCAGGATTTTGTGGCGTGAAAAGATCCGACATATTTGCCGAAAAAGTCCCGCTCGCACCACCGATGATGATTCCTACAAGAATCAGGGCAATCAGCGATAATGTTTTGGCTGAAGTGAAAATATTCTGAATCCATTTGCCGAGAGACAACCCTTGCATATTGATAATCGTCAGACACAATTATCAAGGCAATCGCTACAAGTTGTTGCATGGAAAGCGAAAAGGCGTAGCCGGATGAAAGATGAATCGGGCGGAATAATATAAGTTTCAGGCAGAAATACCCGGAACTAAAACGCCTAAAAATCGCGCAAAGCCAACTGCCACAGCGGCGATTGTTCCCGTTTGAATGACCAAAAACAATGTCCAACCGTAAAGAAATCCCCACAGCGGGGAATAGCTTTCGCGCAGATAAACGTATTGTCCGCCCGCTTTCGGCATCATCGCGGCAAGTTCGCCATAACTCAAGGCGGCAAAAATCGTCAAAAGTCCGGTAATAATCCACGTTACAAGCAAACCGCCTGCCGAACCCGTCTGACGGGCAATATCAGCCGAGACAATAAAAATGCCCGAACCAATCATCGAACCTGCAACAATAGTAGTAGAATCGAGCAGTCCGAGTCTGCGAATAAAGCCTTCGTTAGATTGTTCTAATCCAGTCGCTTCAGTAGCCATAATTTTTTCGTTAAAAAAAGAAATGTTTTTGTCCTGAAAATCAGACAAATTTCTTATAAAACTTAAATCTAAACTTTTTAGACGTTGGCGAGATAATCGTTTGCGATATTATACTTGTATTACCTAAACTGTCGAGTGATTTTTACCAAATTTTGCCATCAAATAAAATTTTTTTCACCACAGAGACACAGAGACGCAGAGAAAAGCCACAAAAAGGTAATTATTTGTTCACTTTCTGTTTTGTTTTCTGCTTTAAAAACTCTGTGCCTCTGTCTCTCTGTGGTAAATTATTCTTAAAATTATGAACAAAAAAAATTTAGGCGATATGCCAAAGGAAGATTTCCGAAAATTCGGATATGAAATAATTGATTGGATTGCCGATTATTTCGAGCGTTTAGAAGATTTTCCGGTGCTTTCGCAGAATCAGCCAAATGATTTGAAGAATGCTTTGCCGACATCCGCACCCGAAAAAGGTGAAGATTTCGGCGAAATTTTAAAAGATGTGGAAAATTTGATTTTGCCCGCCGTTACGCATTGGAATCATCCGAATTTTCACGGGCTTTTTTCGACTTCGACCAGTTCTGTCGGCGTTTTTGGCGAAATGTTGAGCGCGGCTTTTGATATGAAAGCGATGCTCTGGCGCACTTCGCCCGCTTCCACCGAACTCGAACCCGTCGTGCTGGATTGGCTTCGGCAAATGATGAATCTGCCCGAAGATTTTAAAGGCGTAATTTACGATACAGCTTCGATTTCCACGCTTCACGCGATTGCGATGGCGCGGGAGAAACTAAATTTGGGAATCCGTGAGCGAGGGATGAGTGGACGCGCCGATTTGCCACTTTTACGGGTTTATTGTTCGGAGCAAACTCATAATTCGATTGACAAAGCCGTGATTTTACTTGGACTTGGGCAAAAATCCATTGTCAAAATTCCAACCAACGAACGCTTTGAGATGGACGCAGAAAAATTGCGTGAAGCGATTCAAGATGATAAAAGTCGGGGATATTTACCATTTTGCGTGGTCGCGACGATTGGCACAACTTCAACTTCGAGCGTTGATCCGATTGAACAAATTTCTGAAATTTGTCGAGCGCAATAATATCTGGCTTCATGTTGACACGGCGTATGCGGGAAGCGCGGCGATTGTCCCCGAATTTCAACATTATTTCAAGGGTTAGGAACTCGCCGATTCAATTGTCACGAATCCGCATAAATGGCTTTTTACGCCGTTTGATTTGTCGGTTTTGTATGTGCGAAATTTGGATTTATTGAAACAAACTTTTTCGCTGGTGGCAGAATATTTGAAAGTTACCGAAACCGTCACCAATCAAATGGATTATGGAATTCAGCTTGGGCGCAGATTTCGTTCGTTAAAATTGTGGTTTGTGATGCGATATTTTGGGCAAAAAGGTTTGATTGAGCGCATCCGCGAACATTGCCGTTTGGCTCGTCTGTTTGCCAATTGGGTTGACGATTCGCCAAATTTTGAAATGCTGGCACCCGTTCCATTTGCGCTCTGTTGTTTTCGTGCGTGTCCGAAAAATGTTGACAATTTGGACGAATTAAACGAAAGAATAATGAACGAAATCAATGCTTCGGGTGAGGCTTATCTGTCGCATACGAAGTTGAACGGAAAATTTACTTTGCGTCTTTCGGTTGGAAGCATCAGAGTTGAGGAAAGACATCTGCAAAAGGTTTGGAGATTATTAAACAAAAAATTATGAGAAAATTTCTATACTCATTTTCATTGATTGCTCTTTGAGCTTTTGAGTTCCGTTTCGGCAAAACTTGTTTGTTTTGATTTTCTATGATAACTCATGTTACGCACGATATTTTGAAAAGGCTGAAAAATCCGCTAACTATATTATATTGTAGTAATTGACAGATTTACGAAAATCTAGGTTTCTTTGAAATCAACCAGTTACAGAACATTATTTTTTCACTAAACCACATTATCTTGTGGTTTTTGAAATCTTAAAACGGATTTAAAAAGAACTTTGCGTAACATGAGTGATAACTTGATTTCAAAGTGCATTACAAAAACTGATTCCTATTCATAATTGATGATTTGACGGAATTGAAAACTTTAAGGAATCCCCGTCCGTAAATTTTTCTTGTCTTGAAGTCCAATCAACACCAGCTATATATAATCACTAAGGAGGATTCTATGTTGTCCACAATTTATCCGATGAGCCGAAAAGAAAATATCGTTGAGCAAGAATTACCAAATGAAGTCTTAATCTATGATTTGAAAGAAAACAAAGCACTTTGTTTGAATGAAACTTCCGCGTTGGTTTGGCAATTATGCGATGGAAAGAAATCAACCGCCGAAATCAGCCGAATAATGAGCGAAAAACTCAAATCTCCGGTGACGGAAGATTTTGTTTGGTTGGCTTTAGAAAGATTGAAAAAAGAAAATCTTTTGGCAAACGGTGAATCAATCGAAAGTAATTTTGCCGGTCATTCCCGCCGCGAAGTAATTAAAAAGATTGGCTTGGCTTCGATGATTGCTTTGCCTTTGGTTTCATCCATTGTTGCTCCGACTTCGGCAAATGCCCAAAGCGGCGCATGTATAGCCCCGGGTGGAGATACCACCGGCACGTTCCCTTTTGATGCCCAGAATGATTCAAATACTTGTCTTAATACTTTGAGAGCCAGATGCTGTTCAGGAACTGCAGCGGCAGGAAGTAGTTGCAATTGTCTTGGCAATCCGCTACCCGATACCTGTGTCGGTAATGTTACTTGTGCGGCAGCTCCAATAGGATAATTACTTTTGACTTAACCTTTTAAGTTTCAGTTGAAAATGAGAAATGCGCCGTTGAGTCAGCGATAATATTTTTTTCAAATTTGAAGTGATTTTATTTTGACGAGTTCCGTTTCGGCGGAACTTTTTTTATGTTTTGAGAAATAATTTGACTTCTTGCGATGTGTTTTCCGTGCGATTAGTTGTAGAGTTTGAAATTCAGGGGAAGAAAGTTAATTCTTTGACTTTTTTTGAACGAAAATTCTGCGATAAATAGCGGGAGGCAATTTGTTACAAAAACATTTACTGATTTTTTTAGTTGTCACACTTTGTTTTAATTTTGGTTTTGCCCAAACTAAACAAACAACAAAATTAACCGAAATTCAAAAACTAGAATTGAAACGTGAAAAGTTTGATCCGATTCGCAATCCAAATCAAGACTTGGAAACTGCCATTGCCAAAGCCCAAAAGGAAAATAAACGAATCATTTTAGACATCGGCGGTGAATGGTGCGGGTGGTGCTTGGCGATGGATTTTTACTTTATGAAAAATTCGAGTTTGGAAAAATTACGGGATAAAAATTTTGTTTGGTTAAAAGTGAATATGAGCGATAAAAACGAAAACAAAGAATTTCTCGCTAAATATCCTGAAATAAAGGCTTATCCGCATCTTTTTATTTTGGAAAAGGACGGCTCGCTTTTGCATTCTCAAGACACATCCGAACTGGAGAAGAAGTTTCAGCCAATTGTTGTCCCCAAAAATGTTAAAGATAAAAAAGGTTATATTGAGAAAGAGTCGAGCAAACAAATGCTGTCGAGCTACAATTTGCAAAGATTTAGCGATTTCTTGAAAAAATGGTCGCCCGTCAAAAAATAGATGATGAAATTTATCAAAGAATCAATTATCAAAGCTACGCCCGAAAAAGTTTTTGCTTTTCACGAACTTGCGGATGCGTTTGAGAGATTGATGCCGCCTTGGGAAAAGGCGAAAATAATTCAGAAAGCAGATATTTCCAAAATTGGCTCGCAAGCGATTATTGAACAAAAGATTTTCGGGCTGATTCCTTCGCGTTGGGTTGCCGAACATACCAAATACGAACCGCCGGAAATGTTTGAAGATGTGCAAATTTCGGGACCTTTTAAAAGTTGGCGACATCAGCATCTTGTTTTTCCTCATACAGATGGCGCGATTCTGCGCGATGAAATTGAGTTTGCGCCGCCGCTTTGGATTTTGGGTAGAATCGCTGCGCCTTTGTTCATTATGCCAAAACTTGAAAAGATGTTTGCATATCGCCACGAAGTTACGAGAAAATGGTGTGAAGAAAATGCTTGACACCAGTCAATCACTGTTTTAGTTTTGAGAAACGCAAAATGTTTGTTTTTTATTCGTCAGAATTCTACGAACATTGATTTTAGTTAGAAAGGAAATAAAGCTATGTCCGACTCCAAAAATCCGAAACCGCTTCCGCCCGATGATTTTTCGTCAACTACACCGAATATTAAAGTACCGAAACCAGACGCGCCAAGTTATGGTAATGAGCCTTCAAATGATTGGGAAAAAACGAATTACAATTATTCGCCCAAAGATTTGCAACAGGAAGATTGGAACAAAACGTCTTACAACACCCCGAAACCGTCATCGAATAAGCCATCTGATTATAACAACCCGTATTCACAAAATCCCCCGGGCAATGCTCCAAAAGCGGATGAATGGGGAATGACCCAAGCCAATATCAATATTCCATTTAATCAGCCGAATCAATCCGAACAGCCGGTTCAAGAAGATTTCGGTGCGCGGCAACCCGATCACGGCGCAACCACACCCTTTATTTATTTACCCGAAAATGAAAAGGCGAAATATCAGAATCCTGAGCCTCCGAAAACTAAAGTTGAGGAGCAAGAAGAGGAAGCAGAAAAGAAAGGCGGGATTCCGAGTTGGCTGTGGACAGTTGGCGGATTGCTGACAATGTTTTTCTTTGCGGTTGCAGTTTTATTGATAGTTTATTTTTTCTTCTTCAATAAAACCGGATTTGAAGTGGTGGTAAAACATAATTTATCCCAAACTCAAATGGATGTTTTGGTTGACAGCGCATATTGGGGGGTCACCTCCGAAGACGGAACCATCAGATTGCAAGGGTTGAGGGCAGGAACTAGAAAAATTGAGATTAAAGCCCCTAATTTCAAATGTGAGTCTGAAAATGTTATCGGCGCAGATGGCGAGAAAAAGGAGGTGACTGCAAAATGTTCCAATGCTGCTGCGGGCGGATTTGAAGTCCTTTTGAGAAACGCCCCGCCTCGAAGCGAGGTTTTAATAGACGGCACCAATTCGGGTGTTACCGGAGAGGATGGAACTCTCAAATTGCAAGGCTTAAAGGGAAACAAAAAAGTTGAAATCAGAAACCCCGATTTCAAATGTGACGTTCAAGACGTTAGCGGAACAGACGGCGAGAAAAAGGAATTATCTGCTCGTTGCACATCAGCCACTGTTCCTGATGACTGTCTGAAAATCAAAAAGGGTGAATATGACAAGGCGGCAAAATGCGCTTACGATGAATTAGACAAACTCGAAAAAAGCGAAAGTGCCGGAAAAATGTACACGGTTGAACAATTGCTTTATGCGATGAATCTCTACATTATCAATTTTGATAGCGGTAAATTCAATATTAAGCCAAAAGATATGGCATTTGTGAACAGAGCCTCGGGTTTCATCAAAAAACTTCCGGCAAATACCGTGATTGAAGTTGGTGGGCATACAGATAACGTCGGGAAAGATGTTAAAAATCAACCTCTTTCAGAAAATCGGGCAAAATCGGTGCAGAATGAGTTGCTTAAACTGGGAATCACTCCGACAATGTTGCGGACTAAAGGTTATGGCTCAAAAAGCCCTCGTGAGCCGAACGAAACTGAAGACGGGAAATTTAGAAACCGTCGGATTGAATATACCGTTATTTCAAAATAGTAGGCGGTAATTTCAAATTTCAAATTCCCGATTATTGTTTTTTAATCTGGAATTTGGAATCTGGAATTTGGAATCTGGAATCATAAAATCAACCGTTTATCACCTGCCCGGCGGGTGATTTTTTCGCGGTCAAAATATTCAAGCAGGGGAATGGCATATTTGCGCGAGAGTCCCGTCAAATCTTTAAAAGTCGGAACATCAATCAATTTATCCGCGCTTTTTGTAGCAAAAGTTTTGAGTTTTTCCACCAACCCCGAAATGACTTCGCCTGAAAAATAGAAATCTTCGGTCACTTTCATAATTTCGCCTGAATCAAGCAAAAGCTGGAAGACCTTTCGCGCCTCGTTTTTTGAAGATTTTGTGCCGATGATTGATTCGGTCAAGGCAGTTTCCAGCGTTGGAACTTCGAGTTTTGCTTCGGTATAAATTTTCTTCAATTTTTCGAGAATTTGTTTGTCGTTTGGCGAAAGATTTTGACTGTAAGAAGTGGCTCGGACAATGTCTTTTTCGGCAACGATTTCTCTGCGTTCAGTTAAAATTTGCAAAGTCTTTTTGAAAACTTCCAAAGGCAATTTGGCAAAAACTTTTTCGCGCAAAGTCTCGCGCAACATTCCACGCGAAAGTGGTTCTGCCCGGTGATGTTCGGCAATTGCTTTGACGGTTTTGGTTGCCAGATTTTCAAACGAATTCCGTGAAAGATAAATTCCGGCGGATTCGATGACGCTTTTTTTCTGCAAAACTTCCTGCAAATTTGCTTGCAAAATCGAATCAATCCAACCCGTCCGCGCCTGCAAATCTTTTGACGTTAAACCAAATTCGCCTGCTGTTTCGAGATAAATTTTCAGTTGATTCTGTTTGTCGTCAACCTTTCCCGCCTCAACCAATTTTTCCAAGCGATTCTTGATTTCAGCCAAATCTTTGCGCCGATGTTTGACCGCTAAACCGTCAAGAATTTTTCCGCCGGCGATCGTAATTTGCGGTGAATACGAACGGACAATAAAGCGTTCATTTGGCAAAGCCACAACTGGAATTTCAAGTCGAAATTGCGCGAAACCTTTTTCGCCTTGCAAAATTTCACCCGAATTTTCCAGCACTTGCACTCGCGCCAAAGCCTCCAGTGTGCCAAGATGCACCCGCACCCGCGCACGAGATTTGAGCGATTTTCGCGCCTCGGCTAAAACTTCAATTTCAGCATCGAAAATCTGAGTTGGACGTAAAGAATTGATTGGCGCAAGAGTTTGTCCGCGTTCGACTTCCGACTTGTCAACGCCGCCCAGATTGATAGCTGTGCGTTGTCCGGCGTGAGCCGATTCAACTGTTTTGCCGTGAGTCTGAAGTCCACGCACCCGAACTTTTTTCGCAATCGGAAGCAGTTCCATTTCATCACCGACTTTGATTTCACCTGCGACCAGAGTTCCCGTCACCACCGCGCCAAAACCTTTGACCGAAAATGAACGATCAATCGGCAAACGGGCGACAGTTTCGTTTTTTTCGAGATGGGATTTTGATGGCAAGATTTTTGAGCGTAGCTTTTAATTCTTCGATGCCTTCGCCGGTTTTGGCACTCACGGCAATCATCGGCGCATCTTCGAGAAAAGAGTTTTGGACGAGTTCGGAAGCGTCAAGTTTGACCAGTTCGAGTAACTCTTCGTCAACCAAATCTCGTTTACTTAGAACAATTAAACCCGTTTTAGTTTCCAACAAACGGCAGATGTCAAAATGCTCACGAGTTTGCGGCATCACACCTTCATCAGAAGCAATGACGAGTGCCACAAGGTCAATTCCGTGTGCGCCCGCTAGCATATTTTTGACAAAACGCTCGTGTCCCGGAACATCCACAAATCCAATCCGAACCTCGCCCAAATCCAATTCGGCAAACCCCAAATCAATCGTAATCCCGCGCTTTTTTTCTTCGGGTAACCTGTCAGCGTCAACGCCCGTCAATGCTTTGACGAGCGCAGTTTTTCCGTGATCAATATGTCCGGCAGTGCCGATGATGATGTCCATAAAAAGAGATTCCAAGTTTAGCATTTTTTCAAACTAAACTTGGAATCTAAAATATCGTTGCGAAAATTTTACTAATCAATCAACTCAAAACTGATGACTTGTGTTTCCGACCCGACCGTAATTTGCAAAAGGTAATGTCCGGCATTCATCTCCGTTCCCAACATAAATGCTCCGCGTAGATTTTGGCGTTGTAAAGCAAATTTGGCGGCGGCGTTTATCTTTTCGGGTGCACCTCTGAAAATTTCTTTGCCATCTTTCCACAAGATTGTTTGGGCGGTCAGATTTTCTAATTTATTGTCTTTAATCTTCGGAAAAAAATAAACTGCGTACGTGTAGGTCAAGACGGTTTCCTTTTTAAATTGACGAATTGCCGTGTCTTGTTGCATTTTAGCAGGGGATGTTTTTAGCGAATTGCTCTGCAAGGCTTTCCACTGATCAATCGTAAAATTTTCAAGCAAAATGCCCGACAAAGCCATCTCATCTTCTTTTACATCCGGCACGTTGACCGATTGAGAAATAGTTCCGATTTGCTTGGAATTATTATCTCTGACAGCAACTTTGACCTGATGAAGTCCGGCATTTTTGGTAGCAAAAGACAGGTTGCAAGAGATTCCCGTTTTCAAAAGTTTTGCGTATTCATCAGGATTAACCGTCACGGAAAAACCTCTTCCAAGGCGGGCAATCGGGATTCCGTTTTCGTCAAAAGCAATTGCCAGCAAGTCGAATTTGGCAACTTTCTTTCCGTCATCGGTTTCTACAAATTTCAAATCAGCCGGTTTGACATTGATAAAGGTGCGGAGCGTGGATGAAGTCAAATCGTTACCCGCGAAAATTGAAGTAATGTTTAGATTTATGTCATCGTAACGATACGGCGAAAGCAGTTTTTGAACAAAAACGCTATCGTTGGCGTTAGATTTATCTTGGTTTGAATTTTCCGCTATGTTAAAAAATCCGCTTCGATAAGTGACATTTACATTTGGTCGTTTTACTTTAACCGTTAGTTTATTAAAGCGACGATTTTTAGCGTCAAAAGTGTCCGAATCGGGTTGATACGCCAAAAGATAATAACCGTTTTGCGAATTCAGCATCGAATTCAAACCTTTATCCAAATCATTATTATTGATAAAGGCTTTTCCGCCTGTTTCTTGCGCCAAAATCTTCAGACCATCTTGCGAGCGGGTAATTTCCTCTCTCTCATTTGTTACTTTTTGGTCAATTTGTGCGCCATTCATACTGGAAAACATTCCGCCTCTGGTTTCATCCGCGGCACTTAATCCAACAGCTTGAATACCACGCGAATCAAGCGGATAGATTGAAATCGCGGAGCGGTTTGCCGATTCGGAAATTTTTCTCAAAAGTTCTTTATTTTGAAAACTAACAAACTTGTTTTGACCTGATGAATCAAGAGTTTTTGATTCGTCGCCCGTGATATTACTCAACCCCCCAACGACAAACAAAATTGATTTTCGCCCCGAAAGCTGACGCATGGCATCAATCGTTTTGAGGAGAACATTCAAAGTTCCGGTGACAAATTGATCGCTCCGAAAATTTCCCGCCACCTTTTCAATATCAGTTCGCTCGGCTATCTTGGCTTTTAAGGCATCACTCAATGCCTGAGCCTCCCTATCGTCCGGGGTTTCCTGAATGCCGGAAATAATATTTGCTGCTATCTGGTCGGCGAAAGTAATTTCAATCGGCGGAAATGGGCTTGAGCCAACGCTGGTGAGCGGCTTCCATTCAATATTTTCGATGGCTTTCAGTAGTTTTTTCTTGTCAGTGGTAAATTGTTGCAAAATTCCGATGCTTCCGCTGGTTTTGATTATCGCAATTAAATCATTCGGCTGAACTTGGCTATTGATAAATTTGGTCAATGATTTTTTCACATAATTGACATCATTTCCTGCCAGCCGTAAATCATCCACCACAATCGCCACCGTTCTTCGGATTTGCCCGACTCTGGGCGGAATTACCTCTAAATTATTTCTTTCGACAGAATTGAGAGAGGCAGAATTTTCTTTATTTTTGATGGCGGTATATGAAAAATTCGAGATTCTTACCAACTCATCATTTTCATAAATTTCAAAATCTTCCCGCTTGAGGTTCGTGACTTCATTGCCGTCTTTGTCCGTTACGACCACATCAATTTGAATCAGATTGGTTTCAATTCTGACAACATCATCATCGGGCGGAGTTGGCGTTGGCTTTTGGGCGAAAACTGTTAAAGCCGATAAAAGCAAAAGTGTAGTGAAAAAAATGTGTTTCATAGAATTTCTCCGTTTATTCAACGACCTCAAAATCAATCCATTGTGTCGCCATCTGTTTTTTCTTATCGGCGTTTTTGTCAAAGACGATGATTTGCAGAATATAATCTCCGTTTGCCAAATCCGTGCCGAGCGTGACGGCGTTTGAGGCTTCGATTCGTTTAAAATCTTTTTGGTCGCCGATTTTAAGTGGCTCCGGTTCATTTTCCATAAGCAGTTTTCCGTTTTGGAAAAGTCTGGTTTGAACTTCAAGTTTCGGAGATGTGCGGGCATCCCATTTGGTGTTGTAAATGATGTAATAATACGAAATAACCGAACCGCGCTTAAATTCCCGTAAAGAAGTATTGGAAATAAACAATCCTCTTTCATCGGCAAAATTGATGTTTTTCCCCGAAATCAATTCATTCCATCGAGCAATCGGATAATTTCGGACAAGCAATTGCGAGAGTGCCAGATTTTTCTTCTTCAAATCGGGGACTTCGATAAATTGCGAGGCTGAGCCGACTTTATCGGAAACCGTATCGCGCAAGGCAATTCGGAATTGATAGCCGCCCGTGACAATAATCGGAGTTGACAGGTTGTAAATTACGCCTTCTTTTAGCACTCTTTGATAATTTTCGGAACTAAACCGCAGAGAAGTTTGCGAGATACCATTATTGGCTGAGATTCCGTTGCTATTAAAAACGCTGGCGATAACCTCAAAAGTAGTTTTGTAAAAACCATCAGGCTCCGGCGTAAAGGTCAAATCTTTAGCATCAATATGGACTAAGGCACGGATAAAATTACGGTCTTGGGCATCATTGTAGAAGACCGAGTAAAGATTAAGATTAATATCATCAACTGCAAATGGTGATGAAAGAGCCGCGTATATTTTTTGCTGCGGAGTTTTGTTGACCTGTTTTAAGTCTTCATCGGTAATCCCGTAAAAACCGCTTCGATAGCGAATTTTTAATTCAGGTCGTTTGAGTCTGACTTCGAGTTTATTAAATTTATTTTTCTTCGGGTCAAAAGTTTCTGATTCGGGTTGATAGCCAAGTAAATAATAACTCTGGTCATCAAAAACCTTTTCGATTCCTTTGTTGATATTATTTCCTAGATTGGCAATTCCACCTGTTTCTTCGGCTAGATAACGCAAAGTATTTTGACGGTCGGTATTAGTTGCTTCACGTTCTTCGAGTGTATTTGCCGTTACACTTGTCGTGCCTCTGCTTTTAATTAAGTCATCTTGCGCTTCATACATCGGAACATAAATACCTGTTGGATCAAAAGTATAAAGAACCACCGAAGCACGAGTGGCAGATTCGGCAACTGCACGCAATCCTTCAAAAACTTTGTTGGCGGTTGGTATTTTCTGACTCCTATCCATTGCTTGAAAACCTTCGGAAAAGAACATTATTGATTTGCGTCCGGGCAATTCACTCATTCCCCGAATCACATAATTCAAAGCTCCAAGAGTTCCGGTAGCGACATTTGCTTGACGATCAATCTCTGTTTTTAAGTCAAGCTCGGCATTTCTGGCAGCTTTCTGAACCATTTGTCCTGCTCCGGCTTCTTCCGAAATCTCAGGATTAATCGGATCGTATGAATACGGATTAGCTAAATTATTCCACCGTATTTTATCAACTGCCGCCAACAATTGGCGTTTATCCGAAGTAAAAGACTGCAATGCTCCCAGCCCGGTCCCAACGCGCAGAATTGCTACCAAATCGCCTTCCTGCATCTGTTCATTGACAAATTTTTTCAGCGCATCTTTTACAAAAACCATACCCGAAAAAGAAATCCCCAAATCGTCAACTACGATTGCGTAAGTGCGTCGGACTTGTTCGGCTTTTAATTTAACAGGTGGAAGCGGAATATTGGCTGTATCCTTCTCTTTAGCAGGAGTTGAATTTGGGTTTTGCTGATTGAATAAACCGTGTGAGATAAAAGAAAAATTCGTGATGTCTTGCTTTTTGCCGTTTTCGTAAACCTCAAAATCTTCGGGTTTCAGATCCTTGACGATGTTGCCTTTTTTATCCGTCACAGTAGCATCAATCTGAATCAAGGTCGTAGTAATTTTAACGACATCATCATCAGGAGCCAGCGTTGGTGTTGGCGTTTGGGCAAAAGCCGTTAAAGCCGATAAAAGTAAAAGGGTTGTGAAAAAAATGTGTTTCATAGAATTTCTCCGAAGCGGAAACAGGCACGAAGTAAGCGTGTCGGCGTTGCGCCCTTACTTCGTGTGGGCTTCTGCAATCTTTATTCAACGACCTCAAAATCAATCCATTGCGAGGTGACTTGATTAGTTGTTAAATCTTTGATGATGACCTGTAAAACATAGTCACCTGCCGCGACATCTGAATTTAATTTTAAATAGCCAAAATCATTGATTCGATTTAAATCCGCTTGTTTACCTATCTCTGTAGGTTGTGGTTGTCCTTCGGAAATCAATTTTCCGTCGTAATACAAATTCGTTTGCACCGTTAGGTTAGGTAAATTACTTGCAGCATTTGGTTTAGCATTGTAAAGCGTGTAACTATATGCCACAACAGAGTTTCGCTTGAATTTGCGAATTGCCGCAATCGCCGGAGAAACCACCGAAGAAAAAGCACTTTCGCCCGATTCGGTTGGCAAAATATTTCCGTTGGCATCAACTCCGCTAATCGTTAAACCTGAAATCAACAGCTTGTTTTTGCTTAAATTGGGAACTTCGATAATCTGACTCGAAGAACCGAGCCGTTTGGCAGCGGTATCGCGTAAAGCAGTCCGAAAAGTATAAACTCCGTCTTTTTTCACCGGAATATCGACCGAATAAACTAATCCGTCGCGGCGGACTTCCTCAACCCTATCAATCGGAATATGAACCGTTGCCGTCCGATTAGTGTCGTCAATCACCTCATTCTTTTCGCTTAAGGTGACGGCGACTATATCAAAAACAACTTTCTTCGTATTTCCCGGTTCGTCCCAAAAAGTAATATCTTTGCCGTCAATATATAAAAGGGCGCGGATGAAATTGCCTTTTTTTTGAGTATTGCCAAAATAAGCCGAGAGACGCACATTCAAATTTGCATTTGGAATCGGAGCGACCAGCGCATTGTAAAGTTCACTATCGCCAGTTCGGGCTTTCGGACGCAATTCATCATCCGTCACGCCATAAAATCCCGAACGAGAACTGATTTTCAAATCTGGACGTTTTAATTTGATTTCAATTTTGTGAAAAGTTTTACCTTTGAATGTTTCTTCTTCGGGCTGATAACCAAGCAGATAATAGCCTTTTTCCAAATTCAGGGCTTTTTGAATCGGCACATCAAGAAAATTAGCATTCTCATAAAATTTTCCGCCCGTTTCATTTGCCAAAGAAGCTAGTCCGCTTCGTCTTTGAGTGTCGGAAAGACTCCGGCTGGCAATAAAATTTTCCGCTCCTCTCTCACCTCCGCTTCTGGCAAGTCCCTCCGGATCGTCTGCGGCTTCAAGCATAGACGAATTAGTTAATCCGCGAACATCAATTGTATTGAGAACAACCGAGTTCCGATTTGCCAGCTCGGCTAAGTTTTTGATTGCCGAAACAGATCGGGAAATTTCGATATTTTCCCGCTTTCCAAACATAATCGGTAAGGAATCTGACATTATGAATATCACTTTGCGCCCCCCGATTTGCCGTAAGCCGTTGATGGCATATCTTGTTACACCAATTAATCCGGCAATTTGTCTGTCGTTGGTAGAATTTTCGATGGCTTCCCGTTGGTCTATATTCTCTTGCTTCTCATTAATATCATTTTGTATGGGTTTATTGCTGCTGCCGGTGATTGAGCTACAAACTCCATTTGGCGGATACCATCGAATTTTTCGAATAATTCCTAAAAGACGCGATTTATCGGAGGTGTATTGCTGTAATAAAGAACTTCCGTTTCGGGTTTGATAAATTGCTACCGAATCATTGGGCAACATCTGCTCTATAACAAACTTTTGCAACCCATCTTTTGCCGCTATCATTCCTAATTGGGTGACTCCGCAATTTCCATCATCAACTACAAATGTCAAAACCCGACCAAACTCTGCTGAACGCGATGAAGCAGGCGGGGGCAGAGGTGCATTTTTATCTCTTTTGGTTGAAGTAATAGTTTGAGATTGAATTATTTTTTCTGAATTTCCAATTCTACTGATATATGTTAGATTCGTAAGTTTTTGAGTTTTCCCATCTTGCAGAATTTCAAAATCATCTGCGGTCAAATCGGTCACGGGATTACCTTTTTTATCAACCACAACTGCATCAAGTTGAACTAAACTTGTCGAAATTTTGACAACATCGTTTTCATCATCAAGAGGCGGAGTTGGGGCGGCTTTTTGAGCAACAACTGTGATTACAAATGAAAAGATCAATAATGTGGTGAAAATAAAATGTTTCATAAAACTTCTCCAATACAAACAGGGGGGTTAAATGTTTTAGATTCTTTGTGAATCCGCTAAATTATCCAAGATGATGGATAAAGTGTATCTTTGAAGACTACTCCAGTCAACATTTTTAAGGCTCAATTTTTTAGCTTTGAGTTATTTGGTATTCTTCAAGTTTCCGATAAAGTGTTTTTCTGCCGATATTTAGCAAACGTGCCGCGCGGGATTTGTCGCCTGCGGTATAATCTAAAGCCATCTCAATCGCCTGTTTTTCAATTTCTTCCATCGAGGCGGGAAAGTCAACTTCGAGATTGATAGCACGACCTTCGCTGGCGGCTTTGGCTCGTTCGTGACGGGCTTGGGCGTAAGATTCAAACGCCTTTTTGCTAATCGCTTCGGGCAAATCATCGAGTTCGATTTGGCGACCGGAGGCAATAATCACCGCTCTTTCGACTGCATTTTCGAGTTCGCGGACATTGCCCATCCAATCGTAATTGACCATTGCGCGTAAGGCTTCTTTTGAGATGCCCGAAACAAAACGCCCCGTTTTTTGTTTGTAGAGTTCAAGAAAATGATAAACGAGGATGTGAATATCTTCGGGACGTTCGCGCAAAGGCGGAATCGTAATCGGAAAAACCGACAGCCGGAAAAATAAATCTTTGCGGAATTTTCCGGCTTCAATAGCTTTTTCCAAATCAACATTGGTCGCCGCGATGACGCGAACATCGGTTTTAACGACCTCGCTTCCGCCGACTCGCGTCAACTCGCCATCTTGCAAAACTCGCAACAGATTAACTTGCGCCGTGAGTGGCATTTCGCCGATTTCGTCAAGGAAAAGTGTTCCGCCATCGGCTTCTTCAAAACGTCCTTTGCGTTGATTTCGGGCATCAGTGAACGCGCCTTTTTCGTGTCCGAAGAGTTCGGATTCAAGCAAACTTTCGGGAATCGCACCACAATTTAATTTGATATACGGTTTGTTTTCGCGTCCTGAATTGTAATGAATCAGATTCGCCAAAAGCTCTTTGCCGGTTCCAGATTCGCCCTGCACCAAAACCGTAGTATTAGTATCTGCAACATTTAGCGCAAGTTCGATAGCGCGGCGAATCGTAGGAGCTTGCCCGATAATTTCGCTTTGATGTTTTTGGTGAAGTTCACTTTTGAGACGCATTACTTCTGCTGAAAGTTGGTCACGCTCCAGAGCCGTTCCAATTTGGTCGGAAATTCCTTCTACCAAAGCAACTTCGTGGTCTTCAAAACCATTTTCGCGTTCATTGCTCCAAACAAATCCGAGCAGTCCAAATGATTGTCCGCCAACTTGCACCGGAGCAACCAAAGCCGCTCGTCCGCCGAGCTGAGAATTGAAAATCAGGCGCACCGCAAAGGGAAGTTGTTTATCAATCAGACGAAGTGTTTTTCCTTCGCGCAAAATATCGCTCAAGGTAGGGAATGGCTCAATATCCAGCGAGCCGCCGTGTTCTTCAATCAGTCCCCAAATCGCGTTGGGTTTGGCATTTGGCGCAGTTTTAAAAACCACCAAATTTATCTTTTTACCTGTTTGGTCAAGCACGCCGAGTGCGCCGTAATCCGCACCGACGAGTTCAATCGCCCTTTCCACTACTTTGCTCGAAACTTCCCGAAAATCTGAATGTGAATTGAGCGTATTGGCAATTTCGAGCAGGGCGTTTGTGCTTTTGGTCTCTTGTTGTTGCGTAACATAAAGCCGTGTGTATTGATAGCCAACCGCGATTTGTTGAGCGATAGATTCGAGAAAAGTAACCTCTTCATCAAACCATTCGCGTGGAGAGTGAACGTCGTGTAATCCAATTAAGCCAAAGACTTTACCTCCTAATATAATCGGCACTACCAAAAGCGACTGAGTTTCAAGGGCTTTTGTAAAAAATCTAAGAGTGGCATCTTTGGTTTTGGAAGTATCATTAATACGAATAGTTTTAGTCAGGTCAAACTGTTCGGACAGTTTCTCCGCATCAATTGGAATGGTCGTCCCCTCGCTTGGCGGAATGTCTTCGGAAATCCGCCATTCGTGGCTGATGCGGAGTTCGTTGCCTTCTGAGAGTTGTAAAAGATCGCAACGGTCAGCCTCCATCATTCGCCCTATTTCCGAAACGATGACGTTCAAAAATCTTTCAAGATCAATATTGGTCGGCAAATCACGCGCCAGCCGATTGATAATGCCTTCTCGCGCCTCGTGCATCTTGATTTTTCGCTCGATTGGTAATGAAGTTGTGTTTTCGATTTCGATTTTCATACTGCTTTTTTTGGGTAGATGAGTTTTTTTAGGAAAGAAAGAATGTGACAAGATTAGAAATAACTCAAACTGTTACGAGTGTCAAGTTGATACAGTTAAAATTCGACTTGTGTAATTTAGAGACACAGGGCTTTCCTATAAAAAGTTGAAAGACTTTAATGTTATAATCAGATTGTCAAAATCATCAGCAAAATCTTCCAACTGCTCCTTTTTATTCTGACACTTTGTTTTGTCCAAAATTGCTATTGCTAAAGTTCTGATCCCTCCCATTGTTTTTTGTAACCTCTTTTTTTTGAACGCATTTCGTCTTCTTTAAGGCTCACATCTCGCAGGTGATTATTTGTTTCCACTTGCCAATGCTCTCTGATTGCTTTGGCTAGTTCTTCGTAATTTCCCACTTCATTCGTCAGATAATAGCTTTCTTCTCGACTTTTTTTGCCACTTTTTACTTCTTCTTTCTTTCCCTCATTACTTTAATCGCGGTTTTGATTTGGCATTGATTCCACCTCTCATCTTTTTTCATCTCCAAAATATCGTAAAATTCATACTTCCTGCTTTCGATCCGCCCGTGTCCTTTTTCTAGTGTTTGGCACTTGAATAAAATTGGCTGATTTTTCATGACCAGCCTGTTGTTTGGCTCAACTCTTTTTGATTTTCTTTCAACCCCACTAAGTATTTGCCTCCTCCAACCGTCATTATTTCCAATGTTTTCGGTTTGCAATGCAAAGCATCTAAACTTATCTTCTCTGAGGCTAAGCCACTTTCTGTCAGTAACTTCCGCACTGTTGGGACCTCTGATTCTTTCTCTCCTGAGTAGTAATCTTGTGCCGCTACTTGGCAGTTCTCGTGGGCGACTGCCTGCACTACCGCTTCACCTCTTTTTGCCCCTTTCTCAATACTTCCCCTCATTTCTTTTCCGTCCATCGCAAACCATTTTTGTTCTGCTTGGTTCAATCTAATCCCATAGTTTTCAAATAACAGGTGGTCAAAAACCTGAACTGATACTTTTTCTAAAATCAAAGGCAATTGCGAGCGCGAAACGGGTTTCTTCTTTTCCACCCCTAAAACCTTAACCAATTTCTCGTAATGATTTTTCAGATGCCGCCGAATGCTTGATAAACAACCATCCCGATTACTCAATAAAGCAATCGTCACTCCCACTAAAACAACGGCTAAATCGTGACGTTTGCCACGCGAATCCCGTAAATCCAAGCCCTTTTCATTTTGCAGTTTCTCGAAAAAACTCCTATTATCTTCCTGACAAGGTAGCATTTTTATTACTCTTTAAGTCATTACTGAGCGGCATAAGATTTGCTAGTAGCTATTCAGCAATTTAAGTAGTTCATAATCAACTATTTGATTTAGCGAATTCTTCACTATCAAGAGCCAATTCTTGCTGATTTTCCACGACTTGTAAAATATTTTTCCGATTTCTTTGATCCATTCCGACGGGCTTAACCCTTTTTTTTCTCTTTTTTCCTTAACTTTTTCTTCTAAATCCTCATTTTCTTGATTGCTTTGCTTGAATTTCAACATCAAGATCGCTGTCGTCAACAACAGATAAAACTGGATATCCACTCCGTTTTGACTCTGATTGAGCAGATGTATTCCTTTCATCGTTCGTTTCATAAACTTGAAAAATAACTCTATCTGCCACCTGTAAGCATATAAAATAATTATGTTTAGCGTGCTTAACTGAAACCGGTTCGTGACTATCCGAAAATAACTTCCAGCTATCGTAAAAGTAATTAAACGCAGCCTATTCCGCTTTTCGTCATTCGTGAAAATGATGATTTCATCCGCCACCCGATGAAAACAATTTGGGATTTCCGCTAAATTGATGACACCACTCTCAACTACCTCGTAAAGCAGATTATCCTTCACCCTCATCACCAAAAACGCTTTGGCTTGCAACACTTTATCCGCTAAAGCAAAACTGAAATAGCCTCGATCTGCGATGTATGTAACTCCCGCTGTTACCACTTTCTCTAAAAATGCTCGCTCACTTGAATTCCCGCTTCCAACCCAAAACTCAGTCGCCATCATTCGATTCAATTCAAAACTTAAATGTAGCTTGAACGCATTTTTCTTTTCCCGATAATTAGTCCAAGTAATGGATAAAAGCATCGGAAATAAACTCCCATCTATCACTTGGCAAATCCCCAACTCTTCAATAAATGCCACTTTAGAGAGATTTGCCGATTCCAAGAGAGTTCTCATATAACTGCTTGAAATATTTGCTCTGAAAGCGTGAAAATCCATCTTTCAAGGTTGAAAATGGGGTCGGTTGCAAATCCAAATCACGGCATACCGCATTGGTTTCTAATTCCACCGTCAAACTTCTCAAAGAACTGTTTTGGTAAAGATAGCCAAAAATCAATTTCCGCACAAAATCAGCAAAAAAGAGTTTTTCCGAAGCTGCTTCTTGGTCTATACTTGGTGACATTGAAGCCAACATCGCTTCAAGTGGACGCAAAATGGTGTTGAATAGTGTTTGATTCACACTTAAATATCTGTTTTTTCACCCTTTTGTGTCCAATGCAATTTTTATACCGCTCAGTAATGTCTTTAAGTCTAATTTCAACTAAAATTGTAACATCTTCTACCTTGTCTCAGTTTTTATAGGAAAGCCCTGCTGGTTTATGTAACCCACGGAATTATTTGGTATTTGCTTGGACTTTTGCGACCTTCAAAACATATTGAAACGAATCAAGAGACTGTTAATCCTGCTTCGTAATTTCACGAAGGCTACTCAAAATTCTTGAGTATTCGGCATCCTATTGATAGAAATTAGCGAACCGCAAACGGTGCGTAAATTGTATTGCTCAAAGCTACAATATCAACTTTATCTAATTATGCTTTTCCTATTCCTTTAGAGCATATCAATAAATACCTTTGAGCTAAACAATTGAATAGACATTGTTTATGCTATATGCAAGCCGTAAATTTATCATTCATCGTGGAGCGAGCTATAATAGATTATTTGTAGAAAGGTGCGTATATTTACGAGTTAGCAACAAGACTAAGAAAAATATTAATGAAAAAACAAGAAACAATGAAGAATCCTGAATTTTTAGAATATGTTCTAAAATTGAATGGGGATATAGAACTTAATGATGCATTTGAAATAAGTTTAAAAAACATTAATGATTTAGATATTGTTCAATTAAAAAGAATTGGTTTAAAAACCTATGAAGTTGATAAATGGACAATAAATAAAATTTTACAACACTTAATTGATTGGGAAAGAATTTGGTGCTATCGTGCTATCATTTTTGCTCGTAACGAAGGGAATATTCCTGAAGCTCTCGACCAAGAAATAATGGCTAATAATTCAAATGCAGACGAACTCACAATTG